>CAYPIY010000002.1:0-567313 GCA_964410965.1 uncultured Bacteroidota bacterium | reverse complement strand
TCATCACGGATGTTCACGGATGAAATGCAAATCAAAATTCAAAAGAACACGGATTACGCGGATCATCACGGATGTTCACGGATGAAATGCAAATCAAAATTCAAAAGAACACGGATTACGCGGATCATCACGGATGTTCACGGATGAAATGCAAATCAAAATTCAAAAGAACACGGATTACGCGGATCATCACGGATGTTCACGGATACAAGCCGCAAGAAAATTGATTTGAAGACGATCGTAATAATAAACGGATGAATAAACAAAAACATCAAACTATCCGCTAAAGAAATTCAACAAATCTCCCGGGTTTTTTTTGACTCCCTTTTATTAATCGTTGACTTTATTAATTTCTATATGTATACTTTTACCTCTGTTTTTTGTTAAGTTAAGAATTTACACATGAATATTTTAAGGAAAGTCAAGGATCCAAACGGCTCAAGATTCCGATCATACTTCCGCACTGAACCCTGACCCATACCCCCCTTCGCATGAAAGCCAAAACCATTCCCGGCAACGATATTTTTCAATGCATCCCCACCCGGACCCTTGAATGGAAAAGCTCGGATGACGGCAGGGTTATCCTGTTCGTCCCCAAGTTCCGCAACCGATTCGCCGCCAAGTACCTTCTGCCCATGCTTCCTAAACCCAACATCCACCTGCACCTGGACCCTTTAGGGAGTTTTGTCTGGCAGAACTGCGACGGGGAACAATCCGTCATGCGTATTTCCAGGCAATTACGCACCGAGTTCGGCGCTCTTGCCGAACCTGCGGAAGAACGCACCAGCCGCTTTATCCGGATCCTGATCAAAGAACGATTTATCACTTTACATACCCACCCATGACCCATAAGGAAACACACCATGTCACAAGCCATTGAAGGGCTAAAACCCGAACTCGTCTGGAAATATTTCGCGAAAATCGCCTCTATCCCGCACCCCTCCAAGCATGAAACCGCACTCGCGAATTTTCTCCGGCAAGCCGCCACCGAACTCGGATGCGAAGCCCAGACCGACGCTGTCGGAAACGTCGTGATCCGCAAACCGGCAACACCGGGAAAAGAAAACGTCCGCACCGTCATCATCCAGGGACACCTGGACATGGTCCCCGAAAAAAACAACGACAAAACCCACGACTTTCTCAAAGATCCCATCGAACTCGTCCGCAAAGACAACCTGATCACGGCCAACGGGACAACTCTCGGAGCGGATAACGGCATCGCCATCGCAGCCGCCATGGCCATCATCGAAGACAAATCGCTTGAGCACGGTCCTCTCGAATTTCTGTTCACCGTGGACGAGGAAACCGGGCTGACCGGCGCAAACGGCCTCGCCACGAACCTGCTCACCGGGAAAACCATGCTGAACCTCGATTCGGAGGAAGAAGGAACCTTTTTCGTCGGATGCGCGGGCGGACGCAACACACTGATCGACCTGAGAATCGATTTTGACAAGCCCGGCGACAAGTATGTACCCATGATACTTTCCGTCAAGGGCCTGCGGGGGGGACATTCCGGACTGGAAATCAACAAGTACCGCGGCAACTCCATCAAGATCATCAACCGCGTGATCTCCGAACTGACCGAACTCGGAGTGCGGCTGTCAAAAATCGAAGGCGGCAACAAACACAACGCCATACCGCGCGAATCGGACGCTCTGATTTTCGTTCCCGTGAAAATCAAATCCCACGTCACCGAAACCGTCAAAAAAGCGGAAGCCGTGATGAAATCGGAATATGCGTCCATCGATCCGGACCTCACCATCACTGTCAGCGACACCAAAACGGGCAAGACCGCACGGATCATGAAAAAAAGCGATCAGCGGAACCTGTGCCGCATGATTACCGCCCTGCCGCACGGCGTCGTAAAGATGAGCGCGGACATACCCGGCCTCGTGGAAACCTCCACCAATGTCGCTATCATCACCACCGACCGGAACGGAATCAAGATGACGACGAGCCAGAGAAGTTCGGTCGCCACCGAAATCGACGACATCGTCAACACCGTCACCGCCGTGTGCGAACTCGCCGGGGCCGAAGCCAAAACCACCGACGGCTACCCCGGATGGCAGCCCGATATGCAATCCCCCGTCCTGAAAACCGCTATCGACACCTACCGGGAACTTTACGGCAAGGAACCCCATATCACGGCCATCCACGCCGGCCTGGAATGCGGAGTCATCGGCGAAAAATATCCCGGCATGGACATGCTCTCGTACGGACCTACCATGGAAATGGTCCACTCCCCGGAAGAAAGACTTCACATCGATTCCGTGGAGAAATTCTGGAATTTCACCGCCGCGCTCCTGAGAAATATTTCATAAATAAACCTCATTCATTCATTAACTGAAGAAACAACACCCATATGACCGAACAAGTAAGACACATTCTGAGAGAATCAAAAGCGGCCCGATGGACCGCCCTGATGATGGTCTCCCTGACGATGCTGGCGGCCTATTTCTTCGTCGACATGATCGCCCCCCTTCAGAAACTGCTGGAAATGAACTACAAATGGGACCCGGAAACGTACGGATTTTTTTCCGGCTCCGAATACATGCTGAACGTGCTCGGATTCCTGATCATTTCCGGAATCATCCTTGACAAGATGGGCATCCGGTTCACCGCCATGACCGCCACTATCACGATGCTGATCGGAGGCATGATCAAGCTGTACGGCCTCACCGGATATTTCAACAACGGCGGCTTCGGATTTGATCTGTTCAATTCCTTCTGGACCGGCATGCCGGCATCCGCGAAAATGGCCGCCCTGGGCTACGCGATCTTCGGCATCGGCGTGGAAATGTGCGGAATCACGGTTTCCAAGGCCATCGTGAAATGGTTCAAAGGCAAGGAACTCGCGCTTGCGATGGGCATGGAAATGGCCACCGCCCGCATGGGCGCCTCGATCGCGTTCTTTTTTTCCGCAAGCATGGCCGGGTATACGGAAGTCATCACTGACGGCAAAACGATCATCGGCGGCAACGTGCTGAATACGGTTTGGATCGGCGTCGCGTTCCTGTGCATCGGACTTCTTACCATGCTGGTGTACGTCTTTATGGACACCAAATTAGACAAACAGCTCGGGGCGGAAACCGGTGAAGGCGGATCGGACGAGTTTCATGTCCGTGATCTCGGCAAGATATTCACCAACCCGGGATTTCTCATGATTTCAGCGTTATGCGTCCTGTTTTATTCCGGCGTGTTCCCGTTCCTGAAATACGCCGTCAACATGATGCAGAACAAACTCGGAGTGACGGCGGAAGTCGGCGGCATGATCAGCGGCCTGCTGCCTGTCGGCACCATCCTGCTTACGCCGCTGATCGGAAATTTTTATGACCGCAAGGGTAAAGGCGCCACCATGCTGATCATGGGCGCCGTTCTCCTGATGATCGCGCACCTGACCTTCGCCCTCGCCCCACTGAACATGACCCTCGCGATCGTCGCCATCATTATTCTCGGCATCGCGTTCTCCCTCGTGCCGGCTTCCCTCTGGCCGTCAATCCCGAAAATCGTGGAAGACCGTTATCTGGGATCCGCCTACGCGGTCATTTTCTGGATCCAGAACATCGGCCTCATGCTGTTCCCGTGGCTGATCGGCGTCGTGCTCAATGCCGTCAATCCGGGCGTCGCCGAGACACTGGCCAAAGGCGAACAGGCAACCTACAACTATACCGTACCGATGCTCGTATTCGCCGGACTCGGGCTGTGCGCCGTGTTGCTGGGATTCCTGCTGAAAATGATCGACCGCAAGAAAGGGTACGGACTCGAAAAACCCAACCGGGCCTGAACCGGATTTCATATCCGTTGACGCGCTTCCATCCTGCGGCCGTTTGGAGTAAATTTTTTAACCCAAACGGCCCGGATGAAATTATTATATTTTGTTATTTTATTTGACGGAATAAATCACTATATTTACCCGCATTACCATTGAGAGCGTGCCTGAAAAAATAAGAAAAAGGGACTGATTTATTTTGAGATAATCACCGAGGTTGGTCACTATGGCAGAGAAAAAAAGTTTATGGGATAAACTGAAAGGTTTATGGAAACACGAAAAAGCCGGTTACGAAGACATCAAAGGCGTGTATGCCGACTCCAAATACGGGACCGTGATCATTGTTTCCACTCCCCCGAACGCTTCCGTCAAAGTCAATGACGAGGTGGTAGGAGAAACCACTCTTACGGTCAAACTCGATCCCGGACCCTACCTGCTGGTTCTTTCCAAGGACGGATATATGGACGTCCGAGACGAGATTGAGGTTTCCGCCGGCAAAACGATCAAGGTTGACTTCTTCCTCAGCAAAAAACGCCAGGTGACCGAAATCACCTCCGCGCCCGCCGCTGACAAAAAAACTGAATCCAAATCCGGCGTAACTCCTGAAACCCCGGAAATCAAGGGCAAAGGAAAAATAGCCGCGCCCGATACCGAGAAAGACATGATCCTCATTCCCGCCGGGAATTTCACCATGGGATACAATGAAGGCGAAGACGACGAAAAACCCCAGCACCCGGTCTACCTGGATTCATACTATATCGACAAATACCTCGTTACAAACGCCCAGTACCGTGATTTCATTCAGGCCACTGATTACAAACCGGAACGGAACTGGGAGGAATATTTCAATACGAACGACAAGGCCGATTATCCCGTTGTAAATATCAGCTGGAACGACGCGAACGCCTACGCCCAATGGACAGGCAAACGCCTGCCCACGGAAGCAGAATGGGAAAAAGCGGCGCGAGGCGGCACGGAAACCCCTTTCTACTGGGGCGATACACTGGATGAAAAATTCGTTAACTGCACGATCCATTCCCTTCACGGAGTGGGCAAGTTTCCCCCGAACCCGTTAGGCATATACGACATGCTCGGCAACGTATGGGAATGGTGCTCGGATTATTACGACTCTAAATTCTACAAGGATAAACTCGGAATCGACTCTAACCCCAAAGGGCCGGCCAAAGGCGAATACCGGGTCGTTCGCGGCGGAGTGTATTACGTCAATTATTATGTCGTCCGCGTATCCTACCGGACCTACGTGCAGGAAAACATCCAGGATTACATCATCACCGGCTTCCGGTGCGCAATGGACGCGAAGTAAACAATGTTTAACTAAACGTATACAGTTAAAATAAATAGCAGATCTTTTATCCCGGTGGTTTCGTAACTAACTAAAGGAGAAGTATAATGAAACACAAGCTTGTAAACTGGCGTGGATATTGCAGGGGGGGGGGTAATTCTTTCCTTTGCTTTTCTATTTCTTTTTCTCGCCAGCTGCAGTCAGGATCAAAGTGATATTCCGGATATCGGGACCTCTTTTAAATCATTTGATGAAGCCGCTCCTCTGATGAGGCAAATCGGCGATCATTTACTCCAGGACAACCGCTGGGTCAATAAAAATACTCTGGAATCGTTGCAATCGAGACATATTTCCATACAGGAAGCCTACGCCGGATTTTCAAAAGCGACGGACACTCCGGAACTCCCTTCTCAAATTACAATTGACGGTATTGTATATGATGTAAAAATTGAGTTATTCAATTCCATGAACGGAAGCGCTTTCCTGAAAAAATTCGGAAAACGAACCACGATGGAAGATTATGGAATAACCGAAGATCCGGATGAATTTAACCCTAATGAAACGGATGAAGAGATATCCGTTGAAATCAGTAAATCCGACGGTACTTCTGAAACCATCACGCTGAAAAATCCGGATTATGAAGGCGAAATCGATATAAGCGATATAGGCGACGAAGTTCCCGAAGGCTCGGAATATATGGATCCGGGAACTCAATTTAACCTTGATGTTCTGGCGGCGATTGAATATCCTGTTTTCATCTTGACTTTAGAAGAAGTCAACAATATGGAAAAAACTTCGATGGGAGGCACATTGGGGAAGGTCGCTACGAATAGAAATTGGTTGTGTATCAAGTCAATTCAACTTTTTAAAAAACTTGATTCCGGTGATGAAGAGTTTCAATTCTTCCGTGTTCCGGGGGGTAAGCGCAATCCGGGTTATGGTAATGTTAGCTGTAATGGTGACTTTGTTTTGACTGGGGGCGATCCCCGCCCAAGCCCTATTGTATACGATAATACTGCAAGAACAACAATATATCGTAAAGCCAGCACAAATGAAAAAACATACACCCCGACATTAGCTCTGTTTCCTATCAGCGCCAATTCGGATGATGGGGTGACCTTCATAGAAAGTGATTATGGCGGTTTGAAGTTTTACCGGCCAACAAATGCCAATAATGATTTTGGCTCCTATTATAAACGCCAACAATATTATTTATGGCTTCCTAACGGTACATATGGTTGGCATAATCAGGGTTATGGTACTTGGGGACCCGCGCCGGGCGGCAAACATGATAATTGCTATCAAGGCGAAGTACTGGGTATTAATCAAACAAGTGTGACACGCGCCCTAGGGAATAAAGAGTATTTTAATCTACCCTTACGAAAATATAATGATGGATCGCTTATCACTTATCTCAAGGTAAGATTTGTACAGGAATCCTTAATTTACTAATCATTTAAATAAATCTCCGAAACCACCGGGAATTTTTTTTATGATTATTTTTAAGGATTAAAATGATGCGGAAATATATATTTTATTTTACTGTCATGATATTTTACCTATTAATTGGATGTGATAACGGCAAACATTCAAAAATAATAATAACGGGTATTCTCACAAACAATTATCACCCGGTATTCGATTTATCAGGATTATATGATACAACCTATAGCCGTACAAAAATCTATGTTGGGGAGTACATGAAAGGAGACCTTCGAGGGGCGATTGTCAAGGTCAGTTCAGAAAATCAGACGGTTCAATTTACAGGCGTTGAGAAAAACAGAGCCTTTACTTATCAGGATACAGGAAATCATTTAATTATTACCCCCGGCGAAAAATATTATTTGTATATTAAAATTCCTGATGGAAGAGTTTTTGAGTCTGAGACAAGGATACCCTTTGACCCTGTAATTTATCAGCCCGTCAACGGAGATACGTTAATATTAGGACAAGATATATTTGAGTATGAAAGAAATGATTCTTACATTTCCTGTCGCGCGCCTTATGTTTATCAAAAAGATCCTTTGTCATTTGTCCAACTTCATATAAAGTATGGTTATTTACCATCAGATTACGGTTTCACATATATAGCGGATCATCATGATAGTTTATATGCTCCTATTTTTCATTCAAGCGCCGATCCACAAAAAAACCAAGTTGATCTATTGACTTTAGATTCATCTTTTTCAATGTATTCATGGTTTTTAGCTTATTTTCCGTTTGGTTCCGATTCACTTTACACAGATTTGTATGATAAATATAGTAATCTACCTTTGAAATATGCATCAAATATCCGGGGAGAGAATGTGGTCGGGTGTTTCGGTTCTTATAGCCGGACAAGTTCCGTTTATTATTTACGTAAACCCTAAAAGGATAAACTATGTTAAAGAAAACATTTCTTATTATTTATTGTTTTGTAATGATAATAGCCTGTGAAAAAGAAGATAAATATTCTTTTACTGATGTACCATACTTGTATGGGCTCGTGTATCCAGATTCAAATCCACAATGGCCTTTTATGTTTCATCTGGGTTACATAAGACATAACGCTGATAACGCTTATAACTCATATCCCTATAAACATATCAGAAACGCTGAAGTAAAAATGTTTTGGAACTATGATTCGATTTCTCTTACCATGTTTGGAGATGAAGAAGCTGTTGATTATCGCGATATTAATTTATGGGCAAAACCATTACCTGGAGATTTTCTGAGCCTTAAGGCAACTATTGATTCGAAGGTGTTAATGTGGAATGGCTATTTACCGGTAACAAAACCCCAATGCGTCAATTTACCACAGGACGGCGATACAATTGATATTCAGATTACTGAGCGTATTAATAATTATCAGGGTTTAAACGGTTGGGTAAAAGACAAAGGCGAAATTAAAGTTGAATTGGAGCCGGTTTTATCGAAAAAACTCAAACGATTTGGGTTTTGGATTGACAACGGCTATCATAATCCATTTTCATGTGACTATTATTCTTTCAAAGATTCAATTTCTATGCCGATCTTCGTTGATACGAACGATTTGTTCATAAAATTAATCATTGGGTATCATCATATCGATTCATCGATTGCCGCGGCGTTTTTATTGGATGGTTATATGGGTGTAGATGAAGAATACAGGGTTCTGGATGATGATTTAAAACTATATCTGAAAGACGCGAAAAAGTTAAGCTTTAGAGAACGGTCCAACATTCAGGGCGATGGTGTTGGTTTGATCTTTAATATGTCAGGCAGTAGCCGGCGTTTAACCGGAAGAATACGGCGATAATAAAATTTTTTCTTTACCGGCTTCCGGTGCGCGATGGACGCGAAGTAAACAATGTTTAACTAAACGTATACAGTTAAAATAAATAGCAGATCTTTTATCCCGGTGGTTTCGTAACTAACTAAAGGAGAAGTATAATGAAACACAAGCTTGTAAACTGGCGTGGATATTGCAGGGGGGGGGGTAATTCTTTCCTTTGCTTTTCTATTTCTTTTTCTCGCCAGCTGCAGTCAGGATCAAAGTGATATTCCGGATATCGGGACCTCTTTTAAATCATTTGATGAAGCCGCTCCTCTGATGAGGCAAATCGGCGATCATTTACTCCAGGACAACCGCTGGGTCAATAAAGATACTCTGGAATCGTTACAATCATGATATTAAAAATATTTTTGTCTGTTGTATTAATACTAATAAGTCTATTGATCGGATGTGACAATGGCAAACAACAAAAAATCCTAATCACAGGCTTAATAACAACCAATTATCATCCTGTATTTGACATAAAAGATGTCTACGATACAACGTTTAGCCGTACAACAGTAATCGTCGCTGAATATAAAAAAGGTTATCTTCAGGGAGCAATTGTTGAAATATCTTCAGATGATCAAACCGTAAAATTAACGGGCATTATGCAATATAATTTCTTTACATATCAAGATACAGGCAATCATCTAACTGTAATTCCCGGAACTATTTATCATTTAAGAATTACTGTCCCTGACGGTAGAATATTCGAATCTGATACAAGAGTTCCTTACGATCCTGTGGTTTTTCAACCCATGAATGATGATACTTTAGTGCTTGGTCAGGATGTGTTTGGGTATGAAACACATGAAACATATATAGCATGCCATACCCCATATGTTTATCAAAAAGATAATTCTTCTTGGGTGCAATTACATATAAAAACAGGATACAATCCTCCATCGGGAGCCTTTACATATACTATTGAAAATCATGATAGTTTGTACGCTCCGATATACCTAAATGGTGATGATTTTCAAAAACGGCAAATTGACTTAATCACATTAGATTCTTCACTTTCCAAGTATTCATGGAACTTCGCCCATTTTCCTTTCGGGTCAGATAGCCTATATCAAGAATTATATGACTATTACAGTTCGGTGCCTCTGAGACATGCGTCTAATATCCGCGGAGAAAATGTGGTTGGCTGTTTCGGCTCTTACAGCCGAGCATCTTCCACCTATTACCTTAAAAAACCTTAGAGTGTGTTTGTGTTTACGCGATTAATTAAAATATTCTTGTTATTGTTGATAATCACAGCTTGTGACGCTGATGAAAAATATTCGTTTTCTGATATCCCTTTCATTTATGGTTCAGTACGCCCTGATTCAAATCCGCAATGGCCATTGATGTTTTATCTGGGCTATGTTCCTAAACATTCAGATAACGCATACAATTCATTTCCCCATAAACCGATTTATAATGCTGATGTTACTCTTTTCTGGAATCAAGATTCAATAAAACTCACTTCATTTGGTGATGATGAATATATTGATTATCGTTATATCGATTTAAAAGCTAGACCGATGGCCGGTGATTATGTGGGTGTTAAAGCTGTTTTTGATTCAGAAATTCTTTTTTGGGATGGTTATTTACCTCTAAATAAACCGGTTTGTACTAATCTCCCTGTTAATGGAGATACTATTGTTATACAGATTAAAGAACGAGTTCGTAATTTTATGGAGATTCCTGGCATAGTAAAGGATCGGGGATTTTTATATGTGGAATTAAATCCAACGGATGAAAAAAAACTTAAGCACTTTGGATTCGGTATTCGTGATAATCAAGAAATCCCTTATTTCGACTATTTCACTTTTAAAGACTCAATTATTATGCCTGTTTATGTAGATACAACAGATGAGCACATTGAATTAGAGGTAATATTTGGACAAATTGACTCCTCAATTGCAGCTGCATATTTATTGGATGGTTATATTGGCAACAAAGACCAAATAATATGTGACGATGAACTAAAAATTTATTTAGACGAAACAAAACGTCTGAGTTTAAAGCAACGATCTAACGTAAAAGGTGACGGAGTCGGATTAATTAGTCATCAAAACAGTGATATTCGCCGACTCACCGCTCGAATACTCAGGTAACAAAAACCCCCTTCATAATGAATGAAGGGGGTTTTATTTGTCTTTTTCAATGAGATTTACATGATAATGATATCGATGATTCTGTCCTGGTTCAGATCGAAACTCTTCTCGACCAGTTCGCCGTTTTCCTCAAACTCAACGGCGAAAATCTTGTTGTATTCATCCTTCAGCGTGATCGCGCCGACGACGGAATCTCCCTTTCCCTTCAGCGGGTTGTAGAATGAAACATTGACCACGTCGCCGTGATCGAGCGCCTCCAGGATCTCGAGGATCGCATCCTCGGTCATGTACGATTCCTCATGCGTCTCGTCCAGATCAATGCTGATGGCCACGCGCTGTATTTTTGAAATGTCGCCATCGTTGATCTTAAAATGAACGCCTTCGCCGGATCCTTCTTCCACGAGTATGAAATCCGAGAAATTGGTACCGACATGGCTGACCCGGCCGGATACCAGCGTGGTCGTACCGTCCCAGTTGATGCGTTCCACGGTCGCGCCGTCATTCACCGACAGGGTCTGTATCACTTCCCTGATCTGCTCATCCTCCAGCGCGCCTTCGCGTTTTTTCTTTTTCTTACCAAAAAACATAAGTCAATCCTCCGGTTAAAAAAATCTATTCGACCTGATCGTGCGTCGGTTCGTTTGACATCTCAATAAAAGACAATTCCGAGCCTTCCACATCCACCTGAATGAGGCTTCCTTCCTGAAAACCCCGCCGGAGAATCTGTTCCGCGACCGGATCCTCGAGAAATTTCTGGATGGCCCTTCGAAGCGGCCTTGCACCGTTGACCGGATCATAACCCTTTTCGGCGATAAATTCCTTCGCCCTCAGGGACAATGCGATCGTCAGATTGCGGTCCCGCAGTTTCATTTCCACTTCACGCAGGGACAAATCGATGATTTTCAGGACATCTTCGCGGTTCAGCGGATGAAACACGATGATCTCATCGATACGGTTGATGAATTCGGGATTAAACAGTTTTTTTGTCGCTTCCTCGACTTTCGATTTCAGCCGGTCATACTCATTTTTCGCGTCGGTCTGGTTTGAGAATCCGAATGCCGCGTTCTTCCCGGCATCGCGGGTGCCGATATTGGAAGTGATGATGAGAACGACATTCTTGAAACTCACCCTCCGGCCGAGACTATCGGTTAGGATTCCGTCATCCAGGACCTGCAGAAGAAGATTGAAAATATCGGGATGGGCTTTCTCGATTTCGTCGAGCAGGACGACGCTGTAGGGTTTGCGGCGCACTTTTTCCGTAAGCTGGCCTCCCTCTTCGTACCCCACGTACCCCGGCGGCGATCCGACCAGCCGGCTGACGGAGAATTTTTCCATGTACTCCGACATGTCGATGCGGATCAGCGCTTCAGGACTGTCAAATAAATAGGCCGCGAGTTCCTTGGCAAAATGGGTTTTCCCGACGCCAGTGGGACCCAGGAAAATGAACGAACCGATCGGGCGGTTAGGATCCTTAAGACCCGCGCGCGTGCGCTGGATCGCCCTGGAAACGATATGAACGACCTCGTCCTGCCCGATCACGCGCAGGCGGAGATGCTCATCCATCTGCAGGATCTTGTCCGACTCGGTCTGCGTGACCCGGCTGACGGGAATGCCGGTCATCATGGAAACAACGTGAGCCATTTCCTCAACGCCGACTTTCACGGGATGCGTCTCTTCCTTTTTCTCCCATTCCTCCTTCGCCACCCGCAGCTGCTCCGAAAGCCGCTTTTCCAGGTCGCGGAGTTCGGCGGCCTGTTCGAACTTCTGGTTGCGAATGACCGATTCCTTGTCATGTTTCACCCGGTCGATCTCCGCCTCAATGTCCAGAATCTGCTGAGGAACGACAATGCTCATGATGTGCGTCCGTGACCCCGCCTCGTCCATCACGTCGATGGCTTTGTCGGGCAGGTACCGGTCGGTGATATACCGGTCGGACAGCCGTACCGCCTCGACAATCGCCTCGTCGGTATAATACACATGATGATGCTCTTCATATTTATATTTGATCTGCCGCAGGATTTCGATGGTCTCGTCCACACTGGGCGGATCGATCATCACTTTCTGGAATCGCCGTTCCAGCGCGCCGTCTTTCTCGATGTACTGCCGGTACTCGTCCAAAGTGGTCGCGCCGATGCACTGTAATTCACCTCTTGAGAGGGCGGGCTTGAACATGTTGGACGCGTCGAGGGAACCGCTGGCGCCCCCCGCCCCGACAATCGTATGCAATTCGTCGATAAAAAGAATCACATCGGTGGTTTTTTCCAGTTCGCTCATGATCGCCTTGACGCGCTCCTCGAACTGGCCGCGGTACTTGGTTCCGGCCACAAGGGCCCCGACGTCGAGCGTCACCACACGCTTGCCGAAGAGAATCCGCGGAACTTTTTTGTTGATAATCCTCAGCGCAAGCCCCTCGGCAATCGCCGTCTTGCCCACCCCGGGCTCACCGATCAGGACGGGATTGTTCTTTTTCCTTCTCGACAGAATCTGCGATACCCGCTCGATCACCTCATCCCTGCCGATGATCGGGTCAAGCTTTCCCTCCTCGGCCAGCAAAGTCAGGTCACGGCCGAAATGATCCAACGCCGGAGTCTTGCTTTTTTTCTGTTCTGTCTTTTTTCCCGCGGCCGGATGAGCGGAAGGCACTCCGTTCATGATATTCGTCAGTTCACGGCGAACCACGTCATAATCAATATTATAAATCATGAGCACCTGAGAAGCCAGACAATCCTTTTCCTTCAGGACCGATAAGAGCAGATGTTCCGTACCGATGACATCTGACTTGAAATTCTTCGCCTCAATATAGGTCGATTTCAGGATTTTCTCAGCCCGCTTTGTCAGAGGAGGATTACCGATAATGGTGTTGTCGGATACGGGTTTGACCATATCCTCGATGGTATGCTTTAATTTATCCAGTTCAACGCCCAGATTCCTGAGCATTTTCACGGCAACACCCTCTCCCTCCCGGATAAGCCCAAGAAGCAAATGTTCGGTGCCAATGTAATCATGCCCAAGACGGATCGCTTCTTCCTGTGAAAGCTTTACCACCAACTGAACACGACTGGAAAAATTATTTTTCATGCCAACTCCAGACATAAATTGTCCGTTCCCGGACAACAGTTAAGAATGTAAAATATAACAAATCCTCCATTATAGTCAAGTAAATATGTTACTTAACGCTGCCTGAAGGCGTGTTACTTCATATTGAAGAAACGCCGATATGAGGTAAATATTCTAAATCTTAAACTGAAAATCCGAAATATCCTTTATATTCTTAACTTAAGATACTTATACTCCCCGTTTTAACAACAGCAAACCAATTGTTTGTATGTTGTCATCAAAAACAATTTTATAATAAATTTATAATAAAAAGAGAAAAAATTTTTGTTTTTCTTGAAAAATGAATAGATATTATTATATTAAGGTCTCTAGATTTTATTGAGCCGATCTGTTTTCACACTCTTCCCCGGAGGGGCTATGCAAGACGATACGAATAAAGTACAAATTGGTGAGCAAACCATACAAGTTACCAAATCTCCATTGTTTTCGGGATTCCGGTTATGGTGGAAAGCCAAAAAGGAAAGCCTGGATCTGTGGGGAGTAGAGAAATACCTGGGTTGCGACAACCGGCAGTTTAAAAAAGCGATCTTTACATTCAAGAATCTGGTTACCGAAATCGAACAGGAATACCAGCAAACGATTTCTGCCCGGGGCATGGACCTGGCCGATAAAGAGGATGCCAAAAAGGAACGGGACCGCATGCTTCTCGACGCCAAACGCGATTTCATATATATGCTGCCCGAATACTACCGGATGTGGTTCAAGAAGAATAAAGTGTTTAATTCATGGTGGTCGGAGCCTTCGAGCTGGGGTTTTCATGAATCCCGGTACTGGGGCAGCCGGTCAGGCTTGTCGCTCAAGGAACGGCGGGTTGCCGGTTTCAGCGCACTGGGAGGAGTTATCATTCTGACGATCCTGATGGTTGTCGTCCTCACAAAAAAACCTCCCCCGGCTGAAAAAGTAACCGCATGGGACGCCATCGAGCGTCCGAACCGGAATATTGATTCCCTCGTCCAGGCACAACTTACCCTGGACCGCAAGTTGGAACGCCGCAGGTCCATCGCGGAACGAAACAACAGGATTATCAATGAGATCAACAGCGGCATATATACCACCACCACGGCAACAATCCGGGCCGAGATCAAGATGCTGATGGAATTTTACCATGACCATGTTTACAAAGAGCACATACCCAAAAACATCATCACCGCCGAAGCCGTCTCCAGCGCATGCGGGATCATCGCCTCCAACAACCCGCACGTGATCACGAAACGCGACTCGTACGGAAACCCCATCCAGTGGAAAGTAGGCAAACGCGTCAACCTTACCTGGACAGACATCAATTACGGCCTTCGCCCTTATTACAACCGGAAAAACAGATCAAAATAAATTAACCTTACCCAACAGCACAAGGAGACACACATGTTCAAAGGGCATCCCAACGGATTACTTGCATCCGCGCTTGCCAATATGGGAGAACGGTTCGGGTTTTACACCATGATGGCAATCCTGGTCCTTTTCCTGCAAGCCAAATTCGGATTAACGGGAGAGAGCGCCGGCGTGATTTACGCCACGTTTTACTTTTCCATCTATATTCTTGCCTTCGTGGGCGGTCTCATCGCCGACAAAACCCGTCATTACAAACAAACCATCCTGACCGGGCTCATTGTCATGTCGATCGGTTATTTTCTGATCGCCATTCCCACGCCCACTCCCTCGCCGAACAAGACGCTTTTCATTACCCTGACCTGTATCGGATTATTCGTCATCGCGTTCGGAAACGGGCTTTTTAAGGGCAACCTCCAGGCACTGGTCGGCCAGATGTACGATAACGAAACGTATTCCAAGCTTCGCGATTCGGGATTTTCAGTATTTTACATGTTCATCAACATCGGCGCGTTTTTCGCCCCCTTTACCGCGGCGGGCGTCCGTAACTGGTGGCTCTCCAAGAACGGCTTCGCCTACAATCCCGATCTGCCAAAACTCTGCCATGGCTACGTGGAAGGCACAATCAATGCAGACGGCCTCAAACGCATGACCGATCTCGCCAGCCAGGTCAGCGGAAAAACCGTTACGGATCTTTCGGCATTCGCCAAAGAGTACCTGGATGTGTTCTCCACCGGCTTCAACTACGCGTTCGGCGTCGCGATCATCGCCATGATGATCTCGCTCATTATCTTTGTCATCAACAAGAAAAAACTTCCCGACGCCAAGCAAATCCATGCCGCCAAGGCCGCGGCAGGCAACGTGACGGTCATGGACATCAAGGAAGTCAAGCAGCGGCTCTATGCCCTTTTCGCCGTATTCGGCATTGTGATCTTCTTCTGGTTCTCGTTCCACCAGAACGGACTGACGCTGACTTATTTCGCCCGCGACTACACGCTCCTGAAAATCGGCGACCTGGCCATCACCGCCGAGCAGTTCCAGGCAGTCAATCCGTTCTTCATTGTCTTTTTAACCCCGATTATTCTCGCATTCTTCGGCTGGCTGAGAAGCCGCGACATAGAACCCTCCACGCCGAAAAAGATCGCCATCGGCATGCTGATCGCCGCCCTGGCTTATGTGGTCATGGCGCTCGGTTCGTTCGGGCTCCCTCTCAAATCGGAAGTGGACGCCCTGGGCGGCCTTCCGGATGTTCAGCGAATCACGCCGTTCCTGCTGATCGGAACGTATTTTATCCTTACGGTCGCGGAATTATTTATCAGCCCCCTCGGAATTTCATTCGTCTCGAAAGTTGCACCGCCCCAGTATCAGGGCATCATGCAGGGCGGTTGGCTCGGAGCTACCGCCATGGGCAACCAGTTATTGTTCATCGGAGCGATTTTCTACGAATCCATTCCCCTTTGGATGACCTGGTCCATGTTCGTACTGGTCTGCCTGATCTCGATGGGCACGATGCTGTTCATGCTGAAATGGCTTGAACGGGTCGCAAAATAACAAGTCGTTTCCGATGTACGTAAAAAAGGGAGACATGTTCTGTCTCCCTTTTTTTGTGTGATCCCGGACAAATTCTATTCGTAGGGATTGATGAATAATGCCGTGTTGTCATCCTGAATCTGCGCGATCAGGACTTTCGTATCCCCGTCATTCAGGTACCAGTTCCTGCTTCCTTCATCATACACCATGGAAGTCACTTTTCCTTTTTCATCGCCGCTCAGCTGAACGATATCCAGCCGGTTCTTGGTCGCTGTAATTTCATATTCTTTTCCCTCAATGGCGACTTTCTTAACTTCTTTCTGCCCTTCTTTCATGGCCATCGGATTGGAACCGGTCCAGAATTCAATCGTATTCAGGATAACCGCATCCACCAGGGTTCCGATGCTGTATACCGGAATGATGCACAAACCCCAGAATACAAGGTTGTTGACGAATTTGTTTGATGAAACCGTTCCGTTCCAGGTATGAATTTTTTTCGTCAGCATGAACTTGCCGTAACAGCCGGTCATCGTGGTGGCGCCAAACACGACCGCCAGACTTAACGCGATTATTTTAAAATAACGACGCATGACTTTTCTCCCTGTTTAGTTAGTGATTAAGTTTCAGGAAAATGTATGATTTTTTTTTCTCTGCGACAACAGTTTTTTTATTGTTCCGGAAGTAACGTAATTCGTATTAGGTAATACTGTTTATGAAAGCGGAATCACTTCTCCTACTCCGGGCATCAGCAATTTCTGAAACCGGTTTTCATCCGACAGTTTTTTCAGCCAGCGGATGGGCTCTCCGACCGGTTCGTCGGCAAGATCATAGGTGCCGTAGTGTATCGGTATAAAATGTTTCCCTTTCAGGTCGAGGTACGCCTGTACGGCTTCCCCGGGATTCATATGATTGGATTGCATGATGTATTCCGGCTTATACGCGCCGATCGGCATGAAACAATAATCGATCTCGCCGAACAGATCCGAAATCGCCTTAAAGTGCCCGTCATAGGCCGAATCGCCCGCAAAATAAAACTTCCTGCTTTTGTATTCGATCATGAAGCTTCCCCAGAGAATCTTATTTCTGTCCCAGGGCGCCCGCAGATACCAGTGCTTTGCCGGAAGAAAGGTAACGGTAAAAGGCGTGTCCAGGCTGTACCGCTGATACCAGCCCGCCTCCTGTACATCCACAAAACGGTTCATGGACCGGATCAGTCCGGTCATGTTCAATGGAGTCAGCGCCTGTGTCTTACGGGATAAAAACTGCGACACGGTTTCATTGTCGAGATGGTCGTAATGACCGTGAGAAATCAGCACGTAATCCGTTTTTGCAAGGTCGCCGATACGGATCGGCAATGCGGCACGGCGTGACTTGAACGGCAGATCGGTGAGGCAGGGATCCGTTAAAATCCAATGCCGGTCAAAATGAAACAGAAAAGACGAATGGCCCAGCCAGATCATGCAATTGTCCCTGATGTCATTCAGGGAATCAATCATCTGTACTTTTAACCGGAAAGGATCATTCTTTTTTTCGTTTTTCTGCGGATTTTCCGACAGAAACCATTTGAACACTGTTGTAAAGGATTTGTCCGATGAAATCCGGTCCAGGTTGAGGAACCGGTCGTCTTTCAGCGGATTGCCGGGAAAACCCTCAAGGACAGTTGACAGCGAAGGATTGCTCACAAATTCGATCCCCGAATCCGGCTCAAGAATAGACACTGCCCGGGCCTGCGAGGTGGCCGCTAAAGCTCCTCCCATGGCCGATAATTTAAGAAAATGGCGTCTTGATATCTGCATCGTATTATTCCGTTTTTTTATACGATGGAATAACGAAGAAACCGGGAAAAATATTTCACTTCCCCGGAATTTCCCTGTCACCGGGTTACGGAAGAAACGAGTTTTACCCTATAAAGTTCACAAGATCCGGATTGGGTTTTGGTACGCCGGATGAGTAATCATAGAAACCCTTGCCTGATTTTTTGCCGAAGAAACCCGCAAGATACATTTTTCTCAGCAGGGGAGGGCACGAATACATGGCTTCGCCGTATTCCTCATGCATGATTCCGGCCACGCGGTATACGGTATCAATCCCGATAAAATCCAGCAGGGTCAGCGGCCCGACCGGATGTCCGCAACCCAGCATCATTCCCTTATCGATATCTTCCATAGCCGCGATCCCGTTCTCGAAAGCGCGGATGGCGCCGAGGAGATACGGCACAAGCAGAAAATTCACCACGAAACCGGAATTATCCTTCGCGACAATAGTCGTTTTCCCAAGGGCTTTGCCGAATTCCACGGCCCTGTCCAAAGTTTCCGCGGATGTCCGGACCGCTTTCACGACTTCCAGAAGTTTCATCGAAGTGACCGGATTGAAAAAATGCATGCCGCAGAACCGGTCCTGCCGCTGCGTCGCGTTGGCGATTTCCGTGATCGTCAGACTCGAAGTGTTGGAGGAAAAAATCGTATGCGGGGGACACAGGGTGTCCAGTTTTTTAAATACCTCATTCTTTATTTTGATATCCTCAATGATCGCCTCGATGATAAAATCGCATTCTTTAAAATCCTCCAGATTCGTGGTTCCGTGAAGGTTCGCAATCGTTTTGTCCTTTTCCTCCGGGGTGATCTTTCCCTTGTTGGCGTTTCGCTCGAGCTGTTTTTTTATTGCGCTAAGGGATTTGTCCAGGTAATCCTGCTGATACTCCCAAACAAGCGTTTTGAATCCCGCCGCTGCCGCTGTCTGGGCGATTCCCCCGCCCATAATCCCGCAACCCAACACTCCGAGGGTTTTAATTTCATTCTGCGCCATAGCTTTTCTCCTTTATTCTGTTTTCATTTATTAATGGTCACTTTGGTTTGAATTACCCAGGCTTCCGGGTAACCGGCGGTACGGGCGAACGACCGGAGTTCCTCGGCTTTTTGCCGGTCGGTGAAATTGCCCGCCCGGATTTTATAGTACGGCGGCTCAAAATCCATGATGATCTCTTCCGTAAACCGCGATGCGGCATCGTTTCTTGTCCTGACCGCGGCGTAATAATCGGTCGTGGAGAACAGCTGAACCCGGTATCCGGAAACCGTTACGGATTTCATTTCTCCTTCACCCGCTTCTTCCTTCATCAGAGGGTACCCTGCCACCGTATCCGACGGGGGCATCCGACGGATCACCGGTTCAATGACCCAGACATGATCCTGAAACTGATTCCCATCAAAGGATTCATCCTGCACCGTCGTATCGGCGCTGTCGGTTTTTTCTTTTTCCCGTATCTTCAACCCGGCGGTTTGCGCACAGCCGTTTGATGCGCCCCAGGATATCAGAAGCGTTACAATAAACAGAATGCGTTTCAACCGGTTTGTGGCGAGTGTTTTCATCCCTGTCATATCAATTCAGAATCTGTACCAAAGCCGCAAGATCCGGAATCACAAGATCCGCTCCGGCCGACCTCAATTCCTGTTCACCGGTCTTTCCCGTGGTGACTCCGATCATATACACACCGGCCCTCTTCGCAGTTTCCACGTCAACAAGGCTGTCGCCGACATATACGGAATCCTCTTTCGTTCCGGCCAGCGAATCGATCGCTTTCAGCAGTCCCTCGGGATCGGGTTTCAGGCTCACTACGTCCTCATAGCCGATGATTATGTCAAAATAGTCGCCGAGCCCGAAATGATTGAGAGTATCTTCGATCGTGCTGCGCCGCTTGGTGGAAACTATGCCCAGTGTGTACAAATTTTCGTACAGCGCTTCCAGAGCCGTTTCTGTACCTTCCAGCATCACGGTTCGTTTCAGCATCTCCCCGGTATCGGCATAATCCATGAACAGCTTTTTGCATTTCTGAATGAGATCCGTATCGGACGGATCCAGGAACCTGGCGAATGTGTCCTCAAGCGAATGTCCGATCATCCGGCGGACTTCCTCCGGATCGGCGTCTCCCCGTCCGGCTGCATTCAGGGCGAAATTCACCGAAGCAATGACTCCCTCGGACGAATCCGCTAGAGTGTAATCAAAATCAAAAAGGACCTGATGTACTTTTCTCATCCGTTATTTCAGCAAGGTTAATAATTCCCGAAGCGAACGGACCGTCCGACAGTGCGCCGCCCCGGCCGTTTTCTTCTCCGTTCCGCCCCGGTTGATCCATACCGCCTGCATGCCCGCCGAGACCGCTCCTTTGACGTCCTCCACAACCTGGTCCCCCACCATCGTGATCTGTCCCGGTTTGAGTTTCAGTCTTGCCGCCGCGAGTTCAAACATGTCCGGATGGGGCTTGCGGAATCCCAGATCAGAGGAATAAAACGTAAACCCGAAAAATTCCAGAACATGCAACCTTTGGAGAACCTCGTCCATAAGCACACCGGGAATCGCGGTGTTGGAAATCAGCCCCAGAGGAACGCCTTTATCGACGAGTCTTTTGAGCGTATCGGCCGTATCCTCAAACAGCAAACGCGACTGGCAAACGGGAAGATAAAACGTTTGCGTGAGCTGGAACGGCGTAATGTCGGACGGCAGCCCGTACTCGAAAATCAGGCGCTGAAAAACCCGTATCATGCTGACCTCTGTCCGGTGATGGGCAGCCTGGAATTCATGAAGCTTCAGGAGCCGGTAAAACGAATCGCTCCACTTCGCGACAGTGATGCCCCTGAATCCCCTTTTCGAGAAAAGGTCGATTTGGTTCAGTAACCCGGCTTTTTCCATTTTTTTCCAGTCCAGATTGTCCTGCCGCACGATCGTATTGCCAAAATCAAAAATTATTGCTTTCATCCTTTGGGGTCTTATATTGTTAGGACTTATGGGAACTAATCTATTTAAACGGATTCTGAAATGCAATGTGTTTTTCATCATGCCCTGCCTGTACGCCGAAGAAGAAACCCATCCCGGCCTGAAAAGCAACGAAAATGATCATGAATAAATTTTATTCCCTGCGGCGGTTTTTCATCGCGCTGATTGCCGCCGTTGCGCTGACGTTCGGACTGAAGCAATATTCAGGGAAGCCGGATCCCGCAGACGGCGAACTGACTGCGATCATCCTGAAAGTCATTGACGGAGACACGTACAGCATCCGCCACTTGGGAGCAGAAGAAAAACTTCGCCTGATCGGGATTGATACGCCGGAAACCCAGGCGAACCGCAAAGCCAAGAAAGACATGGAACGGTATGAACATGATATCAAAACCATGAACGCAATGGGCAACGAGGCAAGAAAATACGCCCAATCTCTTTTGCGGGAAGGATCCCGGGTCCGGCTTGAATTCGACGTTCAGAAAAGAGACCGGTACGGACGCCTGCTCGCCTATGTGTATCTTGAGAACGGCGAGATGCTCAACGAAAAAATCATCGCCGAAGGATACGCAACCCCCATGACCTATCCGCCTAATGTAAGATATCAACAGCTTTTCACAGTCCGGTATCAGGACGCTCGATACCAGAAAAAAGGATTGTGGAAAACAGACCGGGAACAATAAAAAATATTGTTGTATATCGGAAATAATTTAATTAAAATCGTTTAACCAGTCTTCAGTTCAGCGCAGCCGGCAAGACGCCGCTGCCGGACCAAACCATTAACCAAGGAGTGATCCCATGGCGTGCAAGAGTGGAAAGGGAAGCATGACCGCTAAAACCGCAAAGAAAGCCCCGGCAAAGAAAGCCCCGGCGAAGAAAGCCAAAGCGGTCAAGGCAAAGTAATCGTGAATCTGCCGGTTTTTATGCAAACCGGCAGATGCTGTTTTTTTTACTGTCATTTTATCATATTACCATACATACAATTATGCCATTATATGAATTCAAATGCGAAGAATGCGGAAAGCAGTTTGAGGAACTTGTGAATTCAGCGAGCGAACGGATCCAGTGTCCATCCTGCGGAGGTTATCATATTCAGAAACTGATTTCCCTGTTTGCCTCCGGGCAAAACTCACCCCACGCCGGGCACTCCTCATCCTGCGGTTCATCCGGGAAATTTACCTGAGGCGCATGACCAGCCGGCCGTGCGCCGGTTTCGCAATAGTTCCTAAGTCCTCCTATTTCCATTCCGGAACGGTATATTTTTTTTGTTTTTGATTGCCCCGCATTCATGATCAAACGTCTGTCGCTGAACCACAAACTATTCCTGTATTTTATATTTCTCGGACTGATCATAATCGCAGTCGTCAGCGGGCTGATGTATAATCAGGCAAAATCCGCGATATTACAGCGTACTTTCGAACAACTGACCTCCGTGCGGGCCGCCAAACAGCGCCAGCTAGAGAGATTTTTCCTGGAACGCCGGCAGGACATCGGCTTGCTGGCCCACTCCCAAACGACGGATGACCTGACCCGGCGATTGCACCGTGATTCATCCGGAAAACCGCGGAACACCGTGAATGAACCATTCCTTTTCCGTTTCCTGAATCAGTATCCCTATTCCGCCGGGATACTGATTAAACCGGGCCCCGGACCATGGTACGAAATTAAGTCCGACTCTTCCTGCCTGCATTCGAAAATCTTCGATGTTCCGCCCGAAATCCTGCGCACGGCAACGGCAAGGTTTTCGGAGGAAAAGGTGTTCGTTTTTCAGGATTACATGAAAACCACCGACACGTCGCAGCCGTCGCTCTGGCTTGGACGACTCCGGATGAGGAACGGATCCGATTCTGTCTTTCTTGTTCTGACCATCCCGGTCATGGCCATCAATCAAGTGATGCTGGACAACGAGGATTACAAGGGGCTCGGGCAAACGGGCGAATCCTACGCGGTCGGTCCGGATTATACCCTGCGCAGTTCCTCGCGATTCTACGGCTCGTCCGTGTACGGGCAGCGGGTCGAATCCAAAACCATCGATTCCGCTCTCGCCGGAAAAGAAGGCACGGACATCATTACCGACTACCGCGGCGTCCGTGTGCTTTGCTCATTCGGCAGGATCAGCGTTGGAGAATCGCACTGGGCGATCCTTGCGGAAATTGACTGGACGGAAGCGATGGCCCCGGTTGAGGAATTCAAGCGTCATTTATCCTACCTGAGCCTGATGCTGGCTGCCGCGCTGTTTATCACCTCATTTATCATGGCACGGCGGGTCACCCGGCCGATATCCCGTTTGCTCCATGCCGTTAACATCATGCGCCGCGGCGATTTCGCCGACCCGGTCGATGTGCTCGCCCGGGATGAACTCGGTGAACTTACCGACGGTTTCAATAAAATGGCGCAGCAGCTGAAAGAACGGGAACAGAGGCTCCGGCACTTTTATGACGCCACACCCGACGGAATCGTTTTTCATCACGGCCGCAGAATCGTGCTTGTCAACCATGCGATTACGCGGATGTCCGGCTTTACGGCCGCTGCGCTGACCGGACGAAGCATTGACGATATCATCCTGCCGGATGACCGGCCTGCGTTGTCTGAATCCGGATTCTTTGAAACCCGGGCGATACGCGACGACGGTTCCACGTTCCCGGTTGAAATCCAGGAACATCCCATTGAGTATGACGGAACCCAGATGCTCGTTACGGTGATCCGCGACATCACCCTGAGAAAAAAAGTAGAGCAGGACCTTCGCCTTGCCCGCGTCAGGAGGATTTCCTCGGTGATTGACGGACAGGAGCAGGAACGGCAGCGGGTTGCACGGGAACTCCATGACGGTCTGGGTCAATACCTCGTGGCGATCAAACTCCGGATCGAAAATGCGCTGGATTCCCCGCCGGAAAAAATCAACCCCATCCTCGCGGAAACACGATCGTTATGCGACACAACGATCGATGAGGTCCGGCGCATATCCAACGGACTGATGCCCGCCGTTCTTTATGAACTGGGCTTTCTTACGGCGCTTCATAATCTGTGCGCGGAACTTTCCCAGCCGGATTCGCTGATGATTCGGCCCCGCATTACCGTCCGTGAAGTTCATTTTGACGAACGAATCCAAGTATACCTGTTCCGTATCGCCCAGGAAGCCCTGACCAATGTTGTGAAACACGCCGGTGCCGGCGAGGCCGAACTCCTATTTCATGAGGACGAACTTTTTGTTCTGCTCCAGATTTCAGACAACGGCGGGGGGTTCGACACGAACAGGGTCCATACGTCTCAAAGCCGCGGACTCCAGAATATCCGTACCCGGGTGAACCTCCTCAACGGAGTTCTTAACATTGAGTCATCGCAGATTTCCGGAACGACGATATTCGTCCAGGTCCCCAAACAAACCGCCGAAAAAAATGAATATTGAATTTTTCATCCGCAACAATTAACCTGAAACCGTGAAAAACGATACCCGCAAAATCAGAGTCTTTCTCCTCGATGACCATCATTTGGTCCGTGACGGCATCAAAGCTCTTTTGTCCGAGGACAAGACGATTGAAGTCGTAGGCGAAGCATCCGAGGGACAGGAATTATTCAGGAAGATCAAACACCTCCGTCCGGACGTGGTTTTGGCGGACGTGTCTCTTCCCGGAATGTCGGGCATCGAGATTACACGGAAGATCACGGAGGATTATCCGGATACCAAGGTCATGATGCTTTCGATGTACACCAACGAGGAATTCATAACAAAATCCATCAAAGCCGGAGCAAAAGGGTATCTTCCGAAGAATACAACCCGCAAGGAACTGACCTCGGCCATTCAGGCCGTGTCCCAGGACCGGGAGTATTTCGCCGGTTCCGTGTCGCACACCCTCCTGAGCAGTTTTGTGCAGAAAGTACGGAAACACCCCGAAAACCGTGAGGACCAGGCTCCTTCCCTGACGGCCCGGGAAACTGAAATCCTGAAACTCTTCGCCCGGGGACTCAGCAACAGCGATATCGCGAATGAGCTGTTCATCAGCATCCGCACGGTCGAATCCCATAAAAATCATATTATGTCCAAACTGGGGCTCAAAACCCCCGCCGAACTGATGCTTTACGCGATCCGCAATAAAATCGTAACCATGGACGGCAATCCCGGAAACCCCTGATGAACGTGCCATAACGTGCCTACGTGTTACACGGAGACGCTTAAGTAATTTACTGAATCCTCGATACAGCGGTTTTTGCGTTGAGTTTTTGCTGTTGATCCGTTACCTTTTTAACCGGATTGATCAAAATGATCAAAGGTGTTTTCTGATCTTCGTTTAATTTTTAAACGAATATATTTTAAAATAAAATTACAACCTTCGTGTTAAACGGATTATCCGGAAACATGACTAACCCATTCACCCATCAGGAGGATCTCTATGTCTGATTACGTCAAGGAACTCATGGCTGAAGTTAAAGCCAAAAATCCCTCGGAACCTGAATTTCACCAGGCGGTCCACGAAGTCGCCGAATCCCTCGCGCTTGTATTTGAACGGCATCCTGAATACCGTTCGGCTAAAATCCTGGAAAGAATCATCGAACCGGAACGCATGATAACGTTCCGCGTTCCATGGGTTGATTCACACGGCAACGTTCACATAAACCGCGGTTACCGCATCGAGATGAACAGCGCCATCGGCCCGTACAAGGGAGGTTTACGATTTCACCCGTCTGTTAACCAGGGCATCCTGAAATTCCTGGCCTTTGAACAGGTCTTCAAGAACAGCCTCACGACACTGCCGATGGGCGGCGGCAAGGGCGGATCGGATTTCGATCCAAAGGGAAAGAGCGATGTAGACGTCATGCGTTTCTGCCAGCAGTTCATGAATGAATTATTCCGTCATATCGGGCCGGATACGGACGTACCGGCGGGCGATATCGGCGTCGGCGGCCGTGAAATCGGCTTTATGTTCGGACAATATAAAAAACTGAGAAATGAATTTACCGGCGTTCTTACGGGAAAAGGCCTCAAATGGGGCGGTTCCCTGATCCGACCGGAAGCAACCGGTTACGGCTCTGTCTATTTTGCCGCTGAAATGCTCTCCACACGCGGCCAGACACTGGAAGGAAAGATTTGTCTTGTGTCGGGAAGCGGGAATGTATCCCAGTACACCGTGGAAAAACTTATCCAGTTAGGCGCAAAACCGGTTACGCTGTCGGACTCCAACGGATACATTTACGATGAAGCGGGAATCGATAAAGACAAATTAAAATTTGTCATGGATCTGAAAAATGTCCGCCGCGGACGCATCAAAGAATACGCCGACAAATTCAAATCGGCCGTTTATAAGGAAATCGATCCGAAAGCCGATTATAACCCGCTATGGGATCACAAAGCCCATTGCGCGTTCCCGAGCGCCACTCAAAATGAGATCAATGCCAAAGATGCCGCCAATCTTCTGAAAAACGGCGTGTACGTCATCTCTGAAGGCGCCAACATGCCGACCGTTCCGGCCGGTGTTGAGCAATTCATCAACGCGAAAGTCCTTTACGGCCCGGGCAAAGCGGCGAACGCCGGCGGCGTATCAACTTCCGGACTTGAAATGACGCAGAACAGCATGCGCCTGAGCTGGACCCGCGAGGAAGTGGACAACCGCCTGCAGATGATCATGAAAGCCATTCACAAATCCTGCGTCGAAGCCTCCGATCGTTTCGGCACACAGGGTAACTATGTCAACGGCGCCAATATCGCCGGGTTCCTCAAAGTCGCCGACGCGATGATGGATCAGGGAGTCGTCTGATATTTGTTCTTTGATTTGCGTTACAACCCAAGGTTCCGGTTTATGCCGGAACCTTTTTTTATGCCCTCCATTTGTATGATACACTACGATGATCCGCGGTCAGGCGCATCTTTCCGCCCCGGCACACCTCCGCAAACAGCAACCGGCGCTTATTGCCTGAAGAATTCATGCCGGAAATACGATGGTTATTTTGTTGAATGAAGCGGTAGGATTAATGTAATCTCGGCGCCTTTATGGTGTTCACTGGTTACATCGATATGCCCCTGATGCTTCCGGATGATCCCATAGGTTTCGGACAAGCCCAGTCCGCGCCCTTCTCCGATATCGCGGGTGGTAAAAAAAGGCAGGAATATTTTTTCCTGAATCTTTTTCGGAATACCGATTCCATTATCTCTGAAGGTGATTGTGACGGCGAGGCCGGTCTTTTTCGTCAGGATCAGGATTTTTCCAGCGCCGGCTTCATAGAGATTGGCTTTCTCAGCGTCCCGGATAGCCTGCACGGCATTGACCATTATGTTGCGGAAACACAGATTCAATTCCCGCGCGTAACAGCCAAAGGGTTCTTTGTCAAGGCGGGGGTCAAACCGTTTTTCGATGATGATGTGAGGTATATGGCTGAAAAACAAATTGATGATAATATCCAGGTCGCGGTGAATGAAGATTTCCTTGAAATCCGCCTCATCCAGTTTGGAGAAGTTCTTAAGGTTGGCTATGATATCTTTTACCCGCTTAGCCCCGACCATCGATGCGTGAATGGCTTTTTTCCATTCCACCAGTTGTTGCGGAGCCGGCGCTTCCGGAATCTCTGAAGCAAAGGTCCTTTTGAATTCATGATCCAGGTAATCCATGTTGCCGATAACGAAGGTTACCGGATTGTTGATCTCATGTGTCATACCCGCTACCAGATCGCCCAGGGCGCTCATTTTTTCGGCATGGATCAGTTCCGATTCCTTTACCTGCAGCTGATTGAGGGTATCGGAGAGCTGGCAGTTAACGCGCTCCAGGTCGTTTTTCTGCTCGGTAATCTGCCGGTTCGCAATCTCGATATCTGTTTTTTGCCTTAGTATCTCGCGGGTTCGTTCCGAAACCTGGTTTTCCAGAGCCGCTTTCTGCTGTTTAATGGTTCTTACGCGAAATTTATGAACGGCCACAACGCCTGCAAATAACGCCAAAACCGCGCCGCTCATAAACCACCAGGTCCGGTAAAACGGGGGAGACACGTAAATCGCAAGACGATAACCGTCCTCATTCCATACGCCGTCATTATTGGAGGCCCGGATGTGAAGCGTATAATTTCCGGGACTGAGATTGGTATAGGTCACCGAACGGTTTTTGGTGTATGTCCAAGCGTCGTCAAATCCCTCCAGCCGGTAAGCGTATTGATTTTTCTGGCTGTTCATGTAACTCAGCGCGGTAAACTCAAAGGAAACGACATAATCCTGGTGGGATAATTCGACATGATCCATCATTTCAACCGGCGTATCGGTTATGAACTCGCGGTTGAATTTCTTGATTGACGTTAACCTTACCGGCGGGGGGAATTCATTCTCACGGATGCTGTCCGGATGGAAGACAACAAACCCTCCCCTGTTGCCGACAATGATTTCACCGCTCCCGGAAAGACGGGCTGATGAATTGTATTTAGGAGCAGAAGCGGGAAGACCGTCCTGTTCGTCGTAGTTGCGGAATGTCCTGTTTTTCCGGCTGAACCGGGAAATACCGCGGGGAGTGGACATCCAGAGATTCTCCCTGCCGTCCTCAACTATGGTATATACGATGTCATTGAGCAATCCCTGTTCTTCCCTGTAAATGGTTACACTGTCATTACCGGTATTAAGCGCGTTCAGGCCTCCTTCGGTGCCAATCCACAGATAATGACAGCGATCTTTGTACAGATAAAGAATCACATCATTGCTAAGGCGTGCGGAATGGACCGATGCCTTTGAATAGTGCTTTAACGTGCGGGTGCGGGTGTTGTAGCGGTACAGCCCGCCCCGGTTGATGCCGAACCAGCGTAATGTATCCGAGTCATTCAAATAACTGAGGATTCTCTGTTTGTTTAACACTGCAAGATTGCTGTCAGTATCCTCAATTCCGGAAAACTGTTTTGAGCGTTTGTCGAATATCAGAGGATGATCAAACGTCCCGATCAGCAACCGAACCGAATCATAACGGCCGATATAATCCAGGGTCGGAAATTTGCCTTCGGGCATAGGGTATCGTTTGATTTTCCCTGACTGAGGGTTAAAATCGTACAGCGCTTTGGAACTTGTCCACCAAATCGTTTGTTTGTTCTCGTAATATGAAAAAGCAACCACTTCATCCGGGGAAGTAAGTTTTATAGGCCGGGTCGCTTCTTTTTCGAAGGGTACCAGAAATCCCGTATTCAGTACGAGCCATAGATCATGGATGGAATATCCTCCGATTGCATCGACGATCTCATCGGATTTCAGAGGAAGATTCCTCCTGTTGTAGTCATGAAAACGATACATCAGCGGATGATAAAGACTCAAACCTTCGCCATAAGTTCCGACCCAGATTATACCCGTTCTGTCCTGGTAAAAACAAAGGATGATATCGCTTGCCACGCCTGTATTTTCCGAAGGATTGTATCTGAATGTCTGTAGCTCACCTGAATAAGTGTTTAATATATCCATGCCGCCCTGATATTTACCGATCCATATCCGTCCATGGCCGTCTTCAAAAACACTGAAAACATTGGAGCGGTTCAGCCGTTCTGCATGAGCGTGGTTTACAGGCACATAATGCACAAACCGGTTTGCTGCGCTGTCAAGGATTTGTAATCCGTTCGAAAAAGTGCAAAGCCAAATGCGGCCTCTCTGATCCGGATATACAGACCATATCAATGCATCCTGCCGGGTATTGCTGAATGGAACGGAAGTTAGTTTATTTCCTCCGGTCTCGTACCGGTAGACGCCGTTATTCCATGTCGCAATCCATAGTTCACCCGGCCGGCCTTTCTTAATCGACATAATCCGGGTATTGACAGGGGCAAGATCGATGCGCTGTGTCATTCCTGATGAAATATGATAGCGACGCAACCCGGACTGGGTTCCCAGCCAAAGGACGCCTGAAGAATCATATTCCATCGAGTAGACGCTTTCCGGGGTGCCGGCAGACGAATCCGTTTCCGATATAGGTATTTTTATAAATGTTTTATGGGTATGGTTGAAACGGTTCAGCCCCCCGTTTTCAATTCCGATCCACAGGTTGCCGTCACGGTCCTGAGCCATCGCACGAACAAAATCGCCGCCTATGCTTGTTGAATCAATGACCGAATGCTTATAATGCCTGAATTGATAACCGTCATACCGAAGGACTCCCTTTTTGGTTCCGAACCACATGAATCCGGCCCGGTCTTGTATCATACATATAATCGTGTTATGGTTCTCATCGTTTCCCGGAACCAAACGGCTGAAACGGAGAGGCTGGGTTTGAGCGTTTATGGATCCGTGAAATAATATTAATCCGGCGTTCAGAGCGATGATCTTTTTAAAAAACCTGACTGACAGGAGCAGCTTCATAGCGTTTACATCAAAAAAGGATTGTGAAATTACCGTGCCGAATTAGTATGGATGCGGCAACAATATATCAAAGAACGGATGCAGAAAAAAGACAAATTTTCAATTAAACAAAACCGGTTGTACGAAACCGTGTAACATTTAAACAGCAATCAGATCCTACGGATAGATGCTGACCTGATTTAAGAAAGTTAACAGAAAAAAACATACAATCACGAGTAAAAATTCTGAATTTTATATATCGCATCATATCATGTTAAATGTACACTATTGTTTTAAAAGCCCGGTAAATGGCTCATTATTCAGGGCACTAAAACGGCTGCGCCCTGCAGACGTCCCGCACGCAGTAAACTGACGGCACGGTTTGTTTCACGCAGAGGAAATACGGTAACCGCCGTATGCACGGGAATGGAAGAAACCAGTTCCATAAATTCCATTCCGTCCTGACGAGTGAGATTGGCGACAGAACGGATACAGCGTTCTTCCCAGAGTATGCGATACGGGAAAGAAGGGATGTCGCTCATGTGAATTCCCGCGCAGACAACGATTCCGCCCTTGCGTGTATGCGATAATGCCGACGGCACCAGTTCACCGGCCGGCGCGAAAATGATCGCGGCGTCCAGCATTTCAGGAGGCTGATCGCTGACCGCTCCTGCCCAGTGAACGCCGAGCGACAGAGCGAATGACCGGCTTTCAGCGTCGTCCCGTTTCGTAAACGCGTAAACCGTTTTCCCATGCCCCACCGCGATCTGCGTGATAATATGCGCGGCGGCCCCGAATCCGTACAACCCTATAATACTTGCGTCGCCGGCCATCCGGTATGAACGGTATCCGATAAGTCCGGCGCACAGAAGAGGCGCGGTGTTTTCCGCAGGCATGCGGGAATCAACGGGAAAACAATACCGCCAGTCAGCGACGGTCATTTCCGCGTATCCCCCGTCGATATGGTAACCCGTGAATCTGGCTTTGTCGCACAGATTTTCCTGGCCGCTTATGCAATAGGAGCATTGTCCGCAGGTCCAGCCCAGCCACGGAATTCCTACCCTGTCACCCGTTCGAATTCCCTTGACGTTTTTACCGGTTTTAACCACACGTCCCACGATCTCATGTCCGGGAATGAGCGGTAATACCGGATGGTCCAGATCTCCGTCAATCACATGAAGGTCCGTACGGCACACCGCGCAGGCTTCAACCTTCACAAGGACCTGATCATGAGTGCAAAACGGTTCGGGGACTTCCGTCATTTCCAAATCGGTTCCCTGTTGCCTGAGTACCATAGCTTTCATCGTTAACCTCCGCCGGATAATATAACCTTTTATTCCGATGATTGTGAAATACTATTTCTTTTTCTTGAAATCAATCCCTGAGTCCCTTACATTCGTTGCGTACGCGGGAGTATAGGGCGGCCTGGTGGCTCTCACGGTCTTCAAAACCGATGATTCCCTGTTTCAGGGAATGGTAGGGTTCGATTCCCACATACTCCCGCCATTTATAAATTTTCCCGTTTGATTTATTGATAAATTTCTCATATCTTTTCGGTTGTTATTCATGACTAACTTTCAGGAGATTTCATGCCAAACTTAGCGACAACCTACCTGGGATTAAAATTAAAAAACCCTATCATCGTAGGAAGTTCCGGATTAACAAAAACGGCAGACAGCATTAAGAAACTGGAGAGTCACGGCGCGGGCGCTGTAGTGATCAAGTCCCTTTTTGAGGAACAGATTCGTCATGAAATCGCCTCTCTCGTGACCCGCAGCGATAATCCGGCTGTGTATCCGGAAGCCGAAGATTATATCCGCAGTTACACCCAGGAGCACAAAATCGCCGAGTACCTGGAACTCATCAAAAACACTAAAAAATCTGTCGCCATTCCGGTCATCGCCAGCATAAACTGCATGTCCGCCTCCGAATGGACCGTTTTCGCCAAACGCATACAGGAAGCCGGCGCTGACGCCCTTGAACTGAATATATTTGTCATGTCGTCGAGCCCGTATAAGAACAGCGAGCAGAATGAACAGGTGTATTTTGACGTAATTGCCGAAGTAAAAAAATACGTCTCGATACCCGTTTCAATTAAGATCAGTTATCACTTCTCTGCCATGGCGCATACGATACAGAAACTATCCTGGACAGGAATTCAAGGAATGGTGCTGTTCAACCGTTTCTTTTCCCCCGACATCGACATCGACAAATATCAGGTAACCGCGAGCAATATCTACAGCGCCCCTTCGGATATTTCCATTCCCCTTCGCTGGATTGCGCTGTTATCCAGCCGCGTGGAAATTGACCTCGCGGCCTCTACAGGCATACATGACGGCCACGGGGTTATTAAGATGCTGTTGGCCGGCGCGAAAGCGGTTCAGGTCTGCTCCACCCTGTATAAAAACGGAGTTGAATATCTCGAGCAAATGCTGAAGGACATCGAGTCCTGGATGGCCGTCCATCAGCACAAGACGATCGATGATTTTAGAGGAAAAATGAGCCTGAATAAAGTCGATAATCCGGGCGCTTACGAACGGGTGCAATTCATGAAACATCTTGCCGGTATAGAATAAAATAGCGGATTGGCCAACAAAACTTCATTCTTCGACTGCGCTCAGGATGAAGTTTTTTTATTTATTTCAATAATCGTTTATGCCGCCTGTATATCTTGATTACAACGCGACGACACCCCTGCTTCCGGAAGTGATCAGCGCCATGAAGCCTTACCTGGAAGTTTTTTACGGCAATCCGTCCAGTACTCACTGGTTCGGAATTCAGACCCGGAACGCTGTCGTAAAAGCCCGTCAACAGGTCGCTCAGCTTATTGGATGCGAGCCCGAAGAAATCCTGTTTACGAGCGGCGGTAGCGAATCTGACAATTGGGCTGTCAAAGGCGCGGCGTACGCCTGCAGGAAAAACGGGAATCATATCATCACATCGGCCGTCGAACATCCGGCGGTAACCGAAGTGTGCCGGTTTCTTGAAACGCAGGGATTCAAAGTGACTTACCTGCCCGTCGATTCAGACGGACTGGTTGATCCAGCCGATCTTGTCAAGGCCGTAACTTCAGAGACAATCCTTGTCACCATCATGCACGCGAATAACGAAACAGGCACCATTCAGCCGATTGAGGAATTATCTGCAATAGCACAAAAGAAAGGAGTTTTTTTCCATACGGACGCCGCGCAATCCGCAGGCAAAATCCCTGTCAATGTTAAAGACCTCGGAGTCGATTTGCTGACCTTAGCCGGGCATAAATTTTACGCGCCAAAAGGAACCGGCGTGTTGTATATGCGGAAAGGCGTTCGTATTGAAAAAATGATTCACGGCGCTTCGCATGAATTCAATATGCGCGCGGGCACCGAAAATGTGATCGAGATCGCCGGGCTCGGCGCCGCCGCCGAATGGGTTAAGGAAAACCTGGCTTCAAATACTGAGCATCTTTCCCTGATGCGCGATCTCATGGAAAGAACCCTGATAAGCAATCTGCCGGAACTGAAAATCAACGGCCACCGCGAAAAGCGTCTTCCGAACACGCTCAGCGCTTCATTTCCAGGCATAGACGCGAACACCCTTCTGGACGAGCTTCGGGAGATTGTAGCGGCCTCGGCTGGAGCCGCGTGCCACAGCGATTCGGTTGTCGCATCATCCGTACTTAAAGCCATGGGAGTGCCTGACGAACTGGCGCTGGGAACAATCCGGTTCTCTACCGGCCGGATGACAGTCTCAGAGGATATTGAGAACGCATCCCGTGCGATCATTGACTCTTACCGGAGGCTAAAGCGAGATGACTCTCCGATCATTATATCTGACTCGGAACCGGTAAGGCTGACCCGTTTTACTCACGGCCTCGGATGCGCGTGTAAATTGCGTCCCCGGGATCTCGAAACCGTGTTAAAAAAATTGCCTGTTCCCACTGACGCCCGGCTGATGGTCGGCGCCGAAACTTCGGATGACGCGGCAGTTTATAAAATCAGTGATGATACGGCGGTTGTGCAGACGGTCGATTTTTTCACGCCGGTTGTGGACGATCCCTTTACGTTCGGCGCCATTGCGGCCGTCAACGCACTGAGCGACATTTACGCGATGGGCGCCAAACCCCTGTGGGCGTTGAATCTGGCCGCATTTCCCATCAAAAGGCTGCCCTTGTCCGTTCTTGATCAGATACTGGCAGGCGCTCAGTCCATCGCTGCAGAGGCCGGCATTTCAATCGCCGGCGGGCACACCATCGAGGATACGGAACCGAAATTCGGACTGTGCGCAACCGGCGTGGCGCATCCGGAAAAAATCCTCCGGAATCATACGGCCCGCCCCGGAGACGCTCTGTTTCTCACTAAACCGCTCGGTACCGGGATCCTTTCAACAGCTATCAAGCGAAACGCAGCTGATCTGAACCGGGCACATGAAGCGATACGATCAATGATGAAATTAAATGATGATATTCTGCGGATTGCAGAATCGTTCACGGTTACGGCATGCACCGATGTTACCGGATTCGGACTGCTGGGCCACTTGCTGGAAATGACCGGAAAAGGTCGTCTCGGAGCCGAAATTACAACTTCTCAGGTTCCTGTTTTTTCGGGTGTGCGTGAACTGGTCATCAGCGGCATGGTCCCCGGTGGCACACTGAATAACCTTGATTACGTGAATCCTTTCGTCAGATGGGCACCCGAAGTCTCCCGCACGGACCAGATCATCCTGTGCGATGCCCAGACATCCGGAGGACTTCTTTTTTCGGTTCCCGATGATGAAGCGCCGGATATGATCGAATACGGCCGGATTAACAATCTTTCAGTGTATTTGATCGGCCGATTCACACACGGTAATCAAGTGGACGTTATATGAGTATTATATTTTGCGAATAACATAATATCAGCTTTCAATCCCCAGTTGATTCAGTATCCTGAAAAAATGAGAACGGTTCACACCAAGAAGCTCCGCGGCTTTTGCCTTGTTGTTATTAGTTTTCCTGAGCATTCTTAAAACGAACCATTTCCTGAAATCATTTTCCGCGGCTTCAAGAGACTGATCCGGAATGATTTTGTAACGTTCTTCCGTCTGTGCGACGATTTCAGGCGGCAGGTCCTGAACCTGGATTTCATAATTCGTTGTAAGAATCACCGCGCGCTGAATGACGTTTTCAAGTTCGCGGATATTCCCGTCCCAGCGGTAATGTTCGAGTACGGCAAGAGCGTCGTCATGAATGGATGTAACCCTTCCCGTTCCGTATTTTCGTATAAAATGACCCGTCAGCAGATGAATGTCTTCAGGACGCTCCCTGAGGGGCGGAACATCGATCTGCACGACATTCAGCCGGTAGTACAGGTCTTCGCGGAACTTTCCGGCCTTCACCAGCTGCATCAGCGGCTGATTCGTCGCGGCGATGACCCGGATATCCATTTTGCGGACAACATTGCTTCCCAGACGTTCAATTTCATGCGTCTGCAGTAACCTTAATATTTTAGCCTGCAGATTAAGCGACAGTTCGGCGATCTCATCCAGGAACAGCGTACCGTGATTCGCCATTTCGACTTTTCCGGGTTTAGCCTTTGAAGCTCCGGTAAAAGCGCCCGGTTCGTACCCGAACAACTCCGATTCCAGAAGATCCGCAGGGATCGCTCCGCAGTTGATCGCGATAAAAGAATGTTCCGAGCGTTCGCTGTTGAAATGGATCGCGCGCGCAATCAGTTCCTTACCAACCCCGCTTTCACCCAGAATCAGCACCGACGCTTCGGTCGGAGCCACCTTGACACACAGCTCCATGACCCTGATCAGGGGTTCGCTTTTACCTATCATTCCGGAAAACTGATATCTCTCCCGAAGCAGCTGAAGCCTGTTTTTATCCCGGCAATCGCATTCGTCCTTCATCCTCTGAACGGAGTACAATTCATTCACCCTGAAAGCGATTTGTTTGGCGAACGCGATAAGAAACGACTGATCACGGTCAGTGAAAACCCCCGACCCTTCTTTCCTGTCGAGATATACAGCGCCCAGAAGATGTTTCCGGAAAACAACGGGTACGCATATCACAGAGCACAGCCCCAGCCGAACGAAACTTCCCTTGCGCATCATTTGTTCCTGTGCGTTCTGGCCGTCGATCTTTACGGGCGCCAGCATGTCCAGTGTCTGGCGGATAACGGTCGAGCTGACCTCAAGGGCGGGCTGCTCTATCACCTCACCGTCAAAATTTTTACTGACGACATATTGATTTTCATTACGCTCGTTCATAAGAATAAGGAATCCGCGGTCGGCTTTCAGATAATTAGTCAGTTGATCCATCGCAAACTCGATCAGTCCCTGAATTTCCGGTTCGGAGGACAGTATCACGCATGAGTCATACAGTGCCTTGAATTGGTCCTTTTCTAAAGCGAGTTCTCCGGCTAGAAGCTCAATTTTTTGGGCCTCCTTTATAATCATGCCGACTTTCGACTGCTGTTCCCGGTGATGTCCGAGGTATGCCTGAAAAAGATCGTTTACTGCTTTACCGGCGTTTTCAGTGTTATTAGAACGTATCGCGTCATTGACTTTCGCAAAACAGCCTGACATCCGCTGAAAGGATTCGTCCAGAAATGCCTGAAAATTCTTATGTAAATCTGATATGTTCGTCATAGGAGTACAGAAATAAATTTTGAGCAGTATAATAAAATCTGATCACAATGTAAAGACACTAAAAACCGCACAGCTTCAGCATAACACGAAGAACCTGAATGCGCACAAACAAACAAACCCACAAGGGGTCACCCTGCAGGTTTATTTTAAAGTTTGAAATAAATCCAATCCGGTTAATCTTCGTGCTGCACTTTATGCGCCAGGGCAAAAAACCCTTCCACATCCTTGCCTTTGTCCTTGGTTAAATATGAAACGATCACGACCACCAGGATCGACATGGTAATGCCGAAAATACCGGGTCCGCCGACGGTTGAGAAACCGATAAATGTTTTCACACCGCTCAGCAGGAGAATGATAAAGAAAAGCGACACAAGGAGACCGGTAATCATGCCTGCGATGGCGGCCTGGCGCGTAAACCTCTTCCACCAGAGACAGGAAACCATGACGGGAAAAATCGCGCTCGCGGCGATACCGAACGCCAGCGTCACTAACCATGCGACATTTTCAGTTTTTAAAATTAGTGCAAACACTATGGATATGGCGGACATGACTACGGTTGTGATTTTGGCGATGTTCAGTTCCTGTTTTTCGGTCGCATCGGGATTGATGTAATTTTTATAAAGATCATGACTGATCGTTGAAGCGGAAGTAATCATCAGTCCCGCGGCGGTGCTTAAAACAGCCGCAACGGCGCCCGCGGTGCCTATCGCCATCAGCCATGGGCCGCCAAGTTCCTCACTGACTTTGACAACGGCCATATTCACCGCCATCCCGACTTTCCCCATAGCCATCCATTCGACCAGCTGCGGATAGACCAGAGCCATGGTAATGAAACCGAGAAAAATGGAACAAAGGTAAAAGATGCCCAATCCCACGATCGCGACATTGACGCTCTTCTTGGCGGCTTTGGCGCTGGGAACGGTATAAAACATGATCAAAATATGCGGCAGTCCCGCCGTACCGAAGATCAACGCGAGCACAGTACTGATCTGCGCCAGAACCGACGGGGTTTGCAATCCGATCGTCATAGCGGTTGGCGCTTCGGGCATCGCGGCTCTGACCGACTGAATCGCCTGCGCGCTTGTATGTCCTGATACGGTTTTGATAATATCCGGATTTAGACAGGCCACATTTGGCGGAACAATCCCCGCGGCTGATTCGAACAGTTTCACTATGCTGGCGTCAAAATACACGATAATGCCGAGCACGACAATAAACACCATCGCGAAAAATAAAAATGCGGCCTGAATGACCTGATTGTACAATGTCGCCTTCATTCCTCCGAAGACGATATACAGGCACATCAGGATACCGACGCCGATCGTGACGAGAAGAAAATCCCAGCCCAGTAGGAGCTCAAACAGCAGGCCGGCGCTCAGCATCTGAGGGATCAGGTAAAACGTGGAGATCACCAGGGTAGTGATCATGACGATCAGCTTGATCAGCCGGTCTGGAAAACGGGCGTGTATGGCGTCGGCAACGGTGTAGCGGCCGACATTCCGCAAAGGCGCGGCGATCAGCATCAGTACCGCCATGTACCCTCCGAAAAATCCGACCGCCAGCCAGATCCGGTCAACGCCTTTAATCGCGATATCTCCCGCAACACCGAGAAAACTCGCCGCTGACAAGTAACTTCCTATCATGGCCACTCCGGTCATGAACCAGGGAGATTTTTTGCCTGCGACATAAAAATCACTGGTCGATTTAGTCGATTTTTGACTTAAATACGTTACAACGATTGTGACGATCACAAAAAAAATGATAAATATTAAAACCAGGGGATGATCTATCATGGCTTATCTCCAGAAAATAAAGTAAAGAACTACGAGTACCCAGGACACGGGAAAAACCAACAGCGTCAGGAACAAACCCAGCGGCATTCCGGCGACCATGACGGCGGCGATGTCTTTGAATTCAGGCGTATTCAGAACGGCTACGCCCATGTAATAAACGAAAAAAATAAAAAAGAACAGAAAACCCACAATCAGCCGGTAACGGTAATTGTGCTTCATTTGTACTTGTCCTTCTTGCATATTCATGCAACTCCATTTAAGTTAAGTAATGTTCAGTGAAAATCAGACCAACCGAAAAGCGACAAATGTTAATCGGTTTTATGACAAATGTCAAGTGTTTCGTTAATTTTGAGAGTATAAATCAACTCCTGTTGGTTATAATTCATAATCTTCCTGCAGCATAGCGTTGTCAATAATAATTTTTGAATTTAATCATAAATAAAATTATCTTGATTTATAACCTTGATAAACGGATAACCGATGCCGGTCCGGCCACCAAAAGAAAGATTGTTTCGTGAAAAGAACGTTTTCTGCTTTATGTCGCTTTAAATATCTTTTTTTCCACAGGGGAGGATAATGGGTTTTTATTACGGTAAGTCTCATTCTTTCGCTGTTCGGGATTTCAAGGCTTTTCCCGTGCCGTTCCCGCCGGATACTTTTTTATGTTTATTTACCGCGACACTCGGTTTTTCAAGACGGGATCTGTCATGAAAATCGGAATCATCACCGATATACATGAAGATTATCTCCGGCTGAAAGAAACGGTCCGGAAACTGGAAAGGCTTCAGTGCGATGATTTGATCTGTCTCGGCGACATTACCGGCTTCGATGTCAGGCATTATCAGTACCTGTCTGCCCGTGACGCATCCGGGTGTATTGCGGTGATCCGTGACAATTGCAAATATTCGATTCCGGGAAATCACGATTTATTCAACGCCCGGATGGTTCCGAAGCGAAAGGGACTGTATGACTTTCCCGGAACATGGTATGATATGGATTTCGACGAACGTAAAAAAGCCGGACAGGATAAAATCTGGCTGTATGAAGACCACGATCTTCCCTCAAGAATCGGGAAAAAAGAAACAGAGTACATCCGGGGACTTCCGGATTTTGTCATTCTCGAAACGGAAGGCGTCCGGTTCATGTTCAGCCACTCAGTCGTGCCCGATATATCCGGATCAGCGGTATGGCGCCCCCGCGGAGTCCCTGATTTTAAGGCACAATTCGGATTCATGGCAGAACATCATTGCCAGACGGGCTTTTCAGGGCATTTTCATCCGGCCGGGGCAGAAATCGCAACCCCGGGCAGTTACCGTTTCCGCTCATTCGGATTGCACAAAATACCCGCGGATTTGGCGCATTACATCGTACCGTGCACGGCCTCCGGTTCCGGCTATGACGGCTTTTCACTTCTCGACACCAGGGCCATGACCCTGGAAATCTTTCCCGTACGGTCAAAAAGAAAATGGTTTGAGCGATTCACATGAACCGTCCTTCATTCAACCGCAAACAGTTTTTCCTGCACATCGTCCTCCCGGCCCTGATGGCCGTAGGACTCTTTGTGATTCTGATTTTCGGTTTCATCGTTCCCTATTTCGAGCATCATCTGCTGAACGGGAAAAAAGAACTGATCCGCGAACTGGTCAATTCCGCGGTCAGCATGGCTGAGCGGTATGAAAAAGATGCGGTGGAAGGGCTTCTGACCCGTGAAGAGGCCCGGGAAAGGGCAATTCGGCGCATCAGCCATCTGAGATACGGAATCGATAACAAAGATTATTTCTGGATTACGGATACGCAACCGGTGATGATATCTCATCCTTACCGGAGCGACCTGAACGGAAAAGACCTTTCCTCATTCACCGATCCGACGGGTAAAAAGCTTTTTGTCGTTAGCGTTGACTCGGTCAGGGATCATGGCGAAGGATATGTGGATTACCAGTGGCAATGGATGGATGACAGTTCCGTCATTGTCCCTAAAATTTCCTTTGTAAAGATTTTCAGGCCCTGGAACTGGATAATCGGAACGGGTGTGTATATTGAGGATATCCGCAGCGAAATTTCCGGTATCCGGCAGAAACTGGTCTTTACGCTGCTGGGCATAAGCCTCATCATCACGGTTCTTCTGGTGTACATCGCCCGCCAGAGCCTCCGGACCGAGATCAGGAGGTTCGAAGCGGAACAGCTGCTGAAAGAATCCCGCGAAAAATACCGGTCGCTGGTTGAGGCCTCCACAGACGGCGCCTTCATGATGCTTGACGGGAAATGCGTCTACAGCAACCCCGCCATAAGGACGATGACCGGCCTTTCGCAGGGCGATCCGGTCAGCGGAGACCTGCATGAACTGATCGATCCCGGTCTCGGCCAGGATGCGGAAAGAATTGCACGTTGGGCGAACAGTGAATCGCTGTATCTCAATCTGGAAACCCGGCTGGTCACACCGGACGAACGTGTTTTTGATGCGGTGCTGAATCTTTCCAAAATCTCCCTTCCTTCGCAGAAAGGCCTGATCGCGATGGTCAAGGACGTGTCGTCTGAACCGGCGTTCCATACCGCACCCGTGCGCGAAAACTGGCTCAATCTTTCCGAATCGTTCGGGATCGGATTTTTCCGGTCGAATCCCGGCCGTCGCGGACAATTCACCGATGCCAACGAAACCACCATTCGTCTGCTGGGATTTAAAAACCGGGAAGAACTCCTGCGGCATACCATCCTGGACCTGATCACCGATCCCGCAGACCGCAAGCGGTTTATGCGGACGCTGGACAGGGATAATTGCGTCATTAATTATCCGGCCCGCATCACGGCATATGACGGTACCGTACGTGTTCTTTCGGTCACCGCGATGGTTTACCGGGACCTGGAACGCAGAGCTGTTCACGCGGAGGGTATTATCCGCGATATATCTGAGGATTCCGAAGCCGGATCCCGGCGGGACGACTTAATCTCATCTCTCAGGCAGCCGCATGACCTATGGAATCAGCCGGTTCATACCGTTATGAGGGAAGCAGCGTCCTGTTCATACCTGATCAACATTTCTCAGGCCGCGGCATACCTCGCTTCCAGGCAAACAGACGTAGCGCTTGTTACGGCGGCGTCAGGCGAATGCATCGGAATCGTAACGGATTCATTATTCAGGGATGTGCTGTCCCGCCGGTTCCTGAATCCCGAACAGCCGGTTTTTGAAATCATGCGTGCGCCTGTGATTTCCATCGATATCGAATCTTCCCTGACGGAAGCGATGAGTCTTATGACGCAGCATCAAACCAGCCATCTGGCGGTCAGGGACCGGGCCGGAAACTTAACGGGTATGATCACTGCAAACGACCTTGCCGGATTGCTTTTTCTTTCCCTCCGCACCGTACGGGACATCATACCGGATGGAACTCCAGTTGCAGGAATCCGGCGCGCCCATGAACGCGTCAGGAAACTGGTCATGCTGATGGCCAAGAACAGGGCGCGCATTAGCGACATCACATCGCTGTACTCGGGTTTCGCCGATCGCGTCACGGAAGAAATTATATCCCTGCTGATCCGCGAGATGGGCGAACCTCCCGCACCCTTCGCACTGATCGCGCTGGGAAGCGAAGGCCGCTCCGAACAGACGCTGATGACCGACCAGGATAACGCCTTGATCTATTTGCCCGTCGATCAGGACTCTTCCGGTTTTATAAGTAACTATTTTCTCAAATTCGGCTCCAGGCTGAATCGCCTTCTGGACGAAACCGGATACCACCTTTGTAAGGGCGGAATCATGGCCGGCAACGAAAAATGGTGCCAGCCTCTGCCGGTATGGAAGGATTATTTCAGCAACTGGATCCACATACCCGAACCGCAGGCCATCCTGGATATCAGTACTTTTTTCGATCTCCGCTGTGTTTCGGGCAACAGGGAAATAGTCCGGGAATTGAAAGAGTCCATTTATGAGACGTTAACCGGTCACCCGGCTTTCTACAGCCATCTTGCGATGGCATGCATGAATTACAAAATCCCCATCGGATTGTTCAATAAAATCCAGACCGACACCGATGCCGGTATCGAAAGCGGCATAAACATCAAGAGCCCGATCCGTGTCATTGTCCACATGATACGCCTGTACGCAATGTCGAGAAAAACTGAAGACGCCAACACACTTTCAAGAATGAAACAGCTTCTTGATGAGAACGTATTCACGCCGGCCATCTACAAGGAATGGCGGGATGTATACGAATTCCTCATGGGGCTCCAGCTCCGGCAGCAGGCGCATTCTGCAGAGGCAAACCTACCCTTATCCCCATATATCAGCCTGCAGGATCTTTCCGGCATTGAAACCGATACTCTTATTTCTGCGTTCAACCGGATCACGCTGTTTCAGTCCGCATTAAGCAGGGATTTCAGCATCCCGAAATAATGCGGAGAGGCTCTGCATGCAAATCTCCGGAACGTCAACCGGGATTTGAACCGGTATGCGAACCGGATCGGCGAAACATTATTGAGATCCGCCGAAAAAGAAAGAACACCGGGTCACACCCTTACAGCATAGAGGTCGGAATCACCAGCCCGAAAGAAGCATTGAATGAGGCGTTTTCGCTGGCTGTTGGATTGAAATCTCTTTCCGGCAACATGGATGCCGGATCGTCTGTATGATCGGACGGTTTTAATTTTTAAGAGACTGAATTTCCCGTACAATTTCACCGGCATCACTGTAGCGAAGCTCAGGATCCCTTTTAAGGCAACGCATAATCAAAGATTCTAGACCGGCAGGACAATCCGGATTAATTGAACGCGGCGGTTCGGGATCATCCGTAAAAATGGAATGGATCAGTGCGATCTCATTATCGCCCTTGAATGGAAGACGTCCGGTAACCATCTCATACATGATCACGCCAAACGAAAAAATGTCTGACCGTGGATCCGTCCGCGATCCCGTGATCTGTTCCGGGGATACATAGCCCAGCGTACCCATTGCCGCGCCGGTCTTCGTGAATGTCGCCATGACCGCTGATTTCGATAACCCGAAATCCATGATTTTAGGAACCCCACGATCGTCCATCATGATATTGTCGCTTTTCAGGTCGCGGTGAATGATTCCCTTTTGATGAATGTAGCTCAGCCCATCGGCAACACACAGAAACAATTCCGGAAGAACCTGAATGCGCCTGTCCGGCTGTAATTTTAATAAGCGGGTCAGGTTTCCTCCGTTCAGCATTTCCATGGCGATATAAGCGGTACCAAGCCAGTTTCCTGTTGAATACACTTTTATGACATTCGGATGATCGAGGGAGGACATTATGCGGGACTCGCGCTCAAAACGTATTTTATTGTCCTCATCCGAAAGAACTTTCGGGTTCATTACTTTCAGGGCGACTTCTTTTTTACCGATCCGGTCCCTCGCCCTGTAAACTATGCCCATGGCTCCCTCGCCGATTACTGATACAATTTTATAATGCGAAACATGCCGTTTTCTGTACCAAATCACCCAGCGGTTCCTCAGCCCGGAGCCCGCCTTATAAGCCGTTGGAATAAGCGAGATCAGCAGCAACAGCATCAGAATTCTGAACCACCACTCCTGCCAGAAAGCCGGACGGATGGTTACCTTCCGTCGAACAATGTCACTGATCCCGTTATCCGTATTCCTTACCTGAACGTTTATCGTGTATTCTCCGGGATCAAGGTTCGTATAAGTGAAATAGTCACGCCCCGTCCACTTTTGCCACTCCTTATCGAAACCTTCCAGGAAACAACGGTATTCCAAACCGCGGTTAAACCTGAAATCAATTCCGGTAACCTCCACCGATAAATTATTCTGGTCGTGCCTGAGTCCGGTAAGACGGGACAATGATATCAATCGGTCATTATTTCGAATGTGCTCGATGTACAATGAGGGACCGCGCTTTTCTGCGGATAGCGATGAAAACTTATAGTATGTTAAACCGCCGGGAACGCCAAACCACAATATCCCGTTGTGGTCACAGATCATTGCGTTCTCATTCACCGTTTCGCTGAACAGCCCATGATCCCGGGTTATCGGCGTTATGGATTCTCCTTCAAGTATGGCTAATCCTTTAAGGGTACCGATCCATATCCGTCGCTGCAGGTCTTCCGCGATAGCGGAGATGCTATTGGACGGCAATCCTTCATTCACTGTATAATACCGGAGCGAATCGCCGCAGTACCTTGCCAGTCCGTGATAACGGGTCGCTATCCACAGGCTTTTGTCTTTCGATTCACGTATTGAGCAAACGTAACGGCTTTTTAGTCCTGAGTGTTTGTTAAAATCGCGAATGACGGGTCTCTCTGAGCTTTTGTCGCGGGATTCTATGTAACTTATTCCGCCAGCCTCCTTCATCCGGCTCGGCTGGGCGCATCCCAGCCACAGTTTTCCTTCTGAATCCTCATAAACCGATAAAACGCGCTGACCGGCCAATCCATGATCCATATTGAACACATCCAGACGGCCTTGCCGGTTATACCGGACCACCCCGTCCACATCCGTGCCAAACCACATATTGCCTTCTGAATCTTCAAAAATACAAAGCACATCGTTTAGTAAATAATTTTCAGGATGAAAGCGCGTAAACCTCTCTCCATCCTGTATCACAAGTCCCATTCCGAAAGTGCTTATCCAGAAACGCCCCCGGGAATCTTCAAACATCGTATAGAGGCTGTTCGTCGGTAATCCGTTTTTCTTGTCAAAATAATTCCAGGATTTACCGTTGTATATGGCAAATCCTGTTTCATGCGTAATCACCCTTATCTGTCCTGAATGGTCCTGTAAAACCGACAAAACGTTGCTTCCGGGCAGACCCGATTGTTCATCAAAATGCAGGACTTCAAACATGGGCCATTTGCACAGATTTCCGTTCATCATTCCGATCCAGACGTTATTTTGCCTGTCCTCATAAACGCAGGCAATCTGGTCTTCCGGAAGTCCGTTTGCGGCCGTGATCCTGCGGACATCTCCGCCCCCGGTCATGATCAGTCCTTCACCGCGGCTCGCGACTAAAATCCGGCCCTGATTATCCCTGATCATGCCGAATATACGCCTGCTTAACAGAACGGGTCCTGCCGTACTGGAATCAATCTCATATCTTTGATTTCCGGCAATCAGTTTTCTTGCGCCATGATTGAAAGACCCGACATGGTATTCTCCCGGTTTTATTTCAATCATCGCGGATACTCCCGATGAAAATTCACTGAATACTCTGATCGTATCCCAACGGTTATTCATATAGCGATACAGATAACCACGGACATCCCCGCACCAAACCGCCTGCCTGCTGTCAATAAAGATGTGGTTCACGGTTACGCCTGGCAAAAACCGGCGCCACGTTCCGGAGTCGCCCGGAGACTTCAGCGGAAAACGGCATACTCCCGCCTTTGTTCCGGCCCATAGAGACCTGGTTGAATCTATTGCAAGAGACAAGACCGAATTATCGATCAGTCCGTCAGAAGCATTCATGACGCTGAACTCATATTCACCGACATCGTTTCTGAAAATTTTAGTCAGCCCGCCCCCCAGCGTTCCTACCCATAGATTTTGATCCTCGTCTTCAACGATCGGCCTGCAGAAATCATATCCCAGTCCCTGATCCATCGTAAAGTGCCTGAATTGTTTTCCGTTGTACCGGACCAGTCCTCCCTGGGTTGTAAACCACATATTCCCGAGATGATCCTGAATCATTCCTTCGATAATATATGGCGGAAGGCCGTCATCGGTAGTATACCGTATGATCGGAAGTTTCTGGGAATAAATAATGGTCGCAGAAAAACAACCGATAAACAGTAATTGTAATATATTTCTGCTCGGCCTCACAGTAATTGTTTAACCGCTTTAATATGTTCCGGCGTGGTTCCGCAGCATCCTCCGGCAATCGACGCCTGATCATTGCTAATCCACTTTGATACATGTTCCGCATATTGTGCGGGAGTAAGACTGTGCTCAAAACCTGAATTTTTATGGACCTGATCCGAAAGAATATTCGCGTATGCGCCGGTTCGTCCTTCATAAATCGTTCGAAGATGCTTCAAATTCTTATCGATGATATTCACAGTCGCGCAATTGAAAAGTATTGCATAAGGAGAATACTGAGCCGCCATGGTTACCGCATCCGACAATTTCTCGCCGCTGTAAAGAGATTCGCCGTCATTACATATAAAACTGACCATTACGGGTTTATCGGTTTGAACGGCATATCCCAGCGCTATGCGGGCTTCGCGTATGGTATTCATTGTTTCGATAAGCATGACATCCGCGCCGGCCTCATACAAATAATCGATATGCCGGTGATGTTCGGACGTCAGCTCGTGATCAGGCGGTACCCGTTCAGGCCAATAACAATCCTCGACGGGTGCGACAGATCCGGCGACCAAAATCCGTCTGTCCGTATTGACTGAATCAATCGCCCTTCGAACTTCGTCAATCGCGTCCTGCGTAAGCGATTTCGCTCCGGATTCCAGTCCCGCCTTTTTCAGCGTGCGGATATTGGTACGGAATGTATTAGCCGTAATGATATCGGCTCCGGACTTGATGTAATCGGCATGTATGCTTCGAAGAACCGACCGGCCCTCTTTGTTAAGCAGGGCGGAAGCGGACCATAACGGCAGATCCACACTTATGCCGCGTCGTTCGAGCTCCGTGCCGGTCGCTCCGTCGAGAACAATTATATCAGACTGTATCGGCTGTTTAAATTTCATCCTTGCCGCCTTTTCCTGATGCGGAAATTAAACAATTATTTCATAAAAGAAAATTCAATCTTATCCTGGTTTTTTGTTTTGCATTCACAGCAGGATTTGATATATTTTCCGGAGTACATCCGCTCGTTTATACGGTTCACGAATTCTGCGTGCAACGGGACATCTTATGAAGCAATTATTTCTGACAGGTTTTTTTGCTTATTTATTCATTGTAAACGGTTTGTATGCTCAGCGCGAAACCGGTTTACCTTTTCTCCGAAATTATTCACCGCGTGAATACGGCGCAAGCCCTCAAAACTGGGGGATCGTCCAGGACTCAAACGGAATCCTGTACGTCGCCAATAACACCGGTGTTCTGGAATATGACGGCATCACCTGGCGGAAGATCCCCGTGACCAACCGTTCGGCGGTCGGATCGCTGGCCATCGACTCGCAGAATGTCATTTACGTCGGCGCCACCGGTGAGTTCGGTTATCTGAAACCCGATTCGGCCGGATGGCTGAAATACGTTTCTCTGATGCCTAAAATTGAAGCGCGATATCATGATTTTGCCGATGTATGGCACACTCATGCGTTTGACGGTAAAGTGTATTTTCAGTCCTACAAATTCATTTTTTGCCTGGACGGTGATTCCGTCATCGTAATCCGCCCGGATAAGATATTTCACCGCTCTTATGTAGTAAATAACCGTTTGTATATCCGGGAACGCTCGTCCGGTCTTGTCATGCTGGAAAAAGACAGCCTGATCCCTGTTCCCGGAGGAGATCTCTTCAGGGAAGAAGCTGTCTATTCGATGATTCCCTATGATCAGGGAAAAATCCTGGTCGGAACGCGCAGACAGAACCTTTTCCTTTTCGACAATCAGTCTTTCAATCCCTTTCCGGTGCAGGCAGACAGTTTTCTGGCTAGCAATCTCATTTATTTCGGCATTCGCCATGGGAATGAATTTGTTCTTTCTACCCGCCGCGCCGGAGTCGTGGTCATTGATCTGCAGGGTAATATCACTCGGAGCCTGACCCGTGAATCAGGATTGATGGACGAATCCATCAACTCTACATACCTCGACGACGGGAACGGGCTTTGGGTCGTTCAGAATAACGGTATTTCAAGGGTTGAAGCGTTTTCACCCGTTTCATTTTTCGGTGAAAATACGGGCATCAAGGGTATCGTGCTTTCCTCGATTCGACATGAGAATTCGCTGTATGTGACTACAGGTTTAGGCGTATATGTCCTGTATACCGATCAGGCCAACCGCCGCATACCCCCGTCTTTCCGGTTTGAACCCGTCCGGCCGATCGCCGCGCAGAGCTGGCATTTGCTTTCTTTCGGGAAAAGCTTGCTGGCGGGCACCAGCGATGGCATTTATGAAATTGAGGGAAACAAAGCTAAATCCGTAAGAAAAACAGGTGGCGGTTTTTTCCTTTACCGTTCACGCCGCGACGGTTCGCTGGTCTTTGCCGGTTTACGCGACGGACTGGCGTGCCTGAGGAACCTTGAGGGGAAATGGATTGATTTGGGAGTTATCCCCGGAGTCCATGTAGACGGGCGCGCGATCGTCGAATCGCCTGACGGATATCTATGGGTCGGCACGAGTTTTCGCGGTGTTATACGGATTGATCTGCGCACCGTCGATCTTCAGGCCCTCACGCCGCAATCGCTCAAATCAGCATCATACCCGGTTAAACAGTTCGGAACCAACGACGGCTTGCCTTACGGGGGGGTATTTGTCTTCTCGGCGGCAGGAAAATTATTATTCGGAACTGAAAGAGGGCTGTACGGATTTGACAGTGCAGCGCAGCGTTTTATGCCGGATTCCACTTTTGGCCCCGAATTAAACGACAGCACAAAATCGATCGACGTGATCACAGAGGACGCTCAGGGTAACGTCTGGGTACATGCCGTCTCGGACAGCCGTTCCGAGAATTACTTGTTTAAACGCCTTCCCTACGGCGTCTATCAGAAGGAAGCTTTACCGTTCCTGCGTTTCGCTGATTACAGTGTCTTGCATATCAATCCGGAGAGCGACGGCGTCACATGGTTTGGAGGCGCCGACGGACTTATCCGCTATGACAGCCGCATACCGAAAGATTATCATCAGCCGTTCCGAACGCTCATTCGCAAAGTTTATATCCGGCGCGATTCGCTGGTATATGGCGGTCACGGAGTCCCGCCTTCCGCGCCTGTCGCGTTCCGCCACAACTCGCTTCGGTTTGAATGCGCTGCAGGCTTCTACGAACAGCCGGCGGCCAACCAGTATCAGTACTTCATGGAAGGTCTCGATGATAACTGGTCGGGCTGGACAAATGAAACCAATAAAGAATACAACGGCCTTCCGGAAGGATCGTACCGTTTTCATGTCCGTTCGAAAAATATTTTCGGGACTATGGGAAATGAAGCGATTTTCGCCTTTGAAATACTACCTCCATGGTACAGGGCATGGTGGGCCTACATACTTTATTTTCTTTTTTTTAGTTCCTCTATGATATGGGTGATACGGTGGCGCGCGCTGAAACTCGAAAGTGAAAAACTTCGGCTTGAGACAATTGTCCGTGAACGCACAACGGATCTCCTTGCAAAAACCGAACAGCTAGAAAAAATCAACGCGTTTGTAAAAACGATTAATTCGGAAATTGAGCCTGTTCGGCTTGTTAAGGCTTTGCTGTCTCAACTGAAGACGTTAAAAGGAACGGAAAGATTGTCGTCACTGGCGTGGGATGAAACGGCCCAATCGTATCAGTATATCCCGGCTGATGAGGGCTTTAAAGATGAAAGTCCTTCTGTGCTGTTAACGGTTGATCGGATTGAAAATCATTTCATTAAAAATTCCCGGGAAATCAATCCTGATATTTTTTCAGGTACCCGGACTGTCTCAGACGATCATGGCTCCGCCCGATCCGGATCATTTCTGATCATGAGAATCCGGCGCCATCTGGCAGTACAGGCCTATTTCGTGTTTGAAAATTTGTCGCAAAACGACGCCTTCGATCACCAGGATATTATTCTGCTCAATAATCTCCGGGATCATATTACGCTGGCATTCATGAAAGTCAGGCTGCTGGATGAATTAAAAAGGCTGAATGAAAAGAAAAACGAATTTCTCGGAATTGCCGCCCATGACCTGCGTTCGCCTCTGAACGTGATAGTCGGGTTTGTCAGCCTGATCATCGATGAGCTGAAGTCTGATTCTTTCAAAGCGGATGCGGGGCTGAACGATTTGAGAGACGTACTGAAAGCTGCTAAAGGCATGACCCATCTGCTTTCCGAACTTCTCGACATCTCCGCGATTGAATCCGGTAAAATTGTTTTGAACATTACGCCGGTTCACATGTCCGCCATATTCGATGAATGCGCCCGCAATCATGTTAAGATCGCCGCGCAGAAAAACATCTCTTTGAATTTCAATACTGATGAATCTCTGCCACCCGTTCAGGCGGACCGCGTTCGTGTAACAGAAGTTCTTGATAACCTGATCAGCAACGCCGTTAAATACACCTATCCGGGAGGATATGTGACGGTCAGCGCGAATTGGACGGATAACCGCGTTCTCATTTCAGTAAACGATACAGGACAGGGCTTAAGCGAAGAAGACCTGAAAGCGGTTTTTCATTCTTACAAAAAACTAAGCGCCCGGCCGACCGGCGGCGAAAGCAGTACCGGACTGGGTCTGGCGATAGTTAAAAAAATTGTTGAAATGCACGGCGGACACGTTTTCGTGGAAAGCGTCAGAGGAAAGGGATCAACCTTCAGTTTTACGCTGAATTAACCATTTCAGCGGTACTTATAATGACTCTCTTTTTTTAACCCGGAGATACACATGAAAATTGGAACCTTCCGGATTGAGCCGCTTACGGTATTGCTCATATTTGTTCCTGTCGCTATTCTGACTGAATTACTTCACGCGGAACCTGTATGGATTTTTGTGTTTTCGGCTCTGGCTATTATTCCCCTGGCAGGACTGATGGGCCGGGCGACAGAACATTTATCGGAAAAACTGGGGTCTGGTTTGGGCGGCCTGCTGAACGCGTCGTTCGGAAACGCGGCTGAATTAATCATCGCGTTGATGGCGCTTAAAGCAGGCTTGTATGACGTCGTCAAAGCCTCCATCACCGGATCCATTATTGGCAACATTCTCCTTGTGTTAGGACTCAGTGTGGTGGTTGGCGGAGTAAGACATGAGCACCAGGCGTTTAATAAGACTGCCGCCGGCATGGGCGCAACACTGCTGTCACTGAGCGTTATCGCGTTGATCGTTCCGGCAATTTTCCACATGATTGTCAGCGGTCAGGAACAGACCCATGAAAAAGAGTTGAGCCTTGAGATTGCGATTGTTCTTTTCATCACCTATATCCTGAGCCTTATCTTTTCATTGAAAACTCATAAGCACTTATACAACGCGGTTCCGGAAAATCAATCCATGACCCGGGCTGAGGGTGAACACTGGAGCAAGTTAAAATCCGTTACGGTTTTATTCATCGCTACCGTATTCGTGGCTTTAATGAGTGAATTCTTGGTCGGGGCTGTGGAGCCTACGGCTAAAGCTTTCGGCATGACGGAAGTATTCGTCGGCGTTATTCTTGTTGCTATTATCGGCAACGCTGCGGAACACAGCACGGCTGTTATGGTCGCCTATAAAAACAATATGGATCTCGCCATGAATATTGCGATCGGGTCGAGTATCCAGGTCGCGTTGTTTGTCGCGCCGGTGCTTGTGTTCGCGAGCTACTTATTCGGTCAGCCGATGGATCTGATTTTCACTACGTTTGAAGTGGTCGCGATCGCGTTATCGGTCAGTATTGTGACGATCATTTCCATGGACGGGGAATCCAACTGGATGGAAGGCGTTCAATTGCTGGCGGTGTACCTGATCATGGGCCTGGCATTTTTCTTTTTGCCGTAATCCTGTTTAGCGGCTGCCCCGGATGCGCTCCTTTTCAATCTCTCAGGCGACGATTTGGATTGAATGTACTGACGTGAAAACGTTTTACGATAAAGACAGCGAATACGGCGGCAAACATAAGCGGCAGCAACAGTTCATAATTCCTGCAGACTTCGAAAATCAGAATGGCCCCGGTCAGGGGAGCATAATATGTTCCGGCTATCAGGGATGCTGAACCCACCAATGCGTATAAACCCACAGATATATTTTGAAACAACAATGATGTCGCCATTCCCGTACAGGCGCCAATCATTGCTCCCGCTTTTAGTACCGGTGCGAACGTACCGCCTTCCCCTCCGCTACCGATTGTAAAAGCCGCAGATGCCGGTTTCAGCAGAAAAGTCAGTAAGGCGATCAGCCAGAATCCTTCACCAGCAATAGCCTGATTTACCGGATCATAGCTGGTTTCGAGCATGGTCGGCAACAATGACAGCAACGATCCCGCCATAAGCCCGCCCAGTGCAGGACGCCATACAGGCGGTATTCGTTTCAGTGTTTTCCTAAGACCAATATGAGTCAACCGGTAACTTTTCAGAAAATACACCGCGCCCAGACCCGTGAAGATACCGGCAGCCGCTAGCAGACCATAATCCCGGATAGTAAGCACCGTCAGGGGCGGTGCGATCAGAAGCGGTGCATCGCCAAGAAAAAACCTCGCCGTTGCCGTAGACATAACCGAAGCCAGGACAATGGGAATAAAACTCTGTAGATTGAGATAACCGACGATCACCTCCACAGCGAATACAATTCCACCCAGAGGAGCGTTGAAAATCCCGCCGATGGCCGCTGCCGAACCCGCCACAGACAAAATCCTCAGGTGTTCCGGTCGCAGCCTGAGCCATTGCCCGATCTGCGAACCCAGCGAGGCGCCAATCAAAATTGTCGGCGCTTCACGTCCTCCCCCGCCTCCTGAACTGATGCTGATCGCCGACTGAATCATGGTCCGGACCGCCAGAATCCCTTTCAAGATACCGTGCTGATACCGGACGGCATAAACGACAGCGGTCAATCCCTCGCCACGGACCTTCCGGAAAGCAGTGACCCGCAGTAATCCTACCATCAGCCCCCCCAAAGCAGCTATCAACGGAAACGCAAAAAACCTGATCACGGTCAACTCATGTGTCAGAAGATATATCTTATGAAACAAACCCTCAAACCATATCATGGTGAGATGAAATAACACAATAAAGAAACCGACCATCAGACCGATAATGACTGACGATCCTATCAGCCCCCAGTCCGTATGCCTTTGTTCCAGAACCATATCCGTCTGCCGGTCAATTTGCCCCTGTAACCTATGCAAAAATCGCCGCAGCAGTTCGCTGATTTTCATATAGGTTTTTTTCATAAGGGATTAACCGATAAATGTTTTGTTAATCAGAAACTTTTAGTTTGATAAGAGTATATATGGAATGTAGAAATTATTAAATCTTATTTCAATACATTCAGACAGTATTTCCAAAATAATTCAGGAATTTATTCAAGTGTCCGGATGTTATATTTTTTATGAGACAACTTATGCAAACAACAGTTATTTTAATATTAATGTATTACAATCCATCAGAATTTCACACCGGATCACAAAAAGAAAACCAATATATGGCAAATATAAAAACAGAAAGAGATACAATCACTCTCGGCGCCGGCTGTTTCTGGTGCGTGGAGGCGGTTTTTCAGAGAGTCAACGGGGTCATCAGTGTTGCTTCCGGCTACAGCGGCGGTACGGTTGAGAATCCAACGTATAATCAGATATGCACGGGTACTACCGGACATGCTGAAGTACTGCAGATCAGCTACAATCCCCGGATCATCTCTTTTTCGGAACTGTTAGAAATATTTTTTTCAACACATGATCCGACGACCCTGAACCGGCAAGGCGCGGATGCGGGAACGCAATACCGTTCCGCGATATTTTACCATAACGAATCTCAAAAACAAATTGCCAAATCGGTTATCGCTGAACTCGAAAAAGTAAAAGCATTTGATAAACCCATTGTGACTGAGGTTACCCAATTTACAAAATTTTATAAAGCTGAAGATTATCACCAGAACTATTACAATGAGAATTCAAATCAGCCCTATTGCCGGATGGTGATCCGTCCTAAGCTGGACAAACTTGAAAAAGCATTTAAAGACCGCCTGAAAAAATAAATTCCGAACGCATTTAATCCATCTGCTTCAAACTTCCCTGTAGCTTATCTATAGTTTGTTTGAAGTTTTCACGTTTGGCTTTTTCCTTTTCCAGCACCTGGGGCGGGGCTTTGGCGATAAAATCGTTATTCATCAGCTTCCGGTCAATCGACTGAATCTGGCCCTCAAGCCTGTCAATTTCTTTCTGAAGCCGTTGCCGCTCAAGATTCACGTCAATGATGCCCTCAAGCGGAACATAGATTTCCACGCCTGAAACAACGGCGCTGGCCGACAATTTCGGTTTCATCTTGCTGGCTGACACGGTAACTTTTTCTGTTCGCGACAGATTCCTGATATGCTCCTGCGCGTCAATCAGCAATGTCGTGTTATGGTCATCGCCGGCGACAAGAATTAAGTCCGTTTTCTTCGAAGGCGGCACATTCATTTCGCTACGGATATTTCTCACGGCGACAATGATACTTTTTAGCAGTTCAACATCCATTTCGACTTGATCATTGATCAACGCCGGATTTTTTGTTGGCCAACCGGAGATCATGATGCTTTCCCCGTCATTCCTCGGTTCCAGTTTCTGCCAGATTTCTTCGGTAATGAACGGCGTGATCGGATGCAGCAGTTTAAGAATGCCTTCCATAATATAAAACGCCGTTGACAGCGTCTGTTTTTTAACGGTGTCATCAGCGTTATAGAGCCGGTCTTTGGTAAATTCCAGATACCAGTCGCAGTAATCCGTCCAGAAAAAATGATACACGGACTGCATGGCGTCATGCAGTTTAAATGATTCCAGTCCGTCGGTAATGCCCTCGACGGCTTTGAAATAGCGGCTCAAAATCCACCGGTCAACTCGGTCATTGATCAGTTTCGGCTCGGGCAATTCGGGCCGCGCGTCAGGCACATTGGATTTGTGCATCCATAATAAGCGGAACGCGTTCCATACTTTATTGGAAAAATTCCGGCCGATCTCAAAATGCTTTTCCGCGAGATGAATGTCCTGTCCCTCCGCGCTTAAATCGACCAGCGTGAAACGGAGCGCATCGGCGGAAAATTTATCAATGACGTCGATCGGATCAATGCCGTTGCCGAGTGATTTGCTCATCTTGCGGCCTTTTTCATCGCGCACAATCCCGTTAAAATACACCCGGTCGAACGGAACCTTTCCCGTGAATTCAAGGCTTGCCATAATCATTCTCGCGACCCAGAAGAAAATAATATCGGGTCCCGTGACTAAAAGATTGGTCGGAAAGAAATAATCCGTTTCTTTGGTTTTTTCAGGCCAGCCCATGGAAGAAAACGGAACCAGCCAGGAAGAAAACCATGTATCGAGGACGTCTTCGTCTTGTTTCAAATTCTTTGTGCCGGCTTTTTTCTCCGCTTCATCGCGTGTCCGGGCGACATACACTTTTCCCTGGTCGTCGTAATACGCCGGAATGCGGTGCCCCCACCATAACTGACGCGATATGCACCAGTCCCGGATCGAGGTCATCCAGTGTTCGTAGGTTTTGTACCATTTCTCGGGATGAAACCGGATCTCGCCCTTCTGAACGGCTTCCAGCGCGGGTTTAGCGAGATCATTCATTTTAAGGAACCATTGTTCCGACACCAGGGGTTCGATGGGAACATTTCCGCGCTGCGAATATCCGACGCGGTTGACATGATCCTCGGTTTTGACAAGCAGTCCGAGGTTCTGCATTTCTTCCAGAACCTGTTTTCGTGCGGCAAACCTTTCCAGATTCTGATAGGCGACCGGAACGTTATTATTCAGCGTCGCGTCAGGTTTCATGATATTCACGAATTCCAGCTGATGCCGCTTGCCCATCTGGAAGTCATTCGGGTCATGCGAAGGCGTGACTTTAACCGCGCCGGTCCCGAATTCTTTGTCAACATAAGGATCGGAAAAAAACGGAATTTCACGCCCTACGATCGGCAGAACGACCGTTTTCCCGATCAGGTGCTTATATCGCGGATCTTCGGGATTCACAGCAACGCCCGTATCTCCGAGCATGGTTTCGGGCCTTGTCGTCGCCACCACAACCGATTCATCCGAATCCTTTACCGGGTATCGGAAATACCATAATTTTCCGTTGACTTCCTTGTATTCCACTTCTTCATCGGAAATCGCTGACTGGGAATACGGACACCAGTTGACGATATAGTTGCCTTTGTAAATCCAGCCTTTTTCATAAAGATGAACAAAGACTTCCGTCACAGCCCTGGAAAGGTGCTCATCCATCGTAAACCATTCACGGTCCCAGTCGCAGGAACAGCCCATTTTCTGCAGCTGCCTGATAATACGGTCGCGGTATTTTACTTTGTGATTCCAGACTTCCTGTACGAACGCCTCCCGGCCGAGCTTTTTCCGGTCTTTGCCTTCGGTTTTAATTTGCTTTTCAACAACGGTCTGTGTGGCAATGCCCGCGTGATCCGTACCCGGCGACCAGAGCGTTTCGAATCCCTGAAGCCGCTTGAACCGGACATAAATATCCTGAACGGCATTGTTATAAGCGTGGCCGATATGCAGCGCACCGGTTACATTAGGAGGAGGTATGACGATCGAGAACGGTTCTTTATCCGGATTAACTTCAGCATGAAACAATTTGTGTTTAATCCAGTAATTATACCACTTTTCCTCGATATCCTTCGGATCATAGACTTTTGCCAGTTCCTGTGTTTCTTTTGATTCCGTATTTTTTTCCATAACCTCTGAATTGTTCTCCATAATATTTTTATACGCCCTGGTAATCCGGAAAACATTAACAAATCTGTTGATGGATAACCAGAACCCTTTTCAATTAACACTTTCCCAACCCATGATTTCAGGCCATCATTCATGAATTATCCGAAAGCTTGAAAGCTTAAGGAAAAATATTGAATTTTTCAAATTAAAAACTTGATTTGAAATATTTTAAACATTCGTAAACTATTAAGAAACAATATTTCATTTTTGGTGAATACGAAAAGTGATTCATTTAAAATGTCCTGTTACGAAAGGGTTTCCTTCGAGATAAAACCGCCACAAGAAATTTTGAGCTCTACGGATCCCTATTCTGGCCGAGCAAGAAATTTTTTTCGGCTGATAACCGTCATCGGAAATAAATAAATCCTTCCCTCTGTAATTATATCCGTTTAAATTCAAATCAATATCCATCGCGATACATAGTTTACCGGGTCCGTTGGTGAGCCTGCGCGGATCGCCGGTTTGGCGTCTTTTTTTCATAAGTTCGATTCCGTCAACCGGTTCAATTGCCCTGATCAGGCAGGCTTCTCCGGTTCCGGATCTGCCGGTCACAACATTGAGGCAAAAATACATGCCATAAATAAAATATATATAGGCTTTTCCGCCCTCTTCAAACATCACGGCATTTCTCGCGCCGGATCCGGAAAAGGCATGAGAGGCCGGATCATCGCTTCCGCCATACGCTTCGGTCTCTACGATGCGTCCGCTGGTAATTCCCTGATAGGTTTTTCTGATTAACAGTTTACCCAGCAATTCACGCGCTACCGTTTTCACCGGGCGGCGGTAAAACGAAACAGGAAGACGGGACATTTCACTTGGATTTTGAGGAACGGCTGATCATTTCATCCAGAAGGAATCCGCACTGAAGCAGAAACCTTTCCGAAGCGCAGCCGCGTCTTTTGCATTCCCGGCAAGGTATTTTCAGCATGCAGTCCACCGATTCTTTATGGACTGTTTCGATTTCCATGGAAGCGATGTGCAGTTCGTCCTCTAATTGTTCGGGTTTATCGGATGGATTCATTTCCTGCATGAATTTAATCAGTTTCATGTGAAGCATTTCGTCAAGATCCTTGATGCGGCCAAGGTACCGGCTGATGGATATTCTCCATATGGTCGCGGCCTTGTTCATGAGTTCCGCGTCGGGCTGAACATCGCCGGGCGTTTGATCATCGTCAAATTTAAACGATTTAAGGTCAAGCACATGCTCGATCATGCTGTGGATCTGCTGCATTTCACTGAACAGCTCTTTTTTCGTATCGGTATACATTTTCTGGATCGAATTCTGAAAATGATTGATCGCTTCGTTCAGGAACTGATCCGTATTCCCCAGTTGAATGATATCCGCATGTCCCGACTCCACATGATACTGATGAATAAAGGTCAAGGAGGATTTCAGCACCTGAACCGCGTCTTTGCGGTCGTTGATCCGCACATAACCGAGTGACTGGAATATAACATCAAAATATGCGTTCACACTGACTTCGATTTCCTTCAGCTTCTTATTGTCCCTTTCCGCAAGGCTTATGCGGACTTCGCTGATCCTGTTCACGATACCCTGTTCCGGATGTTTTTCAAGAGTGGCCAGGATCGGCAATACGACCCGCCTTGGAGTGGATGAATCGCTCAGCAGCTCAAAGAGGTCCTCCAGCGAAAGCGCTTCGGCGGCCAACTTCGAAAGTCCTGTGTCCGTATCGACATGATACCATGCAAGAAGACTCAGATGAAACTCATCCGTCGGATCCTCTTTGCAAAGCAAAAGCTGGTTGGTTTTGCACTGTTTCAGACTTCCGCACAAGGATTCATATATGAGATCGTATTGCTTTTCCTCGGTTTGACCGAGCATGACCGCAGTCTTATGGATTTTCAACAGAAGCCGTATCATGAGTTCCATCAGCGGAAAAATCTCTGACCCCGGTATTTTGGGAGCCCGCTCCCGGATTTTCGTAACCAGATCCGGCTGCTGAAGCAGTTCATGAAGCGCCCGCCAGTCCACAATGGACAGTACATTTCCGCCGGCCTGCCTGATGAGGGGATCGTCATCCCATAGGTATGTAAAAATCGTGATCAGCTTGCCCTGATCGATCGGCTCCTGGCTGTTGACCTGAATGTCCCGTGCTTTTACGATACGCTGAGTCCTTCGTTTCAGGATGGTCTGCGCCAGTTTCAGTATCTTATCATCTTCCCGGTCGATATCCCTTTCCTTAATAAGATGAATGAAATCCAGCAGATTCTTTGTGGGAAGGCGGGGATTGTTGAATACCGCTTCCAGCACTTCAAGATCGCGCTCGAAAAGCAGAAACACAACCAGTTCGTTGCATTCGGCTTCATGAGCGAATTTGATCCTTTCAGTCTCACTGAAATCAAGCACGTGAACGTACGGTCCGGCTTTTTTCCGGAACGGATCGCTGCGAAGTTCCATCCGGACATCAACCGGCTGGGCAGCAATATTCTTGTAAAACTCCAGAGGATAGGCCAGTGATTGCCGGTAATATGACGTCAGCATCTCCTTGAGAAATTCACTTTCATGGCGCGTGGTCCGTATATCCGTTTCAATCAGTGAGGATACCGATACCTGGCCGAGCTCTCCGCTGATTTCCGATTCGAATGGTTCATTCATGTTTCTTCAACCTCTTTCAAATGTGAATCACAGGGCTGCAGTTCTGCTGATGCGTCAGAAGAACCTGCGCACGGTGCCGGACACGAGGATTCAGATAATCATTCACCGTCGTAAGGGCAAGAGAAGGCTTGTTGTTTTCCTGGCTGAGATGGGCAAGAAATACATATTTAAGCCCGTCATGATATACCGACTCTATGGCTTCTGCGGACTGCCGGTTGGATAAATGACCGTTTTTTCCTGCGATACGCTCTTTCAGTGGCCAGGCGTACGGACCGTTCCAGAGCATTTCCTCATCATGATTGGATTCAATCATAAGGACATCGCTGTTTTTCATTTGCCCCAGCACGCCCGGAGTCAGATATCCCAGGTCCGTGCTGACGCTTACTTTCTTCCCTTGATAAACAAAAGAATAACCGACCGGGTCCGCTGCATCATGGCTGACGGGAAAAGGCGTAACGGATATTCCGGCAAACCCGAAAGGCTGATCGGCAAAATGAATCTCGGTCTGATCCGCCAGCAGGCTTCCGATATGAAGATATGTTTTGGATGAAAAATACGCGCTGATCTTCTGGCGTTTGGTCATTGTTTTCAGCGCAGAAATATGATCGGCATGCTCGTGCGTGATGAATACGCGGCTGATCAGGCCGATATCGACTCCCAGTAATCCAAGCCTTCTTTTGATTTCGGAATAACTCATGCCGGCATCGATCAGGCTGTGACTGTTTCCCGTGCGTATATAAGTGCTGTTTCCTCGGCTTCCGCTGCCCAGAACACAAATCGATATATCCGGCTTTTTGCTCAAAAGAGCTCCTGCATGAATTTGTTTCTCAGGTTTTCAGGCCCCGGCTGCCGGGTTTTACAGCGGGCATCACCCCCGCTTTGCAGAGCGGACAGACGTGAGATTGAAATTTTTCCACAGACATGGATAACAATGAATAAACCGGCCTTGCAAAGACTGCCCGGCCTTCGCTTCTGTCGACTAAACAAGCCGCTCCCGCCACTTCAGCGCCTGAACGGACGCATAATTCAATTACTTCATTCAGGGAACCCCCGGTCGTCACCACGTCCTCTACCACCAGTGCTTTTTCACCGGGTTTCAGTTCAAAACCTCTGCGGAAAGTCATTGCGCCGTTTTCACGTTCGGTGAACATACACCGGCAGCCTAAAGCGGACGCCACTTCATGCGCGACAATGATGCCCCCCACCGCGGGAGCCACGACCACGCCAACGGATTCATCCCGGAAATGGCCGGCGATCAGCCCGCAAAGACGTTTTGCGTACTCCGGATACTGCAGGACCCTGGCACACTGGAAATAGGATGGACTGTGATCCCCGGAAGTCAGAATAAAATGACCGCTCAGTAACGCTCCGGTAGTGCGGAATATACCCAGAATTTCTTCAGACGTCATGTATGGCTCCGGTTTTCCATAAACCACTTTTACTGGAAAGAATAATTGCCTGAATGATACATCATTTTGATGATTCCGATTACGTCAAAAGAATAATAAGTCTGCTGGTAGTACACGCTCAAAACGGATATCAGAAGGATGATTAATCCGCCGAAAATGAGGATGGTCCGGACCCACGACGTATCGTATATGATCCTGAATACCTTAAAAAGACGGATGACATGCCAGCCAAGTACAACGATCAGCGTAAGGATCGCAACAAACAAGAAAAAATCGACCGACATGATACGCTGAAACACAATCACCAGGGGAATCAGCACGATGTAATGCGAAGCGCTCCAGAAGCCGCTGATCAGGGACTGCTGAAAAGACAGACCCGCCCTGAACAGAAAACCGAAAGCATGGATCAGCACCGATAATGCCACCCACTTCATGAAAATGATGAAACTGACCCAAAAAGTAAAAAGATCGGGCTGCCAGATCAGATCATCAAGCCAGCCTTTGATACCCGGAAATAATAAAAAAGCCGCCAGCATTTCATCAAAGATCTGATTCCTGCGTAATTCAAAAAAAATAACTGAAAGCATGGTTGCGAGAGCGACACTGGAAAGAAAACCGATAATCATAGCCGGCCAGATTGTGATCAGGCGGTTTTCACGGACATCGCTGAAAAAATTGTGGATCTTGGTGATGGACCGGAAAATATGTCCGCCGAATTTTTCACTGCGACGGTAGAACACGATAAACACGATCACCAGTATGAGCCCGACAACAGGATACGTCTTGGGATAAACGGTTTCAACCGATCCTACCGGTATCGCATCAAATTTATCGCCCGTAAAAAGCGCCTTGGTGACCTGAAAGGCCATCCTTTCTTTGCGTTTATCCGTCATAAGCCCTGTGGTGAATACGGCCCGGTCCGAGTTGGGGTTGGCGAATGTATAAGGGCGGTTCACCGTGAAGTCATTGAATGACCTCACCAGCCCCCCGGCAAATTTCAGTTCCTGAAGCCTCCTGAACATATCAATGATGAACTTAGCCTGATATTTCACCGATGTCGGATCGCTGTAACCGTTCTGATTATTGGAAAAAACATGGGCCCCGTACACCCCGACGACGGCCGGATTTCTGAAAGCGCTCCTGTTTAGATACGGATTGACCGCGGTCAGATCGTTGATGCGCAGATCCATCACCACTATATCCGTGTTTTCCAGCAACTGATCATGAGTCCCCCCGAAACAGGAGGTTGCGAATACCGGACGGCGGTCATGGTTTTTGATGGTCTGAGTAATGACCTGAAAATATTCCCTGGCGCCGTCCTGGCTGAAATCAAGGTCTTCACCCGCTCCCCATGCCAGGATGCTGGGATGATGACGATCCATACCAATCATCATCCGGTAGTAATTCTTTATGTCCTCGATCAGTCCGGACTGGCTGAGCATGCCGGCAGACATTTTCACGATCGGTATCTGGTACAGAATCAGAAAACCGTACCGGTCGCAAAGTTCCATAAAATAAGGATGAGGAGGATGGTTTCTGAAATAAATGGCATTCGCGCCCAGTTCCTTGATTTTGATCAGGTCCTGCTCCATAACGGGATAATTCAGAGAATTGCCGAGGCCGTAACTGTCCTCATAATATTCCACACCCGACAGGATAACCGACTGCGAATTGATTATGATTTTTCTGTCGGTGATTTCGGTTTTTACGATTCCGGTATAAGCCTGTATCTGGTCAACCATGGTATCGGCGATCATGAGTGACAGCACGACCCGGTAACGGTATGGACTGTTGGGGTTCCAGAACACGGGCTTATCGATCTGAAACCGGCTTTCTACGGCGGACATATTGCCCATCAACAGTATGTTGTCCTCGTTGATTTCCTTCTTTTTGGGCGTTTCCCAGGTATACTTGTATTTTTTGTAACGGTTGGAATAGACAGGTTCGGGTTCATCTTCGTTGAATAATTCTATAATATATCGAATTGGGCGTTTATCGTCCCCGGTTTTCGCCTGTCGGCCGGTATCCCGCAGAGCGTACTGGTAATCGTAATCCCTGAAATTCATCTGAACAATAAATTCGCACTTTTTCAGGTCGTGGCTGACTATGTAATCCAGGCTGTGTTTTTCAATGTTGATTTTCGGAAGCGCCAACAGAAATATTTCCCTGAATATTCCTCCGTACGGTCTGGGCTGAAGCAGACTCGTAAGTGTGGGTATGCCTGTTTTCCCGCTGATCCGGCTGTCTACAATGATTTCTATCGTGTTGGGTTCTCCGATTTTTATCAGATTCTCGCTTAGATCCTCTTCGATATGTGAATATCCGTAGTTCACGTTGGTAATAAACTCATTGTTGATGCGGATATCCGCCCGGAAATTGATACCGAACGAAACAAACCGGAAATGTTTATTGCGGTATTCCTCACCCGGAATGAATGTCTTCCGGAAAACCGACTGTCCGCTGTAATCATAACAACTGGGCACCTGAACTTTTCGCGTAATGCCGTCGATGGTCACTGTCCATTCTCCAGCCAGATCAAGCACATTCCGGTTTTTGGTCAGCATCAGGTATTGCCTCAGTATCTCTTCGTCGTAACCCTGCTGATGGCCGTAGAAACTGATATCATCAACCCCCCTGACCGGGCTCAGTGAAAACCACCCGAAAAAAAACCATAATAAAAACATCCGCGGCATATTATTCGTCCTGTAAAAGTTGATTCGGGAATCCGGGAGAAAACATCGTTATGCAAAGATGAATATACTTTATAATAGTTAAATTGTCAAGCCGGGCAGAATCTTTTTGTCCCTTGAATAACCGGTTCAGTTCGCGGTCCAGTACGGTGTAAAAACTTGAAATTGTGGTTTGAATTTACTAAGGTTTCTATACATAAACGGTAATTAAACGATAATGAAACTCACGCCCGATCAGATCACGAATAATTATTACGCCGGTTATCAGCTGGCGCTTGACATGATACAGGACAAGCAGGAATCACTCGGGTTCCGTTCGGGAGGACTGGATCCGGAGATAGTCGATTTAGCTCAGTCCGTATTTGGCTGTGAATCGCTTGTAAACTTAATCCAAACGACCCTTTTTGACAAAAACGTCTATACCGCGGTAATTGAAAAAGAACTGGTAACGATCGGAAAATCACTATTTCCGGATGTCGGCAAGCGCCGGTTTGTCTCTCTGGACAAACTTCATGACGATTATTCGATCGACATTCCAGGCGAGACCACAGACACAAACCACTGGGAACAGCCATCCTATGAACAGCACGAGATTTCCCGTCTTGAGGTCCTGGATTATGTACGGAACAAACTTTCACCTGAGAATTTCGATTATCTTGAAAAACTGTTCAGCCGTCAAACCGGTTCCGAAAGAGAGTTTATCTGGAACGAGCAGATTTTTCAAATGATCGACAAATCGCTGTCTTATATGGAAACCAAACTCACGGACATCCGCCGCCTTTATCCGGATGGCGATCCTTTCGATCAGGAGGAGATCCGGGTTAAGTCGCGGCTGACAGATGAACAGATCATCGGATGTTACAAAAACGTATATCTGGGAATTTACACGCGCTTCCCGGTTAATTTTTTCAGCACGGACGCGGATTACAGGGCCTCTGTCATCACAAGATTCGCGGTTGATAACATCCTGTCTCTTCATCCGCTCGATGTGATCCGTCAAAAGACAATCCCTGAATTGTCATCTCTCGGCCTGAGAAGCATTATTCGGCGGTTTAACTATTCCCTTCCCCGCCTCATCCGTAATGCGTATCCGGACCTGCTGATGCCCTGGGAAGAAGGCCATGTGGATGACGGATACTGGAATGATCCGGGTAACCGGCGTCTGGCGATCCAGTGGTTGATGGAAGAAAAACTGAAAATTCCAAAACCGGATATCCCGAAATCGATCCGGAACGATGAAATCAATAAAAGCACTTTTGTGGAAAGCGGTTTGTCCTATTTATATAATCAATTTTTCAAGTCGGTTTCCAAGGCCATAGGATTCGCGTACCCTGAATTCAAACCCTGGGAGCTGGGAAGCGTACCGAACAGCTTCTGGGACGGGGATGAGGGCAGGCAGCGCATCATGCAGGCCGTGCACTGGATGGTCCGCCAGCTGAATATTCCGATTTCCGGGATTCCCGACGCCATTCAGAATAAAACGATTTCCCGCACTTCTTTCCAGCAATACGGCTTGTCAACCGTTTTCGAGCGGATTTACCGGAAAAACATGTTTCAGCTGATCAATACCGTGTATCCGAATCAGTTCGAAATGTGGGAAATCGGCCGTGTTCCTCCTGAATACTGGGACAATGTGATTAACGGCTACCGCGCGTCGCTGTGGGTTGCACGGAAAGAAAAAATTTCCGAAAAAAAAATCGCCGCTGCAATCCGGCAGGGAAAACTGAACAAGCTGACTTTCGCCAAGTACGGCCTCGGCGGCATGCTGAAAAAACTATTCGACTGTGACCTTCGTGCGGCATTCCTGCCTTACCTCCTGACTTACCAGAAGGATATCTCTTCTTTGCTCCGGGAAGCCATGTTGCTTTCCTTGATTCAGATGCGCATCCGGCAGATACGCTCTCAAGGCTTCCTGAACCGTTTGTTCAAAGGTCTTTTCTTCAGGCCCCTGACCGCTTCCATCGAACGCGGACAACTGCGGACTTATGACCGGATCAAAAAACGAATTCAGCAACGCCTGGGCGACCTTTCAACCAGGATTATGATCGAGGAAAGCGAATAAAAAAAAGCAGATCCCCCGAAGAGAATCTGCTGATTCGCAAACGCTTAACAAAGATCTCAAATTATTTTTTCACGACCCATACTTTGACTCTGGCAGGAACTTCGGGATGAAGTTTGATGTCAATAGTGTAAAGACCCAGCGCCTTGATCGGTTCGTCAAGAACAATTTTCCGTTTATCGATTTCAATCCCCTGGTTGAGCAGGTATTCAGCGATATCCTGTGACGTTACAGAGCCGAATAACTTATCTTCCTCGCCGACCGACATGGCGACTTCAACCGAGGTATCTTCGAGTTTCTTGGCTAACAGTTCAGCGCCGTGTTTTTCCTTGGCCAGGCGAGCGGCAGCCTGACGTTTTTCGTTTTCGTATACGGCCTGGTTGGACTTGTTGAACATAAGGGCTTTGCCCTGGGGAACAAGGTAATTTCGGGCAAACCCGGGCTTGACGTCCACCACCTCCCCGGCCTGTCCCACGTTGTCAACATTCATTCTGAGTAATACTTTCATGCGGTTCTCCAAAAAGTTTGGTTTCGATTGGGTTGAATGACTACCGTGTCATGTCGCTGACAAACGGCAGCAAGGCGAGATGACGGGCGTGTTTAATGGCCTGAACCAGCTGCCGCTGATGAACGGCGCATACTCCGGAGGTCCGGCGCGTCATGATGCGGCCTTGTTCGGAGGTGAACTTGCATAAACGCTTCACATCCCGGTAATCAATATAGAACGCCTTTTCATCGCAGAACGCGCATGTACGCTGTTTCCCCATGGTATTGCGGGGTTCTTTATGTTTTCTCTTGTCGTTTTTAGGTCTCATGGTGCTGATTTCCTTTTTTCAAAAAATATGGTGATTACGTTACGGTTATCGCATCTAAACATTCAGCTGGGCGACTTCTTCGGCCTGCACTTCCTTTATCGGCGCTTTTTCGCGTAACCGTTCTTTCTGCAGCCGGCTGTCTACCAGAGTAATAATGTTTCGCAGGATGGATTCGGTAATCCGGTAATATTCCTGCAAAGCCGCATTGACGTCGCCGGGGCCTTCAAACTCCACGCTGACATAATATCCGTACGTTTTTTTCTTGATCGGATAAGCCAGTTTTTTCTTGCCCCATTCTTCCAGTTTGACGATTTTCGCCTGTTTCTGCGTAATCACATCCTTGATTTTTTCGATGATCGTCTTGATGGCGTCATCGCCGATCAGGGAATCAATCACCACGACGGTTTCGTAATACCTGGGCTGGCCGGGTATTCCTTTTTTCGTTTTTTTTGACATACATTCTCCTTACCCTATGGACGGGTGGTTTCGGCGTTAGCGTTTGAAACAAACACTATTTGGATCAATTCTAACGCAGGGTTATTTTTAAAGAACAAAACAAACTAAAATTATGCATCCTGTTTTCCGCTTTTAATGCGCATACCGTAAAAGGAGCGGATTACAAACGTTACCGATATCGCAAAAAATACAGCCGCCAGAATATGACTGAACGTTGATCCGGCGTCATGGGTCAACTGTACGGCCAGTTCTACCGCCAGCAATCCGAACAGGGTAGTAAACTTAATAACCGGATTTAAAGCCACGGAAGAGGTGTCTTTAAACGGATCGCCTACGGTATCGCCGACAATCGTTGCGTCATGAAGCGGCGAGCCCTTCTGTTTCAAGTCGACTTCAACCACTTTCTTGGCGTTATCCCATGCGCCTCCGGCATTGGCCATGAAGATCGCCTGATACAATCCGAAAATCGCGATTGAAATCAGGTATCCGATGAAAAAGAACGGTTCGACAAACGCAAATGACAGCGTCCCGAAAAATACTGCTAGGAAGATATTGAACATACCGCCCTGAGCGTATCTTGTGCAAATCTCGACTACTTTTTTGCTGTCTTCCACCGAAGCTTTTTCAACGCCCTCCAGTTTGATATTCGCTTTGATGAATTCAACGGCCCGGTAAGCGCCGGTGGTAACGGCCTGCATGGAAGCCCCGGTGAACCAGTAAATCATGGCTCCGCCCAAAATCAGCCCGAGAAGGAACGGCGCATGAAGCAGTGACAACATATCCACATTGGCCTCAAGACCGTTCGTTAATACCATGATCGTAGAGAAAATCATGGTCGTCGCCCCCACAACCGCTGTTCCGATCAGAACGGGCTTCGCCGTCGCTTTGAATGTATTGCCCGCGCCGTCATTTTCTTCGAGCATGTGCTTTGCCCGGTCAAAATTAACATCTATATTGAATTCTTTTTTTAACTCTTCTTTCGCGTTGGGCAGTTGTTCGATGAGGGATAATTCATAGACGGACTGCGCGTTGTCGGTTACCGGCCCGTAAGAATCAACGGCAATGGTCACAGGACCCATTCCGAGAAAACCGAACGCAACCAAACCGAAAGCGAAGACCGCGGGAGCAATCATGATCGCAGCAAGACCGAGTCCGCTGAAATACAAACCGACGGCCATTAAAATGATAATCGAAATACCCAACCAGTACGCGGAAAAATTTCCCGCGACAAATCCCGACAGAATATTCAACGACGGCCCGCCTTCCTGAGAGGACGTCACCACCTCCTGAACATGCTTGGATTTCGTGGAAGTAAATACCTTCACCAGCTCGGGAATAATCGCTCCGGCTAACGTCCCGCAGGAAATGATCGATGACAATTTCCACCATAACGTCGGGTCGCCGCCAAGATTCGGAATCATCAAATAAGAAATCAAATACGTTATTCCGATAGACACAACCGACGTAATCCACACCAGAGTTGTTAAAGGCGCCTCGAAATGCATTTCAGTTGCGTTGCCGTAACGGGCTTTCGTGATCATATCATTGATAAAATACGACAATGCGCTTGCAATAATCATCATGATACGCATGACGAATATCCATACCAGCAGTTGTATCTGGATTACAGGATTCGCAACGGCAAGAATGATAAAGGTAATTAAAGCGACCCCGGTCACGCCGTAGGTTTCGAAACCGTCCGCGCTTGGTCCTACGGAATCGCCGGCGTTGTCGCCCGTACAGTCGGCAATGACGCCCGGATTGCGGGCATCGTCTTCCTTGATTTTGAAAACGATCTTCATTAAGTCGGAACCGATATCGGCAATCTTTGTGAAGATGCCGCCGGCGATACGAAGCGCCGCGGCGCCGAGCGATTCACCGATAGCGAAACCTATAAAACACGGACCGGCGTAATCACCCGGTACAAACAGCAGGATGCAGAGCATGATCAGAAGCTCAACGCTGATCAGCATCATACCGATGCTCATACCTGCGCGCGTCGGGATTGCGTGAATCGGATACGGTTTCCCCCCAAGGCTCGCAAACGCCGTGCGTGAATTGGCAAACGTGTTTACGCGGATACCGAACCACGCGACACCGTAACTGCCGGATATGCCGATCAGAGAGAATAATAAAATAATGGCGACCTTTAAAAACTCAAACTTCAAAAGAACGCCAAAATACAGTATAATAATGATGGCGATAAAGGCCTCGAGAATAAGCAAAAACTTGCCCTGCTGAATCAGATACGTCTTGCAGGTTTCATAGATCAGCTCCGACATTTCTTTCATGGCTTTATGAACCGGCATCTTCTTGAGGTTCATGTAGATAAACAAACCGAAAAGATACCCGAGAAAGCAAATCAGAATACCGATCATCAATAACGTTTTTCCATCCACACCAAGAAACGTCTGTGTAGATACATCAGGTAAAATCAGGTTAGCCTCACCGCCCCCTTTATGGACTTTTTCAGTTCCGGTCGTTCCTGCCGCGGCATTGTGGTGATCCCCTTTGCAGCTGTCATGCTGGACTGACTGTCCCGAGGAACAGCAGGTTTCCGATTTCTTAGCGCAGTCATGCTTTTCCTGCGCCGTCAAAACGCTTCCGGAAATCATGAATCCGACAAGCGTGACGGTGATCAATCCCCATACCGCAGTGAACGGATTGACACAAGTTCGAACCCGGTTAGTTGTCAAGTTTCTTCTTGCCATAACGAGCTCCTGGTTTGGTTGGTAAATGGATTTCATAGGAAACAAAATTTTAAATCTCCGGTTGAATGAATAACCCGTTATATTGGTTCATCACATAATCAATGCCCTGCGTAATAAAATCGGAAACGGCGGCAACTGCGGTCAGGAGAACTTTCGTAAGTTGAGCTTTTTCTTCATTCGAAAAACGCGACAGGACAAAATCAGATAATTCCATGGGCGTTTCCCTTCCGATTCCCAGCCTTAATCGGGCAATTTGATCATTATTCAGCTGATAAATGATCGACCTCAGCCCTTTCTGGCCTCCGTCACTGCCTTCCTTGCGCGCTCTGATTTTTCCAATCGGAAGTGAAACATCATCGCACACAACCAGCAAATCCGTCAAGTCTATTTTATAAAAACTGACAACGTCCTGAACAGCTGTGCCGCTCAAATTCATATACGTCGTCGGTTTGAGAAATATCACGCGTTCCCCGCTGAACGAGTGCTCGGCCCATTCATAATCGCCTTTTCCAGGCTTGAATCTGAAATCCCATTTCTCGGCAGCCTGATCAAGAACCATAAAGCCGGCGTTGTGGCGTGTATCCTTATATGGGCGGCCCGGATTGCCCAATCCTGTAATTAATTTCATGTTCCCTTTTCAGGCGGAAACAGGATAGGGATTTTCAGCATGAACGTCAGCGGTTACCGGAAAAACCGTCCGTTTATTTTTTCTCGGCCTTGGCCGGAGCTTCTTTTTTCTCGCCTTTTGCAGAAGCCTCTTTCTTGCCTTCTTCAGCTTTGGTTTCTTCTTTTTCTTTCGCACCGACCAGTTCAGGCTCAGCGGTTTCAGCCGTTGCTTCAGCCAGTACAGCCTCAAGAGCCTTGGGTATGACGACCGTACAAACCGATTCGCTCTGGGGATTCAGCAGCTGGATGTTGTCGAACTTGAGGTCGCGGATGTGAATTGCCTGGCCGAGGTCCAGATTGTCGACATTAACTTCGAGGTGCGGCGGAATATGGGCCGGAAGGCATTTGATATGAAATTCGATCATGTCGTGCTGAATAATGCCGCCTTTCGTTTTTACACCGATGGGTGTCCCTGTAAATACAATCGGGACGTTCACATCCACGGGTCGGTCCATGTGTACCGCCAGCACGTCAACATGGGTGATTTGTTCCGTGACCGGGTCCCTGTCAAAACTGCGGACAAGCGCTTGGGCCTGCTTGCCTTCAATATCAAGCATAACCAGGGTGTGTTCGGAATGAAGGAATTTTACGAGAGGCTTGGCGTCAAACACGATGTTCATGTTTTCCTGCTGATACCCGTAAAAAATGCCGGGCACTCTTCCGGAATTCCTGATTTTTTTGGCGATCCGGCGTCCCGGTTCGCGTTTTTCTGCTTTTAAGATGATTTGTTCCATGGTCAATCCTGTTATGATAATGTTAAAAAAATATTCAGATAAATAAGACACTGATGGATTCACCCTTGTGAATCCTTGAAATGGCTTCAGCAAAAAGCCTCGTTACGCTGACCGTTTCGATTTTTTCGCATAGTTTCTTCATCGGAACCGTATCGGTCGCGACGATTTTTTTTATTGGCGACTCCATGATCAGGTCAATCGCCTTACCGGACAGAACCGGGTGCGTACAGGTCGCGAAAATATCCTGCGCTCCGGCATGTTTCAGGGCCAGTGCCGCCCGCGTCATTGTGCCCGCCGTATCCACCATATCATCCACCATCAGAACGTCCCGGTTCCGTACGTCGCCGATGATGTTCATAATTTCCACGTCATTCGCGCGCGGCCGCCGTTTATCGATGATGGCAAACTCCATCCGGAGCCGCTTAGCGTAGGCTCTCGCCAGCTTGACTCCGCCGACATCCGGCGAAACGACGACTGACCCGGGCTTGAGCGTGTTGCGCCAGTATTCGGTCAGAACTGCCGAGGAATACAAGTGATCAAGCGGAATATCGAAAAACCCCTGTATTTGCGGAGAATGCAGGTCCATCGTGAGAACCCTGTCAACACCGGCGGTACGTATCAGATTCGCTTTCAGTTTGGCGGTGATAGAAACCCGCGGCTGATCCTTGCGGTCCTGTCGTGCATATCCGTAATAAGGTATGACTGCCGTGATCCGGTATGCAGATGCCCGCCGGGCTGCATCAATCATAATCAGCAACTCCATGATGTTATCGGCCGGCGCACAGGTGGGTTGGATAATAAACAAATCCTCCCCCCGGACGTTTTCGTCATATTTGACAAAAATTTCCCCGTCGCTGAAGTTCTCGATTTCAGTGCCGCTGAGCGGAATATTCAGATGCCTTGCAACGCCTTCGGCAAACGTTTTATGGGCCCTTCCGGACACCAGCATCATACGCGCTTTAATTTCAACCATATTTTATTCTCAACAAAGATTAAACTGAATCCGACGAAATTGCCTTCTTCACTCAATGAAATTTAAGGTTCTCTGTCAGATATCGTATTATCATTTATTTTTTTCAAAAATGAAAGCTCTGTTATTTCTTCGCATTATGCTGCATAATCCTTCTTTCCGGATGATTCGTCTGCCCAATGTAATACTCTCCGGTTCGCAGGCTCTCCAGAATATATACATAATACTTCATCGCTGGGGTGCAAGGATTCGAACCTCGGAATGGCGGGACCAAAACCCGCTGCCTTACCGCTTGGCTACACCCCATTCAAATTTTTAAAATGATGTACTCCAAAAACCGGAAAACCCTTATCAACCATCTTCACACCAGGCTTCCGGTTAGAATTGATTCGCTCTTATCATTCAAAACGTGTGACGGCAACATAATATCGCTTTAAAAAAATCAATTCTTCCATAAGCGTCGTATCTTGAGGAAAAATCGCGAAAATCGTTGAACCGCTACCCGACATGTGTGTAAGGATAGGTTTAAAAGACTGCAAGTATTTATGCAATTGTCGTATTTCTTCATATTCAGAAAAAACAAGAGGTTCAAACACATTATCAAAGAACATTGGTCTATTTTGAATAGCACTAAACATAATATTTTTTTCATTGTTTGTCAAGTTTAAATTTAACAATCCTTCCTCAGGCGGTTTTGGATGTTTTTTAAAATTCTGGTATGCCCATCCGGTTGAAATTTCAATGTTCGGATAAACGATCAGGATTTTTTCATTCAGAGACCAGTCAAAATAATCCAGAATTTCACCGCGTCCTTTTCCGGTTGCCGTATTTCCCGATCCTAAAAGATATCCCATAAAAAAAGACACATCCGAACCCAGTTCCGCGGCCATGGCCATGAGTTTTTCATCCTTAAGGCCAAGATTGAACAGCCGGTTACACCCGTACAGGGTTCCGGCTCCGTTACTGCTTCCCCCGCCAAGTCCCGCTCCCACGGGAATATGCTTTGTCAGACTGATTTCAAGCCCTCTGAATGCACCGGTTTCCCTCTGCAGAAGCTTTACGGCTTTGATGCAGATATTATTGTCATCCAGAGGAATATTTTTTGCTGCAGAAAGCAATGAAACTTCGCCGCCCTTTTTTTCGGTCAGTATAATTTCATCATGCAGGCCGATGATTTTAAATGTTGTTTCAATGTTGTGATAACCATCCGGGCGTTTGTCATAAACGCGTAAACCCAGATTGATTTTTGCGTGACATTTAACGGATAACTGATTCATGTGTTTTTGTTCCAAATTGATATTGTTGAATCAATGTATCATAATTACATGTATTATCAAATAAAAACTTGTCCGGAAATTGATTCAGCCAGCAGAAATTATGCGACATTTATTTGTATTTATGACATAATACCTCTATAATACTCCATCTGGAAAAAGTAGAATAACAGACATGAATCACTTTTGAAAACAGGTTTACTAAATATGAACTGCAGGTACACGTCATGAAAAGGAGACCGTCATGATTAAAGAATTTCGCGTTCCTTTTGAAAAAAATATATCCATTAAGGATTTTGATCCCGACGACACGCTTGAATATAAATCCGCCGATGACGCACGGAACGATTTCAAGGAACTCAACCTGAAAATGATCGATTTACAGGAATTGCTGTACGCCGAGAAAAAGCGTTCACTGCTTATCATTTTTCAGGCCATGGACGCCGGGGGAAAGGACGGAACGATCAAGCACGTCATGCGGGGAATCAATCCCCAGGGGTGTGCGGTTACATGTTTCAAAGCACCGAACGAGGAAGAAAAATCACATGACTATCTCTGGCGGGTTCACCAGCGGGTTCCGGGAAGAGGGTATATCGGGATTTTCAACCGGTCCCATTACGAAGAAGTGCTGATCACGCGGACCCATAAACTCATTGACCACGAGGAAATCAAACGGCGATTCCGGCAAATCAATGATTTTGAGGACATGCTGACGGATAACGGAACGACGGTGCTGAAATTTTTTCTGCATATATCAAGGGAAGAACAGCGGATACGTCTTCAGGAACGGCTCGATGACAAGGAAAAACACTGGAAATTTGATCCGGCCGACATCAACGAGAGAGCGCTATGGCATGAGTACATCAGAGCTTATGAGGATATATTTACTTGCTGCAATAAAAAACATGCGCCATGGTACGTCATACCCTCAAATAAAAAATGGTTCAGAAATCTGGCGGTCGCAAAAATCATTGTTCAGACAATGGAAAATCTTGACATGAAATACCCAAAACCGACCTATGATATCCATGCCATCAAGGAAATCCCGGAATGAAAGTGATTGTTTCAGGGACTGCTTGTTTCCCATGAAATTATGAAAACCTGAACCTAAATCAAAACCCCTTTATGCTCCGGTTCCTGACAGCCGGATTATCACAATGAAGAGGCTTCAGGTTATTCAGAATAAACGGTCAGGCCTTGTGTTTGGCTTTTGCCTGTTTGAATCGCTCCTCGAACCATTCCTCAAAATGCTTCTCCAGCCGGTCCAAATAAAGTGTCGGTATGGTGGACGAGGTTTTTCCGCCGGGAGAAAGCACCGTTTTCACTTTCGGCATTTTGAATTCATCCAGGTTCCAAAGGGCTTCGCCGTTCTGGCTCTTTTCATCAACCTGCCTGTATATGGGCACAACTTTCTTTATTTCGTCCATCACGTCGGCCGGTGAATGGTAATGCATTTTAAACCTGTATCCCATACCGGACGCCAGCTGGGTGATGATCTGCCAGGTTTCCACTCCGACCGGCGAGGGAATGGCTTTGGTTACCCTCTGAACGCGTCGTTCCGAATTGGTCATCGTGCCGCTTGTCTCGGCCGTCGCGCTGAGAGGAAGAACCACGTTGGAGGCTTTTGCAGTTTCTGAGAAACATATGTCCGCGGTAACGAGAAAATCCGCAGCAAATAAGCCGTTACGCAGATCCATCGGAATGGATTCATTACCGAGAGGGTCTTCGCCGATGACGACCGCCACCTTGATTTTCTTTTCGCGAAGCAGTTTGGCGATGTCGGTTTGCCTCGTGTCCAGGTCGCGGAGAACGACACACCACATTTTTTCAAGTTCATCGATCGCGGCGCTATCGTCCGTCGGGAGGTAACCGGGATACCATGCGGGATGAGCGCCCATGTCAAGCAGTCCCTGCATGTTGGCTTTTTCATGAAGGCTAAGCACGGAACATCCCATTTGCTCTGCAGCAGCCACCATTTGCCGTGAATCATTGACAGTGCGTAGTCCCCTGAAATCACGGTTATGAACCATAACTTTCAGTATGCTCCCGGCCAGGACCGTGGCGGCAGCCTGGATGTCGGTATAGGATACGCCGGTTTTTTCAGTGATTTGCTGCGTGGTTAGCTGGTCGATCGCTTTCTGAAGTTCCGGCGCTTCAGTGAAATCGGTTTTTTTGATCGCGGCATATTCTTTCAGTATGCCCAGTACGACAAAAGACTGGGAGGCGTCCCTGCACTGCATGAAATAATCCGCAAACTGCGAAGTCCGGTTAGGTTTGTCATTGATGTAAATCAGCTTTCCGCCGTTCCTCAGAGCTCGTTTCGTCATAATATCCGCAACAAAATGTTCCGTATCCAGGTTCGAATTCACAGCGAGGATCACCTGGGCGTCCACAAGGTCACTGTAAGTCGCGTTAGATACAAGTTCGGGATAAAACATGTCCTGATTCAGAAGTCCCGCAAAGGATGTCACGTTATGCGTACGGAGTGCGATGCGGGCGAATTTCTGAGCGAGATAAATTTCCTCATTCGTTAACCGCGGGGATACGAAGAGAGCCATCTCGTGTCCGCTGTATTTCTTTGCAAGTTCTTTCAGCCTTGTTGCGGCAAACTGTATGGCTTCATCCATGGCGGCATTCTGCAACTCCCGTCCGGCCCTGATTTGGGCTTGTCGCAGGCGCTCCTTTGAATGAATGTATTCGTACCCGAACCGTCCCTTCTTGCAGTGATTGCCGTACGTGATCCGGTTGTGCTGGTTTCTCGACACTTTGACCGCGGTTTCGCCGTAAACATCATAATTCATGTTACAGCCGACGCCGCAGTAATGGCAGATCGTAGGTATGGAAACGGTGTTCCACGGACCCGGTTTTTCCAGAGGGATTTTCTGCGCAATCGCGCCGGTCGGGCAGGTGCCGATGCACAGCCCGCATGATACGCAGTCGGTATCGAGCAGCGAACCGCCCATCGCGGGCTTGACAATGGTACTGAACCCCCGGTGAATGAATCCGTACGCCGATACGCCGACAACCTCGCTGCAGATGCGTACGCACCGGCCGCACATGATGCATTTATTGGGATCGAGCTCGATCAGGGGATGAGAAACGTCCATTTTGTATTCTTTGGCCTCGCCGGAAAAATGACCGCTGACGCCGTAATCCGTCGCCTGCTTGCGAAGATCACAGGTAAACAAAGCAACGCATCCGCATTCGAGACAACGTGTCGTTTCCCGCTTCAGATCCTCCAGGGAATACCCCTGTTCGACCTCGGCAAAACTTTTGACGCGTTCTTCCGGAGAAAGAGCGGGCATTGCCCGTTTCGGAATTGAAACCAGCGATTTTAAGTCATCACGGTTGACTTTATGATAAGTATCCTTTCGGCTGAAATATTCCACCGGTTCGGGACTCGCTTTTCCGGTCACGATATACTTGTCCATGGCATAAGCGGCTTTGCGGCCCGCGGCGATGGCTTCTATGGCGGTCGCTGCGCCGGTAACCACGTCACCGCCCGAAAACACGCCTTCAACGCTGGTTTCGAACGTCTTTTCATTCACGACGATCGTTTGCCACCGCGTCAGGCTCAGCGTTTCTCCCAACGGGAGAAAATTTGGGATATGTCCGTCAATCAGCTCTGTGATTTTCGTGGACTGACCGATGGCGGATATGGCAAAATCGCAGTTCACAGTGAATTCAGAGTTCTTGACCGGTTTCGGACTTCGCCGTCCGCTGGCGTCGGGTTCGCCGAGCTCCATCCGGACGCATTCGAGGCCGGTAAGCCGTCCCTTGTCATCGGTAATGACGCGGACCGGAGCGATGAGAAATTCCATGCGGACGTTTTCCTGTTCCGCTTCATGGATTTCCATTTCATTGGCGGGCATTTCATTTCTTGTCCGGCGGTACAGCAATTTGACTTCTTTAACGCCAAGTCGCAGCGCCGTTCTAGCGCAATCGATCGCTGTATTTCCTCCGCCCACGACAGCCACGGTTCCGTGAATGTCAATTTTTTTCCTTAATCCGAAGTTTTTAAGAAAATCGATTCCGGATAACACGCCTTCCGCTTCCTCTCCTTTTACGCGCATTTTTGAGCTGTCCCACGCGCCAAGACCCAAATAAACCGACGCGTATCCCTGATCTTTCAATCCTGTGATCGTGAAGTCATCGCCCAGCTTCATGTTGGTATACAATTTTACCCCAAGTTCAAGAATCTGGTTGATTTCGAGATCGAGGATATCTTTGGGAAGCCGGTATTCGGGAATCCCGTACCGGAGCATTCCGCCGGCTTCCGGCTGTGCTTCAAAAATATCGATGTCGTAACCCTTCAGGGCCAGATAATAAGCGCAGGAAAGCCCGGCCGGTCCGGCTCCGATCACGGCGACTTTTTTCCCGTTTGGGATGATGTCCGCTTTTTTGACTTTAATCGGTCTGCCCAGCTGAATATCGGCTACATAGCGTTTGATATAATCGATACCGACGGCTTCATCGAGCATGCTCCGGCGGCATCCCTTGACTTCACACGGACGAGTGCAGATACGCCCGCAGATCGAAGGAAGAGGATTGCTTTCCTTGATCAGGTTGATCGCGTCCTCGTATTTTCCGATGGCGGCGAGCGCGATATAACCCTGGATGTCAACCTGGGCGGGACAGGCGACCTGGCACGGACCGATACAATCCGCATAATGGTTTGATAAAAGCAGTTCCAGCGCGGCTTTGCGGGCTTTACGGATTTCATCATTCATGGTTTCGACCACCATACCGTTGAATACTTTCGTGGAACAGGCCGGAACCAGCGTCCGGGCTCCCTGGACTTTCACTACGCATACGAAGCAGGACGCGAACGGCTCCAGCTGATCGTCGTGGCACAAAGTCGGTATATCGTGAATTCCGTTCTGGCGTGCGATTTCCAGAATGGTCTGATTGGTATCGGCGATGACGCGTTTACCATTGATCTCTATTTTTGCTAAGGCCATAGAAGTTCCTTCAGGTTAATCGTTCTCTTTAATCTTTTCGGATCGCGTTAAACCGGCAGACTTTGTAGCATTCGCCGCAACGGATGCATTTGTCCTGGTCGAGAATGTGCCGCTGCTTTTTTTCACCGGTAATGGCTTTGGTGGGACAGGCTCTGGCGCAGATTGTACAGCCTGTACAGTTATCCAGAATCCAGAAAGTGAGGAGAGCCGCGCAGGAATGCGCAGGACATTTTTTGTTCGTGATATGCGCTTCGTATTCGGACCGGAAATATTTCAGCGTCGTCAAAACCGGATTCGGCGCGGTCTGGCCGAGCCCGCAGAGGGAAGTGTTCTTGACAAGCACAGCAAGTTCTTCAAGAAGTTCGATATCGCCTTCTTTCCCTTTCCCCTCTGTGATCCGTGTCAGAACCTCAAGCATGCGTTTTGTCCCGACCCGGCAGAATGTGCATTTTCCGCACGATTCACGCTGTGTGAAATCAAGAAAAAACCGCGCCACATCCACCATGCAGGTAGTTTCGTCCATCACGACAAGTCCGCCGGATCCCATGATGGCGCCGGTTTTATTGATGGATTCATAATCTATGACCGTGTCCTGCAATTCGGCAGGTATGCATCCTCCGGACGGTCCGCCCATCTGTACAGCCTTGAATTTCTTATCTTCCTTGATTCCGCCGCAGATGTCGAATACGATTTCTCTGATCGAAATGCCCATAGGAACCTCGACGAGTCCCCCGTGCTTGACTTTGCCGGCCATGGCAAACACCTTGGAACCTTTGCTTTTCGCTGTGCCGAGACTGTTGAATGCGGACGCTCCGTTAAGAATAATCCACGGAACATTGGCGAATGTTTCGACGTTATTGATGCTGGTTGGTTTTTCCCACAATCCCTTCGTTGCGGGGAAAGGCGGCCGGACCCTCGGCATTCCGCGTTTACCTTCTATGGAAGCCATCAGGGCGGTTTCTTCGCCGCACACGAAAGCCCCGGCGCCTTCTTTGAGCCTTAGATGAAACGAAAAATCCTTGCCAAGTATCCGATCGCCCACGAGGTTGCGCTTTTCAGCCTGCGCAATCGCGAGATTCAGCCTTTCAATGGCCTTGGGATATTCCGCACGGACGTAAATGTATCCGTGATCCGCGCCGATCGCGAATCCGGCGATGAGCATCCCCTCGATAACCGAATGGGGGTCGCTTTCCAGTACCGAACGGTCCATAAAAGCGCCCGGATCGCCTTCATCAGCATTGCATATGATGTATTTATGGCTTCCTTTGGCAAGCCTTGTGAACCGCCACTTCATGCCGGTTAGAAATCCCGCGCCCCCGCGTCCACGGAGCCCGGAATCCACCATCGTATTAATGAGCGCCTCCGGATCGTTTTCATGAAGGACTTTTTCTATCGCTTTATACCCGTCAACGGCAAGATAATCCTCGATCGACTCCGGATTGATGTTTCCGCAATTCCGAAGGACAATCCTTTTCTGCCGGTCAATATACGCTTTGTCCGTTCCGAGTCCGTTATTGGTCCAGACGAGCCATTCTTCGATTGTTTTGTTCTGCCGAATATGTTCCTCGATCAGACGTTCGATTTTATCTTTTGTGATTTTACCGTACAGGAACCGGGCCCCATCGTCCCTCCGGATTTCAACAAGCGGCTCGTTATAGCACATCCCGATGCATCCGGTTTTGGTCAGTTCGATCTGGGACGGAGGAAGTTTCTGTGTGATGATTTTATAGATTTCCTCGGCGCCCGCCGCGATGCCGCACGTGCCGAGTCCGACAACAACTTTGGTCATGGGTTTTGTTCCTTCTGATATTGTTTGACTATCTTTTTCACTTCCTGCGGGCTGAGGTTGCCATAGGTGGCGTCATTGATCATGATGACGGGCGCGAGACTGCAGCATCCCAGGCACGAGACGGTTTCCAGGGTAAACATTTTGTCGGGCGTGGTCTCGCCGTCTTTGACGCCGAGCTGGTCCTGGATTTCCTTGCTGATGTCGTTCGCGTTGCTGACGTGACAAGCGGTACCATGACAGACCCGGATTACATATTTACCAACGGGATTAAAGCGGAACTGGGCATAAAATGTCGCGACGCCGAATATTTGAGTCAGCGGTATTCCCGTGATTTTCGATATTTCAATAATTTTTTCGGTATTCAGAAATCCTTCTTCGGCCTGGGCTTTCTGCAGCAGGGGGATCAGTTTTCCCTCTTCGCCCTTGAAGTGAAGGTTTTTAAAATCGTACTGCCGGTGGATGGTCATTTCCTTGTATCCTTTGCTAGTCGTGAGGAGTATTGAACATTTTATTCATGAGGCCCATCATCTGGTCGATATCGCCAAATCCTCCCAATGCGTGCCCTTTACAGCCTTTCCGGGAACAGAACTCAAGATATCCGCCGCTGGTGATGGACAGCGAAGCCATCGGTGCGCGGCACAGATTGCAGGCGGTCGACAGCATCAGGCTGTTATCGCACTGTGGACAACGGAAATCGGCGACGGCTTGATCGGGTATTTTCAGATCCGTTTCAATGGCATAATCCCCGAAAACCGCGCTTAAGTATAATTCGCCGTCTTCGTGAGTTTCTTTGATGTACGCGTCGAGATGTACCCGCTTGCCCTCCGTCAGAACCGCTTTGCAGTGCGGACATGATAATTCCAGGATCAGCATATCTTTACTCATAAATCTCTCCTTGATGCATATTTTTCATAATCCGGACGGATTACGGTATCGATTGATTAAAAATCCTTTTTGTCATTCCCATCTAGAATGTCAAAAACTTCTGGTATTCAAAAAACAAAGAAGATTGGCGTTCAACCCGGGAAAGCTTGCCGGAAGAAAACCTGCAAAATCTTTCCTGCCGGCAAATATTACAAATTCAGGAGGTCAGATACAATATGAAAAAAAAAATTATTTTTTATCCGTTTCGGCTTTCTCTGAAACATGACTGTCTTTTTTCGGGAGCCAGAGCGACAGCAGTATGGACAATATCAATATGCCTACAATCAGCCCAAGAACAACAGGAATCGGAATCTTATACTCTTCCGGAAGCAGCATCTTTACTCCGATAAACACGAGTATGAGAGATAAGCCGTAATGAAGATATTGAAACAGTTTCATAAAACCCGCAAGTGCGAAGTATAAAGCCCTCAGTCCCAGAATGGCGAAAATGTTCGAAGTGTAGACAATGAAGGGATCGCTGCTAATGGCCAGTACTGCCGGAATCGAATCGATTGCGAAAATAAGGTCCGTCGTCTCAATGGCGATAAGCACAACGAACAACGGCGTAGCCGCGAAATACTTACCCTGCCGGATGAAAAAATGGCCGTTCTGATAATCTTTCGTAACAGGAACAAATTTCCTGAATAACCTCAGAATAAAATTCTTTTCAGGGTGAATTTCCTCATCTGACTTGAAGGCCATTTTCGCGCCGGTAATAATCAGAAAAACACCGAATACATAAAGAATCCAGTGAAACATCTGAAGCAGGGCTATCCCCGCAAAAATAAAAATCGCCCGCATCAGAATTGCCCCCATTATTCCCCAGAAAAGAACCTTATGTTCGTATTGCTGGGGAACCTTGAAATAGGTGAAAATCATCAGGAAAACAAAAATATTGTCCACGCTGAGCGATTTTTCAATAACATAAGCCGTCAGAAACTGAAAGGCTTTTTCGTGATCATACCAGATATAAACGAAGACGTTAAAAATCAGCGCAACGGCGATAAAGATTCCGCTCCACAGCAGGGCTTCCTTAATGTTGATAACATGGTCTTTGCGCCGTAATATAAGATCAACAAACAACAGCCCTAAAAACACGATCCCGAAAAAAAGCCACCACCAGATCATTTTTTGCGTCCTGATTTATTTGATAATTTATTTTTTATTGCAGTGCCCGATTTTACAGGCAATTTTTTAAACACGAGGTCATATGAATGATCAATCCACTCAAACAGATCTTTCTCCGGAACCGGCTCGTCCAGGCGGATGGTGTTCCAGTGTTTTTTATTCATGTGATATCCGGGCTCGACAAAAGAATGCTTTTCCCTTAATTCAACCGCCCGTTCCGGATCACATTTTACATTTATGCTGACTGGCGGTTCAAGATTCATCAGCAGAAACATTTTATCCCTGACTTTGATCACCAGCGTTGTTTCGTCGAACGGAAAAGACTCGCTCACGAAAGGTTTTGACAGACAATAATTTCTGATTGTATCAATACTAATCATTTATCTAAGTAATTCATCAACTAAATCGTTATCTTGAACATAAACCTAATTCCACAAACGGATACGCGCAATATAATAAAAAAACAAAACAAACAAATTTATTTTTTGTCAGAATCTTCCGTAATAACTTAATTCCGAAAGTCTGATAAAAATCATTGACTTAATGACCTCTGTTTATCAAATTGGGCGCGTTTGAAATAAACACTCCATACAGAAAGACGATTTTATGTATAAAATTTCCGAACACCCCATCCTTGATATTCCGAAACCGGATATCATCACATTTCTTTACGAAGGCAGTCCGGTACAAGGTGAAAAAGGCTTCACGATTGCCGCCGCGCTGCACCAGGCCGGATACCCGGTTCACAGCCACAGTCTGACAAACCGTAATCGCAGTCTGGAATGCGGTATCGGAAAATGCGGCGCCTGTGAAATGATGGTGGACGGCCAGATCCGCCGTATATGCATCACCAAAATAGATCATGTTAAGGACGTTCGTGAAATTCCCAAAGATTACACTCCTTCACCGATGGTGTTCAGGCAGGATGAGCCGGTTACAATTTATAAAACCACAGCGGTCATCATCGGGGCGGGTCCCGCCGGGCTTGCCGCGCGGGAAATTCTGAATCAGCATAATGTCGACAATATCGTTGTGGACAACAACGAGCAGATCGGCGGTCAGTTCAACATGCAGACTCATCAGTTTTTTTTCTTCGAGAAAGAAAAAAAATTCGGCGGTATGCGAGGATTTGACATTGCGAAAACACTGGCGGGTGACGATCATAGAGGGATTTTTCTGAATTCAACCGTTTGGGATATCCTGGAACACCGGCGCATCGCGATCAAAAATATTATGACGGAAGAGATTTATTATGTGGACGCCGATTACCTTGTTGTCGCGGCGGGAGCGGTTCCGTTTATGCCGACGTTTGAAAATGACGATTTGCCGGGTGTCTACACTGCCGCGGTTGTTCAGAAAATGATGAATACTGAACTGACCCTGCTGGGTAAGAATGTACTGACGGTCGGCGCAGGCAACATCGGCTATCTTACGTCTTATCAGCTCATGCAGGCAGGCGCACATGTAAAAGCTATTATCGAAGCTCAGCCGTTTGAGGGAGGATTTCCCGTTCAGGCTAACCGCGTCCGACGACTAGGCATTCCCGTATTATTGTCGCATACCATTCTTAAAGCCATTCCGAATGAAAAACGCGACGGCATCACAGGGGCCGTGGTAGCCGAGGCAAAGAACTTCAAACCGGTTCCCGGAACCGAGAAAATCATCGACGGAATCGACGCGATCAACATCTGCACCGGACTGGTTCCTGATAACGCGCTGCTCGTCAAGGGCGAGGAAGTATTCGGCAGGCGATGTTTCGGGGCTGGCGACGCGATCCGCATCGGCGAAGGCACAAGCGCCGTGTTGCGCGGCAAACAGGTCGCTTACGAAATTCTTGAGGATATCGGAGACAAGTATTCCTATAATGATTTTCTGAATGTTTCCAAGGAATACATCGATTCCCAGCAGCACCCAGTGAAAATTATCGAGGAACCGGAAAAACCCGGCGAGGACCGGAAAAAGAAACCTTTTGTAATCATCGATTGTTTGTACGGTTTCGCCTGTAATCCCTGCCAGTTCGCCTGTCCGCACGGCGCGATCCTCAAACCTTCGACGAGCGATTATCCTCATCTTGATTTCAATAAGTGCATCGGCTGCATGGAGTGTGTTTATCAGTGCCCGGGCCTTGCGATCTTCGGTTACAACATTCCAAAAGACTGGCTCTTCCTTCCGATTGAATATTCCGCGAAAGAACTATCGCCGGTTTTTCTGGTCGATAATAACGGCAAAAAACTAGGCGAAGGCGTTATCGAAAAAATCCTGAAAAAACCCAACAAAACGGATATCGCGCGAGTAAAGTCTGTGGATGTTCACGGAGATGACCTGATTGCCGTACGCGGCTTCATTCTGAAAGATCAGTATCCGGAACCGGTTCAGTTCAAGCCGAATGACGCCAAAGTGGAATCCGTGTCCTACATCTGTCACTGCGATGACGTCAAGATGGATGAAATACTGGATGTGATCGGTAACCGGCATTACATTTCAGTGGATGAAATTAAACATACGACGCGTCTGGGCATGGGCGCATGCAGGGGAAAGCGGTGCATCAAACGACTGAAACAACGTTTGCAGGGAATTAATATTTCACTCGTGGGCGAGCCAACGCCCCGCGGACCGTTGTCCAGCCAGCTTGCGATGGGTGAGCTGTATCCGCGGAATCAGAGAGAAACCGTGGTCATTCATAACAAGGACATTAAGACCGTGAAAGTGCAGTCGTTTGTCGCTGGCGGCGGGATCGGCGGAAGCGCGTTATTCAGGTATTTGTCGGAGGCAGGACTGAATCCGGTTCTGGTCAATTACGGACATGGCGCGTCATGGCGGAATATCGCGGGCGGACGTCCGGCGTTCAGTGTTCCGGAATTATCGGATATCGCCTCAAAAAATCTGGAAATATTCCAGGAACTGCAAACGCAGCATGACATCGATTTCCGGCTTATCCGTTACATTAATTTCGCCCATGACGAAGACTCCTACAAAGCGCTGGAAGCGTCCATGGCGTGGCAGGACGCACGGATGGTCGCGCCGAAAGATTTTAAGAAAGAAATTTCCCCCTATTTCAATCCGGATCTGAAAAAATATTCCGCCGCGCTGATAACAAAAAACTGCTGGCAGGCGACACCCGGAAAAGTCATCGATTTTATCCGGAACATAGGAACGGAAAAAGGCGGGCAGGTCTTTGAGGACAGCCAGCTCATTAATGTTACAAAAACCGGTAAGACTTACAAAGTACTGGTTCAATTACACAGCAAAGAAGTGATTGAATTTCATACGGAATTATTTATAAACGCACTCGGTCCTGAAGGAAACAAATTTGCCCGCCAGCTGGATATCGACACGGGACTATATCCGGTGCGGCATCAGGCGTTTATAACCCGGAGACTGCCGATGATGGGTGTCAACGGCGAACCCCTGCACATGATGATTGACCGCCGAAGATACAAAGGATTTGTCGCTGTTTACGGTCAGCAGCTGGCTGTGACAGGGCAGATCATCGGCTGCGCGTCTCCGGCAGTGGACCCGGCGGAAACGGATAAAAATTTAAAGATCAATTCGAAGGAATTCATAGAAATCGCTGCGGAAACCTTTGTCGACTGGATCCCTGAATTATCTTCCGCAGGATTCCAGGCGGTCTGGTCGGGCTATTACATTGAACCAAGGATGATTGTTGATCCTGAACTTGGTTTATTTCTTGGCCTGCGCGGACAGGGCTTCATGCTGGGTCAGTATATCGCCAAACTGTACGTTGACCATCTCCTGGGCAAACCCGTACCGGATTACTTCTCACGTCTTAAATTAAGCGGCGACGGTATTCTGGAAAAAGCGTTTAAATAAACGATTGTAAAAATAAAAAAAGGCTGATCGCAAACGGATCAGCCTTTTTTATTAGATCGTACGGATTAACCGATATTCTTTTTAAACAGTTCAGCCAGATCGGTTTTTTCCCAGCTGAATTCTACCCGGCCGAAATGACCATACGCCGCTGTTTTTTCATAGATCGGCTTGCGGAGATCAAAACGCGTTATAATGGATTTTGGCGTCAGGTCCACGTTTTTTAAAATGAAATCAGCGATACGCTCATCCGGTAGTTTGCCCGTTCCGTAGGTGTTGATATTGACGGAGACGGGCTGGGCCACGCCGATCGCGTACGCGACCTGAATGAGGCATTCTTCCGCGATACCCGCGGCGACAATATTCTTGGCGATGTATCTTGCCGCGTAAGCCGCGCTGCGGTCGACTTTCGTGGGATCCTTGCCGGAAAACGCTCCGCCGCCGTGCGCGCCCCATCCGCCGTATGTATCAACAATGATTTTTCTTCCGGTGAGTCCCGTATCCCCGTGCGGGCCACCGATAACAAAATTCCCAGTCGGATTCACATGATAAATTGTGTTTCCGTCAAGCAGGTGATTCGGAATGACCGCTTTCACCACATGATTAATCATATCATCTTTGATCTTTGACTGTGTCGCTTCCGGATCATGCTGATTGGAAATGACAACGGTATGCACACGGATCGGTTTTTTCTTTTCATCGTATTCGATAGTGACCTGGCATTTTCCGTCGGGGCGCAGGTAGGTCATGTTTTTTCCTTCCCGGCGGATGTTAGCGATTTTTTTCATGATCTGATGCGAATACTGGATTGTCGCAGGCATCAGTTCCGGAGTCTGGTTACAAGCGAATCCGAACATCATACCCTGGTCGCCCGCGCCGCCCGTATCCACTCCCTGCGCGATATCCTGGGACTGCTGGTGAATGGAAGAAATCACGCCGCATGAATCGCAGTCAAAACGGTAAGCGTCTTTTGTGTACCCAATGCGCCGGATAGTTTCACGTACCAATTCCTGTACGTCCACATACGCATTCGTGGTGACTTCGCCGCTGATAACGACTAAACCGGTAGTAACGAGTGTTTCGCAAGCAACGCGGCTGTTGATGTCCTGAGTTAACATCGCGTCAAGAATCGCATCGCTGATCTGATCGGCGACTTTATCGGGATGGCCTTCCGCGACCGATTCGGAAGTGAAGAGAAATTTTGTCATAATTGTGACCTTTCTGTTTAATGAATTATTATTTATTTACGTTTCTGTTTTTTATATCCTAAAACTAATGGCTATAAATTAAAAACCTCTTCCAGAAAATTCCGAAGAGGTAAGCATAATGGTATCATACTTATCTCATCTTCATCTGAATGTAATCTACATTCAGAACCGGAATTAGCACCTGGTCTTCCGAAATTCGGAACGGTTGCTGCGGTTTCATAGTGCCGGTCACTTCACCGCTCTGGATAAGAAAAAAGAGTCTATGTCAAATAACAGTTAAATCAATTATAGTATAAAATTCATTCATTGTCAATATTGAGTTGTTTTTTAAGTATTTTTAAGTTTGAATATGACTTATAAGTTTTTATAATCCTTTATGAAAAGACCAGCAATTCTTCTCATCAATCCGCCGGTATATGATTTCTCAGCTTATGATCTCTGGTCAAAGCCGCTTGGATTGCTTTATATTGCCGCAGTGCTTCGTGACCAAAGCTGTAATGTCCATTTAATCGATGCGATGAATCGCTGGGATGAGAGTTTAGTTGCCGTAACAAAACAACGCGCGTATCATGACGGGCATTATTATAAAGAAGTAACAACAAAACCGGATGTATTCAGGTCGATTCCCCGGAACTATTACCGGTACGGCATCCCGGGGGACACTCTCCGCAAGCGCATTGAGCTGATTCATAGAAATAATTCTGTTGACGCGGTCATGATCACATCAATCATGACTTACTGGTATCAGGGCGTTTTTGAGGTTATCCGCATGTGTAAAGAAATCATGCCGGAAGTTCCGGTTGTGCTCGGAGGTATTTACGCGACGTTGTTTCATGAGCACGCTGTTCACAATTCAGGCGCCGATATTGTTATGAAGGGACAATCTGAAAATCAGGTTGTGGACTGGCTTAGCGTATATTTCGGAACGACTGCCTTAAAAAATTATTCACACGTTGATGATCTGCCGATGCCGGCGTATGATCTTTACGATAAAACCGGACACGCCGCCGTCCTGACCTCACGGGGATGTCCTTACGAGTGTTCGTTTTGCGCCACACGGGTTCTGAATGGTTCATTCGTACAGAGGTCTCCGGAATCTGTCTTTCGGGAAATTCTGCATTACGCGGAAAACACGGATCTGCGCGATATCGCTTTTTATGATGACGCATTGTTCGCAAACGCTGAGAAACATATTAAGCCGGTTCTGAGATCCTGCATCAGTAAAAATATTTTCATCCGGTTTCACTCACCAAACGGTTTGTTTGCAAGATACATTGATCGTGAACTGGCGCAACTCATCGTCCTTAGCGGTTTTAAAACGATACGGCTGAGCTTTGAATCAAACGATCAGACAATGCAGGACAATATGAAAAAAGTATCCGATGTTGATTTAATAAACGCAATCACGTATCTTGAGGAAGCGGGGTTTCCAAGAAAGGATATTAAAATTTACCTGCTAATGGGTTTATCAGGCCAGACCCCGGAAAACGTAAAAGAAAGCATTCTGTTTGTCCGTGATCTTGGCGTCAGAATCAGCATGTCTACTTATTCACCGATACCCGGAACCGCAGAATGGAAAAAAGATATATCCGTTTTACCAGAACTTGAGAAAGAACCTTTGCTGACAAACAAATCTTTTTTCCCTATGAAAAACTCACGATTTACATATGATGATTATGAACAATTAAAATCCCTTGTTTCAACCTCCAACAGGTTTGTGCTGGAAAAGAATAAATGATGAATATTATACATCACATACTGTTAGTAACCGCTTTATTTCTGATATTCCCCTCAACGATTTATGCCCAGGATTACAAAGAAGAAATATCTAAAAATCAAAGCAGAATAAACTCAATACGCGATGAAATAAGTCAGTATGAAACCAGGCTTAAAATCGAGCAACGTAAGGAGAAATCGGAAATTGAAAAATTGAATGAAACTAATCATAAAATATCGCTTATGCACCAGTTAATCGGCTCGCTTGAGAAAAACAGCCGTTTCAGCGAAATGACAATCGGCATGCTGAGCCGGCAAATGGAAAAAACTCAGCACGAACAAAATTACTACAGGAAAATCATCGCCCAGCGGCTGGTGCAGATTTATAAACACCGGGATGATAATCCGCTGGCTTTTATCCTGACGTCGCAATCCTTTACACAAGCTTATTCGCGGAACAAATACCTTAAAATGATTGCCGAGCAGGACAAAAAAGATGTCTTGACATTGCGTAATAAATATATACTGCTTCAAAATCAGAAAACAGAAAAACAGGAGCTTCTCCGGACACAGCAGGCGATGATTATTGAAAAACAAACCGAAACACGGGTCATTCAGAAAGAAATAAAAAACCGTACGTCGGCACTTCAGCGGATAAGAAAAAGCAAAAATGCGCTGACAACGCTGATAGAAGAGCGCCGTGAGGATATTCAGACTTTAAATATTTTAATTTCTGAGCTTGAGAAAAAAAGAAAAGAGGCTGAAAACCGGGTCGAATCAAAAACCGAAGTCATAACGGGCAAATCAAAGATTGTTCAGCCGAACGCCAAATTACCGGGATTGTCTGCCTCAAAAGGCAGAATTCCTTATCCGGCCATGGGACGCATCGCCATAAAATACGGAAACCAGATTCATCCGGTTCTTGGAACGAAAACGTTTTATCCCGGGGTAGGTATACTTACTGCTGAAAAGGCGCCCGTTTATGCTGTATCCAGGGGAGTGATCTCGCTGATCACTTATCTCCGGCGATTTGGAAATACGGTCATTATCGATCACGGGGGTTCGTTTTATACCGTGTATGCCCAACTTGGAGAAGTGTATGTCTCCAACGGCGAAGCGGTTCAGGGCGGCGATTTGATCGGGCGTGTTGATCATGCCGATGACGGCCGGCCGATACTTCATTTTGAAATTTATAAAGACAAAGAAGCGGTTGATCCGACTGTCTGGCTGAAATAAAATGCATACCGATTTAACCAAAATGTCATGTCCGTCGCATAGGGATGGTTCTTCCCCGGAAAACACGGAACCGGAAAGCGATGAGAACATTCCTTCCAAAAACAATAAAATGAAGAAAATCGTTTTCTTTCTTTTAAAGCTGTCGCTTACGGGATGTATCATGTTTTATATCATCAGCCGGATACAGATATCATCGCTTAAAACCGAATTCACAGAAATCTCATGGACGCCGCTGATCATCGGAATGTTCCTGACCATTCCCAATATTTATATACAGCATTTGAAATGGTCTTATTTGTTACGGATCATAAAACCGGACGTATCCGGGAGGGAAATATTTCAGTCTCTGATGTGCGGGTTTGCAGTCGGTCTTATTACGCCGGGCAGGCTGGGAGAACTGGGGCGCGGGTTGTTCATCCGGTCCGATAACCGTTCACCGATGATCGGAATGGCAATCATTGACAAATTGCTATCCCTGATATCGCTGGCGCTGATCAGCGTGTTCGGCCTTCTTTTTCTCTACGAAACAACCGTGTCCGGGTATGATATTGCCGAATATTTGATTTTAGTCACTGCGGCCGGATTTATTGTATTACTTGCAGCCATGTTTTTCTTTCCGGACTTGCTCAGGAAAACCATACGACTTTTTAAAAAAACCATTTACAGGCTTCCGTTGTATAAAAAGGTTTTTGCCCTGATATCGGCTTCTGATAATATCCGAAAACGGAACGTATTTACGGGATTACTTTACGGACTGATGTTTCAGTCTATCATTTATATTCAGTTTTTCTGGTTTTTGAGTTCGTTTACGGACGCTGAATTTGTACCGGTGTTTATCCTGGCTAATCTTGCGATGTTTTTGAAATCACTGCTTCCGGTTGCCGTAATGGATCTTGGAGTAAGAGAGGGTTCGGTCATTTTTTTCTTAAACAAAATTCAAGTCAATCCCGCGGCCGCATTCAACGCATCCCTGCTGTTGTTTCTCAGCAATGTGCTGCTTCCGGGAATGGTTGGATTATTTTACATCATCAGATATCATTTTAAGAAACAATCTTAACGCACTTTAACCGCGGAGGTTATTATGGTGACCATCAAGAACATTCTGGTTCCGACCGATTTTTCCGAATCGGCGACGGCCGCATACGCTTATGCCAGGGAAATGGCGGCGATTTTTAAATCAAAAATAATTTTGATTCATGTCTATGAGCCAATAGTGTTTTATTCTGAGGCGCCCATCGGAATGCCCGATCTTGTGGACATTGAAAAAAACATTCACGCATCCTCCGATCAGTCCATGGACCGGATCATTGATCAGCATTTCAGGGGCGGTGAACATGAATCTCTTTCCGTGGAAAAGTTACTGATCCAGGGAAAACCTTTTATTGAAATCATCCGCGTGGCCAAAGAACAATCCGTTGACCTGATCATCATGTCAACGCACGGAAGAAGCGCGCTGGAGCATATTTTACTCGGAAGCGTCACGGAAAAAGTTGTCCGGAAAGCGCCTTGCCCGGTTTTGACGATCAGGAGCAAAACGGGTTTTGTAATGCCGTAAGTGAGATGAACAAAATCCTGACTGCGCCGTGATATTGGTCACAGCAGTCATTTCCAGGAAAATATGGAAGACAATACCGCCACAGACGGCAGACCGATTTTTGTATCCTGCATCATCCTTGCCGCCGGCAAATCACAGCGCTTTGGTGCCAACAAGATGCTTATGACTTTCGGAAAATCAACGGTCCTTCAGTCAGTCATTGATACTTTTGATCACCCGGTGATACACGAAATAATCGTTGTCGTCAGCAACCGTTCCAGGGAAATGATTGATTTGAGCGGCTTTTCACCCGTTACATGGGTCGTCAATCCCGATCCGGAAAAAGAAATCGGATCATCCCTTCAGGAAGGCTTAAAATACATTTCCGCTGATTCAGAAGCAGTGATCATAGCGCACGGGGATATGCCGCTGATTAAGAAAGAAACCGTTGCAGAAATGATCGGTCATTTTCATGCCGATTCAATCGTAATTCCGATGTATAAAGGCCGAAAGGGACATCCGGTTTTATTGGACAGATCTATCGTACTTAAATGCCTTGATGGAGGGCTAATCTTTCCTTTAAGACAAATTATTCGTGAGCATGAATCCAGAATTATCCTGTATGACTGTGAAGATGAAGGAGTGCTGCTCGATATTGATACGCCTGATGATTATACCTTAATGTTATCCCGATTACCACATTAATAAAATACGGACTGTATTATGCCGCCTTATCGCTCTATCAATCCCTCAACAGAAGAGATGATTTATGAAAAACCGGAAACAAAATTTGATGATGTTTTGAAAATCATCATACGATGTCATGATGAGCATCAGAACTGGCGAAAAACCGCAATAAACGATCGTGCTCAGATTCTGAACAGCCTGAGCCGGGTTTTACTGGAAAGGAAAAGTCAGCTGGGAGAGCTGATGGCAAGGGAAATGGGTAAACCGATTAATCAGGGAATCGCAGAGGCGGAAAAATGCGCATGGCTTTGCAGGCACTATGCTGAAATCGGTCCGAAAACACTGCAGGATGAAATCATTACGACCGACGCGTCAAGAAGTTATATTTCATATCAGCCGGTCGGAATTGTTCTTGGAATCATGCCGTGGAATTTTCCGCTGTGGCAGGTTTACCGGTTTATCGTTCCGGCGATGATGGCGGGGAACGGAGCGATCCTGAAACACGCGCCTAACGTATCGTTGTGCGCTGAAGCCATTGAATCAACTGTCCGAGACGCCGGATTCCCTGATCATTTATTTAACGTCGTTTTTGTGCAGCCGGATGTGATTTCCGACATGATAGAGCATCCGGCTATTCAGGGCGTTACGCTGACCGGAAGCACGAACGCCGGCCGGGCTGTTTCAGCAAGGGCGGGAGCCTGTCTCAAGAAAACTGTTATGGAACTCGGCGGAAGCGATCCGTATGTGATTCTCCATGACGCTGATCTCCAATTGTCTGCAGAAGCTTGTGTAACATCCCGACTGATCAATACCGGACAAAGCTGTATCGCCGCGAAAAGATTTGTTGTTGTTAAAAAAATTTTGAAACCATTCGAAGAATTGGTTGTCGAAATGATGAAAAGGAAACAAACAGGCGATCCGCTCAATCCGGCCAACGACCTGGGCCCGCTGGCAAGAAAAGATTTACGGGATACTCTCCATTCCCAGGTTTTGAGCAGCGTTCACCGGGGCGCCAGGCTTCTGCTCGGTGGAAGCATGCCTGTTGGCAAAGGATATTACTATCCGCCCACGGTTTTGACAGGAGTGAAAAAAGGAATGACCGTGTATAATGAGGAAACTTTCGGCCCGGTTGCGGCTATCATTCCGGTCGAGGATGAAGAGGAGGCCATTAAAACGGCAAATGACACGATGTACGGGCTGGGAGGAGCTGTTTTCAGCAGGGATATACATAAGGCTGAAAAAATAGCGCGCGAAGAATTGTTTGCGGGCAATTGTTTTGTAAATACATTCGTTAAATCCGATCCCAGGCTTCCGTTCGGGGGAACCAAGCTGTCGGGGTACGGACGCGAATTATCGGCGGCCGGGCTGAAAGAATTCACAAACATCAAAACCGTATTTATTAAATAACCTGTTTAACGATTGAACGAGCATGCGTTATTCCTATTTTGATCTCAATGCTTCATTTGTAGTTGTCGATGTTGAAACAACCGGACAGTCCGCGAAAAACGGATTCGTTATCGAAATAGGAATGGTAAAAGTGAAAAACCGGCAAATCCATGAATCCTATTCTACGCTGATCCGTCCGCCTGTCTCCCTGCCCTTCTTTATCACACAATTGACAGGTATCCGCGATTCCGATCTGGTTGGGGCTCCAGAATTTTCACAGGTCAAAGACGACATACGGGATTTCCTTTTCGGTTCAGTTTTTGTAGCTCATAATGCCGCGTTTGATTACGGTTTTATCAAAAAAGAATACGAAAGATTAGACGAGCATTTTTTTCATGACCGGTTATGCACGGTTCGTCTTGGAAGAAAACTGTTTCCGGGTTTTAAAAAATATAATCTTGACGCGCTGATTGAGCGCTTAAACATCGATGTGACTCACCGCCACCGGGCTCTGGGCGACGCTCTCGCAACGGCCGAAATCCTGATCCAATATCTGAATCACCCTTCGGCGCAGGATATTTTTTCTAAAATGGCGTCTGATTTTGAGGTGAAAAAACTCTGGTTGGAACGGCTGGAGCCGCTGATAGACGATTTACCCGCGGAAACCGGTATTTACATTTTTGCCGATGAGCAGGATCTTCCTTTGTATGTCGGAAAGAGCAACAACATACGTTCGCGGGTTTTGAGCCATATCCGCGAGGACAATCTGTCCAAGAAAAAAAGAATGCTTCATCACACACATCATTTTAATTACCAAATCTGCAAAACGGAGCTGGAATCACTGATCCTCGAATCGCGCCTGATCAAGCAGTACCTGCCCCCGTACAATGTCCAGCAGCGGAACTGGCGGCAATATGTTTTTCTGCATGTATCCGACGACGATTACCCCTTGATTACGGTTTCGAATGAACGATGCGCAAAAGGCATGACGTTCGGTCCGTACCGTTCGAAAAAATTCGTTGAACACTACCTGCAGAAAATCCAAAAGCTTTATAAGCTTTGTCCCGAACTAATGAAAGAAAACAGCCGACCGAAATCTTTTTGTTTTTCCTATCATTTGAAACAATGTTCGGGCGCTTGCGGAGGCGCCATAACTCCTGACCAGTACCGCGCATCGGTCAGCGAAGCGATGAACCTTCTGAACGAACTTATTTCCGTTGACTCAAAAGATAAAATTGATCTGTTTCTCAGGCAACCTGAACTGAAAGAACAGGAGTTTTACTATGTCAGGGAGGGTTTAAAATCTCTGAAAAAAAACAAAAACAGTTATCCTGACACGTATTGCCGGCAGTACCTCATCATCAATCCTGAGGAAGAAACGGGTTATCTTATAAGGAACGGCCTTCTGAGTAAAATTTACCATGGTGATGAATTAACAGAACTCAGCGCGATGCGGGAAGATAGTTCTTATATTGACGTTTCTGAACCGGACGACAAAGAATCGCTCGATGAAAGACTCATCATTCAAAAATATGTTCACATGAACCGGGCCAGATTAAAAATCATTCCGCTTCAAAAAAATCCGTTTACAGCCGGTAATTGACTCTTTGATCATTTCTTTCTGTACAAATTGTACTGTTCAATAATGCTGTGGTTGATCCGGTTACAATAGGTATCGATGCGCTTCAGCAGACTGATGATGTCCAGGTGAACGGCGCTCGATCCGATGCTTTCCTGCAACCCCTGGTTAAGCCGGCGGATATGGGATTCCCGGAGTTCGGATTCCCTGTCCTTGATATGCTTCTTTTCCTCAAGAACTTCGCTGGCGAGTTCAGGTTTCTCGCTCTTTACAACGGCAGCGGTTTTCGAGAAAATGTCATACAACTCGCTGAAATATTTTTCAAGCTCCTGGGCGCCTTCTCCCGAGAACTGACCGTTCTGCTTGTGCAGCTGAGTTAGCCGCTCGTTCATATTATCCGCAATTATATAAGCTACCCGGCGAAGATCGTCCATGATGAGCAAGAAAGCCATTAAACGTTTGGACTGAAATAAGCTGATGTTTTTCTGAGAAAGACGCGTATAATATTTCCGGATCTCGCTTTCCAGATAATAGATAACCTCGAGTTCTTTCGTCAGTTTTTCCGCCGTTTCTTCTGAATATTGACGGATCATAGATTGCGTTTGTGGGAACAATTCGGTGATTTTATCGGTCATACGGTGAATTTCACGGCTGGATTGTTCAATCGCAAGTTCCGGAACTTCAAGCAGATTGTTATTCAGGTAAATCGTTTTCATTTCCTGTTTTGCGGCATCCGGCTTTTCCTTGATTCTGCGGATGGCAAATTTAGCCATGTATTCAATGAACCCAATCAGTACAAAAGCATTGATGATGTTGAAGAACATATGTGAATTCGCTATTTGCCGGGACACCGAATCCGATCCGAACAGGGAAGTAAGATAAATGACGAACGAGTTAAAATAGTCGATAAACGGATACATGATAATCACACCAACAAGTGAAAACAGCATGTTCGCCAGCGCGGCCCTTTTGCCGTCGGTTGAAGCGTTCGTTGAGGCCAATAACCCGGTAACCGTTGTTCCGATATTTGCGCCAAGAACAAGAGGCAATCCGACAGACAGGTCCAGCAAGCCTTCATTGGCAAGTACGACAGCGAGACCGATTGTCGCGCCGCTGCTTTGTATAATTCCTGTAAAAATGGCTGAAAAAATAATTCCCAGCAAAGGGTTCTGGCCGAAATACATTAGTTGTTCAGATACCACGGGGAGCGATTTGATGGGCCCTAACGCCGTTGACATCACGCCCATACCGAAAAAGATAAATCCGAATCCCAGAATGATTTCACCGATGTAGGTGTAGATTTTCTTTTTGGTTGCGATAGTCATTATAAATCCGATACCGATCATTAATAACGCGTAATCGCTGATGTTAAAGGCGATCAACTGAACGGTCAGCGTTGTACCAATATGGGCGCCTAACATAACGCTTAATCCCTGAGACAAAGTCATCAGCGAAGCGGAAATAAAACCGATGACCATAACCGTCGTCGCACTGCTGCTTTGAACTACGGCGGTCACTCCGGTTCCGAGAACAACCCCCATCACCTTGGAACGGGTTAATTTACCCAGAATGATTCTGAGTTTGTCGCCCGCCACTTTCTGCAGTCCGTTGGCGCCGACACCCATGCCGTAAAGGAATATTCCGAGTCCGCCGAGAACGCCGAAAAGAAGAAAAAGGATCCACGTTTTATCAAACGCTTTAACCGTGATCTTGGGCAGCGATCCGGTTGCAAGATTGGTTTTCGCGATGATGACGTAATTTCCGCTCTCGGTTCCGGCTTTGAATTTAGGATAAACCTTGCCCTCGGAATCAGTGACCGCACGATCAGATAATACGGTGTTTTTGGATTTGGACGGTGAATCGATCAGCTGAAAATCCACGGTTAAACCGGTAACGGGTTTTTTATCAGAACCCGTGACTCTGAATACCATCGGATCGGTTACATCTTCTTCCACATAACCCACGATGTATTTCTGGCCGGGTTTGTAACTGATGTTTTCGATAATGATGGACTCTGAGGTATCCGATGGAACAGACTTTGTTGATGTAAACGAACTTGAATCTTTTGGAGAATCTGTTTTCTGGTTAAAAAAATATTCCGATATCGCAGAGGAGGATGAAACCCAGCTGATTGCGCCAAAAGCGATCAGGATTCCGATGATGACCGATTTGTAATTAATGTTTTTCATAGTATGTTTTTGGTAGGTTAAATAAATGTTATCAATAAGTTATTGACAATTAACCTTATTATCAAGTCCGGTTATTCAAATACTGATGAAAATATTTATCCGTTTGCTTTTTACGTTTTGAAAAACTATTTTGCGCCTATTAACTGATTTTTACCAAAAGGAAATGTTTTATGCCCGTACGATGCGGAATAGTAGGATTGCCCAATGTCGGAAAAACCACGATATTCAACGCTTTAACAGCGGCCGGTGTGGATGCCGCTAATTATCCTTTCAGCACGAAACAACCCAATATCGGCGTTGTCACCGTTCCAGATCCGCGTGTGGATGAAATCGTGAAGATCGTCAAACCTAAAAGCATTGTCTATACAACAGTAATATTCATGGATATCGCCGGTTTGGCCAAAGGAGCAAACGCGGGCGAAGGAATGGGAAATCAGTTCCTGAGTCAGATCCGTGAAGTAGACGCCATCGCGCATATCGTCCGCTGTTATGATGATCCCGACGTAGTTCATGTTGAGGGAACTATCGATCCCGAACGGGACATAGAGATCATTGATATGGAACTCATTCTCAAAGATATTGAATCCATCACGAAGCGGATCAATAATGTTGAACGAGCCGCGAAAACCGGGAACAAGGATGCCAAGGCGGCTTATGACGTACTGACAAAAGTCAAAACCCATCTGGATGACGGCAAGCCCGCCCGCTGGCTGAAGCTAGAGGACCATGAATTGAAGCACATCGCTGAATTATTTCTCTTAAGCATTAAACCCGTTCTCTATGTCTGCAACGTTGATGAAAAAAATGTAACCGGCGACAACCCGTATGTCAAAAGCGTCAGGAAAATGGCTGAACGGGATCAGTCGGGCGTTGTCGTCATCGCCGGTAAAATCGAAGCGGAGATTTCTCAATTGCAGCCTGATGAACAAACCGCGTTTTTGGAAAGCATCGGACTTAAAGAGCCTGGCTTACATTTATTGATCCGGGAAGCCTATCATTTACTTCAACTGGATACGTTCATCACCGCCGGTCCTGAGGAAGTGAGGGCTTGGACGATACACAGAGGCGCCAAAGCCCCCCAGGCCGCGGGATCCATTCATTCTGATATTGAGAAAGGATTCATCCGCGCCGAGGTCATCTGGTGGGAGGATTACGTCAAGTATAAAACCGAGCAGGCATGCAAAGACAAAGGACTCATGCACCTTGAAGGAAAAGAATATATAGTGAAAGACGGCGACGTGATTTACTTCCGGTTTAATGTTTAGGAATGAAAATTTTCCGGGCACAATTCGACCGAAACGCATATCCGGTTTACATAGGCCGCGGAAGCCTGAAAAACCTGAAAACGGTTCTGCGAAAATACAGCGACGTCGGTAATTTTTTTGTTGTATCGAATAAAAATATTTTTTCATTATACGGGAAATCAGTCATTTCGGAATTGCCGCCGGATAAACCCGTTTATACAATAATTCTTCCTGACGGAGAACGGTATAAAAATTCAAATACGTTAAACCGTCTGTATGAGAACATGTTGCGCTCCAAAGCAGACCGCAAAAGCCTGTTGATCGCGCTGGGCGGTGGGGTCGTAGGAGACATTGCCGGATATGCGGCGGCGACATATATGAGAGGCATCCGGTACGTTCAGATTCCGACATCGCTGTTATCGATGGTTGACAGTTCCATCGGCGGCAAAACCGGTATCGATCATCCCCGGTGTAAAAATCTGATTGGGCGTTTCTATACCCCGGAATGCGTGATGCTTGACCCGGATTTCTTACAAACACTGCCTGAACGGGAAATGATTTGCGGAATCGCCGAGGTTTTAAAATACGGAATAGCGCTTGATGAAAAATTTTACAGATGGCTGCATTTGCATCATAATGAACTGAGAAATTATAATCCGAACGCGCTGTCGTTTACCCTGCTTCGCTGCTGCAGACTGAAAAACAATATCGTTACAAAGGACCCTTACGACCTTCGTGAACGCAAAATACTGAATTTCGGGCATACCTTTGCGCACGCGATGGAATCAGCAAGCGATTACAAATCGATTAAGCACGGCGAAGCCGTCATGATCGGCATGATGATGGCCGTTGAATTGTCGGTAATGGTCAATAACCTGAATTCTAAAAAAGCTTCAGAAATACTGGAATTTTTATTACCATTCGCTAAGAAAATTGTTAAAAGAAAAGAGATTGCCGGTTTTATAAAAAATACTGATCCCGTGATATTGCTTAACCGGATGACGTTGGATAAAAAGACTGCGTCCGGGAAAAATGAATTTATTCTATTACAAAATATCGGCAAGTCGGTTATTGTGAAAAACATTGATTCAGAAACTGTTTACCGGTCAATCGGAAACGTTTTATCCCTTCTGAGGAAATGAGCCGCTGGTTATGATTTCTAAAATAAAAAACAGTCTTAAGTTTTTTAAAAGCCATCAGGCCGGAACCGCCGCGTTGTTTGTTTCAGTAGCGACGCTCCTGAGCACCATTTTGGGGCTGGTACGCGATAAATTCATGGCTCATTATTTCGGAGCCAGCCTTGATACGGATTTTTACAATTACGGTTTTACGATCCCTGATGCTCTGCAGAACATCCTGATCATGGGTGTCACGGCGTCATCTTTTATACCCGTTTACGCCGAGTATGTAGCCCATAAGTCTAAAGAGGAAGCCAACCGGATGGCGAATTCGTTCTTGAATGCTACGATGATTATATTTGCAGGTATTTGCCTTTTGACCGGAATTTTCATGTCACAGATTACGGATCTCTGGCTGGGATCTGAAATCTCCGATCAAGACAAAGCTCAGATTGTCCTGATCGCCAGAATATTTCTGTTAACACAGATAGCGTTTGCGGTGAGCAAAATACTTTCAGGAATCCTTCAGACTCACAAGCATTTTACGGCTTACGCGTTCGGACTCCTTATTTACAATCCCTCGATAATCCTCGGCATGGTATTATTTCACCGTACAGCGGGCATTGACTCGATGGCTTACGGAGCGTTAATAGGAGCCTGCCTGATTGTTCTGGTCAATCTTATTGATATCAGAGGTACCGATTTCAGGATGGCGATGAACCTTTCCTGGAAAGACGAAGGTGTCAGGAATATATGGATACTTGCGATACCAAATTTCCTGAATATGGCCCTTCTGCAGGCAGTAATTGTAGCGTATTCTAGCATGTCGGTAAATCTTCAGGAAGGCAGTTACTCAGCGTTCAGGTATGCGCTCAATTTTGAGAGCTTTCCGGTAAGCATTTTCGGAATTTCGTTTGTCACCGCGATATTTCCCTTTCTGGCTGAAAACGCGAGCAAAAGACATTATGACAATTTTAATTACAACGTGCAGAATTCGTTCCGGCAGATTCTTTATTTAACGCTGCCTGCGGGTATCGGCATGGCAATATTATCGAAAGACATAATAGGACTCATTCTTGGCGGGGGAAAATTCGGCGAACCCGAAATAGACTTAACAGCCTCAGTTTTATTTTTTTATGCCCTGACGGTTCCTCTGGAAAGCTTATGGTACCTTTACGCGCGAGCATATTATGCTCTCAAAGATACCTGGACGCCCTTCTGGTTCAGGCTTGCGGGGACGGTCATCAACCTTCTGATCAGCTATTTTTTGTCTTCGTCGATGGGCCCGGCGGCTTTTTCTCTTGGCCTGCTGTGCGCGTTCAGCTTACAGATTATGATGTTTACCGCCGGACTTAAAATGAAAATCAGCGAGTATAATCTTAAGGCGATACTTTCTGTTTCTTTGAAAATGACGGCCTGCGCCCTGATCATGGCGGCCTTCGTGTTCGTATTTAAAGAATGGCTTGTATATTCGTCCGTTATCACAGAATATTCCCAAAGAATCCAGTACCTGATTTCTGTTTCAGGAGGCGTTATTCTGGGATTCGGCGTCTACATCACCGCTTCAGTAGTTTTGCGGTGCGCTGATTTTTCGGTCATTAAACGCGTCAGCGGACGAATCATCAAATAGGGGTTATATGGAATTCTGGGTCATCATGATCATCGCGCTTGGGCTGGCCATGGACGCATTTGCCGTTTCCATCACAAGCGGATTCACGATTAAAATCCTTAAAATCCGTTATGCGTTCAGAATCGCGCTTTTTTTCGGGATGTTTCAGGCACTCATGCCTATGATTGGCTGGCTCGCGGGTTATAGCCTGAAAGACATGATTACTTCCTATGATCACTGGATCGCGTTTGGCTTGCTTTCGTTTATCGGCGGGAGAATGATCTACGAATCGTTCGTCCCTCAGAGTGAAGGACGTCCGTGTGATCCGATGACCATTTACAGGCTCCTGCTCTTATCCATAGCAACGAGTATCGACGCGCTCGCTGTTGGCCTGACCCTGTCGTTTTTGAGTGTGGAAATCATAACTCCGTCTCTGATTATCGGAATGGTGACTTTTATCCTGTCTTTTATCGGCGTGTTTTTCGGTAACCGGTTCGGGCATTTTTTTGAAAGCAAGATCGAAATGATCGGCGGGATAATACTGATGATTATCGGAATAAAAATCCTGATTGAGCATGTTTTCCTGGTCAATATCATTTAACCTGCGGATGTACAATGAGCATAATTCTGATCATTGATGACGAAAAAAATATCCGGCGTTCGCTGGAAATGATTTTAACGGACGAAGGATACGATGTTGTTCTTGCTGAAAGCGGAAACGAGGCGCTGAAAGTGTTAGAGAAAGATTCCGCCGATCTTGTTCTCCTTGACTTGCTGATGCCTGAAAAGGACGGACTTCAGGTTTTATCCGAAATCAAAAACAGTATGCCCGATCTGGCCGTGATTATGATGTCCGGTCACGGTTCGATAGGACAGGCTGTACAAGCCGTAAAATCTGGCGCTTACGATTTTATTGAAAAACCTCTTACCAAGGAAAAAACATTGATTACCGTCCGGAACGCGCTTGAACAACGATCATTAAGGCGGGAGAACCGATCCCTGCGGCTGGCACTGGATAAAAGCGTCAGGATGGTCGGTGAGAGCAAACCCCTGGAAGCGGTCCGGCAGACGATACGGAAAATAGCTCCCACATCGGCAAGAGTGCTGATCTTGGGTGAAAGCGGAACGGGAAAAGAACTGATCGCAAAGGCAATTCATGAACAGAGCCCGAGAAGGGACAAGCCCTTTATCAAGGTCAACTGCGCAGCGATACCGGCCGAACTAATTGAAAGCGAGCTTTTCGGAGCGGTAAAAGGCGCCTATACAGGATCGGTGAACGACCGTGAAGGCAAATTCGAGCAGGCCAACAACAGCACTATTTTCTTAGATGAAATCGGCGACATGAGCCTCAGTGCACAGGCCAAAGTTCTGAGAATCCTGCAGGAAGGGGAGCTCGAAAAAGTCGGCGGAACCAAAACCCTTAAGGTCGATGTCCGCGTCATTGCCGCCACAAACAAGGATTTGAAAGCGTTGATTCAAAGGGGGCTTTTCCGCGAAGACCTGTTCTTCAGACTGAATGTCGTACCGATCGAGGTACCCCCGCTGAGGGAAAGAAAAGATGATATCTGCCTTCTCATTAACTTTTTCATACAGTCATTTTGCCGGGAAGAAAACCTGAAACCTAAGAGGATTTCAGATGAGGCCATGGACGCCCTTCTTAAGTATGACTGGCCCGGAAACATCCGCGAACTCAGAAATGTTGCTGAGCGTATCCTGATCCTTTCCTCGGGCGATACGATTCTCAGGGAAGACCTGCCCTCCGGCATCTTCCGGCCCCTGCCTGCTGTTTCGAGTAAGCCCCTCCGGGAAATCAGGGAAGAAACTGAAAAACAGTTCATCCGTGCAGCCCTTGAAAAACATAACTGGAACATTTCTGCTGCCGCGGAAGAACTGGATATCGACCGTACGAATCTGCACAAAAAAATGAAATTATATAATCTTACAAGAGACTCAAATGAGGAAGTCCGGAATCCGGATTCGTTTACTTAATGTATTTATGCATGAAAAACAAAGTGCCGCAGAAAAAAATGAATACACTGAATAAAATTATCATAACTAATATTTCGTTAACGGATGACATAAACAATAGGAGAAAAAATGTTTAAATCTGTCCCTATTATACAGCGACCTAATAAAAGTGGTCAAATTATGTTGTCTTTGTGCATAACTATTATAATATCAATGATTTATTCCGGATGTTCCAATATCAGCACTTTGAGATCTGTCACTGATGCTTCAAAAATACCGAATGTGAACGTTTTAATTTATAAGTCGAAAAAAGGGTTTAGCTTGTCATCTACGGAACGGTATGTGATCCGTGATTTTGAGTCCCGGGAAATCATAGACAGCGTACAGAACGGTCGGCCGATTACAATAGGAAAAGATACAACCGGAAGCCTCAGTATTGCTTTTGACAATAAAAAAACTGAAGGATATAAAAAAATCCTTATTACTCCCGCCGGAACGGAGAATCTTTTCGGTGTTCAGGATAGGCAGTACAGAGGACAGATGTTTGTCATGCTGCTCGACTCGGAGATCGTGGCAGTAAACACGCTGGATCTTGAGTCATACGTAAAAGGCGTAGTCCGGAACGAGATCGGCAACCTTCCGATAACACAGATTGAGGCCGCAAAAGCTCAGGCTGTTGCCGCCAGGACCTACGCGATCCGGAGTATCGGAAAGTTAAAACGTGAATATGACCTTGTCAGCGATGTTTATGATCAGGTGTATCAGGGGGCCGGAAGCGAATCAGAAGTTACGAATAAGTCCGTTGCGGAAACATCGGGGGAAATACTGGAGTATCAGGGAAAACCAGCCCATACATATTATTTCTCTTCCTGTGGAGGCGCCACAGCCAACGTTCAGGACGTGTGGATAACCTCGGATACTATCCCTTATCTTCAATCCGTAAGCAACAAGATCAGCGATGATTACCTCTGCCGGGATTCGCCTCATTTTCGCTGGAAACTTTCGTGGACAGGCGATGAACTGGAACAAATCATAAAAGCCAATCTCCCGGCGGTACTGAGAAAAGATCTTCCGGATGAGGATTTTACGAAAATCGAAGGACAAAAATTATACAATGTTGCCGTTCTCGAGCGCGATTCCTCGCAGCGGGTCAAGAAACTGAAAATCGGTTTCCAGAAAGACGCCTATTTCATATCAGGGGAACAAGCGCGGAGGGTTCTGAAAGGCCCCAAATATATTTTTTACAGTTCACTGTTCAGATTGGATGTTGAACGGAATTCGGACGGCACCTTAAAACAGGTGATTTGCACAGGGGGCGGTTTCGGCCATGGTGTTGGCATGTGCCAGTGGAGCGCCAGAAAAATGGCATCAAACGGTTTTAACTATGATGATATACTTCTTTTCTTTTACCGTGGAGCAAAAATCAGCCGTTTATATTGATTTGTGCCAGGAACCCTGTTTCTTATCGGGGATTCTTCATTAATGAAACCCTGTCAGCATATCCGGAGAGCGTTTCCGCATAAGAAGCATGTCCGTATCATGAATTGAACCCGGCTTCTAGTCTGTCCGGCACCGGGGGCGGAGATTCCTCACCTGTGCAAATCGTCTGATAACCGCTTCAGCTTCAGGATAACGGTCCGTGGCGAGGATATCGGCGCCTTTTTCCAACAAATCATAATAGATCATGTCACCGCGGACTTCCGCTTTTTTATCGAGATTCCCCATCGTCCCGAATATGCATGAAACGCCGAGGCTGTGTAAAGTATCAACCAGTTTCTGATCCGGTTCGGAATTCCCGACATAAGCCGAATAATTCTTCACAGGGACGCCGTATTCCCGGAGCCGGACCAGATCTTCGATTTTTCTTATACTGGCGGAGAGCATTAACGAAGAATCCTTCTGGTAAATGAGCCCGGCCTCTGTCGCGCTGTAAGTGATGATATTTACCCTGTTCTGGGCTTTATGCCTCCGTATGATGCTGATCAGCGTGTCATAGTCGATATCCTGCTTTACATCAAGAGACAGGAAAACCTTTCCGTCCGCCCAGAGAAGGGCTTCTTCCAGTGTAGGTACCCGGTATTTCGTGACATTTCCCTGATGATCTTTAAGGTAAAGTTTTCTGATTTCATCCAGCGCATGGTCCTCGACATTCCCCTGGCCGGTAGTGGTCCTGTCCAGAGTATGGTCATGCATCATAATCAAATGATTGTCCTTTGTTTTCCTGATGTCGCATTCAATGATGGAGCAGCTTCTCCGTAACGTGTTTTCAAAAGTTTCTATGCAGTTTTCCGGATAACCGTTGACAGGGCCGCCCCGGTGAGCGCTGACTATGGGACTTCGTTCAGGATGATACCGATACATCTCCTGAACGGTTTCATATAATTCTATCCGCTGTATCGGCGGATTGCAGACCAGGCAAGAAAACGCAATGCAAAAAAACAATACGTATTTTGAGATTCTCGTTTTCATGATAAGCCTTACAATTTGGTTGTAGTCGGGTCCGGATTGTCCAGGATATGACGAATGGTCTTCAGGATATCGGCAACCGAATAGGGTTTGAAAAGAATTTCAGCGATGCCCTCTTCCAGCAAAGACCGTGCTGTGGTATCTCCCATATATCCGGTCGCCACGATGACGGGAATGTCAGGACGGATTTCCCTCAGATGCCGGAACAGCTGAATACCGTCCATTTCCGGCATGCCGATATCACTGATGACAAGCCTGATTTCACCGGCGTATTCATGATAAACACGTATTGCTTCCACACCGTTTTGAGCCGGTAATACTTTGTACCCCGACATGGATAAGATATCTTTCAGCAACTGAAGAAGGTCGGGTTCATCATCCACGATCAGAATTGTCTCGTTGCCGGACAGGATTTTTATCTCATTCGTCAAAGGTTCTTCGACCCTTTGGGTTTCGTCATGGGCGGGAAAGTAAATCCGGAACGTCGCCCCAAGTCCGGGCTGACTGTCCAGCTCAATGAATCCTTTATGATTTTTAACGATTCCGTGGACAATAGAAAGCCCCAGACCTGTTCCTTTGCCCTGGTCTTTTGTGGTAAAAAACGGATCAAAAATGCGGGTATGCAGTTCAGCGGGTATTCCTGTGCCCGTATCCGAGATGAATAACGCGACATAGTCGTTTTCATCCGCTTCCGACCATTTCTTCCTGATTTCTTGGGAAGAAACGCGGTCAACCACCAAGGTCAAAGTTCCTCCGTTGGACATCGCATCACGGGCATTGATCGCCAGATTCAGTATGATCTGGTGAAGATGGCTGATATCAGCCATGATGAGATCATCCGCATTCAGGGTGTGGACCTGGATCGCAATGGATTTAGGAAGCGAATGTTCAAGCAGTTTGACGTTTTCGGTGATGATGTCATTCAGAGACACAGGGCGGAGGATCGGGTTGTCGGATCTTGAGAATAAGAGCAACTGCTGGGTAATGGAACGCCCCCTCATTGCTGAATTGATGATCATCTGAGTCAGTTCGGCAAGATCTTCGTTACCGGCGGTTCGCTTTCGGATCAGTTCAGCCGTACTGAGCACAACTGCGAGAACATTGTTGAAATCATGCGCGATCCCGCCGCTCAGGGTGCCGATGCTTTCCATTTTCTGGGCCTGGATGAGCTGGCGCTGCAGCTGTTTATAGGATGTATTATCACGGATGATCCCGCGGTAAGCGACTATACGGCCCTGATCGTCTTTCACCGCCGTAGCTGTAATCAAAGCCTCTATTTTTCCGCCGTCCTTTTTTCTTAGAGTAACCTCAAAATCCCGTATATAGCCTTTTCCGGAAATCAATTCCTGAAATTTCCTCCGGTCTTCGGGACGGTCATAAACAGATTCAGGAATGCTTACCCCGCAAAGCTCTGCGGCCGTAGCGTACCCGAACAGCTGAACGCCGGCGGAATTGATATTGATGAAATACCCTTCCGGCGTGCTGATATAAACGGCATCCTTGGATTCCTCAAACAAGGTTCGGTATTTTTCCTCCGAGTCCCGGATCGCGGCTTCGGCCCGTTTCCGGTCGGTGATATCGGCGTAAATGCCGAATACGCCGATCTGTCCGTGATTGAACATAATCGGCACACCCCAAATATGTACATCGACATACGAACCGTCTTTGCGGAGACGGACACTTTCATATTCGACCGGTTCGCCATGCTGGGTCTTATCCGACAGAGATGAAGCCTCATTCTTCATGGATTCAGGTATGATCAGGGAATTGATCTCCCGGCTCAGCACATCCTGCTCTTGATATTGGAAAATGCCCGTGAAAGCCCGGTTAATCATGATGACCCTGTCCATATGATCGACCATGATCATGCCCAGGGGATTGTTGGCAAACAACTGCTGAAAACGGGAGTTTTGCAGCAGCAATTCCGATTCAGACCGTTTTCGCTGAGTAATGTCCTCTACGAAAATAAGGGCGACCAGCTGCTGATTGATATTGACAACTCTCCGCACGACCTCAACCCATATCCGTGAGCCGTCTTTCCTGATATTTTCAGCGATGATCACCGGCACATCGTCTTCAGGTCTTCTGAGGATTTCAACCGACTCAGAATAATCCTGCGGTACAATTTGCTCGATGGTAATTTGCCGGAGCTCTTCAAGCGTATAACCCAGCATTCTGCAGGCGGCCGGATTTGCGTTAAGAATTTTCCCGTCGAACGTTTCCAGGAAAATGCCGATCCGGGCTCCCTCAAAAATAGCCCGGTAATGCTCTTCCTGCTCGATCAGAAGCAGTTCGGCGTTTTTCCGGCCGGAGATATCGCTGATCAGGGCATCGTAACCGCTGAGTTCCCCGTGCTGGTTATAACGGCTCACAACGGTATGCCGTATCCAGCGTATGGTTCCGTCCTTGTGATAAATGCGATGTTCGAGGGGAGGGACCGTTTCACCGTTCAGCACACGGCTGACCAATTCGCTGACTTTTGGCTGGTCGTCGTGAAAGACCATATTGAACCAGAGGTAATGATCCCTTTCAAAATCCTCCGGTGAATAGCCCGTAACGGCCACACACCTTTCTCCGTGATAGGATTTGACGGGTTGTCCCTGTGTAACTACCACTGAAACCACATAATCCGTCGCGGAATTCAGCAAGCGACGGTATCGTTCTTCGCTTCCGATCAGTGCATCGACCATCCTTAACCGCGAGACAATTCCCCCGAGTTGTGCGGTAATGGACTCCAGCACTTCTTTTGATTCCACGGAAATACGGTCGTGCCCGGCGGAAAAAAGGACAATCACGCAGATCGGCTCATTTTCATGCACGACAGGCAGGATGGTTACATGATGGTAATCCTCATGTTTGAGATCCTCATCAAAGCCCACGTCAAGGTGAAGGATAAAATCCTGGTACCTCATATAACGAACCTGATCGGAACTGAAAAATGAACGCCTGAGATGGCCCTGCGGTAAAACCGGCAGTTTTTCGTTCAAAACCGGCGACAGGTTTGTTTGTGTAAGAAAGCGGATGTTTTTCCATCGGTCCGATACATAAATGCATCCTGAGGATATTTCCTCTATTTTAAGGGATATGGATAATACGTAATTCATGGCCGTTTCAAGGTCAACGGCTGTGCTCAGGTTGACGGACAGGTCTCTCTGGATCCTTATCAGTGTTTCGGCGTATTTTCTCTCGGTAATATCCTCGATCATTCCGAAAATATTGCTCGCTGCAGGATTTTCATTTCTGACGGCGATGGTATTCAGTCTTGCCCAGATCACCTGTCCGTCCTTACGGATGTAACGTTTATCCGTCTGAAAAAAATTCACTGCGGGATGGTCGATCAGTTCGCGCAGTTTCCTGACTTCAGTTTCGAAATCCTCCGGATGTGTGATATCCGAAGTCCGCATCAGTTTCAGCTCGTCCGCGGTATAGCCCACCATCCGCTGAAAGGACTCGTTGGTCCGGATCAGGTAACCTTTTGAATCAGAAATGATCATGCCCACGCCGATGCTCTCAAAAACGGTCTGAAACCAGCGCTCGCTTTCTTGCAGAGCGGCTTCGGCCCGTTTCCGGTCGCTGATGTCCCGGATGATGCCGAAAACCGTAACGCTGCCGCCTTCCCCGACGAAAACAACGGAGGCTTCTCCTTCAACGGAACTCCCGTCGATATGCTTCAGCCTTACAGGAAACTCATGCGTTAAAATAAGCCCGGGAATGGGATCTCTGGCCTGAGAAACGGCATCCCGAAAAACGGATTCCGGAAAAATAGCTGTATAATCAAATTCACCGTTCGTCAGCTGCTCAACCGGGTAACCGGTCATTTTGCTGAAACTCGGATTGACATATTCGAAACGGTGATTACGGATGATGAAAATACCGTCAAATGCGTGATCAAACCATTGCTGCTGCTGTTGTTCCGAATGACGTAGCTGTTCCTTGGACCGCACCTGTTCGCTTATGTCCGCTGCGACTCCGATCAGTCCCCGGATTCTTCCTTTTCCGTCCCTTACAATCCGTGTTCGGAAAGAATAAAAAAATTTTTTTCCGTCCTGCCTTCTGGATTCAGCAATCCCTGACCACCGCCCTTTTGTAATCGTTTCCCGGATGATCTGTTCCAGCGGTAAATTAGCCTGAAAGAGGGGCTCATATTCGAATACCAATCGGCCTATCATATCCGGGGGTTTCAACCGGAAAAGGTTTGCGAATGCCGGATTGATATAAAGGATGTGTCCGTCAGCACCCATGCCTATTGTATATTCCCTGAGCTGGTCGAGCAGCACAGAACGAAATAAATATTCATCCGATTCACGAGGGGATGGTTTTTTTCTTGATTTGGAAAAACCGGATTTTGTTCTTTCCGGTATTTTCTTGATTTTTTTTGATTTCATATTACATTGATACAGGATACTTTTTCTTCATGGGCCTATGGGTAAAATATTGAAATATTTTATAAAAAACAAACTGAATGAGAAGATTATTGCAAACAAAATTCAATTCATCCCGGTTCAGAATGAAAGGTTTCTGATTATGACTGGCATTCATAAATGGTTTGTGGTAATGGTTTTGAAAACGTTTTTTACGGCAATGATTTTTGGTCAGGTTAATACGGAAATTATGAGAAAAACAGATTTAACCGATGGTATCTATAATAATCTTTCGTTCAGTTTTGGATATATCGATGGTAACTCTGAAATTCTCAGCATCAAAACATCTTACAGGACCGACTGGCTTAAAAACAGGCATTACGCATTTTTTATCGGTAATTATCAGAGGGCCACAAACAATAAAATGCTTTCCCTGAACAAGGGCTTCGTACATCTGCGGTATTCATATCCGGTATCAAGACATTTCAAAGCCGAGATATTCTCACAAAAGGAATTCAATGAATTTATCCTGATCAAAGACCGGCAACTTTTCGGCGGTGGCTTAAGGACTGAACTGTTTTCATCCGATACCGCGAAAGACAAAAAAAGTAAGATGAACATCAATGCCGGAGCAGGATTGATGCATGAAAATGAAAAATTTAATAAATCGGGTATTCAAAAAACAAAATTTTTCCGTTCCACAAATTATTTATCCTCCCGTTTCTATTTTGATGAAAAAATCAGCTGGATCGGGATCGGATATTATCAGGTCAACCTGAAAAAAACGAACGATTACAGGATTCTCCTCGACAGCGGGCTCGGATTCAATATCACCAGGCATTTTCTTGTAACGACCACTCTCAATTTCAGGTATGACAATCAGCCTCCGCCGGACATAAAAAAATTCGATCTTGAATTGAACAACGGATTAAGTTTGAATTTCTAGGATCTTCGGGTCCCGTCGGCAGGTATGCGGATGATAAATTCGGAGCCCTGATCCGGAACAGAACGCACTTCAATTTCACCCTGATGTTTTCGGATGATTGCGTAGGTTTCCGTTAACCCTAAGCCTTTTCCGGCGCCTATTTCCCGTGTTGTAAAAAACGGATCAAAGATTTTATTTCTTATTTCCTCCTGAATCCCGGTTCCGTTATCCTGGATGCTGATGCGTATCTCCTTGTTTTCAAGTGCCGCATCGATCCTTATCAAACCCTTGTATTTACCGTGCCGGTCTTTTTTTTCAGCTTCCTGAATCGCCTGAACGGCATTGATCAGTATATTCCTCAGGGCCAGGCTGAACTCCGCGGGATTGCCGTTCAGTGTGAGTCCGGGGGTAATCGTGGGTTGAATGACGATCCGTGTCTGAGGTGATATAAATAATTCAAGCGTATGCAGGATCGTATCCTCCAAATCGATCGTTTGAGCGTCCGATTCATGAAGATTCACAAATTTGATCAGATGGCTGACAATGTCGTGGATACGCCGGATCCCCGTCTCACATGCGTTCAGCGATTCAATGTTTTCCCGGTCTTCTGCTGATACAGATTCCGGTTTCTTTTTTTTTATGCTGCTCTTCAGGAATTCGATGTTTGAAAGGATGAAGGCGGACGGATTATTGATCTCATGTGCGATCCCGGCGGCAATCTGTCCTAGGGCCGACATTTTTTCCGAATGAATCAGTTGTGCCTGTGTAAGCCGGAGTTCTTTTGTCCGGTGATCAACCATTTTTTCGAGTTGTATATTTTTCCGGTATAATAGTTTCATGCGTAATCGCATCAAACCGTATACGGCAAAGAATGCAAGGATTCCGTATCCTGTCCAAGCCCACCATGACCACCACGGAGCCGTCTGAACCGTAAAAATGAATTCTGCCGCCTTCGAGTCTCCGCCCGTAAAATCTTTGCCCCTGACACGAAATACATACTCCCCGGACGGAAGATTCGGGTATTCTGCATAGCTGTTTTTTGTCCATCCGACAATGGAATCCTCCGGTCCGGCAAGACAGGTATGGTATCGAGTTTCCTGTTCCCGGTGAAAAGAAAACATGGAAAAATCAATCCGGATATTATTCTGATAATGCCTGAAAACCTGACGGTCAGAAAAGTCTGCCGGTTTTCCCGATAGGCTGATCTGTTCGATCACCGTTTCGGAGAAGTCCGTGTTCACGGGCTTCCGGGGCTTATATATCAGGGCTCCTTCGACTGACCCAAACCACAAACGCCCATATGGATCAGAAATGATCTGGCGCCCGTTGCATTCTTTTGTCGGCAATCCGTCTTCGAAAGTATAATTCTCCGAAATCCATTTGCCGGGCTCAGACTGATCCGGGCTGATTCTTACGATTCCGCTGTTGGTACCGAAATATATCCTTCCGTAAAGGTCTTTGCCTGCCTGATGAATCTGATCGTCGGGAAGGGCGGGATCGGTCGATTCATTGAAATATTCCCAATCATACCGATCGCCCCGGATTGACAGTTTTGCCGCTCCTCCGGCGGTGCCGATCCAAAGCGAAACTGAATCTCCGTTTTCTGTACCCGGCAGAAGACTTAATACATGATGATGAGGAAGCCCGTCTTTCTCACTGAATGTTCTTATCTGGTCATTGGCAATATAGCAAAGACCGTTTTCTGTGCCAATCCAGAGCCGGTCTTGAACTTTTGTCATACATTTGATGATGTTATCCGGCATTCCGTCCGATTTATCATATTTCTTCCATTCCCCGCGCCGGTAACGTAAAAGCCCTGAAGAAGTGCCGATCCACAGAAAAGGGTCGGTACCGGGCCCTGTTTCGGTAATGGCGTAAACCCATGAATCAACCATCCCTGAAGGCAGTGGATATTTTGACCATCGCTGGTTTTCAAATTTCATCAGTCCGTTATCGGTCCCGGCCCAGATCACGAATAAACCATCAACGGCCTTGCTTTCATGCAGGCAAAGCACCCGGTTGCTGGCCAATACTTTTTTATCATATATCTCCGGTCGCCCTCCTGAAAACCTCATGATCCCGCCGTTGGTTGCAAACCAGTAAGCGGGATTTCCATTTTCATCTTCTGTACATAACATGGCCGTAACGCTGTGATGGGGCAGGCCTGATTTTTTATTCAAAACATTCCACTGATTGGGTCTGAACCTCTGCAGGCCCGCGTTGGCGGTTCCGATCCAGACGGACTGGCCCACGGCTTGGTCTTCGGTAACAAACAGGCTGAATATGTAATCGTCTTTCAGACTGTTTGCGGATGAATAATGTGTCCAGCGGTTGCTTTCCAGGCGGTACAATCCGCCTCCCAAGGTGCCCACCCAAAGTATCGTTGATTGCGTTTCGTTTAGGCTGATTGCAAGGCTTGTCAGCATGATATGCCTGGGACAGCCTGATATCCGGTTCCATTCCCCGGTTTCATATTTCCAGACACCATCGGAAGTAGCTGCCCATAAAATTGATTTATCCTCCAAACGGATGGATTTCAGGTGGTAAACGATCAGATCATTCATCGGATGAGTCCCGGACAAGGAATTCCATTTCCCTTCGCTGTAAAAAGAGATTCCGCTCTGATGCCCGGCCCAGATGATTTTTTTTCCGTATCGATCATGCGATTCAGCCAGGCAAAAAATCCTGAGATCCTGTAAACCATCACTGTTCTGATATTGTTTCCATTGCCCGCCGCTGAATCGTGCGATTCCGCCTCCGTATGTTGCGATCCACATTTCACGATCACCGCTTTCGGACCGTGTTTCCATGATGTGATTCACCCGGTTGTCAGGGAGCCCGTTTTCCGTATTATATGTTGTCCATTGCCCTTTTTTCAGCACGGAAACTCCGGCGCCCCGCGTCCCGAACCAAATACTGCTGTCAGACGCTACGGATATGGCGTTTTGATTGACAAAATTCGAAACCTGTTTGTACGGGAGGTCCTGAATCTGCCATTGATGGCCGTTGTACCTTGCCAGCCCGTCCTGTGTCCCGGCCCACAGATATCCCTGCGAGTCCCTTGCGATTGCGCGTATGGTGTTTTGAGGAAGACCGTCTTTGTCGGTGAAAGGATGAAAATAATACTGAAAAAGTCCGTCAACAGGATCCTGCTTTTGCGCGATACTGATCGATGAGCTGAGGAATAACCATACGAGTGGAATCAGGCGGCATTTCAGAATAGTCATTATGATTTGCATGAAATGCATTTACGCAAAAAAAAGATGATAATCAACTTCCTGGATCAGGCATTTGGTTAAAAAGCGAATTTGACAAAATAAGAACCCCTGATCTCTTGAACAGAGATCAGGGGTATATTTCTGAAAGTAATCTTTTCTACAGAATTTTTACATTCACTGATTTACTTGATCAGGTTCATTTTCTTCGTGGAAACAAAATCCCCAACCTGCAGCCGGTAAATGTACATACCCGTTGATACAGAGGATCCGGCATTGTTTTTACCGTCCCAAATAACCTGGAACCGGCCTTCGTTCTGGAATTCGTTAACCAGCGAACGCACTTCCTGGCCTAGAAGATTGTAGACCTTCAGGGTTACTTTTCCGGATTTGGCGATATCATAGGCAATACTGGTGGTCGGATTGAACGGATTGGGATAATTGCCCAGAAGTACGGTGGTCTTCGGTGCGTCTTTTTCCAATCCGCTGCCGTTGCCTGCCATCACTCCTGAGGTAACGGTAATCGTGATTACATAAGTCGTGGTACTGGTCCCGCTGTAACGGTACGGTGTAATGTAAAGAGTCGTAGCTGAAGTGCTGGTGTATGTGAAAGACTCCGTCTTACCAGTACCAAGCGTCCCGGATTTTAATGTCGTGCCCGATGAATTCTTAAGATACAGATCATAATCGACCGTGGACGGTATGGTCATGGTTACCGAAATGGTCTGATTTGCGGCAATCGGGAATTTATAGTAATCATACCGGTCGGTAGTCGTTGTGAATTTTCCAGTAAGTTGCGCAGGGATGGAAGCGACGTTCTGGGCAGTGCTGATAGCGTCGTTGGCGGAAGTCGTTTCCGTAACATAGATCATCGTACTGGTTGTGATCGTGAAGTTGGCATTGCTCATGTCATTGGTCGCGGAAGCGGCGGCATCGGAAACTCTGACCCGGCAAGTGGTGGAAGCGGTGCTCGGAACCGTCCATGCATGGGAACCGTCATTCGGAGTGCTGGATATGACGCTGATCCAGCTGGTGCCGCTGTTGGTCGAGTATTCAATTTTCACATTCGCGATCGAGCCTGTGGAAGTCCATGTAATATTCTTGCTCGTTCCGGCTGCCCAGCTTTCCCCTCCGTTCGGAGCGGTTACGGTAAGACTGTTGGTTGCGGTTCCCGGATAAGTTACATTAAGAGTATAAGCGCTGGTCGCTCCGCTGTAACCGTTAACCTTGATGTAATAAGTCCCTGCCGGAGCGTTTGCATAGCTTCCCGTTTCCGGATTGCTGGTCGTGTATCCTTTTGCTTTTTCGGTTAAACTGGCGTCATATAAATACCAGTCTAAGTCCGAGCTGGTTCCGATGGAAAGGGAAACGCTGATCGTACCGACAGAACCGGTGGTGAATGTAAAGTAATCGACATCGGTTGAAGAACTTACTGAACCGGTGACCGCGGTTCCTGAACCGACGGGCCCGTTGGCGGTTGCGTTCGTATTGTTGGATTCGGTTTCAGCGGTAATGTAACCGCCGCCGGTTGAGATTGTGAACGACGCGTTGCTGACATCATTCGTTGCGGATGCGGAGGCGTCGGATACGCGTACTAAACAGGTGGTCGCCGCCGTATTCGGAACTGTCCAAGCGTAGGAGCCGCTGTTGGATACGCTGGATGTCACCGTGATCCATCCGGTGCCGCTGTTGGTGGAATATTCGATCTTCACGTTGGAGATTGTGCCGGTGTAAGACCATGTGATGTTCCGGCTTGTTCCGACTGTCCAATTTTCGCCACCGTTCGGTGCGGTCACAGTGATGCTGTTGGTGACGGACGCGCTGATCGTAAAATTCGCGTTGCTCATGTCGTTGGTCGTGGAAACTGCTGCATCGGATACTCTGACACGGCATGTGGTGGAAGCGGTGTTCGGTACCGTCCATGCATAGGAACCGCTGTTGCTTACGCTTGATACAACCGTGATCCAGTTCGTTCCGCTGTTGGTGGAGTATTCGATCTTTACGTTGGAAATTGTGCCTGTGGAAGTCCAGGTGATGTTCCGGCTTGTGCCGACTGTCCAGTTCTCGCCGCCGTTCGGGGCAGTCACTGTAACCGTGTTTGTTACTGCGTCGGGATTGGTTCCGACATTCACGGAATACCATGCGCGTTTGACATTCAGGAGTTTCGTCGCGTCGCCGGAATAGAGAGCCGAGCAGGCCGATTCCCATACCGTTCGGGCCTGGTCAAACGTCGTGCTGGTCGTATAGTAACCGCCGGTGTTGATCAAATATGCAAGCGCGCCGACCTGATCCGCAGCAGTTGAAAGCGTGGTGCTGAACGGGGACACGGTTACGCTGTAATGAGTTCCGCCATTAACCAGTAAATAAAATACTTTATTCGGGATACCGCTGTTGATATGTACTCCGCCGTAATCATTGCTGGATGACGGGCTGGTGGTCGGAGTTACATAGTAAGTGCCGCCGACTTTATCCGGCTGGGAATAGGTTGTCGGGGAAGAAAAACTGCGGAATGCGTTTGTACCGCTCTTGTAGATATCCTCTCCTAACAGCCAGTCCGCCGAACCCGTGGCGTAATACTCAACTTCCCAGCCCATGACATCCGACCAGGATTCATTCAAAGCGCCGGAATGGTTTTCATAAGCCAGCTGAGAAGTCTTGTCAGTTACTCCGTGGGAAAGCTCATGGGCGACAACGTCGATGGCGCAGGACAGGGGATTGTATGTCGTTGACCCTTCCGCGTTCGAGAAAGCCATAAAATTCCACGGGTCGCCGCTCCAGAACGCGTTGATGGGATCGGCTGAATCATACCAGTTGGTAATGTGAACCACCGCCATACCGGCATTGTCTATACCGTTGCGGTTATGTTTGTTCTTGAAATAATTTAAAGTTGAACGGAAATTGAACGCAGCGCTGACTGCGGAACGTTGCTCGGCGATACTGATGGTCCCGTCAGCGGTTGTTCCGAATGTGGAAGAAGTGCTGTGAATCCAGTTAATGGTTGACAAATTAGTATGTTCAGAGCAGAGACCGAACACGTTACCCGTGGTCGGATTGGAAATATCAATCATGTTGTAAGTTCCGCGCTGGCAGGTGCCGCTTGTCGGGTTCATATAGTCTGACCATTGCGAGGGATACGGATAATCGGTTCCGGTATAGGAATAGAGGGGATTCACGGCGCCGCCAAGAGCATTGGTTCCCGTGCCGGTCACTGAGCCGCCCTGAAGCAGTTCCTGTTCGGCGATCAGACGGCCATTGGAGGCATCGACTATATGAATTTTGTTGTAACGGAGACTCGAAATATGAACCGCATATGCCAGAACCGCTTTACCGGTCATATCATCATAATAAATAACCAGTTCAGCTGTTTCCCATGGCATATCGGAAAATTGTTTTTCCGATTTTACCGACGAAATTGCGGATTTTTCGTTCAGGCCGGGATTAACGGAGAGATTCAATTCGGGTACGTAATTGGTAGTTACGGCGTGAATCGTTCGTTCCTTATCTATATGGACATTCATGGTTCGTTTATATACCGGAATGCCTTTATAAACTTGATTATATTTAACATGAACCAACCCGAAAGCGTCATTAATGACCGTTGTCTCGCTAAGTTCTTCATCGACATTATTTACTTTGAAGGCCTCTTTGTAGGAAGATAAAAACTCTTTTGCGGCGATATTGGAGTACTTGACGACCGGTATCGGATTTGACAATTTTCCATACATAATGCTGACTGCGCCGTTTTCTCCTCTGGTCACATTAAGTTCATGACCCTGGGATACTGAAATTTCCTGAAGGGATTTCAGTGTTAACTCCTGCTTGCTCATCTTTTCCTGAGCATTAACAAATCCAACCGCGAAAACCAGAATCGCGACCAAAATTGAGTAACTGAACTTCTTCATGTTTTCTCCTTTATGTGTGAAGTTTATGTTCATAAATAGCAATTATTGCAAATATTATACCAGTTACTCAAAAACCGAAAATTTAAAACACCCTTTAAGACTATGTTTATTTAGTAATTACTTTAATTTGATTTATATAAAAACTCACTCAAATGTACCTTTTTGTAAAAATAAAACATGTGTTGTGTGTTTTTATTTACATTTGATATTTTTTTCATCAGTCAATATTAAAAAAACCATCAATTCATGATTAAATAATCACAAACTAACGGATAATAAGATTGTTATGACTTTATTAAAACACTATAATTATTGATATTATCTAATAAATGCTAAAACATGTATCTAAGCTGATAAATATTTAATCGGTGTGATCGTTTCTTTACACAGAAAATCTCACAACTGTGCTATAAAACTTACATTCGTTTTAGTTGGTTTTTACAACTTTCAAAAAAAATCAAATCAACAAAAATTAAAAACGTTATATATAATTGCCATAATGTACCACGGTTCGATTATCGTTATGGCTCGATTTGTGTGTGTAAACCGATTTCTTCAAGAACGGAACTTACAATCAGGCATTGATCTATAGAGCCTTCATAGCAACAAGCTTTGCCTTTTGAATGGACCTCCCACGCAATGGCTTCGGCCTTGTCCGGACTGCACCCGACCGCCTTGATAAGCTGTGCGATGACCTCATCGAAAGTATGGATATTGTCGTTGAATAAGATGACCCTGCATGGATATTCCGTCCCTAAAGTATCGACGGGTTCCTTTTCTTCCTGAGCCTGTGTGGACATTATTGGAAACATGACAGTAAAAGTATCTTCCGGAAAGAAATAAAAAAACCACGGACATATCCGTCCGTGGTTTCGAAATCTTCATCCTTGTTAAAGATTAAAATCGGCCCTGAAATCCTCGATCGTGGTGTTTTTTTTCATCATTTCCAGCCATTCCCGGTAGGCCTTTTGTTGCTTGATATTCATCAGCTGCTGGCGGATTCCTGCGCGGGCCGCCTGGTATTTTCCTTCATTGAATTCCTCACGTTCTGAAATTTGCACGATATAGGCTCCGCGTATGCCGAGGTAAGGATCGAGCAATTTGCCCACGGGCTGCTGAAACAGGAAATTGTTTAGTTTTACGTCCCGCCCGACTCCCGGAACCGTTCCGTTCATCGTGAAATTGCTGAGTTCCTTAACCTGCTTCAGGCTGTCCGCCGTTTTGATATCGTCTATTGTTGCGAGCTTCGATCTGATTTCCCTGGCTTTCTCATAAACCGCCGTCTTGCGCTTTTCCTCGAGGACTAAGTTTTTAACTTTATCTTCAATTGCGCTGAACGGCGGAACGCCTCCCTTGACAAAGCTGACGGATGAAAAAATAGTGAAGCCCATGCTGGTGTGAATGGGCCGGGTGACCGGCTCCCTGTTTTCATTAAACGCGAATCGAACCACGCTGCGAAGACGGTCAGGAAAACCGGATACCATGCCGCGGTCGTTGTTCAGGAATTCGGCTGTAGTGTCGATACGTAACTTAAATCGTACTCCGAGCTTCTCGTACGCACTGCCGAATCCCTCTTCCTTGGCCAGGTCATAGAACGCTGTGGAGTTCTCCCGGGCGGTCTCGACCGTCTTTGAACTGGCCTCGATCTGGATCAGGATATGGCGCGCCATGATGCTGTCCTGGGGTTCCTGGGATTTATCCTTTTTTGATTTTTTCTTTCCGGCTTTTGAGTGAAACTTCGCGGAATCCACTTTGATAAGGTGATAACCAAACTGGGTTTTCACAGGTCCGATAATTTCACCGGGTTTCCCGCCGAAACAGGCATCCTCGAATTCCTTTACCATCATACCCCGGGTGAACCAGCCGAGATCTCCGCCCTGTTCGGCTGAGCCTTTATCGGCGGAATAGATTTTCGCGAGTTCTGCGAAGTCCTTTCCCTCCAGCAGCTGCTTTTTCACGTCGGCGAGTCGGCCCATGATTTCAGCGGAATCCTCCGCGGTCGCCTGTTCGCTGAAATTAACGAACGCGATTCGCGCCTTTTCGGGTTCCTTAAAATCGCTCAAGTGTGCGTCATAATACGCCTTGAGCTCTTCGGCGGAAGCGGTGACCTGGTCTGCGGCAACCTCGGCCGGGCTGAAATAAATCAGTTTCGCTGCAAGTTTCAGATTACGGCGCATATATTCCAGGCGAAGTTCGCTTTCGGTGACGCGAACCGCTGAATTGACAAGAAACTGAATCTTGTTGAAAGGAAGCTGGATCCTGAGAATGGATTCGATCTCGGCCCATTGTTTCCCGAACTGTGGATTGTTCAACGCCTGAATGTACTTCTGGGCGTCGAATTTCCCGTCGGTCTGGAATGACGGACTCTGTTTCAGAAAATCGGGAGGATTGGTTTTCAGATTATACGCTATTTCCGAATCGCCGACTGTAATCTCATTCTTGCGGATAAATGTCCTCAGAATATGTTCCTCCAGCATCTGGCTCCATACCTGGTCGCTGACGCCTTCCATCTCCGACTCCGACAGGGATTCCCCGCCTTTCTGCTGCTGGGTCTGCTGAACCTGGTTGAAATAAGTGACCTGGAAATCGGCGTACCGTATATCCTCGCCACCGATTTTACCGATAATTCCGCGCTGCATTCTCGAAATATCGGAGTAATTGGCTCCCCATTCTACCACAATCAGCGCAACAAAGGCGAAGACCAGCACATATAAAAGCAGGTGCGTCTTCTCCCGGATTTTCGTCATCATAAGGCTATATCTCCTGTTTCAATTCCATTCATTTTTCATGCTGTCTTTTTTTTAGGCAGCCATTATAATATATTTCAAATCTAAAATCAAACTTTTATTCGATATATTTTGATTTAAATACTTCAAGCCGGAAACCCACGAACGGACTATAGACAAAAAAACCAGAAAAAAACATCAGGAATTCTTCTGGTTTACAATCCGGATTTTAAATAACCGGTTAATACCCCTGTTCAGCCTGAATCTGGCGCTGTTTCCGGATAGCGCGTAATCGGTCGGCTTTCTTCTTTTCACTGGGTTTTACATAATGGGCTGTATCACGCAATGTACGCATTAAACCGGATTGCAAACATTTCCGTTTGAACCGCTTAAGCGCTTTGTCAAACGACTCATTCTCTCCAACCTGTACAGTAATCATAGTTTATCCTTTTGTGAAGTATATATTTAATATGAACTTATATTTAAAAGTCTATCAGAAAGATAGTAGCTGAACAATATATTATTATTTATTTAAAAAGCAAGTGATTTTTTTTCATATAAAGACCCCGCTGTATTTTACTCACACTTTAACCTGTCCATTCCGATCACTTTCCTGCTTTTGGGCATCTGGCTTTTCAGTTGCCCGTTATGAACCACGCCGCAACCGAGCGGGTAGTTCAGCCCGAAAACGACGACCCCGCCTTTTTCCACTTCAAAACTTTTGTGTATGATGCCTCCGTCCAAAAAAGTCTGTATGTCACACGGATCGTCCAGATAAATCCGATTGGACATGACTGAACCGTGTATAAGCTGCGCAAGATTTGTGGAGAGTTTCCACTCGTTTTCCCTTTTCATCCTTGCGGCACGCAGGCCTATGCGGTGGGTATAAACGTTATTCAGGATGCCTTCACGGTTTTGCCAGGCCTTCGAAGTCATGAGAATTTCGTCGGGTTTTTCAAGAAACATGTAATTCATCCAGAATTCCGGATCGATTCCGAAAGTGCTGTTAAAATATCTGATCATGCCTTTCAGGCGGTCGTCTGCGGAATTCAGCAGCCGGTATCTCACATGCGGATTTCCGAAAGGCTGATGCGGCTCACGGATACGAATGGAATCGGTTTTTACCATCTTCGCGATATAAAAACTTTCCGGGTTGGATTCATTCGGCAGGATACGGACGGTTTTGGTAATTTCCGGATCGAACGTTTCAGACTGATATCGGGATAACCCGGGAATGACCGTAAAATCATCCGGAATTTTGACTTCCTCAATCCGTACGGGATACTGACGGATGATCCTCTGAATGACCTGCTCGTTTTCCTCCGGCGCGATGGTACAGGTTGAATACACAACGGTTCCGCCGGGCCTGACTGATTTGATCGCGCTGATCAGAAGCCGCTCCTGGATGTATGCGAACTGGTTCAGCCGAGGAATGTTCTCCACGGCCTGAGGGGCCTTGTGTATCACGCCCAGCGATGAGCACGGAGCGTCGACAAGCGCTTTGTCAAAAAACTCCGGCACCAGGTTTCCGATCCGTTCACCCGCCATATTAATCATGGCCGCGTTCAGGACGCCTATCCGGTCGAGATTGTGCGACAGCGTCTTGATGCGTTTTCCGTCCCATTCGTTCGCCGCGAGTACGCCCTCATTGTTCATCATCTGAGCGATCTGCGTCGTTTTGGATCCTGGTGCCGCGGCGATGTCCAGTACCGCATCTTCAGGTTTCGGGTTCAGAACAACCGGCGGCAGCATCGAAGCCGGACTCTGAATGTAAAAATGTCCGAGAAAATGCTCCAGTGTCTTGCTGATCAGCCGGGATTCGGCGGTCACCTGATATGCATCCTCGGAAAAGGGGAGCCTACTGAGAGAAAATCCTTTCCGGGATAATTCTCCGGTCAACACATCCGGAACGGCCTTTAATGAATTTACCCGAATGGTCGTAAGCGAATCCGCTGGCAGTTCGGAAAAACAGCGGAACACACTTTCGTCATACACTTTTTTAAAATAGGAAATGAATTCTTCAGGAATGATGATACGGGACACTTAAAGCGGCTTTCCTTTTTAAAATGAACATTTCGAAACCGAACTAATGAAACTATTCAAAAAAAACAAGAGAAATTTTTAGATGTACCGTCCGGATCAATCATCACATTCCATCAGGAGGCAAAAATCGGCTTGACTTTGGAAAGAACCGGGGTTATCTTATTAAAGAGAAAAAATTTGTGTTTTTCAGTATTCAAAAGTAGCCGTATTATTTCGTTGAAAGGAGTACATTATGAATAAACATATCATTATGATATTTGTTTCAGTGTTTCTCTTTTTATCAAATACAGCTCAAGCAGGAAACGGCCCCGGAAAAACAGCGGCTCCCGTAAAAATCAGAACCGCGGACGGAACGGAAATTTTTTCACGCGGGAAAACCGGTAAAAAATCCGCGTTGCATCCTGACAGGTTTTCGGTTCATCCCGATGGCGATTCTATCGCATGGACGTATTATGATTATCCATCCAACGGCTGCGCCAAGAGCAACATCTTCACCTTCGAAACCGGTGAAATCTATGTGATCCGAATGGCCCGCAGTAACGACTGGACAACCGGTCCGAACAACCGCGGTACATATGTGAAATTTTTTGACGGCGAGAACTGGTCTGCGGGCTGGGATCCTGTTGAAAGCTCAGCCCACGGCTTTACCGACGCCGGCGTTTTTGAGGACGGTACGGGATGGGCGGTTTCCCATCCGGGCAATGTGCTTTCTTTTGATGCCGCATTTGGGGCTATGTCATGGACCTCGAGGCCGCCTGACGGCAACGCGGCGATCTGGCCTGTGGCCTGTTCCGTTGGAAATGATTCTGTTTTTTATGTCTCGTCCCAGAACGGAGGAACCGGGCCCGCATCCGGAATGGTTTTCATGAGGACTTTCGACCGCGGAATGACTTGGTCGAATCCTGTCCGCCTCGACTCACTGATCGTGAATCCGTACGGAAAAGAATTAAGGACCGCTGAAGGTTATTCCATTTCGGCTTTCCACAACCATATCGCCGCGGTTCAGATGTCATACTTTTCTGCAACCGATTCCACGGCGGGGATGGGAATCGTGAATCTGTACGAATCGGCCGATTACGGAACGACCTGGACCCGGCGTGAAATCAATCCTCCCGTTACGCCCGAACCCGTACCGACAGGGACAACCGAAGAACGAGCCTATATCGACCCCTATGCTTTGCATGACCTGCAGGGCCGGTTGCACGTCGTATGGTCTACTCTGACACGCATCAACGACGGAACGAACAATGATTATTATTTCACGGACGATAACAAGATCATACACTGGAGTGGCCATACCGGATTAACGGTCGCTGCCGGTGTACCCGCCGGTACAGCCGATTATGCGAACATTACCAACAACGACGTCAACGTCGGTTATCTCGGCGCTCCTTCCTGCGCGTTTGACGGCGCCGGAAACATGATCGTGATCTATCAGCGCGTAAGCGAACCCAACGATACAGCTGTCGGCGGATTCAGCTATTATCAGATTTATTGTGTCGGTTCCCCTGATAACGGCGCGACATGGTTTCGGCATTTCAACATGACCAACTCTGTCGGTTATGATAACCAGTATGCAAGTGTTGCGCCGAAAGTTTTTTCCCTGAGTGAGATTTGCGTTGTATACAACAGCGATCCGTACGTAGGCAACTATTTACAGGGCAGCCAGATCGAAGAAATCGGAACCGCAGTAATGTTTTATAAATTCGATCCGATTATCATATCTGAAGCAGGAAATACGAATGTCAGATCTTTTAAACTATTACAAAACTATCCGAACCCATTCAACCCTTCCACCACCATAGAATACGAAGTCAAAGCGGCTTCTCATGTCACACTCAAAATATACAACAGCATCGGACAGGAAGTGAGAACCCTCGTGAAATCACATCATCATCCGGGATCATACAAGGTTGTCTGGGACGGCATGAACAATGCGGGAAAATCCGTGTCCTCGGGCGTTTACCTGTACCGCATGGAAGCCGGAGGCCAAAGCGCGGCAAGGAAAATGATTTTTCTGAAGTAACTTCACCGATAATCGTCAGGAAAAAAAATGAAAACACTTGCTTCAATAATCTGCGGACTTATCGTGATCAGTTTTTCAGTCCTGTACGGACAGTCCGTTACAAAAAAACTCACACCCGTCAAAATCCGCACTTACGACGGTTCCGAAAACCTGCCACTTCGAAAATCCGGCTCTTCACATACTGAATTGAGTGACCGGCTCCGGGTTCCTCCCGATGGCGATTCCATCGCCTGGACTTATTACGACTATCCGACCAACGGGTGCAGCAAAAGCAATATTTTTTCCTTCGAAACCGGCGAGCTATATGTGATCCGCATGGCCCGAAGCAATGACTGGACTCACGGCCCGAACAACCGCGGCACATATGTGAAGTTCTTCGACGGTACCGACTGGTCTTCCGGCTGGGATAAAGTTGAAGGTGCCGCCTCCGGTTTTACCGACGGCGGTGTATTTGAAGACGGTACCGGCTGGGCCGTGTCCCACACTGGCAATAAGTACATGCAAGACGCTGCGTTCGGCGCTATGTCCTGGACACAAATGCTCAATAACGGCGACGCAGGTATATGGCCTGTTGCATGTTCCGTTGGAAATGATTCTGTTTTTTATGTCTCGTCCCAGAACGGAGGAACCGGGCCCGCATCCGGAATGGTTTTCATGAGGACTTTCGACCGCGGAATGACTTGGTCGAATCCTGTCCGCCTCGACTCACTGATCGTGAATCCGTACGGAAAAGAATTAAGGACCGCTGAAGGTTATTCCATTTCGGCTTTCCACAACCATATCGCCGCGGTTCAGATGTCATACTTTTCTGCAACCGATTCCACGGCGGGGATGGGAATCGTGAATCTGTACGAATCGGCCGATTACGGAACGACCTGGACCCGGCGTGAAATCAATCCTCCCGTTACGCCCGAACCCGTACCGACAGGGACAACCGAAGAACGGGCATATATCGACCCCTACGCTTTGCATGACCTGCAGGGCCGGTTGCACATCGTATGGTCCACGCTGACACGCATCAACGACGGAACGAACAATGATTATTTTTTCACGGACGATAACAAGATCATGCACTGGAGTGAACATACAGGATTAACGGTCGCCGCCGGTTTACCCGCCGGAACATCAAACTCCGACATCAGCGGAAATGACATGAATATCGGCTTTCTGGGCATACCTTCATTATCCTTCAGTCAGAACGGCTGTGCTTTAATGATTTATCACCGGGTCAGCGATCCTTCCGATACCGACGCGCTTGGCAATATCTATTATCAAATTTACCTCAACTGCTCCCCGTACAACGGTGCTACCTGGTATGAACCGGTCAACATAACCAATTCTGTTGGTTATGACAATATGGGCGCTAATGTGTCTCCGGTTTTGCATAGCGATTGTAAATTATATGTTGTTTACAATTCCGATCCCTTCACAGGAAATTATTTGCAGGGATCTCAGACGGAGGAATGGCCGGTTGCGGTCAGGGTTTGTGAGTTAGATTTAGGTTGGGGGGGAATATGCGATGTAGGAATAGAAGAATTCGACAGGAATAAAAAATCGTTCAGCCTGAATCAAAACTATCCAAACCCATTCAATCCTTCTACCGTCATTGAATACGATGTCAAAGCGGCTTCTCATGTCACACTCAGAATTTACAACACCCTCGGACAGGAAGTGAGAGCCCTCGTGAATTCTCGTCATCATCCGGGATCGTACAGGGTTGTCTGGGACGGCATGAACAATGCGGGAAAATCCGTGTCCTCGGGCGTTTACCTGTACCGCATGGAAGCCGGAGGCCAAAGCGCGGCAAAGAAAATGATTTTTCTGAAATAAAGGAATTTTCTTTCGTAAATCCAGTCACGCTGGTTAAGCTACCGCTTTCTGATTTCCGGTAAAAGCGATTTGCCGGTCATAATCAGCCAATCCGCCCGAGCCCGAACCTCGATTGATATTCCTCGGTAAATTTTTTCCGGATGCCGGCGTGTTCTGGCGCACGGAGCTGAGGATCGTCGTGGATCAGTTGAAAAGCTGCTTGTCGGGCTTTGATAAGGATTTCACGGTCATAAATAATATGTGCGAGTTTCAGTTCCGGCAGGCCTGACTGCCGGGTCCCGAAAAATTCCCCGGGCCCGCGGATATCAAGATCTTCCTCGGCGATTTTAAAACCGTCCTGCGTCCTGCACATGACCTCGATACGCCTTCGTGATTCGTCGGTCATCGCTTTTTCGTTTGTCATCAGGATACAGTAAGATTGCTCCGATCCCCGCCCGACACGTCCGCGCAGCTGATGCAGCTGGGTCAGCCCGAAGCGTTCCGCGTGCTCGATCACCATCACGGTCGCATTGGGCACATTCACCCCGACTTCAATTACCGTGGTGCAGACGAGAATGTCCAGTTCGCGCTTTTTGAACCGGCGCATGATCTCATCCTTGTCGGCGGATTTGACCCGGCCGTGGATCAGACCGATCCTCAGATCCGGGAACACTTCCCCGGAAAGGCGCTGATAAGCTTCTGTCGCGGCTTTCAGGTCCGATTTCTCGCTTTGTTCGATCAGCGGAAACACGATATAGCACTGACGCCCGGCATGGATTTCTTTCCGCAGAAAATCGTACATTTTTTCCCGCGCGTTCTCATTCCGCACGGCCGTTTTGACGGGCTGCCTTCCCGAGGGCAATTCGGAAATCACGGAACTGTCGAGATCCCCGTACACGGTCATCGCGAGTGTCCGCGGAATGGGCGTGGCGGTCATGACGAGTACGTCGGGATTGAATCCGCTGTCGACGGCCTTTTGCCTGATTTCAGCCCGCTGCATCACGCCGAACCTGTGCTGTTCGTCGATGATGATCAGACCCAGTTTCGCGAACTTCACCTTTTCCTGGAAAATCGCGTGGGTTCCGACGACGATATCCGCCTGATGGCCGGCGATGTCCGTGAGATTTTTTTCCCGTTCAGCTTTTTTCTGGCCCCCTTTCAGCAGAACGACGGACACGTTCATTCCCCAGAGATATTCCTGAATCACCCCGTAATGCTGTTCGGCGAGGATTTCGGTGGGCGCCATGAACGCCGTCTGGTAGCCGTTCTCCGCGGCGATCAGCATCGTCAGAAGAGCGACAATGGTTTTGCCGCTGCCGACGTCTCCCTGGAGAAGGCGGTTCATCGCATGGGGAGATTTCATGTCCTGCCTGATTTCACGAAGGACCTGTTTCTGCGATTCTGTCAGTTCGAAAGGAATTTTCGAGATCAGTTCCCTTGTTTTCTCCCCGATTTTCTCAAAAACGATCCCGTTCGGCTGGATTTTGATTTTTTGCTTCTGATACGCCATCATCAGCCCGAGGAAATAGAACTCATCGAATTTCAGCCGTTCCTGCGCGGCTTTTAAGGTTACGGCGTCATCAGGAAAATGAATCTGCTCAAACGCTTTTGACAGCGGAATTAAATTATACGACTGCGTGACGGATTTAGGAAGAATTTCCGGAATGGATCGTGTCTGCGGAAGGAGCGGCCGGATCAGCCTCCGGAAACCCCGGCTGTCAAGCCATTTTTTTCTCAGTTCCTCGGTGGCGGGATAAAGCGGAATAATGGCTCCGGTATGCATGAACCGGTTGTCCCCTTCATCGTCGATCCGGTCAAATTCAGGATGCGCGATCTGGATCTCGTTGCTGTAATAATCGATCTTGCCGAATACCGCAATCATTTCCCCGACAGTAAACGCATTCTGGTAATAAGATGCGCCCCTGAACCAGACAAGCGACAAGAAACCTGTTTCATCGGAAATGATCAGCCTGAACCGGGAGCCTTTCATATTCCTGTTCTTTACCAGTCCGAAATTATCAACGATCCCGACTATAGTAGCCGTTTCTCCGATTTTCAGTTGATTGATTTTTTTTATACCCGAGCGGTCTAAATATCTTCGCGGAAAGTAATTTAATAAATCCCATACGGAATGAATACCGATTTCTCCCAAAACTTCACCTTTTTTTGGGCCAACTCCTTTTAAATATATTACGTTATCGTATAAACTTAAACCCATGTGTTCTGATAACTTTACAGTCTTTTTTTATTGATGTAAAAACACCTTAACATATTTATAAAATATTGGAAATGACAGTTGACTTTTGAACCTTTTATTAATACCTTATTAGAATTATGGTATTAAAATAATTGTTTATAAAGACATTTACAATTATTTTTTTATGTAATTAAAAGTTAGTTTATGTATTCAAAATCAGAAAGCAGGGTTTGAAACCAGGGAATCATAAAATACTGATCGTCGATGATGAAGACGAAGTCCGGGATATGTTGCGGAGGATTTTGCGATTTTCTTCTTATGATGTCATCGAGGCTCGGGACGGACACGAAGGATTGAAAGTGGCTCTGAGTGAAAAACCCGATTTAATCACACTGGATATCATGATGCCCGGTAAGGACGGACTGACGCTTTGTGAGGAACTGAAGAAACACGAGGAAACCAAGAATATCCCCGTTGTCGTCGTAACCGTAACCAGCAACCGGAAGAAAGCTCTTGCCGCCGGAGCTGATTATTTCATGAACAAACTGTTTTCCATCGACGAGTTTGTCGGTGTTGTTAATAATCTACTGAATAAACCTTCCGCCCCTAATTCGATTTCCTGATTACCAGATAATCTGATACATTCGTGTTTCGCGGTTTTCCGGGGTTACCGCATACATATTGCGTTAAGAAAAATTCATCGGATTTCCGCATCTTTGCGTTAAGCTACCGTACTTTTATACTCATTTTCAGGCTTGTGGAGCTGACCGGGATCGAACCGGTGGCCTCATCATTGCGAACGATGCGCTCTCCCAGCTGAGCTACAGCCCCATTCACACAGACACAATTTAATATTTTCTTCTGACAATCGCAACAAAATTCTTTCATGTTACCGGAGGCAAAACCTTAAAAAACGACAGCCTCATCCTTAAAAAATCTGTTTTTTTGTTGTTTTATTTCTTTGCAGTAAATACATTGCACTTTAGAAATTGACGAAAGGATTTCCATGATTCCACATGACGCAATAAAACACAACGGTATTATCGACAGCATCCTCGGGAATTCAGTCAAGGTAAAAATAATATCCGAATCCGCCTGCGCAAAATGTCACGCGCAGGGAGCCTGTACCATGCTGGATATAAAAGAAAAAATTGTCGAGGTTGAAACCGAATATCCGGAAAAATTCAAAACGGGCGATAAAGTGGTTATTTCGATGGAAAACAGCAACGGACTGAAAGCTGTTTTGTGGGGTTACGGAATACCGTTTGTTGTGCTTTTAATAACAATGATCGCAGTACTCCAGAGCACGGAAAATGAGCTTTACGCAGGCCTGTCGTCGATCGCCGCATTGACTCTTTATTATTTAATTCTGTTCTTATTCAGAGATTCCCTCAAGACGGCTTTCCGGTTTTATATTAGCCATTTATAACGCTTGAACTGAGAAAAAATTCATTAAATATTTGTTTTTTTCATTTTAAGATTTATATTTTCCTGTTCATCTGATGAAAGGATACTATTCATGGACGTCATTATATATGCCGTAATCGCTCTGGGAGCGATCGCCGCTGTTTTTGCCGTGATCATTTTTTTTGTGGAACAGAAATTCAAGGTTGTCGAAGATCCGAGAATCGACGAAGTTCAGTCGGCGACGCCGGGCGCGAATTGCGGCGGATGCGGATTTGCGGGATGCCGTGCGTTTTCCGAAGCCATCGTCAAAGCAGGTACGCTTGAAAAATTCAATTGTCCCGTGGGCGGCTCGGAAACGATGTCCACGATTGCAAAGATCATGGGTCTGGAAGCCGAGGCGAAAACTCCCAAAGTGGCCGTTCTGCGCTGCGGGGGATCCAAAGCCAAAGCTCCCTCGAAGGTTCAGTACGACGGACCGAAAAGTTGTTTTTTCGCGCATAATTTATCTTCCGGCCAGAGCGGCTGCCCGAACGGTTGCCTGGGACTCGGAGACTGCGTTGTCGCATGCAAGTTCGACGCCATGTACATGGATGAGGAAACCGGCCTGCCGGTTATCCTTGAGGACAAATGCGTAGCCTGCGAAGCCTGTGTAAAAGCCTGTCCCCGGGTAATCCTCGAAATGCGGAACAAGGGCAAGAAAAACCTGCGCATTTACGTCAACTGCGTCAACACCGAAAAAGGCGCGGTGGCCCGGAAGAACTGCGAAGTCGCATGCATCGGTTGCGGAAAATGCGTGAAAGTCTGCCCGTCAAATGCAATCACCATGGAAAACAACCTCGCGTATATCGATTACCAGAAATGCACGCTCTGCCGCAAATGCGTCGTGGAATGCCCTACGAACGCGATTGTTGAAGTGAATTTTCCGCAGCGTAAGGTTGTTGTGACACCTCCGGCTGAAACCAAGGAAACAGAAACCAAAGCCGAAGCATAAAACGAAAACCGTTTTTTTCTTTTCAACAGAAAAAATGATATAAAAGGAGACAGTTTTTGAAAACGTTCACATTAGGCGGAGTTCATCCCCCGGAAAATAAAATATCAGAGAAAGCCGCGATAGAGGTTTTGCCCGTGCCTAAAACGGTTTCGATTCCTCTCGGACAATCGCTCGGCGCTCCTCCCAAACCGGTCGTCGATAAAGGTGCCAAAATAAAAGCCGGCCAGCTGATCGCCAAAGGCGAGTCGTTCATTTCGGCGAATGTGCACTCATCCGTTTCGGGAACAGTAAAAGGAATCGATGAAGTCATGGATACCAGCGGATATCGCCGGAAAGCCGTGATCATTACTGTCGAAGGCGACGAATGGGACGAAAGCATCGACCGGAGCCCGGACATCAAACATGAATGCAATCTAGACGCCGACGCCATCATTAACAAAATTAATGAAATGGGTATTGTCGGGCTCGGCGGAGCGACTTTTCCAAGCCATGTGAAGCTGAAAGTCCCGCAGGGTAAAAAAGCCGACGTGCTGATCATCAATGGCGTGGAATGCGAACCCTACCTCACCTCCGACCACAGGCTCATGCTGGAAAAGGGCGAAGAAATGATGGTAGGAGTCTCGATTCTGATGAAAGCGCTCAAGGTTGACAAAGCGATGATCGGCATTGAAAACAACAAGCCGGACGCTGTTGAGCGTCTTACAAAACTCGCGGAAAAATTCAAAGGCATCACGGTCTGGCCATTGAAGGTGAAATATCCGCAGGGCGGCGAAAAACAACTGATCAAATCGCTGATCAACCGCGAAGTTCCTTCCGGCAAACTGCCAATTGACGTCGGTACGGTTGTACATAATGTAGGAACGGCGCTGGCGGTTTATGAGGCAGTTCAGAAAAATAAGCCGTTGATTGAACGTGTCGTAACGGTAACAGGGAAAGCGGTGAAGAAACCGTCCAATTTCATGGTTCGTATCGGAACACCTGTATCGGCGCTCATAGAACAAGCCGGAGGAATACCTGAAAACACGGGCAAAATCATCAGCGGAGGGCCTATGATGGGAAAAACACTGAACACTCCTGACGTGCCGGTTGTAAAGGGAATGTCGGGCATCGTGATTTTTCCGAAGGAAGAATCAGTGCGTCCGGCAACTGTCGTATGTATCCGTTGCGGACGATGTGTGTCGGTGTGCCCCATGGGAATGTCGCCGTATTTAATCGCCATGTTGTCCGAAAACCTGGATTACGAAACCGCGGAACAATGGCGAACCATGGACTGTATCGAGTGCGGTTCCTGCATGTACACCTGTCCTTCGGGGCGGCCGCTGCTGGATTATATCCGTAACGCGAAAGTCAAAGTCGGTCAGATTATCAGAAACAGAGGCAAATAATCAGAGGTAATACGATATGAATGGTTTTGTTATTTCAGGCTCGCCTCATGTTCATGCCGAACAGAATGTCCGGTCGATCATGTGGGGTGTGGTCATATCGCTGATTCCGGCGCTGCTGGTATCGGTGTACTATTTCGGGCTTCCCGCGCTTTCGCTGACGGCGATTGCCGTCGGATCGTGTGTTTTATTTGAACATCTCATCCAGAGATTTATGTTCAAACAGGAAAGCACGGTAAGCGACGGTTCAGCCGTTATTACAGGTGTTTTGCTTGCTTTCAACGTCCCTTCCTGTCTTCCCTGGTGGCAAATGGTCATCGGTTCGCTTGTGGCGATCGGCATCGCAAAAATGTCTTTCGGCGGGCTAGGCAAGAATCCGTTCAATCCTGCGCTTGTAGGCCGCGTATTTCTGCTTATTTCCTTTCCGGTCGATATGACCACCTGGCCGAAAGCAATTCCGATGGGATTGTTTCCTGACGCTTTAACAGGGCCCACAGCTTTGGGCGTTCTTAAAGAAGGATTGATGAAAGGAGAAACCGTAACGCAATTGATGAAGAATGTACCTTCGTATCAGGATCTGTTTGTCGGCGGGATCGGCGGATCGCTGGGCGAGGTTTCCGCGCTGGCGCTTCTTCTCGGCGGATTGTACATGCTGACACGAAAAATTATCACCTGGCACATCCCGGTTTCCTATATCATGACTGTTCTCATTTTCACCGGCATTATGTGGCTGGTTGATCCTGAAAAATACGCCGATCCGGTATTTCATTTATTAGCCGGTGGCCTGATTCTCGGCGCGGTTTACATGGCAACCGATATGGTCACATCGCCGATGACCTTTAAAGCCATGCTGATCTTCGGCGTTGGCTGCGGAGTACTCACTGTGCTAATCCGCATCTGGGGAGCGTACCCGGAAGGGGTGTCGTTCGCCATATTGATTATGAATGCCGTAACCCCGCTATTAAACAAATCTGTTAAACCCGCATCTTTCGGCGAGGAGGTTAAATAATATGGCAAAACTTCCTTCATCCCTGAAAAATATGATACTTTCTCTATCGATCATATCGTTCGGCATGTCAGCGGCTCTTGGATTTGTTTATATGGTAACCAAAGGGCCGATTGAAATCGCGCAGAACAAAAAAGTCGTCGACGCCATATCCGCCGTGGTGCCTGAATTCGACAATAATCCTTATAATGAAAAATACACTGTTGACGGTTTTGATAAGCTTGAGTTCTATCCAGCAACAAAAGGAGGAACTATGGTCGGTACAGCAATCAAAACCTACACGACAAAAGGTTACAGCGGATATTTCTGGTTAATGGTCGGTCTTCTGCCCGACGGTTCCGTGCACAATATCAGCGTTCTGGAGCAGAAAGAAACGCCGGGGCTCGGATCAAAAATGACAGAACCCAAATTTAAAGAACAATTTAACGGAAAAAATCCGGGTTCGTACAAAATGACGGTTAAAAAAGACGGCGGCGCTGTAGACGCGATAACAGCTTCGACAATCACTTCCCGGGCCTTTTGCGACGCTCTACAAAAAGCTTATGACGCTTATATGAAAGGAGGCCGGAAATGAGCAACCTGAAAACACTCACCAACGGCATCATAAAGGAAAACCCAACATTAGTCATGGTGCTGGGAACCTGTCCCACGCTGGCGATTACGACCGCGGCGATCAACGGTGTCGGCATGGGAGCCGCGACCACCTTTGTTCTTGTTTTTTCCAATCTTTTTATCGCTCTGCTTAAAAACTATATACCCGATAAAGTCCGTATACCCGCGTTTATTGTCGTGATCGCCACATTTGTTACCATTGTTGATCTGGTCATGCAGGCCTTCACACCAGATCTTTACAAGGCGCTGGGAGTTTTTATTCCGCTGATCGTTGTCAATTGCATCATTCTTGGCAGGGCGGAGGCGTTCGCGCAGAAAAACAGCGTTGTCTCATCCATCTTTGACGGAATCGGCATGGGGATCGGGTTTACCATCGCTACAACGGCTATCGCCGCGATACGCGAGATGCTGGGCAACGGGTCGATCTTCGACGTGAAATTTCTTTCTCCGGATGCCACGACGATTCTCTTATTCGTGCTGCCCCCGGGCGCGTTCATTACATACGGTTTTCTGATTTGCATTATTAATATTGTCAAAAAGCGATTTCATTTTTAATTAGGTAATACAGTCATGGATTATGTAAATATTATCATTCTGGCCCTTGTCGTCAATAATGTCGTATTGGCGCAGTTTCTCGGGATTTGTCCTTTTTTGGGCGTTTCCGGTAAAATTTCGACGGCGATCGGTATGGGTGGAGCCGTGGTTTTTGTCATGGCGTTGGCTAACCTGGTCACGTATCTCATCTATAATTTTATACTGATCCCTCTGGGAATCCAGTTTATGCAAACGATCACGTTCATCTTAGTGATTGCCGCGCTGGTGCAGATTGTGGAGATCATTCTCAAGAAATCGAGTCCCGCCTTATACCAGGCACTGGGGATATACCTGCCGTTAATTACCACCAATTGCGCGGTTCTGGGAATTACGCTGCTTGCCGTAAAGAATGATTTCAACCTGGTTAAAAGCGTGGTGTATGCGAGCGCAACCGCGGTCGGTTTTATGCTGGCGTTAGTTCTGATGGCCGGTATACGGGAACAGCTTCAGCTGACCGGCGTTCCTGAAAAAATGAAAGGCTTCCCGATTTCACTTGTGACGGCCGGATTGCTGTCACTCGCGTTCATGGGTTTCGCGGGGTTGGTAAAATAAACATTTTACATTTCTGATTTTTATTTTAAATTCAGGGCGTTGTTTTACAACGTCCTTTTTTTATTGAGGTTTTCATGAAAGTAAAAGTCCGATTGTCATTTTTCAAAATCCCGCTTTTATTCACAGCCGGTTTTGTCTTCTTTGGATATTTTCTTTTTGCTCAGGAAAAAGCCAATGAATTCAAGCCCGTTGTAAAATCACTCGCCAAACAACTCATCGAGAGCAATAAGACAGGCAAACCAAGCCGGCTCGCGGTCATCACGTTCATCCCCACGAAGAATAAAAACGAGCCCAACGAATTCGGCGAATATATCACCGAATCGCTGATCAGCGAACTCAGCGCGGACAAAAAAGCGTTCAAATTATTCGAGCGCAGCCGGCTGGACATGATCCTGAAAGAAAACGACCTGATGCTGAGCGACCTGATGGACCAGAAACAGGCCATCCGTGTGGGCGAACTCGCGCCTATCGACGTGATCTTTTCCGGGTCGTATACGAAGCTGAAAACGTATATCGATATCAATTGCCGACTCATCGACGTCGTCACAGGCGAGATTTCCGTGAGCTTCTCCGACCGCATCGCGACGGACAGCGATCTCGAAAGCCTGTTCGCGGATGACCAGAAATCAAAAACCGATAAGTCCTCCGGCTCCACCGAAGACCTCTGTAAACAAAGCTCCGACCAGATCAACCTGTTATTGAAAGACCTCTCATCCGAACAGAAAATAAAGGACGTCGTTGCAAAAGCCGTAAAAATCCCTTTCGATCTGAACTGCGGGAAGATCCATTTCAGCGTCCTGTCCTCCTTTATGCGATACAAAATCAAGGACGAATCTTACAACGCGTTTCTTAAAAAAACATTGGATACGATCGCGTTCCCCGCGAATGACTACCGGGCAAGCGAATCCCTCCGTTATCTTAATATCGATTCAATGATTGATGACACAGAGTGGGAAACCGGACTGAATGTGATCAAGCGGTATAATTACTCGGTCAACTCGATTATACGGATTCTTTTCTCCGGATCGTTACGGAAAACCGATCTGTCGGACGAGCAACAAAGAATCGACCGATATTTTGATCTCGCAAGCGCGGAAAAAATTGGTCTCCCGGTTCCGTTTAATTACAATTCGGCGTTTTTCGCGCTTACGGAAGGACTGCGCGCCAATAAAGACAACCGATTGCTTAAATACGTGTATGAACGGTATTCCCGCCAACTAAGGCCTGAGGAACCGCTTAAAGGCATATCGCAAAAGAAAGTTCAGGACGGGATTTACGGCTTGCTGACCGGAATGTATAAATCCGAAATCGATCCAGCCGAAAAAAGAATATTCCTGACCTGGCTGACCGAATTTTTCAACGCGCAGGAAACGAATGAAAACTCCTCAAAGCAAATCTATGATTTTGTGCGGTCGTTCGAACTGACGTCCAATGAAAACACCAATAACCGGATACGGACGGAATTTCCCGCAGAGGATCAGGCGTTCCTCGTACAAGAATGTAAAGACAAATTATCCGAAGGCGCGCTACTGACGCCATATAACAATCAGAAAACAGACCGGATACATTTCTGCGCGGCCAACGATATTCCCGTCCCCGGCGGAATTCCGACGATGAAAGAAGCGGCCGCAATTCTCGGCGGAAATGACTGGAAAGAAAAAATCCGCGTCATGACCATCCTTGAGCTGATGAAAACAAAACCAAAAGAAATCGAACAAACCCTGGTCGATCTGACGCAAAAAAAGGAGCTTGAAAATAAAAAAGATCTCATGGATATGCAGGAATCCGCCGTGGTTGTCCTGGGAAATATCCGGACTGAAAATCCGGCCGCGATACGCTTTATGATTGAGAATACAACGAGTTTTGAATACGGTATGCCCGATAAATGCAAAGACGCGCTGGTCAAAATCGGGAAGCCGGCCGTTCCACATTTATTAAACAAATTAAGAAGCCTGACAAACCGGGAAGACTCTTTAGAATACCAGATCATTGTCGTTCTCGGCCGGATCGGCAAGGATGCGCGGGCGGCTAAATCGGACATACAGGCGATTCTGAACCGGACTACTCATAAAGAACGCCGGTCTACATTTGAAGCCGCCCTGCAAGCCATGGAGTAACAGGATGAAGTATAAGTTAAGCAATATTTATTTATTTGTCGCGGCATTCATGACGGCGGTTCTTTTATATGTCGTCGCCTGCGGAAAAAAACCGGAAATGAAAATGATCCGATTCGGCGGTCTCACCCAGGGAACGACTTATCAGGTAACCTATTATGACAGCCTCGGAAGAGACGTCCATAAAGAAATCGATTCCATCCTTCAGGTCATCGATATGTCTATGTCGGTGTATAATATTAACTCAACGATATCTAAAGTAAACCGTAATGAATCAAAGGACGACGAGGACGTTCATTTTATAAAGGTATTCAGGCAGTCACAGGACATATCCCGGCAAACCGGAGGAGCGTTTGACGTTACGGTCGGTCCGCTGGTCAAAGCGTGGGGATTCGGACTGAAGCACAGGGATAAAGTAGATCAAAAAATGATCGACAGTCTTAAAAATTTTATCGGATACGAGAAAATCAGTCTTGATCAGAACAAAGTCATTAAAGAGGACGCAAGAATACAGCTTGATTTCAACGCCATCGCCCAGGGATATACGGTTGACGTCATCGCCGGTTTTCTTGAGTTGAACCATATACACAGGTATCTTATTGAAATCGGCGGCGAGGTTGCGGGCAAAGGAACCAAGCCTGACGGCACGCTATGGTCGGTCGGAATCGAAAAACCGCAATGGGGAACTATTGATCAGCGCCCCATTCAAGCGATTCTTACACTAAATAACCGGGCCATAGCAACATCGGGTAATTACAGGAAGTATTTTGAGGAAAATGGCATTAAATATTCACATACCATCGATCCTAAAACCGGTTATCCCGCCCGGAATCGTTTACTGAGCGTTTCGGTCATGGCAGATGAATGCTCGACCGCTGACGCCTACGCCACGGCTTTTATGGTCTTGGGACTGGATAGTGCATATAATTTTTTACTGAATAAACCGGAACTTGACGCTTATTTTGTATACTCCGATTCGGCAAATGAATATAAGACCGAAATGACCAAAGGATTCCGGCAGGCTTTGCAGGGTGAATTCTACTGATGCCGGAGAAAGAACCCTTTACCGTTCTTTTCCTGATTCATGCAAGATATACTGGTAAGCGCTGATGCTTTTCTGCATACCGAGTGACGGAATTTTTATTTTTAATCACCGTTTTATCAAGAAACCAAATGATTTTTCCTGATTAAGGCTTGCTTTTTTCATTGAGAATCTTCCGTACAATATCCGGCCGATCGGTGATCAGTCCGTCAATTCCCAGCTCAATCATCCGCGCGATGTCTTTTTCCTCGTTTACTGTCCATGCATAAACTGCGCAACCCTGGCTATGCGCTCGTTGTAGGGTCAGCGGAGACACTCCCTTGAATTGAGGATGCCATGAACTGACGATCAGCCCAGAAGCCAGTCTCTGATTGAATTTCGGAAGCCTTTTTTCAAAAATAAATCCGGTGCGGATAGTCGGATCGGTTTTTTGGGTTTTTTTAATTACGAGAGGATTGAAAGACGAGATTACAACTCTCGACTGAACCCCGTAACGGTAAATAAGATCGATGACCCTCTGTTCGATCCTGCCGCGCATGGGCATTTCGCTTTTGATTTCAATGTTGATAAGAATCGAAGTGTTTTTCAATATTTCGAACACTTCCGAGAGGAGAGGAATGAATGTGTCGACCAAATCGTTTTTTATCCTGAAACGCTTCAGCTGGGATAAGGTTTTGGTTCGAACCATGCCGCGGCCGTCATCGGTCAGGCGTTCAAGCCGGATATCGTGAAAAACCACAAGCTCTTTGTCCTTCGTCAGGCGCACATCCAGTTCGATCCCGTCATATCCCTCATCCACAGCCACCTGAAACGCGGGCAGCGAGTTTTCAGGGTAACCGGAAAATGTCGCGCCCCGGTGAGCAATGACCAGGATGCTTCTTTTTGATTTCGGAATCACTTAATTCTTGCCATCCGCGATTTTCTCATAATAATCCTCGTATTGCGAAACGATTTTTTCGGTGGTAAAATGGTTCAGAACTCTCTGACGCGCCTCTGTTCCCATCTTCTCCCGGAGTTCACTGTCGGTTAAAATGCGGATCGTATCACGGGCCAATTCATCGATTTGACCGATCGGTTCCAGGAATCCTGTAATCCCCTGAATGTTGACTTCGGGCAATCCGCCGGCATCCGTTGTCACGACCGGCACACCGCAACTCATTGCCTCAAGGGCTGCCAGGCCGAAGCTTTCGGTTTCACTGAGGAGCAGAAAAACATCGGCCATGCAGATGATGTCTGAAACGGCGTCGAGTTTACCAAGAAAAATCACGTCCTGATCGATATTGAGATCTTTCGCCATCTGCGAAACGAGATTTCTCTCAGGACCGTCGCCGATCAGGACCAGCTTCGATTTTACGGCAGATCGTGCCAGCTCAAATACTTTTAATATATCCGGAACCCGCTTAATTGGCCTGAAATTGCTGATGTGCATGATTATTTTTTCGCCCCCCGGCGCAATACGGTTTATAAAAGAACTGCAAATAGGCTTATCCGGAGAGCGGGGACTGTATTTCTCAGGATCTACAAAATTATGAATTACCTTTATGGATTGATTGGGATGAATTTCGGCGTAGGTTTTGTTCCTTAAATATTTCGATACCGCTGTTGTGCCGTCGCTTTCATCAATACTGAAACGAATAAGGTTTTGAAAAGAACGGTCCATGCTTAAGAGGGTAATGTCGGTACCGTGCAGGGTGGTTATGATTTTGAGATCTCTCAGTCGTTTGTTTTTTCGCACCATTTGTTTTGCCAGATAGGCTGCCGGGGCATGAGGTATCGCGTAATGAACATGCAGGATATCCAGTTCTTCCATTTCTGCGACTTCAGCCATTCTTGCCGAAAGCGCAAGAGAATACGGGGAATGGTCAAAAACGGGATATGTCATCACCTCCACGCTGTGAAAGTAAAGGCGGTCATTGAAAGTCTGAAGCCGGAACGGAACATCAGAAGTAATAAAATGGATTTCGTGGCCCCGCCTTGCCATTTCGATTCCAAGCTCGGTTGCAAGAACGCCGCTTCCTCCGTAAGTAGGATAACAGGTAACGCCTATTTTCATTTTTCTGTCCTTACTGCTCAAACGGGGTAATATAACCAAAAGAAATAAAAAAAGGTAACCTTTTTCAAGGTTACCTTTAATACTTAATAGAGGAGATTATTCAACAACCAGTTTGTTTCTGCGGCGATACACCATCACTTTGTCAAATGCGAACTTGATGATGAACAGTAACAGGGCAAGGCCTAAACCGGAGACGAAAATCGTGCTTCCGCACATCCCGCCGGCTTCCGCGCATTCTGCGGACATGGTAAAGGTACCTTCGTCAAACACTTTATTCACGTCGAATTCCCATGTGGCTTTGCTGCCTTCGATCTTGGTTGCGCTTGATTTTTCAATCTTGGCGGGCATTTCAAGGTGGAAGGTGTATTTCAGGCCGGCCCATGAGGTGCGGGCGGTATCCGTGATGCCGGCGGATTTCTTGCTGTCAAACACTTCGGTAAAGAAAAACTTTTTATCTTTCTTTTCCAGTTTCACCTGAGTGTCATCAAACGGTGATTTAAATTTGTTGGCATCGTCCACTTTTTTGGAAGCAATCAGGTGATACTTGGCGTCTTTTTCATCTTCGCTGACCTTCCAGCCGTCTTTTTCAAAGGCTTCTTTTTTGGATTTCAGCTGGTCTTTGTTGGTTTTGTCGATCTGAATATCCACTTTTCTTTCCATGCCGCCTTTGCCGTCAACCGTTGTCCATGTTTCGGTCTGGAAACATCCGGATAAAATCCAGGTGAATGCAAAAGAAGCGACCGCGAGTAATACCAATCTCTTTTTCATTTTTTACTTCTCCGTGCTGGTAAAAAAATAAGTTAGTTATGAACACAAATACCGGAACAGGCCCGGCAACAAGAAAACTAAGGCAAGTATAAGATAAAAATATTATTATAGCAAGTATTTTTTGCTAAGAATTTGCGGAATTTGCGGAACCGGATTATGCGGAAATAATCATTTATTTCCGATTATGTCGCTCAGTGTATTTTCCATCGACGGGAAACTGAATGAAAAATGAAAATCTGTTAATTTTTGAGGTTTCACCTTTTGACTGGCCGTCAAAAGGGACGCGCTTTCGCCATAGACTGATTTAAGCACCCAGTCCGGAATTCTGATAAAGGACGGACGGTGCATGATTTTTCCAAGCATTCCGGTGAACTCTTTCATGGTAACCGGTTCGGGAGAAACGGCGTTTACCGGCCCCCGTAGCCCCTGAAATGAAATCGCAAATTCAACAATCCGAACGACATCGCGAATGTGAATCCAAGACATCCACTGACGACCGGAACCGACAGGACCTCCGGCATACCAGCGGAAGATCGGCAGTATTTTCGTAAGCGCACCGCCGCCCGGGCCCAGCACAACCCCTAAACGCAGGCAAACAACGCGAATTACTGCTGTTTCGGCGTTCCGGGCTTCCCATTCCCAATCTTTGCATACCTGGCCAAGAAAATCATCTGAAGGCGGGGCTGATTCATTCACAAGACGGTTGCCGGTGTTTCCGTAGTAGCCGACAGCGGAAGCGCTGATCATCACATCCGGTTTCCCGCTTTTTCCACGGACCGCATCCACTACGGCCCGGGTAGTCTCTACCCGGCTGTTTCTGATTATTTCTTTTTGACGGCTGGTCCATCTCCTGCCGGCAATCGGTTCCCCCGCAAGATTTATAAGGGCTTCAAACGGAGTTTGACGAAGCAATTCAGTCAGCTCCTCCAGGCCTGAATAAACACAATGATGGATCTTAGTGCCTGATATCTGTTTTTCCTTACGCCTGGTAAAAACTATGATATCATGTTTTTCCTCCAGATTTCCCGTTATGGCTTTTCCGATAAATCCGCCCGCGCCAAGAATTGCTATCTTCATTTTTTTTGATTTCCTGTTTCAGGTTTGAAAAAGTCGTGAAAAATACTTATCATCCGTACAAAAAACGAAAAAAAGCGCGTTTCATTTCAAATTTCGGATAATTAAACAACTGAAAGGACCTGGCGGTTATGGATCAGAAAATCAGTGAAAAACAAATCAGGGAAATGCTTGAGCAGATGACTCCGGAACAGAAAAATGAAATGCTTTTCATGAATGTCGTCCTGATGTTCCAAATGACGGCTATGGTACAGCTGGGCAAAAGCCCAAACCCGGAAACAAATAAAACAGAAAAAAACAAGGACGCCGCGCGCGCAACCATTGATACGCTGATTATGCTGCAGGTGAAAACCAAAAACAACCTGTCCGTCCATGAGCAAAACATGCTGGATTCAGCCATTCGCGAACTGCAGCTGATATATGTGCAGGAAACCCGTTAAGCGCCTTCATTAACCTGTCCCGGTTATAATTCACCAGATGATAACAAAATCCGTGCAGATATAGACTGATTCTTTCTGTACACGCGTGGCTGCACAGAGATTTAAGGAATTACCTTGTATGGAATCGAAAGAACCATTGACCTGTACGGCTCTTCGATTTTCCTGAGTGTGTTCCGGTCATAAAAATCGATCATCAGCTGGTTGTATCCAAGTCGCTGCCCGGCCCCGATTCCGATCAGCCTGACATACCGGTCCGAATGGCTGTAAAACATCGGTTTACGTTCCCTGTAATCTTTCCGATATTTATTCTGGCCGCTGATAACCAGTCCTGCAAGAGAGTCTGCGGGATTGAGTAAGGTGCGCGCTTTGATATCGATCCAGATCAAATCTCCTCTATGCAGAGTCAACGGACGGTTTTGAAGCATGATCAGGCCAAACGGGCTTTCTGCTATTACGGAATCATGGGCTGTCATGATCCGCACCGAATCGATAACCATCCCCGCGTTTTCGGAAACGCCGTATGCCGCCGTCACACTGACGCGATGCCAAGGTTCGCCGGTTTCCGGATTTCTTGTTTTAATAAATGTCATATACCGTTTGATTTGATGTTCAAAAGGTTTCGATCTGGACCACTGCGACCGGATAATTTTCAGATAACCCGAAAGAGTATAACTGACCTCAGCAGAGGCAAGTGAATCATTGATTTTACTGACAACAATTTTTCTTGCCGATTTTACAACAACCCTTCCGAAAAACAAACCTTGTTCCAGGCCTGCAAAAATATCCGTCCGTACCTTCATGGAACCCAATGAAACCGTCCTGGCGGCTGCATCCAGAGAGTCGCCCGATAGCGCATCCTCATCATTAGCGAGTTCCACGCCGAATACCTGCTCCTGATCATTTCTGATTATTTTTTCTATCGTCTGAATATCGCTGAAATCCTCGTCTCCAAGCGAACACCCAAAGACAATAACAGTACTGAATGCTATCAAAGCCCGGAAAATTACCAGGCTGCTCTTTTGATTCTTTTTGTTTTTCATAACGCACCTCCAAATCAAATATACTGCAATATTAATACCAAACAATATTATTCGTAAATGTTTATTTTATAATGATATCATTCCTTAATATTTGACGGACTTAACATCGTGACGAAATTTCCGTCATTTTTTTATTGTTATTATGAAATTTATTGATTAACATGTTTCATCAGGTAACGGTTATGAAATACTTCATTTAAAGTCCGGTATTTTACTATGTTAAAAAAAATTTCAACAGGAATCAAATTTCTTGTCAGTCTCATTATGAAACTGTTAGACTGGATCACACAAACACGGGTTTATTATTATATCATGACTGTTCAGGGCCGTATATTTGACCGTCATAAACTCACGACGAATGCCGCGGCAATAGCGTTTTTTTTCCTGCTTTCCATCATTCCGATATTATTCATTGTAATTTCAATACTCGGCGCGTTTGTCCAGTCGCCTGAAGAAGCGGAAAAATTCATCCTGGAAAACCTGATCGACCGGGTGCCGGAGGGATCGCGCGAGTTCATATTGCAGCTGCTTCAGCAGAGCCATCTGATCGAGAACGTCAAGACGATGCTCAATAATAAAGGCTGGGTGACGCTGATCAGCATCGGGTCGCTGCTGTGGACGAGCAGCGGCGCGTTCGCGGCCATCGAGGACGCCATGACGACGATCTTTTCCGTCAAGGGGCGCAATTATTTCATCAGCCGTCTCGTCGAGATGAGCATGGTACTGATCATCGGTTCGCTGTTCCTGACGTCGAACGTGATCAACATGATCCTGCAATCGCTGAAAAAAAGCGGCGCCCTTGTCTTTGGAATCGATTTCGCCGATCTGCCAGACCTGTGGGCGTTCGTGACGTCGGTAATGCCGTACGTGATTACGATCTTCATTTTTTACCTGATTTATAAAATCCTGCCGAAAACAAAAATCTATTCACGCGCCGCCTGGCTGGGAGCCGCTGTCGCCGGCATACTGACGGAACTTACAATCGGCGGATTCGCCTATTATGTTAAAAACTTCGGAAAATACGACGTGTTTTACGGTTCGGTAGCTGGCATTATCATTATCATTTTCTGCATTTACCTTGCGTCCATCATTCTCCTCATCGGAGCGGAAATCACGGAAATCGCCAACACGAAACTTGAGAATAAGGAAGAAATGGAAATCACATTCAGGGAATTTGAAACCGCTCCAAAAAAAGATTAAAGCTCTTTGATTATGACTGCATCGCCTGAATATCCGTTGATTCATCCGCGCTTTCTTATAACCGGGCAAAAAGACACCGGCGGAATGGGGGTTGTGTACAGAGCGACGGACCGCCTGACCTCCGGAACGGTTATCCTGAAAACCGTATCCCGCGAAACATCCCCAAAGGAAATGTCGGATCAGTTAATCAGGGAATTTTTATGGCTTCACGAACTTCGGCATCCTTCTGTTCCGGAAGTGTATGATCTTTTTGCCGGATCCGGAAATACGGTGTTTTATACGATGGAATGGATCGACGGACAGAGCCTGGATAAGGTAATTAAAGACAAGTTACCGTTATCCGAAACAGAATTTTTCTCTCTCCTCTTTCAGCTTCTGCTCATACTGGATTACATGAACCGGAAGAACGTTGTTCACCGGGATATCAAACCCTCAAACATCATGATCCGCGGGCTATCGGAGGAAACAGGGAATTCCCGCCCGGAAATAATAATCATCGATTTCGGACTTGCGTTTCGCGCATCGGATCAAACCCCTTCAGCGGAACAGGCGGCCCTTTCAGGAACGATTCAGTACTCCGCACCGGAAGTCATTAAGAAAGCTCCGTTCGATCAACGGAGCGACCTGTATTCCCTCGGAGTTGTGCTTTATGAATGGATGAGCGGAGTAAATCCTTTTGACGCGGAGGAACTCATAGAGGTTGTCGTGAACCATCTTGAAAAAAAAATCGATACACTCACCCCCTGTTACGGTTTCATCCCCGAGGTAATCATACCGGTTGTTCTGAAGTGCCTGAATAAAAATCCGGAACACCGCTACCAGAACACCGGAGAAATATTCCGGGATCTGTTCAAATCAGATGTAATCAGGGACCGATGGGACTCGTTTCAGCGCGACAGGGCTTTTTTTCTCAACGAATCGTATTTTGATCATGATCAAGTCCTGATACGGCAGACGGAAAGAATCAGCGCTGTTTCGGCATCTGCAAACAATCTTCTTGAACGGATCCTTATCAGGGGCGTGCCGTCATCAGGTAAAACGGCGTTACTTCATGAATTGAAAATCAGGGCCGAAGCCAGCGGTTTTATCACTGCAGGCATATCCGCCCAAATACCGGCAAAACCACTGGAAAACATGGAACGGCTGGTCTCACAAATTCATTTTCTGTGTTCCGATCCCGATGAAAGCAGGAATTTTGTTCCACTCCGTCTGTTTCAGTCTGAAGATGCGGAACAAGAAATAATAGAATATCTGTACAGAATTTCCGGTCGTCATTCCCTGTGGATGTGGATCATCGATTCGGAGCATTTGTTGTCGGACCAGGAACGGGAACTTCTTCAGAATTTTTATGCAAGAATGAAAAGTCATCCGAATACCCGTTTTATGGCTATCCATAGCATTCTCAGGGATGGCCCTTTTTCAAATTTGGATCACGGAAAAACGGAAGACCCCGGCCTCTCCCCGATAAGAAGTTCGGCCATAGCGGGTTTTATAAGGCATCTCCTGTTTCTGTACCCGTATGATGAAGAGTTCATTGATTTCGCCTCAAAGCGTTCCGACGGAAATCCGTTCCTGATCCGGGAAACGGTACGCTTCTGCCTTCTGGAAAAACATCTTTGCTTTGACGGTTTTCAATATCGTTTTCAGCGGCCGGACCTGGAATCCCTTCCTGATTCGGTTCAGTCATTTATGATCCGGAAACTTGATTTTCTGCCTGATTATGACCTTCGTCTTCTCCGGCATCTTTCCCTCTATGACGGATCGTGGACGATTCAGGAAATCACCGGAACAACCGGTGATCCGGCTGTTCTGCAACGATTGAATCTTTTGTCCAGATCGGGTTTCGTAATCGAAAAGGGACTGTCGTATCAGGTTCAGAATTCCTATCTTCGTATGCACCTCTATGGCTCTATCCGGAACGAGGAACGGATCCTTTTGCACCGAAAACTAGCCGATTATTACCAGAGCTTCGATCAAGAGCTTTTTTTAGAGAAAATCTCGTTTCATCTGATGGGCGGAGGCAAAACAGGAGAAGCTTTGCCTTTCCTGACCAGGCTTGGTGAAAGGTATAAAGAGGAAAAAAAGTATCTTCGCGCCCTAGAACAGCTAGAAACAGCCTATACAATCCTGAAAGCCGGAACCGGTCCGGAAAAAAATATCGAGTTACTGGCGGAAATTATCAGCCTTTGCGATAAGACGGCAAACAGGAAAAAACAGCTTGATTATCTGAATGTCCTGAAGCGTTGCGCCGAACAGAACCGGAATCCGCAGCACCTGATAGAATACGAATCGCTTTTCGGCAATTACCTGGAAAGTATATCTTCATATGACCAGATGGAGCGTCATTTACGGACCGCCATTCAGATCGCAGATGAACATCAGTTCAGGGAAAAAACATCATCCCTTCACAGGATGCTCGGAAAATCTTATTATCAGAGGGCCCGCTGGCAGGACGCCCTTGTAAGTTATCAGCGAGCATTATCCGAACTGCCGGCAGCTTCTGACTCAAAAACGCATACTGAAATCCTGAACAGTATCGGTACGGTGTACGGCACCCTCCGCAAATGGGACCTGGCAATGAACGTATTCAGGCAGGTTCTTGATTCCGCTTCACGCAACGGGGACGAGAAATCAAAACTCAACGCCCTGATCAATCTGGGCTTTCTCGCACACCTGAACAATGACGAAAAGACGGCGCTTGATTTTTACAGCCAGGCCCGGGAAGCCGCCGAACCTTTCCGGAACCGAAAATACGAACAGAGACTCTACCAGTACATGGGAATCTCATACCGGTTTGTAAAGAAATTTGAAAAAGCGCTTGAATACCTGGAACAATCAGCCCGGATCAGCTCCGAACTGAATGATACGCAGACCCTGGGCAAGTCTCTGTCGGAACAAGCGGTAATATATCATCAGCTGGGAAATTATGAGGAATCTGTCCGTTACATGCAAAAGGCTATTCTGACCGCAAAAAACCTGGATAATCAAAAAGACCTTTCCGTACGGAAACTGAGATTCGCAGAGATCCTCCTTGATTCCGGAAATTTAACTGATTCGGCTGAATATTTTTATCAGGCAAAACCTTTCACGGACGAATACGGCGATGAGGAATGGAAGGTTTACTCGTTCTGGATTGGAATCCGGCTTCTGAGGGAAAAAGCCCTTTCGGACAAAACAGGAATGAGCGATTTATCACAGAAGGATCGATTTGAACCGTTTATCAAAATATGTCAAAAAAATCGATTTGATTCTCTTCTCGTCCTTTTATACGGTCTGATGGCGGATCTTGCCAGAGACTCGGGAAATCTGACTGAAGCGCTGGATTATTCATCAAAGGCGATCAAGCAAATGGAAAAAACCGGTCATTTTGAATTTGACGAATCCGGGATTTATTACCGGCATTTTCAGATCCAGAAGGATATGGGAGTTTCGAGAAGAGAAACAGGTATCGTCCTTTTAAAAGCATATGAGCAGACCGCTGAAGCAGAAAAATCATTCACCAGATCTGCATTAAAGGAAGGATATCATTTTAAACATATTGTTAAAACCATAAGGGAAGAGTACCGAATGTTTTTCAGCGAAGAGTTGCAGTTCAGGCAGGAATCCTTCGGGGTATTGTTCGATATCGTACGATCCATCAATAGTGTCCTCGAACCCGATGATTTGTTTGAAGTGATCATGGACGAAGCTATCCGGCATTCCGGGGCCGATCGGGGACTGATCCTGATCCCGGATGAAAACCGCGACACATTCGATGTTAAAACCGCACGCCACATTGAGCCTTCCGACATGAAAGATGTAACGCAGATCAGCCTCAGCATCGTCCGGGAAGTGTACACCAGCGGAAAACCTGTAGTAACCGCTGACGCCCAAACCGACGACCGCTTCAGGGAACGGCAGAGTGTTTTGGCATATCATATCCGTTCGATCATGTGCGTACCGCTGAAAATCAGGAATAAGATAGCCGGAGCCGTTTACGTGGACAAGCAGTTCGACGCAAATTATTTTACGGAATCAAACGTCCAGTTCCTCGAATCATTCGCTCATTTGGCGGCCATCGCGATCGAAAACGCCAGGCTGTACAGAAACCTTAGGGATGAAAAAGATTCGCTTCAGAAAGAAAACATTGATTTGCGTCATCTGGTACGTGAAAAATACATGACCCATAACATTGTGGGAAGAAGCAAACCGATGGCGGACGTTTTCCGCATGATCGACATGGCTGCGGCAAGCGGCGCACCCGTGATTATTGAGGGTGAAAGCGGTACCGGAAAAGAATTAGCGGCTAAAGCCATTCATTTTAACAGCCCGCGAAAAGATAAGCCGTTTGTCACGGTGGATTGCGGTTCTTTGACGGAATCGCTGCTGGAAACCGAATTATTCGGTTACAAGAAAGGCGCGTTTACAGGGGCGGTAACCGATAAAAAGGGATTATTCGAAGAAGCGGACGGCGGAACGCTGTTTCTGGACGAAATTTCGAATACCTCCCTGAATTTTCAGTCCAAGCTCCTCCGCGTGATTCAGGAAAGTGAAATCCGAAGGGTCGGAGACAGCCGGACCCGTAAAATCGACGTCCGCATCATAACCGCGACAAACCGCAGCCTGAATCAGGAAGTTCAACAAAACCGGTTCCGTGAGGACTTATTCTACCGTCTGAATGTACTCAGGATTTATTTGCCCCCATTGCGCGAACGCCATGAAGATATACCGCTTCTCATTCATTTCTTCATCCAGAGGTACAATACAATTCACAATAAAAATGTCGAGACCCTTTCTCAGGATTTACTGACGGTGCTTACGGGTCATTCCTGGCCGGGCAATATACGCGAGCTGGATAATCTGATGAACCGGATGGTTTTGTTTTCTAAGGACCGCATACTGTTATCCGATGACCTGCCAGATGAGATGAAATCGTTCATTCCCAGAAACAAATCAAAAAAAGAAAATATAGGGATTCCGCAAGATAAAGACGGTATTCCGTTCGGTTCGATCACCGAGATGGAACAGTATTTGTTCAGCGTTGAAAAGGATTACTTTACCCGAATTCTCGAAAGCGCGGACGGAAACAAATCGAAAGCTGCGGAAATACTAGCCATCAAACGAACAACACTGAATGATCGTTTAAAAAAATTAGGATTACTATAGGAAAAGTTATGTCCACATCCGATTTGCAATCAAAAATACCCGAATGGGCGCAGGACCTTACAAAAAAAATCCGCTCCCGGACCGTGTCACAATTCATTCTTTACAATAACGTCCGTGATCTTGTAGCTTACGCCGATCCTTTAAAGCAAAATACAGCGGAATACCTGTCCTTGGGGGAATATCTCGCCAAGACAGTGTTCGCGGACCGATCCGCAGTCATTTTTTACGATATTTCCAAGGGTATTTATTTTTTAAATCCGGTGATGCAGGCTGAATTTTTCAAGACCATGCAGCTGACACAACAGGATATGATACGCCAGCCGAGTTTCGCGCTTAAAGCGATGGAAATTTTCATTCGCCTGAGCATTGAAAAGAAAAAATCGGTGGCGATCATTATGGATCATGCCGAGATGGTCGTTCCGATGACCCTGACTTCGGCCATGTCTCTGGAAGACCGCAAATGCCTGGTCATGCTCAAAAAATGGGCAAATGATCCGAATTATTTTTCCAATGCCGTTACCGTTTGCCTGATCACCGATAATCTCAGCGATCTGAATGACCGGATTGTCCGCAATACCACAACAGAAAAAATCGAGATAGACTATCCGAATGAACAGGAGCGGCTGGATTTCATCCGTTATTATATCCAGACCGAAAAAAACCAGAAAATTACAAATACATTTGACAAGTACGCCTGGGTGACGCCTGAACAGATCGCCCATACCATGGCAGGCCTGAACCGGAGACAACTTCATAAACTCCTGGCCCACGCTAGGGAAAACCAGGCCATTATCGATTTCATCTATCTTGTCGCGATGAAAAAGGAATTTATCGAGGAAGAATGTTTCGGCCTCCTGGAAATCATAGAACCCAAGCAAAACCTGGATGCGGTTGCGGGATATGACCCGATCAAATTCAAGCTCCGGAAGCTGGCGCAGGCTATCAAGGCCGGTAAATATGACACTGTGCCGATGGGATATTTATTCTCAGGACCGGTTGGAACCGGAAAGACTTTTCTTGTCCTTTCATTTGTCGGTGAAATCGGAATCCCCTGCGTGAAATTCCTGAATTTCAGGGAACAGTGGGTCGGCGTCACCGAAGCAAACCTTGAAAAAATTCTCAACCTGCTGAAAGCCATGTGGCCGATCGGAGTGATCATCGACGAGGCGGACGCGTTTCTCGGTGACCGTAACGAACAAGGCGACAGCGGGACCAGCAACCGGGTTTTCGCACAGCTGGTCAGCTTCATGGGCGACACCTATTACCGCGGTAAAGTCATCTGGTTCCTGATCACATGCCGTCCTGATCTTCTTCCGATCGATATGAAACGCCAGGGCCGAGCGGAAGAGCATATTGGAGTGTTTTATCCGGACACCCCGGAGGAAAGGGAATCGCTGTTCAAAACAATGCTGAAAAAATTTAAGGTTACGCTGGAAGAGGATATCCGACTTGCGGATGTATTTGATATTTCCCATCCGATTTCTGGCGCCGACATAGAATCGCTGATTACGAGGGTTCGCATGGAACAGGCCCTCAACGGCGTTGAAAAGGTTACCCGCGATGACATAAGGAAAGTATTCGGGGATTTTATTCCGACCAACGACCCGGAAAACATAGAATTGCAGACCCTATCAGCGGTGATTGAAAGCACGAGCCGTGAGCTGTTACCTGCGAAATACCGTGAGATGAGCCGCAGTGAAATCCGGGGTCAGTTTGATGAGCTGATCAGAAAAATCCGGTGATTTAAGACGCGTTATTACTCTTTTTCTCTCAGTTTGCTGATCACAGACAGAATTCTCCGGCTGGCTTTTCCGTCACCGTAGGGATTCACGGCTTTGGACATTTTCTCATATTTTTCCTGCCTGGTGATCAACTCGTCCGCTTGCCGGTAAACACTTTTCTCGTCGGTTCCGGTTAGAATCGCCGTACCGGCTTTGATTCCTTCCGTTCGTTCGGTCACATCCCTCATGACAAGCACCGGCTTTCCAAGAGAAGGCGCTTCTTCCTGAATCCCTCCGGAATCGGTTAATATGAGATAGGATTTCTTCATCAGCCAGATCAGGTGCGGATATTCGACGGGCGGAATGAGATGAATTCCCTGGATTTTATTCAGAATTCTGTATACGGGTTTACGCACATTCGGGTTCAGGTGAACCGGATATACTATCTGGACGTCTCTGTGTTTCTGGGCGATTTTTTTCAGCGCATGGCATACAGACTCGAAAGGTTTCCCGAAACTTTCCCTGCGATGCCCTGTCACCAGGATGATTTTCTTTTCAGGATCCAGAAAACGGAAAAAACGGCTGTATATTGCTTTATTTTGGGACTGAATCTTGCTCAACCCCATAAATAGCGCGTCAATGACTGTATTGCCGGTTATCCATACGTTATTTTTTATTCCTTCTCCGGCAAGGTTTTTAGCTGCCAGAGGCGTGGGCGCGAAATGATAATCAGCAAGCTTACCCGTCAGTAACCTGTTCATTTCCTCTGGAAAAGGGGAAAAGCGTTCATAACTCCTGAGACCCGCCTCAATATGAGCAACTTTTATCTTTGAATAGAAGGCCGCCAGAGCGCCTGCGAATGCCGTAGTCGTATCACCCTGGACAAAAACGAGATCCGGCCTGAATTCCTTCAGCACCTTTTCGGTTTTCATGATCAGCCGGCCCGTCAAGTCAAATAGGGTCTGGTTGCTTTTCATAAGTTTCAGGTCAAAATCAGGCCGGATGGAGAAGAACCGGAGAACCTGATCGGTCATTTCACGGTGTTGCGCGGTATTGCAAACCTTGACATGAAATTTATCTGGACAGTCCCGAAATGCCCTGATAACCGGAGCCATTTTGATGGCTTCGGGACGTGTTCCGAAAATGAAAAGGATCTTCTTCATGCGGAATTACCGGTTTGATGTTTCATCAGCACTTCTTTGTACATATCCGCAGTCTGGCTTGCGATGACCGGCCAGATGAAATGCTTCCGGATATGCTCACGCAATTCACTGCTTTTGGGCCGATTCAGTGCGTTCGTTATTCCGCGCCGGATATCCTCTACTGAGTACGGATCGACGTATTCAGCGTATCCTGCAAAATAATCCTTTGTACCGCCATAAGGAGTGATTACAACTTTCGCTCCTGCCAGACCGGCCTCAAGGGCTGCCAGGCCAGGGGTTTCATATAGTGACGGAAAGGCAAATACGTCACATGCGGCGTACGCCGAAGCGAGCATAGGAGACAAATGGTCGATTCCGTCAATGATCAGAAGATTCCTGTTCTTTTTGGATTCGTTGAGTATCGCCTCCGATTCCACATCGGGGGTTATCCGGCCGATGATCACAGCGGGGTGATCAATTGCGGAAAGGGCTTTAACAAGCGCGAGAGTGTTTTTCCGAGGAGGGCCGATGTGCCCGACATTCAGAATGAAATCCTTCATTCCATACCGGTTTATAAACAACGACGGATCCCCGTTCATGAAATCTTCCGATACCCCGTTGTGAATGACCCTGATCTTTTCTTCCGGTATTTTCATTCCCCGGTGAATCAGGCACCCTTCTTCGCTCGTGTTCGGTAAAACAAGCTCGGCGTTCCGGCAAAGGGTCGCGACCAGACCGTAATCGGTGTAAATACCCGAATACAAACGATTAATCGCTTTCTGCAGAGAACAAGTCAGGCGGATTGACCCTGAAGACCGCCGGGTAAAGAAAATCGGATTTACTGCATATTTCAGGCCGCGTTCCTTAAGGTTCCTGGCCAGAGAATATATTTCCATGTTGCATCCGAAAAGATGCACGAGATCATATTCAAGAAGCTCCTCGGCGTTTTTCCACATGTCATAATAGGCAACGTCAATACCCAGCTGTGCAATATGCTTTTTCAGCTGTGTGATCACCACATGCGGTCCGCCGCGGATCAGCATCAGGGACTGGTAACTTGCCAATGCAATTTTCATTGCTTCATCCTGCGGTAATGAAAGAGAAACGTGTGATATAATAACCGGACATCGGTTTTCCGTGTTTTTTTCAGATCCTGATGGGATGGAAATGAAATTTCAGGAATGATCAATGTTTTCCTGTATGGAATCAGGTGATATGCCCCGAACAGTCCCGAGGACAGCTGAATCTCGTACCTCTCTGAATTCGGAAACTGAATATTAAGGGATAAAGTATCATTTTGATTTTCCGTTTCGACTTCAATATTTTTACTTTCATAAGAAACAGACCACACCGCAGAGTTTCTCTTTTTCCACCATCGGGCGTAATCCAGCATCCTCATATTGGCAAAGGAATGAGACCGGATCTTTTCAAATACCTTTCTGAAAACCTCATGCTGTCCATGGGCCGGATGATCGTACAAAACAAGAGGTTCGCCAATTGACAACTGCCGGTCAACCTGACTGTAATAATACCGGATCATTTCTTTTTCCGTTAACCTCGCTTGCAAAAGACGGCCTGTGCTTACGGGGTGAACCGGTATCTGCATGGTTCCGGTTAAGTTCCCGTTCAAATATGGCCTGAAAGGAAGATCGTCATATCCGAGACTGAATTCGGAAGAATACTCAAAGCCGAACCTTTCAATCGTTTCCGCAAGTGCCGGTGTCCAGATTCCCTGCGGGGCCGCATATCCCGATGGTTTAATCCCGTGCTCCTCCAGAAGGTGAAGTCCTTTCCGGAAATCGGCTTCGTTTTTTGAGCTGCTCCTGAACGTCCTGTGGCGATAACAATGATAGGCCAGTTCATGTCCCGCAAAATCCTTATATTGCCGGATATTGCCGGCCTGTGTTTTAGTCTCGATAAACCACGTGGCCATGAATCCGAAATCTTCCAGCGCTTCATGGAACGTCTTCAGCTGATTCTGTGAAGAATAGTCCGTATCGATCCTGAAAAGGAACAGTGGGTTTTTACCGAAAGGTGAAGGCGACAGCGTCACGAAAGGCAGCCCTATGGAATGAAACAAATGCATCAGTGCGTTCTGAACCAATCTGCGTATAACTCCCTTGCTGGCTCCGGATACAATTTCCATCGGATAACGCGGACCGTTTTCCCTGTAAAAATAGCGATGCGCATAATTCCATGTCAGGACTTTTCCTATTATATTGTCAGGCAGAACAATAATTTTTCCGTTAAGGTGGTTTGCAATTTTTATGCAGTGACAACCTGATTGATTCATCCCACTGTTTGACTGTACGGTTGTTGTATAATAACCGCCCAAATCGGCAATTGCATCGGTATTCAGCCGATCATCAGGCATCAGGTATCGGATGCGGGTACGGACCTTTTTTTCTCCTAAAATATTTTCCGCAGCAACAGCGTTTGTGAGAACCGCCCCCCCTTGACTCATAAAAATCCCGACGGTTTTTTTTTCTGAATCCCCAAGAAACCTCTTTGTAATAATCACCACGGGAAAACGACCGGCCGGAATGGTTTCATACAGGTTCAGTGCACTCCAGCTTACCCCGATCTGCTGCAAAACCAGTTTCCACTCCGGGGATTCATTGTCTATACCCACCCGGCATTTCATATGGTAATTTTCTTTAAATACATAAAGTCAGAAATCCGGAAGCCTGTCAAAATCTTAATAAATGGAATTAAGGCTATAAATGCTATAACAAAGTTAAGATAAACAGAAAAATCAAAAAATGCCAGAAGAGGCCGGATTACCAGAAAAGTCAGGCCGAACAAAACAGTGATGACAAGCGACGTGTTCATCCCGATCCAGGTTTTCAGATGCCGGTTCATGATCAGCAGACAGATATAATCGAACAGGACAAGCCCGATCGCCGGGGCGGCTTCTTCCATCCAGGAAGACAAAGATACAAGACAGATGATAAAACCGGCTGTTCCCCATATCAGCGACCGCAGATATGCATTTTCTTTTTTCAACGCAATCAGGGAATAGGACAGTATGGAGTTGATGAATGTCAGGCATGCGTACCCGGTCAATATTTCGAACACGAGCACGGAATCCCGGTATGCGTTTCCGAATGTAAGCTCAACAATCATTCCGGCGAACGCCAGAATGGCTGTCGCGAAAAGAAAAGAAAAAGCAATGATAATGCGAACACTGCGTTTCAGATATTCTTTCAGATCCGCCCGACACTGAATCCACCGGCACACGGCCGGAAAAAAAAGAAAACTCAAAAGACGGTCAAATACCAGTACAATCGATATCAGCCTGAACGCAACGCTGTAGATTCCTACCGATTCAAAAGAGGATAAGACGGCGAGCAGGACTGGCGGAAGCTGAAGCGAAAATTGGGTGAGCGATGATGATAGAGATATCGGCACAGACTGAAACCAAAGCGTTTTAATCTGCCTGAAGCTGAAGCGAAAACGAAACCGCTGTCCGGATATAAGGTATAAAACGGTCAGAAAAAGCGCATTCACTCCGGCCCCCAGCACATAGCCGGCTGGCGTATAAAGTATCTGCTCCCTTGACGCTACAAACATATAAATAAATCCAAGATATACCGCAATACCCAGTATTCTCCCGGCAGAAATAGCAAGCATCTGTTCACGGCCCTGAAAAAACCATTCGATGAGAAAGACCGACGGGATTAGATAGATAAGATATGCGGTCAGGATGAGAAACATTTCAGAAAAACCGAAAATAATAAAAAAAACCGCTGTAAATGCCAGCCAGGCTAAGGCGGCATGAAGAATGCGAATAAAGATAATGGCGCTGACCGAATTCCAGATTTCTCCGGATTTCCCCGACACGATCCGCGTGCCGATAACTGTCAATCCGTTGTTAGACGCTATCATGGCATAGGATAAAACCGCCAGGCAAAAATTGATGATCCCGAAACCGTTCTGATCCAGTACACGGGCAAGAAAGACAAGCGATAAAAAAGCCAGAATCCTGTAAATCACATCTCCGATAAAAAGTGAAAGGATATTTTGCGTCAGAATTTTCACCGGACGGCTCCGCCGATACATTCTGACAGTCGTTTCTGACGCTCTGCAATGGAAAACTTATCTTCAATCCTCTTACGAGCCGCCATTCCCCGCTCCGGATTCGCCTGAATTGCCCGCCGTATCGCTGCGGTAAGTTTTTCAGTATCTCCGAAAGGAACGACTTCTCCGGTCTCGCCTATCGCTTCCGGAATACCTCCTGCATCTGAACCAACCGGTATGCATCCGCACGACATGGCCTCGCACAGAGTATTTGGAAGACCTTCCGATAGGCTAGGTTGGCAATAAACCTGCGTTTTCCGGTAATATTCCAGAAGCCTGTCCTGAGTCAAAAAATCGATCAATTCAGTATTTTCCGGAATTTCAACCTGCATTTGTGAAAGAAGCTGCTCTGAAAAACCAACTAGAATGAAATGTATCTCTGGTAATCCTTTAACGGATTCAAAAAATCTGTCAAGTCCTTTGATTTTAAATCTCCGGATCGCATCCTCAACGGATACATTAAATCCCGAATGGGCTACCGTCAAAACCGTTTTTTCCTTTTCTCCCGAAGGAGACCAGAAAAGAGTATCATAACCGGTGGGCAAAAAGAAGACATTCTCAGCGGAATAATTCGCCAGTTTCCGGATCTGTTCCTTGAACTTCGGGGATACAGCCAGCAATCCTGTTGCATTTCGGTAGGCTATGGAAAGCAAACGCGCTTTCCATGGATTTATCCAGATGCCGTACTGGAGTTCCGGTATTTTCACGGCATCAACCCCACCCAGAACAATGAAAATTTTTTTTCTCCATATTCTTGCGCCGATTACAGCCCATGCGCTGTACACTGTACCAAACCAGCAGAAAATGACAGGATAAAAAGGAAGAAGGAACATGATTTTCAGAATCATAGATAAACCTGAACCAATCAGTACCGTAAGACTGAAAAATTCGGACAAAATATTGATGTCAGTTTGCACAAAGGGCGAACGACAGGTAGAAATAAACAATAACCGTGCTTTTTTCTTCATGGATATCCGGCTTTTCTTAAAATTCGTTTCATATCGGCCCGCGACGGGTTTGTACAGCCCATAGATATACCTGGAAATTCCGACCGGATCGTCCGGATAAACTGTTTCATGCCTAAAGCTGGTTCTGAAAAATCAAGGTTCATCGTTTCAGCATAATAATCCGGATCGATATTCAGGTTTCTCCACTGAATATAAGGAATCCCGGTTTTTTTCAGCAATCTGCAGAACGCCTGATGCTCCTCTCCTGAGTCTGTATAACCCGGAAAGACAAAATAGTTGACGGAAGAAAATTTCTTCATTTTCCCGGCGATCATTAATGATTCAACAACATCATCAAATGAATATCGGGCGGGCCTGAAATAGCGTTTATAATGATCGGCACGGGCACTGTTTATGCTGACTCGAATGCTGTCAAGGCCGGCCTCAAATAATTCACCGATTTTTTGAGGCAGGCTTCCGTTGGTATTCATGTGAATGACGCCTTTGGAAGTTTGTTTTCTGATTGAACGGATTGCTTCCCGGATCAGTTCGGCTTTCAGGAGAGGTTCTCCTTCGCAGCCCTGACCAAAACTCACGATCGGCTTATCGGCCTCATTCAAATGCGGAACAGCCATTTCAACGATTTCCGCGACTGTAGGGGTGAAATCAAGCCTGTATTGGGGCGCCGGTGTATTCTTTCCGTTCTGTTCGGATATGCATCCGATGCAGTCCGCGTTGCAGACCGGTGAAACGGCGACAGGCGCTTCCCACCGCCCCAAAAAGTAATTTTTTGCATTGGGACATCCGAATTGCCTGACGCAATGTTCCGCAAAATGAGCAACCAGCCTGTTGCCCGGATACTTTTTCAATTTACGGATTATTTGCTTTTCAATCAGCCGGTTGTCAAAGCATTCAGGCTGGTGTTTCGGGTCTTTATCCATCCGGATGGCCGGTACATAATACTTCCCCTTTTTAAAACCCACCGCAGAATATGAAAAAAAAGGGAGTTGACGGGCATCCGGTTTTTTTTCAAATAACGGAAAAGCGGTATGAATATAACCAGGGGAAATGTAGGCGGCTACGGCGAAAGCGTCATCAAAAGTAAGCCATTCCTTATTTTTTGGAGAATAGCCGCCGGCTTTGCGGTCAGGAAGAAAAAAAATCTGGGATCCGCCAGGAATCTCAATCAGACCGGCCTGTAAGGGAAAAACGTCCTTTCCCGAACGTCCTGCAGCCTGAATTCCTTCTAGATCAAAAATATTTCCTTCCGGATCGCTGACTAAAAGACAAGGATAATCCATTTATCGGTTGTAGGGATGAAATATATGATGTAAAATACTAGGGTTCGGTATTTTCGTCAAGCTCTGATCGTACTTTATACAGGTCATCAATTGTCTTATTGAGACGCTCGGCGATTTTCTGGTTCCTTTCCATCAGCACTCTATTATAATTCATTAATTTGATGTATGACTGGTTCAGTTTGTATTTTTGAAGCCCTTCTTTCAGGGTAAACAGAAGATCGTTGATTTCCCATGGTTTTCTTACGTATCGGAATATTTCTCCTTCATTGATGGAATCGACTATAGCATTCATGTCTGAATATCCGGTCATAAGGATACGCACGATCTGAGGGTGCTGATTCCTTACTAATTTAAAAAGCTCCGAACCCGTCATCTCAGGCATTCGTTGATCGGCAAGGATGATCTGAACGGAATCATTGATAAGGGCCAGAGCGTCTTTCGCGCTGATTGCGGTTTTTACTTCATATTTGCCTTCAAGTATTTTTGATATCACTTTCAGGATCTCCGGCTCATCATCAACGACTATGATGACCGGTAAATCAACATCGGATTGCATATAATATTAACTCCAAGTTTAAATAAAGTAGTCTTTAATTCAATATAAGTCAATACAATTTTACCCTATAAAATACTTTTTAGTATTGATTATTAATAATGATATTATAAATTGTAATAAGAATATATGAAATAGTATACGATATTTTAGTAAACTAACCTTCATTTAACAAAGGAGAAATGGTATGAACGCCGTAAAAGCTTCAAATGGAGTCTTATCGTTATTATTAGCGATAGGGCTGGGTATGATGTCATGCAGTAAGTTTGACAGTGACAATGGCTATGAAAACCCGGACATGCTGAAAGCCAAAGGCACAATCGCCGGTAGGATCATAGACATGTGCACCAACGCGCCGGTGAAAGGGGTCAAAGTTTCTATCGCCGAAAACGGAACAACCGTCACAACGGATAACTTCGGTGAGTTCGTTTTCAAAAGCGTTCCCGTAAACGCACTGGATACACCGAACGGTATGCTGTACAACAACAGCTATGTCATTATCATGGATTTCACAGCTTATAATCAAACCCTGGCCGATACTTCTGCTCTTCGGTATAACAATCATGAATATGTAACCGTAGATGTTGTTTTCACGGATCTGAATGACGGCGACAATGACGGAACAGGCGGCGATGCGGGATCCGGACAGGACACGCCGGCGGATCATCTTGTTGCGAATGTTGAACTGCTGATCGGAAAGCTGAACACCCAGATTTCCGGACAGGTTGTTGATAATCTGTACAATCCGGTCGCGGGTGCGGTTGTATACCTGAAGAAAAACCTTAACTACACCGGTACATGGTCTCTGATCAAGCAAACGACTACCGATGCCAGCGGAAATTACGTATTCAGTAATGTGGAAGCCGGAAGCAGCGTCACGATCGAAGCGATGAATTCCTCCCGTACCATGAGCGGAGATGTCAGCATTGACTTGACCTGTAACCAGAATACCGGATTACGCACTCAGGTCGCTGCCGAACAAATTGTTTTAACATACGATGATGACGTAAGTCCATTTGTGACAGTCATTTCTCCTGTCAACAATGAGGATGCCGGACCGACCGGATTAACGGTTACTTACACTTTCTCCGAACCGATCAAACAGACCCCTTACACCCGTACCGATTTGGGCAAAGGACATAACACGATTGTGGACGACATAGTTGTGACATTTGTCGGCATGAAAAAAGCCGCTTCAGCCGTTCCTTTCACGGTAACATGGAACGCCGCATTCACCCAGTTGACCCTGACTCCGTCAGGTATCGTCGGATCCGCCCGTTATACGGTCAATAATTTTATTTCAAACAAACTTATGGATAATGCCGGCAATGCCGTGGTGAACAACGCCGGAATCACGGGTGACTTTGAAACCCTTAGCTTCACTACCGCCGGATCGGCAGCAGCTCCGACAACGCCCTCCCTGTCACGTGAAACACTGATGTATCCGCTGACCAACGTCAATTGGAATGGCGGTACCGTTAAATTGCGCTGGGATTATGACGCAAATGTCAAGTATTACGAGCTGTACAAGAAAATCGGAGACGGTTCTTTTGAAATTGTCGGTAACAACATCAAGAAAATTGACACGGTGGTTACGGTTGGCGGAACCGATCTTGTTGTGGGTGACAATCAGAGCCCGAGCGGTAAACGTACCGTACAATACGCCATCCGGGCGATCAGCAATAACCTCGTTTCCAGCGAAATGAGCAACGCAATTACTGTTGAAGACAAGGTTCTTCCGACACTGACTTCGGCAACCATCGACAGCAATATATCGGCCGACTACGATGTAGTTTATGTCCGCTTCAGCGAACCCCTGACAAGAACCACTGCGGAATCGGGAACTTACAGCATTTCGCCCGATAACAACTCCATCAGCGCAAACGTACGTGAAATAATCTATCTGGGTTATGACACCTCATTCCCGGGAGGCAGCGGATATAAAGTCCGGTTCAAAGTAAATAACCGCGCCATCACGACCGGCGAACGATTAACCGTAACCGGTGTGGAAGACCTTCACTTAAATGACATTGATACAGAAAACAATTCCCATGATTTTTAATCTCCTCTAGGCTAAAATTATCTCAAAAAAGGCTCTGAATCTTTACATTCAGAGCCTTTTTGATTATATTGCAGATGAATAATGGGTTTTTAAAACGGGAGTTTGCAATGTGCCGGATACATTTATTCTTTGTAATGTCGTTTTTTTTCTCATTCGGAAGTTATCTCTTCCCCCAGACGATTACAATATTATACACGAACAATAATAACGGGAACATCAGTTATTGCGATTGCGGCGATGAGCCATTGGGCGGCCTGCCCCGCAGAAAAAAACTGTTCGACAAGATCAGAAACGAAGAAAAACAAGTTCTGACCGTTGATGCTGGTGACATCCTGAACGCTTTCGGATTCAACCGCAAACAGGATTCTTTGGTAATTAAACTTTATGAAAAACTTTCATACGACGCGGTCAATATTGGAGAGCAGGAGTTTTCCAACGGATTCGAATTTTATTACAAACGCATCAGAACTTCTTCCATTCCGGTGGTTTCTTCCACCCTTTTTTACCGCGATTCACTGCTCTCAAGGCCTTACATCGTGAAATCGGTAAAAGGGGTTCGTTTCGGCATTACAGGTTATACACCCTCTCTCAGTTTCAGGTACTTGCCAAATAAACATCTGCTTCCGTTGAATATCGTTAATGAAAAAGAAAAGCTGCTGTCAGTTGTACAGGAGTTAAAACCCAAAACCGATATCATCCTTGTCCTTTCGCAGGCCGGATATGAGGAAGACATTCTGATCGCCAAAACAATTGCCGGTATTGACATAATCATCGGCGGACATACCCAGATGGAAATCAATGAAAAATTTCAGACCGGGAATACGATTATTGCTCAGGCGGGTGGTAACGGAGAATGGGTTGGCATGTTGAAAATCCGATTAAAAGACGAGCAAATTTTGTCTTTTGAAAACACACTTCTTCCCCTGGATGCAAAAGTCGGAGAAGACGCAGGGATAAAAAAAACTGTGGATTTGTTTTTCAGCCGATAGTGAGGAATTCATTTGCTCTGTCGGTACGACCGAAGTTCTTCCATGACTTGTTTCAGTCTTTCTTCGGTCGCTTCCAAATTTTGCCGGATCCGGCGGTTCAGGATACGTTGGTGATATCGTTCGTATGCGCCTGAAATGGCGCTTTTCAGAATATCCGAGTCCCAGGGTTTCTGAAGGTAACGGAATATTTCCCCTTTGTTCACCGAATCAATTAAAGCGCCCATGTCGGTATAACCGGTCAAAACAATCTTGACGACATCCGGATATTCCTTAGACATTTTTTCCAGTAGCTCCACACCGCTCATTTCAGGCATTCTCTGATCGACCAGTGCAACACCGATATCGGGAACATGCATTAGCTTTTCCATTGCCGCCATTCCGGATTCTGCTGTGATGACTTCATAGTCTGTCCTGAGCAGTCTGGTCAGGGAAGACAGAATGAATGGTTCATCATCGACGCATAATATTTTCATTTTTTCCATGTTTATCCTGACTGCTAATTATTCACAATATACAAAAAACCTTTTGAAATCAAAACAGGAAAATGTATTTTCAACAAAAAATTAAGGATTGCGTTTGGTTATCTACATTTTTTTCTGCCTGTTATTTCAGTATGAGACCAGCCTCAGCGATCTTTGTCAGCTATGGAACCGGATTTATGAAAAAATCCAGTATGGAACGGTTGACCGGAAAATCGCCGGTAAAGCCTTACGTATGGTTACAAAAGAAATACACAAAATGGCAAACGTACCTCCTGATTCTGTTTCATATTTTCCGGTTGAAGGATACGGTTTGGAAGACGTAGGCGGACATGGTAACGGATTTGTACCCCGGCAATATGACTTTTTACACGGCAATGTACACAGAGGCCATCCGGCACATGATATTTTCATTCTAGATCGGAATCAGGACTGTAGGGACGATAAAACGGGTAAATCCGTACGCATCCTGGCAATGACAGGCGGGATAGTAGTCGGAAAAAAGACAGACTGGACATCAGGTGATGATTTGCGCGGCGGCAATTATCTTATGATTTTTCAACCGGGATCCATGCGGTATTATTACTACGCCCACAATGATTCCGTTTTGGTTGATATCGGTCAAATCGTGAAAGCGGGCACTCCGGTTGCGACCGTCGGAAGAACCGGCCGGTCAGCCTATTCAGCTAAATCACCCACTCATCTGCATTTAATGGTTCTCCAGCTGACCGAAGAAAAAACACATCCTTACAATTATTACGAAGAACTTAAAAAATCAGTATTCACAAAAAAACCCGGGTAACAATGGAATCATCTTTTCATATACGTGCGCTGGAATTTGATAAAATAAGGGATTATATAGCTTTATTGGCTTTCACTGACCCGGCCAGGAATCAGATCCGACAGATACTGCCATCAGACGATCTGGGTGTAATTCAGAATCAGCTTGATCTTACCGAGGAAATGCAGGCACTGATTTCTTTTGATGATCCATTTCCTATTGATTCCATTCTGGATATTCGGCCTTTCCTGAAAAAAATTTCCGTACCCGGAACCATGATTTCAGGACCCGAACTGCTCAAAGTCTTTATTGCGATTCAGACCTACCGTAAATTGCAGTCCTATTTACGTCAGCGCAGTATTAAGTACCCTTTATTGTCAGAAATAATATCACCCGTTCACCAGTACCAGCCGCTGGAAAAAGCCATAAGCGCATGCATTGACGATCAGGGCAACATCAGGGATGACGCGAGCCCAAAATTACGGCACATCCGCAGAGAGATGATATCGGCGGCAAATCATGCCAGAAAAAAAATCGAAAGTCTCGCCCGAAAGTACGCGGATGACGGATACACAGCCGATTCCGTCGTAACGATCCGCGAGGGACGCATGGTTCTTCCCGTCAAGGAACAGCACAAAAATACTATCCGGGGTTTTATCCATGACATGTCTTCCAGCGGTCAGACGGTTTTTATCGAGCCCGTTGAAGTCCTTGAGCTGAACAACAATCTCCGCCGGCTTCAGCTGAATGAAGCGCAGGAAATCGAACGCATATTGACGGAATTATCCGATCTCATCCGGGAGCAAATACTGGGACTGATTCAGGACGCTGAAATATTCACGAAAATAGAGATCATTTATGCGAAAGCTGTATTTGCAAGGTCCGTGGAGGCCAACAAACCCGCTTTGAACACACGCGGATTCATTCATATCGTCAACGGCATGCACCCCCTTCTGTTAATCAAGGAACTGCTGAAAAACCCTGAACAAAGAAAAAAAGTCGTCCCTTTGAACCTGACGCTTGGTCAAAATGAAGGCGAGGACGGAATCCTGATCATCTCAGGCCCGAATGCCGGCGGTAAAACGGTTGCCCTGAAAACTGCGGGACTTCTTACCATGATGGCCCAGTCCGGCATGTTGGTACCGGTAAGCCTCGGCAGTAACATCGCGGTATTCCGTAATATCTTCGCGGACATCGGGGATGACCAGTCTATTGAAAATGACCTTTCGACTTTTTCCTCCCATATCCGTCAGCTGGCTTCTATGTCCAGCCGTGTGGACGAACGGACTTTCATCATGATCGATGAGATCGGCAGCAGCACTTCTCCAAAGGAGGGAGCATCGCTTGCTATCGCTTTGCTTGAGTATTTTATTGTAAAAAAAGCCCGCGTGATAGTGACAACCCATCACGGCGAGCTAAAAGCGTTCGCCCACCAGACAACCGGAATCATCAACGGATCTATGGAATTTAACCTGCAAACACTCGAACCCACTTATGTTTTCAGGAGCGGTATCCCCGGCAGCAGTTATGCTTTCGACATAGCCCGGAGAATGGGCCTGAATCCGGATATCATCCTAAGGGCTAAAGAGGTTGCCGGACGGGAGACACAGCAAATTGAATTGCTGATCAACGATCTTCACATGCGGACAAAAGAATATGACCGCAAAATTGCCGATATCAGCAGAGAACAGGCCCGACTCAACGGATTGCAGGCTCTTTATAACGGAAAATTTGAAGAATTGAAAATCGAAGAAAAGAATTACCGTAAAAAATTACTTGCTGAAAAAGAGGAATTTCTCCGGCGGGTCCGAAAAGAAACCGATGAAGCAATTCATATGCTTAAGCAATCATACGTTGACAAAACAACCGTCCAGTCAATAAAGAGCCTGTTAAAAGAACATCAGTCGGTTATATCCGGTGAATCACAGGAACTGAAACGCAGGAATGATCTTTTAGCCGTAGATCAGAACGAACTTCTGCCGGGACAAAAAATTTACATACCCTCCATGGAAATGGAAGGCACGGTTCTTTCGGAAGCTGACTCTTCGGGCCTTGTGCTGATCGCCGCCGGACAGCTGAAAATGAGATTATCTCCCGACCAGCTTGCGAAAATAGATAAGCCGGCGGAAACGAACACGGCCTATCCCCGCCAGAAAATCGAATGGGATACAGAGAACATAAAAAAAGAGCTTAATTTGCGCGGCATGACGGTCGATGAAGGCATCTCTAAAGTCGATGAATACCTTTCCAACGCGATTGTCATGGGGTTTAAGGAAGTTCAGATTATACACGGCAAAGGCTCAGGAGCCCTGCGCAAGGGAATTACATCTTATCTGAAAAACGATAAGCGTGTAGTCTCATGTCGCCTGGGCGTTTGGGGGGAAGGAGATACGGGGGTTACTATCGTGTCCTTAAGGCTTGAATAAGTCAGAATCTTTTACTCATCCCAAAGCCCTTTAAAATTTTTGTCGTAAAAGTCTGTGATCAGTTGCACCAGGGGACCGTAACGGGACATGTTTTCAGACTGTTCATTTTGTTGTTGCTGTAATTGATCCGAAAAAGAGCGGATCGATTCAAGAAATGACTTCACCGGAAGCTCCAGTTCTATCTCTTCATGAAAATCGCACATAATGTCATATACCCCTGATAGAAAGTACTCCGCGTCAATTTCCTCGAAAACCAGCCGTTCGATTAATTTTTTGAGGGTGCGTTTCAGCACTTTTTTCCTGTCTTTTTCCGGAATGGTTCCTTCTCCGATAATTGTTTCCCGGACCTGATATATATAACCCCTGGAAATCTCATGTTCCTGCCTGGATGAAATATCGATCAGGAATTTTTCAATGTAGCTTTTTCTGCCTCGTTTATGGCCTGAAATCATAAGCATCGGAACGGTCGCATTGATAAGTTCCCTGGATGAAATATAACCGAGTAAGTATTTATCCAGCAACTCCACCATCTGGGTTTTGAGGCTGATTTTTATTTCTGTTCCTGTTTGGTTTATCATAACCAGGTTATAAAATGAACCGGTTAGGCCGCCATACCGGATAATACGATTTACTGTCATCGATCAGCCGGACTTCGTTATTTCCGTCACGGTCGATGATATATATGTACGATTTGCCGGGTTTTGTGTTTTTAGCGAAAATGATTTTTTGTCCGTCATATTTCCAGGAGGGATCATAACAATTACCGTCTGTGGTTACGGTGTCTAATCCGGTTCCGTTCGGACTGATGGTATAAATCTGCAGAGAATCAGATCCGTTGAGCCATAAACTGGAGAAAAACGCAATAGTGTTACCATCCGGTGAAAAACGCGGGCGTCGGGTCCGGCTTGCATTTGTATTAGTTATCCGTATTTTATTACTGCCGCTTGAATCCATTGTCCAGATTTCTTCATTTCCCGAACGGGATGAGGTATATAAAATTTTCGTACCGTCCGGAGAAAATGAGGGATAACAATATATATTCAGAACATCGTTTGAATCCGTTAGTTTTTTATGTGGGGATATCTGCCCGAGCGTATCATCCAGGTAAACTCTGTAAATCTCGAATCGTTCCGTCCGGTTTGATATGTAAATCAGCGATTTCCGGTCAAAGCTCCAGTCAGGCCTGAAATTGAGAGCGCTGTACAGAATTTGATTGGTATCTGCACGGATCGTATCCGACGTAATCCGGATGACCGATGGGAAGGTATCTTTATCCATATTCAATATATAAATATTCGATAAAAAAGGGGCGTATGGAATTGTTATTCTTTCAATATTACTGAACGCAAATTTCCTTTTGTCGCCTGACCAGGCCGGATCGAGATAACCGACGGACTTCATGGTATCCGGCAGCCCTATTCCCCATATTTTTTTCAGGGCTGAATCCTGAACGGTAAAGATCTGCTGTGCGCCCTCGGATTCGGAAACGAAAAGTATATCAACCTGGTTCGTTGAAAGATCAAGATAGGGCAACTGAAATGGATCATCGTCACAACCGGTTATGACAGGCAGAATGCAGGTTATTATAAAACACAGTTTCTTTATCATTGCCGTTTTCCTTATGGTTTCAAGCGGTGAATCATACGCGGAAAAGGTATCGCTTCCCTGAGGTGCTGAAGTCCGCAAATCCACGAAACGGTTCTTTCTATGCCCAAACCAAACCCTGAATGCGGAACGGAACCGTATTTGCGCAGATCCAGATACCAGTCAAACGCGTCGATCGGCAGGTTATGCTCCCTAATCCTGCCTACAAGGGTTTCATAATCATCCTCACGCTGGCTCCCACCGATGATTTCCCCGTATCCTTCCGGAGCCAGAACGTCCATCGCAAGAGCTTTGTCGGGTTCCGCCGGATCCCGTTTCATGTAAAAAGCTTTAATGGCCGAAGGATAGTGATGAACGATGACCGGGCGGTCAAACCGGGAGGAAATCTCGGTTTCATCCGGCGCCCCGAAATCGTTTCCGTAATCAAAAGAAAGTCCGGCCTCTTTTAAAATCTGAACGGCTTCATCATAATGAACCTTCGGGAACGGAGCTTTGACATTTTCCAGTTTGCTTGTATCGCGTTCAAGCACTTTCAGTTCCTCGGCCCTGTTTTTAAGAACAGTCTGAACGACATACTCAATGAAATCCTCGGCCAGTTCCATGTTATCCTTCAGATCGTTAAAAGCCACTTCAGGTTCCACCATCCAGAATTCAGTAAGATGACGGCGGGTTTTTGATTTCTCAGCCCGGAAAGTCGGTCCGAAACAATACACTTTCCCAAGAGCGAGAGCGCCCGCCTCTGCGTACAGTTGTCCGCTCTGGGTCAGGTAGGCCTTGCTTTCAAAATAATCAGTTGAGAAAAGAGTCGAAGTTCCCTCGCACGCGGCGGGTGTGAAAATAGGGGTATCAACCAGTATGAATCCTCGTCCGTCGAAGAAATCCCGTATCGCCTTGATAATTGTATGCCGGATTCTCAGTATGGCATGCTGGTTCTTTGACCGGAGCCACAAATGACGGTAATCCATAAGAAATTCGATCCCGTGTTCTTTCGGGGTAATCGGATAGTCAACCGCCAGATGGATCAAATCAACTTGGCTCACCTGGATTTCATAACCGTTCGGGGCACGATGATCCTTGTGGATTTTTCCGGTCACACTGACCGACGATTCCTGGGTAAGCTTATCTACAACCTCTGTGATTTCTTCACTGACAGAAGGCCTGTATACCGTTGTTTGTATGATATTCGTCCCATCCCGGACCAGCAAAAACTGAATCTTTCCGCTCGAGCGCTTATGATAAACCCATCCCTTGATAGTCACCTCTTCGCCGTCGGGTACCTGATCCCGGAAAATATCCTCAATATAAATCCGTTTTGACATGTGTAACTCCTGAAATTATTTTGTTTGAAAAGTCTGGATGTCCGTTTCCCATTTCCGATTGGAAAGTTCACCTTTCGCGTTGGAATGGATTAACTGGTAAATCCCGCTTCCATCCTTATCCGCAAAAATAAATTCGGTTTGAGTAGGTTGGTCTTTCAGCTGGTAATAATACCAGCGCTGATATGGAAGCATTCTGGGTTCAAAATCGTGCTTTTCAATTTGCGCCGGCGATCCGTACATGATATAAACCCGGCCCATATCCGTCTTCCATCCCTGGCGGTTGGGCGTCGTAAATCTCTGATTGGATTCTGAATACCGCTTGTAATACTCGATCAGGTTTTCATTCGCCTTGGTGCCCGGAGACGGATCGCGGTCTTTCCAGAAGCGGTCAAAAAATTTTTTCTTTCCTTCCAGATCTAAAAGATTGAGTGTTTTTCGTTCCTGATCGGACATGAGATAGTGAACGACATTTTCAGCCAGTTCCACGCTGACCAGATCAAGGTCCTTGAAAAATGAGTCAAAATCGGTAATTTCCGATAACGATTCGCCTTCATGATAAACAATGAACATTTTTTTTGACTGAGTAACGGATTTATTTTCCAGATCTTTGATCCTCACCATCAGATAATATCTTCCGCTGGAAAGGGATATCACGTTGAAAGAATGCATCAGGACCGCTGTTTCTCCGGATTTTTTATAGTTTTTGGTTGGCATTTCCTTGATCACGGTGCCCTGCTCGTCGGATATGATAAATTCCGCCGTATATCCTTCTTTGGCCGGATAATTCAGATTATAAATCTCAGCGTATAAAAACAACCGGGGTAAATTAGTTCCGAATATTTTTGACGGATTGGGCACGATGACATATCCGTTTTTGTAAAATAATTCATCGGGATTGTCGCTTTTACTGATTTGCGTTGCCACTTGAATGTCGCTGATCCGGAGATCTTTTGTCTTGTAATCAGGGATTTCCACCAGGGCTTGCTGATAGCCCCGGCGATTGAAATCATTCAAGTCCGATATATGCACCGACAACTGATATTTAGACGGCTTTATCGCAAAATTAGATTCAAACAACAGAGGCACATCAGCCGAAGTGTCTTTATCGGTAATTTTATTGTCAATATTCGAAGTCCAGTTTTTTGAAATGATGACCGTTGTATCCTGCAGATCGGTGAACCGTATATCCGCAGAAAACTTTGCGGTATAGTACGAATCCACACGGATGAACTTCAGTATGTTCCGAGGCATATAAAAAAACAACTGAAAATAAGCCTGATCCTCGTTTTGAAAGAGTTTGAAGTGGCTGTGTTCGAAATAAAATGACAGATTGCCTTTGTTCTGGTTTTCTATCTGCTGGGATTCGGACATACCTGAAGAACACAAAATGAATAATAAAATTAGTTTTTTCATACATGCCTCTTTTTTTATGCTTTATGCATTATGATAGTCATAATACATTAAATAATCAATATACGGTTCGATTATCTTCCGTCTTTCAGTACTGGTTGTATTGGCCCTTCGATATTTCCTTCGATAAACTGCCTGACAACCGGATCATCGCTCTGTTTGAGTTCCTCCGGCGTACCCATAAACCGGACCACTCCGTAATGAAGCATGGCGACATAATCCGATATCTTATATACGCTTTTCATATCATGGGTAACAACAATCGATGTGATCTTCAACTCGGCATTCAGGCGTATAATCAGATCATCGATAATGGCCGTCATGATCGGATCCAGTCCGGTAGTGGGTTCATCGTAAAGGACATAATGCGGATCCATGGCAAGAGCACGGGCGAGACTGACTCGTTTTTTCATCCCTCCGGATAATTCCGAAGGTTTGTATTTTTCAACCCCCGGCAAACCGACCATTTCCAGCAGCACGGCTACTTTTTTCCTGATCTCCGTTTCAGGCATGCTGGTATGCTCATGCAGCCCAAGGCTGATATTTTCATATACATTCATAGAATCGAATAAGGCGCCGTTCTGAAAAACAAATCCGATTTTTTTCCTGATCTTGTACAGTTCCTGTGCGTTCATTTCATTCAGGTCCTCGTTTTCGATCAGTATTTTACCGTAATCAGGCTTCAGTAACGCCACGATATGTTTAAGTAAAACGCTTTTCCCGCAACCGCTCCGGCCCACAATGGTCGTTATTTTTCCGTTTTCTATCTCAAGATTGACTCCGGCGAGGATTCGCTTTTTCTGGAATGACTTTTTTAATTCAATAATTTTAATCATACAGCAATCAGGTTAATAAAACGGATGCGACTATGTAATCGTTAACCAAAATCGCCGCAGAGGATAACACAAATGCCCGAATGGTTGCCTGGCCTACTCCTTCAGCCCCGCCTTCGGTTGAAAATCCTACATAGGTCCCGATAAGCGCGGTGGATCCTCCGAACATGACCGCCTTGATCAGGCTGGTCTGTATATCCGACAACAGAAGATATCGCTGAGCATTGGCAAAATAAGTTTCCGGCAATACATCAAACACCATATACCCGATAAAAACCGCGCCCAAGATCGCGACTAAATTTGCAAAAATGACCACAAAAGGCATCATGACCAGGCCGGCGGTTATGCGTGGATTGGCCAGATATCGGACAGGATTGATCGCCATGGTCTGCAGCGCATCGATCTGTTCGGTCACTTTCATGGTACCGATTTCAGCTGCTATGGATGCCCCGAATCTTCCCGCCATGATAAGACCCGTCAAAACAGGACCCAGTTCTATGACAATCGCCCTGCTTGTCGCCGCACCAAGGAACATGGACGGGGATCCGATTTCCGACAGCTGATATCCGGCCTGAACTGAGGAAACCATGCCCGTAAATATAGCCGTCACCACAACCAGCGGTATGGAGTTATACCCGATACTTACCATTTGCTCGGTGAATAACCGGCGATCCTTGAACATATATGGAAGGTTCAAGACGTACTGATAAAGTATAATGAAAGATTCACCCAATCCGGTAAAAAACTGAAGAGTTTTGGCTCCCAGTTTACCCAACAGCGTAAATTCGGCTATGGTGAATATCACCTGTTTTATCGTTTTGAACATATCATTCCGGTCGCATCGTGGGAAAAAATAAAACATCCCTAATGGATTCCTGATCGGTCATGATCATAACAAGCCGGTCGATGCCTATTCCTTCACCGGCGGTGGGAGGCATCCCATATTCGATAGACCTTAGAAAATCTTCATCCAGAATCTGGGCTTCTTCGTCACCGCGGGCACGAAGTCCCATCTGCGCCTCAAACCGTTCACGCTGGTCTATCGGATCATTCAGTTCGCTGAACGCGTTGGCAAGTTCGCTTCCGAGTATGAAAAGCTCAAATCGTTCGACAACGCCGGGTTTTGAACGGTGCTTTTTCGCCAGCGGGGAAATTTCAACCGGATGTTCTGTGATGAATGTCGGTTGAATTAAATGTTCCTGAACTTTGGCGCTGAAAATTTCATCGATCAGTTTTCCGCGGTTCATGGTCTTGTCAGTATGGATATGCATTGATTTACAGATTTCAACCAATTGCTCTTCGCTCATTCCGCTCACGTCGATCTGGGTATGTTTTTTTATGGCGTCATAAATTGAAATCCGTTCAAACGGAGGTTTAAAATCAACGTCATGCCCCATGGTATGAATTTTTGTTACTCCGTGCACTTTAGTGCAGACAAATCCCAAAAGCTCTTCGGTTAGGTTCATCAGATCATGAAAATCCGAGTAAGCCTCGTAAAATTCAAGCATAGTAAATTCAGGATTATGGAAGCGGTCCATGCCTTCATTACGAAAAATCTTCGACATCTCATACACCCTGTCATAACCCCCGACAATGAGTCGTTTTAAGTACAGCTCCAGAGCGATCCGCATGTACAATTTCATATCCAGAGTGTTATGATGCGTGATGAACGGTCTGGCGGCGGCTCCTCCGTAGAGCGGCTGGAGAATGGGCGTTTCAACTTCGAGGTAATTTCTCTCATTTAAAAACTCCCTTATCGCCGATATGATCTTGCTGCGTTTGATGAACACATCGCGCCGTTCAGGATGAGCGATCAGGTCGGCATATCGCTGGCGATACCGAAACTCCACATCATCAACGTCGCTGAATCGCTGTACGGAACCGTCATCCATAATTTTTTCTTTACCCGCGGGCAAATACCGGAGACTTTTACACAATACATCAATTTTTTCTGCTTTGATTGTTATTTCGCCGGAATGTGTTTTGAATAATACACCCTGAACGCCGATTATATCGCCGAGATCTAATTGTTTGCTGAAAACCTCATACATGATATCGCCCAGAATATCTTTTCGGGCGTAAATTTGAATTTTTCCTTTCATGTCCTGAACATGTGCAAATGCCGTTTTTCCTTTGCTCCGCATGGACATGATCCGCCCGGCAACCCGCAATCTTCGTACGTCCGGATGATCCAGCATGGAATCGTCCATAACGCCCAGATCATCAAACTTGTCAATCAGTTCTTTCGACAAATAGTCAACTTGATAATTGTAAGGATATGGTTCAACCCCCAGTTCACGAATTTTGGATAATTTTTCTTTCCGAATCCTTAATAATTCTTCTTCCAAGTTTCACCTCGCGTAAATGTATTTCTGTAAAATATTTTTTCCACTCTTGGTATAATAAAATCCGGTATGCCGGTTTGTACCTTCTCGAATAGCTTTCGGAGTGATGTATAACCGGGTAATCGTTATTATGAAGAAATTTGCTGAATTCAACTAAATTTGTATCATGAAAACTGAAGTGCCGGCTGTTATTCAGTTTGACAAAATCTGACCAGTCGTTAATAAGTTCGTTTTTTGCTGTTTTCAGATTATTAACCGTACCCAGCATGGCCTGAAACAATTTTGTTTGAGACATTCTCCCTTTTTTAAACGGTCTCAAATTTACCCTTATTACTGATGAATCGGTTGTTATGAATTCCAACAGCGAATCACAGACTGAGGCATCGTTTTCGTCAATTATATTTATTTCTTCCGATAAATACTTTTTAGCCCTGTCAGTGTCCCCGATGAGATGACCGATGCCCATGCGCCGCTGATAAAGCAGTTTATATACATCCTCAATCCGCATTTCAGGCCTCATCATAATCTGTCGGTCGATGATTATTTTTATTTCATTTTCAGATACCATTGATTGAAAACCGAAAGCGAAATAAATCGCTGTTAGTATTACGCTAAACCGTTTTATCACGTTTTATATCCTGCATCTCTTTTTTTATAATCGCCACTTCTTGTGCAAGAATTTTTGTTTTCTCCGCCAGATCGGATATAACGATTGAAAAATGTATTAACAGAACAAATCCGAAAAAAAGCGCGACCATAAACAATAAAGCTGGCGCGTAAGCAACGCCTAAAGTTGCGGCGGTCAGATCAAGCAGATCGCGCCATGCCGAAAAAACGATCATGACAATACACGCGGCGAACCAGATCAGAGAATATTTTTCTCTCAGACGATTGCGGCGTATGAGTTCAAAAATCACGATCATCATAATGACGCTGACGATGATAGCAATAAATTGTATCCTGAAAATGTCAACCGGATGAGTTTCTATCATAATGCTACCGTTTTACTAAATTAATGAAAATAGCCAGCAGAACTTTTATCATGTAATAAACTGATTTTACAGTGGTTATAGATGACGTTCCACCTGCTCTTTCTTTCATGATAACCGGAATTTCCCGGATACGGAATTTCTTTTTCCCAAGCATCACTACCGCTTCCGGTTCAGGATAATCAACCGGATAATGATCCTTCAGATACTGTATCGCTTTTTTATTATACGCTCTGAAACCGGAAGTGTTGTCGGTTATTTTCTGGCCGATAGCGATCGTGTTCACAAAATAAAATATTTTGATTCCAAACCGTCTCATCAGCGTTGAGCGAAATCCGTTCTTTACGGTTTTTAAAAAACGTGATCCGATAACTACATCCGCTTCGTTGTTCAGTATGGGTTGAATTATTTCGTTAATATATGCCGGATCATGTTGTCCGTCACCGTCTATCTGAATGGCAATATCATATCCGTGCTCGAATGCAAAGCGGAACCCGCTTTGAACGGCTCCTCCAATTCCAAGATTGAAAGGTAAATCAAGTACCATACTTCCCGATTTTTCGGCCTCCTGTTTTGTGCTATCTTTTGATCCGTCGTTAACAACCATAACATCGTTTTGCACAAGATCCTGCAGAAACGTGTCTTTGATTGATCTGACGACCTTTCCGATGTTTAGTTCTTCATTATAGGCTGGAACAATGACCAGAATTCGGGTTGACGGCATGCGGTTCCGGTTTTTTGATAACAGAAAAAGTTTTTATTCCCAATACAATCGTGATGAAAACGGATAATACTAAAGTGAATATAATTATGAATCCGTTTATACCAGCATAATAAGCATACATAAACCAAAAGTCAATAATATAGACAATCCTTTTCTGGTCTTCCCCTGAAATCGGCAATCGCTGGGGTGATGCGGTAATAGTAAAGTTTTTCATATCACCGTTAAGATGTTTTTCGACAGACTTTACAAGCAATTCCCAATGCCCTGTTACGGGAGAGAAATTTGGAATATAATGACTTTTATATAAGAACTCCGGATCCGTAAATTCTTTCTGAAAGGGGAATTCTCCAATATAACGTAAATAACTTCCGAAATAGACGGCGCTTCCTCCGATCTGGATTATGAGCCCGATAATGCAGATCGCGTAAAATAAATATTTTTTTAGACGGCCTGCTTGCGTTAATATCGATTCGATCGTAAACCCGCTCATCAAAATCAGAAAAGGAATAATTGGCAGTACATATCGCGGCCCCCAGCTGCCGTCTCCCGCCCAGGCATAATATTTTGCATGGATAACTAAATGAAGAACTACGATTGTAAGGAATAAAATTGTTTCTTTTTTATATGAAGAATAGAATTTTTTAATTCCCCAAAAAACAATAATTATTACAGGGGCATATAAAAAGATACTCTTTCCGGAACTAAGTAGTAATCCATACAAACCAGAGAATATTGGATTTGAAAAAGTAATCTCTCTTTTTGAGTAAAAAGTCGAAAAAATACTTCCAAACATCAAATAATTTTGTAATAAATATAAAAGAACAGAAATTAATAACCAAAAAATAAAAACAATACCATGTTTTCGGAATTCATTACTTTTAAAGATTGAAAACAATTTATTTTGAAAGTTTTTATGTTTGTCACATTGGATATGCAAAGAAATAAAATATAAAAAGAAAATTAAACAAAAAAATAAATATAAAATTTTTGTATGTATTAATGCTAATTGCCAAATACCTATATAGTGCAAATAACTAACTTTTTTTTCGTTTTTATACGCCAAATAATAATAAGAGGCCGCCATTAAGCATAATATTATTAATGGTTCTCGCATTGATGATTTTGTATAGGCGTAGAAATTTGTTGTAAATAGAAAAATTAATGTTATTAATAGAGCTGTTTTTTTTGAAAAATTAAATTTCAGTGAAAACAAATACAGCAATACTCCTATTAATGCTCCTAAAAATTGATTAGTTAAACTAAACGCCGCCTTAAGAACTAATAATTGATAATGTTGCGGAACAGAAAACATTTCGTTTAGAGTTTTACCAATCACGTAAAAAGGTATGGATATTATGGTATAACTCAATCCAGCCCCTAAATAATACTTCCCGTCTTTTCCATATACACCATTTCCAACAATTGTATCTGGAATGGAAAAACTAAAATTTTCAATAAGACTTTGAGTCTCAAGAAAGAACCCCGTTTCATCGCTTCCGGCAATGCGACCACCGGAAGAAATCAACAGCATGATAAAAATAAACCCAAATAGAAATAATTTTTCTTTGGATTGAACAGACAGATTAATATTTTGCATTATTTTAAGTAATTTGTATTGAAAATGTATTCATAATTCAATAGGATTAAGTTTAACTATAAAGAAACTGAAAATCAATTGCTTTAAAATAAATCAAAAAATAATATTGACAGGTAAAAATATATTTTCTATAATATATACAAATTACATTGACTATAGGTAGATGATTTAATTGTTGGGAAAAAAACTAAGGAGAGTATATGAGTAGGTGTGTAAAGATCTTGATTTTAACACTATTGTTTTGCTGGGTATTTATTTCTAGTGTTAATGCGCAAATATCATTCGAAAACGTTAGTACTGCGGCGGGTATAACAGGATCATATTTTACCCATTCGGTCATTTGGGCTGATTATGATAATGACGGTGATATCGATTTATTTGTTGTACATTATACAGGCACACAGCTATACACAAATAATGGAAATGGTTCATTTTCTTTGACTAGTAATCAAGCCTCTTTATCTCCTGACATTTATGCATATTCAGCGGTAATGGGAGATTTTGATAATGATCATGACTTAGATATTGCAATAGGGGGTGATGGCGGATCTGACAATCTAAAATTATTTCGAAATGACAATGGCGTATTTGTTGACATTACACTTTCTGCCGGAATTGGGCATATCAATTACAGGGTAATTGCTTTAACGTGGTTAGATTTGAATCATGACGGTTTTTTGGATTTATATGGATCTACCATTAATAATCCTAAACAGATCATGTACCTAAACGATGGTGATGGCACATTTACTGAAAGCTCGGAACAAACGGGGCTAAATTTTACGGCCAATTCCAGAGGAACAGCCGTGGGAGATTATGACAATGACAACGATTTGGATTTATTTATAGCCTGTTCTGAAACGCCAAATAAATTTCTACAAAACAACAATGGCGTTTTTATGGATATAGCGTCAGCATTAGGGATATCCTACCCCACGATTTTTAATGGTAACGCCGTTTTTGGTGACTATGATAATGATGGAGATGTAGATTTATTACTCAGTTATTCCGGTTCACCTGTTAAGTTATTACGTAACAATGGAAACAGTTTTACAGATGTGACCAGCGCTAGCGGATTACAACTGGATTGTGGTGTCAATACCGGAAGTGCGTTTGCTGATTTTGATAATGATGGAGATTTAGATATTGTAGCACAAATTCATTGTACAGGAAAACGAATTGGTTTATTTAGTAATAATGGTAATGGCACATTTGCTGATATTTCATCAACATTCATCCTCCACAATACGACTGTAGGTACTAGTAACTCTTTAGCTGTAGGAGACTATGATGATGATGGTAAATTAGATCTTTATATTGGTGAAACACAAACTTCTGATTCTTTATATCATAATAATACAACTAATACTAATCATTATATAAAGTTCAAATTAAATGGCGTTATCTCTAACACAACCGCAATCGGAGCAAGTGTGAAATTAAGATCGAATAACCATCATCAATATCGATATGTCACCGGGAATAACGGTTTCAGTCAACAAAACGATATGATTTTGCATTTTGGATTAGGCACTGCAACACTAATTGACACATTAATTGTTCAATGGCCATCGGGCATTAAACAAGTTCACACAAATCTAAACTTATACGATACAACTTTGGTTTTAAATGAAATCGACTTATCCGATCCTAAACCCGTTACTGAAATCGGTCAATACAGTGATTATACAACACCGAATTCAATGACTCTGACTTGGATAGACCCAGTCGAATTTTACAACGGAAATCCGATTGATACTTTTGTAATAGATATTTATAAGAATGATACATTGATCAATTCTGTCAATAAAGGGATCCAAACCTATACAGATAGTGGCTTAACTGATGGTACTTATTACATTTATTCCTTTGTTACACGCCATATTCCATCAGACAGTACAAGCAACCTAGTAGAATCGGAAGGGTGGTATGTGGGCGGACATCCGGAACCATCTGCGCCGACAAATTTAATTGCTATTGGCTTTGTCAATCATGCTAAATTAATATGGCACAATCCTTCCACTCAGATAGACGGTACTCCACTTGATGATCTTTCAAAGATTTATATCTACCGAAACAATGTACTTATTGATAGCGTTGACCAAAGCGGTGGAGTCGATACTACGTATGACGATTACCTTCCGTCGTTAGAAACCGCTTACGCTTATAAAGTACGCGCTGTCGACAACGAATCTCAGGTTCATATGAGTGATTTCAGCAACGAATCAATCGCACCACCGGTGTTATCTGTCAGTGATACGGTTTTAACAAACACTCTCAACGCCGGAAGTCTTGATAGTTCTTCTTTCTGGATTTATAATAACGGGTTGAGTGATCTGGAATTCTTTATCCGGGAAAGTAAAAATGTGTTTTCTTTTCTGAATATGGAACGTCTTTCTGATGAACAGACATCTACAGAACCAATTGAATTACCCGACCGTTCAACCGATATCATTTCCTGTGGCAGAGCGCCGATTGTTCAAAATATGAATACTAATCCTACTAAAACGATCAGTAAAATTACAAGCGCAGCTGACTATAACGCGTTTGGAAGCGACGCCTGGGGGAACAATTTTCTCGCTTTCGATCTGACTTCACCCCAAAGCGCTATAAATAAAGGCAGTCAATATGGATTATTTATTGACGGAGCCGCTTTCTCTAAAGACGGTAGTGTATTATATGCTATTGATCGTTATAACTCTCCCCGCTTTGGTAAAATTGATACATCGAATGGAATCTTTACTCAAATCTCAATCTTGCCTTCTGGAAGTTGGACTGATATGACAGTCGATCCGACGGACGGAACAATATATGCAACATTTGTTGACGGAAGTAATAATTCATTTCTTTACAGCATATCTACAACAGGATCTACAACTCTTAAAGGACAAATGAACGGAGTGAATGTTGCGATAGGTTTAGCAGCCGATAAAAGTGGTCAGCTTTATGTTTATGATATCGGTGGGGACAATTTTTTCTCGGTTAACAAATCAAACGGGTCGTCGACCTTAATCGGTCCGATCGGTTTTAACGCTTCTTACGCGCAGAGCATGGAGTTTGACCCCAATGATAACACTTGTTACATGGCGGCATTCAATTACAATACTTCTGAAGCAGAGCTTCGGCGAGTCAATGTTTCTACAGGCTCAACAACGCTGATCGGGCCAATCGGATCCGGATATGGCGTGGAAATATGCGGACTGGGTATCGCAGGCACAGGTCTGAGTTGGATCGATGTGAATCCTGTTTCCGGAACCATTGAAACCGGAGATTCGGCTGAAATAAAGCTTTACTGGAACGGGCAGAATACAGAAAAAATCATTATTCCTTACGACGGATATCTTGGTGTCATGACAAACGATCCGCTGTTGCCGGTATCCAATATTCGGCTTCATCTTGAGGTTACCGTTGGGATAGCAGAAGAAAACATCAAACCCGTATCGTATGCATTACATTCTAATTATCCTAATCCTTTCAACCCGGCAACGACGATCAGGTATGATCTTAAGGAATCCGGAAAAGTCAGCCTCAGGATTTATAATACTCTTGGCCAAGAAGTACGCACTCTGGTAAACAGGTACGAAACAGCCGGATACAAATCGATACCTTGGGATGGCAAGGATAACGCAGGAAGGATGGTTTCCAGCGGCCTTTATATTTACCGGATCGAAACCGGTTCATTTGTCAAAAGCCGCAAGATGATGCTTCTGAAATAGTATTAAACGAACAACTCGATTCATTGATATGAAGTACAAAGGGAAGTCACGGCTTCCCTTTGTTATTAAATGTTCTGTAAATAATTTTCAGCAAATTCTATTTTCGGATTCATACATTCATAAAATCTGTATAGTGCACAATGTTTAGTAATACCAAAAACGCTTCTTTTTAATTTGGTAAAGAACAATTTTAATACTTCTTCAATCTCGTTTGCATTATTCAAATGCTCGTGTTTCATAATAACACCATAATCTAATTTATACTTAATTCTAAATTCTAATCCCGTTGTCATTTTCCACCCCAATGTCCATAAAAAATTTCCTTCATTGGGTATTGATACTCGAAGAGTTCCTTTCTCATTTAGTAATAAACAGCTTTTGGCAACTACCTTTGGCAAGTCTAAAATGTGTTCAAAAGTTGCAATTGATGTTATTCGATCATATTTTGCATTAGAGCCAATTTCGTCAATATCGTTAAATATATTCCTGATTTTTGATAAATATGGTGAATTCTGATACAATTCTTTAAAGGGCTCCACGATGTCATACGGAGATGTATTTTCATATTTTAGTTGATTCAGTGTTCCAGCGCCAATTTCAAGAGTTGATTTTTGTATATTATTAACCAGATCCTTTGCGATTTTTCTGTGTAACCATGATTCCATTTTTTGAGATAATGATGAAGCTGTAGTTTCCCCTTCTCTGTTTTTTTTGTACATTTCATTATAAAGTTTTTTATAATCCTCTGGTAGGTCGATTCGACTTTTAGGAAAATTGTTTAGCATATTTAATCCTTTTTTAGTTTAAATAAATAGTCTAATCCTTACCTCGGTACCGGAACAGAATTTAATATTTCGCCGATCACCTCATCCGGCTTAATCCCTTCAAGCTCTGCGTCCGGTTGCAGGATGATACGGTGTCTCAGGACCGGACGAGAGATGTATTTGATCTGTTCCGGATTCACATAATCATATCCGCTCATCGCCGCACGGGCTTTAGCCGCAAGCAACAATCCGATAGAGGCCCTCGGACTTGCTCCGACAAGAATACTTTGAAACTCGCGAGTTTTACGCACAATCGATGATATATAATTGATAATGCTTTCCTCGGCTTTAACTTTCAGAATTTCCTCCCTGCAGCTCATAATGGCCTGAAAATCAGCAACCTGCCGGAGATTCGCTCTGTCAAGCCTTTGCGCGTCAAATCCTTGATGATAATGACTCAGTATCTTGTTTTCCTCCTCTACATGCGGATAATCAATCAGAATTTTAAATAAAAAGCGATCCAGCTGTGCTTCAGGCAACGCGTAGGTGCCTTCGTATTCAATCGGATTCTGAGTTGCAAACACCATAAACGGCGGATCCAGGGGATAGGTGGTCCCATCAATCGATATTTGACGTTCTTCCATGACTTCAAGAAGGGCGGATTGCGTTTTCGCCGGCGCCCGGTTGATTTCGTCAATTAACGCGAAATTGGTGAATATTGGGCCTTTTTTCAGGATAAATGTCGAAGATTTGGTATCAAAGACATTCGTCCCGATGACATCCGAAGGCATCAGATCGGGTGTAAACTGTATCCGCTTGAAAGCGCCGGACAATGCCAGGGATAAGGTTTTTACAATCAGCGTTTTCGCGGTTCCGGGAACACCCTCAAGAAGAACATGCCCGTTGGCCAGAAGGGCGATAAGAATATGATCGATGACATAATTCTGTCCTACGATGACTTTCTGAATTTCGCCACGAACCGATTCGGCAAAACGCCGGGTCAGGGTTTCGCCCGTTTCAGGCGATAACGGCATTTCAGAATAATTCGTCATTTACACTTTCTCCTTTTTTTGTAAGCCTGATTTTGATACTGCTGAAAATCCGGACTTTGAAGCGTTGTAAATTTTATTCAGCAGTCTGAAATAATATATCAGCTCCTGATCGGTAATCACAGGCTCCCTTTTTTTTACAAGATCGGATTTGGTTTGGAAATGATTTTTCTCATATTGCAAAGCGTTTAATCTGGAAAACATTTGGTTCAATTCCGTTTCATTGAACTGATGCTGTTCCGAGAGCGCTTTAATCCATTTTGACTCCAGTGTGGTTTTATAACGTAAAGACAATTGCCTTTTGATCCATGAGTACCAGATGTGAATCGCAAGCCGGTGAGCACCGGATCGCTTGTATGCCTGGGTTACCGAGTCCAGGTAGGCCTGCGAATCCCGTGTGATTACTTTTTGAACCGGCACGGGACGTGTAATCCTTTTTGATTTCGAATAAATTAACATCAGCAGCCCGGCCACCGCGATCAATATTGCGAAACGTACCGGAGGTTCATCAAGGACTGTAATCACCGACTCAAATTCCTTATAACCCTGATGATATTCGTCAAATATGATTGTCCGGTTATATCTTGCTTTGCCGTCAGCCGTTTGGTATAGAATATTCATAAATATATTAATGTTTTGATAACGGTCAATATTCAAATTTGTGATATAATCCGGGGAATTAAAAACAACCAGCTCACCTTTCCCGTGTGGAACAGTAATAACTGCGTGATTCTTATCGGTCCCGTACAACGGCTGATAATCCGCGGATTCAGAATGAAGTACTTTAACTTTTGCGCCCCGATCATTCGGTGTATCTGAACCAGCAAAGAGACTGTCATAAAACATGTTGGAATATACCAGCTGCTGACGCACATAAATCGAATCCCGCAATGTCAGGCGGGAATAAATGCCGAATTTCGTAACCACAGAATCAAGGGCATTATTGATGAATAATATGGCAGTTGCTCCGCGGCGGACGATTGATTCAAGCGAATCAGCTTCTGAATGTTTGTAGGGTTCTGACGGCGCGACAGAAATATAAAGCACTGAATCGGGATTTAGCCTGGAAAGCGTTTCAATGCTTTTCTGGCGTCTTTCTGTTTGATAGCCGGATTCTTTCAGAAGCAGATAGAGAGCTTTCACTCCTGCCGGATTTGAGTTAAAAGCAGAATGCAAATTTTCATTTGTGCCCCGCGACGGCACCTCCGAAATAATGACGGTCAGAATTATCAATAATGAAAAAACAGCAAAAAATATCAGAATGGTTTTGTATGATCGGTTCAGCATGAGTATAATATTACTTTTTTTTGAATTCTGACCTTATCCGGTTAGCGGATTCTTTGCAAATATCATATAGCCTGGAATCAATGGTTTTAAATCCCCACCATACACGGTCAAAATGATAAAACAATAAATTCAGATATTTCAGCAGTTGGTCTTTTTGAATCAAATCCTGCATATCCTGAATCGACACAAGGTATTCGGTGTTTGTTCTGTACAACAAAAGACGGACAATGTTTATTTTATCCAGATAAAGTAATACGGATAAAAGCTGATGACGGAGCGCTTTGCGGTAATCTCCGGACAGTTCGTACTGAGATGCTTTTTCCTGATGATAGTCGGGTTCCGCTGGCTCACCCGGTTCCAGTATCGGCAAGAGAACGTCATCTGCGTCTTCGCCTGATTCCTTTTTTCTGTTTCTGTATAATTTGTACAGCCGATACGCGGTAAATGCCAGCAGAATGCCGCCGATAATATAAAACAGAAAAACAACAAAATTTCCGATACCCGACAGATCATAGGGTTGCAGCGGCGCTGATTCAGAAGGGGTTATTCCTTCAGGAATCAGGTTTTTCAGAAATTTTTCAATTTGTTCCGCCAGCCATCTGAAAAATTCTGTTAAAAGATTTCGGTTTTCCTTTTCAGTATGAGGCTGAAACTCTTTTCTGGATTTGATTTCATTAATCGCCGGTATATAATTCTTCGGAAACTTAGGGTTTCCGTTTTCAATCAGCCGACCGGTTATTTTTTTCGCCGACTTTACCTGGTTCAGAAGAACTTGAAACGATAATCTTTCTGAGCCATCACCTTTGTATAATTCCTCAAGACGGGAGATAAACCAACCATGATCGATGCTTAGGATTAGTTCGCTATCCGATGAATCAGCATGGGCTTCATCCTGTATTATCAGTCTGGCTTTAAATGGAATCGTTAATAACAGCTCCCGTAGTTTCCCGCGGATCAGGCTTGAATCCCGCTCTTTTAGATTCTGTATGTTATCCATTCCGGATTCAAGATATTCCAGCCGTTCATAGTATTCATGCAGCGATATAACCGAATTTGAAAAAAGAACTTGCTTTTCAGTTTCTGTTATTTGTGAATAAAGTTTACCGGCACTTAATATATAAATGCTAGCGATGAACAGAAATATGTTTACCGATATTTTCATTCGATGCTCATATGCGGACTGTGTTTTTATTCATTTAATTTGAATTCGCGTTTATTTATGTTATTAGCGGTTTTAATTTTAGATTCAAAGCAATCCTGTCGTTCATGGTATTTATGCGGTGAAATAATGGAAAACGAAAAGATAAATTGCTTTTCCATTTCAGTTTTTTTTTTTTAGCGACAAAAATTTGCCGGCACTTAGTATAAAAGTGCCGACATTGTACTGAAATATTTTTACCGGTATTTTCATTCGCCGTTTAACATGGATTGTATTTATATTAAATGATTTTCTTTCGCGCTTATTTGTGTTATTAGTGGTTTTAATCCTATTTACGGATTTAGTTGGATTTGTTTTCCGGCAGATTGTGTCTTAACCGGTTTACTAAAAATTCCAGGTCAAACCCTTCCTTCCTCGACCGAATGTCAAAATAAAGAAACATATTAAAAATAGTCTGCAACGGAAACAGTAACAACGTGATGATTGCCCCGCTGAACATATCCAACAGGTCATAATCGGGTATGATGCCGCTGATCCAGCTGATCTGTTCAATAACGATCTGATATAATCCGTAGAACAAATAGGTAAGAGAAATTCCAAGTATCAGAAGCAGTAAAAATGTTAACAGGAAAAACCCAAGGCTCCTGAACCATTCCCTTTTCATCAGATGACGGTTTCGCCTTATTAACAGACCGAATGAAACAGGCTGCTCAATGACCAGGATCGGTGTGCTGAGAATGAAAAAAACGAAAAGCCACAATGCCGGGAACAGGCACATACCGGATATGAGAATTAAAAACGCGATAATGGTACTATAAAGAAGAAATCGTGGAAACAGCTTAACAAAACTTCTTGTAATATTTAAAAATGATACCTGATTTCCCGACGCCTTTAAAAAAACCATCAATCCGATCAGTCCGCCGGCGGCAAGCATAACGGAATAGTCCATAAAAAGGAATAAAATGTTTATGCCTGAATACGAAGCGGTTTGAAAGAAATCAAACGAACCGGTGATTCTTTCAAACGGCAGCAAATCCAGCCTGAACATTATATATTTCAGCGAATAATAAGGAACCCAAACTAAAAAAGTCAAACCCGCAAAAGCGGCAAACTCATTCCGGTAATAAGCGATTCCGGCGTCGATCATATCGATTACGTTACGCCTGGCGATGACGTACTGTATGATCAGAGAAGTCGGTAATGGTTTTTCCTGCTGCATGTTGTAGGGTTAATAAGGATAAAAAATGAAAAACAAGAGAGATAAAATTGCTAGAATCCACAAACCAGGACTTATTTGCCTGAATTCTCCGTTAGTGATTCTAAATATCGGAAATAAAACAAATCCCGCCGTCATTCCTATACCGATATTATATGTAAAACTCATCAAAATAATGACGCAAAATGATGGTACGATTTCCGATAGTTTGTTAAAATCTAACCGGGTGACAGGAAATATCATCAGTAATCCGACAATAATCAGGGATGGACCGTAAGCATGCGGAGGAATCACCGAAAAAACGGGGGAGAAAAACAGTGCCAGCAGAAACAATAGTGATATCACGACCGCAGTAAACCCGCTCCGTCCGCCAGCTTCAATCCCTGTTGCGGATTCGATGTATGCTCCGCTGGTTGTTGTACCAAACAAGGAGCCGGCAACGGTTGCGAGAGCGTCACATAACATCGGTTTTTCGATATCTGGAAGATGGCCTTTTTCATCAAGCAGATTGGCTTTCATGGCGAGCCCAAGAAGAGTTCCGAGCGTATCCAGAAAGTCCATTACAAAAACCGTGAGAATAACAGCGAAAAATCCCCAAGTCAGCGCACCGAAAATATCTAATTTAAAAATTACGGGACCAATATCGGGCGGCATGGCGATCCATTCTTTCGGAGCTGCAGTCATCCCGAACAAAAAGGATAACAATGTTACGGCTAAAATTCCGATTAAAATCGCTCCGTTGACTTTTTTCATCATCAGGATCGCCATCAAAATAACTCCGCCGATAGCGAGCAATACCGTTGTTTGATGAAAATCCCCGACATGAACGGGCGCGCCGGGAACTCCCAGTTTGATAATCCCGGACTCGTTAAGTCCGATAAATGTCAGAAAAAATCCGATTCCCACGGCAAAAGCTATTTTTAATGAATCGGGAATGGCATTGGCGAGCCAGCTTCTGACTTTGAAGACAGTTAACAGCGTAAACAGAACACCGCTGATAAATATGGCGCCGATTGCCGTTTGCCAGGTATAACCCATGACTTGCACGACGGTAAAAGCGATGAACGCGTTTTCTCCCATATACGGAGCGACCGCGAACGGGCGTTTAGCGTAAATTCCCATCGCCAGCGTCCCGAAAAATGCGCTTAATATAGTCGCGACCATCGAAGGTCCGAACGGTATCCCGGCCGCTTCAAGAATTTTCGGATTAACAATGATGATATACGACATCGTAACAAACGTCGTCAGTCCGGCGATGATTTCCTTTTTGAAATCAGTGCCGTGCTTTTCAAACTCAAAATAACGTATTAAATAATTGATCATGACTTAATAACATAATTGAAATATTTTTCTGAATATATATAGAAACTGCTGTTAAAACAAACGATAATCTGTTTAAAGACGAAAATTTAAAAATGTTTTATTTTTTTAAATTAAGACGATGGAAATCTTTTATGTTACAGCGATATTAAGATAAATATTACTTTCCGTAATAGATAGATTCTGCAAAACCAAACAAACGAATTCATATCACAGAACATTGAGGAAAAGTATAGTTATACAGAAGGTTACAACGCAAAAATAATTCTGACCAGATATCTTATTTTATGAAATCTCTCCGGTCAGCGAAATCGCATAATCCTTTACCATCATGGATTTATTCGCCAGTTCAAGGGCTTTCTGAACGATAAAACCGGTCCCGCCGCAGCAGGGAACTTCCATGTGTAGAACCGTTACTGACTTGATATTCTTGTTTGCGAACAAAGTCGCTAATTTTTCCACGTACATGTCCAGCGTTTTGTCTAGCTTCGGGCAGAAAACCACCAGAATTTTATCCTTGAGGAACCTCTGGTGAAAATTCGGATAAGCGAACGGAACACAGTCAGCGGCGACAAGCAGGTCGGCGTTTTCAAAATACTGCGCGTTCGGATTCAGCAGGGCTAACTGAACCGGCCATTGCCTGAGTTCAGAATCCATCTGGAAAACAGGGCCCGCATTCAGTTGCTTCGCTTTTGGAATGATAACCTGTTGTTTTGACCCCGGACAACCACAGGCAAGCGGCTCGCTTTGTTCAAGCGATGGTACTGGTATGTTGTGTTCTTTCAGGTAATCGATCGCTTCCTGCAGGAATTTCATTTCACCGTGGTCTTTCATATGCAGTAAATGGGCTTTGATCGTATTTGGCCCCTGTTTGACGATATAATCCATGACTTTCCGTTCGTTGTATTCTTCGGCTTCACGTTCTTCGATTGTAATTGCGCCTTCCGGGCAATGCCCCACACAGGCGCCGAGTCCGTCACAAAACATGTCGCTGATCAGCCGCGCTTTTCCGTCAATGATCTGGATGGCGCCTTCCGCGCAGTTAGGAACGCAGTCGCCGCAACCGTTGCATTTTTCTTCATCAATTTTAATGATTTTACGTTTCATTATTTGCCTTTTTTTCTTATTTTTATTGTGCTTAGTTGGAAATTTTCCTCATTTATCTTTATGCACCGGGCAATATGTCCTCATTTCAGGTTCTGACATATAAATTTTCGCGAATGAACAATAATGCGGTGTATCAGAAACCGGATTCGCGTTTTTCACGAAGTTAAAACATGTTTGACACATACGCGCTGACTGGATGACTCCTTCATGATGAAATTCATAAATGATCTTCGATAGAAAAGATGAAATTATTTTTTTATATTCAGTCGAGGTATTATCGATTATGGATGTCAGTAAATTATTTCTCGACTTCAAAGTAGTTAGGATTCCATGACTTTTTTCTGTCAGCCTGAAATAGCTGATACGTCCGTCATCTGTATCCGATATTTTAACAATGAATCCCTTTTTTTCAAGATTGTTGATTGAATCACTGACAGTCGGTTTTGAAAGTTCAAACTCGACAGAAAGGTTTGTTGTTGTGCACAAAGTCTGCGGATTATCATTGATAAATTCAATAAATTGAATCTGTGTTGGACTAAGATTTTCAGATTTACCGATATCCCATAGCGTAAAACGGTATATCGTCATGATTTTATCAAATGCGGCTGAAATATTTTTTTTTATCTGATCTTCATTAATAATTTCTGCCATAAACACTCCTTATATGTTAGTATTCCTAACAATACAATATAAATCAAACATATTGGTTTGTCAAGTGCTTTCTTTAAGATAGATAGATATTTTTACTTATACATAACACAAAGTATTGTTATTATACAATATAAATTTACAATAAATATCGTAATTAAAGAAGTCTATGAATTATATTATAAAAATAAATCAGAATAAACAATATCTTACGCATTCCTAAGAGCATCAACAATTTTAAGTCTCGCCGCACGAATGGATGGAAGAAACCCTCCTAAAAACCCCATGGCTAAAGAAAATATTACGGAAGTTATAACAGTATCAGTCGACAGGCTGAATTTGAATTCCAATTGCGAAAAGGTTTGAAAATTAAGCGTAGAAATCGAGAAAAACTGCAAACCTGAAGCAAGGATAATTCCTGCAGATCCGGCAATCAATGCCATCAGTAACGATTCGATCATGAAAGCCGTAAGAACATGGCTTCTCCGGAATCCGAGCGCGCGCAACGTTCCGATTTCGGTCGTGCGGTTGGCAACGGAAGCGTACATCGTAATCAGCGCCCCGATCGTCGCGCCCAGACTGAAGATGATAGTCACAAATGTTCCGAGCATGCTGATGAACATCGCCATTGCTTCGGACTGCTCTTCGAAATATTTCGATTCTACTTTCGGTTCAAAGTATTGTAATCGTCGATCAGACGTGAAATTGCTTTTGAATTCTTCGAATTTGGATTTGTCTTCCAGTTTGACGGTCATTGTCGAAACGGAAGTCCCGCGGTTATAAGCATCCAAGAGTTGTTTGGCGTCACCCCATAATTCGGAGTCGAATCCGCTGCCGCCGGCATCGAAAATACCGACCACAGGCCAGAAATCACCGGCGAATTTCACTCTGTCACCGATTTTCGCCCCCTGAAATTGTTTTGCGACGGATGCTCCCGCGATAATTTCGCGTGCTCCCGTGTTTATCATACGACCTTCGGCGATTTTAATCTGCGGACGTAATTTGAATATTTCAGGGGAAACACCTCTTAACGCGATATTGCTCATCACTTCGGGGGATTTATATAAATTGATAACTCCCACCGGTTCCGGCGAGACGATGGGCCGCCCGTCTTCGGTTCTGGCGATCAACGGAAGCGAGGAAATCACGTTGACGGTTTCGCCGTCGATGATACTGGAAATCTCCCCGTTAGAAGCTTTTCGGGCGATGAGAACGTTGTCATCCAGTCCCGTGGATTTCAGTGTTTGCTTGACCCCGTCGGCCATCATCAACACGGCGGTGAACACGAAGACCACGAGAGCGATGCCTGTTACTGTGATTCCGGTCGTGAGTTTCCGGTTTTTAAAATTCCGGGCGATGTATTTAATGGGTATTTTCATTTTGTTGTCCTTTTATACCTCGATAACTTATGGCTTACCGCAAAGGGCGCGATGTTCGCAAAGAATCAAGTTAATAATTTCTTTTTCGCTCTTTGCGAACTTCGCGGTTAATTTTTCAGTCAACATAGTTGATATCTGGTTTATTCTTTTTATCCAATGAATCGCAAACCGTCAATTATTTTCATGCGCAGGGTTTTGATCAGCGGGAACAGGGCCGCGAAAAAGGCAACTAATAACGCTGATAATCCGGCCAAAATAACCGTTATATCTTCCAGATAGAAAATCGGGAACCAGCCTTTCGGAACAACCTGCGAAAAACCCTGTATCACCGGCATCGCCAGGAAAAGTCCCGCGCCGGCCCCGATGAACGCGATGATGAGTGACTCCCCGGCAATCAGTCCGGTAATGTGGAATGACGAAAATCCCAGCGTTTTCATGACGGCGTATTCGGAGGTGCGCTCGCGGACGGACATGATCATGGTATTGCCCAGCACCATCATAATGACGCCGATGATGACAAACGACATGACGTTCATGGAAATAATGATCGCGTTGAGCGAGCCCATCATGTTCTGGCCGAACACCCTTTCGGACTCGGTCTTGGTCTCCGCCGCGGAATTGGCGAACAAAGCGTCGATGCTTTCGGAGATATAGGGAGCCTGGTTTGGGTTGTTGATTTTAATCACGTACCACCCGACATCGCCTTCGCGCCCCGGCATTTCGACTTTCATCCGTTCGTCCACATATTTCCAATGGAAAAACATGGCCGTGCCGTCGGTGATTTTATCCCGCGGCTGGTATATCCCGCGAACGACGAATTCCCACCGGCCCGGGTAAATGTCGCCTTCCAGCGGAATGATATCGCCGATCTTGAAATTTTCCGCTTTGGCTATATCAGCTCCGACCACGCAGGAATTCCGCTCTTTTAAAAATGTCTCAAACTGGTCTTTCGGAAGCATATATTCCGGATAAACCTCGAAAAAAGTTTCCGGTTCGACAGCCATCCGGGCAAAGAAATGAGACTGATCAATATAAGTACCTCCGAACCAATTCGCGAAAGTCACTTTTTCCGCCCCGGGCACTTTTTTGATTTTTTCCTTATAGGCATAAGGAAGCGGGAAAATGAACGAAACCGAATGCCGAACGATCAACCGGTCCACTGCGCGGCTTCAATGCCGGCATCCCACGCCGTGACGACCGTGCGTAAAAAGCAAAACGCCATCACGGCAAGCGCCAGGCCGGTTACTGTCAGGAATGACCGTAATTTATGCCGGAAAATGTTTTTTATGAGTAATTTGGCAACCATTGTTTTGTCCTATTCTAAGGTTCCTTTGTCAAGCATGCGTTTGGTGTGCGCTTTTTCCGCCGCGTGCTGGTCGTGCGTGACCATGATGATCGTTTTCTTCAGTTCGGAATTAAGCCGCGCCAAAAGTGTCATGATTTCGGCGGCGGACTGCCGGTCGAGATCACCTGTCGGCTCGTCGGCAACGATCAGCGTCGGATCCGATGCGATGGCTCGTGCGATGGCGACTCTCTGCTGCTGACCGCCGGAGAGCTGATTCGGATAATGTTTCATACGGTCGCCTAAACCTACGATTTCCAAGACTTTCCGCACATGAGCGTCGCGTTCTTTTTTGGATAAATTCGTAAGATGAAGGGGAAGTTCAACATTTTCAAAAGCAGTAAGAACAGGCATCAGGTTATAAAACTGGAAAACGAAGCCGACATGATTGGAACGCCATTTCGCCAGAGCCGTTTCGCTTAGGGAATTTAGGTTCGTCCCTGCAATGACCACTTCTCCGCCGGACGGACGATCAATTCCCGCAATCATATTCAGTAATGTCGTCTTTCCGGAACCGGAGGGGCCCATGAGCGCCAGGAATTCTCCTTCGGGTACATTCATATTAATGTTTTCAAGAACCGGAATCTTCAGGCTGTCTCTCCTGTAAGACTTGGATAGATTTTTTATTTCGACTATATCATACATTACGGACTCCTAACTTATTTTTCAATAACAAGCTTTTCTTTGTCTTTTATGTTTTCAGGCGGATTATTGATGATTACATCGCCCGTTTTCAACCCGAACGTAACCTCAATCTTGTTGGCAATAATTTCCCCCGTGGTTATTTCGGTTTCCTCGGCGATATTGTTGTTCACTTTATAAACAATCCGCTTGTTACCATCCATTTTAATGGCGCTCATCGGTATGGTTAATTTCGGTTTAACCGACAGAAGGTTGTCCGGAATGGATTCCGTTAAGAATGACACTTTTGCACTCATTTCCGGAAGGACTCGTTCATCGATTTCGAGGAATTTGATCTTTGTTAATATCGTCGCTTTTGCCCTGTCGGCTGTCGGAACGATTTTCCATACGACTCCCCTGTATCGTTTTTCCTGATAGGCATCGAGTATGATTTCGCAGGGCTGTTCGATTTTTATTCTCTCAATGTATGATTCCGAAACGTCCGCTTCAAGTTGCAGGGATGTCATATCTGCCATAGTGACGACGGCGCCGCGGGAATTAATGGATGATGCGAACGGGGCGACGATTTCGCCGACATCGGCGTCTTTGGTCAGCACGGTACCGTCGAACGGTGCGCGGATCACGGTATTTTCGATGTCAATTCGGGCAGCTGCCACCGCGGCATCATACGCTTTAATAGTCGCACGGGCGGAGTTCAGTCGCGCTTCGGATGCCAGATATTGAGCTTTGACAATATCAAATTCGGATTCAGTGATGACTTTGCTTTGAAAAAGCGTTTCGCTCCGTTTGAATTCTTTCTTCAGCTGATCGAAATTCACTTCTTCCTGATTCAATTGAGCCTTGGCGATATCTAATTGAGCCATCGCCTGATTCAGATGCGCGTTAACGTCGTCGCTTTCAAGCCGGGCGATAACCTGCCCTTTTTTGACCTTATCGCCCTCCTCGACGCCCAGATAAACCAGCCGGCCGGTGCCTTTCGACGCGATGGACGCTTTTCTCTGCGGAACAATGTACCCGCTGGCGGTTAACAGCGATGATGATGATGAGGGATATGTGAAATTTACCGTGACAACCGAAACTTTGACGGTATCCTTAAAAACTAATTTGTAAACTCCGAAAATTGCCGCAATGACAAAAAGAAAAATGAGAATATTTATGATAACCTTCTTTTTCTTTCGGGAGTCTTCCTCGTAATCCTGCTTGTTCCGGTTGATGCGGAGATCGGAGAGATCTATGTTTTGTTTTTCCATAATTAAAAACGTGATAGGCATGAATTCGTTTCGCCAGCGTAACACACCAAATAAACCAAAGAATATCTTGAATGAAAAAATAAACGCATTTACTAGACTATAATTGAATCGTTATTCAACAGTTAACGCCAGTTTATCGTTCAGATAATTTTTCACTGAATCAAGTGAGATTCTTTCCTGTGTCATCAGGTCGCGGTCACGGACGGTGACGGTCTGGTCATTCAGCGTGTCGCTGTCGATCGTGATGCAGTAAGGCGTGCCGATCTCGTCCTGCCGGCGGTATCGCTTACCGACGGTACCCGATTCGTCGTAAAACACCTTCATCTGGTGTTTTAGCGAATTGAACAGGTTCATGGAAATTTCGGGCATGCCGTCTTTTTTAACCAGAGGAAGAATGGCGGCTTTGATGGGCGCAAGAACGGGATGGAATTTCATAACCGTGCGGACTTCCGTTTTTCCTTCGCCGGTGGGCGCTTCATCTTCGTTGTAAGCATTCACTAAAAATGCCATAAGTCCGCGCGACGCGCCAGCGGAAGTCTCGATCACATAAGGAATGAATTTCTCTTTTGTTTCATCGTCAAAATATTCAAGATTTTTGCCGGTGAATTCCTGGTGGCGTTTCAGGTCGTAGTCGGTGCGGTTGTGAATGCCCTCGATCTCTCCCCAGCCGAACGGAAAGAGAAATTCGATATCGATCGCAGCGGAAGCGTAATGGGCGAGCTTTTCATGTTCATGGAAATTCAGCTTATCCGGCGCCATCCCGAGGCTCATATACCATTTTTTGCGTTCCTCGCGCCAGTATTCGTACCACTGCATGTCCGTGCCCGGTTTAACGAAGAACTGCATTTCCATCTGCTCGAACTCGCGGGTGCGGAAAAGAAAATTTTTCGTATTGATCTCGTTGCGGAACGCCTTTCCGATCTGCGCGATACCGAACGGAACTTTCTGCCGCATGGTGTCTTTTACGTTGTAAAAATTGACATATATTCCCTGCGCTGTTTCGGGGCGAAGATAAACGATGGCGTTCGCTTCTTCCAGCGGGCCGATATAGGATTTGAACATCAGGTTGAATTGGCGGGCTTCGGTGAATTTGCCTTCGTCGCGGCATTTGCAGGCCTTTCGGCCTTTATAGGCCTTATTGCCGCACATCGCTTCGTCGATCTGGTCGGCGCGGAATCGGGCTTTGCATTCCTTGCAGTCGACCATCGGGTCTGTGAAATTCTCGACATGGCCGCTGGCCTCCCATACGCGCGGGTGCATGAGTATGGATGCGTCGATCCCTTCGATATCGTTGCGGAGTGTCATCGAGCGCCACCACGCGTTCTTGAGGTTGTTCAGGAGTTCCACACCGAGCGGGCCGTAATCCCAGCATCCGTTGAGTCCGCCGTAAATCTCGCTGGACTGGAAAATGAATCCCCGGCGTTTGCAGAGTGAAACCAATTTTTCCATGATATCGGGCGCTGCCATAAACGTAATCCTTCAGTTAATGCAACTTCAAAAACGAAGAAAGAACATATTGAAAAGATAAGTGAAATTCAAATGTTTTGTAAATATGAAAAATATTTTGTACTTTTAAAGTTGCCATAGATTCACAGACGATAAATCTGATTTATAACAAAAGACGGTTTCTGTGAAGATATTGCGGCGGATCTTTATTAAATTTCTACCTGAGAAATGCAGGTGCGGAACAGGTAAACATGAGAATAATATTCATGGGAACGGCGGATTTCGCAGTTCCGGGGCTTCACCGGATAGCGCATTCCGGGCATGACATCATCAGCGTGGTCACCGCTCCCGATCTTCCGAGAGGCCGCGGACAGAAAGTCAGTTATACGCCCGTGAAAACCGCCGCCAAAGAACTCAACCTCCCGGTGATACAACCGGAAAATCTGCGAGATCCGGGGTTCGTCGAAGCTGTGCGTAATTTGAATCCAGATCTGATCGTGGTCATCGCATTCCGGATTCTTCCTAAAGAAGTTTTTTTGATTCCGAAATTTGGCAGTTTTAACCTGCACGCATCTCTGCTTCCCCGTTACCGCGGAGCCGCGCCAATCAATCATGCGCTCATGAACGGCGATGAAGAAACCGGCGTGACCACGTTTTTTCTGAAAGAAAAAGTTGACACCGGGAATATCATCCTTCAGAATAAAACAGCTATCGGCGGAGACGAAACCGCGGGAGAACTACATGACCGCCTGTCCATGCTGGGCGCGGATGCGGTAATAGAAACGATTGAGTTGATAGAAAAAAATCAAATTCAGCCGGTCATTCAGAATGAATCAATGGCATCTTCAGCGCCGAAACTTACCAAAGAAAACACGCGGATCAACTGGAAACATTCCGCACAGGAAATAAAAAATTTTATCCGGGGATTGTCGCCGTATCCTTGCGCGTGGACAACGCTTAATGGCAAACCCTATAAATTATACCGGTCTACTGTTTCTAACGGAAAAGCCCCGCCGGACTGCGATTCTGGAACAATTTTAAGTATTGATCATGAAAAAGGAATCGGCGTTGTCACAGGTAACCGCGGTTTGGTTTTTATTACAGAAATTCAGCCGCCATCCAAAAAACGTATGACTGCGTCTGAATTCATACGGGGATATTCGATACGGAAAAACGACTTTTTCAATTGAACTAAGAAAAACGACACAAAAACACTAAAAAACAAAGAATGTTAGCCGCTGAGTTCATAGAGAGCCCAAAAAAATACAACTCCTTTGTGCCTTAGTGACTTTGTGGCAAAAGACTTTCCGATATGATGCAGAGAAAAAAAAGACAAATTGATAAAGACAATCAGGAAAACGGAGAAAGACCGGTTGTACGTGAAAACATATCCGAAGTCAAAACGTCTGATGATACGGATTCCGTGTTTATTCCCGAAGATGAACCTGTAAAAAATGAGACAGCCGAAACCCAAGACACTTCCATGAACCGGAAAAAAATAAAAACCGGACGAAATCCCTGGCTGACCGGCCTGAAAATTTTCGCTTTGGTTACGGGCACTTCAGCGGGTGTTATTATCGGTTTTGCGGTTTATTTCAGCCAGGACCTGCCCTCGATCTCACAACTGGAAGTTTACGAGCCAAAATTATCAACAAAAGTTTATTCCTCCGACGGAAAAATCATCAAGGAGTTTTACAAGGAACGGCGAACCCGCATTCCGTACAACGACATTCCTAAACCTGTTATTCATGCGCTTCTGGCAACAGAAGACCACCGCTTTTACGATCACTGGGGCGTTGATTTGATCCGTGCCGTCAAAGCGGCTATGGTAAACTTAACGACAATGAGCAGCCGGGAAGGTTTCAGCTCGCTGACCCAGCAGCTGTCCCGCAACCTGTATTTCGATTTTGAAAAAACGCTGACGCGTAAATTCAAGGAAATCCTCACCGCCATCCAGATCGAACGCACATATTCAAAAAACGAAATCATTGAAATGTACCTTACGCACATGTATTTCGGTAACCAGGCATACGGTATTCATTCAGCCGCAAAGATTTTTTTCAACAAGGATGTTTCAGATCTGAACCTGAATGAATCCGCTTATTTAATAGGCCTCCTGCAGGCGCCCACCTATTATGTTAAAAACTATAAAGCGGCTGCTAACAGAAAAAATATCGTCCTTCGCCGTATGCTTGATTGCGATTATATTACCGAAAAACAATTCAATGATAACTCAAAAAAGGATCTGGTTTTTGTTACAAAAAAAGAAACTGACAATCCGGGCTCGGCTCCCTATTTTACGGAACATATAAGGCTCCAGCTTGAGTCGATGAAAGATTCTTTGAAGTTCAATATCTATGAAGACGGTTTAAGCGTTTTCACTACTTTGAATACAAAACTGCAGTCTGTGGCCGAAAAAGCCCTGGAACAAAGTGTAATTGAAAAATTTTCCGGCCTGGATAAATTCGGTGCGAAGGTGATCAAAAATAGTTATAAAACATATCTGACCCGCTATTTGCTCCGGGATGGTTATTCACAGGATGACATCAATACTTTGTTATCAGACACCAAAGCCGTTGACTCTCTCTGTCAGCTTTACGGAACGGTGCAAACCGGGTTTGTAGCTTTGGATCCGACAAACGGTTATATATTAGCCATGATAGGAGGGCGTAATTTCAATCAGTTCAAACTTAACCACGTAACTCAAATTCAAAGACAGGCCGGATCAACTTTTAAACCTTTTCTTTATACTGTCGCCGTAGATAACGGATATTCACCTTCTTTCAAAGTTCTGAATCAGGACGTTGTCTTGATTATGGAAGACGGTACCCGCTGGACACCGCAGAATTACGATGGCAGCCGGGGCGGACCGACAACGCTCCGTGAGGCACTCGCAAAGTCCCTGAATTTAGTATCCGTACGGCTTATGCAGGAAGTCGTCCCCGTTCAGGAAGTTGTAAAACTTGTCGCAAAAATGGGCCTGTCAACTCCAATGCCCGCCGTAGACGCTCTGGCGCTTGGTGTCTCGGATGTTATCCCTCTTGAAATGGTTTCAGCATATTCGATTTTCGCTAATAAAGGAGTCCGTACAGAACCCGTAAGCATATTGAAAATTGAAGACAGAGACGGGAATATCTTGTGGCAATATACTCCGCGGCGGAAAGAAGTTCTTAGCCCGGCCACGGCTTATATTATGACGGATATGATGAAATCAGGCATCGACGCTGAGACAGGGACCGGTCGGTTTGCCCGCCGATATGGTTTTGACCGTCCCGCCGCCGTAAAAACAGGTACAACCCAAAAATGGACAGACGGCTGGTTTATCGGCTATACTCCCAATATCGCCGCGGGTGTCTGGGTCGGATATGATTCCTATGAGTTCAACCTCGGAAGTAAAAATCCCGGAGCTATAGTGGCGTCTCCGCTGTGGGGACGTTTCATGGCTGAAGCTCATAAAGAACTTAATCTTCCGGTAGATGATTTTGAAATGCCTCCTGATATCGTTCGGTTGGATATTTGTGAAGAATCGGGTTTACTGGCTAATGCCGTTTGTCCTAAAAAAGTCAATGAAGTGTTTCATATAAAATACCAGCCGACAGATATGTGCACAATACATACCGGTGTTTCCAAATCAGTCAAAAAAAAGAAAAGTAACCGATACTAAACAAAGGATTCAAAATGGATTTAACCAATATTAAACCGGATAAAACGATCGACGCGCGTAACCTGCCGTGTCCGAGGCCGATTCACCTGACCCAGGATGTAATGGCATCTTTAACTGTAAATAACGTCCTGGAAATCTTGGTGGCTGATAAAGGAACAAAAACGGACTTGCGTTTATGGTGTGCTGAAAAAGAGCAGGAATTCATGGGTTTTCTGGAAAATAACGGTTACGACAGCGTGTTTATAAGAAAAATAAAATAAACATATTTTAAATATTCAGTTTCTCATGCCAAAAGTATTACAGGACAGCACTCCGTTAATGAGGCAATATTTTGAGATCAAGTCAAAATATAAGGATACGATCCTGCTTTACCGGATGGGTGATTTTTACGAAACCTTTGATGAAGACGCGAGGCTGGTTCACAAAATTCTTGGAATTACTCTTACTAAACGGGCTAATGGTAAAGCCGCTCATGTTGCGCTTGCCGGTTTTCCTTATCATTCACTTGACAGTTATATGCCGAAATTAATTCGTTCGGGTTTTCGTGTAGCGGTTTGTGAACAGGTTGAAGATCCTAAAACGGCGAAGGGGATAGTCCGGAGAGATGTGACCGAAATTGTAACGCCCGGAACAACGCTGTCCGATAAAATACTCGACCAGAAAACAAACAATTTCCTCGCCTGCATCGCAACAGGCATGGAAAACGATAAATCTGTGTTCGGCTTGTCCATCCTCGATGCATCAACCGGTGAATTTTATACCGGTCAACTTGATCATCTTTCAATAATTAATTATTTAAAACTGGTTCATCCGTCAGAAATTGTTGTTTCGTTTTCTGCATATGACCAGATAAAAAATTTTTTAAAACCGCTGGGCTGGTTTCCGGTTATAACCCGTCAGGATGACTGGCTATTCAATGAAAATTATGCTTACGATATTTTGTTATCGCACTTCAAAACACACTCACTTAAGGGTTTTGGAATTGAGAATCTGCCGCTGGGACTTATTGCGGCAGGGGTTATTTTTCATTATCTGAAAGAAACGCAGAGAACATCTTTATCTCAGATTAACGGTATATCAGTCATTGCGCTTTCCGGCACCATGATGATAGATTCAGTGACGTTGCAAAATCTGGACATATTCGATTCTTCATCTTCTGACAACCGGTTCGGTAGCCTGATTTCTGTTTTGGATCATACTCAAACCGCAATGGGTGGCCGCATGATGAAGCAATGGATTATGCGCCCCTTAAAAAACCCGGATCACATACTTGCGCGTATTCAGGCCGTTGATGAGCTGATATCCAACCCTGATACTAAAAATAGCCTGCTTAATGCGTTGAAAGAAATCGGGGACATTGAAAGATTAATTTCAAAAATTTGCGCCGGCCGGGCAAATCCAAGGGAGGTTCGCGCTTTATGCTTTTCCCTTGAATTACTGCCTGATATTAAAAAAATTATTCTGGAATGTGTTTCAGCAAATTTGTGTGATATACATACTAATCTTCCGGATCTGACACCGATTGTTGAAGAAATCAATTATACAATGGTTGCTGAACCCTCCATCCAGATTAAAGATGGTAATGTGATTCGAAGCGGTTTTAATTCTGAACTGGACAACCTTAAAAACATTGCGTTTGACGGTAAGAATTACCTCTCTCAACTTCAGAACAGAGAACGGGAACGAACCGGAATCAATTCTCTTAAAGTACAGTTCAATCAGGTTTTTGGTTACTACATTGAGATTACCCATGTCCATAAGGATAAAATTCCGCCGGATTACATCCGTAAACAGACCATGGTCAACGCGGAGCGGTTTATAACGCCGGAATTGAAAGAATTTGAAGAAAAAATTCTGACGGCAGAAGAAAAGATTCAAAAGCTTGAGCTGGAATATTTTGAAAACTTAAGAAACAATATTGCTAAATGGTCGGAACAAATTCAGAAAGCGGGACGTCTGATTTCAGAACTGGATTGTTACTGTTCGTTTGCTGAAACCGCGATAATCAATAAATATACAAAACCGGAATTCAACACGGACGGCATCATCGAGATAACGAACGGCCGACACCCTGTCGTTGAAAAGATTTTACCGCCTGACCAGCCTTTTATTCCGAATGACGTGCGCCTTACTCCGGAAGAACAGATTCTGTTGATCACCGGCCCCAACATGGCAGGAAAAAGTTGTTATCTGAAACAAACGGGGCTTATCGTATTGTTGGCGCAAGCAGGATCCTTTGTGCCGGCGGATAAGGCTAACATCTCAATAGTTGACAGGATTTTTACGCGTGTCGGAGCCTCTGATAATCTGGCCGCTGGAGAAAGTACATTTCTTGTCGAGATGAACGAAACCGCGAGCATCCTGAATAACGCTACTACGCAGAGCCTCATTCTTCTTGATGAAATCGGGCGAGGTACCAGCACGTTTGACGGCTTATCCATTGCGTGGGCTGTTGTTGAGTACCTTCACAATCATCCGCTAAATCAGCCGAAAACCCTTTTTGCGACGCATTATCATGAACTTGTCGAAATCGCTGAATTGCTTCCCCGTGTCCGGAATTACAATATGCAGGTAAATAAATACCAGGATAAGATCGTGTTTGTTCGAAAAGTCGTTCCCGGCGGATGTGATCATAGTTACGGGATTGAGGTCGCGAAACTCGCGGGTCTACCCCAAGAAGTCATTCTGAGGGCAAAAGAAGTGATGAAAAATCTTGAATCACACGAGATTTCCGCTCATCAGGATAAGGCCTCGCTTTTGCAACATATGCAGACTTCTGCTGTACCAGGTGTTCAACTCACCTTGTTCGGCGATCCAGTAGTGGAAAAAATAAAAAACCGAATTAATCAATTAGACATTGATCACCTCACGCCGGTTGAAGCTCTGAATCAACTGAATGAAATAAAGAAACTTCTTTCATGAAAATAAATTCATATCTACTTTGTATGATGTTTTTTAGAAATATTAAAGAGGCTTTATGAAAAGCAAATCGCGGTGCTGGTGGTGCGGTGACGATCCGTTGTATTGTGAGTACCATGACAAGGAGTGGGGTGTTCCGGTTCATGATGACCGGAAATTATTTGAATTTCTCATCCTTGAGGGGTTCCAGGCCGGTTTAAGCTGGATTACTATACTCCGAAAACGGGAAAACTTCAAAAAAGCCTTTAAAAATTTCGACCCGGTGAAAGTTTCTCGGTTTTCAAAAACGGATGTGGAAAAATTACTTCAAAATGAGGGCATAATAAGAAACCGGTTAAAAATCAATGCCGCTGTTTCGAACGCCCGGTGTTTTCTTGAAGTTCAGAAAGAGTTTGGTACATTCGACCGCTATATCTGGCAATTTACAAATCATAAAACCCTTCGGAATCCAAAAGGATTGACACCCGGTAAGATTCCGGCCTTCTCAGCCGAATCCGACGCTATGTCAAAGGACCTGAAAATACGAGGATTCAAGTTTGTGGGAACAACGATTTGTTATGCTCACATGCAGGCAACCGGAATGGTCGACGATCATGTAGAGGGATGCTGGAAATATGTTCAGCGGTAATTTATTAAAAACTTCTTAAAATTATAAATACAAAACCTGATGCCGGGCTGTGTTTATTTGCAGATTTTCATATAAAAGATCAATAAATGAAAAATCATATTTATTCAGAAAATATAATATATTAATTTTTCTTTCCTGAAAATCGTTTTCAGGATAAACATGTGAAATAATTTTTTCCGCCTGATTCAGCAACTCTCCGTTTTTTCTTTTTTCGGCATCGGCTGTTCTTTTTTGAAGAACAGAAAAGACATCATTCATTTTTTTTATGGTTGTATCGAGCATACCGGAAAGCGTAGGGTCTGAATTAATCAGCGGTTCTCTTAATAATATCATTTCATAGTTTATTTTATTCCGGCTATTTTCAAGTGTATCCAGTATATTATTCGGTAAACTTTCTTTGAGAAGAATGTTTTTAATCTGATCTTGATGATTCATTACGCCGGTAACATTCAGTGAGTATTTTTCTAGCAGATTTGCTATTTTTCTTTCAATAATCGTTACAGAGGGTCGTGGTATGATAAATGGTTGCATTATATTGAAAAACTCATATATCGGTGTCGTTTGAGCTAAATACGCAATTTCACCCGGTCCGGCAATATAAGCGACGGTTGGAAGAATATTATCCTGAATAATCGGCCTTAATAATACATTCGGTATGAATTTTGCGGGATTTTTATCAATTTCTTGAAGAAAGATCGATTTTTCATCCAATTTAAGAGGTGATTTAATTCGGAATTTATTCAATTTTCTTAAATTTAATTTATTTTTTGTACTACCGTTGTCCAGATAGTATAAATAAGACGGTTTTGTATCAACCTGGCTGAAAAAACCATCCTGAATTAATTTTTTTGACTGAATTATTACTTTTTCATGTATTTCTTCAGAATTTTCAATACTTTTTACAAAAATATTTTTACTTAATTTCTTTATATCCGGTTCAAACGGATTGATCAGAACCAAACCGAATTTACTGAAAAGGAGCATAAGCCAACTGGCGAACGATTCAGACAGAAGATTACCGCTTTTATAAATATTTTTCACTTTTTCGTATAAATTTTCCGAAAATTCGGTTTGAACAAGCTGATTAAATATTTCAACATTTACAGAATTAATTTCGTCTGATAGGATTTCGTCAAAAATAGGGCTATTTTGCTCGTTTTTTTCACTTTTCTTATAAAATACATCATAATTCTGATTGTTTTTGTTTAATATTACAATATTATTAATTTCCTGGAAGTCCGAATCTTCATGTTCCAGCCAGAAAATTGGGATAAAATTGTACTCAGGATATATTTCTTTCAGATATTCTGAGGTTTTAATAGCTCCTATTGTTTTATAAATTGTATAGAGAGGGCCCGAATATAAACCCATTTGTTGTCCCGTTACAACTGCATAAGTCTTGTCGGATTTTAATAAGTTAATATTATGAATAGTTTTATCTGAAACTGCGTATTTTGTATTTGTATTAAGTAAAACGTCAGTTAAAGTGGCTCGGTGTTTTATTTTCCTGAATATTACATTTAAATTGGCCCTGCCGTCTATAATATCAGTATAATGCCGCTCATAAAAACCCGAAACGGATCCTTTCCTGCAATAATCAATCATGATAGGATTAATGTGATTTAGCTGATCATATGGAATAAACTCAGATTTCATATATATCACTTAGATAGATCTTTTTTCTTTCTCAGATCAAAAAAAAATATTCTTTTGGCCCTGAGTTAGTGAATGCCTCTTCTTTTGTTTATCGCCCTTTGGTAAAGTTCGATATATTTTTTAGCTGAGGCTTTCCAGGAAAAATCACGGCTCATCCCGTTTTCCTGAATTTTTTTCCATACGTCAGGATAATTGTAATAGGCGTGGACGCAGCGCCAGATAGTAGAGAGCATGCTTTGCCCGGTTGAATCCTTAAATACAAACCCGTTACCCTCTTCACTGTTATGATCCCATTTGTATTCGTCCCAATCCTTAACCGTGTCCGCTAATCCTCCGGTTTTCCTTACAATCGGCAAGGTTCCGTATTTTAAACTGTACATTTGATTTAATCCACAGGGCTCAAAACGCGAGGGCATAAGAAAAATATCCGATCCTGCTTCTATCTGGTGAGCCAATTCATTGCTAAATCCTATGTATGTCCATATTCTGTCAGGTGCAGCGCGTTCCATTGACGCCGCCATTTGTTCGTATCTGTCTTCACCACTTCCCAGAATAATCCATTGAGCGTCAAGCTCAACCAGCTGATTAAATACTTCCGTCATCAGATCAAATCCCTTTTGGTCGACCATTCTGGATATTATGCCGATCAGCGGTTTTCCCTGAACATATTTTATATTTGTTTGTTTAATAAGATTGAATTTATTTATTTCCTTTTTTTCTAGTGTTTCCGCGGTATAATTAGCAAAAATATGCTTATCTGTTTTTGGGTTCCAGACATCATCGTCAATGCCGTTTAATATGCCGGTTATATTTGATGCGTGTTCATTTAAGAGGACATGCATCCCCTCTCCGTATTCCGGTGTTTGAATTTCTCTCGCATAAGTTTCGCTGACCGTGCTGATTAATTCAGAAAAAGAAATGCCGGCCTTTAAAAAGCAGAATGAATCAAAAAACTCATACGGGCCTCCCGGATAATACCAGTCTCCGCGGCTTTCCGCTGTGAACCTTATATCAGGAGAGAATCTTCCCTGGTAAGCCAAATTGTGAATGGACATAATCGTAGCCGTCTGATGAAACATCGTATCCCAGCTGTAATTATCTTTAATCATCGCGGGAATAAGTCCTGTTTGCCAGTCATTGCAGTGAATCACATCCGGAGTCCATTGTAGCCTTTGAAGCGTTTCAATGACAGCCTTACTGAACAACATGAATCTCTCGTGCTCGTCCGGATCATTGGTGTACATGTACGGCCGGTAAAAATAATGCGGGCAATCGATCATATATACTTCAACTTTCGACCCGGGGAGTTTTGTTTCTAAAACGTGAACAATCCTTACCTGTCCACCGATACGGATATGCATTTCGCCGACTAAGGAAACATAATGAAGATTATATTTTTCATCGTCAATGGACGAGTATTTTGGTAAAAAAACTTTTACCTCACAACCAAGTTTTAAAAGCGCTTTCGGCAATGAGCCAATCACGTCGGCCAGCCCTCCGCTCTTGGCAAAAGGGGCAACCTCGCTGGCGGCAATGGCTACTTTCATATTCTACCTCCTATACAATGACGGTTGAATGTATATCTGAATATACTGGTTATCAAAGAAAATTGAAATGGATATTAATAGGTGCCGGAATATTTTTCTAATTCGGCACGAACAGAGCCTATCGCGATTTTGCTTTTCATCAATACAGGCATTTTTCTTTGGTCGTCTGTGAGCCAGATAAACAAATCCGATTTATTTTTAAAAGGTCCGATAGGCGTCTTTACCATGATACAATCAAAATTTCCGGCTTCGACTTCGATGCTTTCTTTGCTGACAACTTCGATCGGGACGTCTTTGACTTTTCCATTATCAAACACAGAAACAGTATATTTGTGGCCGATTTTTACTTCCTGAGTACGCATGTAATAAAAACATGAAATGATATCCTGCACAAACTGCGGAATAGTAATCGTTGTTTTTCCTGAATCTGCATCAGAAATATTTGCCTTAAGCAATACATGATCAAAATCAACTGTGAAGTGTCGCTTATAATCTCCTTCATGAGCCGCTTTACTGTAACGCACGGGATACAAACCTTCGGCATCAACGTAACTATGCAGTGTGTCTCTTACCTTATATAATGTTGAAAAAAAGGTATTCGATGAAGTTATAGCGCTGAATTTATAACATGGCCGGTTTTTTATGATTTGTTGGTCATCCACAGACAAAACGGCAGTTCCGGCGCTTATGAATTCCCAGCCGATTGAAAAGGTCAGACTTTCTCCGTGTTTGAACGCCCGGTGGCTGATTGTCCGGATGCCTTTTTCCTGAGAATAGATTTCCTGCAATACGATGAAATGGAACAATAGAAAGACAATTATTCTCACTGTTTATTTTGAATTTTTTTTGTGATCATTTCGCGTATATCAGGGAAAATTTTTTCTATTGCTTTTTTTATTTCCAAATATGTTTTTGCATAATATTCGATCGTAAAACCCATTGGATCCGGTATAGAGTCGGACATCTGTGGCAAACGGTTCTCTCCGAACAATTTGAGAAGATGAGTCTTGTTCTTTGCACTGAAAAAATTGTCATGTATGAAGTTCAGGTGCTCTACAGACATCACTAAAATGACATCCGATTCCTCGACCAAAAGCTTTGTAATAGATTTTGAACGAACTTGGCTTATATCCGTATTATTCTGTTTTGATATTTTAACTGCGTTTTCCGATGGCTTATTTCCTTCATAAGCATATATTCCGCAGGAATGGATAACAATAAAATCTTTTTCACTTCCGGTGAACTCTTCTTCAATTTTCTTTTTCATTATCCCTTCTGCAATAGGACTGCGGCACATATTTCCTGTACAAACAAACAATATAGTAAAATAGGACGTGGTTAGATTAACATTCATATTGTTTCTCAACTGTACATCTTGGGCTGAGAGTATGATTTCAGATTTATTCTTATTTTTTGTTTCCTCTACTATTTTAATATCAGTAATTTTACTTTTCTGATTTTGCTGAATTTCTTTCATTGGTTTTTTAGGTGTTGTTTTTGTTTCTTTTGCCTTATTATGTGTTTTATTATTTTTTACTATTTTTTTTCTTTTGGTTATTTTTCCTTTTTTAATTAATTTTTTTGTTTTTGTTTTGTTTATTTTTGTTTTTTTCTCTAATGATAATTTTTTCATAGACTTTTTCTAATAGTGATTTTTTATTTCAATTTCTTATAATAATATTTTGTTAACTGTTTTGAGAAGATTTATTATGATTTATATTATATATATAAATAGTAGTAGTAATCATAGGAATAAAAAAAATGTTAATAGTTAAATAATATATTGATAATATATAACATATAAAAAAAAGTAATGTTAACACACTTAATAATAACTTTAAAAAATATTTATAAAAACAATCATATCCATAAACAATATAATATAAAAAATCTTTTTAACAAAGCATAATGTTATTTAACAAATTATTAACCACAAATGTTAACAAATATAATTAACTTCCGATTGTAATATTTGCTGTAAAACCTCCCGCAAATCTTGATATTTTTCCGGCCTGATGAGTCTCAATATGTTCATATTTAAAAAATAAACCCCCTGTAAGACGGCTGGTGAAGGAATAATCAACACGAGGCTCAACCGACCAGGAAGTGTCATCGGAAATAATATTTTTTGTTTTACTTTTAGATTCGCCGGATCCGGTAAACGAAGTTGAAAAGCTTTTTCGTTTGCTCAGATTAAATGTTGTTCCGATCCGGACTTCATTATTAATTTTTTTGTTTCCGAGAAATGGAAGAGGAAGTTTAAATCCGCCCCGTTTGGAATAACTGATATTTGATGTTAGTGTTTTAGTATTAGAGTTTTGAGTACTTGTCGGCTGAAACGACCGCGAAGTAGAATTGCTGAAAGTAATGGATTGAGAAATATTTCCTTTCCATGTAATGTCAATAGATATTTGAGGGAAAATTTCCTGATCTGTTATAGAGGAAATTTGAAAGGGTTTTCCTTGGCTGTAAAAAGAATCTATTGATGCAACATTAGGGTTATATTCGTTTATATTTTTTATTGCTTTTTTACTGTAAGTAAGTCCAATTCCGAAATTTGAGGTGATAGTATTCATAAATTTAAAAATATTATGACGACCAAGATTCTGCGCTCTGAAGGTCATATCAAAAAACGGAAAAGGAACATCTTTGAGCATGGGAAATAAGACAGATTCGGTTATTGTCCGAGTTTCAATGTTATTGGATATCATTCTTGCTTCTGAATACTCATAACGGATATCTACAGTAAAGAAATTGAAATTAAAACCGTAGTTCATATTATATGCTATTGCTTTTCTTGGATTGTATTGAAATAAGCCTCTGGATTTGCTAGTATCAGGAACTATGAACTCATTTACCGGATCCAGATCAAAATTGAATAAATTATCAAAAAAACCACTGTTTTTTGATGTGGTATAACCAAGCCATGAATATGCCGTATTTGGTTTTTTATCAAGGCCGGTCATTGAAATTGAGTTGTCAAATGAAATTGAAAACCTGGGATCATTGATCATTTGAAGTATTCTTTCACCCCAAGAGCCTATTTTTTCGCTAATTTTTGAAAAAGAACGTCCCCCTCCCCCCTGTGTTTTGTTAACATCGGAAGTATCCGCTTTTTCTTTTTCTGATTTTTCAACACTGCTTTTAGCTCGTTCCCTTCGGCTTCCGCCAGACTGTGATTTACCTGTTCCGGCTGAAGATCCCTGCTTTGAAAACGGTTCTTTGAGAGCGTTAATAAACGATTTTAGTTGCAGATTCGCGTCTAATTGGGCTCTCCGGCTCAATTGTGAGTTTTGATTAAAAAAAGTGGCCGGGGAACGGGCCCTGTTTGAAGAATGCGTTGAGTTATATGAAAAATTATTACTTATAAAACTAAATAATTGAGGGTTGTAACTAAGAGTGAAAGTGTTGCTTACCGAAAAATCACGGTTGAATATCAGCGAATCTCTTTCTGGGTCTTCTCCTCTTTTTACGGTATCAATCGCGCTTTTTGTGACGAAGTCATCAAAACCGTCGAAAGGGTTCAGTCCCTTAGCCACTCCGGTTAGGATTTCTGATGCGGATAAACCGCGCAAATCACTTTGGTATCTAACAGATAAAGAGGAAGTAAGAGACTGTATTGGGCTTAAAGATAAACCGTAACCGCGGGCTGACGTTAAGGTGTTTACATCGGGTTTTTTTACTGGGAATCCAAAGACAGATCTTTCCACAACCCGTGAATTGGTGCTTGTAACCTGAAAATCAGTCGTAGTGTTTGTAATTAGAAAATAATTAAGATCGGTTTCTTTCAAATTTTTAAATAATTGGCCAATTATCGGAAATGTTGAGAAAGGCATCCAGTCTAAGGGTTTAGAACTAGCTTTTTTTACAGGCAGATTATAAGCCGTGGTGGAAGACCAGTTGAAATTTCTGTTGCTGACATATTGCGGTGTTTTCGATTCCGAAAAAGAATAGTTAAAGGAAGATGTGACATTGTCAATAGTATACCGCAGAAGCCAGAAATTATCCTCTGATTTACTCTTTGAAAAAGAAACACCATAGCCGAAAGAAGTTGTTACCGTCTGCATCCGGGCTTCAAATGATTCCTCATAGATAATCTGGCTGTCAAGCTTGGCTATAATCGTTGAAAGTCTTCTGACAGAGGCTGTATCATTTAATGACTGGTAATAGGAAACACTGTCTTGCGTGCGGTTGTAATCTGAGTGCAATGCCGACAGATTCTGTTTGTTTCTTGATTTTGCAGTGGAAACAAGAATATCGTTATTAGGTACGTATTTGGGATTTGATCGGCTATGGCTCAGATTGGCTGTTACAGGCAGGCTGATGCCCCATTTTTCAATATAGAATTTGTGAAGATTGAAGCTACCTCCGATATTCCAGGATTGAGTGTTGCCCGAATTTGCGTCAAACCGCTGTTCAACGGTTCTGAATTCGGAAGTCCTGTATTGAATCATGCTGTTAAATGTCAAAAGGTCTCCCATGTTGAAAGACATTGACGCTTTGGCTGCATGACCGGGCTTGTCATTCGCTCCGGATAAACGAAGCTCATCCATCCAGATTTCACCCGTATAAGGTCTGAAAAGGTCGTTATTTGCAGCGCCTACATATAACTGAGATATGGCCGCCAAAGAAGGGTTCCCTTTAATTCTGATAATTTTATTATCAACAAAATATGTCCGTACATTATTGGAATCCGCCTGTATGGTTGCGTCGAATTTCAGAGATGTCAGCTGGGTAAAATCAATTTCGATAGAATTCTTTCCGATCGCCCATCCTGAAAAGAGAGGCTGTTCAATTTCATAATAGTGATTTTTATTATTTCCGAATCGAAAGAAAACATTAACAGGGCTGGATGAAGCGGTGTCATTTTCATTCGGCAACACGATACCGTTGTAGATCGTCTTGTCTCCGTGAATAAACATTTTCAGGCTTTCGTAATTTCTGAAATCAGATGAAACGATGTTTTTTACAATGATTGCAGATACCTGGGCCGGAAGGTTATTCAGTTTAAGGGAAAGAGATTGTTCCTTCACCGCTCGTTTATCTGCGCCGCCGGTTTGACCGCTGGTATATTCCTGTTTGACGCCCGGTGGACGTGTATACCGGTTCGATTCTTCTGTATTGACCGAAGAAATCTCTACAATCTGGGATGCTTCTATTGGGTCGGGAACTTTTGCGTTGGGCGGTAAAATCAATCCGTTCGGATAATCCTGTGAAATGGTCCAGTCGCTTGTGACAAACTGGAAATCAGCGATCAGAAGGGCGATAATCTTATCAGAATTCTCAAGCGGATTAATCCAGAACCGGACGCCGTTGATTTTTTGCAATGTCGCCTGATTTAAAGCTGTATCAGGAAGGGACACGGGTATTCTGTATAATCTCCACCCAAAATCTCCTTTTCCGATAATCAGCGAGGTGTCTGCACTGGTTGTATCCGTGGAAAATGTATATCTGAAATAGGAGTTGACAAAGCTGGGAACACGGTCACCGTCAATATCCTCAGTATCCTGATAACGAAGAGAGCCGTCTATGCTTTGTCCTTTATAACCGCCGTTATTTTCCGTACCGTTGACTTTGACTGTTCCCAGATCATTGTCACGTATGGCACTTTCGATATGGTCATTTGCGCTTATGGGATTGCCGCTGTAATCCCTGGGCTGGGCGTGGTTTTCATTCCAGTTATCTCCGAAGGGATCTTCGGAGGGTCCGGATCTTGAGTAATTAATTTTTCCCCACGGGTATTTCGCTTGAAGGCTGTCCACGATGCGTTGTTCAGAATAATTCAAACTTTTTCTCCCGGGCTCTATGCCTAGTGATGATAAAAGATCGTTTTCTTGAACATCGCTAAGTCCGTCAAGACCTACATCCTGCGTGTCACTTTCAAGAATGTTTGTAAGAGACGTTCCTTTGATTTCTTTATCAAAAGTACCGTTTCCATTCTGATCTTCAGATATCATGCCAATTTCAATATTAACAAAACAATGGTTGTTTGTTTTGGTGTTAATCCACAACTCAATGAACCTGCTTTCGGATAATTCTTTCGAAGCTGAAATATTAAGGCCTCTCATAATACCACCCCAAGAATTCCGGTAGTCACCCGAAACAAGTTTAGGCTGAAAAGCCATGCCGAGGACCGTTATTTGATCTCCTGCCTGAGTCGCTATATTCGTAATATATTTTCTGGGCTCCTGTCTTTGGAACCATATTGTTCTTCCTCTTTCATCCAGACTCTTTTCAATAGGTTTGCTGCCCAAAACCCACATTTTCCTTGAAGTTCCAAGCGGAAAGGTTCTTTTAATAGCCTCAAAGTCGTCGACATAAGCGACACCACGCTCGTCTTGTTTCATTAAGCCGTTGCTTGTATTCGGATTCGGCAAAATGGTAGCGTATTCTGCCCGAAAGTTTATTTTTGATGAGGCAGAAGAATTTACCAGCGGCAGATAATTAATTGCTTTGGTAAAGATTTTTACATCAAAATCAAGAGAAGTGTTGACGTCCCATACAAAATTTCGGAAAGGTTCTTCTCCGATCTGAACTCGTTTATTGATAGTGGACTGGCTCTGGAAAAGGGCGGTTGTTCCGATAAATGAGTTTTGCCCAAAGCCCCATTCCGCCAAATTATATTCCGCCCGGGCTCCGAAAATTGCTTTTTTATCGACCTGGAATAGCTGAGCCTGTTCATAGTCAATTTCAAGATCAGAAGTCGGCATTAATGCCTCCTGGGACAAAAGGTCGATCGTCCCGGAAAAATAATCAATGATGTAATCTACGTCTTTGGTTAATGTGCGACCGTTCACCTTTACCTCCTCGCTACCCTCAAGAACATTAAAACCCAATTGAATATGAGCCGAGCGCTTAGAGCTGCGATAAACGATTTCAAATCTTGAATTTGAAGCAAAATTTTGTTCATTGAGATTTGTTCGTTCCTGATCATATATATTGGGAAAACGAACCGATTCAGAAACCGTTCCATTGTTAAAACCATTCGGATATCGTTCCTCGCTGAAGCCATTAAGAACGTTATCGGCCGGGTCAAAAGGCCGTAGTCTGGGAAAAACGATTAAACCCTGCTCAAGATCGAGCCCATAATTGAATCCGCCGCCCAGATCGACAATGTCGTCTATTGCTCCTCCTTGATCACTGGTTTCATCAACATGCAATAAGCTCAAGATGCCAACACCGGCTTCATTTTTATCGGGGATGCTTGTCAGGGGGGAGCTGCCGTTTACATTATATTGAATTTTGATTGTTTTGCGGTCGTCATCGGTTAATCCCCTGATGCCTAGGTCGTAGATGTTTTTCAGTTCGTAATTCCACATGGGGTCATTAGGATTTGGATTGGGACCCCAAATTAATTTAAGTTGCAAAGTGTCAAGACCCGGGCTTACGTTCCCGTGAATTCTGTCCTTTGTCTGATACCAGACCGCAAGCATTTCGCCGGCGTCAGCAAGTCTTGTGGATAATGAAATTATGCCAAGTTTTTGATCTATGTTGTAGTCTACACCGTTTTCAAGTTCAAGAAAATCTCCTCGTTCAGGATTAGAGTTATCATCAAAACTTGCTTTTGCGGGTCTTACGCGCGGGTCTGATTGCGTAGAGGCTGAATATTTGTATATTTTCCAGTTAATAATTTCATCACTTGAGTTATAAGTATGGATACGGTTATTATAATTCTCAAATTGAATTCTGTAAATTGTGTCCAGAAAAAAGTATTTTGCGCGGGCATATTGAAATTCTTTGATTTTAGTTTCATTGCCCTGGCCGGCCCCGCCCTTGAAAGACAGTTTTGTTTTTTCTCCGCGCTGCAGACTGGCGATAGTGGTTACGTTCAGGTCACCGAATCTCATAAGCGCCTTGACCCCGAACAGTCCTTTGTTTTGTCCGCCTGCGGTTACAAATTCCGTTCCGGGAAGGGAAAGGTCAATATTTCCGGCTTCCAGTCTCTGAAGCACTTCATCATCAAAACCGGTGTATATGATCCGTATATTATTTTCAAACTCAAACTCACGTTCGCTGTCCTGATCGATAAGAATCTCTACTTTTTTTCCGATCGTTGCCCGTAAATTGAATTGCTGTTTCTGTTCAAATTTCGGAATGATCTGAGAGTTTTTGCCTGTGCTCGCGTTTTGGTTGGAGGAAGCTTCTTTCGTAACGGACATATTCAGGTTGATACTGCCCCTGGCGTCAACGGCAACCTCGTCACCGCCGAATATTTTCTGGAAGGTTTCGTTGGTCGTAACAGATGTGGAAAATAAACGCAGGGGCCCGGTCTGGCCTTCAGCCTCTTTTGTAGCAAGAGCTGTGACAATCGTTTTAGTGAATGTATTGCGAATCTGGTTTTCGAAGTTATAATGCAGGTATTCCTTTCTGGATATGACTGTTTTTTGCCTTAGGGGGTTTTTCCGTTTGGCGGTGTTTTCTCCGTAATAGTCCTCAAAAACATAAAAAGCTCCCATACTGTCAACGCGTACATCCACTTTATACCCGCTGATTAAAGTATGAGTCTGTGAATAATCGATCATTGATCCTTTAATCAGGAAATAATTCCGGTTTGGATCCGCGGAAATCATACAGTGAAATTGAAATGGGTATAAGGAAAAAGATGAAACCGCAGAAGTGTCCTGGTTTATCGGTAGCAATCCGATGTCGTTTTGAATATCCAGATTCGATTTATTATGAAAGGCACTACCTGGTGAAATTGAACCGGTAATCATGTCAAACATATTTTCGAGGAATGAGGCGGTTTCTTGAATTGTGCCCGCCGAAACTAGAGTGTCATTCTGTGTTATAATGCCTGAGGATTCATTTAATGCAGCATCTTTGCCAGACAAACCGCTGTCAGCAACGGATACATTAATAGAGTCAGAGAAAGACGCGGTGTCGGAATTCTGTGCCGAAACCGAATTCACGATTATAACTGATGCAAACACATATAACAGAAGACGGAGGATTTGACGATTTACGAAGAAATCCACAAATCACCTCGGTATGGAGTCCAAAAGAAGCAGAAAATCATCGTTTGTTTAACAATTCCGTTTGTTTAACAAATCATAACCGGTATCAATATCTTATACTAAACTCCATCAAGGTTTTGTGACTCATGTTATAATAAGTATTGTAAACTTTGAATTCAAGATAAAAATTCTGTCTATATACAAAAAAGCAATTAAGATGAATACCAATACTCTCATTGCGGTAAATGAATTTTTACGATTACACCGTCTTGGGAGCCTGAGGCAAAAGGGATTTCGCTGAAGTGCAGGATTTCAAATTCCGGGCGTTCGCCTTTTACTTCCAAAAATCCGGTTTCTTTTTCATAATTCTTCCCTTTGAAAAATACCATTGTGCCGTTCGGTTTTACCAACTCTTTTGAAAATAAATAAAGCTGATCAAGGGAAGCTACAGCTCTCGCGGTAATGAAATCAAAAAAACCGGTATATTTTTTTTGCAGGTTTTCAATCCGGTTGTTTTCAATAATGATGTTTTTCAGGCCCAATTCGCTTACTGCACATTTTAAAAAATCGGTTTTCTTTTTTATTGAGTCCACCAGTACAAATGAACTATCGGTAAAAAGAATTTTTAAAATAATGCCGGGAAAACCGCCTCCGGTTCCGATATCAAGTATGTTATCTTTTGAATTCAACTTAAAATAATAGGCAAATAATATTGAGTTAATGAAATGTCTTTCAATGATATCTTTTTCTTTTCTTGAATATAAGTTGTATTTTAAGTTGTTATTTAACAATATTTTAAAAAAGCAAACATACTGTTTTTTTTGAACTTGTGATAATCCGCAAATGTTTTTTTCAATATATTCAATAAAAAAATTGATGCTGTCGCAAGGTTTTATTATTTGTTCCATTTTTCTATATATACCATTAGTAATGAAATGTCCGCTGGTGTAATACCAGGAATGCGACTAGCCTGACCAAGGTTTTCCGGACGTATTTTTGAAAATTTTTCTTTGGCTTCTGATGACATTGATATTAAGGTTAGATAGTCAATCCCTCCGGGTATTTTTTTGTTTTCTAGTTTATTGAATTTTTCGACCTGATCCTGCTGGCGACTCAAGTACCCTTCATACCGAATCGATGTATCAATTTCCTTTAAAACATCCCGGTATATAATCATTTGCTGGATGTGATCCGGTATAAGGTTTTTGTTGTCAGATAAAATCAGCTCCAGTGAAACCTCTGGTCGTTTAAGTAATTTCTCCAACCTCTCGTTTTCTTCAATGGGAGAAGACTTTGTTTTAATAAGTATTTCGTTAATATCCGAAGGAGTAATGACTTTTTCAGAAATCCAGGATTTAACTTTGTTAATGTAGTCTTTCTTTTTAGAAAAGATATCAAACTGTTTATTTGAAACAAGGCCTACATTCTTTCCAATATCTGTTAATCTAAGATCAGCGTTATCCTGTCTAAGGAGCAGACGATATTCTGCCAGTGAAGTGAAAATACGGTAGGGTTCCGACGTACTCTTGTTAACCAAATCATCGATCAAAACACCGATATATGCTTCGCTGCGTTTTATAATCAACGGATCCTGCTCCCTTATTTTTAATGCCGCATTAACGCCGGCTATAAGACCTTGAGCACCAGCTTCTTCATAACCAGAGGTTCCGTTGATCTGACCGGCACAGAAAAGACACTCAATAGCCTTGGATTCAAGATTCAGTTTTATTTGGTAAGGAGGAAAAAAATCATATTCAATGGCATATCCATATCGAAGGATTTTTACTTCCTCAAGCCCGGGAATTGAACGGAGAGCTTTTTCCTGGATTTCTTCAGGTAAGCTTGTTGAAAAACCATTTACATAATACTCATCGACATTATATCCTTCGGGTTCCAAAAATATCTGATGCTGGTCTTTGTCAGAAAAACGGTTAATTTTATCTTCAATTGAAGGACAATATCGAGGCCCCTTCCCTTTAATTCGTCCGGTAAAAAGAGGGGATTGGTTAAATCCGCTACGAAGGATTTCATGGGTTTCTAAGTTTGTATGAGTCAAAAAGCAGGGAACCTGTTCATTTGTAATTCTTTCAGTTTGCCATGAAAAAGGCTCCGGATTTGCGTCTCCTTTTTGCGGCTGGCATTTTGAATAATCGATGCTGTCTTTATGAATTCTTGCCGGTGTTCCTGTTTTTAATCTTGCGCTTTCAAGGCCGATAGAATTCAAGCATTCTGTAAGGCCGGTGACAGGATTTTCACCATATCGTCCAGCTTTAAAAGTTTTTAAACCAATATGGATAAGTCCATTTAAAAAAGTTCCGCATGTGAGAATGACTGTTTTACTAATAATTTTTTCTCCGGATAAAACAATCACTCCGGAAACCTTGCCTTTTTCTGATATTATCCCGATTACGGTTTCGCTCAATAATGTAATGTTTTCAATATTTGATAGTCTTTTTAAAACCGAAGCAGGGTATAATGAACGATCGACTTGAGCCCGAGGCGACCAAACTGCCGGACCTCTGGATTTATTAAGCATCCTGAATTGAATTCCGGTTTCATCGGTTACAATGCCCATCATTCCGCCAAGAGCGTCGATTTCTTTTACAAGGTGACCTTTAGCTGTTCCTCCTATTGCGGGATTGCAAGAAAGAGTTGCGATTTTATTGATCTCCATCGAGATTAATAACGTTGTGCAACCCATTCTTGATGAAGCGTAAGCCGCTTCATATCCGGCGTGCCCCCCTCCGACAACAATGACATCAAAACGGTTCATTTTATACTTAAACAGTTAAAATATAACATATTAAATAGCGGATGTTTCACGTGGAACAATCCGTATTATTTAATTTGTGATGTTTCACGTGAAACATTTTTAGTTATCATAAAGAAATATTACTTTCCAATACAAAAGTTTTTGAAAATATTATTCAGGATATCGTCATTGGAAATTTCACCCAAAATTTCCCTTGTACAATCTAATGCGTTTCGAATATCCAACGCGATGAATTCAAATGAAATATCATTATTCAAACCATTCAGTGAATGCTCCAATGAAGCTACGCAATTCTCCAAAGAGACCTTTTGGCGGATATTCGAAATATGGGGTGAGTCTGGTGAAACGTTGTCAGAGAATAGTTTTTGAATCAGATCTTTTAGCTCATCCAACCCGATCATTTTTTCCGCTGAAATTGACACCTCTTCACAACCGAGTGTAGTAAAAAAATTGTCTTCGATAACATTCTGAATATCTATTTTATTCTTAACGATAATGATTTTCTTTTCAATTTCGGTTTTGTGGTATTCGCTAATAATTTCAATTGCTTTATTATCGTTTTGATCTAACTGATTTGAGGCATCAACCATGAGTAAAACTAAATCAGCGGTTTCGATTTGTTCTTTAGTTTTGTCTATTCCCGTTTTTTCGACAGGGTTTTCCGTGCACCTTAATCCGGCTGTATCAATTAAATTAAAAGGAATGCCATTAATATCTATGCTTTCTTCAAGATAATCTCGTGTCGTTCCCGGTATTTCACTAACGATGGCCCTGTTTTTGTTAAGTAACGAGTTCATTAAGCTGGATTTGCCAACGTTTGGTTTACCGGTGATTGCGATTTTTGCCCCATCCCGTAAAAGGTGACCATGGGTGTAAGTCGATAACAAAGATTTAATGGATTCTATTGAAATTTGAATTTCCCCGATAAGGTTACTTCTGTTTATATCTAATAATTGCTCGTCTGCAAAATCAACATCCATTTCAATCAGGCTGGCAATATTTAACAAACGTGTTTTTATCTCTTTTATATGGTTTGACAATCCGCCAAGATATTGTGATACCGATGATCGATGAGCTCTTCGCGTTTTTGAATGAATAATGTCTGCTACCGCTTCAACCTGTGTCAGGTCAATTTTTCCGTTTAAAAAAGCCAGTTTTGTAAGTTCTCCGGGTTCCGCCAGACGAGCGCCGTTTTTTAGTATGACTTCAATTATCATTTCTGTGTTTATACTACCGCCATGACAGTTGATTTCGACTGTATCAAAACCCGTATATGAATTTGGCGTTTTTAAAACAGAAACAAGCACGGTGTCGATTGTTTCATGGCAATCAGAATCAATAATTTTTCCAAAATGAACGGTATGACTTTTTGCCTCAATCAACCTTTGCTTACCAATAAAAATCCTATCGGCTATTTCGATTGACTTAATGCCCGTAATCCTGATAATACTGATAGCCCCTCGTCCCGGAGGAGTCGAAAGAGCGACTATGGTTTCTTCAAAAAGCATAGGTTTGTAGTGTAAATAAAAAAGTCACTTAAAATAAAGTGACTTTTTTATCAAAATTCAATTCTTTTACTTTATGATATGTTTCGACATCAGATACTGCTGAAGCATGGTTAATACGTTAAAAACCGTCCAGTACATAACCAAACCGGATGAAAAATTGTTAAATATAAAGAAGAATAATATAGGCATACCGTAGAGCATGAATTTTTGATTAAATCGTTGCGCCGGATCAGAGTCATCTGTAGGTGTCATTGGCGTTATTTTCTGCTGAACGAATGTTAATATTGTCATAATTATTGGCAAAGGGTTGACATTGAAATCGCCGATAAAAGGTAAGCCTGTATGGAGCACGGCCACAGTATCCGGAACCGATAAATCATGAATCCATCCGGCAAATGGGGCTTGCCGTAAATCAATGGTAGCATTAAAAACCTGGTAAATCGGAAAAAGGATGGGCATTTGCAAAAGAACCGGTAAGCAACCGGAAAGAGGATTGTATCCAATTTCCTTATATAACTTCATCAGCTCTTCCTGCATCTTTTTCGGATTGTCCTTATATTTTTTTTGCAGCTCCTTCTGACGGGGCATAACCTCTTTCATTTTTTGCATGCCAACATATGATTTGTGTGTTAAAGGATACAGAAGGATTTTTACAAGAAGTGCGAATATCAGAATTACTATTCCATAATTTGGGATAAAGTCATATAAAAACCGGAAAATCCAGAAAATTCCTTTTGATAAAGGTTTTATAATCGTCCATCCCCATTCAAGAATAATGGATAGATTTTCATTATACTGATTAAGCCGGGCGTATTCAGTAGGACCTATGTAAAATTTAAAAACATCTTTTTTGTTATTTTCAAACTTCATATGGAGGTTCAGAAAATAATCCTTACTCTTAAGAGCTCCGTATTCATGAGAAGTGGTTGCTGAGAAAGAGCATCCGGATCCGTCTTTTTCCTGAGGAATAATGAAAACCACGAAATATTTAGACCGAGTCGAAATCCATTTCGTTACTCCGGTAAACGAAACATCCCCATTAGGCTGGGATGAAATATCAAAATCTTCCACTTCGTCTCCGATAAAGACGTTCGTTCTAAAATAGTTCAGATCTTCAGTCAGGTTTTTTTCAGTAATTTTCAAACCGCTTGTCCATTGGACAAAATACTCGTTGTTGGTAATATCGTCACTAAAATCCAAGAATTGAACTTGCAGATCAAAGTCATACTGATCTTTGTAAAAGGTTAATGTGTGTTTTATTGTTTTGACGCTATCGAAAATGAGCGTATATGAAAAGGATGCTTTATCGATTTGCGTCATGTCATAAACCGAATCGTTTCCAGAGTAAGAAAAATAAGCTTTACTCAAGTCGATTTGCTGTCCTCTGTATTTAAAACTGATATTCAGATTTTTGTCTGATTGAATAAATGAAACCTTTTCGCCTTGATAATCCTTGTATTTATTCAGTGACCATAACTTGATAGAACCGCCACCTTTATTAGATAGTTGAGCTGTAAAAAAATCATTTTTAATAGTTGTGATTTTCTCAGGTGAATTAGTCCAAAAGATAGCGCTGTCTTTTATGTTTGTTTCAGAACTTTTCAGCGATATTTTTTCAGCGACCAGTTTTGCTGTAAGATCCGTTTTTTGGATGGTATCTTTCTTAATAAAAACAGAGTCAATTTGAGGTTTCTTTTGAACCACAGATTCATTCTTCGGATTAATAAGACCCGAATAAACAGGCCACAAGATAATTATAACCGCTATAAGAACCATCGCAAAAATAGTTTTTTTATCCATAAAAGGACTCCGGAAATAAATTTACAATTTAGAATACATCATAGAATTTAATGACAGCTAATTACAGACTTGGGAGACGGGTCGATTTTAAACATTTCATTTTTATTCTGCGGCGGGTTTTTTACCAATATGACCCGGTACCGGATCATAACCGCCCTTATGCCAGGGATGGCATTTTAGGATACGTTTAACTGTAAGAAAAAGACCTTTAAAAACTCCATGGGATTTAAAGGCTTCGATTCCATACTGTGAACACGATGGAAAGAACCGGCATGAAGCCGGGAACATGAGAGATAATGAATGCTGGTACATTCTGATCAGGATCACAATACATCCGGCCAAAAACCAGTTGAGCCATTTAAAAAAAATAAACAAAGGCTTCAATCCTTGTGTCAGAAAGAAGCCTTTACATTTTTGAAAGAAGGAAAGAAAGTGATTTCTTTTATTCATCGCTGACGGTTAATTTTTTACGTCCCTTCGCGCGACGAGCAGCTAACACACGACGGCCGCCTTTCGTTTTCATCCGTTCTCTGAAACCGTGTTTGTTTTTTCTTTTTCGGGTGCTGGGCTGGTATGTTCGTTTCACTGTTTCTCCAAAAAGTAATTAATATATAATAATAAATGTATTCCCATTTTTGGGGGAGAAATGTATATAAAACGAATATAAAAGTCAAGAACTTGATGGTAAAATATAAAAAAAATATTGGCAACATTAATATTATATGATTTTTATCATTGCTAATCATTCGATTGTTATATAACTTTTACATTGAAAAAAATACGAATAACCAAATCAGGAAAAACAAACATGAATTTAACACATATCGAACACATCGGAATCGCCGTGAAAGATATAACGAGCGCAATTCAGTTTTACGAAAATGTTTATGGCTTAAAATGTTACGCTGTTGAAGAGGTTAAGGACCAAAAAGTTAAAACAGCTTTTTTCATGATCGGACAAACAAAAATTGAATTACTGGAATCGACCGACCCTGAAGGACCGATTGGAAAATTTATCGAGAAAAAAGGCGAGGGCATTCATCACATCGCTTTTGCGGCTGAGAACATAGAAGAATGCCTGAACGAATTAAAATCAAAAAATGTTCAATTGATAGATCAACAGCCCAGAAAAGGCGCCGAAGGGTTGGATATTGCGTTTTTACATCCGAAAGCAACTATTGGCGTTTTGACAGAAATCTGCGGACATAAAAAATAACAGGACCTATATGTCAACCAAAGACAAACTGGAAAAGCTTCGCGAAAAAAATAAACGCGCTTTACTTGGCGGCGGAAAAGATAAAATTTCCGCACAGCACGAATCCGGAAAATTCACAGCGCGGGAAAGACTAGATTCGTTGTATGATAATAATTTTTATGACGAACTCTACAGGTTCGCTCAGCACAGCGCAACAACATTCGGAATGACCGGAAAAGAACTTCCGGCAGACGGAGTTGTTACCGCGGTCGGCGCAATTAACGGACGGCTGGTTTATTCATTTTCGCAGGACTTTACGGTTATGGGCGGAAGCGTGGGCGGTATGCACGCTCAGAAAATCTGCGAGGTTATGGCGATGGCACTTAAAGCAGGAGTTCCGTTTGTCGGTATCAATGACAGCGGAGGCGCGCGTATTCAGGAGGGAGTGGATTCATTAAAAGGATACGGACGTATTTTTTATCATAATACTTTATTGTCTGGTGTAGTGCCACAGATATCAATCATCGCCGGGCCGTGTGCCGGCGGAGCTGCGTATTCACCGGCGCTTACAGATTTCATCATTATGGTCAAGGGAACGGGTCAGTTATTTATCGCCGGTCCGGACGTTATACGCGCGGCGACGGGCGAAACGATTTCCGCTGAAGAACTGGGCGGAGCTTTCGCGCAGGCGACACACAGCGGAAACGTTCATTTCATCGCAGAAGACGATCAGGACGCTATTAGGATCACGAGACAATTATTGAGTTACTTACCGGCTAATAATACGGAAGATCCCCCCAGCGTTGATATCAGCGAACTGGAGCTTGTGGAAGACGAGACGCTGAATTCGATTATTCCGGATGATCCGCGTGAACCTTATAATATGTTATCGGTGCTTGAAAGAGTATTTGATCCGGACAGCATACTGGAAATACATAAACATTACGCGTCAAATATTATTTGTTGCTTTGCCAGAATGAACGGCAGAGTCACCGGTGTAATCGCCAATCAGCCGATAGAAAAATTCGGCGCAATCGATATTGATGCCTCAGATAAGTCGTCCAGGTTTATCCGTTTCTGCAACGCGTTCAATATTCCGCTTGTATGTTTTGTTGATGTACCCGGATTTTTACCCGGCATTGAACAGGAATTTGGCGGGATTATCCGGCATGGCGCGAAGATGCTGTTTTCTTTTTCAGCGGCTACTGTTCCAAAAGTAACCATTGTTTTACGCAAAGCCTATGGCGGGGCGTATCTCGCGATGTGCGCAAAAAGCCTCGGAGCCGACCGTGTGGCGGCCTGGCCGACCGCTGAAATTGCCGTCATGGGCGCCGAAGGAGCGGTCAGCGTGCTATTTAAAAAAGAAATTAAAGAAGCCCCTGATCCGAAAATCAAACGAACGGAATTAATTGAACAATACCGCGATGAATTTTCGACGCCCTATGTTGCCGCATCCCGGGGACTCATCGACGCTGTGATCGAACCTAAAGATACAAGATCCTATCTTGAACTCGCGCTTGAATCGTTACGCAGCAAACGAGAAACAAGGCCTCAGAAAAAACACGGATTAATTCCATTATAGGTTAAAATATGACAGATAAAATCATTGAGAGTTTGCTCCTGTTGTCGGTCGGCATGACAAGCGTTATTCTGGTTTTGCTGTTTTTCGCTTTACTTATTTCGTTTGGCAAATGGATTGATGAGAAAATTAATCAATTGAAAATCAACCTATATTCGAAAAAAATCGATACAATACCACAAGCTGACGAAATGAACGATGAACTGATCGCCGTCATTACCACCGCAGCGGCGCTGACTTACAGGAAGCATATTAAAATCAAGAAAATTAAATTTCTTGATCATTCATCCCAACCCACATGGGCCGTTACTGGACGACTGAATATTATGGGTTCACATTTAATCACAAAACGCAAATCATAAAGAAATATCTTAAGGATAAAGACATGAAAAAATTACTGATTACCGTCAACGGAAAGCGTTATGAGGTTGACGTTGAAATTATTCAGGATGACGACGATGTACAGCATATTTCCAAGCCACAGGTACGGACGATGGACAGTTACGTGACGCCCGTAACCACTCCGCTGCCCACGAAGAAAAAAGTAACCGTCGGCGATACGAAAACATTGACAGCTCCCATAAACGGCGTAGTGATTGAGATACCCATAACCGCCGGACAAAGCGTTAAAGAGAATGATGTGCTTATCGTGCTTGAAGCCATGAAGATGAAAACGAATATTTCTTCACCCCGGCAGGGAGTTATTAAAGCGATTCAGGTAAAAACGGGAGATACCATCGAAGCCGGCCAGGTCGTTCTTACATTTGAATAAGGAATCATTTCATGTTAGAAAATCTGGAAAAATTCATTGAGGGGATGGGATTCTGGGGTTTGACCTGGGGAAACGCGGCCATGCTGGTTATCGCATGCGTTCTTATTTATCTTGCCATAAAGCGCGGTTTTGAGCCTTTGTTGCTGTTGCCGATCGGATTCGGAGCGTTTCTTGCAAACCTCCCCGGAAGCGGATTATTAACAGCGCCGCACGGAGAGGAAATCGGGGGATTATTTTACTATTTGTCAAAGGGTATTGAATTAGAAATTTTTCCACCATTGATTTTTCTGGGAATCGGGGCAATGACCGATTTCGGACCACTGCTCGCAAATCCCAAAACATTTTTACTCGGCGCTGCAGCACAGTTAGGAGTGTTTACGGCCCTTATGATCGCTGTAATATTGGGATTCAATTTTCAGGAAGCAGCCGCTATCGGTATTATAGGCGGAGCTGACGGACCTACGGCAATATATTTAACCCTTAAACTGGCTCCGCATTTATTAGGGCCGATTGCTGTCTCGGCTTATTCTTACATGGCATTGGTTCCTCTTATTCAACCTCCATTGATGAGGCTTTTGACAACCGAAAAAGAACGTATGGTTGTTATGGAAGTTCCGAAACCCGTTTCAAAAAAAATAAAGATTATTTTTCCGATGGCGGTTACTCTGCTGGGGGTATTTATTGTTCCTCCGGCAGCGCCTTTGTTGGCTATGCTGATGGGCGGCAATCTTTTAAGAGAAAGCGGTGTCGTCGAGCGTTTAACCAATATGGCCAAGAACGAGCTTATTAATATTATAACCTTTTTTCTAGGCGCTTGTGTCGGAATGACTATGGCTGCCGATGTTTTTCTCCGTATGGAAACCCTGAAAATTTTATTACTCGGTGTATTCGCGTTTGGTTTTTCTACAGTCGGCGGATTACTGTTCGGGAAAATAATGTATAAAGTAACCGGCGGAAAAGTCAATCCATTAATCGGTTCAGCGGGCGTTTCGGCCGTACCCATGGCGGCGAGAGTTTCCCATAATGTAGGACAGGAATACAATCCGCAGAATTATTTACTGATGCACGCGATGGGACCTAATGTTGCCGGCGTCATAGGAACAGCGATAGCCGCCGGAATTCTATTGGCTATTTTAGGGAAATAGGAAAAAACAGCTCTATTTTGATTTTATAAATTCGTCATATTTTTTTGTCTTGTAATGACCGTCGCCTATGAATTCAATGATATTCATAAATTCATCTGTTTTAATATATCCGGGAACAAGAGTTATAAGTTCCTCGTTATATTCCATGAACAAAGTTGACGGATAACCGTTGATTCCAAGACCTCGTGTAAAAGACGAAAGGGTGTAGCTGGTACCTTTATAATTCAAATCACCGTTTTTTTCAGGATTGATTTTAATAAGGACATATTTTGAATTCAGATAGTTAATCACTTTTTCATTGGAATATGTTTCAGCATCCATTTTTTTACAATATCCGCACCAGTCAGTATAAAAGTCGATGAGAACCATTTTCTTCTCTTTTTTTGCTTTGGCTAAACCTTCATCAAAAGAGTACCATTGCAGTTTATTGTTGGTTGCACCCACCGGCATAAAAGCCATGATAAGAAAAGGGATTAAAAAAGCGGGTAATATTATTTTTTTCATGTTTCACCTGTCAGGGTTTTGTATATTCAATGTTACCGTTAATAATCATCAATTGAACATTAGTTTCTGGGATATATTCCGTATTGCAACTAAAAATGTCATCCGATAAAACCATGAAATCCGCTTTTTTACCGGGTTCGATTGATCCTAGTCGGTTTTCGCATGAAGCGGCGTATGCGGAACCCATTGTATAAGCGTGAATGATTTCTGTAAGAGTCAGGCATTGATCCGGATACCATGAAATATTGTTTTTTCGGGATGTACGGGTTAAAGCTGTATAAATACCCTCAAAAACATTCGGTGTTTCAACGGGAGCATCAGAACCAAAAGCAAGACGTGCTCCGATTTTCAGGAGTTTTTTAAATGCGAAAGCATTTTTTGATCGTTTTCCCCAGTATTTTTCTGCCGAATCAATATCTTCACGAATATGAATGGGTTGCATCGCAACAACAAAATCCATGAATATTTCAAAATCATCATCAGATACAAGCTGAGCGTGTTCAATCCTGTTTCTGATTCCATTATTCCCGAATTTACTGAAAATGTTGATCAGTATGTTATTTGCTTTATCGCCAATAGCGTGAACAGCGCATGGTATTCCGTTTTGATTGGCCAATCGGATCTGTTCTTCCAGAAAATCAGGATTAATGCATAATTCACCATGGTTATTATGGTTATTTTCATATGGATCAAACATCAGCGCAGTCTGAGAACCAAGAGCGCCGTCCATAAAAAATTTTATTCCACCGAATTGGAAGAAATCGTTTGTATAAGAAATAATATGAGGATTACTAATAATATAATTCAAATCCCTGTAAGGTAAATAGCAGGTAATTCGTAAAGGATAGTTTTCTGCTGACAATTCTTTTAACAGGAAATAATCATCCAACGACTCGAAAGAATGAACCCCCGACAGACCGTTTTTATAGGCGAGACACAAACCATTTTGCAGAGCGTTTTTCTTTTGACTTTTATCGGGTGAAGGTAAATAATTCCATATGATTTCCCGTGCGGATTCAAAAAAAACACCACTAATAACCCCGTGAATATCTTTCAAAACAAGATCATTATTTTGTAGATTTAGTTGGTGTTGTATAATATTCAACGCTTTAGTATTAATCCAAGATGAATGGTAGTCTCTTGATTCCAGGCAAACCGGATTATCCGGTGTATACTTATCTAAAATAAACCGATCAGGAAATTCAGAATTTGCCCAAAAATTCTTATTCCAGCCTTGTCCAAGAATCCATTCTCCAGGCTTAGATTCATTCACTTTAAGTTTAATTTTTTCAATGCATTTTTCTAATGATAATCCATCCAAATCAATCTGTTTCTGCTTCAAGCAATAAGCCAGAAAATGCGTATGTGAATCGATAAATCCTGGTAACACCCTAAGATTTTGTAAATCAAAAATTTGATAACCATGAAACTGATCCATTAAATCACGGGTTTTTCCTGTACATACTATGGATCCCTTATTAACCGCAATAGCTTCAGTTTCAGGTTGGCTATTTCCCGGATAGATTTTACCATTAATGAATAGTCTTTTACTCATGATTATTGATTAGGATTACTAAATAATAATTGATTGATTCTTCTCCATAATATAATTTTGCCGGTTCCTTCGGTTGCTGAAAAAGGGATTATATTTTCATGTTCAATTCGGAAAACAAACCGAAAAAGATCGGTTTGCTTTCTCAATTGTTGAGTTTTCAAGTTATCGATTTTATTCGGAACCAGTAAATACTGAATATTATTTTTCTTCAGCCACTTTTGCAGATTTATATCGGATTCCAGGGGTTCGTGGCGGGAATCGATGATATGAATGATAAGCCGTTTTGATTTTTTTTGGTTTATCCAATCGTTCATTAGTTTGTCCCAGTGTTTTTTTACATCCGGGGGGACTCTAGCGTATCCATAACCTGGAGCGTCAACGAAATAGAACTCGTCATTGATTCGAAAGTAATTCAGGCATTGCGTTTTTCCGGGTGTTTGGCTTATTTTTGCGATCTTTCGCGACAGAAGGCAATTGATAAGCGAGGACTTTCCGACATTTGAGCGTCCGAAAAAGGACACTTCGGGTAAATCACGCTCAGGCAATTCGGTTAATTGATAAACGCTTTTGATATATTCGGCGGATGTAATTTTCAACGGATAATCCTTTTCCCGCGACTAATGCTAAAAATCTAACCGCACAGGACGCGGAGGCGTAAAGTGGTTAAAGAGATTCCCGCGAAACACACCAAATACACGAAAGAGTAAAGTGCTTTTCGTCTGATTTGTGTATATAGCGGGCAGGTGTTTTCCTTTGCGTCTTTAGATCCTGTTCCGACAGGTCGGGATTCGTGGCTATTGTTTTTTGTTTGCCGGAATTCATACTCACACGGAGATCACGGCGAACACAGAGTTTTGATATAAGTTTTTCTCTTTAACCTCTGAGAGCTCATCGGTTTATTGTATTCTTCTTTTCGCATATTTCGTATGTTTCGTGTACTAATGATTTCCTTCGCGCCATAGAGTCTTCGTGGCAAGAAAAAACTAAATATGCACCGCTTCGCCATAAGCGCTTAGCGCCGCTTCCATGATCATCTCCGAAAGGGTTGGATGAGCGTGGATCGTACTGCCGATCTCCTTGTAAGTCGCCCCGAGTGCTTTGGCAATGCCGAATTCAGCGAGCAGTTCGGTAGCGTCATAACCCAAAATATGAGCGCCGAGTAATTCGCCGTATTTTGCGTCGAATATCACTTTGATGAACCCATCGCGTTCCTGTATGGCGCGCGCTTTCCCGTTCGCCATATACGGAAATTTTCCAACTTTGATCTCGTATCCCTGCTCCTTGGCTTTCTGTTCCGTTAATCCGATGCTGGCGACCTGCGGCTGGCAGTAGGTGCATCCGGGAATGGATTTGTAATCGATGGGATGGGTTTCCTTTCCGGCAATCTTTTCGACGCAGACGATTCCTTCGTGCGAGGCGACATGCGCCAGCCACGGTGCGCCGATAATATCGCCGATTGCGTAAATACCCGGAACATGGGTTCGGTAATATTCGTCAACCCTGATCCAGCCTTTCTCAAGCTGAACGCCGATTTTATCAAGTCCGATATTTTCCGTATTGCCCTGAACGCCGATCGCGACAAGACAATGTTCCGCCTGCAAGGTTTTATTGGTTCCCTGGTTCGAAACGGTAACAGCAACGGATTGATCATCCGTTTTGATTTTCTCAACCCGCGTGTTGGTGAGAAATTCAATTCCTTTTTTCGCTAGAATTTTTTCAAGGGTTTTCGATACTTCTTCGTCTTCGATCGGAAGGATCTGGGGCAGCATTTCGATAACCGTGACTTTCGTGCCGAACGCGTTGAAAAAATAAGCGAATTCCATCCCGATTGCGCCGGCGCCGATGATGATGATAGATTTAGGTTGCTCGGTACGGGTCATCGCTTCGGTGCTGGTCATGATACGAACGCCATCTGACTGAACGCCGGGGATCATTCTGGGGCGGGCGCCGGTGGCAATGATAATATGTTTCGCTTGTACGACCGCGATTTCCTTGCCGGTATTGTCTGAAACAGATAGTTTATCTTTTTCTGTAAATTTCCCGAATCCTTTGATGACGTCGATTTTGTTTTTCTTCATCAAAAAATCGGCGCCTTTGGAATTGGCCTCAGCGACATCGCGGCTTCGTTTGATGATGGCTTTGTAGTCGTATTTCAGGTTGTCGAATGAATAACCCCAGCTTGATGTGTGGGTCAGTTCTTCGTACATTTCGGCGTTTTTGAGCAGAGCTTTGGTCGGAATGCATCCGATATTCACGCAGACGCCCCCGATTTTTTCTTTTTCGATAATCGCTGTTTTAAACCCTGACTGCGAGGCTTTGACGGCCGCGACATACCCGCCCGGCCCGCCACCGAGTACAATCACGTCGTAATTTTTTGTTTCCATGATGAATGCATCCTTTTCAATAAAAAATTTATATTATTTCATATATTGACATTGAACGCTTATTTTATTAAAATATTTTAAAAGAATCAAACGAATAAAAACGTTTAAAGGTTCAGTAAAGAAAAAATGCCCGTCTATGAATTCCGTTGCCGCTCCTGCCAGCATGAGTTCCAGGATCTTTTTTTCTCCAGTGAAATAAATTTAACTGAAATAGAATGCCCCGGTTGTGCGGGCCATAATGTGGAAAAGCTGATGTCTATGTTTTCGTCCGATATGAATTCATCCGGTAAACCATCATCAATAAAATCCGGTAAATCCTGTACGGCCGGCCATTGTCCGCCGGGGTGCCATTGTCATTAGTCATTATTATGAAGTTAAAGTCTGTTACAATTTCCGGCATATTATATTTTGCTTTTTTCTTTTCTCTGGGGCTGTTGTTATATTCAGAAGAGCCGATTCCGGAGAAGCTCATTGCGGGCCAAAAATCTCCCTACCGGGAAGAGATCAATCTATCAAAAATCGATTACGATTATGACCTGCCGGTTCTGACCAACAATAAAGAACCGGTAACCCAAAGTTTCAGTTTTCAAAAATTTTCCTTAATACTGAATTCGAACGATTATCACCGTTTTGACTATAAAAAATATTTCTTTGTTTTTTCATCTTATTTACGAAGCAAACATTTTTTTCTCGGTGAACACAGTTCTCTGCGCGCTCCCCCTTTTACACGACATACTTTTTAAAATAGTATTTGATACCTGCTGAATAAAGTCAGGTCATACTATTCATTGCATCGGAGCTGAGGAAATATCATATTCATGATATTTGATTTATGTGTTCGGTATGAGGAAAATATTAATGATTAATGAAACAGGTATGGTGAAATGGATCTTACATCGCTTTTTTTGGTTGGCATTGTACTTATCGTGATAGGTACATTTGTTCATCTGATTTATAGATCATACAAATCGACAAAAAAGAATTAAAGGATATACAATGACTGAAGTCACTGAAATCAAACGCCGGTTATTAACAATTAAAGAGTTGTTCGAGTATGACCCTGAATGGATGAAAAAACGAAATCTTGCTGTTAAAAAATTATTCAAGGGTAACGAAAAAGAATTCAACGAATTAATGGTAAAAATTGAAGATATCGGCGAATGGAAAGACGTTCTCGCGTTTCTAGAAGAAGAATTCGGTAAACGGAAAATCGACATTGATAGCAAGGAAGCGTCTGGGTTAACGGATGTACTTTTTAAGAGATATTTTCCTTCGTATTAAAAGGTTATTACAAATAAAGTAATAATACTTTATGTCGATGTGAAAACCTATTCGTTTTGAGTAGGTATATAGAGGAGTTTGCCGCTTATGGTTTATTAAGCGCCCTGGCGAAGCCTTGAATTCGGAGGACACACATTGATTTAGCGGAAGACGGACAAATTCAAGTAATTTATTTGTTCTTATAAATTTGTTAAAAACTTTGAAAATAGTAAGTTTGATGCTTAACATAAAAAAGCTTGTTTGAAAAGGTTTATATAATGATTAATACAGATTGGAAAAAACAAAACCTCAAAGGCTGTGTTAAAGAACTATTCTCAGAGAAATTCGCCGTAACCTGCAAAACCGGGCAGGTGATAACAGATTATTCACACCGCAAATGGATACATTTTAATGAATACGAAATGGTGACAGAACTGCGTGAAATAAGCACTAGCGGTATCGCGATTGCGAATTTTAAATACAGGTACGATGAGAGACAAAGAATGACAGAAGCGGTTTTCGTAAATCCGGATGGTTCGTACGGTATGCGACATTTAAAGAAACATGATAACAGGATCGACTCAGTGAGGAACAGCAGATTAACGACTTGGGTGCTGTGGCGGAGAAAATTATCCATATTTATAATAGCAATGGTTTACACGCATTCAAGAAATATGATATCGACAGTAAATGCTGTTCGCACATTCTGGAATGGAAGGTTCCCGAAACCAACATCGTTGAATCGCACTGGTATAACGAGCAGGATAAACTGGAGGAAATTTTCTGGAATAATTCTCTGGATGATCACGGCTCTGTGGAGTGCCTGACATTCGACGGATGCCGGAAGTTCAAGCGAAAAAGCGTGTTTATTAATGATGCTCACGGCCATCCTATCGAATTTCATGAGGAAAGCGCGAGTCCCGTCGATCGGTCCATTCATTTCTATTACAAAAATGAATTTGATGAAAGAGAGAATTTAATAGTTCATACATGCCGTGATCAGGAGGGACATTTACACTTCCGGCATATGTACCGGTACGATGATACTGGAAATATTATAGAGAAGAAGGCTTTTAAGCCAGTTCCCGACGGACGACATGATAACATGTTTTGGGATAACGTGGAGATGATTAAAGTTGAATATTATTGAAAATCAAATAAATCATAGAATATTTCTTCAAATAACCAAAGGATTGTATGTTTTTATTGTCGATATATAAATAATAGTAGAGGCTGAAACGCAAGACTTCTTTTATCGTTCTTAATAACAACCAGGTTGAGACAGTTATACAGTTGTTAAATATCGTATTACGATTCGTGCATTTAAGAATTATTCAAAAAATTGTTCCAAATAAAAAAAAACTATTGCTTTTCGGCGTTTTCGATCGTATAATGTTAGTGAATACTAACTAACCTTTAAAGGAGACCTGCAGGCATGGGCGAATTATCGGAACGGCAGAAAAAGATCATCAACGCGGCTCTGAGCATTATATCAGAAAAGGGCATCCAGGAACTGACCACTAAGAACCTTGCCAGGCGGCTTAAAATTTCCGAGCCGGCTCTGTACCGGCACTTCAAGAACAAGATCGATATCCTTGTAACGATCCTTTCGGAATACAAAATCACCCTTGAGACCATCGCGAATGAGGTCCGTCAGTCGGATCATGAGCCGATGGAGAAAATGCAGATGTTTTATCGCGCCATATTTATTCGTTTTTCAGAAACACCATCGCTGACGTCGGTGATTTTCGCTGAAGAAATCTTCCGGAACGAAAAAAAACTGTCCAAGGCGGTGCTGGATATCATGCGGTACGCTCACGCACAGATCGCTGTTCACGTGGAACAGGGACAGAAGCAAAGGCAGATAAGGAACGACCTCCCAAAGGAACACATGGTGTACCTGCTTATGGGCATGCACCGTCTGCTGGTGACGCGCTGGCGGATGTCGGATTTCGGTTTTAACCTGCTCGATGAGCACGCTGCGATATGGACGACAATCAGAAAACTATATTTAACCGAATTAAAAAATAATTAACCGGAAAAAACCAGGGAGGTCATATGAACAATCCCGCGATGAAAGCTGTTTTACTGTTTCTGCTCGGCATCACGTTTGGCGTGCTGCTGTTCGGCGGATACATGATCAACAAGGAAAAGCCGCCTATTCCGAAAGTGGTCAAAACCGAAGACGGACAGATATTGTTTACGGAGAAGGACATTATTGACGGACAAAACTATTATTTCAGCCGGGGCGGCCAGCATATCGGCACGGTGTGGGGACACGGTTCCTATCTAGCGCCGGACTGGTCAGCCGATTACATTCACCGGAGCGGACTGTTCATGGCCGCACGATTAGCCGGAATCGATTCGATAAACGCAAGTCAGTTCCGCCAGGACCAGTTCGACGAGCTTGAGGTTACCCGGAAAGCGCAGCTCACGGCAATGGTCACCCGCGACATGAAGAAGAACCGGTTCGACGCAACAACCGGAGAGTTAATCTATGACAAGAATCAGGCGGACGCGTTCCGTCATCTGAGCAGATACTACACGAAGCTTTTCCGCGACGGTCTGCCCGATGTGGGCCTTCAGCCGGGCATCGTGACCAATGACCGCGAGGGATTCATCGTCACGAGTTTCTTCTCATGGCTGGCCTGGGCAGCGGTTACGGAACGGCTTGGCACGGAAGCGACCTATACGTCCAACTGGCCATACGATCCTCTTGTGGGCAATGAGCCGAGACCCGATTCGGTGATCTGGTCCATCGTCAGCGTAATATTACTCCTGCTGGGAATCGGTGTGTTCATTTTCTATTACCTGCATTATCTCAAGGATGATGAGAATCCGGAACTGATCGTGCAGATCAATGAACCTGCGCCGACACCGAGCCAGCGAGCGACCGTGATTTTCTTCATCATCGCCATGGCGCTCTTTGTTATACAGATGCTCACGGGTTCCCTGACCGGTCATTTTACCGTCGAAGGCACAAAATTCTTCGGCATCGATATCGGAAATATTTTACCGTACGCCGCCGTTCGCACATGGCATATTCAGTTATCCATTTTCTGGATCGCGACGTGCTTCCTCGCGACCGGTTTATTCATAGGGCCGTTTGTCGGTAAGGAACCCAATAAACAAAAATTCTGGGTGATCACACTGTTCGCTGCGGTGGTTGTCGTGGTGCTCGGAACGCTGACCGGGAACTGGTTGTCGGTTACCGGCGCTTTCGGTGGCGACGGATTTTATCTCGGCCATCAGGGATACGAATATATTGAAATCGGAAGAATTTGGCAGTTACTGTTAATCATCGGTATGATAATCTGGTTAGTTCTGGTTTTGCGCGCGATATTGCCCGCGATCAAAAATGAGAAGGACAAAGGCGGGCTGACACATTTGCTTCTGTACAGTTCCGTGACGATACCGCTCTTTTACATGGCCGGACTGTTGTACGGTAAAGGCACTCATCTATCCGTTGCGGAATACTGGCGCTGGTGGGTGGTGCATCTGTGGGTAGAAGGATTTTTCGAAGTATTCGCGACAGTGGTTCTGGCGTTCATTCTTTCCCGGATCGGAGCGGTAAGCCTGAAATTCGCTTCAAAAATGGTTTATATCAGCGTTTTCCTGTATCTCGGCAGCGGCGTGGTCGGCACGTTTCATCATCTGTACTGGACCGGAACTCCTTCCATGATTATCGCACTGGGTGCCGTGTTTTCGGCTCTCGAAGTGGTGCCGTTGACGCTTCTGGGATTCGAAGCGGCTCATAATCTGAAACTGATCGAAAAAGGCGGACCCAATTACGATTATAAATGGCCGATTTATTTCTTCATCGCCGTGGCGTTTTGGAACCTTCTCGGAGCGGGGGTTTTTGGGTTCCTGATCAATCCGCCGATCGTGCTGTATTATATTCAAGGTATCAACACAACACCGATTCACGCGCATACCGCTCTGTTCGGTGTGTACGGACTGCTCGCCATCGCGCTAATGCTGTTCTCGATGCGTCATATCGTGAAGAAAATTTCCTGGTCGGATAAACTGCTCAAGTGGAGCTTCTGGGGACTTAACGGCGGCCTGATGGCGATGAGCGTGTTCAGCCTGATCCCGTCCGGATTCTATCAGTTCTATTACGCGGTCAAGTACGGAATGTGGTATGCCCGCAGCCCTGAGATTACCACCAGCGAAACGATGAAATTGTTTTCCTGGATGCGCGTAGTTCCCGATATGATCTTCATTGCCGGCGGAGTCCTGATCCTGGTATTCGTCATCCGCGCAGGCTGGATATCATTTGTGAAGAAAGAAAAGTAAACAAAAATAACTTTGAAGGTCTTGTACGAAAAATTATGCTCATTAAATTAATTTGTCTTAAATCACAAGACCTTCAAAGGTTGCATATTAAAAGAAAGGCGAAATGATGAACGCGTCAAAAATCCTGATGGATGAGCACGACAAGATACTTGAGATGCTGAGGGTACTGGAACAAATGTGCCTGAACATCGAAAATAACGCAATGCCGCCGTTGGAGCATCTTGCCCAGGCAGTTGATTTTATCCGCGGGTTCGCCGACCGTTGCCATCACGCGAAAGAAGAGAATCTGCTTTTTCCGGCGATGGAAGAAGCGGGCATACCCAAGGAAAGCGGGCCGATCAGGGTCATGCTGGCCGATCATGCGGCGGGAAGTGGTCATGTCCGGCTGATGGAAGTTGCCGTGGTAAAAATCAAAAACGGAAATTCCGGAGGCTTCAACGACTTTGTCCAACATGCGAGTGATTATATTCAATTACTTTCCGGGCATATTTATAAGGAAAATAATATTCTGTTTCCCATGGGCGACCGGTTCCTGAGCGAGGAAAAACAGCGGGAACTGCTGGCCGGCTTTGAGCAAGTGGAGAAAGAGGACATCGGCCAGGTCGTGCATGAAAAGTATCATAAGCTGCTGAACGATTTAAAGAAGATTTATTTAAAACAACAATAAACGAAGGACACATCAGTAATGAAAACGATTAGGATCAAAGATATTCCGCCCAATCCCAATCCGCATAGGGTCGAAACCATTAAATTCCATGAAAACGAGCATGTACAGGCCGTACATATCACGCTGAAGCCTGGAGAAAGGCTAAGGAAGCACATCACTGCCGTGGATGTTTTCTTTAATGTGCTGGAAGGCACCGGAGTAGTTGAGATCGGCGATGAAAAGCGGACAGTGACTCAGGATATTTATGTGGACAGTCCCGCGAAAGTACCACACTGCTGGTACAATGAGAGTGATGCCGTTTTGCGTGTGCTGGTTGTAAAGACCCCGAAGCCAACGACAGGCGCGACGATACTATAATTTTGATGTATCAATATGTTTTAACATAAAAAACGGAGGAAAATATGAATAAGTCATTATTAGCGAAAGCAGCGGCCCTGTCAGGTGCGTATTTTACCGCATTTATGCTTTATACCGTACCGATAATGGCGCATTGTGACACCATGGATGGTCCGGTTGTTGCCGACGCTAAAACGGCATTTGAGAAGAATAATGTTAATTACGTTCTGAAATGGGTGAAATCGGAATACGAGAATGAAATCACAAACACGTTTCAGCAGGTGATCAAAGTTCGTGCCCTGAATTCAGACGCGAAAGAACTGGCCGAGAAATATTTCTATGATCTGCTGGTCCGTCTGCATCGTTCGGGCGAGGGAGTGCCTTTTACCGGCGTGAAACCCACGGGAACCCCTGTCGATGAGAAGATCAAAGCCGCGGATTTGTCTGTTGAAAAAGGTGATTTCGGCGTCGTGGAGAAAATAGTGCCGAAGGAGAGATCGGCGCATGCGAGAGATTTATTTGACCGGGCTATGAAACTTAAAAGTTTCAATGTCGATGACGTGAAAGCCGGAAGGGAATACGTAGAGGCCTATGTACAGTACTTTCATTTTATCGAAGGCGGTGAGGAAGTTCATATCCATAAGGGCGGGGAACATGCAGATGAAAATCATTCAGATCACGCAGCTCATATCGACCCTATTGTAAGGATATTGAGTTTGGTATTTTTTATGACAACAATATTGTTTAGTGTACTCTATTTTAAAGCAATAAAGAAGAATTCATAATGTGTTAAAGCGGCGATATTAAACTATTTCATAATGAATAAAAAAGGCATCTTGTATGAGCGAGCTCATCAATAACTCAGAAAAGAGAAAAGCAAAGTTAAAAGAACTGATCCTGAAGCTGCATTCCGGGGAATCCGAAGCGCAGGTAAAGAAACAACTGCTGGAACAGCTCAGCCAGATACCGTACGGTGAAGTGGTGGAAGTCGAACAGCAGCTGATCGCCGAGGGTTTGCCTGAATCAGAAATATTAAAATTATGCGACGCCCACTCGGCCGTACTGCATGGCGTAGTAGATTTGTCAGGCGCAAAACAAATTCCGAACGGGCACCCCGTGGACGTGATGATCAAAGAAAACGACGAAGTGAAAAAAGTCGCCGTGCAAATTGATTTGCTATTGAACGCAATCGGGAATGCCGGACAAGAGGACATTAAAACAGAAATCCTTAAACTACGCGGACTATACAATCAGTTATTCGACGTTGATAAACATTACCAACGGAAGGAATACCTGCTTTTCCCGTTCCTGGAAAAACTGGGCATCACCGGTCCGCCGAAAGTCATGTGGGGAAAACACGATGAAATTCGCGACCAGATCAAAGGGTGCATGGAATTACTGAAAACGGAAGACATTTCCGGTGAGGATTTACTGGCTTCGGCTGAGCTTCTGCTTATACCCGCCGTGAAAGCCGTTGTGGATATGACCGTCAAGGAACAGGAAATACTGCTGCCGATGTCCTTGGATAAACTCACCGAAGCCGACTGGTATGAGATCCATAAGCAATCGCTTGAGATCGGGTTTTGCCTTTACGATCCGCCGGTTGACTGGAAACCGGTTTGGGCGAAGGAGGAAAGCCTTAACGAGGCGCAAAAGAGCGACGAATACGTTCAATTGCCATCCGGCGGGTTCACGCCCGAAGAACTGATGGCGATACTCAACACTTTACCCGTGGATATGACGTTTGTGGACAAAGACGATAAGGTCAAATATTTTTCACAGGGTGCCGAACGTATTTTCCAGCGCAACCGGGCTATTTTGAACCGAGATGTCCGGCATTGTCATCCGCCGGCAAGTTCGCATATTGTCGACAAGATCATCGACGATTTTAAAAGCGGTCGTGAGCAACGCGCCCCTTTCTGGATACAGATGGGCGGGAAGTTCATTCACATCGAATATTTCGCTCTCCGCAATGAAAAAGGCGAGTATCTGGGTACTCTTGAAGTCTCTCACGATATCAATCGTTACCGGACACTGGAAGGCGAACAGAGAATATTGTCTTATGCGAAATAGAACCTGTCCGCTACACACATGAAATACGCAAAAAAATGCGAAGAAAGAAGTAAAATGACCACAGAACTATTGATTACTCCGAAGACCAAAGTGCTTCAGATGATTGAAGCTTATCCGGAGTTGGAAGATGTGCTGATCAATTATGTGCCGGCTTTTAAAAAATTAAAAAATCCGATTCTGCGTAAAACTGTCGCAAAAGTAGCAACTTTGCAGCAGGCAGCAGCCGTCGGGAATGTGAAAATCGAAGATCTCATCAACCGGCTCCGAAAGGAAGTCGGCCAGGATGCTTTTACCGGTGGAGAAGGCGGCACCTATCAAACCTTGAAACCCGTGTGGTTCGCGGAAAATAAGATCGTGCATGAACTTGACGTCCGGGAAATGTTGTCCCGAGGCGAGCATCCGGTGAATCAGGTCATTGCCGACATGAATAGCATGGGGCCTGATAGTATTTACAAACTGACTGCGCCTTTCCTGACCGCTCCACTGATCGACAAAGCAACAAGCCTCGGGATAAAACACTGGATCAAAAAGGAAAGCGAAGAATTATTTTACATTTATTTTTATAAGCAGAACACCTGATCCTTTCTCTGTTGCTGAACAAAATCATAAATCCCGAAGCAGATTTTCAGCACCGGCAAAAATATTATGATCTTTTTGAAAGATAACGCATGAGACAAGATGTCATCGGGAATGATGAAAAGAAGATTCAACCTTATCGGCTGTCCGTACAGGCGGGATTTGCGCTGTTATGCATATGGATTGGAATCGAGTTTCATTTATTTGTCAAGTATCTAGAATCCGGGGGAACATTAGCATTTCATGAGCGTCCGCCCGGCGTTGATGGCTTTTTGCCGATCAGTTCCCTGATGAATGTTTACCAGTATCTGTCGACCGGCGTCATTCATCCCTTTCACCCAGCGGGATTTTTCATTTTTCTAACCGTTGTGCTAGTGTCGCTCGTCTTCGGGAAATCCTTTTGCAGCTGGATTTGTCCAATTGGCCTGATCTCGGAATATGTTGGCTATGCGGGAGAAAAAATATTCAATAGAAAAATCCGTATGCCCGTTTGGATGGATTATCCTCTTCGCAGCCTTAAATATCTGTTGCTGGGATACCTGTTATACGTGATTATATGGGTGATGAAGACGCCCGGTGTATGGGCGTTTTTGGATACACCCTATAACCTGATGTCCGACATAAAAATGTATTATTTTTTCGCTGAATTGTCAAAAACGGGACTGATCGTTATCGGAGCTTTGATGATACTATCTGTTTTTTTCCGAAATTTCTGGTGCCGTTATTTATGCCCGTACGGCGCTTTTCTGGGATGGGCTTCCGTTCTGAGTCTGAATAAAATAAGGCGGAATGATTCAACCTGCATCGATTGCGGTTTATGCGCCAAAGCTTGTCCTTCATTCATCAAAGTCGATCAGGTAAAAACCGTATATTCCGATGAATGCACAACTTGCCTTCAATGCGTGGACGCTTGTCCGGTCAAAGACACTCTGCAGATTTATACATGGAAAAAGAAAATCAATAAAAAACGGACAGCTGTTTTCATTGTACTGATGTTCCTGGCCGGAACGGGATTGGGTATGCTGACCAGGAATTGGCAGAATCAGATTTCTCCGGATGGTTATCTTCGCCATTTCGATAAAATTAATGAATACGGTTATCCGGGAAGGTAACAATGATCCGATAAAATTCGTTAATCATTCCTTCTTTTTTCCGGAAAGATCAGCGCGAATAAAACCGCCATGGAAAAGGCAATGACGTAGCTTCCGAGCCGTTCAGAGATGCCCGTAGGTTCAATTAGCCAGTTTTTCCAGATAATGGAACCGAACGTACCGAAGAATAGTGACGCATATACACCCGCGCGCGAGAATTTTTTCCAGAACAGAAGCAATACCAGGGCGGGCCCGAAAGAGGAACCAATGCCCGACCACGCATACGAAACAAAACTGTATACCGTATCCGATGAAGTCATCGCCAGCGCGAACGCGATGACTCCGATGACAATCGTGATGATCTTATTGAACAGAAGCTGCCGGTTATCGGTCAATTTCTGCATGAAGGATGAAGGGATGACATCCTGACTGATTGCCGAGGACGCGACGATCAACTGGGAGGAAGCGGTGGAAATCATGGCGGAAATCGCGCCGGAGAGAAGAACGCCTGCGATCAGCGGATTGACAAGAAACAGCACCAGTACGGGCATAACTTTCTCGTAATTGGATGTCAGTTCGGTGACTTCGGCAGAACCGAATATTTGATTCTGCATCATTGCCCAGCCGATTAATCCGATGAAAATGGCGCCGACATAAGCGAACATAGTCCAAACGGATGCTACGCCTATCGCGGTTTTGATATCCTTTTTACTGCGCATGGCCATCATTCTTACCAGCAGATGAGGTTGTCCGGTATAACCCAACGCCCAGCTCAAACCGCTTAAAACAAAGATCCATGCCGCTGTTCCGGTCTGACCGGCGGTAAGGTCAGCCATTGCAGGACCGGCCTGCTGCAGTGACGCTGCCAGACTGATATCATGACTGATGATAAAAAAGAACGCGATCACCGGTAAGACAACCAGGGTGAAGATCATCAGAAAAGCCTGAAATACATCGATTACAACCACAGTCAAAAATCCGCCGAGCATACAGTAAAAAGTGACGATCAGCGAACCGATGATTTTGCCCCACAGCGGATCGAGTCCGAATGTCAGGTTGATAATTTTACCGGCTCCGCTGAACTGGGCGGCGATATAGAAAAGAAAAAAGAAAAATATAATCGCTGATGACGACAGGCCGATTGTGCGTTCCGTGCCGGGAAAATGTTTTGCGATCAGCGACGGAATGGTCAGCGCGCCGGTTTTATCCGTCGCTTCACGCAGACGGTTGGCCATAACGAACCATATGAAATAGATGCCGATAACGCATCCGAGAGCGACCCATATCGCGCTGACGCCTTCGATAAACGCATGGCCCGTCAGTCCCAGCAGCAGCCAGGCGGATTCCCCGGCTGCGCGTTCAGATAAGGCCAACGAAAAACCGGAGATCTGTTTGTCACCAAGCAAAAAGGTACTCGCGGTTTTTGTCCTGCGTGACGACCAGACGGCTATGAGCATGATTGTAACTAAATAAGCAATAAAAACATAAATCATAACATTTTTCCCGGTAAATTGATGATTACCGGAAATGGTATTTATTTTTAAGAAATTTTTCAACGGTTCTTTTTTTGTTGTACCATTGAATAGTATTTTATAACTTACAATGTGATTAAATTCATCTTCATTGATTCAAAGAATGAAAATTCTGATAAAATACAACTTTTTCATGCAATCAATATGATACCAGAAAATCATGCATCCTGAATTTTACATATCAGACAAAAGTCATTATAATATTTTAAACGGAGTATAGTTATGTCATTTATATTTTCCCAGATATCGAACCGGATCAAAGGATCTGAAATTCGTGAACTGCTGAAATGGACAAGGAAGCCCGGAGTGATTTCATTCGGCGGCGGGCTGCCGGACGCATCGTTATTTCCAATCCAGGAGCTTATAGACATTACAAAAGATATCCTGACAAAAAAAGGGTATATGGCGCTGCAGTACGGACCCACGCCCGGCGAACAGGAATTCATCGATGCGGTAATTGAACACATGGCGGCCTACGGCGATAAATCTACCGTGGACGAAATTTGCATTACTTCCTCTTCACAGCAGGGACTCGATCTGGTATCGCTGCTTCTGCTTGATCCCGATACGCCGGTGGTCATGGAACTGCCGTCGTATATCGGCGGAATTCAGGCTTTTTCAAGGGTCGGCGCGGACATGCGAGGCATACGGATGGACGAAGAAGGCATGATTATCGAAGAACTTGAAGCGACGCTTGACCAGCTGACCCGCGCTGGCAAAAAACCACGGTTTATTTATACAATTCCCGATTTCCAGAATCCGTCCGGCATTACGATGTCCCTCGACCGAAGGAAAAAATTAGTCGCGATGGCGCAGGACCGCGAGATTCCAATCATTGAAGATTCGCCTTACCGTGAACTGACATTCGGCGCCAATACGCTTCCGAGCTTGTGGATGCTGTCTGAGGGAAAAGGTGTGATCATGCTGAAAACGCTGTCCAAAGTTCTGTTCCCCGGCATGCGCTTAGGCTGGGTTGTTGCCGAGAAAGCGCTGATCGAAAAAATGGTTGTCCTGAAGCAATCGGTTGATCTCTGCTCGCCTTCTTACAACCAGCTCATCATCGCCGAATTCATCAAACGCGGAAAAATGAAAGAAACTATCAACAAGGCTATCGCCTGTTACAAGCCGAAAAAAGAAGCTATGCTCAAAGCTTTAGAAGCACATATGCCCAAAGGCGTTTCATGGTCGAATCCTGGCGGCGGCATGTTCCTGTGGGTTCGATTGCCTGAAAAATTAGACAGCATGGCGATCTTCAGGTCGGCCGTGGACAGTAACGTCGCGTATGTCATAGGCAGACCGTTCCATTGTGATCATTCGGGCGGAAACACGCTCAGGCTGAATTACTCATTCCCTTCAATGGAGCAAATCCAGACAGGAATTAAATATCTCGGTGAAACGATTCGCAAAGAAATTGAAAAATAACATACGATATCAATAAATCATAAAAATGATAAAAAAAGACCGGAATGCCAAGCATCCCGGTCTTTTGGTTTATTGGGAAGGTGAAAGGAAAGAAAACGATTAAGCGGCATCTTCCGTTTGGTGATCAACCGGACCTGTTTTTTCAGAATGATCCTTCGAGCCAAGCATCTGCATATTGCTGGCGATGATTTCCGTCATGAATTTTTTACTTCCGTCACGGTCATTAAAAACACGTGTTTTTAACAATCCTTCAACGCAGACCAATGAGCCTTTGTGAAGATACTGACCGCAAATCTCGGCCAGCTTGTTCCATACTACTACGCGGTGCCAGTCCGTCTGGATTTTTAACTGTCCGTTTTTGTCCTTGTACGATTCGTTGGTGGCCAGAGAAAACTGTGCTACAGCTGAGCCATTGGGCGTGTAACGAATTTGAGGTTCCCGGCCAATACGGCCGATAAGCATTGCGCGGTTAAGAGTTCCTTTTGACATTTTGTGTCTCCTTAGGTTTATTTTAAAATATGTTTAAATTCATACATTGTTAATCACATTATCAATATACCATATCTTTGAAGGGATTTTTTCTCAAAATTTGAGAATTTTTTAATTGAATTTGACATTTTCAGACAAATATAAACAGCTATGTTATTGATAATATGAGACATGCTGGTTTTTTATTCCGTTTTTTTGGGATAAAAAAAACCTTCTCATTATTGAGAAGGTTTTAAAAATTGAAAAATTTATCGATTATTCATAGGGTATCAAATAATGCTCAAACCAATTATGGAGAGTCTGATACCAGAGTTTTCCGTTCTGAGGTTTTGTGATGAAATGTCCTTCATCAGGATAGTAAAGAAATTTGGAGTTGATTCCTTTTCTCTGGAGCACCGTGAACAAATGAACGCCTTCGATCACCGGAACCCTGAAATCGAGTTCACCATGAACAACAAGCGTAGGCGTCTTGAAATTCTGAACGTAATTATATGGCGACCATTTGTTATATTGCTCGCTGTTTTTTCCTTCCCAGTAAGGGCCGCCCATTTCCCATTCCTCAAACCATAATTCCTCGGTTCCACCGTACATGCCGAATTTATTCATGATGCCAGAGTGCGAAACAAGACACCGGAAGCGGTCGTTGTGTCCGTTGATCCAGTTTATCATATAGCCGCCATACGAACCGCCGGCCGCACCGATACGTTTTTTATCTATGAATTTATAATTTGCCAGAACGTAATCCAAACCTTTCATCAGGTCTTCGTACGGTTTTCCGCCCCAGTCTTTATTAATTTCATCCGTGAATTTTTGTCCGTATCCGGTAGATCCGCGAGGGTTAACAAGAACCACCACATGTCCCGGGTGTCCGCCTTGCTGTTTGGCGGCGAAGAGCTGTGCGTTCCAGCGGTAATGCCATGAATTTGACCACGCTCCCTGCGGTCCGCCATGGATAAGAAAAATCATTGAATACATCCGTTTAGAGTCAAATCCGGGAGGTTTCAGCAGGAAACCGTGAACTTTTGTTTTCTGTGCACCTTCAAACCAGAACTCTTCAGGTTCATTCATATCAATTTTAGAAAGCAGGTCGTTATTCAATTCCGTAAGCGGCGTTATTTGCGAACCATCGTAACCGGAAGAGAACAATTCATAAGGCATAGACATGCTCATTCGTTTGAAAATAATTTTTTCGTCCGCAATCCCGATAAGCGCATCATATTTTTTGTCTTTCATTACCGGTGTAGGAACACCGCCTATTAAAGGAATCTGGTATATGGTATGATATCCCTCATTGTCAGCGTCAAAATAAATGATTTGACTGTTTCGTGACCAGGCAACCTGATTGACGGAGCGGTCAAATTTTTCGGTCAGGTTTACTATTTTTCCCGAAGCGGCTTCATAGATCATCAGATCTTTTTTGTCGGCTTCATATCCCGCTCGTTTCATGGAAGTGAATGCGATAAATTTACCGTCAGGCGAGAAGATCGGCTGACAATCCACGCCCTTGCTGACGGAAATTTTTTTCGGTTCCCCTCCTTTAACAGGCAACAGGAAAATGTCGTTATTTGTCGACCACGCAATACCCGGTTCGGTATTCATCGTGAACGCAATCGTCTGTCCGTCCGGAGAAATTGAAATATCTGAATTTCCGCCAAGATCAATCGGCGGAGTATCATAGTCTCCTTTGATCAAATCGGATGTCTTACCTGTTGCGATATCAAGCAGGATTAACTGGCTGCGCTTACCATCTTTCCAGGAATCCCAGATGCGATATGGAAGTTTGTCGAAGAGTTGCGCTTTGACTTTGCTGTTTTCTCGATCGTCATTTAATTTCCGGTTACAATCATCGTCCTCACAGTGCGGATAAACATCGGTTGTAAAAACGATATTTTTTCCATCAGAAGTCCAGTGAAATTCTCCTGAGGACACATCGGTTGAAATTTTAGAAATCCGTTTTGGCTCGCCGCCGTTCAAAGCCATTGTGTATAACTGATAACTTCCGTCGCGGTTCGATACGAAAGCGATTGACTGACCATCGGGCGCCCACACGGGGTGCAGGTCTTTCTTATTCGCAGACGTCAGCTGCCTGAGCGTTTTACCGTCAACCGATTGAATGAAGATGTTGGAATGATATGAGTTCGTTTTTAAACTGTACTCACGTACATTATAGGCGAGCCAAAGACCGTCAGGGGAAATAGAAACGTGGTCTAGACGTTTCATGTCGATCATATCGTCATAGGTTATCGGCCTTCCGCTCTGAGAGAAAACCGAATACGACAGAGTCGCCATACATGAAAAAAGCACAATACTTTTTAACATATGAATCTCCTTATAAAGTAATTTATTGGTATAAACTGAAACGCAATTCATTCGACAAGAATTCCAGTATTTTTAATCCGCCGACGGAATTTCCGTTTTCGTCCAGCGCGGGGCCGTAAACGGCAATGCTGAAACGACCGGGTACAATTCCCAGAATTCCGCCGCCTACGCCGCTTTTTGCCGGAATACCGACATGTACCGCAAAGCGGCCGCTGGAATCATACAAACCGCACATGGTCATGAGCGCGTTTATCGTACGAACCTCCGATCGGCGTATCATTATTCTTTTCGTGGTCGGGTCGATTCCGTGGTTTGCGAGGAATAGTCCTGCCTTTGAGAGTATGATGCAATTCATTTCAAGAGAACACTGACGAAAATATGCATCAACAGCTGCATCAACCATTCCGTCAATAATTCCGAAGTGTTTCATGAAATTAGCGACGGCACGGTTCCTGAATCCTGTCTCGGATTCGGACTGATAAACAGCGAGATTCATATGGATTGATATATCATGAGCCAAATACCGGATAAATTCCAGGAGACGATTAAATTTTTCTTCCCCGGTTGACCCTTTAATCATGGAGGTTATGGCTATGGCTCCCGCATTGATAAATGGATTGCGGGGTTTTCCTGATTCATATTCGAGCTGAACCAGTGAATAAAAAGGGTTTCCGCTCGGTTCCACTCCGACTCTTGAGAAGACGGTTTCCGGTTCATGATGATTCAGTACATAGGTTAGTGCCAGAAGTTTGGAGATGCTTTGAATTGAAAAAAAAACCTCCGTATCGCCTGCCCGAAAACACTGGCCGTCCACGGAGGACACACAAACCCCGAGATGACCGGTGTTGACCCGGGAAAGGGCGGGTATGTAATCAGCGACTCTGCCCTGCTTCAGATACGGTCTGGCGTAAAGTACGCTTTGTTCGAGCAAAGATTGCATGAAATCATTTCAACAAATACGAGACAGGAGAAAAGGTCAATTAAACTGAAAATCCAGACGTTTTATCAACAGGTGAATTCTGTTGTCGGAATCAAATTCGTCCGACAGGATGTTTGTCACCAGCGCTGAATAATGATAGCCTTTCTGGACGTTATCAAGAAGAATTTCTGATAATTCAGATTTTATATACCCAACGATTTTTTTATCCTTTTTCCGGACAACAAGCGATAGCGAACTGTCGGATTTCGAAGTGACGGTAGAAAGAAAAACAATATTGCCTACCTGCAATTCAGGCGCCGGTTCAAGAAGATTCTGTGAAACATCTGTAACCCGGGTGTAAAAATATTCATGATTTCTGTAGAATTCCTTCAATTCCTTTTCGAAATTTGATTTAATGCTCTGTTCGGCTTCGGTGAGTGACGGCTGATTAGATTCCGGAAGAAGTTTGGGCTGGGTAGAAGAAACCGGATAATGTTCCTTTTCATTGTAATCCTTTTTCAGAAATGGCAGGGTATCCTCTTCATCGGAATCCTGGGCTTCGATCATATCCTTTAGATAACCGTCAATGCCGGCCATATCTGTTTTACCGAGAAACCAGACAAGGTTCATATGGATAAAATCATCTTTCAAACCGGGATCGGACATAAGCTGGGACTCCGCCAGAATATTGATTTTCAGGTCTTCAGGCAATGAACGCTGCAGCATTTCTCGGACAGGGAATACAGATGATATATCGCTGTCCAGAAGATAATCCAAAAGCTGTATGCCGGGCAGGATTGCACCCGTAAAAAACAAATAAAGAACCTCAAAAAGATCAATTAGCGTCGGTGATAAATCAATCGCTTTGGTTTCATCCGCGGATTTAAATTTAAGAGATATTACTTCTACTCTGGTTTGATCATTAAAGGCGGTTGTGCTATCGTGGGTCATTTCGAAATCTTCAACCGGGATTTCCTCCTGCCATTGCAGCCATTCCATTAACGGCTGTGTTCCGGCCGATTCGTTCGATAGGCGTTTGATCACGAGCTGCGCGAATTCAGTTTGACCCAGTACAAGAACAATTTCACGGCATAATCCCTGGTTAAAAGGAATGTCGGTTTTCAGGCGGGCAACATAATACCGAACAACGGGAACCTGAATGTTTGGCAATGTAGAATCCATCCGGAGGCCTTTAGTGAACATGGCGATAAAATCGTATCGCTATAAAATATATTCCGTATTAATACTTGTTGGACACGTTCAAAAGTTGCCCAACTGAAAAATTGATTTTTGTTGCTTTTGCTGCTGTAAAAAAATTACTTCTCACCCGCAGCTTTTTTCTCTTCATATTCCTGAATGATTTTCTGCGCCTGCTCAGCGGGAAGTTCAGCATAATGAGAGAATTTCTTGGAAAAAGCTCCGCGGCCGCTGGTCATAGAGCGCAGGGTTGTTGCGTATTTTTGAATTTCAGCCAGAGGAATAGACGCTTTAACGACCTGGAAAAGACCATCGGCTTCCATGCCCTGAATCTGGCCACGGCGGCCCGAAATATCACCCATAATCGCGCCTAGATATTCTTCCGGGATGCGAACTTCCAGAATATAAATCGGCTCAAGAATAATCGGTTTGGCCTCCTTGAACCCTTTCCGGAATGCCTGAGATGAAGCTAATTTAAACGATAATTCATCGGAATCGACGTCATGGTATGTACCATCAAACAATGTGACTTTCACGTCGACAACCGTGTATCCGGCAATCACTCCTGAGGTCATGGCGTCCGCGACACCTTTTTCAACAGCGGGGATGAAACGTCCCGGAACCACACCTCCGACGATTTCGTCTGCAAACTCGAAACCTGTTCCCCTGGGTTTGGGTTCAATTCTCAAATGCACGTGGCCGTACTGACCGCGTCCTCCGGATTGTTTTTTGTGTTTATATTCGGAATCTTTAGCGATGCTCTTTATGGTTTCTTTGTATGGAATGCGGGCGTCGATCAGTTCAACATCAACTCCGAAACGGTCTTTCAGGCGCTTAGTGACGATATTCAGATGCATTTCTCCTTGTCCGCTTACAATACTCTGGAGAGTTTCGGTATCATAGGTATACACAAATGAGGGGTCTTCCTCATGAAGGGTATGAAGACCCGTACTGATTTTTGTTTCGTCGGTCTTTCCTTTCGGCACGATCGCGAAGGTGATAATCGGTTCCGGAATCTTCGATTTTGGAAACACAACGTTCAGGTTTTTTTCGCACAGAGTGTTATTCGTATGGGTGTCGCGTAATTTAACCAGAGCCGCAATGTCCCCGGCTGAAACGGTGCCTACGTCTACACGTTCTTTTCCGTTCAATAAAAACACCTGTCCGATACGCTCAATAAGGTTTTTGGAAGTATTCATCACATCATCGCCTGTCTTTACCGTGCCGGAATACACACGGAACAATGACAATTCGCCGACATGCATTTCACTGATGGTTTTGAATACAAAAGCCGAGAACGGATCTTCGGCTTTGCAAGCGATTTTGACTTCAGCTCCGGTTTTGTTGGACGCTGTTTTAGCGGGAACATCCAGCGGAGAAGGTCCGTATTGGCAAATAAAATCAAGCAGGTGTTTTATGCCGATGGAATTCAGGGCCGCGGTAGCGAAAATCGGAACTATTTTTCCGTTGATCACACCTTTGCGGAGACCCACATTGAATTCATCTTCGGATAACGTGCCCGATTCAAAAAAATGCTCCATGAACGCGTCATCGCTTTCAGCCGCATTTTCGACAAGCGCCTCGTACATTTTGGTCACTTTATCCCGGAGGTCGCCCGGAAGGTCGGTCGTTTCGAAATTACCGGATTTATCGGTCGAGAATTTGAGCATTTTTTGACGCGGGACGTCGGCGATCTGGCAGAAATCGGTTTTTCCGATTCCTACCGGATATGTAAAATCGATCACATGATGTTCGTGAGAGAAACGGTCTTTCAGCATCTGCACAGTCTTGTCATACTCCGCGTTTTCCTTGTCAAGCCCGTTGACCACGAAAACAACAGGAATCCGGTTTTCCATGGCGAAATTCCAGGCGGCTTCGGTGCCGACTTCGAGAGAAGGGCTGGCCTGCACAGGGATAATCACGAGATCCGCTACGCTCATCGCACATACCACTTCACCACGGAAATCGGCGTAACCGGGTGTGTCAAGAATGTTGACTTTTGTTCCTTTCCAGTCGCAATGCAGTAAAGAGGTGTTGATGGATATCTTGCGTTCGATTTCATCCGGGTTGTAATCGCTTGAGGTCGTTCCGTCCGTCACGTTTCCGTAACGTTTTTTGGTTCCGGTCACATATAGCATGGATTCAGAGATAGTTGTTTTTCCTGTGCCGCCGTGGGCCGCCAAGCAGAGGTTCCGAATTTTATCAGGCGTATAGGTTTTCATGGGTCCGTCTCCCGTAGGTCTGGGTTAAATGATACATTTCAGTAAAAATCTGCGTAATCTATAAAAACGGATCATTAAAATCAAATTAAATATGCCGAAAAGCAATGGCTGAGGTTTCCCCGGCAGGAAGGTTTAGTGTTGTATTTTTGATAAAAATTCACGAAACTCTCCTTATGTTCAATTAATACGGAGAGAACATTGAAACGCTTAGGAGTTGATTTAGACTGCATCCTGAGATTAAGAAGCTGGAGCGGAACCATCATGCCCGATCCCTTGCAGGTGATCGCTGTTCTTGAAATGGCGGGTGTTGACAGCATTGTGTATACGTTGCGGGGTGAGAGTTCGGACCTTGTGGAACGAGACCTTTCCGTTTTGCACCACTGCATCCACACTCATTTTAACCTGCGGATTGTTCCAGGCGAGAAAACGATCCAAACGGCAATCAAAAGCCATGCAAGCATGGTGACATTTATCCGGCTTCATGAGCAGAACGCTGAAAGTATCGATTTGACCAGGCAGGAAGAGTTTCTGCTGGGCCAGATTCACGCGCTCAGGCAAAAAGGAATCATTGTAAACGCGCTTATTGATCCTGACGCCGAACAGCTCAAAGCCGCCGTCCGGCTTCATATGGATTATATCGAACTGAATGCCCGGCGTTTCATCCTCGCCGACAATTTGACCACCATGGAACAGGAATTAGAGAACCTAAAAGTGATGTCCATGTCTGCGGTAAAATTTAATCTTTCGGTCATGGCGGGAGGCGATCCGGACTGCACCCATCTCCGCGGTTTACGGATGATCAACGAAATCGAGGAAATCAATACAGGACACCCGTTGTTTAACCGGAGCCTGTTCGTCGGAGTCCATCAGGCTGTAAAAGACTTTATTACAGAACTTCAGAAACAATAGCAATCCCGTGCAATTTGAAATCCTGACGGAAGTTTACCGGGGAAAAAACATTAACGGTAAGCTTACCGACCCTTTGCTGGAGAGTGTACATTTGGGCGTTGTCGCCGTTGTTGATGAGGATGGAAATGAACTTTTTTCAACAGGTGACACGAATTCAGAATTTTATATCCGTTCCGCTGCCAAACCATTTCAGGTCATTCCGTTGCTGGAGAGCGGAGCGGTTGAGCGCTTTAAATTTACCGACGAAGAACTGGCCCTGATGTGTGCATCGCATAACGCAGAAGAGGTTCACATAAAGACCGCCTCTTCCATATTGCGGAAAACAGGATTGGATGAACGATATCTGGGCTGCGGATCTCACTGGCCGATGCATGTCCCCACGGCGGAATCCATGTTATCCCGCCATGTTCCGCTCAACCAGTTGTATAACAATTGTTCCGGAAAACACGGCGGAATGCTGGCTTATTGCGTTTTTCACAATCTGCCGCTTGAAACCTATCTTGATTTTAATCATCCGCTTCAGAAACAGATTCATTCGTTGATTGAAAAAATGCTCGTACGCAGAATAAAGTCAGGCACAGACGGTTGCAGCGCTCCCGTGTTTGTCATGAAAGTACGGGAAATGGCTTTTTTATACGCTCTGCTGGGGGCCGGGAAGACAGCTGCTCTTGCAACCGCATTCCGGGTGATGCATGACAATCCTTATATGGTCGCCGGTGATGAGCGATTTGACACGGATCTCATGCAAAACAGTCCGGTAACCGCAAAAATCGGGGCCGAGGGAATCGAATGCATCGCGGTGCCAAGACTGAACGGGCAAAAGGCATTCGGAATTACCGTGAAAATTTCTGATGGGAATTTCCGGGCATTGTACCCGGTCATCATTTCATTAATGAAGAAGTTTAACCTTCTTTCCGGAGAACAGATCCGGGCATTGAAAAAATATGATCCGGTGATAATATATAATCACCGTAAGATGGAAGTCGGATTCATTAAAAGCTCTGTATAAAAAAACCAACTCGTTATTTTTTTCTGAAAAATATATTCCTTTACTTTCAGACGAAAAAACACTATCATCCGTACCTTAATAAAGATGATATGAAAATGCATATTAACTGGAGTCTTACATGAGTAAGTGGCTGATCAATAAATGCCGACCTCTTTCACGCTATGTGGATGAATACAAAGCCAAAGGTCTGTACAGTTATTTTACGGAGCTGGAAAAGACCGGTACCTATATTACCGTCAAGGGCGTCCCTCTTATTAATTTTTCATCCAACGATTATCTCGGCCTGACGCATGATCCGAGAGTTCTTGAAACCGCCAAGAAAGCGTTTGACCAGTATGGCTCGGGACTTTGCGGAAGCCGTTATGTGGTCGGCACGACAGTGGAGCATATCAGGCTGGAAGAGAAAATCGCCGCATGGAAAGGCAAGGAAGCCTGTATCGTTTTTACGACCGGATATCAGACTCTTCTTGGCACGGTATCGTCGTTGCTGGTCCGAATGGATGATTCCATCGAAGATGATATAGTTTTAGTGATTGACAAGTTAAGTCACGCCTGCATTCTCGACGGCTGTTCGCTTGCGGTCGGGACGCAAATGACCCGCGGTATAAGTAAAATGCCGGACGGACAAATCAGGTATTTTCGTCATAACGATCCGGACAGTCTTGAGGATATTGTCAAAACCAATACCGAAAAGGACAAGAAAGTCATTATCATCGTCGAGGGTGTATACAGCATGGACGGCGATATCTGCCGCCTGCCGGATTTTGTACGTATCGCCGATAAATATGACGCTGCAATCGCCGTTGATGACGCGCACGGTACAGGCGTTCTCGGAAAAACCGGACGCGGAACTCCGGAACATTTCGGGCTTGAAAAGGATGTTGACCTGTTAATGGGAACGTTCAGCAAGGCGCTGGGCTGCATCGGAGGATTTGTTACCGGTCAGCGTGATGTAATCTCTCATATCAAGCATAAGGCCCGCAGTCTTATATTTTCAGCGGCGGCTCCGGTTTCGATTGTTGCGTCTGTATCAAAAATCATTGACATTATACAGGCTGAACCCGAACACCTTGCCCGTCTCAGGGAGAACGACAAATATTTCAAGGCAGCGCTCAGGAGCCTTGGGTTTGATTATGCAAACAGCGAATCACCTATCGTTCCGATTATGATTCGCGACCAGGAAAAGACATTGTATATGTCGACTAAATTATTCGAAAGCGGCGTTCTGATGCTTCCGATGCTTTATCCCGCCGTAACAAAGGGTGAAGAACGGCTGCGGTGTACCATCGGCGCCAAACATACTAAAGAAGACCTTGACAAAGCTTTGACTGTTCTGGAAAAAGAAGGCCGGAGTATCGGTGTAATAAAATAAACCTCCCCCAAAATAAAAAAACTCCTTTGATACTGATTCAAAGGAGTTTTTTATTTGTTATTTCATATTACCCGTTCATCGATTCCAGAAAATGCTTGTTATTTCGTGTGCCGCGCATTTTTTCCAGCAGCATTTCCATGGATTCGACGGGTGTTTTATCGCTAAGTAATTTTCTCAGGATCCATACCCGGTTCTGTTCGAACTGGGAAAGCAGTAATTCTTCTTTACGTGTGCCTGAACGGTTGATATCGATGGCCGGAAACACACGGCGGTCTGCCAGGCGGCGGTCCAGAATAATTTCCATATTGCCCGTGCCCTTGAATTCCTCGAAGATCACTTCGTCCATGCGGCTGCCGGTGTCGATCAGCGCGGTAGCAATGATGGTGAGGCTTCCGCCCTCCTCGATGTTGCGTGCGGCTCCGAAGAACCGTTTGGGACGGTGAAGCGCGTTGGAGTCCACACCCCCGGAAAGGATCTTGCCGCTGTGCGGTACTACGGTGTTGAATGCTCTCGCAAGACGGGTGATAGAGTCGAGAAGAATCACCACATCATTTCCGCATTCGACCATACGTTTGGCTTTTTCAAGTACAATGTCGGTAACCTGGACATGACGGTCGGGCGGTTCGTCAAATGTGGAACTCAGCACTTCTGCTTTAACCGATCGTTCCATGTCGGTGACTTCTTCAGGACGCTCATCGATCAGCAGGACGATCATCTTGACTTCGGGATGATTTTCAGTAATGGCATTGGCGATGTTTTTCAGCAAAATCGTTTTTCCGGCCCGAGGCGGAGAGACGATCAGTCCGCGCTGTCCCTTACCGATCGGCGTGAGCAGATTCATGACCCTGAGCGAATAATTGGCAGGGTCCTTGACTTCGAGATTAAGTCGTTCCTGCGGATAAAGGGGCGTGAGATTATCAAATAGCGGTTTGGATTTGGCTACATCAGGATTTTCAAAGTTGACCGCGGCGACCCTGAGCAGGGCAAAAAAACGTTCGCTTTCTTTGGGAGGCCGGATCTGTCCGCTGATTATATCTCCGGTACGAAGACCGAATTTCTTGATCTGAGAGGGCGATATATAAATGTCATCCGGACTCGGAAGATAATTGTAATTGGATGACCGCAAAAAACCATAGCCGTCCGGCAGAATTTCCAGCACACCTTCACTGAAAATAAAACCATCCTGTTTGGTCTGCTCTTCAAGGATCTTGAAGATCATATCCTGTTTTTTCATGCCGGTCATGCCCGGAATATTGAGTTCCTTCGCTATATCCAGGAGTTCAGACAATTTTTTATTTTTCAGGTCTGCAAGGTTGAAACTAGAGAGATCCTCAAGTTCCTCATCTTCCTCTTCGATTTCCTCATCGATGAATTGTTTTTCTTCTTCTGCCATGTGTTTTTCCGGTTAAAAATTAAAATGAAAGATATCAAGCAAAAATGCTTGCTTTTGCGGGATTTATAATTCCAAATGCTTTCGCCATAATGCGAAGCGATAAACCGTTTATGATGAATTGCGTAAAATGAATATTCGACACTAATGAAGATTAAAGACTCAATATAATCAATTATATTACATTTGTCAACATGTATTTGCTGTAATTTTAGACCGGTTAAGCCGGCGGTTGCATGTATTTCCGGGATCTCACTCCGATCATCCCTCAAATCACTTGAAACAGAGTTTTCCGGTAATATCCTGTGAACCGTTTTTGTATGTTCCCGATACGTTTACACGTACTTTTTTTCAGAATACCGTTATTTTATCTTTTTAATTTCAGCCGTGAGTGCCGGAAGGATCTCCAGCGCATCTCCGATGATTCCGTAATCCGCGATTTTGAAAATCGGAGCTTCAGGGTCGCTGTTAATGGCAACGATGCATTTCGAACTCGACATACCGGCGACATGCTGGATCGCTCCTGAAATGCCAACGGCAAAGTATAATTTGGGGCTTACCGTCTTTCCTGTTTGGCCGACCTGTTCGTCGTGAGGTCGCCATCCTCCGTCAACTACGGCGCGGGAGGCTCCGTAGGCCGCTCCGAGTGTATCTGCCAGATCCGTGAGCAATGCCCAGTTTTCAGCTGCTTTCATGCCTCGGCCGCCTGTGACAATGACATCCGACTCGGTCAAGTCTGTTTTTTTGGATCCGCCGGATGATTTCTTAATCACTTTAGTTCTGACGGGTCCGACCGCTGCCTGATAAGCGATGATCTCGGGGGTCACAAGTTTTTCTTCGGTTTTAAAAACATTGGGGCGGAGCGTGATGACTTTGATGTCTGAAGTGAGTTTCAGTTTTTGAATTACCTTCCCGGCATAAACAGGGCGGCTGATATTTAATGTGTCCCCCTGGATATCAATCGCTGTTACATCCGTGGCCAAACCGGCATTTAATTTTGCGGCAACCCGCGGGGCGAGGTCCTTACCTGTGATGCTGGCCGGCATTAAAATGATTTTAGCCTGCACGGTTTTAGCGGTCTCGGAAATAACCGCAGCATAACCTTCCGTCGAATAATCGGAAAGATCCGGGGATTCAGCTGTATGGATTTTCGATATGCCGTACTGCGCCAGTTGCGATGCCACAGAGGCGGCTTTTTCTCCAATGATAACCGCGGCTGAAGGTAAGGCAAGCGAGGCGGATAATCGGTTTGCTTCACCCGCGCATTCAAAGGACGCTTTTTTAATTATCCCGTTATTCTGTTCTGCAAATATTAAAATGGACATATATTCTCCAGAGGGAATTGTGTAATGGTTAATTTTGGTTTTTTTATCTTTTCGTATCCGTGGACCGCCTACAATACTTTAGCCTCTTCATGAAGCAGTCTGACAAGTTCGGGTATGGCTTCCGGACCTTTGCCTACGATTTTCCCGGCGGCACGGGGGGGTGGTAATTCAAGCGATATTACTTCATAGGGAGAACGAATCAGGGCCGGTGGTTTCTTTTCCAGAGGTTTCTTTTTAGCGGCCATAATGCCTTTCATGTTGGGAAGCCGTGGCTCATTGATTCCTTTCTGCGTGCCGATGACCACAGGAAGGGAGCATTCGATCTGTTCCTTTCCGCCTTCGATTTCCCTCTCAGCCAGAAAGGTTTTTCCGTCTGACTGAAGATCGAATTTGATCACATTAGTTATGCAGGGCAGATCGGTTTTTTCTGCGATCATCTGGGCTATCTGTGCGGAATCATCATCAATCGCCTGTTTGCCTAAAAGTATCAGGTCATAGGATCCGGATTTGACTTCTTCTGCAAGAGCATGCGCAACGTCACCGTTGAATCCGGGCTCGGTTTTCAGCAGAATCCCCTTATCCGCCCCCATAGCGAGCGCCTTCCGAATGTCGGTTTCCGCTTTTTCAACACCGAGCGTAAGAACCGTTACTTCTCCTCCTGATTTTTCACGGATCCGGATACCTTCTTCTATCGCGAATTCATCAAACGGGTTGATGACCATATTCACCGATGACAGGTCGATTGTTTTCCCGTCTGAAGCTATTTTTACCCTTGTTTCCGAATCCGGCACCTGTTTCATGCAAACCAGAATCTTCATTGTTCGTTCTCCTTTTGATTTATTTTGATGTAATTATTATCTGATCAACCAAGGTAATCGCGCAGTTTACTGCTTCGGGATGTATGCCGTAGCCGGTGTATCGCTTTTTCCTTGATTTGCCTGACCCGTTCCCTTGTCAGCCCGAATCGTTCACCGATTTCCTCCAGGGTCAGAGGATGATCCTCATCAATGCCGAAATAGAGTTTGATGACTTCCCGCTCGCGCGATGAAAGGGTGTCCAGAGCGTTCTGAATCTCTACCTTCAGTGACTCGGTGATCAGTTCCTGGTCGGGAGCTTCCTGCTGATCATTTTGGATGACGTCCATCAGTGTATTTGCATCTTCGTCGCTGATGGGTTCATCGACGGAAAGATGTCGCGATGAAAGCCGGAGCGTATCGTTGATTTCCTGGGCCGATAAATCCATCTGGTCGGCTATTTCATCCAAACTGGGTTCGCGTTCGTATTCCTGTTCAAGATCGCTGAACACCTTTCCGATTCTGCTGATAGCGCCGATTTTATTCTGCGGGAGCCTTACAACCCTTGACTGTTCGGCCAGCGCCTGAAGGATGGATTGCCTGATCCACCAAACCGCATAGGATATGAATTTGAAACCCCGGGTCGGATCGAAACGTTTAGCCGCCTTGATCAGACCTATATTTCCTTCATTGATCATGTCATTGAGGGTAAGCCCCTGATTCTGATACTGCTTGGCTACCATGACGACAAACCGGAGGTTGGCCTTGGTCAGAAGCTCAAGTGCCGGTTGGTCGCCCGCTTTGATCTTTTTAGCCAGTTCGATTTCTTCCTCAGGATTAAGTAAAGGAACGTTGCCTATCTCCTGAAGATATTTTTCAATCAAATCATTACTGTGATCAACAAACTGAGGCATAAAAAAATCTATCTGGTTATTGAAACATTATATCTGTTAGACATAGATTCCGCTATAAATGATCAAGTAAAATCATTATTTAAGATATTTTATTTTCGGTCAATACGGTCAATAATTCCGATGATGGTGACATCCGTCGGGCATTGTTTTTCAAATGGAATCGGCGCTTCTCCGGATGTGACATAATAAACCAGTTCGCCGGGCTGACCCGCTCCGATGGAGTCGGTTCCGATAATGGGAAGGCCGACCGGTTTCAGTTCCGAATTAACAGGCTGAAGAATTTGAAGGCTTAATCCCTCGATGGAAGATTGTTTACGGGTAGCCCAAACGGTGCCGATGATGCGGGCCATATTCATAATTGCGATTCCTTAATACACTTCAATTTTATCCACAATGGCCATTATCACGGCGTCTAACGGCCGGTCTTTACTTGTTTCTGTATAGCGGGCTGAACTGCCCGTGCAATACAAAACAGTTTCGCCAACTCCTGCGCCCACAGAATCGGCGGCGATCACAAACGCTTCTTTTTCGGCTCCCTGCAGGTCAACGCTTCTCACAATGAGGAGTTTTACGCCGGTCAATTTTTCATCTTTTCGCGTTGCCCATACATTTCCAATGACTTTTCCTAATACCACTTCGGCTCCACGGGTTTGATTTTATGAGTTTCCGCCGGATTTCGGCTGTTGAAGAGAATAATCGGCTGACTGGAACAGTAGTTCAACGGTATCCCCGTGGGGGCCGAACTGCGCAAAACCGGTTATTGCCCGTACCGGTATCAATATATCGTCGATCTCAAACGGCGCCATCTGAATCTGCTTTTTTATCCTGAATGCACAGTCCTGAGTCTGATTCAGCTGGCTTTCGATAAGGATAATTGCCAGACGGTCGTTATCGAGGCGTGCGGCAATATCCACCTGACGGAGTGAATGACGGATGATTTGCGCCGCTTTTTCAAGGATAAAATGCCTGAAACGGTTGCCGTACTGTTCGGTAATCCGGTCCAGGTGTTCAATTTCCAACAGCAGCAGCGAGAATGTCGTATTGAATCTCTTGGATCGGTAAATTTCAGCATTGATCTTTTTCAGGAATGAGGACTGGTTGTCAATACCGGTCAACGGATCGGAGGATATTTCCGTGGCGAGGGACTGATCCAGATATACCCTAGCTGTAGCCAGCCCTGCAATGTGACATAAAGATTCCATGAATTGTATCTGATGGATATCAAGTGCGTTTTTATCGTCAATTTCCAGGGTCAAAACACCAAAACAATGATCCTGATCGATCACCGGGACACAGAGTACGGAAGTCAGATACTGCGAGGAAATAAGATCACGGTCCAGGCCGTGCGGAAAAACATATTCTGTTACAGAGGGAATATACAAGGATTGCCGTGTCTGTATTACATGCCGTTCGAGAATATGACGCTGCTGGGCCGATTCCATTGCCGGTACATTTTTACCGGACTCAGTATCAAACAAAACCAGTGTCTGAGTCTTGTGATTGTACATCCAAAGGGAAAAACGCCCGTATTCCAGAACTGTACGGATAGTAGGACGGAGCCTGAGCAGAATTTTATCTTCATGGTCCGCATTGCGGATATGTTCGCCATAATCCTTGATAGCCGATGAAATGCGGGTAAGGCGGTTTTTGACAAAAACAGCGTCAATTGAATGAATGGAATGTCGCAGCAACCCGACATACTTGTGCATCAACTGGATATGAAAATCGCTGAAAGCGCCGGGCGCTGTATGATCAACTCCAAGAATTCCCAGGAGAGTTCCGCGCCGAAGCAGCGGCGTCAGCATCAGCGTCTGAACAGAAACGGTTCCGGTATAGTAAGGCAACGGCAAGTCCGGTTCGGAAATTTGTATGAGTTTCAATTCACGGGTATCCGCGACTTCATGGAAAAAGCGCATGTTGCTGTGCTGTTCGGGATTTCCCATCGGCAGTGAAGAGCGCCGTGTAAAATTTGAGTTCTGGCTTCGGTAACACTGCAGAATCAGTTCAGGTTCCTGATAGTTATAAAGGTAAAAAAAAGCGGAATGCGCATTCAGTGTATGATGAATCAAATCGATGATCGAATCGGCTGTTTTATTGAATAAAATCGAAGCCTGTGTGTCATCCACCAGGCGCGCCTGATCGTCCCGTTCCGATCCGCTTTTTATCTGCAGTGCATCCAGATCTTCTTCATCTTCCGTTAAATCGGCCGGAAAAGATTTTTTGCTGTATGGCCGGTTGTCCTGGTTATATTTCTGGTTATGATTCATAACTGAACCTTCATTAAAATGATGAGTCCCTGTATCACGGAAAAAAAACGGAAAGTTAGTTTTCACAAAAAGACCAATAATCAAAAAAAGAAAGATCAGCGCCACCCAAAGGGCGTATGATAAAAAGGCGGATACTAACAGAAAAAGAACCAGCAACGCAAAAAGGACGGCCTGTATGCGCAAGATACGCGGTTTGTTTTCTAAAATCGATTTCAAGAGCCTCCGTTTTACCGTGAAATAAAACCTCCCGAATAAGAAAGAAATCTATAAAGTTAATTCAATAAAATCAACAATAACTGAGTTCCGAAAAAAGTTTTTGTTCAGATAATCTCCCCAAGGATCCAGGGTTTTTCTTTTTCTTTACAAAGCAGAGAAACAGCCTTGTCTGCGTCTTTTAAGCTGACAATCAGAATCATTCCGACACCCAGGTTCATGGTCCTGACCATGTCCGCTTCGGGGACCTGTCCGGCTGTCTGAATCAGGTCAAAGATCATGGGACGTTGCCACGACTCCCAGTCAATTTTCAATCTTCGCTGTGCAGGCAGAATGCGCATGGTGTTCTCGATGATTCCTCCGCCTGTGATATGCGATATGCCTTTGATTTGAATACGTTTCATGAGTGAGGCGACCGGATCCAGGTAAGAGCGATGGATACGGAGAAGCTCTTCTCCAAGAATTTTTTTCAGGCCCGGAAGGTTCTGCCGGATTTTAAAAAGAGGAAACAAAGCCCGGCGGGCCATGGAATAACCATTCGTGTGCAGACCTGAGGAAGGAAGGGCAATCATGATATCGCCTTTGCGGATGGATTTTCCGTCGATGATTTCCTTCTTTTCGGCCACGCCGATAATAGCTCCCGCCAGGTCATAATCTCCCGGCTGGTACATTCCCGGCATTTGTGCGGTTTCCCCGCCGATTAACGCACATCCGTTTTTCCTGCAACCTTCTGCGAGCCCTTTTACGATTCCGGGTATCACATTGCCGGAAAGCCGGCTGTATGCGATGTAATCCAGGAAAAAAAGAGGTTTCGCCCCGCAACATAAAATATCGTTTACGCTGTGGTTTACCAGGTCTATGCCGACTGTATCGTGGCGTTTCATCAGGACAGCGATTTTGATTTTTGTGCCGACGCCATCCATGCTGGATACCAGCACGGGCTGGCGATACCTGGATTTGCTGATTTCATAAAAACCGCCGAAATGACCAATGTCGGACAGCACATTCCGATTAAAGGTTCTTCGGACAATGGATTTGATTTGTTTTTTTGTTTTGTTTCCCATTGCAATGTCTACCCCTGAAGTGCGATAAGTTATGCCCGTTGGGTGTTTCATGTGTTCTCCGTCAATTATGCTGATGGATGATCAGCGGTAATATAATTGTTTCGGCGAGGAAAAAAAGCGTTTTTTCATTTGAGTGTTCATACGGAATCGCAGTGAATGAATTATGTCCCGCCATAATCCGGATCATGTCGCTTTTCTGGAAATGACCGTCTTCAGCAGGCCGCATAAGGAATCAATGTCATAAGGTTTTTGTGCAAAACCGGCTATGCTTTCACCGGTGAATTTTTTTGCGATTTCATGTTCGCTGTAGCCGCTGGAAATTACAACCTTGACATCCTTACGTATTTTGATCAGTTCCTGAAGCGTCTGTTTGCCGTCCATCTTGGGCATGGTGAGGTCCAGAATGAGACAATCATACTTTTCCGGATTGAGCTTAAAAAGGGACACGGCCTCAAAACCGTCTGAGGCGGTTTCCGCTTCAAATCCGTTCATTTCAAGGATTTCTTTTCCAAGCTTCCTGATAGGCTCCTCATCATCCACAAGCATGACTACGCCCTGCCCGTACAGGGCCAGAGCGGGATTCTGCGGTTTTTCCGGCTGAATGACGGTTTGGATTCCCGCGGGAAAAAAAATTGTAAATGAGGTTCCCTTCCCGGGTTCCGACATGACGGAAAGGGCTCCCTTATGACCTCTGACAATTCCAAGCGTTGCCGCCAGGCCCAATCCCCGTCCGGAAAATTTTGTAGTAAAGAAGGGATCGAATATCTTCGCAAGGGTTTCCGGATTCATTCCGCATCCCGAATCGGATACTTCCATGAAAACGTATTGACCCTCAGGCAAAGGATCATGCAGCCAGGTTGTATCAAAAAATTCCTTAGTACAGTACCGGGAACCGGTTTTGATTGAAATGACTCCGTCTTTGTCTCCAACGGCTTCTGAGGCGTTGATCACCAGATTCAGGATAATCTGCCGTATTTGCGCCTGGTCAGCGTCAATCATGGGTGTATCCGGTTCAAACTGATATTGCAGAACGATTTTCTTGGACAAGCTGACCTTGAGAATACTGGTCATTTCACGGATCACCGAAGCAATATCGGTGGGTTGTATTACGAATTTTCCTTTGCCGGAGTAAGCAAGCATTTGGCGGCAAAGATCGGAAGCCCGCAGGGCAGCCTGTTCAATTTCCATGAGATAATCCCTGACCGGTGAATCCGGAGGGCTTTTTTTTACGCTCAGATCGGCATAACCGAGTACGGATGTAAGGAGATTGTTAAAATCATGAGCGATTCCTCCGGCGAGCACGCCCAGGCTTTCAAGTTTTTGTGAGTGCTGAAGCTGGGCTTCCAGGTTATGTTTTTCCTCCTCATCACTCTTACGTCCTGTAATATCCATCCAGAAACCGATGATTTCAGAGGGCTTGCCGAACGCGTCGTTTATGAGCATAAGCTGGTCCTGAAACCAGTGATATGTTCCGTCGGCGCAAAGCCACCGGTATTCCAAAGTCAGTTCTTTAATTTCCAGGACAGACTTGTACTTTTTAACCATAACCGGAAGATCGTCTTCATGAAGATGTTTTGTCCAGAAAAACGGGTCACCGGTGAAGCTTGATGGGGGATAACCCGAAATTGTTTCAACCTGGTCGCTTATCCAGAGAGTAGGTAAATCACCCTCCGGGCTTGCGGTATAAAACACAACAGGAAGGGATTGCAGGATCAGCGCCTGGCGCTGAAGCAGTTCCCGCATGGTTTTTTCAGACCGTAGGCGTTCCGTGATATTCCGGACCACAACGCAAATTGTCTGTTGGGAATGAATTTCGATGAGGTACGTGCTGACCTCCACGTCGACCGGATGGCCCTGTTTATGGCGGTGTCTGCGGTTTCCTATGAACAATCGGTGCTGATCTTTGATTAATTCGATATATTCATCTACGCTCTGGGGATCATGATCAATCACTTCATAAACGGTTAACTGAAGAAGTTCATCCGCAGTATAACCCAGCATGGTCTGGTAAGTCCTGTTTGTTTCAACAATTTTCATGGATTGCACGTCGAACAGCAAAATGCCTTCGGTTGCCTGCTCCATCACAGCCCTGTAGCGGGTTTCGCTGTCCTTGAGAGCCTGCTCGATCCTTTTGTGATCGGTGATGTCAATATTGAACTCAGCAACGAGCCATTCGCCCGCAGGATTCTGAAAGGGTATGGTATGCACCTCAATGATACGGTTATTCTCATGCGGAAGGATTTCTTCGGTGACCGTGATTTGTTTTGTTTCAAATGCAACAGGAATTCCGCATTCAGGGCAGGGGTCACGACGGTCCCTGAAATAAGCAAAACATTTTTTTCCGTGATAGACGCCGTACTTTTTTTGCCATTCCGGATCGACATACCGCAGATTGAAATCTCTGTCTATAACATCGATGCCGGTTTTCGTCACACCGAGTATGTACTCCAGGCGGTTTTTGGTTTCCAGCAGTTCATATTCAGCAATTTTGCGGTCGGTGACATCCCTTGTTATGCCGCGGATTCCGGTCATCTGCCCCATTTCATCAAATACCGGATGGTTGCTGATTTCCAGATGTATAAACCGGCCTGAACGGGTTTTCATTCTTGTTTCCACACGGTGAATGAAATGTCCGGGTCTGAGCGATTTTTGAAACAATTCACGGAACCGGACAGAATCCTCAGGTTCCATCCATTCGAACGGAGTATGACCGATCAGCTCTTCTATGCTGTATCCGGTGATTTCTGAGGCTTTTGGATTGCAATAAGTGAATCGTCCCCGGGAGTCCATTTCCCATATCCAGTCGCCGGTTTCCTCAGCGAGATTCCGGAACTTGTTTTCGCTGTGCATAAGGGCTTCAACTGTTTTCTTCTGTTCGGTAATATCAAAGGCGGTGAAAACAATCCCTGTCGAATCATTTAACGGATCCATGGCGGTTGAGCTCAGAATAATATCGATGATTTGCCCCGATTTATGTTTCCATCTGGTTTCCACGGTACCGATCCCGGATTCTCTGATTTGACGGTACTTTTCCTGCCCGACCCAATCGTAGGTTTCCTGATCCGGATACAAAATCCTGGCGGATTTGCCGATGAGTTCTTCTTTAGAATACCCTGTCATTTCGCACATTCGCTGGTTCACCTCGGCAAACACCCTGTCGGTGACCACTCCGATGGCGACCGGTGAAGCCCGGAATATGCTTCTTAATTTCTTTTCCCTTTCGATGATCCGGTTTTCCTGATCGATGCGTTCGGTTATATCCCTTGCTGCCGTATAAATCAGGTTTTCCTGTGGAAATGAACGCCATTCGATCCATCGGTAAGAGCCATTTTTGCAGCGGTATCGGTTAACGAAGCCGGTTACGGCTTTTTGCCCCTGAAGTTCCTTGAGCGCTTCAGTGGTTCCTGAAAAATCATCAGGATGCACAAAATCCAGAAAACGTTTGCCGATCATTTCTTCCAGCGGATAACCGAGCGTGTTTTCCCATTCCTTGTTCATTCGCCTGAAATTCCCATGGGTATCTGCTATGCAAAGAAGATCCAGGTTGACGTTGAAGAAGCGGTCCAGTTCTTCTGACTTGAGCCGGAGTGATTCCTCCACAGACAGTCGTTCCCGGACTTCTTTTGCCAGTTCAAGATTAGCCTGTGTCAGTTCGGCGGTTCGTTCCCTAACTGTTTCATCCAGCTGCGAATATGCTGCCTGAAGTTTTTTTTCATGCTGTTGCCGGCGCCGCAGATAAACAAAGAAAAGGGTTTCCAATAATAAAACCAGCAGAGTGATCAGTACCGGCGCGAACTGCTGGTTCAGGATCATGCGATTCCAATCGGAGGCCTGAATATCGAAACCGAGCACGGCGATTGTTTTCCTGGTTTCGGGATCGATTACAGGATGAAACGCCGAAATAAAAGTTCCCCAGCGGTCAGTATAGGGGCCGGCAGTCCTTGCTGTTTGGTCCTCAAAGACCAAATACAGTTCAGGAGGAGCATCATCATAGATTTCTCCCGGTACAGCATTCCCGGGTTCAGGCGTATCCATGAAAAAAAATACAGCCGAATCCTTCCGGCTTACCAGATAAATCCAGCGAAGAGAAGAGTCGGTTTTCAACATTGCCAGAAAACGGTTCCTGATTGCCATCCAGTCAGGGTTGTTGTGATCCGAAGGCGTCCCAGTCAATGATTTTATTCTTTGTTCGTTGATACCGGCGGAGCCTAGCTTTACAAGCTGAAGAAGTTCTTGACGTTTGAGATTGTCCACGAAAGAGCCGATAAATATCGTAAGCCATGAACCGGCTGCGAAAGTAATCAGCAAAAGTCCAAGAAAAATCCAGCGACGGCGTATTCGGACGGATGATATGCCCTCAGGCTCATTGGTTGTTTCAGTGGTTTCGGTTTTCATAGAATAACTAATTATGGGAATTTGCGAATCAATATTTAGCCGGAAAAATGTATTTAATATGGTGCTGAATAGCAATAGCCGATTAAAATAATGAGGTATACCACATTTTTTTTTCTTGATTTGCATGATTGAATTAATTATTCTTACCCATCAATAATTACCGATATCCTTGCAAAACTATATTACAGTTGGCGGCTTGTTATCATTTATAACTTATTTTAAGGAGTTTGAAAGAAATGAAAAACGTATCGTGTTCACTGATTGTAGCCTTCATTTTGATAGGAACAAAAACACTTTCGTCGCAGATTATGTTTCAGGATGTTACATCCGCTTCAGGAATCGGCAGCACCAATTCGACTCACAGTATCGTCATAAACGATTATAACAATGATCTGTTCAATGATATCCTTGTATTGGGAAATGATGTTTCTGTTTTGTATAAAAACAATCAAAATATTACATTTACTGCTGTCAGCAGTCAAATGTCAGTCAATGGTACCAGTTACACGGCTCAAATGGCCGACTTTGACAATGACTGTGATTTAGATGTTGTTGTTGCAGGACATAACGCATCACCCACTCTCCGGTTGTTCAGAAATGACGGGTCTAATTCATTTACTGAAATAACGAATGCCGCAGGATTATCATCCGTGTATTCGGGATTTTATTCCGTCGCATGGTTCGATTACAATAATGACGGCTGGGTTGATTTGTTTTGCGCCGGGCTGGCCACAACAAACAGGTTATTCAGAAATAATCTTGGAACGGGTTTTTCCGACGTAAGCGATTCGGCCGGTTTAAGTCAGAATCAGGCAAATTCCCGCGGTATAGCCGTGGGCGATGTTGACGGGAATGGTTATGTGGATGTATATGTGCCAAATAGCGGAATGGCTAACCTTCTTTTTTTAAATCATTACGGGGTTTTTACGGAAGTTGCTTCATCAGCAGGAGTCAGTTTTCCGTCTGAAGACAACTTTACCGCTGTATTCGGCGATTATGACAATGACGGCGACCTGGACCTGCTTTTAGGAAACAGTTCCTCACCATACCGGTTGCTGAAAAATAACGGAATGGTGTTTTCAGATGAATCGGTTTCATCGGGTATTTACCGGGGCAACGGGCAGGCCACCTGTGCCACTTTTGCAGACTTTAATAACGATGGTTTTCTGGATATTATAGCTCAGGTTCATTCTTCAAGCCCGTCGTATCGCCTGGTCGCGTTATACAAAAATAACGGAAACGGTACTTTCGATGATGTGTCGGAACAGACCGGCCTGGTCAATGAGCAGCAATGGAGCAATACCCTGGCAACAGGGGATGTGAATAATGACGGAAAGATGGATCTGTTTCTCGGTCATGTGTATTCCGGAGATCATTTGTACTGCAATGTCACATCGGCTGACAGTCAGTGGATAAAAATAAAATTAAACGGAACAATCTCAAACAAATCAGCTATCGGAGCGCGGGTTTACCTTAAATCAGGCTCTGTTACTCAAATCCGGCAAGTAGGTTCCGGAAACGGATACAGCAGTCAGAACAGCCTCATACAGCATTTCGGCTTAGGTGCATCCACAATGATTGACACACTAATCATTCAATGGCCATCGGGTATTAAGCATATTTACACAAATCTGAACTTTTACGATACCACTTTAATTTTAAATGAAATTGACTTGGCCGATCCGAAACCTGTAACGGATATTGGTCAGTATAGTGATTATACCACTCCAAATACAATGACATTAACATGGACTGATCCCTCCCTCTTTTATACAGGGGATCCTATCGATACTTTCGTCATTGATATTTATAAAAACGATAGGCTGGTCAGTTCTGTCAGCAAAGGGATACAAGCTTATACCGATACGGGATTAATTGACGGAACTTTTTTCGTTTATTCCCTTATTACACGCCATATTCCAACTGACAGTACGAGCAACACCGTGGAATCGGATGGCTGGTATGCGGGCGGTCACCCCGAACCCTCAGTTCCCGCTAATCTGGTTGCCAGAGGTTATGTGAATCATGCCCAGCTGACATGGCGAAATCCCGTCACCCAAAAAGACGGCACACCGCTTGATGACCTGGCAAAAATTTACATCTACCGCAACAGCGTGCTCGTTGACAGTGTTGACCAGAGCGGTGGGCCCGATACCACGTACGACGATTATCTGGGTTCGTTCGAAACGGATTACCGGTATCAAATCCGCGCTGTCGATAATGAATCACCTGCTCACTTCAGTGATTATACCGATGAGGCCATTGCGCCGCCTGCATTGATCCTGAGCGATACGGTTTTTACCCAAACGGTCAATTCGGGCGATACGGACAGTACGGTATTCTGGATATACAATCACGGCTTAAGTACCCTGCAATTCTTTATCCGAGAAAGTCAAAATGTATTCACTTTCCTTGAATCAGATCGTCTTTCAAATGATCAGGGCGATAACGATAAACCCAATGAATTTCAGCGAAATTCGGGCAGTATTGTCTCGTGCAACCGGGCGCCTATTGAACAAAAAACGAAAAGCGGGATTTCAAGAACAATTCGTAAAAATAGAAGCGCAGGAGATTATAACGCATATGGAACCGATGCCTGGGGAGGATATTTCATCGCATTCGACCTGACATCCCCGCAAAACCCTATCAGCAAAGGAAGCCAGTACGGATTGTTCATTGACGGAGCCTGTTTCTCTAAAGACGGATCCGTCCTGTACGCGATTGAACGATATAGCAGTCCGACCTTTGGGAGAATTGATACAGCGAACGGGTCATATACTGTAATCGCAAGTTTGCCAGCCGGATCATGGACCGACATGACGACCGATCCTACCGATGGGACCATTTATGCAACCTTTGTGGATGGTAGCGATAATTCGTTTCTTTACAGCATTTCTTCTTCGGGTACACCCACACTAAAAGGACAATTAACCGGAGTTAATATCGCGATCGGATTAGCCGCCGACCGGAACGGCCAACTTTATGTATTTGACATTGGCGGAGATAATTTTTTCTCTGTAAACAAAACAAACGGATCAGCGGCTTTAATCGGGCCGATCGGATTTGATGCCGCTTACGCACAAAGCATGGAATTTGACCCCAATGACAACACCTGCTATATGGCGGCATTTAATTATTATAACTTTGAGGCCGAACTGAGAATGGTTAATCTTTCCACCGGAGCTACAACACTGATCGGGCCAATCGGATCCGGATATGGCGTGGAAATATGCGGTCTTGGTATCGCAGGCACCGGTCTGAGCTGGATCGATGTGAATCCTGTTTCCGGAACCATTGAAACCGGCGATTCGGTTGAAATCAAACTTTACTGGAACGGGCAGAATACAGAAAAAATTATTATTCCTTACGACGGGTATCTTGGTGTCATGACAAACGATCCTCTGTTACCGGTAACGAATGTCCGGCTTCATCTTGAGGTCACCGTTGGGATAGCAGATGAAAACATCAAACCCGTATCGTATGCATTACATTCTAATTATCCTAATCCTTTCAACCCAACAACGACGATCAGGTATGATCAGAAAGAATCCGGAAAAGTCAGCCTCAGAATTTATAATACTCTCGGCCAGGAAGTGCGCACTCTGGTAAACAGGTACGAAACGCCCGGATACAAATCGGTAGCTTGGGATGGCAAGGATAACACAGGCAGAATGGTTTCCAGCGGTATTTATATTTACCGGATTGAAACCGGTTCATTTGTCAAAAGCCGCAAGATGATGATGCTGAAATGATAAGTTAAATATCGATTAGTAAGGGGAAGTACAGGCTTCCCCTTTTTTTTGACAAAAAACACAGATGAAATCCTCTTGATTTTAGGATTATAACCCACTATAATCGTAAAAAAAATTAAGATTAAAAGAAAACATCCCATGTGCGGAGTTGCAGGAATATACAATTTCAGAAATAAGCCCGTAGACCAGCAGGATCTTCAAAGGATGACCCGGGTGATGGCTCATCGCGGACCAGATGATGAAGGTTTTTATTTTGACCAGAATGTCGGTCTGGGTTTTCGCAGGCTGAGCATTCTGGATCTTTCGCAATCAGGCCACCAGCCCATGTCCAGCGCTGACCGGACCATGTGGATCGTGTTCAATGGCGAGATTTACAATTACATTGAGTTACGGGAAGAATTGAAAGCGTCAGGATATTCATTTCGTTCCCAGACCGACACGGAAGTCATCCTTGCCGCGTATATGGCGTGGGGAACGGAATGCCTGAACCGTTTTAACGGCATGTGGTCATTCGCGCTGTGGGATGCGGTGAAAAAAGAGCTGTTTTGCGCCCGCGACCGGTTTGGCGTAAAACCTTTTTATTATTACAAAAACCAGGATACATTCATTTTCGGCTCGGAAATCAAGTCGCTATTGATTCATCCGTTTGTCAAACGCGTACCCAACGACAGGATCATCTATAATTTTCTGATCAGTCATATGCGCGACTGGAACGAGGAAACTTTTTTTGAGAACATTTATCAGCTTGAGCCAGGTCATTTTTTGCGAATACGGGAAAGCGGATTTGAGATCAAACCATATTATCGTTTAGACAGCGGGAAAACCCTTGAATCCCGGCATCCGGAAGATGAAGTGATCCGCAGGTTTTATGAATTATTCGAAGATTCCGTAAGGCTCAGGTTGAGAAGCGACGTACCGGTCGGGAGCTGTCTCAGCGGAGGCCTGGATTCTTCGGCGATCGTATGCGTATTGAACCGGCTTCTGCGATCCAATCAGGTCAGCGGAGAACAAATCGGAGAACGTCAAAAAACTTTTTCAGCCCGATCGGAACTGAAATCGGTTGACGAAAGCGTGTACATGGATGCCGTACTTCAGCAGTCCCAGGCGGAACGCAATGTCGTTCTGCCGACAGACGCAGAGTTGTCCCAGGCGTTGGACCATTTCATTACCCATCTCGAGGAGCCCTTTCCGTCGACGAGCATCTTCGCCCAGTACTGCGTCATGCGGCTGGCGAATCAGCGCGGAATCAAGGTTTTGCTGGACGGACAGGGCGCGGATGAAATACTCGGCGGTTACGATCATGCGTACTACCCTTATTTCGCCGGTCTCCTTCGCAGAGGACGATGGGCCAAATTCATCAAGGAAACAAGAAGGCTGGACAAACGTCTTTCTGCCGGGGCCTATCTGACGATCTTGCTTAACGCCATACCGTCGAGCCTGGGAAATAAAGCACATAAGTTCCTTCTATTGAAGCTGTCCAACGGAATCAGCAAGCCGTTCATCCGTTCGATGGGTTCTGCGGAGGGAATTGCAAGAACGATCGAGGATACTCTCAAAGACAGGCTCAACGGCGATGTCCGTTTCATTCTTCGTTCGCTTCTTATGTATGAGGACAAAAATTCCATGGCGTTTTCCATTGAGGCCAGGGTTCCTTTTCTGGACTACAGAGTGGTGGAGTTTGTGTTTTCACTGCCGGATCAATACAAAATCCGTGATGGAATAAGGAAATACGCGCTCCGAAAATCCATGCGCGGGATTGTTCCGGACCTGATCCTGGACCGAAAAGATAAAATCGGATTCGCGACAGCTGAAAAACTCTGGCTCAGCGAAGGACCCTTGCGGAACAGAATGAAGGAAGTGTTCAAATCCAAATCTTTTCAGGACAGAAAGTATTTTAACGCCAAACTAATTTTGGATGAATTCGAGAAATATCCTTCAAGATCATGCAAAAAGCAGTACATTAATTTCTGGGGTTGCTTTAATCTTGAACTGTGGCTGCAAAAATTCATTGACTGAATTCCCGGGAAGGTTTCAATGAAAATTGTATGGTTTTCTGAAATCAAATGGGATTATCTCAAAACCAGGAAACAGCAAATCATTGAGCATTTTCCGGATCATTGGGAAGTTCTGTTCATTGAGTCGTACGTATCAGGTAAGACGAACTCTTATTTTCCGCGTAAAGTGGGGAGAGTTGTTCATGTTACCATTCCGTTTTTCAAGTCAACACCCAGCCGTCTGGCGAACGCAGTTCAGAACAATCTTTTTTTCCGTTTTTGCTTTCAGAGCATTATTTTTTTCTGGGTTAAAATCGTATTACGGATGACCGGCTTTCATATAAAGGAGAAAATCATTGGAATTTCGAACATATATTATATTAATATTGTAAGCCGGTTAAGCAAAGAAATTCTTGTGTATGATTGCAATGATATCCCGATGGGCTTTTCATCAAGTCTGGGATTTACAGAAAAGTATTTCCGGAAAACACTTAAAAAATCAGATTTAATCATTACGGTTTCTAAAAAACTAATAGAGAAAATCCGCATTTATGAACACAGGAATGTTTCACTGATCGGAAACGGGGTCGATTTTGAGTTGTTTATTAATGCTCAGGTTCAGATTCCGTCGGATGCCGGAAGCATACCGGGGCCGCGGATCGTTTACGCCGGAGCCTTGGCAGACTGGTTTGATGTTGATTTGCTTGAGAAGGCGGCATTAAGATTTCCGGGATATTCATTCATTCTGATCGGCCCGTTCTTGTCCGCAGGGATTAAAACCCGGATCGAGAATTTTCCCTGCAAAAACATCCATATTCTGGGAGTAAAAAAACATCAGGAACTTCCGTCATATTACCGGATGTCCGATGTGTGTATTATTCCTTTCAAGAAAAACGAACTGACAAACGGCTTAAATCCTAACAAGCTTTACGAATACCTTGCCGCGGGTAAGCAGGTTGTCACCCGTGATTATTCGGATGAAATAGAGGCGCTTGCCGGTGATATTTATGTCGCAAAAAGCGATGAAGAATTTATCGCGATGATCGGAAAAGCCGTAAAAACGCCTTTTGAAGAGGTGCGATTACGGTCCATTGCACGCCAGAATAGCTGGAAAAGCAAATCAAAACAGTTTGCGGAACTGATAGAAAATAACTTGCAGAAAAACAATGAATAATAGCAGTCAGAAGGTTTTCCCGGTTAGGAACAAGGCAATATCATTAGCAAATCATCATTTTATCAAAGTTCTGAGTCAAAACCTGATAGTCCTGTTTTCCATGGGGGTTGAGTTAATCAAGCTCAAGCGGTTCCGTCATTTTTGAAACCGGATATACATTCAGCTGCCGGTCCCAATAAGGAGTCCGTCTGTAAAACCAGTTATAACGGGCGTAAGGATCTTTTGCCATCGTTGAATCGGATTTCAGTGCATTCAAAAAGTCGTCATGCATTCGAGGGTTTTCAGCAATCATTTTTTCCGACATAAGCTCCATTTTATAATTTTCCGCGTATTCTTTCTGTTCAAATACGGCGTTGAAAAAACCCCATCGGACAAAGGAGTCCGGCGCTTTGGGTTCCAGCAAATGCATGATGACACGGTTCAGGCGCTGATTCATCCGTATAACATAATCACCTTTTGCGAATTTTCTTTTTTCGACAAACGTTGTGACGTCGGTATTGCAGCGGACTCTTCCTTCATGAGCGCGGCTTTCCCAGACGGTATTGCGGAACCGCATGGAAGTCACTTCCAGTTCCTTGTCTTTTTTCAGTTTTTTCATATCAATACCGTGGGCTTTCATCACATCAATGACGGCCGTCCATTCCTGCGGAACAATGTACGCCCAGGGCGTCTGCGCGGAATCGGTACATATGTTGTCATTGAAATAGGCCAGGCGGTGCTCGGCCGGTGTTTTTCCCCATACGATAACTGAATCTCCCGAGATTCGGCTGTGCTGCAGATGATACGCGAAGCCTTTTAAAATTACGGTATCCGCCTTCTCAGTCAGGCGAAATGCCAGCGGAATATACCGGCTGCAGGGTTCCGCCGTCATGCGGTCACTTTCCTCAATCGCCATTTTCAGGGATTTATGCTCACGGTATATAATCTCCAGCGCCTGAAGCACGGACTGATACGTACCTTCGACTCTTGTCTTATAGTCCTTGAACATATGCATTTCGATCAGCAGCGACGGACGATTCTGTATGGCGCCGTAGCCCGTCGAAAGCCTGGGAGGAGCGATGCCTCCGTTCAGTCCTTTCGTGAAATTGCTCCAGGTTCTCGGCGACACGTACGGAAACACCGGGAATCCGGCGGTATTCATTTGCCCCTTCCAGACCGGAAGAAAAATCCCGGCCGTCCAGTCCCGCAGGGGTTTCTCAATATTCGCAGAATGATCCATCGCATAAGTGACCGCGTATTCGTAATCGGCGCCGTCAGTGACATGGCAGTCAATGTAAAAATCCGGAAGCCATTCACTGAACACTTTCAGCCAGTTCCGCATTTCGGGCGCGTCGGCTTTCATGTAGTCGCGGTTCAGATTGAGATTCTGGGAAGTTACGCGCCATCCCATTTCTTTGGGGCCGTTCTGGTTGATCCGGTTGTACGGGCCGAACCGTTCATGCCCGTCCGCGTTGAATAGGGGCATAAAAAGAATGGTGATCCGGTCAAGCAGTTCCGGGTGTTTTTTATGAATTGCCATATCGCGTATCAGCATCAGTCCTGCGTCTTTGCCGTCGGGCTCCCCGGGATGTATGCAGGCCTGGATGAGCACGACGACTTTGTTTTTATGCCGTACGCCCGCCGGTTTTATTTCGCCGTCTTTATCAACGATGACTAACGGCAGTTTCCTTCCCTGCGGGGAAATTCCGAAATATGTCAGGTGAACGGCGCCGGAATGATTCGACAGTTTCTCAAGAAACCGGATCGTCTCCTCATAGCGGGGCGTTTCCTGGCAGCCGGATTTTTCATAATACGTGAGCCATTCCTCCGCGGAAGGTTTTCCGCAGGAAACCAGTAAAAGCGTTAAACCCATTGTTATTGCGTAAACCGGACGTTTCATGCTTTCATCCTTTTATCGTTTTTTGCTTTCGATCAGCAGCATCAGGTTGTCGAGGAACCGGATATCGTTATTTTGTTCCTGAAACGGCGTATGCAGCTGTTGCCTGAAATGAGCGGCGAGTTTCGAGGCGATACGAGCACTCAGTTCAGGCTGTAGCGTGTTTTTCCTGAAAAAAAATTCCCGTAGCAGATAGTAATCGGAATCCTGCATTTTTTTTATCATGGGAATGCGTATTTTCTGAATATACTCGGGTTGCGTCTGTACCGAAGCAAAAATCTCAAAACCCCGGAATCCGTGTTCCTTGATGACCAAGGTTCCTGCTCCGTAATCACCGATCCTTTTTGACTGCTGACTGACCATCAGAACCAGGCTGCCCAGTCCGTAACTCGGGACAAAAAAAACCGGGGGCAGCATGTCGATGATGCGGAGGATATTCCGGATTGCTGACTGATAAAACGTTATGGGCAGTCCATTTTCGCCGATAACGCGGAGTTTCATGAGTCTTTTGCCGGGAGACTGACCTTTCCATCGTACCTCAAAAAAAATGTAATAACCTTGATAGAGAATAAAAAGGGAAATAACCATCAGTACTGTCTGGACAGTCTGGCTGACCTGCAGGTTTCCCGCAAACACCCCCGTAAAACCGGCGATGATAAATAACAGGTAAAACAGGGCCATTGCCAGGAACACCTGAATCAGCGTGTCAGTCCAGAAAGAGATGAATCTTGACCCAAGCCCGGCAAGTTCGTATTCCAGAAAAATATTTTCCGGGGTTTCAATAATCAGCTTCTGATTGATCTGATAGGGACGGGTTGCGTTCAATAGGCGTGTCCTTATGATTTTAGGAACCGGTTCTGGCAGGTGTTGCCGTAGATTTCTTTCGACAAGTCATACAGGCACAGGGATGCGGATTTCATGCCCTGAAGGCAGAAGATCCGGTGATAGACCGACTCCTGACCGTAAAGAAACTCATGCACGTCAATCAGTAAGCCCTGACTGCAGGCGATGCACTTATCCGCCTGCCGTGCAAGCATGTTTCCGGTGTGTTTTACGATCAGCGACTGGCTGTCTGTCCAGATTTCGCAGTTGTTTTTCTTGTGTCTGAACGCGATTTGTTTCAGGTGCCGGAAAATCAGCCGTCCGTCCTGTTCGGTGAGTTCTGACCTGAATTCAACTTCATCGCCCGGGGAAAACCGGAGCCTTGTCTGAAAGTCACATCCAATAATCGCAAAACTCACGTCATCAAGCAAAGTCCGGCCGATGTAACAGTATTCAAAGCAGATCAGATAGCCCAGCAGCCGAGTGTGCTCTTTCGTTGTCCCGGCGGAAGGATATACGGATTTGACGATCCTGGGTTTAACGGAACTGATTTTTCCGAAGCAGTCCGACACCTTATTCACATGATCACGGAGCCATTCCTCGAACTCGTAAACGGATTCCAGCGCGTTTTTCAGGTCTATGTCCGGCGATGAAATCAGCGTTCGGGTCATTTTTTCCTCATCGAAGAAACGGCAGCCGAAGCACTTTTTGCCCGGATGGTTAAAACCCCGGAAACATTTTTTTCGTTTTTCAAGCTCTTTGCATTTCCATCGGAAATAAGTGCATCCACCGGGGTAGCAGCGTTTCCGACGCATAACGTGATATACGGATACTCTCTGCCCCTGCTTCCGGTGACAATCGTGACGGCACAAAAAAATGTCCTGACGTTTATATTCATTGATCATCCGTAACCTTTCCGGTTCAGGGGGAGTGTAGTCATTTGCTCCGTGATTTTCAATATGATTGTTATCCTCTGAAGGAATCAGGGAATGATTCGCAAAAACGAATTAATCATTGAAATACTGTGAATTTCTTCGCATAATCTCAGCCGATGAAAAAGAGAGTTGTTTTATTATTTCTTCTTTTTTTTTCCGCCCGGATAAGTGTTGCGCAGGATGATATCGTCATGACCGATTCTGTGGAACAGGAAGACCGGAGCGGTCATTTTTATTTTTTTCCGCTGATTTACTGGACACCCCAGACCCGTCTTGGTGGCGGGCTGGTTGGGACGTATGTATTCCGTTTTTCCGAAACACCGGTGACGACAAGGCCTTCCACGCTGGCATCTTCCTTTGTATATACGCAAAGGAAGCAGGTCATTACCGCGGCCGTATTCGACCATTTCTGGATGAATAACCAGCGCCGTTTTACCGCTGAAGTTCAGTATATCAAATATCCCGATGTATTCTGGGGAACGGGCGGGGGCACACCGGATTCCTCCTCTGAGCATTATACGCCGCAGACATTCTTGCTGGCGCTCAATTACACACGACATATCCGGAACGGGCTATTCATCGGCGCGCTTTATGAATTTGATGCATTCAAAATCACACAATTCGAGGACGGGGGACTTCTTGAAAAAGCAGGATACGGCGACCGCAAGACAAGAATTACGTCCGGCCTGGGCGCCGCTGTTAACTGGGATACCCGCAACAGTACGCTCTACCCGGTGTCCGGAAGTTATCATCAGTTGTCGATGGTCCCGTTTCACGCGGTTACAGGCAGTGAATATGATTTTGTCAGGTTCCGGTTCGATCTCCGAAAATATATGTCCTTTTTTAAGAATCACGTTTTAGCCGTTCAGTTTTACAGTCAGGTCATGTTCGGGCATGCACCGATAAATAAATACGCTGAAATCGGGAGCATTTTTTATATGCGGGGTTATTATACGGGGCGTTACAGGGACCGTCAAATGGTTACATTTCAGGCGGAATACAGATTCCCTGTGCTCTGGCGTTTCGGAGCCGTGGCTTTTGCAGGAGGCGGCGATGTATCATCCACTCTTCCGGCCTGGACTACGGGAAATCTGAAGTACACGCGCGGATTCGGTATCCGGTTCATGCTGAACACGGACAATCACCTGAACCTGAGAATTGATTTTGCCTATGGCCGGAGTTCCGCGTTTCCGGTCATCGCAATCGGTGAATCTTTTTAAAAATTCAATTGAAATAAATAAATCACTTTAATATACTTCAATTCTGAAACGATTCCTAACCGTGAATCTGATCTGCGGGAGTGATCATGGCCGAGACGCAATATGACGATGTAGAATATAAAATCGAAGGGAATAATATCCGGTCAGTCGAGCGGATGCGCGTAGCGAGGTTCCTGAACGATATACGAAAGTATTTCTCTTTTGAAATGGTTGTGAGCGAGGGAATTGAAAAGCGATTTATCACACAGCGTGACGTTCACCGGCCGGGTCTGGCATTAGCCGGTTTTGTCAAGCTGTTTACCCACGAGAAGATCCAGATTCTTGGAAACACCGAATATTATTATATGAACGACCTGACGGAAGACGTACGGAAGCAGTCCATCCGCCAGCTTTTTGATTTTGACATCCCGCTGATCATCGCCACAAACGGAAATCCCATATTTCCGGAAATGATCGAACTCTGCCGGCAACGCAATATACCGATGATCACGACCACTACAGCGACAACCGACGCGATCCACCTTGTCAGCAGCCATCTGGACGAGATTTTCGCACCGGAGATATCCGTACACGGTTCCATGGTGGATGTATACGGGATCGGAATGATGCTGACCGGGAAAAGCGGCATCGGGAAAAGTGAAATCGCGCTCGACCTGGTTGAGCGGGGACACCGCCTGGTGGCCGATGATACGGTCCGTATCTCCAAGATTTCCGAAAGCGTGCTGATGACCCGTGGACATGATAAGCTCAAGCATTTCATGGAAATCCGCGGCGTGGGAATCGTGGATGTCCGCGAAATGTTCGGCATACGCGCTGTACGGCTTCAGAAAAGACTTGAAGTCCAGGTTGACCTCAGGCTCTGGGACGGCAAAGAGGAATATGAGCGACTCGGGATTGATGAAACCACCAACATGATCCTGGGCATAAAAATCCCGCTGATCAAGCTTCCGGTTTACCCCGGGAAAAATATTACCGTGATCGCCGAGACGATTGCGCTGAATCTGCTATTAAGGGCGTACGGATACAATTCCGCACAGGAGTTCCAGCTCCGGCTGGCCAAGGAAATCCAGAAGAAAAACCAGAAAGGAAAATCCTTTACGTATTTTATCGACCGTGATTTTGAATAGCGAACTATCTTTTAACTATCAGGGAAAACCATCCTTTGAATGAAAATAAAATTCTGGAACTGAAAGTCGGCATTACTATTTTTGCCGGGCTCATCATACTGGTTTTCAGCGTCATCTGGCTGAAGGGCATCACTTTCAAGCCAAACACATACAATGTTACAATCGTTTTCAGGAATACCGCAGGACTGATGGCCGGCGACCCGGTCAATGTCAGCGGACTGAAAGTCGGGAAGGTTATGGATATCGATCTGGAAGGGGATTCCGTGATTACGGTGATCAGCATATCCAACTCCGTCCGCCTTAAAAAAGACGCTACGGCCATTATATCGAGCGTTGATTTTTTCGGCGCGAAAAAAATCGAGATGGTGCCCGGCAATGACCCGGCTGATTTTGATATCAAGACCCGTATGAAGGGAACCCGCGAACCCGATATTTCCGAATTAACTTCTCAATTCAGGGATTTGGGAACGGACGTAAAAATTACGCTCAAATACGTCGACAGCCTCCTGATTTCCACGAATGCAATCGTCGGAGACCGTTCTTTCGCCCAATCCATGAAAAAAATCGCCTATAATCTGGACTCGACCTCTTCCCGCATGAAGGCCATCATGGTAAAAACCGATACCAAGCTGGATAGTACGTATCTGCGCCTGACCCAGACCATCCGGGGTCTGAAAAATCTTGTTGAAAAAACAGACACCCGGTTTGATACGGCCTTCACGGACGTAAAAAAAATATCCGGTCAGATCCTGAAAGTCACTACTCAGATGGACAGCATCCTGTTTGATATCCGTCAGGGCGAGGGCAACATCGGAAAGATGATCTATGATGAAAGCCTGTACACAAAACTGGATCACACGATTAGCCAGCTTGATTCGCTGGTTGGACTGGTCCGGAAAAAAGGAATGAAGGTGGACGTCAAACTGTTTGGAGATTAACCGATAACCGGGTTCTTGTTTCCGTATGACGTTTATATATGCCTTATTATTCAGTTTTTTAGCCGGTCTTTTAATCATCGCCGGGGGCTGGGTTTTCAGTTTCCGAAAGCAGTGGGAAAAGCGCTATCTTGACTTTTTCATTGCGCTGGGCGCCGGATATATACTGGCGGTCGCACTGCTCGATATGATCCCTGAGGCGTTCGGGGAATCCTCTTCGGTCATGATCTGGGTCATAGCGGGTTTTTTGATCATTCATCTGTTTGAGCATGTGTTCACCCCGCATTTTCATTTCGGCGAGGAAACGCATCGTCACCTCGTGTCCCGCGTGGTCAGCGTATCGGCGCTGGTGGGGCTGATGGTTCATAACTTCTTCAGCGGTGTCGCGATCGGTTCCGGCATGCTGATCGACATCCATATCGGATTGACCATCTTTATCGGCACCGTGCTTCATAAGATTCCCGAAGGATTTACGATCGCGTCCATCATGTATGTGTCCCATTCGAGGCGCGTCGTCAGCGTCTGGGCAACGGTTCTGCTCGCGTTATCGTCGATCGCGGGTACAGTCATCATTTATCTTTTGGATATGTATTCGGGGGGGTTCGCTCAGGAGGGTTACGTCAAATCAGTGGCCCTGGCGATGTCGGCGGGAACGTTTATCCATGTGGCGACAACGGACCTGATACCGCGCGTTAATGAGCTTCAGAACAAATGGATGCCCCTGATCGTATTTCTCGGGGTTGGGCTGTTCTGGATCAGTACGCTGCTGATCGGTCATCACTGAAAATTTATTCCACCGTTACGCTTTTTGCAAGGTTTCTCGGCTGGTCCACATTGCAGCCTCTGAGGACGGCGATGTGGTAAGCATAAAGCTGAAGGGGGATAACCGTCAGGAGCGGGACCAGAAAATCCATGGTTTTCGGTACATAAATGACATGATCGGCCCGGGACTGAATTTCCGTATTCCCTTCAGTGGTTACCGCGATGATGCTGCCCCCGCGTGCCCGGACTTCCTCGATATTGCTGATGATCTTGTCGTATATGGCATCTTTGGGGGCGACGACAACAACCGGCATGTCGTCGTCAATCAGCGCTATGGGACCGTGTTTCATCTCTGCCGCCGGATACCCTTCGGCGTGAATATATGAAATTTCTTTCAGTTTCAATGCGCCTTCCAAAGCGACAGGGAAATTGTACCCGCGGCCAAGATACAAAGCGTTTTTTTTGTCTTTGTATTGTTCGGCGATTTCTAGAATCCGGTCGTTGCTTTTGAGAATCGTTCTTACCTTATCCGGGATGGACCGCAGTTCATTAATGATTTCCTTGCCCATGACCGTGGACATGTTTTTCTTCCGGGCGATCAGCAGCGCGATTAGGGCCAGAGCGGTCAGCTGTGATGTAAAAGCTTTGGTTGAAGCGACCCCGATTTCAGGTCCAGCATGGATATACACCCCGGCATGCGATTCGCGGGGTATGGTGCTGCCGACGACGTTGCAGATTCCCAGGACGATGGCTCCTTTATTTTTAGCCTCCCGCATAGCTGCAAGCGTATCGGCGGTTTCCCCGGACTGGCTGATCGCGATAAAAACCGTTCCGGGTGTTACAATCGGGTTTCGGTAACGGAACTCGGAGGCGTATTCCACCTCAACGTTGATTCCGGTCAGTTCCTCAATCATGTATTCTGCTACCAGAGCGGCGTGCCATGATGTTCCGCAGGCAATGAAGACAATGCGGCTTGCGTTGACCAGGTCATCGATATAATCCGTAATGCCCCCAAGACGGGGTATGCCCTCTTCGTCCACGAGACGTCCTCGCATCGCATCGGTGATGGTATTCGGCTGTTCGAAGATTTCTTTCAGCATGAAATGGGGAAAACCCTGCTTCTCGATCCGGCTGACGTCGTATGTGATTTCTTCGACCATTTTCACAATCGGCTGGTTATCGACGGTCTTGATGTCCACTCCGTTTTTAGTCAGTACAGCCATTTCATGATCTTCAAGGTACACGACCTGACGCGTATGAGCGACAATCGCCGAAGCATCCGAAGCCACTATGTACTCGCCGTCGCCATAGCCGATTACTAGAGGGCTGCCCTGCCGGGCGACAATGATTTTGTCGGGCTCATGCCTGGACAGCACGGCTATGCCGTAAGTGCCCTTTACACAATACAGAGCTTCACGCACTGCTGTTTCCAGGTCAGAAACGGATTTATAGAATTCCTCGATAAGATGAACAAGGGTTTCCGTGTCGGTTTCCGTATGAAAGACGTGACCCTTTTCTTCCATTTCAGAACGGATAGCGGAATAATTTTCGATAATGCCGTTGTGAATGAGCGTAATGTCCCCGGTCATGCCTGTATGGGGGTGCGCATTGGTGGTGTTCGGTACGCCGTGAGTCGCCCATCTCGTATGTCCGATGCCGATTGTTGATTTGTAATCCGTATTCTTCAGTAGTTTTTCCAGATCAGCGATTTTACCGGATTGTTTTTTTATTTCCAGTTTGCCTTTTTCAATCACGGCTATTCCGGCTGAATCATAACCTCTGTATTCAAGGCATTTTAACCCTTTCAGCAGTAACGGCAAGGCCGTACGGTTACCGATATATCCGACGATTCCACACATATTTTTCCTCTCTGTTCTTTCTTAACGGAACCCTGCGGGGAATTTCCCTTCTGGATTTCGCCGTGAAGTTTCATTTTGAGTTTTCATCATATAAAAATATTCATGTTTTTTCAAGTAAATTTTTGCATATTATCGTTTGTTGCCTGTGCAATCATTGACTTATACCTGCATGGAAAAAATCAGTCAGAATATCCGCAATGAATTTATTCAGAAAAAAAGGTGTTGATTACATACTAAAGGAAGCGCATGACCAGACGGTTATTTCGGGTCATTCCGCTGAACTGAACCGAACGCTGAAAGTACGGGACCTTACGGCGCTGGGTATCGCAGCAGTCATCGGCGCCGGAATTTTCAGCACGATCGGCAATGCGGCGGCCAGCGGAGGACCGGCTGTATCGCTTTTATTTGTGTTTACAGCAATCGCTTGTGGCTTTTCTGCACTCTGTTACGCAGAATTCGCCTCAATGATTCCTGTTTCGGGGAGCGCTTACACGTACGCCTATGCATCATTCGGGGAACTGATCGCCTGGATCATTGGCTGGGATCTTCTGATGGAATACGCCATCGGCAACATCGCCGTAGCGATTTCATGGTCGGATTATTTCACCGAACTGATGAACGGCATCGGAATCGCTTTTCCTGACTGGATCACGATGGATTATCTGAGCGCGCAGAGAGGATTTGCCGAAGCGTCGAAACTGATCGAATCGGGGACGGACTGGTTTGACCTGAGCCCGGCGCTTCAAAGCGCGTTTAACGCCTGGACATACGCTCCTTCCCTGGGGTCCCTGAAAATCATTGCCGATTTACCCGCGCTTGGCATAACGGCGTTTATCACATATCTTGTTTACATCGGCATCAAAGAATCAAGGAACGCGGGCAACATAATGGTTCTTGTCAAACTGTCCGTCATCGCCCTTGTGATAGGCGCCGGCGCGTTTTACGTTCAACCGGAGAACTGGAGCCCCTTCGCCCCTAATGGAATGAAAGGCGTATTGTTCGGAGTATCGGCCGTTTTCTTTGCGTATATCGGTTTTGATGCGATTTCCACAACCGCCGAAGAGTGCGTCAATCCGCAACGCGATCTTCCTAGGGGAATGATTTATTCGCTGATCATCTGCACGGTATTATATGTGATCATAGCGCTGATTCTCACGGGGATGGTTGATTATCGGATTCTTGCGGTGGGTGACCCGCTGGCGTATGTTTTCAAACAAGTGGGACTGGACTGGGTCAGCGGGATCGTGGCGGCGAGCGCCATTGTCGCCATGGCCGGTGTGCTTCTCGTATTTCAGCTGGGTCAGCCGAGAATCTGGATGAGCATGAGCCGCGACGGGCTACTGCCAAAAATATTTTCACGCATACACCCGAAATTCAGAACGCCGTCGTTTTCAACCGTTTTGACCGGATTCGTTGTCGCCGTTCCAGCCCTTTTCATGAATCTGACCGAGGTAACCGATCTGACAAGCATCGGGACTCTGTTCGCATTTGCTCTCGTTTGCGGCGGTGTGCTGGTGCTGCAGCAGAACCCTGAAATGAAAAATAAAAGGAAATTTAAAATTCCCTATCTCAACGGCCGATTCTATGTTCCCGCGCTGTTTCTGACGGCCGTAATTGTTTCAGTGATATTTTTTCCTGAGACGCTTCGTGATTTTTTCAGCCTGTCTGACTCCGAACATCCGGAATTAACAGGATGGGCTGTTTTTCAGCATAAAATACCCATGATATTATTTATAATGCTTTCAGCCGGGATTCTTATACTGTCGATCCTAAAACAGTTATCCTTGATTCCGGTGCTCGGGCTGACCAGCTGTTTTTACCTGATGACGGAACTGCATATCACCAACTGGTACCGTTTCGGCATCTGGCTTTTTGCGGGGCTGATAATATATTTTTTATACAGCTACCGGAACAGTCACCTGAACAAGCGCTCTGCGAAACATTAAAAACGGTTAATTCTGACGCTGATTATCTTATCTCCGACCTGGATCTGATCAACCACTTCCATGCCGGCTCGAACTTTTCCGAAAACAGTATAGCGTCCCTCGAGATGAGGCTGAGGCGAGTGACAGATAAACCACTGGCTTCCTTCGGTGTCTTTTCCTGAACTGGCCATGCCGACCGATCCGCGTTCGTAGGGTTTGTTGCTGAATTCTGACCGGATGGAATAACCGGGACCGCCCCAGCCGGTTCCTCCCGGATCGCCCGCCTGGATAACAAAATTGGAAACAACCCTGTGAAAATACTGACCGTCATAGAATTTCTTTTCAGCCAGCTTCACGAAATTCATCACCGTCAGCGGAGCCTCATCGAAGTAAAAATCCATCTCAATGTCGCCACGTTCGGTTTTTATTACCGCGACAGGGCTTTGAGATTTAAGTTTGCTCAAAAATAGGTAGTCAACAGGCTTAACTGATTTGACAGTATCCGCCGGGATGAAAATATCTTTCCGGTAATTTTCCCTGAGTTTTACCGCGGCATGACTTGCGATTTTCCGGTTCGGATGACTTACAAATTTACTCAAAAACACTTCGGCTTCCGGAACTTTGAATTTTGCCGCCGAATTCAGTATTTCAATAATCGCTTCCTCATCATCAACGGGTTTAAGTGAGTCATATTGTTCGTTTGCCGTACGGATAATGGTCTCGCATAAGCGCTTGTCAGCGAGGACGTTCTTGTCCTCTGAAAGTATGGAGAGCGCAGTCATAAAAACTGTGTATTGCGTCGTTTTTATGGCACCGGCAAGTATTTGCCTGGATTGCGCGGATTTGATATTTCCAAGAACTGTCAGTGCGTTGATCTGAACGAGTTCAAACGAGTCACGAAGCGCATTGTCAAGATACGGAATCACACGATCATCGTTTATCGAATTGACCGATTCCACGGCCTGGGCCCTGCAGTACCGGTTTGAATCCCTGAGACAGGAATCAAGAAGTTTTTTCCAACCCGGGTTATCCAGTACGGTTTTCCCGAATATTACGGACAAGGCGGAGAGAGTCGCGGTCTTTTCGCGCCATGTAGCTGTGGGCATAAAATGATCCGTAATAAGATTGATAAACTCATTTTTGTTTTTTAAGTCCTGTTTGTAACTCCCCGCCATCGATCGGATCGCAGCCAGCCGCACATGTTCGTTCGGATCTTTTTTACCTTCAAAAGCAATCAGAAAATAAGCTTTTTTCAGGTCATCGGTTTTAAATTTGAATTGACCCAGAGCGGTTACGGCATTCACGCGCACCATCCATGAATCATCATTCGATGCGGCTTCCATAAGCGCGTCTACAATCTTTGAATAATGAGAATCGCTTTTCATAACCTGTTTTACAGCTCCCAACGCTCTGGAGGCATTCATACGTGCGAATTCATCCTTATCTTTAAGAGACCGGATTAAAAGCGGAATGAAAACCGGACTCTGGATTCTCATCATCGCGTAAACCGTTTTCCACCGAAGCGATGAGTTCTCCCGCTGAAGCAGCGGAACCAGCGCGCTGTCAATAGCCGGGCTTTTAATTCCGCGTAAGGCCAGCCTGGCAGAAGCAATACAGGCCTTTCCGATGATGAGTTCGTTTTGGTGTGCAAGATGTTTCCTGATAAAACCTGCGGATTGTTCGGTGCCGGCTTTACCGACTGCTTCGATAATCTGGGCAAAGCCAGAATTCGAATGATCCGGAGCATCCCATAAAGTTTTTTCAATTTTACCGGATACCGTCCGGCTGTTACGGCCGAAACCTGTTTGTCCGAGGGCAATGACCGCTTTTTCCCTGATGAAATCGTTGTTCTCCTGCAGAATCGCGATAAGTGTATCCACGGCCGATGAATCCTCCATTTGACCCAGCGCCTGTATGGCAAGACCCCGGACGAGTTCGTCTTTATCCCTCAGAAAAGGATAAATGCTGTCAGCTTTTGCGCGGCTGTCCTGGTACTGTAAAATCATTTTATACTGAATATCGCGGTGACTGGATTTGTCGCAGGAAGTGATCAGTATGAATGAGACGCAAAGGAAAAAACTTATTATGGTTATGCGCATAACGGCTCCTTATTTTTTCATGCTTAGCTGAATACGGTTTCGCGGTATATCGATGTTAAGAACCTTAACCGTCACCACATCGCCGGTTTTGACGACATCCAGCGGATTTTTGACGTATTTGTCCGCAAGCTCGCTGATATGAACGAGCCCGTCCTGCTTGACGCCGATATCTACGAACGCGCCAAAGTCCACCACGTTCCTGATGGTGCCTTTAAGAATCATTCCCGGTTTGAGGTCTTCCATTTTCAGGACGTCGCTTTTGAAGATCGGCTTGGGCAATTCATCTCGGGGATCACGTCCCGGTTTTTTCAGGTTGTCGAGAATGTCCTTTAACGTCGGGACTCCAATGCCGATCTCTCCGGCGATTTTGTCAATCGGGAGTTTCGACTGCTTTAATTGAAGTTCCAGCAGACCGCTTGTGAATTTAGGGTCGGCAATGTTGAATTTAATAAACAATTTATTTGTCGCTTCGTATGATTCAGGGTGAATAGCGGTATTATCGAGCGGGTTATCTCCGTCGGGGATGCGCAGAAATCCGGCGGCCTGCTGGAATGCCATCGGACCGATGCCGGAAACATCCAGTAATTGCCCGCGGACTTTGAATTTCCCGTTCTTATCGCGGTAATTCACGATCGCCGTTGCGGTACGTGACGACAATCCGGAAACATAGGTCAGCAGGGATGCGGAAGCGGTATTCAGATTTACACCGACATAATTCACCGCCGATTCGACAACCTGCGTCAACGCTTCCGATAAGCGTTTCTGGTTGCAGTCGTGCTGATACTGCCCGACGCCGATTGATTTGGGATCGATTTTAACAAGCTCGGCGAGCGGATCCAGAAGCCGTCGTGCAATTGAAATATTACCGCGCTGGGACGCTTCGAGATCGGGAAATTCCTGTTGCGCGACTTTGGAAGCCGAATACACCGAAGCGCCCGCCTCGCTGACAATGGTGTATACCAGATCCAGTTCGCTGTTTTCTTTTTTCATTTCGGCGATCACTTCGGCGGTGAGTGATTCCGTTTCCCGGGAGGCGGTTCCGTTTCCGATAGCAATCACCGATACGCCGTGCTTTTTCACCAAACGGTTCATGATTTTCTTCGCCTCGTCATGCCGCTTCTGGGGTTCGTGGGGATAAATGGTGTCGCCTTCCAGATATTTTCCGGTGGTATCGATTACTGCGACTTTGCAGCCGGTACGAAAACCCGGATCGATGCCCATGATGATACGATCCTTGGTGGGAGGCTGGAGCAATAGATTCCGGAGATTCTGCGCGAACACGTGGATCGCGTGTTCTTCGGCCATTTCGGTGAATTCATTCCGGATTTCCCTTTCGATGGAAATCGCGATCAGCCGTTCATAACTGTCCTTAATGCTTTCCGTCATATGGTCATAGAAAACGGACCGGGCGTTTTTCAGGTAACGCTTCCCGATGATTTCATAAGCGGTTTCGGATTCAGCCTGAAGTACAACGCGGAGTTTTTCCTCATTTTCACCGCGGTTAACCGCCAGGATCCGATGCGGCGGCATTTTGGAAAACGGTTCCCGGTAATCATGATACATTTCGTAATCCTTATCCGTCTCGTCTTTCACTTTTGACTGAAGGACGGCCGTTTCGCGCGTGAATTCACGTATGACTTTCCGGATTTCCGCGTCATCGCTGATTGTTTCAGCGACGATGTCCCGCGCTCCCTGAAGCGCCTCCTCGGCGGATTGTACATTTTTTTCTTCACTGATGAATTCCTTAGCGTAATCTTCAGCCGAGCCTGTGACCTTATCCTGCGTGATGATCATCATGGCGAGAGGTTCCAGGCCTTTTTCCTTCGCGATGATACCGCGCGTTCTGCGTTTCGGCTTGTAAGGAAGATACAGATCCTCGACATCCTGGAGCTTCGTGGCGGACATGATTTTCTGTTTTAGCTCATCGGTCAGTTTTCCCTGCTCCGCGATGGAATTGAGAACGGTTTCTTTTCGGGCCTCCAGCGCGCGGTAATACGTGATTTTATCCTGGATCTCACGAATCTGGTTTTCATCCAGGCCGCCGGTGACTTCCTTCCTGTAACGGGAAATAAAAGGCACCGTGTTTTCCGCATCGAGTAATTCCACTGTGGCGGCAATATTACGTTCGGAAACGGATATTTCTTTTGAAATGAGTTTAATAATTTCGGCTTCAGTCATGATCACACCTGTTCATTGTTTCAAATTAAGCTGCGGATGATAATGGTTTTAGGGAGAAAATGCAAGTGTCGTGGAGAAAAACTCTTGGCGGGTCAACGCATTGCAGAAGTAACATGGTGATGAGGAAAAGAGCAGCAAGCCGCACGGCTTTTTTATAATACAACGATGCAATAAATAAAAAACCGCTAACTCATTTCGAGCATTTTCTGAATCGGTTTCAGCGCGCGAAGCCGGATATCCTCGGGCAGTTTGATTTCGGGCGCACGGTTGACCATGCACAGATACAATTTCTCCAGCGTGTTGAGTTTCATGTGCGGACAGACATTGCAGGCGCATTCGTTATCCGGCGGCGCAGGAATGAATGTTTTATCCGGACATGATTTTTCCATCTGATGGATAATGCCGGGTTCGGTAACGATAATAAACTCCTTATTCGTCGATTGCCTGACATAATTGAGTATTCCGCTGGTGGAACCGATAAAATCAGCGTGGTTCAGCACCGATTCTTGGCATTCCGGATGTGCCAGTACAAGAGCTCCGGGATGAGCGACTTTGAGCTGCACGATCCGTTTCTCGGAAAATATTTCATGCACCTGGCACGTTCCCTGCCACAACAACATCGGCCGGCCGGTTTTTTTTGCGATATACGCCCCGAGATTTTTATCGGGTGAAAATAAAATCGGAGTGGATTCCGGAATCTGCCTTATCAGTTTTTCCGCGTTGCTGGATGTGCAGATCAGGTCGCTCAACGCTTTCACGCCGGAGGAACAATTGATGTACGTTATCGCGAAATGATCCGGATGCGCCTCACGAAACGCTTTAAATTGATCAGGGGGACAACTGTCGGCAAGTGAACACCCCGCTTCCATGTCCGGTACCACGACTAGTTTGTCGGGGTTAAGAATTTTTGCTGTTTCGGCCATGAAATGCACGCCGGCGAAAACGATCACATCAGCAGTTGTGGATGCCGCTTTCCGCGCAAGCTCGAGACTGTCACCCACAAAATCGGCCAGGTCCTGAATTTCCGATTCCTGGTAATAATGCGCGAGGATCACGGCGTTCATTTCCTTCCGGAGTCGTGCGATTTCTCCGAAAAGATCCAGCGCCGGATCAATGTCCTGTTCGGATAAAAGCTTTTTCATGGATTTACTTTCTTATGTACAGTTTGAAAACGCTGAACGAGCTGAAACACGGCTATACCGTAAGCAACCGCCGCGTTCAGCGATTGTTTCATGCCGAACATCGGAATTTCCGCCGCGCTGTCGCAAACAGAAATGGTTTCCTGCGTGACGCCATCCACTTCATTGCCGACAACCAGACCAACGGGGAAAGGGCATTCCAGTGACATAATATTTCCGCTTTGTTCGCAATGTTCCAGCGCAATGACATAAACGCCTTGTTCCCTGAGATATTTCACCGCTTCTGCGCCTGACGGAAAATGCCGCCACGGCACCGTTTCGGTCGCACCAAGCGCGGTTTTGTCGATTTCTTTTCGCGGCGGACGGGCTGTGTATCCGCAGATGATGAGTTCCTTAATGCAGGCAGCGTCCGACGTACGGAACATCGCGCCGACATTGTACATGCTCCGGATGTTCTCAAGGATGACATAAACCGGAAACCTATCAACAAGCCTGATTTCATCGGAAGAGTAGCGTTGTTGGGTGATTTCTTCAAAAGTCAGTTTTCTCATGGCATAATTTAAATATTTTTAAACAACTGTAAAGTTCTGTTTTGAAGAAAAATTAATTTTATCAAATATCTCAGGATTGGCTTACGACCGGCCTGCCTGTATAATTTCCTGTTTTTTATATTGTATATCAATATGAATTCCTATACATTTATTCAGCAGATATTACATTTCTCTGTAATAAACATTCTAAGACATCCGAGGATTTCATGGAGAATATTATTAAATCATACCAGCGTGATTATGATTTGTCATGGCTTGGTGAGGGTTATAGTACGCGTATCAGGAAATTCCAGAAACTGATGCGTTATAAAGTTCGCGACGTTCTTCTGGTATCGAGTTTGTACGATTCGTATTTATTTGAGGAGGACGGACAAATTTATGATCTGGTGCGTCAGGAGTATCAGGGCCTGAACCTGAGTAATGTTCCGGAATTTACTCACATCATGAGCGGCGCCGAAGCGCTGGAACTTATTAAAGAAGATAACCGGTTCGACCTGATTATTACCTCACTGCACATTGAAGATATGCACGTCATTAAGTTCGCGAAATTAATCCGTGAAGCCGGAGTAAAGACGCCGATTATTCTTCTGGCCTATGACAACCGGGAACATAAGGAAATCATCACGAATTACGATACGACCATTTTCGACAGGATTTTCATCTGGCAAAGCGATTATCATCTTTTGATCGCGATCATCAAATACATCGAAGACCGTCTGAACGTCGAGGAAGATACCAAAGAAGCGGGAGTACAGTCCATCATTCTGATTGAAGATAATGTTAAATTTTATTCTTCTTATCTTCCGCTGGTATATACTGAAATCATGAAGCATTCCCAGCGCCTGATCACAGAAGGGCTGAACCTGACTCACAAATTTCTCCGTCAGCGCGCGAGGCCGAAAATACTGCTGTGTACGACTTTCGAAGAGGCCTGGGATTATTTTGAGCGGTTCGAGGAAAACGTTCTCGGCGTTATCACGGATATTAATTTTGAACGAAACGGAGAAAAAGACCCGGAGGCGGGATTGTTGTTTGCCCGGAAAGTACGCGAACGATATACGGACATCCCTGTACTGATTCAGTCCAGCAGTTTTGAAATGAAGCAAAAAGCGATAGAAGCAGGCGCCGTATTTCTTCAGAAAGAATCTCCCACCCTGCTTCATGAGCTTCAGGATTTCATGACCCGTTACATGCATTTCGGCGATTTTAATTTCCGGAATCCGGACGGGTCGATATTGCGGAAAGCCAATAACCTGAAAACGCTCGAAGACGGTCTGCGGGAAATTCCTGACGAATGTCTTTTATTCCACGCGAAACGAAATCATTTTTCCAACTGGCTCAAAGCCCGCACGGAATTCTGGCTGGCGCAGAAATTACGGCCGAGGAAAGTATCCGAATTTGCGTCTACGGATGAAATGCGGAACCTGCTTGTGCAATCCCTGGTTCTCTACCGCGATCTTCGCCAGCGCGGAATCATATCGGATTTCAACAAAGACACCTTTGATATGAAAAACAGTTTCGCGAGGATCGGCGGCGGTTCGCTCGGAGGCAAAGCGCGCGGACTGGCGTTTGTCAATATCCTGATCAACAATTATAATGTGAGGAACCGGTTTGAGGGAATTGAAATATCCGTGCCTTCGGCGGTAGTTATCGGAACGAGCGTCTTTGACAGGTTCATCGAGGAAAACAAGCTTTTTGATTTTGCCATGAAAACGACAAGCGATGAGGAAATCACCAAACGGTTTGTCGACGCTCCGTTTTTCCCGCCTGATATCGTCAGTAAGCTTGAAGATTTTCTGACGATCATTCATTATCCGCTGGCGGTACGTTCTTCAAGCCTGCTTGAGGATTCACAGTACCAGCCGTTCGCGGGCGTATATGAGACCTACATGATTCCCAACAACCAGGCTGACATTAAAATCCGGCTGAAAGATCTTCTTGATACGATAAAGCGGGTGTTTGCCTCGACGTTTTATAAAAGCGCGAAAGATTACATGAAGGCAACCGGTTACCGTCTGGAAGAGGAAAAAATGGCGGTCATTATCCAGCGCATGGTCGGAGCAAGGCATGAGAACCGGTTCTATCCTGAATTCGCCGGCGTCGCGAAGTCCTATAATTTCTATCCGGTACCGCCTCAGAAGGCGGTCGATGGCATCGTGTCGATTGCCCTCGGGCTGGGAAAAACAGTCGTGGACGGAGGAAATACTGTACGTTTCTGTTCTAAATTTCCGAGACACCTTTTGCAATTCTTTTCAACGAACGAAACCATCAAAAACGCCCAGCAACATTTTTACGCGCTGAATCTGGATTATCAATTAGATAATTCGGTAGTGGAAACGCACGACCTGCTGACCCAGCAATTCGCACTCGAAGTATCTGAAACAGACGGAACCTTATTCTGCGCAGGATCGACGTATTCATCCGAAAATGATTCTGTTTACGACGGCATATCACGCAAAGGCAAGCGGGTCGTGACGTTCGCTCCGATCCTGAAGCACAAGATTTTTCCGTTACCGGAAATCCTTAACCTGCTGCTTGAAATGGGTACATGGGGCATGGGAACCCCGATCGAAATGGAATTCGCCGTTAACCTCAGCGTTCCGCCCAAAACGCTCAAGGAATTCTGCGTTCTCCAGATGCGTCCGCTGGTGCTGAGCAAGGAGCTTGAGGAACTGGACCTGGGCGATATACAGCATGACGATCTGATCTGTGAAAGTTCGCAGGTCCTGGGAAACGGCATTATTTCGAATATTCAGGATATCGTCGTAATCGATATTGACAAATTTGACCGGGGACGCAGCAAAGATGTCGCCTATGAAGTAGGCGAATTCAACTCGCGTCTGGTAAACGAACAGCGGCCGTACCTGTTGATCGGCGTCGGGCGATGGGGATCGCTGGATCACTGGCTGGGCATACCTGTATCCTGGGATCAGATTTCAGGCGCGCTGACGATCGTTGAATCGGGATTTAAAAATTTTGACGTGACTCCGTCACAGGGATCTCACTTTTTCCAGAACATCACCTCATTCCGTATCGGATATTTTACGGTCGGCACCACCATCAAGCAGGGATACATCGACTGGGAATGGCTCCGGAATCAGCCCGCGATTGAGGAAAAAGAGTTTACACGACTGTTGCGTTTTGACAAACCGTTAACGATTAAAATCAACGGTCATCAGAACAAGGGCGTAATCCTGAAACCGCGGCCGGCATAAAATAAAAAAAGGACCCTGCAAAAACTCCTTGCGAATAGTGCGGTGATATGATATATTTCTGCCCTGATAGGTTATTGATTAAAATGATGGACACATGGAACTCCAAAGCCGTCACTTATTAGGTCTCGAAGGAGCCAGCCGCGAAGAGATCGAGTTGATTCTCGAAACCGCAGTATCTTTCAAGGAAGTGCTGAACCGTCCCGTCAAGAAGGTGCCGTCCCTGCAGGGATATACCATCTGCAACCTGTTTTTTGAAGCTTCCACGCGCACAAGAATTTCGTTTGAACTTGCGGAGAAACGCCTGTCTGCCGACGCGATCAATTTTACGACCAGCGGAAGCAGTACCGCGAAGGGAGAAACGCTGAGGGATACAGCAAAAAATATCGAGGCGATGAAAGTGGATATGATCGTTGTACGGCATTCCTCAGCCGGAGCGGCCCGCTTTCTTTCCGAACAATGCCAGGGAAACGTGATCAACGCCGGGGACGGAGGCCATGAGCATCCTACTCAGGGATTGCTCGATATGATGACCCTGAAGGAAAAATTCGGGGATTTCACCGGACTCCGGGTGGTGATCGTGGGTGATATCGCCCACAGCCGGGTGGCGATGTCCAACATTTACGGGCTGAAAACCATGGGCGCTGACGTGGCGGTTTGCGGACCGTCAACATACATCCCCCGTGAACTGGAAAAACTGAACATAAAAATCTATCATAACATCACCGACGCTATCCGTAACGCAGATGTGCTGAATATTCTTCGTATTCAACTGGAACGCCAGAGTCTCGGTTTATATCCGTCCAACCGTGAGTATCATGAGGAGTTCGGTGTTACCCGCGATAAGCTCAGCCTGGCTCCCAGGTCCATAACCATTATGCATCCCGGGCCGATCAACCGCGGCGTTGAGATCACCAGCGATGTGGCCGATTCGGAACATTCCCTGATCCTCGATCAGGTGCTGAACGGTGTTGCAGTCCGCATGGCCGTACTTTATCTGTTGAGCCGGAAAAACTGATCCGGTACCCGTCTTACATTTATTAACCTGTAATTTTAAACTATTTGTGAAGTGATTATGATTCAATCGATTTTAGTTACCGGCGGTGCTGGATTTATCGGCAGCAATTTTGTACGGTATATGATCAGCAAATATCCGGCCATCCGCGTGATTGTGCTAGACGCGCTGACGTACGCAGGCAACCGCGACAACCTCTCGGATCTGGAAAAAAACCCGCGTTATTTTTTCTTCCATGGAAACATCTGCAATAAAGATATTGTTGAGAATCTGGCGTCCAACGTCGACGCGATCATCAATTTTGCCGCGGAAACGCATGTAGACCGGTCGATTCACGACCAGGACGATTTTGTACGTACAGATGTTATGGGAACGCTTGTCCTGCTTGAGGCGGCGAGGAAATATAAAATTGAGCGTTATATTCAGATATCAACCGATGAGGTGTACGGATCAATCGAAAACGGCGCATTTACGGAAGAACATCCCCTCGCGCCCAACAGTCCCTATTCGGCGAGTAAGACCGGCGGCGACATGCTGGTGCGCGCATATTTCAAGACGTACAATGTCCCCGCGATCATAACCCGCGCGTCGAATAATTACGGCCCATTCCAGTATCCTGAAAAACTGATCCCTTTCTTCGTAACCAACGCGATGGACAATATTCCTTTGCCTCTCTACGGCGACGGGATGAACGTCCGCGACTGGCTGTATGTGACCGACCACTGCGAGGCGATTGATTTTGTCCTTCATCACGGCGAAACCGGGAATGTCTATAACGTGGGCGGAGGCAATGAACGGACAAATATCGAAATCACGCAATTCATTCTGAACCATCTGAACAAGTCAAACACGCTGATCCGGAAAGTCGCGGACCGGCCGGGTCATGACCGCCGGTACGCCGTTGATTGCTCAAAAATTAACAGGCTCGGGTGGAAACCCCGATTCAGGTTTGAGGAAGCCATGGCCGAAACCATTGACTGGTACGTAAAACACGAACCCTGGTGGAGAAAAATCAAGGAGAAACAGGCTGAATACAGGGAGTTCCTGAAAAAGAATTACGAGGACAGAAAATAAATCACGAAAAGGATATACCGTTATGGCCGATGTAAAACATAAAAACCTTGAAGACCTGATCAAAAGCGTTGAAATATTTGACGGACTTGAGACGCGCGACATCAATAAGGTGCTGAAAGTCGCAACCGGAAAAACATACGTGACCGGGCAGGAAATTTTCAGGGAGGGCGATAAAGGAGATTGTTTTTATCTGATTATCGACGGAAAAGTCCGCATCAATAAGCAGCTGGCCGACGGACGCATCGAGGAAGTGGCTGCGCTAAAAACAGGGGATTATTTCGGCGAAATGTCCCTGCTTGACGGCGAACCCCGTTCGGCGGGTGTTGTGGCGACGGAAGAAAGCAAACTGCTCGAGATAAAAAACAGCCAGTTTATCAAACTGATCATGGAAGATGATAATTTTGCCCGTAAAGTATTATGGGCCTTTTGCACGACTTTTGCCCGGAGATTAAGGGCAACGAACAGTTTGCTGGCAGAACTGGCAAAAAAGTAAATTAGCTTCGTTTTCCTGCTGGCGGGTACTATATTTGCTTCGTTCCCATTTTCTTTTACAATTACTTGGTCAAACGTAGTTTGCACTAATATTGTTTTTGTTTAATCGTCTGCCATAATTTCACTGACAAAATATGCAACAGCTTAAGTTTTTAATTATTAATGAAAAAAGTCTTGATATGCTAAACAAGAAATTATATATTGTACATAATAACAAACGATACAGGACAAAGCAAATATACCGTTGAAATCGAAACAAGGTAAAATCATTGTTTTATGTGCTCCGTCGGGAACAGGAAAAACGACGATCAAGAATGAATTGGTAAAAAGGGATCCGACCATTGTATTTTCTGTATCAGCCACTACCCGGCCAAAAAGGGAAAATGAGAGGGAAGGCAAGGATTATTATTTTATCACTACTGAAGAATTTAAAGAGCACATCCGGAACAATGATTTCATCGAATACAGTTACCATTTTGGCAATTATTACGGTACGCTGAAAATGGCGATTGAGCCGGATCTGCGCCTTGGATGTAATGTAATCGTCGATGTGGATGTAAACGGCGCGATGGCGTTCAAGAATATTTACCAGGAACAGACGATAATGATTTTCATCAAGCCACCTTCGATCGAGATCCTGAAGGAACGGCTGATGCACCGCGGAACCGAGTCGGAAGAAAGCCTGAAAACAAGACTTGCAAGAGTGCAGGAGGAAATGTCTTTCGCCGAGGAGTTCGACCATATTGTCATCAACGATGAAGTGGTCCGCACGGCAGAAGAGATACTCATGATCATCCGTCAGGAATCCTAGATGTCAGAAAAAACCCAGAATTCGGAATTCATACTTTCCGGTGCCGGGGAGGAGACAGAGCATCAGCTGGATCAGGCCGACGAATCCATAGGGCTTTACGGGCAGTCGGAAGTGATCCGGCAGGTGACACGGGATATTATGAAGATTGCCCCGTCGGATGTAGCCGTACTGATCACCGGGGAAAGCGGAACCGGAAAGGACTTGGCCGCCAAGGCCATTCACCGTTTCAGCCCTAGGAAAAACAAGCCTCTGGTGATCGTGAATAGCGGAGCGATCGCCGAAGGAATTCTGGAAAGCGAATTGTTCGGGCATGAACGGGGAGCCTTTACCGGCGCGGTCACAGAAAGAAAAGGCTATTTTGAAACTGCCAACGGAGGAACGGTTTTTCTCGACGAAATCGGCGATATGCCCCTTCCCACACAGGTGAAACTGCTCCGTGTGCTTGAAACCGGTGAATTTCTCAAGGTCGGAGGATCAGCCGTCCGGACCTGCGACGTACGTATTATCGCCGCGACGCACAGGAGTCTTGAACAAATGGTTCGTAAAGGAGAGTTCCGGAAGGACCTGTATTACCGGCTCAAGGCCATCACCATCACACTTCCTCCCCTCCGTTCAAGACAGGAGGACATACCCATTCTTGTGGATCGGTTCGCCGGTCATCTGGTCAGACGGCGGAATGAAGTCTATAAAGGATTTTCGCCGGACGCTATGGATATGCTGGTCCGTTACCGCTGGCCGGGGAACGTTCGGGAACTGAAAAATTTTGTTGAAAGCCTGATGACCCTGCGTCGTGGAGCCCGGATTGAGGCCCGGGATGTTTCCGAAAATCTGTCCCATTTTGAGGATATCGACGCTTTCACTGATGAAGAGCCCCGGCATCGGTTCCTTCCGGTCCCCACTCATCTGACACCCGAGCAGGCGGAAAGGGAATTACTGTACCGGACATTGGTTTCGCTCATGAAAGAAGTAACCGAAATGAAGCATTTCCTGTACAGCAGGTTCGGAAACGCGCATAACGGCGAAGAACTGGTCACCGGAACCGATGTCCGCAACATATTCGACAAGAAAATCACGCCGCAACGGGTCGTGGAAACCGAAGTTTATAATGTGGAAGACGGCGCTGCAGAGCGGGACATAAAAAAAATCGATGACATGGAACGGGACGCAATCGTTCAGGCCCTCCGCCGGTTCGACGGAAAAAGAAGCCAGGCAGCAAAGGCGCTTGGATTGTCTGAAAGAACCCTCTACCGGAAAATCAAGGAATTTAACCTGGATCTGTAAATGGTTCGCCATGTTTATTACATGATACTGTCTGCGGTTTATATTGCCGGATGTACATACTCGTTTACGGGAGCCAATACCGGAGGTTTAAAAAATGTTCATATCCCGTCTTTCGATAACCTGACATCCGAGCCCGGCATCCGGGAAAAAGTCACCAACCGTATCATAAACGGAATCGTTGAGGACAATACATTCAAAGTCACTGACCGCAGGCTTGCGGATGCACTGCTGACGGGAAAAATAACCAAAATCGATGACGGGCCTTATGCCTTTGAAGGCGGAGGAAACCAGTTCACGACCACCGATTACAAAATTACCATTACAACCGTGATCCGGTTTGAAAATGTCAGGGATAAAAAAGTGATCTGGGAAGAAAACATATCCGGCTGGGGGCGTTACAGTCTGAGCGGGTCAAAAAGCAGGAATGAGGGCATTGACGACGCTGTGCGCATGATTATTGAGAATATTCTGAACAAGGTGATATCCAACTGGTAAGGAAGGGCTTTTTGATGAAATATCCGGGATCGGACCTGATAATTTCCGTAATTAATATTTTCAGTTTTTTTGTGAACTTTTTATTCGTTTTTTCAAATAATCTTTCATATATTTCGTTTTATTCCGGAAGATTCCTGATGAGCGGAAAAAATCCGGAACGGAAAAAGCGAATCTTTTCAAGAGGCTCGATATGGCTAAAGTAAACCGGACGGAAATTTTACCGGCCGAAAAGCAGGAAGCGATTCAGAGTGAAATCAGGCTGATGATGAGAGTGGAGGATATTGAAACTCGTCTTGCCGCGGATTCCCGTCATTTGAGATTCGCAGAACTGGCGGAAGCATATCTGGCTCTGGGAGATATTGATGAAGCGGTTAGGATTTGCGATGAGGGGATGAAGCATTTTCCGTTTTACAGCACTGTGCAGCTGGTGATGGCCCGGGCATATGAACAGAAAGGCGACCGTCAGAAGGCCGCGTCTGTCCTGCAGGAATTCCTGAATACGCATCCTTCATCCCTTGTTGCGCACAGGATGCTGGGAGAATTTGCTCTGTCGGAAAAAAACATACGGAAAGCGCTGAAGCATTTCCGTATTGCCCTCCGGCTGGATCCCGTGAACCGGGGCCTGATCCAGCAGTTTGTCGAGGTCCGGGACGAATTCCAGAAAATCAAAGATTCGGTTCCGGCCGAGGATGATGAATCGGATGATGCAAAACCCATCATCATGAAAAAAGTCCCGGAGGAAATCAAATCAGTCAAGACCATTGACCGGGTGCTGGACGAAGTGCTGGACATCCCGGCTTCTTTCAAGACGGCTGAACTGGATGCGAAGGAAAAAACCGGTTTGACTGAGGAACCGTCCGCTCAACCGTTCATGTTTGAAACCGAGCCTGCCGCAGAAAGCCGTGCGGTGCCGGAAAAAGAAATCATCGTATCATCCGGGAAAGAAATTCCTGTTACGCCCCATCCGGTTGAAGAAAAAATCATCACCGGAGAAACGCAGGATTTGTTGCATGACGATGAAGCGATACCCGTCCAGCCGGCCGTGACTGTCCAGCCCGTTCAGCCAGGGGGCATGAACCCTGTCTACACCGACGAATTCGGCATTATGTACTTTTATGATGACGATGAAGTGTCTTTTGACCAGTACAAGAAAAGATATGACCTTCAGAAAGCCGGTAAGGCCAAGATCATGAACCGTGCACGGCTCGATGAAAAACTTGCCTTGCTGGGAATTGTCAGTTCACAGGCTGAACGAAAAGCCGGATCCGACATGGATTTTTCTTTTCAGGAGGCTGAAACCGAAACACCGCCGCTCGAACCGGAGAAAGAAAAATATCCAGAACCCGTTGAGCCCGGATTAAAAGCCGATACGGAGAATTTGGTCAGGGAATCCCTTTCCGGTCCGGAGCCGGAGGCTCTTGAGGAAGAAACTGCGTTTGAGGAAATTGAAATGTCGTACCGTGATTACCTGGATATCCTGACCGAGGAATCCGACCTTCTCGAGGCGATGATGGGTGATGTTCCCCAGGAACCGGTTACGGAAGAAATCGCTACAGCCCTTGTCAGCAAAATTGTCGGAGAGGCCGCCGGCGAAGGGACTGAGAAGGAAAAGCATGAAGAAGAGCCGGTTTCATATTCAGATTACGTAACATCATTGACTGATCCTGAAGAGATGATGGAAGCTGGCTTGGAAACAGTTCAGCCGGTAGATTCAGAAGAAGATATGAGGGTATTGTCGCTGGCGGAGTTTGCTCTCGAATTGGATCTGGACGATGATCTGATTGATTTTCAAACCTATAAGATCCTGTCACCTGCGGATGCTGAACATCTGTTTCCGCCCGATAGCACAGTTACCGGTGAACCGGAGGAACCCGCAATTCATTACAGGGATTATCTGGGTTTACTGGCAACCGAGGAAGAAATCAGCGATGCGACGCTGGAACTCGTAGCCCCGGAAAAGGGTGAAACGGCAGCCGAACCTGTCCGGTCTGAAAAAGCTGAAATCATTGAACCGGTCTATGAAAAAGCACAAGAATTACGGTCCGAAGAAATTCATGGAACCGAACCCGAGATGCTTGAGCCCGTTGAGGAAACCCGTGCCGCTATATCCGAAATTCAGCCCGCAAAGGATGTTGTTACAGAAGAAAAAACAACGGAAAAGCCCAAATCTGCCGAGGTCAAGGAAACCGTTGTCGCGGCAATAGAAGCTGAAGAGGAAACCGGAGAAACAGAAGAGGCCTTTGAAACTGAAGAGGACATTGATCCCCGTGATGCATCGCTTGAACTGGTCGATCAGCTGGCCCAGTTCGGTCAGTTCGGAACGGCGTATAAAGTATGCAAAATGCTTAAGCTGAAAAATCCGACTGACGCGAAAGTCGACCGTAAAATTCTCGAGTTGAAACGTCTCTATTTATGGAGTTCTCAGCTTGTAGGCTAGAGCTCATCCACGCTCATTTGCCTTATATTAAAACCATTATTAAAATAAAAAACCATAAGGAGTCATTGACATGAATTTTCCAGCCGAGTTATTATACACGAACTCTCATGAATGGGCCAGGATCGAGGGTGACGTATTAACCATGGGTTTAACAGATTATGCTCAGTCAGAACTGGGTGATATTGTTTTTGTGGAAATGCCCGAATCCGGGAAAAAAGCTGAAGCCGGAAAATCGATCGGTTCGATTGAGGCGGTAAAAACTGTCAGCGATATTTATGCTCCCCTGCCCGGAGAAGTCATTGGAATCAATGAGAAGCTGAAAGACAGCCCGCAGCTGATTAATACCGATCCATACGGTGAAGGATGGATCATTAAAATCAAAATCAGCGATATGTCCAAAAAAGGCGAATTGCTGAATGCTGTTCAGTATCAGGCGACTGTTACACACTGACGGAACATAATCATTCTGATATTATTTATGGGCAGGATGCGTTCAGTGTTCCTGCCCATATCACTATTTTCCAGAACTTGATATGCCGCTGAAGAATAAAAGAAAGACTTCCAATCATTCTGCCGGCTCCGGCAATAAAAAAGCCGTTACGGCAAGTAAAACCAATTCAAAAAAAGTATCCCGGAAACCTAAACCCAAACCGGCCAGGAAAAAATTGAGAACAACGAGTCCAAAGGGGAGGGTTTCATCCGCAGCAGGATCAGTGATACTCAAAATCCTCGTAGAACGGTTTTCGGGCAGTTGCATTGTGATCGACCATCAGCAAAAAGTTCTTTTCATTTCAGAACCCCTTGCGAAGCAGTTTGAACTCAATCCCGGTGCGTATCTCGGTAAACCCTCCATGACACTGATTGAACAAATGGTATCGTTTGGGGGAGAAAATCATTCGCTTAAAAAAGTTTTGTCGGAATGGTCCGGACCGGTTCCGGAAAAAAAAGATGTCCGTATTGAATTAAATCATCCCGCCAAGTCCGTTTTTTCATGCGATTTCGGCCCCTTGGAGCCGGAAAAAGGAAAAAATCCGGGAAAATGGATACGGTTTACCGATATTACCCAACAGGCCGGGATGGAGGCGGTCGTAACCGAAGCCGCGAAAGATCTCGAGAAAAGAAAATATGAATTCGAGCAGCGGTATCAGGAAATTGAAAGATCTCATGTCGAACTGGAGAGGATGAAACATGACATTCTGGAAGCAAACCGCCTGAAGTCTGAATTTCTTGCCAATATGAGTCATGAACTGCGGACCCCGCTGAATTCGATTCTGGCTTTATCCAGCATTCTTCTTGCCCGGATGGACGGGGAACTCAACGAGGAACAGGAAAAACAGATCGCCATCATAGAGCGCAGCGGAAAAAACCTTCTGAGGCTGATCAATGATATTCTCGACCTTTCAAAAATCGAGGCCGGCCGGATGGACCTGATCGTTTCCGAGTACGATGTGGCTGAATTTGTCGAAAACATCAAAATGACCATCATGCCGCTGATCAGGGAATCTTCCCTCGAATTCACGACTGAAATCGACCCCTCCATCGAAGTTCACAACACAGATGAAAACAAACTGAAACAGATACTCCTGAATCTTCTGTCCAATGCCATCAAGTTCACTCCGTCCGGAACCGTGACTCTGCGCATACAGCCGACAAAATTCGCCGATGTCCTTGAATACAGCGTGACGGACACGGGTATCGGAATGGAGCCGGGTCATTTCGAAAATATCTTCGACCCTTTTCGCCAGCTGGACGGGTCGGCAACGCGGAAATACGGGGGAACCGGGCTGGGTCTTGCTATTACTAAAAAACTTGTTGAACTGCTCGGCGGAAGGCTGAGTGTTGAAAGCGAAATCGGCAAAGGGTCCGCATTCCGGTTTTTCATCCCTTCGCGCAGAAGAGGGATGGAAAACAGCATACTCACACAGAATGAAATCGATCAGATGATGCATGAAGCGGGAGGCGGTAAAACACTGCAGGATGAACCCGACGCGAACTCTCTGAAACTGGATCCGGGCAAAAAAACGATTTTACTGATTGATGACGATAACGAATCGCTGTACATCATGAAGAAATACATCACCGGGGACGAATATCAGACGGTTTCAGTAAAAACGGGGGAAGAGGGGATCGCGCGGGCAGCTGAACTCATGCCGGATATCATCACGCTTGACATCATGATGCCTAAAAAAGACGGATGGATGGTATTGCAGGAACTGAAATCCCGGGCGGATACAAAACATATACCGGTAATGATCATTTCGATAGTGGACAATAAAAAACTGGGCTTCAGTCTCGGGGCTTCAGACTATATCGTAAAACCGGTAGTCAAGGACATGCTTCTCAAGCGGATAAGCAAATTATCCGCCGAACAGGGGCTAAAGCGCATCCTGATCGTGGATGACGATCTTACACAGGCCGAACTGGTCGAGGAAATCCTTCAGAGCGACGATTATTTGTCGGAAGTCGCCACGAGCGGCGAAATGGCCATTCAGCTGGTCAGGCGCAAATCGTATGATCTGATCATTCTCGACCTGCTGATGCCGCAGGTGGACGGTTTCGTCGTTCTGGACAACCTGCGGAAAGACCCGATCGCCAGTGATACGCCGGTTCTCATACTGACAGGCAAACTTCTCACGAAGGATGACCAGGATAAGCTATCCGGAAAAAATTATCACTTATTCCTGAAAAGCATGTTTTCACGGGAAAAACTCCTGGAACAAATCCACCGGATACTGGGTCAGACCTGAAGGATCGTCATGGGGAAAGAGGCGTGATGCAAAAGCACGTTCAGTATAAAATTTTAATCGTCGACGATATTCCGGACAACCGGTATTCGATCCGCAAATCCCTTCAGCAGCCGGGTTACGAGTTTGCCGAGGCGCATGACGGGGTATCGGCCATTGAGGCCGTTCAGAAGCAAACGCCTGATATCGTGCTTCTGGATGTCCGTATGCCGGGGCTTGACGGGTTTGAGATCTGCAACCGGATACGCGACCAGTTCCCATTCATTCCCGTGGTTTTTATCACGGCGAATATGAAGGATGTCATCGACCAGGTCAGGGGTTTTGAAAAAGGCGGCGATGACTATGTGATCCAGCCATACGATCCGAATGAACTTCGCATCAAGATCAAATCGCTTCTGAGAAACAAAAAATCAGTCGATGCGCTCATCGAGGAAATCGGCCGTCTGAATTCCGCGAAAAATGAACTGCAGTTTTCCAACGAGGACCTGAAAAAAATAAATGACCGTCTTTTTGAAACCAATCAGTATATGGAATCCCTGTCCGTAACGGATCCCGTGACGGCGTTGTTCAACCGCAAGTATTTTCACCAGCGGTTTGAAAAAGAGCTTAGTGCGGTAAAGCGGTATCAGCACCAGTCCACGGCGCTCTTCGCTGAAATTGACGGATATGAGCGTATACACGGGAATTTCGGTGAGCTTCAGTCGCACGTGTTTTTAAAGGAACTGGCCAGCCTTCTGGTCAATTCCGTCCGCCAGTCCGATGTTGTGACCCGGTATGAGTACGGCCGTTACGGCCTGATTTTTACCCATACGCCGGAATCGAAAGCGATGATCAAGGCGCAGATGATTTTGGATTCAGTGAGCGCCTATCCTTTCCCGCTTTACGAGGACCTGATGCCGGCGGATCATCCCAGGATATCTGAAAACACTTTTTCCCTTACAGTATCCATTTCGGTTCTGGGATTGCAGCAGCCCTGGATCGGCGGGCCTGCGGATGCTCTCAAATCCCTGGAGCAATCGCTGAAGGATGCCGGAAAGCAGGGAGGAAACATGGTTGTGCTCGGTACAAGTCCGGGATAAGCCTGACAATTCATCATATCATATCAGAAGGAGAACCCCATGCCCAATTTTTACCGCGACAACGACGACATCCTGTTTCACATGAAAAACATGGATCTCAGCCGTGTTGTTGAACTGAAAGAAAATCAATTCGCGGATAAGGATCACTACGATATCGCGCCCGGAAGCGTTGAAGAGGCTGTTGAGACCTACGACAGCGTGATGGATCTCGTCGGCGACATCGCCGGCAATGTCATCGCGCCCAAAGCCATGGAAGTGGACCAGTTAGGCGCTACGTTCGAGAACGGCGAAGTGAAATACGCCAAAGCCACCGCCGAATCGCTCGAAGTCTGCAAACAGTCGGAATTGTTCGGATTCACACTGCCGCGACAGTACGGCGGACTGAATTGTCCGGTTACGATTTACACGATAGCGATCGAGATGATCTCCCGCGCGGACGCTTCATTCATGAACATTTACGGCCTTCAGGATGATATTGCCGGAACCATCAACAAATTCGCCGATGAGGAAATCAAAAAACAGTACCTGCCTCGTCTGTGTTCCGGCGAAGTAACCTCTTCGATGTCGCTTACCGAGCCGGAAGCCGGAAGCGATCTTCAGGCGGTCATGCTGAAAGCCACGCAGGACGGGAAAGGGCAATGGTTCCTGAACGGCGTCAAGCGGTTCATCACAAACGGTTGCGGTGAAATTTCGCTCGTGCTGGCCCGCAGCGAGGAGCATACGTATGACGCGCGCGGTCTGTCCATGTTCCTTTATGAGCGCGACAAGACGATGACCATCCGTCGGATCGAGCATAAAATGGGCATCCACGGTTCTCCGACCTGCGAACTTCAGTTTGACAACGCGCCGGCGCTTCTTATCGGCCAGCGGAAAATGGGGCTTATCAAGTACGTCATGGCGCTGATGAATGAAGCGAGGGTGGGCATTTCCTCGCAGGCGGTCGGCATCGCGGAAGCGGCTTACCGCGCGGCTAAAAAATATTCCGAGGAACGCGTGCAGTTCAAGCAGGCCATCAAGAACATCATTCCCGTCACGGAAATGCTTGTCAGCATGAAAGTCAAGATCGAGGCCGGCCGGACGCTGCTCTACGAAACCACTCGCATGGTAGATCTCAAGGACGGGTACGAACACCAGCAGGAACACGCCGCCGAACCATCCCGGGAGCTCCGGGATCAGGCAAAGAAATACGGAGCATACGCGAACATGCTGACGCCATTATGCAAAGCCTATACGACTGAAATGGCCAATGAAGTGGCCTACGACGGCCTTCAGATCCACGGCGGAGCGGGGTACATGAAGGAGTTCGACGCCGAACGGTATTTCCGCGACGCCCGTATCACGAATATTTATGAAGGAACGACTCAGCTTCAGGTTGTTGCGGCCATCGGAGGGCTGGTGAAAGGCACTCTGGAAGAGCTCATCAAAGAGTACGAAGCCGCCAATGATTTTTCAACGCTGGCCGAACATTACAAAACGGTCAGGGAAATGCAGGCGGTTTACGAAAAGGCCATCCATTTCGTTAAAGAGAAAAAAGACGCCGACTACCAGACCTACCACTCCCGGAGGCTTGTTGAAATGGGCGCAAAAGTGCTCATCGGTTACCTGATGCTCCGAGATGCCCTGAAATCAGACCGCAAGAAAGATGTATTGAAATATTTTCTCGAATACGCCGTGCCTGAAGTCGCCATGAAAGCACAGATGGTGATGAGCAATTCGACCACACTGATGGATAAAAAGAAGGTGATTCTGGAAGAAAACAATGTGTAGTCGTTTGCTCAGTCAGGAAATATTAAAAAGCGGTCATGAAAAAAATCATGACCGCTTTTTCTTTTCGAATAATGATCCTGTCAAATCTTGATCACCGCAAGCGCTTGATCCACAGCGGATAGAAGCGGTTTCACGGAAATTTCCTGACCCACCGCGTTCTTCATCCATAACTGCGGAATAATGTTTCCGGCGGCGATCATACGCGGCATTTCAACCCCGATTTTCTTTCCTTTAAGATAATCTTCCAGCTGGAACTGAATGACGTTGCCGATCGCGTAATCAGGAAGATACAGGGCGCGGTAGATCATGTGTGAATAAACAGCTAGCACGACCTGATCTTTGGTTCCGTAAACATCGGCATAATATTTATTCCAGACTTCTTTGGCGATATCCAGAACGGCGGTTTTCAATTCCGCCGGCGTGGCTTTGGGATGTTCGTACATCCACCGCCAGACTTTCATGTCCACCATCGAAACACCCATGATCTCATAAGCGCTCCAGAGCAGGTCCAGCGATTTCAGTTCCTTTTCGTTCGTCTTATCCTGCTGAACTCCGAGAAGATCGATACTCCGGTCCTGGAACACGAAGGCGAACGCTTCGGTGAACGCCGTGTTGGGCACGCCTTTCAGGGTGTAATAATCGGATTTATACAGGTTGAGGGTCTGCTCGACGGCGTGTCCCAGTTCGTGCATGACAGTATTATAGCCTTTGTAGTTCAGTCCGTTTTTCGGAATTCGGGCGCGGATTCGTGATTTGTAATTTTTCATCTGGGCTCCCGCGCAGTGGCCGGCGCCGCGGGCCGGATCCAGCCGGATCTTATCCGCAATAAAGACGGCGTCTTCTCTGGAAAAATCAAGTTTGACCAGGATATTCTCAATATCTTTTTCAAACGATTCGATCGTCGGGTATTTCTGCGCGACAATCTTATCCAGTTCTTCCTCGGCGATCTTCTGCGTACCCTGGAATCCGTTATACCAGATGTCGAACGGCTGAAGATTGCGGCCGAGCCGCTTTTTCACGAGTATCGCAGCCTTTCTCACCTGCTGGGAGGACAGCAGTTCCGCGAACATGGCTTCAACTTCCTTTTCGGGGATTTCGCGTCCGAGCTCAAAACTGCGTCCGATGGCAGTCGGATAATCGTGATTATAAGGATCAAATAACCGAGCGCTCTCGAAAGTTTTCAGTAGGTTGGCGTAACGGGTATCGGGCTCGTAATCAAATTTGATTTCCTTCCCGTTTTCATATAGCTTATTGCTTACCGGATTCCACTGGAATTTGTCGGAATTCACCATTTGCCGTGGAATCTCCTGCCGGATGATGCGCTGCATGGCCTGGTAAATCAACTGCTGTTTGCCGAGATCCCCTTTGGATGCGTAACGAGCCTTGATCTCGTCACGAAGGCCCCAGTGGCTGATGAGTTTCATTTCTTTCGGGAAAAAGGTGTTCAGTTTGTCGTCTACCAGGTTTCCCATGGCGATATTGTACTCGTACACGTACCGCTGGGTCTGCGTGCCGATTTCATTCGCTTTCTGGGTTACTGATGCGGGAATCCGGGTATTGCCGCCGCCCATACGCGCGGACGCCCATTCCTTGCGGGACCATTTCGGGCCTTTATCAACGAGCTCATTATATTTATAAGACGGAAAATTCAGCATTCCCATAAAAGCGATCTTGTTATCAAAAAAATCATCCGAAATATGAGCGGAGGGATTGTACGCGGCCATGGCCATATCGATCGGCTGAAGTTCACCCCAGTCTAAGCTGAGCGGCTGATTCATATCGAGTACCATCTCTGTGTAATAGCCGTTCAGGATCTCATTGTAAAACTCCAGTTTATCGAAGAATTTATCGAGCTGATCTTGCTTCCCGATAAAATTCTGTTTGCAGAATGCCGCAAAATCTTCGCCTGTTCCGTCCGATTTCAGCCACAGCCGTGCGACCTGGTCAACGCCGCGGTCAATGCGGAAACTATGGGATTCGCCATGCTGCTTGACAAGATCCTCCTTGACCTGTTTGATGAGTGAACTTTCAAGTCCGCTTTCAGAGCTTTGCGGGAAGACGGGCAGAGCAGCTGTAATCAAGAACAGGAATAACGCAAAAAGCGTGTAATGTCTTTTCATGATCTGTTTCTCCGGATTTGGGGTTTGTTTAGAAAAAAAATTATCGCATAATGATACGAATTTTATGAAAAAAGTTTCAATAAATATATGTTTGGTTAAAAATTACCCTGGTGGAATTCGTTTTTTCAGAAATTCTCCTGACAGAGCGACCGCGTCGAAGCCAATTTTCACCTCGATGAAGTCAGATGGTTTGAAGTACGTGGACGCATGATTCCAGCAAAACATGAAATTCAGGTATTTGTACCGGTATCCGGCCCCGGCAAAAAAACAGAAACCGTTTCCTGTCTCATCATGAATGTTTTTCCGGTCGGTACCCGTGATTTCATCCGTTTTGTAAATCCACTGCAAAAGACCGGCCGCGGCGGTCGTATAAAAGTCATGATTTACGGAGGAGTACAGTTTGTACCGGAACTCAAGCATTTCGGAGAGAACGAGGAGTTGAGTGAGATATTTCCGGGACATTACGACCGTATCGTTGAGGGTGAATACATCGGTTTTAAAAAGCAGACCAGCGCCATATCTCCGGAAAATGCGATAATAAAGTCCCGTTTCCACCATCAACGCCGCTTTTTCATGTTCCGATTTCCATTTGCCGGTGGGACTTACAAAGCCGGCCATAAAAAGCCAGTAGAACCTGCTCTTGATATACGGTATCTGTTTTTTCTTTTTTGCGGCACCTTCCTGCCGTACGGTTGTCTGGCCTTCCAGAAGTTTCGCGCTTACGATAACCGTTTCGCCTTTTTTCGGTTTGATTTCCTGGAACCAGTCCTGGTAATTCTGCGCGCGGATGATTATTTTTAAAGGATCCCCTGAATCCAGCGTAAGAGTCAGCGGTGTGGAGCCTTTCAGCTCGTCTTCAATATAAACGCCGGCGCCTTCGGGTCCTGAAGTTACATACATCGTAAATTCCCGCTTCGCTACAGGTGTTTCCCCGGTTTCAGCGAATCGGCGCGCCAGCCGGCGAAGCGGTTCGTCCAGGTCTTCGATGGCCCCGACGTGTGTTTCGTTCTCGACCCGCTCGATTTTTCCCGTACTGACATCCGCCATCTGCAGGGTGATGATGGTCTTTTTGCCCAGGGTGCCGACAGAACCGAACAGCATTTTTTCGACGCCGAGCAATTGGCCGATCTGAACGGCGCATTCCTTGCTGGAACAGTTTTCGGAAAGAACAAAGTCCTGTTCTCTGAGTATTGATTCCATATTTCCCCGATCCAGCAGTTCATACCGTTCCGAGCGAAGTAATTCCCGCCGGATCAGCCCGGAAAGGACCGGCGAGATTGATTTTGGCGTGTCTCCGCTGATTTCAAAATCCAGAAGGGCGACCGGGATCTTTTTTTCCTGGGCGCCTGCGATCAACGGCGTTATCATCAATAAAAAGAAAAATATTCTCCTCATGTCCCGCCTCTATTATTTTATGATATCAGACCGACCGGAACAAGGCCGGTGATTGTTTTCAGAAAATATTACAAACGGACGCAGAATCGCAACTGGCCGCCTTTCAGGTCATAGTAGGGTTCTGCAGTGATTTTCAGTTCTTTTTTCAGTTTTTCATTATGCGATTTGATTGCGAATTGTGCGCCGATTCCGTCAGCGAACCATGCGCCCAGAAGGCAACCGACGCCCAAAGCGGGCGATTCCTGTTCTTTTACGGCCCTTATCAGCGAGTAATATCCGAAAATTCCGGTACCGCAAATGATCAGACCTCGTCCTGTGGATTTCGCGTAAAAATGACCGGCTCCCGTCCATCCGCAGAGAAAGGATAAGGTACCTGCTAGACCGGATGATTTCTTTTTCATATCATACAGTTCATAACGGACTTTAAGTTCATCCTGTGTCATGCCTGCAGTGCCCGTGGTTTTTCCTGTCATTCCTGTCAGAAGCCTGGCGTTAAGGATTAGCTTTTCTCCTTTTTTGGGTTTAACTTCCTGGAACCAGTCCTGGAAATTTTCCGCCTTGATGTAAATTTTAACAGGATCCGCGTTGGAGAACACAAGGGTTGCAGGGGTTGTTCCGCGGAGTTCATCGCCGATATAGATCGCGGCTCCTTCAGGCTCGGAGGTAATATAGACCGGGTAGGAGATTTCTGAGGTTTCCCGGACGGCAACGCCTGAGATCTTTTTGGCCAGCCTGATCACAACGGCATCAATATCTTCAATGGCGCCGATATGGCTTTCATTTTCAATTTTTTCAATCTTTCCCGTTGAAACGTCCACAAGCTGCAGGTTGATGATAATTTTTTTTCCAAGCGCTCCCATATCACCGAAAAGCATTTTTTCGACCCCAAGCAGCTGTCCTACCTGAACGGCGCATTCTTTACTGTTACAGTTATCCGTCATTGAAAAATTCTGTTCCTTCAGAATCGACTCCATGTTTCCCCGGTCAAGGATTTCATAAACATCGGAACGTACAAACTCCTGCCGGATGAGATTTGAAAGTAAAGGAGCGATGTTTTTTGGAAGGTCATCGCTGACGGTAATGTCAATCAGGGCGACAGTTGTTTTATCCTGGGCAAAAACGGAAAAACTTAAAAACAAAATCATGATTATAGTTTTCATGGTACCTCCGTACACAAAACATTCAGATTTATTTATCAACAATGTATGGATACAAATGAAAAAATCAAAGGTATTTTTATTGAGTGCCGTGTTTCAGAAACCATTAAAATAAAAAAATTTGTATTGAGATCATGAATATATTCATTAATAACAAGATATTATAGGACGTTGAGTTAAGTTTGTTATAAATATTTGTTATTATTTGTATTATATGTAATTAGTAAGACGCTAAACAATTAATAAATTATTAATATCACAAATATAAAAATAAATCGTTTTCTTTATATTATTGTTATTATGTTGTTTATGAATTATTCTTAGTTATACATTTCACATTTTGCTTGACAATGTGAAATGTATCATTTATCTTGTGGGTGTATGAATTGCTTTTAAACAACATTCATTAACAAAAAAAAAGGACAAAAAAATGAACAAGAAGCAAATCCTCCTCGTTGATGATGACATCGATGTCATCACCATTCTCGAAACCATTCTTAAAAAAGAAGGGTACGACGTCATTTCCGCGAATGACAAAAAAGAAGGGATGAAAAAAATCCGGGAGAAAAAACCCGACCTCGCGATCCTCGACGTGATGATGACCACGCATTATGAAGGATTCGAAATGGCCAAGGAAATTATCGATAACCCGGAACTCAGGGACATTCCAATCCTGATGCAGACTTCCATCGACGTCCTTCCGACCACCCGCCCCGACGTCCAGGCCATGGCTCATGAATTCCGCAAGAATCCGGGATTCAAAGACCTGCACGTCATCCTGATCCGGGACATCAATACAGGAAAAGCCGGGATCGATTACCTGTCGGAAAACGGTCAATCCATCTGGTTTCCCGTGGACGGATTCATTAAAAAACCGGTGGATGGCAAGAAAATCCTCCCGGAAATCAAACGCGCCCTGAATTAGAAAACCAATTATCCGCGATACAGATCTATGGAATTAAAAACCACAGAGCACACAGAGTTCACAGAGAAAAATGGTGTGTGAGTCACGGGATAACAAAACAAACTAAAATCATGAAAACAAAAATTGATGAAATACTCGACCTTTACCCCGGAGCGGGACGTGACCAGCTTATTCCGGTTTTGCAGGATATCCAGGACGCCGACGGATATTTATCTCAGGAAGCTCTCGTCAAAACCGGCGCGAGGCTGAACGTGCCGACCAGCAAGATCTACGGTGTGGCGACGTTCTACAACCAGTTCCGGTTTGAACCGAAAGGCCGGTACCATATCCAGGTTTGCCGCGGAACAGCGTGTCATGTACTCGGTTCGCTGACGGTGCTCCAGGAAATAGAAAAAGCGCTTAAGATCAAATCCGGCCAGACCTCGCGCGACGGGCTCTTCAGCATCGAAGTCGTAGCCTGCATCGGCGCCTGCGGACTCGCGCCCGTTATCAGCGTCAACGGCACGTTCCACGGAAACGTCACCGCGGCCGGAATTCAAACCATTATCGAACAATACCGGAATAAAGAAGCCCTATGAATAACACAAACATTCACCAAGCGATGATGGCCCATCTCTGCGGCCAGGCCGCGGGCGATAACGAAGCGATGAAAGTGATTCAGGCGTTCCGTAAGGACGACGTTCCCAAACCCTTGATCTATGTAGGCGCGGGAACCTGCGGGCTCGGAGCCGGGGCCGCGGAAACAATCATTGCCATCAAAGAACAACTCCGGCAAAACGTCATAGACGCCGAGATTGTCGAAGTCGGGTGTATCGGTCTCTGCACCGCCGAACCGATCGTGGACGTTCAAATCCCCGGCCGAAACCGTATATCATTTAAAAACGTTACCCGCGATAAAGCCGGAGTCGTGATACGGTGCCTGAAAGAATCCGTCGCTGACAAAAATGACGTTCTCGGTCAATACAATTATTCAGACAAACAATCCTGGGACGGCGTTGAAGATATCAGCCGCCATCCGTTTTTCGCCAAACAGCGACGCGTTGTTCTGAAACAATGCGGTAAAATCAATCCCGAAAGTATCGAGGAATACATCGCTCACGGCGGCTACGCCGGACTGAAAAAAGTCCTCGACACCTGCACGGCGGAAACCGTATGCGATTCGATTGATAAAAGCGGCCTGCGGGGACGCGGCGGCGGCGGATTCCTCACAGGAAAGAAATGGAAGTTCGCCCTAGTTCAGAATGCCGACCAGAAATTCCTGATATGCAACGCCGACGAGGGCGATCCCGGCGCGTTCATGGATCGTGCGGTCATCGAAGGCGATCCGCACCGGCTCATCGAAGGCATGGCGATTGCCGCGTACGGCATCGGCGCGTCCGTCGGATATGTGTACATCCGCGCGGAATACCCGCTCGCGATCAAGCGTCTCAAAATCGCCATTCAACAGGCGAAGAAATACGGACTGCTCGGTAATAACATTTTCGGCAAGGCTTTCGGTTTCGAACTGAAAATCAAGACCGGTGCGGGAGCATTCGTATGCGGCGAAGAAACCGCATTGATGGCGTCGATCGAAGGCCGGCGGGGCATGCCAAAACCAAGGCCGCCGTTCCCGCCCGTCAAAGGATTGTTCGGCAAGCCGACTGTCATCAACAATGTTGAGACGCTCGCGAACGTGCCCGAAATCATGCACAAAGGCTGGGAATGGTTCAGCTCTATCGGAACGAAAACCAGCAAAGGCACAAAAGTGTTCGCACTGTCCGGAAAGATCAAAAACACAGGGCTGGTTGAAATTCCGATGGGAACAACCATCCGCGAAATTCTCTTCGATATCGCCGACGGCATCGCGAACGGCAAGAAATTCAAGGCGGTGCAGATCGGCGGGCCTTCCGGCGGTTGTATCACTGAAGCGAATCTCGATATCGAGATCGATTACGAATCCCTGATTTCTGCGGGCGCTATGATGGGTTCCGGCGGGCTCGTGGTCATGGACGAGGACAACTGCATGGTGGACGTTGCGAAATTCTTCATGGATTTCATCCAGCGCGAATCCTGCGGAAAATGCATTCCCTGCCGTGAAGGTACTCGCCGCATGCTCGAAATCCTCGGGAGCATCACGCAGAAACCCGTTGCCGGCGATAATCAGGCGCTGGAACGCATGAAAGGCGTCATGCAGCTTGAAAAACTCGCCCATGTGATCAAGGACACCTCGCTGTGCGGTCTTGGACAGTCAGCTCCGAACCCGGTGCTCAGCACGCTGCGCTGGTTCCGTAAGGAATACGAAGAGCATATCTTCGAGCGAAAATGCGCCGCGAAAGTCTGTACGGAACTTCGTAAGTTCCGAATCCTTGCCGATGCCTGCACCGGATGTACGGTCTGCTCGCGGAAATGCCCTGTCAGCGCGATTATCGGATCGAAGAAAACCCCGCATTTCATTATTGAAGACAAATGTATTGGCTGCGGCGCCTGTATGGAAGCCTGCAAGTTCAATGCGATCGAAATGAATTAATTAAAGAAAACGATTATGAACATACCCATTGAAGTCAACGGAAAATCCCTCGAAGCCAGAGAAGGCGAGACGATCCTCACCGCCCTGAACAGGAACGGCATCCAGGTGCCGACGTTGTGTCATATGAAAAATTTCATTCCGACCGGTGCGTGCCGTATCTGCGTCGTCGAACTGGAAGGCGGCGCGAAATTAGTCACCGCGTGCTCTTTTCCCGTTTCGCCCGGAATGAAGATCCGCACGCATTCGCCTCGCGTGATCGAGGCCAGGAAAACGATCGTGGAGCTGCTGCTGTCCAACCATCCCGACGACTGCCTGTTCTGCGCGCGCAACAACAACTGTGAACTGCAGAGCCTGTCGAAGGAGTACCATGTGATCGAACGGCGCATCCGCGGGAAGAAAAACAGTTTTCCGCTCGATCATTCCAGTCCCAGCATCATCCGCGATCCGGAGAAATGCATTCTATGCGGGCGATGCGTACGTGTGTGCGAGGAAACCATGGGCGTAGCCTGCATCGATTATGTGAACCGCGGCAGCAAGACCGTGATCGGAACGACGCTGAAACGCGGGCTGAACACTTCCAGCTGTATCAACTGTGGTCAATGCATCATGGTGTGTCCCACGGGCGCGCTGACCGAGAGAAACCAGGTTCACTTAGTACAGGCGGCCCTGCAGCAGACGGATAAAATTCCTGTGGTGCAGTACGCGCCGTCCATTTCTGTTTCCATTGCCGAGGAATTCGGCATGCCCGCGGGCGCGGATATCAACGGCATTCTCAACACCGCGCTTCGCAAGATCGGATTCAAAAAAGTATTCGATACGACATTTGCCGCCGATTTAACCATCATGGAAGAATCTGCCGAACTGATCGACCGTATCACGAAAAGGAAGCCCCTGCCGATGTTTACCAGCTGCTGCCCGGGATGGGTCAAATACGCCGAAGAATTCGCTGCGGATTTCCTCGGTAACGTATCTTCCTGTAAATCACCCCAGCAGATGATGGGCGCGGTCATCAAGAGTTATTTCGCTAAGAAGGACAATATTGCGCCGGAAAATATTTTCTCCGTATCCATCATGCCCTGCACGGCCAAGAAATTCGAGTCGGAACGGGATACGATGGGCCGCAACGGCGTGAAGGACGTGGATATCGTCATTACCACCCGCGAACTGATCGAGCTGATCCGCCTGTACGGCATCGACATGAAATCCATCCAACCGGAACTGACGGACTCGCCGCTCGGCGTGCGCAGTTCGGCCGGGAAAATATTCGGTGCGACAGGAGGCGTCATGGAAGCGGCTCTGCGGACAGCCTACAAGGCGCTGACCGGAAATGAACTTAAGGAATTCCGCATCACGGAACTCCGGGGATTCAAAGGCCGGAAAGAAGCTCGTCTGAAGATCGGCGATACCGAAGTCGGTGTAGCGGTTGTCAGCGGCCTGGCCAACGCGGCCAAGCTCGTCGAAGAACTTCGCAACGGTCGCAACGACCTGCATTTCATTGAAGTGATGGCCTGTCCGGGCGGTTGCATCGCCGGAGGGGGCCAGCGGATCGGATCGCAGGAAGAAGCCGTGGAAGCCCGCATGAAATCGCTCTACGACATTGATGAACGCGAAACGCTTAAAGTCTCCCATAAAAATCCGGAAATCAAGGAACTGTACGAGGAATTTCTCGGCGAGCCGCTGGGCCATACGAGCCACGAACTGCTTCATACGCATTACACCAAACGCGAAGTTCTGTTATAATTATGACGAAGCGTTTACATAACGAGCTGGTATTTACGGTCAAAGACCGCTGCCGGGTTTGCTACACCTGCGTCCGCGAATGCCCCGTCCGCGCGATCCGCATCGTCAACGGCCAGGCGGAAGTGATTTCGGCGCGCTGTATCGGATGCGGGAACTGCACACGCGTCTGCAGTCAGAAAGCGAAAGTGTTTCTTGACTGCACGCAGGACGTACAGCTGATGCTGGAATCCGGCGGCGTCAACGTTGTATGCGTCGCGCCCAGTTTTCCCGCTGAATTTCACGAATTTGACGATTACCGCATTCTGGTCGCTATGCTGCGCAAGCTCGGATTTGATCATATCCATGAAGTCGCTTTCGGCGCCGATCTTGTGGCACGGGAATACGGACGCATACTCGAACAGACCGGAACCGATCACAGCATCTCATCAGACTGCCCGGCGATAGCTTACTATGTACGGCATTATTATCCTGAACTCACGAAGCATTTAGCTCCCGTTGTTTCGCCAATGGTCGCCACCGCGCGCGTGATCCGCAAGCTGTACGGCCAGGACACGAAAGTGACTTTCGTTGGTCCCTGCATCGCCAAAAAATCTGAATCGACGGAAATAGACGCCGTGCTGACGTTCAAGGAAATTCGTAAGTTCTTCCGGATAATGGACATCAGCCCGGATAAAGTTGAGCCTTCAGATTTCGACGAACCGAAAGGACACAAGGCGGCAATCTTTCCGGTCACGAGAGGCAAACTGCATTCGCTCAATAAATCAGACGACATCTGTGAGGCCGACGTGATTGTAGCATCTGGCCGCATCAACTTCCGTGAAGCCATCAAGGAGTTCAATGATCATCTGAACCGTTCGCTGCATCTTGAATTGCTGTGCTGCGAAGGCTGTATCATGGGACCCGGCATGGACACGGAAGGACTGCACTATGTAAAAAAGGCAAGGATCCGGAATTACGTCAGGGAAAAACTGAACGAAATGAATGTTGAGACCTGGAAGCAATTCATGAAGCGGTTTGAAGATCTCGACCTGTCCTGTTCGTTTGAGCCCGCTGACCGCCGGATCCCCTTGCCTTCCCCCGATCTGATTGAAAGCACGCTGAAATCGATGGGAAAGACATCGCCGGAAGATCACCTGAACTGCGGCGCCTGTGGCTATGACACCTGCCGGGAACACGCTGTCGCGATCATCGAAGGCCATGCGGAAAACGAAATGTGTCTGCCGTTTACGATCGAAAAACTGCATAAGTCCATCCAGTCCCTGAACGAGACGAACGACAAGCTTGCTACCGCACAGCAATCGCTGAAACAGTCCGAAAAACTGGCGACGATGGGTCAGCTTTCCGCGGGCATCGCGCATGAACTGAACAATCCGCTCGGTATCATTACCATGTACAGCAATATCCTGCTGGAAGAAGTTCAGGACAATCATCCGATGAAAAACGATCTCAAGCTGATTGCTGAACAGACAGACCGCTGCAAGAAAATAGTCGGCGGACTGCTGAATTTCGCGCGGAAAAACCAGGTAAAGTACAAGCCCGTGGATATCGCAACATTTGTCAAGCAAAGCCTCCGGTCGGTCATCATTCCCGAGAATATACGCTTGAATTTCACCTGCAGCCTCATCGATCCCGTCGTGCATGTCGATACGGACCAGTGGATGCAGGTAATGACGAACCTCGAAAAAAACGCCGTCGAAGCGATGCCTAACGGCGGGGAACTGAACATCACCCTGGCCGAGATCAAAGGGATGGTCGAGTTCAGCATCAGCGACTCGGGAACGGGAATCCGCCAGGAAAACATGGATAAGCTTTTTACGCCTTTTTTTACGACCAAGCCGATGGGAAAAGGAACGGGGCTGGGGCTGCCGCTGATTTACGGAATCGTGAAAATGCACCGCGGCCAGATTACGGTTCATTCCAATGCCAATAAAGACAAAGGGCCGACAGGAACCACGTTCCGTATCACGATCCCCAGAATCAAAAAAAGCGACGCCCCGAAGACGCCGTATACCGGAAAGGCCGTCCATGAGGAAACGCCGGTCGTCTGCTGACCGCAGAAAGCCGCAACTCCGGAAGTTAAAACATTTTCAGATTAAACAAGAAGCGAAACTATGAAACCGATAAACAGTAAAACGATTCTCATTGCGGACGACGATATGGATATTCTGAACCAGATGTCCGCGCAAATTCAGAACATGGGTTTCCGCGTCATAACCGCTGAAACCCAGAAAGAAGCCGAGAAAGTCATCCGGGAACAGAAACCAGATCTCGCGATCTTTGATTTGATGATGGACAACCGCGACAGCGGATTCATCCTGAGTTACACGCTGAAGAAAAAATACCCGGACGTCCCGGTCATTATTGCAACGGCGGTGACGGCAGATACCGGCATCGTTTTCGGGCTGGATACGCCCGAACAGAAAAGCTGGATCAAGGCGGACCGGTATATCGAAAAAGGACTTCGCCCGGAACAGCTTGAAAAAGAAATCAAACAACTGTTACATCTTTAGGCAAAAGCCATGGCAAACTTAAATGTATTAATTGTCGACGACGAAGCTGGGATCCGTTCCGGTATAAAACGCGTCCTTTCGAATTTCGCGGTTGATTTTCCGTTCCTGGAGGAAGAATTTACGTTCAGCCTCACCGAATGCGAATCCGGCGAAGAAGCGATTCAGATCATCGAAAGCCGGCCGGTCGATATTGTGCTCTTAGACAACAAACTTCCCGGAATGGACGGCATCGATGTGCTGGAACATATCAACAAAAAAAAATTTGACTGTTGCGTGATGATGATCACGTCCTACGCGTCGTTGGATCTCGCCGTGCAGGCCACTCAGAACGGTGCGTACAATTTCGTCCCGAAACCGTTCACGCCCGCCGAACTCAAGACCTCGATGGAAAACATCACAAAGCACCTCTACCTGAAGCGGATGACAAAAAATCTTACGAACGACGGAAAGGAATCGCGTTTCCGTTTCCTGTCGATCCTGTCCCATGAACTGAAATCGCCGATCAACGCCATTGAGGGATACCTGATCACGATGCAGGAACGTCAGGCCGGGAGCAATCTCGATGATTATGAAGTGATGCTGAATCGCTGCATCGAGCGGATCAAGGGCATGCGGTCGCTTATCGGCGATCTGCTCGACCTGACGCGGCTCGAATCCGGGAAAAAAGTCCGTGAAAATACAAAGGTCGATTTGGTCGAAATAGCGAGGATTACCAAAGATACCGTATCGCCGTTAGCCATTCAGAAAAACGTTTCCGTTAACATCGACTATGATACAGACCAGATATTTTTATCGGCCGATACGGAAGAAATTAAAATCATTTTTAACAACCTGATCTCCAATGCGGTGAAATACAACAAAGACGGCGGCGATGTTTTCTGTAATATCAACCATAATGACGGCCGCATTCAGATTTCCGTGAAAGATACAGGAATCGGCATGTCGGAAGAGGATTTATCCAAGCTCTTCGGCGATTTCGTCCGCATCAAAAACGAGAAAACGCGCGCGATCACCGGCAGCGGGCTGGGATTATCCATCACGAAAAAAATCGTCGAGGAAAGCTACGGCGGTACGATTAATGTCGCCAGCGTACCGGATCATGGCACGACGTTTACCGTGGAATTACCGGTGAAAGCGTGAATCATGAAATTCAATCCTGAAAAATATAATATTCCGGACAAGCCGCATGTCCCGTTTATCGATCCGGAAGAGATCAGCGGAATACTGAACAACGCAAAACCGGATTCGGCGAGGATCGGCGACATCATCGGAAAGTCCCTTAATAAAAACCGCCTGACAATGCAGGAAACGGCGGTTTTGCTGAATGCCAGTGAACCCGGCCAGATTGAACAGATCAAAGACGGTGCACGAAAGCTGAAAGAATTGGTTTACGGAAACCGCATCGTTCTTTTTGCTCCTTTATACATCGGTAACAAATGCTCGAACAACTGTACCTATTGCGGATTCCGCTCGACGAATACCGGTGCTGTCCGGAAAACGCTGAACGACGGGGAAATCGTACGCGAAATTGAGGCGCTGGAAGACAACGGCCAGAAGCGGCTGATCCTGGTTTTCGGCGAGCATCAGCAGTATGATGCCGCGTTCATTGCGCATTCCGTCAAACTCGCATACAGCGTAAAAAAAGGGAACGGTGAAATCCGTAGGGTCAATATCAACGCTGCTCCGCTGGATACCAAAGGATTTCGCACCGTTAAAGAAGCCGGCATCGGTACTTATCAGATTTTTCAGGAAACGTATCATCCGGAAGCCTACAAGACGTACCATCTCCGCGGAAAAAAAGCGGATTATTCCTACCGGCTGACTTCCCTCGACCGCGCCCAGGAAGCGGGGCTGGACGACGTCGGTATCGGCGCGCTGTTCGGTTTGTACGACTGGAAATACGAAGTGCTCGGCCTGGTGCGGCATACGAATCACCTGGAAGCCTGCTACAACGTCGGTCCCCACACGATTTCATTCCCGCGGATCAAGGATGCCTCGATGCTGCAGATGGGCAAACAATATTTTGTGGATGATGACGATTTTACCAAGATGATCGCCGTTATCCGGCTGACGGTTCCTTACACTGGTATGATTCTTACCGCGCGGGAGTCAGCTGCCCTGCGCAATGAAGTATTAAAATACGGAGTTTCCCAGATTGACGGCGGTACGAAACTTGAGCTCGGCAGTTACTCCAACAGCATCAATGAAGAACAGAACCTGAACAAAGGCCAGTTCCGGATCAACGATAACCGTTCGCTGAACGAAATCATCGATGAATTAATCGGTCAGAATATGCTGCCGTCGTTTTGTACGGCGTGTTACCGTCTTGGACGTACCGGCGAACATTTTATGGAATTTTCCGTTCCGGGATTTATCAAGCGGTACTGTACTCCGAACGCTATTCTCACGCTGGCCGAATACCTTCACGATTACGCTCCGGAGGAGACGAAAAATAAAGGCTGGCAGCTGATTGAACGTGAAATCCTATTGCTTGACAATAATGGGACGGTGACACAACTGAAAAACAAACTGGAGCTGATCAAAGCCGGTAAGCGGGATTTGTATTTTTAATTATTTTATCCTTAAACCTTGAAAGTCCTGCGTTGTTAAATTTTTACGAAATATTTTTTTGTAAAGAAAAAGATATTCAAGACATAAGACCTTCAAGGTTTAAAACAAAGGCCTATTCATGAACAAAGGCAGGGACCTGAAACCCCATATCGGAATATTCGGCAGAAGAAACAACGGCAAGAGTTCTTTCATCAACGCGATAACGGGACAGGACGTCGCGATCGTGTCGGATGTTGCCGGCACTACCACCGATCCTGTAAAAAAATCCGTGGAGATATTCGGTATCGGGCCGGCGATCATGATCGATACAGCGGGAATTGACGATAGCGGTGATCTCGGACAGAAAAGAGTGAAAAAATCACTGGAGATCATCCGCCAGGTTGACTGCGGCGTTCTGCTGATCACCGGAAATGAATTTGACCGTTACGAAAAGGAAGTTATCGCACGTTTGAAGTCGGTCGATGTGCCGTTCATCATCGCGCACAATAAATCCGATGCGGAAAAAATGACGACGGAGACGATCGAAAAAATCAGGGCAGTTTCCGACGCGCCGGTTGTGGATTTCAGCGCTGTTACAAAATCGAATCTTGATACGATCATCGATGAACTGAAGAGGACGATTCCGCAAACAGCTTATCAGAAACCCTCTCTTTTTGAGGGACTGCTGAAACCTAAAGATGTGGTTCTCCTGATCACGCCGATCGACAGCGAAGCGCCGGACGGACGAATGATACTTCCGCAGGTGATGGCCTGGCGCGACGCACTGGATCATGACGCCATCTGTATGTCGGTTAAGGAAACTGAACTGAAAGATTTTTTTAAACTGAACATCCGTCCCGCTCTCGCGGTTACCGACAGTCAGGCTTTTGAATACGTTTCCTCCGTTGTGCCTGCGGATGTTCCGCTGACCGGATTCAGCATTTTATTTGCCCGCATCAAAGGGCCGTTTGAAAAATATATTCACGGCACCCGTTTTATTTCAAAACTGAAAGACGGCGATAAAGTCCTGATTCTCGAATCCTGCACGCATCAGGTTAGCTGCGAAGATATCGGACGGCATAAACTGCCGAAATGGATCAATCAGCATACCGGCAAAAACATTGCCTTCGAAATAATCGCCGGAAACTCTTTTTTACCGGAAAACATCTCTTCTTATTCGCTCGTCATCCAGTGCGGCGGATGCATGTCCACACGAAAGCAAATCATGAATCGGCTGAAACCCTTTACGGACACGGGCATTCCGGTTACGAATTACGGCATGACCATCGCTTTTCTGAAAGGAATATTCGAACGGGCGATGAAACCCTTTCATTCATCAACCGCATCATTGTAAATGAGCCGTGCATAGTGATTCATGAAGCAATAAAGAACGATTATGGAAATTAAAGAAATATTAAATAAAACCGGATTCGCGAAAAATGATCTCATCGAATTGCTCTGTTGTTCAGGAAAAGACCGCGATCTTCTACTAAAAAAATCCTCTGAAATCAAAGAACAACAAGTAGGTAATAAAGTCTATCTGCGCGGGCTCATCGAATTGACCAACCGGTGCGCCAAAAACTGCTATTACTGCGGCATCCGGCGTGATAACGATAAAGTGAACCGTTATTTCATTTCCGATGACGAAACGCTAGAAGCGGCCCGTTTTGCTTATGAAAACCGATACGGGTCCATTGTGATTCAGACCGGCGAGATTCAGAGTGAATGGTTTATCCGTAAAATTGAATCGCTGATCCTCGACATTAAAAAACTTTCCGGCGGGAAACTGGGCATAACCCTATCCTGCGGGGAACAAACGGAAGAAACTTACCGGCGTTGGTTTGACGCAGGCGCGCACCGTTATTTACTGCGCATCGAAACATCGAATCCGTATTTGTATGCAGTGCTGCATCCGTACGATCATCGTTGGAACCGGCGCATCGAATGCCTGCGATTGCTTAAAAAAGTTGGGTATATGACCGGCACCGGTGTGATGATTGGCCTTCCGGGACAAACCGTGGGCGATCTGGCGAATGATTTGTTATTCATGAAAGAATTGGATATCGACATGTGCGGCACGGGCCCTTACATCGAACATGAAGACACGCCGCTGGTTCAGTTAAAGGACGGGCTTTTACCTTTGCAGGAACGGTTTGAACTGACCCTGAAAATGATCGCCGTTCTCCGTATTCTCATGCCGGACATCAATATCGCCTCGACAACGGCATTGCAGGCCATCGATAAAACGGGACGGGAAAAAGCGCTGAAAATCGGAGCGAACATTCTCATGCCGAACATTACGCCGGGAAATTACCGCGATGATTACAAACTATACGCGAACAAGCCATGTACGGACGAATCGCCGGAAGACTGCGGAAAATACATTGAAGCAAGAGTGCGGCTCGCCGGATGCGAAATCGGTTTCGATGAATGGGGAGATTCGAAACACTATACAAAATCCCATTGCGGGTAAATCAAATTTTCCGGAAACCCAACCGGGTCATTCAATGTTAAAATCATAATAATGTATTTCCGGAAATCCTGAATCCTGCTTTTTAACGCAAATCGCGTAAACACCCGTGGAGAGTCTTTCTTGAAAAACGATTCTCAAAATATTTTTTCTGCCCGGAATGTTTTTCGCATGAGCCGGAATGTCATGATCGTAGATCCATAATTCAGGCCTCCATTTTGTCATGCGGCCCGCGCCGTGGATAAATTCCCCTTTTTCATATTTAAGTTTTAAAACGCTGATGGAATCCTTGTCAGCTTCGGGTAATTTAAATATGACTGAATCGATTTCATGAAAAGCCAATCCGGAAAGGTTTTTGATTTGAAAAATCGTCATGTATTGAATTTGTTTTCCCTCCAGAATGCCTTGTTTCAGCGTATCGCAGCCGGACGAGTGATACACATATACGCCATCCGATTCAGGATAGGGCGATCCGCAGGAGATGATTGATAATGTAAATGTGAATTCAAGAAATATTATCAAATACCATCGGATCATGAGAGTGGCATTTTGATTCATAGGTATTATGTTACTATAAAGTCTTATATATAATATATGTTTTAAGTGTTTATTTCCATAAATTATCTTTTTGTTGTATAATTATTATTATTCTATTATCTTCGCCCGGGTCCGAAATTATTATAACAAAACCGGAGTCATGCCATGGGTTTCAGTTTTATACCAAAAGACGAAAATTTTTTTGAACTTTTCAACCAGCAGGCGGCACTGATTGCAGAAGCGGGAAAGTCGTTCCGTGAACTGGCTCTGGCCGGAAAATTTGATATGGAATCCATTAAGAAGCTGGAAGACATTGAACACCGTTGCGATAATGTAACTCACGATATCATCGACCGGCTTAACCGGACATTTATCACGCCTTTCGACCGTGAAGACATTCATGAACTCGCGCATAAAGCGGATAATATTATCGATATGCTCTATTCAACCGCAAAACGCATGGGAATTTATAAAATCAACGAAGTCAACCCTATCCTGATCAAATTCGCCGAAACGATTGAACAATCGATTCAGTCTCTGATCAGGGCGATTCAGGACATGAGTCACACGAAAAACTACAAGTCGGTTCTGAAGTATTGTATTGAGGTCAATCATTTCGAGAATATCGGCGATGACCTGAAAGACCAGGCGATCGGCGAACTTCTGGAAAAAACCAAAGATCCCATTACGTTCATTAAATGGAAAGAAGCGTATGAAGGGACCGAAATCGTGCTGGATATATGCGAAGACGTCGCGAATGTCATTGAGTCGATCATTGTAAAACAGGCGTAATTTATATGGAATATTATGTTTTTTTTCTGATTTTTCTTGCGCTCGTATTCGATTTTATTAACGGATTCCATGATTCAGCCAATTCCATCGCGACCATCGTGTCCACACGTGTTTTATCTCCGAAATACGCCGTGATGTGGGCTGCTTTTTTCAATTTTGTCGCTTTTTTATTCTTTGGGCTGCATGTCGCCGGAACCATCGGAAAAGGGATCATTGATATTTCGATTGTGAATTCCGATGTGATCTTCGCGACGCTGATGGGCGCGATTCTTTGGGATCTTATCACATGGTATTATGGCCTTCCGACGAGTTCATCCCACGCCTTGATCGGCGGTTTAATAGGAGCGGGTTTATGTAAAGCCGGCCCGACAAGTCTTGTTTGGGCTGGTATTTTAAAAACGACACTTTTTGTGTTTTTGGCTCCGTTAGTCGGCTTAACGCTTGGATTCCTGATCGGAGTAGCAGTATATTGGATTTTCAGACATTCCGCTCCAAACAAAGTTGACAGTTTTTTCCGGAAAGGGCAACTTTTATCAGCGGCGGCCTACAGCCTGGGACACGGGGGAAACGACGCTCAAAAAACAATGGGAATCATCGCCGGATTGCTTTTCAGCGCGGGCTGGCTCGGCGATACTTTTTATGTGCCGTTCTGGGTGGTGATTTCCTGTAACGGCGCTATCGCTGCCGGAACGATGTTCGGGGGCTGGAGGATTGTCAAAACCATGGGCCAGAAAGTCGCGAAACTCAAGCCGGTGGACGGTTTTTGCGCGGAATTCGGTGCATCCGTGACATTATTTGTATCAACCGCTTTGGGCGTGCCCGTAAGTACAACTCAGACTATAACAGCATCAATCATGGGCATCGGATCCATACGGAGAATGAGCGCTGTCCGCTGGGGTGTCGCAGGTAAAATTGTTTGGGCATGGATATTGACGATTCCGTGCTCCGCGGGAATTGCGGCGATAAGTTATATGATAGTTGAGTTATTTAAATAAACCTATTATTCGTCAGTCTTTTCGCGGCTTCTGACAATCGGCGATCCTGATATAAACACACAGTGATCAACAGTAATTTTTCCGGACGCGACGTCTTCGGCGAACGTTTCACAGTCCGGGGCTCCGCAGGCAGCGCAGTTTTTCTTCGCGAGCTGGTCCAGTACGATGCTTTTCTCTTTTTTCAGCGCTATGGCCTGTTTCAGGTCTTTACCGAGTGGTTTGACGGCTCGGGATTTGATTTGTTCCTCAAAATCAAACAGATGCTGTCGGAACAGCGAGCGGACTTTGTCTTCCTGAATTGATCCCTTGGCAGAGATTCTTTCAATTACGCGGTGCAGATTGCGTTCGGTCAGATAGCGTTCTTCCATGACCAGCGGACCGCCGACGCAGCCGCCTGGGCAGATGTACGCTTCAATATAATCGGTAGAACTGAATTTTCCGGATTCAATGCGGTCGAAAACATAAGTGATTTCGTGAACATCGTCGATAGCGAGCGTGTTGATATTTTTCATTCCTGCGATTTCGCCGCCGCTCATCGCCCATAATATACCCTTCGGACTGAATTCTTCATCCTCATTGATAAAGCCGGAATCCTTGATAGCTTTCAGAAGGGAGGGGTACAATTCCGTCATGGAAAACGCACCGTCGATATAAGACTGCTCAAGGCCGACGGGCTTTTCGATTGACTGAACGATAGCTGAGCAGGGAGTGATATAAAAAATACCGATCTCATTCTGATCAAGGCTCAATTCGGCGGATAATTTTTTACGGAGTAACTTCGCCGCGATTTCACGGGGTGTTTCAACACCAATCAAATGCGGAATAAGGTCAGGATATCGAATCTGGATCAGCCGAACGATCGCGGGGCAATTGACGGATATCTTCGGCCAGGGCTCCTTGGCTTCTGACAAATAAGTGTCATAAACATGGCTGATCATTTCCTTGATCAGCGACATATCATAAGCCGCGCTGAAACCGATCTTACGGAAAGCCTGCAAAACGGTGCTCGGATGAACTTTAGGACCGAACTGTCCGTAAATCACCGTAGAAGGCATCGCGACAGTGTATTTATATTTATTTAAATCGGATTGTGAGGACGTTTTGGCGAATACGGCGTTGCTTTTGCATGCCCGGATACACTCGCCGCAATCGATGCACAGCTCCGGATTAACCTCGACATAATTGTTGTAAACGCGGATGGCTTTGGTCGGGCAGATTTTCGAACACGCCACGCAGGCTTTGCACAGCGAACGGTTACGGACGATTGAATGAGAAAACTCATTCATGGAAAGACTTTCATTTTGAGTTTAACGCATTCCCGGATCGGTTCTGATATCTCAACCCAGTTTAACACGGTACTTTAGCCGCGTTCCGATATTAACCTCGGATTCGATGGTGAACTCATCGGTATTCCGTTTGATGTTCGGCAAACCCATACCGGCGCCGAATCCCCGTGCTCTCATTTCGGGCGTAGCGGTAGAAAAGCCTTCGATCATCGCCTGTTCGATGTCGGGTATGCCCTGACCCTCGTCATTGATTGCTATTTCGGCGGCATCCGTGGATAAAGTAAACGTAAGTTCGGCTTTGCGGGCGTACATGATCACGTTCATTTCCGCCTCAAAATTGGCGATAGAAAGGCGGCGGATAACGTCGGATGTTAAGCCGAGTTCTTTCATGACGGATTTAATCTTCGCCGAGACATCGCCGCCGCGCTCAAAATCATTGCCGGTGATTTCAAATGTTTCGGTATAAAGAATCTCACTCATGAACGGAACCCCGAAAATAAATGATAACGTATGACGAAAAACCGGTCACTTAGAGATTATGATTTGTAACCGCCCAGCAAACCTGCGTTATACAGGATTCCGCAGGCATCGAACATGTGAAGTTTGGTTGTGATAACCGGAATATTTTTTTTAACGGCGAGGTCAATCGCCGGCGGCTGGGGTTTTTTATGGTTGACAAATACGATCGCCTTGAAGTCGGCGAGATCGGCGGTATGAATGGATTGAACGCTTGTCAAACCGGTAATCAGCAGGGCATGAGAACTCGAGAACGCAAGAACATCGCTCATCAGGTCGGCGGCAAAACACTCTTCAATATCAAGATTCAGCTTATCCTCGCCGTGAATCACTTCCCCCTCGAGCAAATGGACGATATCCCTGAGTTTCATGCGCGCACCTGTAGGAAAAAAGAATAATGAATATCAGCGGATACCGATTTCAAATAATTTGGAGGCGACCTGCCAGCCGTTCATCGTTGTTGATAAGATGGTGATTTCGGCCTTCTCCGCCATTTTGACAACGTCGGCGCTCGGCTGTTTTCCCTGCGTAACCACAATCGCCGCCATATCCACGAGGTTGGCCGCCGCGATGACGTTGTTGTGAATCTGAACCGTGACCAGCAGGTTGCCCGCTTTGGCGTTCGCGATCACGTCGCTGACCATGTCGGACATATAGACGCCGGTCACGTCCTTGTCAAAAATTTTTGTTGCGGGTTTGAGTTCAAGTTTTTCAGCGACCTGTTTGATCGTCATAGCCATCTCCTGATTTATTGAGTTTCTTCCATCGAGGTCAGCCCGACATCGATCATGATTTCACCGTAGGACAGTTGTTTATATAAATTAAAGTAGTCCGGCAGAATCAGTATTTTTTTATTGCCCGTTCGCAGGCGTTCGTTGAAGTAAGCGTTCAGAATACGGAGTTTTTCCAGCGGAATATTCAGTTTTGATCCGTCTGCGGCTTCATAAGTGATCGCGACATAAATAAAGACTTTGCTGTTATGGGCCAGGTCGCCGATCTTATGAATTTCGCTTTCCGGTTTGCAGTTATCAAAATACATCAATCCGAGTAATTCATTGTAGGGGATGATTTCGCCCGACTCCTTGTCTTTGATCTCAAACCGGAAGGACTGTGCCATGCCGGAGTATTTCCAGACTTTATTCCCTTCCCTGTATTCTTCTTTGGGAACAACGGATTCGGTTGAGAAATAGGAGCGCATCGTATGGCTGAATATTTCATGTTCAACCACAATATATCCCTGCCGGATATTGATCATTTCGTATCGCGGAGCATTGCTTTCAGTCATATCGACCATCCTGTGATATCTTGCCTGAAAAAGAGTCAGAAAAAAATACTGACAAAAAATATACATCTTTTTTTCATTAAGCAATGGAAAAATCACCTGAAAGGTTTAGAGGCTTATTCAAAAAAAGGATCAGAGGATAAAATTTCTTGCATTTCCATCGATTTTTAATAAATTAGTTCGCTTTTTGATAATCCATTTTATTCTGACAGACAGGAAGTATGACACATGACCGTGAAAAAAAACCTTAAGAAAAACGACATAACGGAATCCTCTTCCGCTGATGCCGGCAAAAAGACCGTTCGCAAATCCCCCGTGAAGAGGTCAAAGTACACGCGCACCAAAACGGTTAAGGAACATGTGGACATCCTTATTCCTGATGGGATCAAGCGCGGAAAAAAATCTCTCGTGATTGTCGAATCTCCCGCAAAAGCCAAGACTATCAATAAGTATCTGGGAAAAGATTTTTACGTTGAAGCTTCCGTCGGCCATATCAAAAACCTTCCTTCAACGAAGATTGGCGTGGATATTGATAACGGTTATCAGCCGGAGTACCTGGTCATCGAAGGAAAGCAGGAAGTGATCCGGAAACTGAAAACGATGGCGGCTTCCACGCAGCGGGTTTATATCGCCACCGACCCTGACCGTGAGGGAGAAGCGATCGCATGGCATATCGCTCAGGAAATCGAGCGGCATAATGAAAATCTTCAGCGCGTATTATTCAACGAAATTACCAAGAGCGGCGTTTCCGAGGCGATGGCCAATCCGGCGAAACTTGATATGAAACTGGTACAATCCCAGCAAGCACGCCGCGTCATGGACAGGATTGTGGGATACAAGGTCAGTCCGTTTCTGTGGACGGTGATCAAACGCGGAACTTCAGCCGGACGGGTACAGTCCGTAGCTCTTCGCCTGGTGTGCGAACGCGACACGCAGATCAACGCTTTCATCCCGCAGGAATACTGGTCCATAAAGGCAAAACTGCAGAAACCCCATTCTGAAGCGTTCGTCGCTATGTTGCAGACTGTCGACGGTAAAAAACCCGTTCTGGATACCGAACATACGACACTGAACTATGTCAGGGACATAGAAAAAAAATCTTTTATCGTTTCCGATATTCGAAAACGGGAGGCCAAACGTAATCCCGCGCCTCCGTTCATTACCAGCTCGCTCCAGCAGGAAGCTTCGCGAAAATGCGGATTTTCGCCGAAAATGACCATGGCCGTAGCGCAGCAGTTGTATGAGGGCGTGGATACCGGCGCCGACGGCCTGATGGGCCTGATCACCTACATGCGTACCGATTCCCCGAGAGTGGCCGAAAGCGCGGTTACCATGGTCAGGGAATATATTTATACGGCTTACGGGCGCGATTACCTGCCGGATACGCCGAATGACTACAAATCAAAAAAAGCGACTACACAGGACGCCCACGAGGCGATTCGTCCGACATCCATGAAATATACTCCGAAAGAAGCCTCGAAATTCCTTACTTCACAGCAATCGAGACTGTATGAGCTGATCTGGAACCGTTTTGTCGCTTCACAGATGTCGCCTGCGCTCATGGACCAGACTACGATTGAGGCATCAGCAGAGGAATATCTGTTCCGTGCGACCGGTTCGATCGTTACGTTCCGGGGTTTTCTGCAGGTGTATGAGGAGGGGAAGGACGAAGGCGATAAAAAAGAAAACGGAACCGGCAACGGCAACGGAGAGGAAGCGGAAACAACACTGCCCTCCGATCTTCGTATCCATGACCGGCTGGACCTTCACGAACTGATTCCCGAACAGCATTTCACGAAACCGCCCGCCCGGTATACCGAGAGTTCGCTGATCAAGGAATTGGACAATCTCGGCATCGGCCGGCCCAGCACCTATGCCATGATGGTGGGCACCATTGTGGACCGCGAGTATGTTGAGATCCGGGAAAGAAAGCTGTTTTCCACCCCCCTGGGCCAGTCCGTGAATCAGATTCTGTCAAATTATTTTCCGAACCTGTTCAACGTTCAGTTTACCGCTGAAATGGAAGAGGAGTTGGATAAAATCGAGGAGGGTAAACTCAGTTACAAAAAAGTGCTGGACGATTTCTATAAACCTTTTTCCGAAACCATGGCCGATGTGGAATCCCGGAAAACGGAAGTCCGTGAATCGCTGCAGGAACAGACCGGCGAAAGCTGTGAGTTGTGCGGAAAGCCGATGATTATCCGGTGGGGACGTTACGGCCGGTTTACGGCGTGTTCGGGATATCCGGACTGCAAGAACGTCAAACGGCTTGCTCAGAACGGCGAATCAGCGGAACCGGAAAAAACCAGCGAAATCTGTCCGAAATGCGGCAGCCCGATGGTGATCAAAGAAGGAAAATTCGGAAAATTCATGGCCTGTTCGGGTTATCCGGCATGCAAAACCACGAAACCGATCCTGGATATCATGCCGGACGTAATCTGCCCGAAAGACGGAGGTCAGATAGTCCGCCGGAAATCACGATATGGAAAATTCTTCTACGGCTGTGCCAATTATCCGCAATGCGACTTTGTTTTATGGAATGAGCCGGTCAATCAAGCCTGTCCTGAATGCCAGGCGTCCATGATGGTAAAAAAATCTTCAAAGAAAAAAGGTAATTTTCTTCTGTGTCTGACATGCAACGCCGAAGTGAATGATAAACCCGATTCAGCCATGATGAACACTCTCCCGGAATCGCAGGAACCGGTAACCTTCAACGATGAAGAACCCTGACAGTTTTGTTGTGTAAAACACAGTTCCAATAATGCATATTATTGTTGCAAATTCGTTGCTGTCTTTGTAAATTCAGCTTCACATAAAGTAAGTTTGTTTTTACAATTTAGGATGAAGAAACATATTATTAACACCGTTGGTTTCTTGGCTCTTATCCTGTTGATTTATGATAAGGAATTAAAGAGTCAGGATTATTCTGAGTATATCCGTTTCCAGCGATTATCGCTTGAACAGGGTTTATCGCAGAGCACGATAAATGATTTATTGTTGGATCGGAGAGGTTTTTTATGGATTGCCACCCAGGACGGTCTGAATCAATACGACGGTTATGAGTTTAATGTTTTCAAATTCCAGCCGAATGACACCAACTCCATTCCCAATAATTTTATATACAGTCTCCAGGAGGATACTTTTCGGCATTGCCTATGGGTCGCAACACATGGCGGCGGTTTGGCTAAAATCGATTTTTCATCAGGTCTGATCTCCCGGTTATTTCACCGGGAAGGGGATACCAGTTCTCTGACGGATAATTACATATATCCGATTTTACTGAATCACGAAAATAAGCTCTGGATCGGCACTCGAGACAAGGGTCTTGATTTATACGATCCTGATCAAAATCATATTTCGCATTACCGGTTTGCCCAGCAGAACAACAGTCCGGTCAGTCATAACCGAATCCGATCGCTGTTTGAAGACTCTGATGACAGGTTATGGGTCGGAACAGACAAGGGGTTGTTATTGTATGATGCGAAGGAGAAACGATTTAAGGATGTGCTGACTGAATTTATTAAAAATATTCCGGTCCTTAAAATAGCCGAAGACCGATCAGGATCTCTTTGGGTGGGTACAGACGGCCTGGGTCTGGTCAGGTATGATCCGGCCAGGGATCACGTTCAAATATTTGCCCATCAACGCCATAAGAAACATTCCATATCCAATAACACGGTCCGGAGTCTGCTGATTGATAATGAGCAACAATTATGGATCGGAACCGGGTATGGTTTGAACCGGATTGATTTATCAAAATATAGTGACGAACGGGAAGTCCGCTTCGAATTTTTTATTTCCAACCCGTCCGACGCATATTCATTAAGCAACAATATCATCCAATCATTGATGATAGACCGGTATAACAATCTTTGGGTAGGAACCAATGGCGGAGGTTTGAATAAACATTCTAAGTCGGTTAAATCTTTTCAGTTATACACCAATAAGACTTTCAGGTCCAATCAGGTCAATCTTGCCGATGTATTGTCCATTACGAGTGATAATGCAGGGATTGTGTGGGTAGGCACCTGGGGTGAAGGATTGTTTTCGATCAATCCGGCTGATAACACGGTCGGTGTATTTCGTCATGAAGAAGGGAAAACCAATACATTATCAGACAACAGCGTGTTTGCCTTGATGCCGGACACAGGAAATGTGCTGTGGGCAGGCACCTATAACGGCCTGAATCGTTTTGAATACAAGATTACCGGCAAAAAAACTGAGGTTAGCGTAAAACACTATTTGCCCGGCCCAGGAATAACCGGAAGGTTGAATCATCCCCGCATAAGATGTATCGCAAAACTGCAAAACGGGATGTTGTGGCTGGGAACTTATGGCGGCGGAATAAATATATTCAATCCCAAGACAGGGCGGTTTGATGTTTTGCGCCATATACCCGGAACCCCCAATTCGCTTTCAAATGATAATATATGGGTTATACATGAGGATCAATTTGGTGAAATATGGATAGGCACATACGGTGGAGGACTGAATCGATTTAATCCCGCGAACGGACTGTGGACAAGATACATGCATGAACCTTATGCTCCCCGCTCTATTAGCAACGATGTTGTGTTGTCTGTTTACAGCGATTCTGCGGAAATCTGGCTGGGGACCCGGGCGGGACTGAATATTTTGAACAGGTCAACCGGAGAATTCAGATGCCTGACAACCCAGCAAGGTCTTCCCAATGATGTCATCTACGGCATCCTGGCCGATAAGAACCATAATCTGTGGGTCAGCACAAACAACGGGGTATCGAAAATCACCCGGACCGGAGATTCTGTTTTCAATTTCAGAAATTACGATATAAACAGCGGCCTGCAGGGAAACGAGTTTAATATCGGCGCTTATCACCAGAGTGCGGACGGAGAAATATTTTTCGGGGGTATCAACGGTTTCAACAGTTTTTTCCCGGAGGATATCATCGTAAATAATATACCTCCGCCTGTATCAATCACCGCATTCAAAAAATTTGACCGGACGATCATATCCGCGCCCTTTACGGATTACATACGGGTGTTTGAGCTGTCTCATAAGGAAAATTACTTTTCGTTTGCGTTTGCGGCTCTCGATTTTACCGATCCGAATAAAAATCAATACGCTTATATGCTCAAGGGATTCGATGAAGATTGGGTGTATAGCGGTTCGAGACGTTACGCCAGTTATACCAATCTGGACGGAGGAACATACCGGTTTATGGTCAAAGGCACGAATCATGACGGTGTCTGGAACGAGAAAAGCGTGTCCGTTGAAATCATTATTCACCCTCCGGTTTGGAAAACGTTGTGGTTCAGCGTTCTTTGTTTAATGATCATTACCGCGATATTTGCCTGGGGTGTGCACTGGAGATTCAGGTCTATACAGAACCAAAAGCGGATTCTGGAGGAACAGGTGCGACAGAGAACAGCCGAAGTCACGGACAAAAACACAAGGCTTCAGTCCGCACTCGATGAAATTCAGGCTCAGAAAAACGCGCTGAATGATATCAATCTTCAGCTGACCCGGGCTCTTGAGGAGCTTCGGCAGTCTCAGAACCAGCTCATCCAGTCTGAAAAAATGGCGGCGCTCGGGCATCTCGTGGGAGGTATCGCACATGAAATCAACAATCCCCTCAGTTTTGTGGACGGCAACCTTTCCTATTTCAACGATTATATGAACAATTCGGTCAGGATCATCCATGAAATCGAAAACCTTCTCCGTACATCCGGGCAAAATTCTTCTGACGAACTGATCCGTTCCCTTGATGAGCTGAAAAAAAAGTATGATTATCAGTTTATCGTTACCGATATGGTCAATCTGCTGAATGCCTGTAAGCACGGAACCCAGCGGATTAAGAAAATAGTCGATGATTTGAGAAATTTCTCATCCACCGACGAAAGCCGGCCGCTATCATCGGATATCCATCATTGTATTGATCAGGCGCTGATCTCACTTTCCCATTTGTATAAGGAACGGATCGATGTTGTCCGGGACTACGGGAAAATTCCGGCCGCGATGTGCTACCCGGGTTTGCTGACCCATGCGATACGGCATATCGTGCTGAATGCCATTCAGGCTATCGAAGACAAAGGTCATATCCGGATCCGTACATCGATCGAACCGGCCTTGGTCTCTGACAGTCCGCAGGAAATCACCCCGGGATCAAGAATACGGATAGAGATCTCAGACAGCGGGAAAGGCATACCGGAAAAAATCAGGCACAGAATATTTGATCCCTTTTTTACCACGCGGACCATAGGACAGGGCACCGGCCTCGGACTGACCATTGCCTATAATATCATTAAAAGGCATAATGGCGAAATTGTTTGTACAAGCGATAACGGAAAAGGATCTGTTTTTGAAATACGAATTCCTTTAATCATTAACCCATCGTAATTCTATGGATTTAATTTTTCGCCGACTCTTTTCATATACCAGGCAAATTTCCGTGGTCATTGCGTTGTTTATCATATATACGCAATTCAGTTATTCCCAGCGAATATGCGGCAAACCCTATATTTCCAATTTTACGGTCAAGGATTATGACGGCTATCATCAAAACTGGGCCATCATCCAGGATTCAACCGGGTTTATTTATGGTGCGAACAACAACGGGGTTCTGATTTATGACGGTTCGTCATGGCAATTGATCCCCACTAAAAAAAGGGGAACTGTGAGATCCCTTGCTTTAGGATTTGATAATAAAGTGTATGTAGGTGCACAGGGAGAATTCGGGTATTTATGCAGGGATTCCGTTGGACAGTGGGATTATATATCGCTGGAAGAAAAACTGCCTGATCAGAAATTGAAATTTGATGATGTATGGAGAACTCACACGGACAGCAGCCGGATCTATTTCCGCACAAAGCAACATATTTTCTGCTGGGACGGGAAAGAAATCACCCTAATCCGTTCGGATAATGTATTCAGCAATTCTTTTGAATGTAATAATCAAATTTATATCTATGAGGCTGTTAAAGGAATATCGGTTGTTCAAAACAATCATTTAGTATTTCTTCGGGGAACAGAAATTCTTGTTAACAAACCGGTCTATGTTCTTTTGTCTTTGCCGGGAGGAGACCTTCTGATCGGGACCGGTTCTGATGGTTTTTTCCGCTATAACGGAAAACAGTGCAGCCGATTTGTTACGGAAGCGGACGATTATATTAAAGAAAAGAAATTATACAGAGGTATGGTCCTTCCGAACCGACAGATTGCCCTTGGAACCCTTTACGGAGGACTTATCATTGTTAATGAATCAGGTGATTATATCACTCAGATCGATCTCAAGTCGGGACTTGTAAGCGAAAAAATACATGATATTTTCACGGACAGGCAAGGCTCATTATGGCTTGCCCTGGATAACGGGATCGCTCACGTGAGCTATCCTTCGCCTCTGACGTACTGGAATGACCAGGACGGGGTTGAGGGGGTGGTTCAGAAAATCATCGTGCATGGGGGAAAAGTATTTGCAGCAACAAATGCCGGTTTGTTCATTCTGGATCGCGGCGTGAAAGAAGGAAGGCTTCCGCGGTACCTGTTTCAGAAATTTCAAGCCCTCAATACACAGGTGTTTGATATGACTCCTGTGGGTTCCGGGTTTTTATGCGCCACGAAAGAAGGGGTGGTGTTGATTGACAATCACCATCAAAAGAACATTTCACCCAAAGCGGCATTTATTCTGAGAAGAGCTGTCTTTGACACTTCGATTTTCCTGGCTGGAAAAAAGGACGGGGTTCAGATATTCAGGGAAAATAACGGAAGTGTCTTCAGTCTGGGCTTAATAAAAGGCATCAACACCGAAGTGCGCAGCATCCTCGAAATCCGGGATTCAGTATTCTGGATCGGTACCAAATATGAGGGGGTATGGACTTTCAGGTGGAACCGGCAGAATCCGCTTGAGCCTGTGTTGACGCACTTTGATACAAGTCACGGGTTACCATCCGGATACATACAGATATTTGAGGTCGATCAGAAACCTGTTTTTACGGGAATGAATTCGGTTTACCAAATGGATGAAAACCGGTTACATTTTTCACAGGATACTGTTTTCTTACCCGCGGTTCGGGCTGTGTTTTCTGACATGAAAGGGATCGGGATTTCGCCCATTTATCAGGAAAACAAAGACCGTGTATGGACCGTTATTGAAAACCGGATAGCCGGGATTTTTATTAAAAGCGGTAAAACCTGGAAATTTGAATTTTCCAGGTTCGGAAAAATTCCTAAGCACGCCATGATTATTGCCATGACTCATGACAGGGCCGGAACCGTGTGGATGGGAGGAAGTGAAGGGGTAATCCTTTATGATTCTTCTGTTTTTAAAACCGACTACGCTCCTTTCCGGACAGTGATACGTTCCGTGAAAACGATCGCTGATCATAAAAGCCTTCCGTTTCTGGGTCATGCTGAGTACGACTATCCTTTTGAATTGGAATATTCCTTCAGCCGGATCCGGATTGAGTATTCAGCGCTTTCATATGAAAACGAAGCGGATAATGAATACAGCCTTTTTCTTGAAGGTTATGACCGGAACTGGTCAGGCTGGACAAAGGAACGATATAAAGAATACATGAATCTCCCGGAGGGAAATTACACATTCCGGGTACGGTCAAAAAATATATATCAGGTTCTTGGTGAAGAAGCGTCGTTTGTGTTCAGTGTCCTTCCTCCCTGGTACCGCAGTTGGTGGGCATACCTGATTTACACGATATCAGGGCTGGGAATGTTTTATTTGCTCATCCAGTTACGTGTCTATGTATACAGGAAGAGGAATATTGAACTGGAAAATAAGGTCAATGAGCGTACGCATGAGTTAAAAGAGGCCCAATATCAGCTGATCCAGTCGGAAAAAGCGGCTGCGCTGGGCCAACTGGTTGGCGGCATCGCACATGAAATAAATAATCCACTCAGCGTTGTGGACGGAAACCTTTATTATTTTGATGATTATATCAGGAAAGCAGTCGATCTGATCAATGAAATTGATGAAAAGTGTAAATCGCTTGATTCCCTTACGGCTGAACAGAAACGGGACTTTATTGAATCCTTAAAGCAAAAATATGATTTTTCTTTCATTCTAAATGATTCCGGTAATTTGCTTCAATCATCCCGTAACAGCAGCCAGAGAATCAAGAAAATCGTGGATGATCTCCGAAGCCTGTCCGGAACCGATGAACAGGAGCAGATTCTTTCAGATATCCATGACAGTATTGACCATGCTTTGCATTCATTGAATTATGTGCCGAAAACAGGTATTTCGATTATCAAAGAATACCAGTCCGTTCCCGGGATTCTGTGTTTTCCCGGGTTGTTATCTCATGCCATCCGCCACATTTTACTGAATGCCATTGAAGCCGTCGGGCAACAGGGACAAATTATTATCGCTACCGGAAAAACGGTTGTTGAGGATAATTCGGATGATTCTGCAAAACCCTATATCAGAATCAGCATTAAAGATAACGGATGCGGAATACCGGAGAATATTCAAAAAAACATTTTTGATCCGTTCTTTACCACCAAAGCTGTTGGGCAGGGTACCGGACTCGGGCTGTCAATATCTTACCAGTTTATTCGTCGTCATGAAGGCCTGCTGCGGTTTTCCAGCCGCATTCATGAAGGTACGACATTCGAAATATTGCTGCCGGAGAGAACCTGATTGGCTTCACTTCTGTTCACGGATTGTACGGGATGGTTTAGGTTTGTAAAGATATTGTGATCTTATTCTAAAACAGATCCAAAAATTATGTTCAGCAATTCTAAAGAGTGAATACAGTTTTTTCTCCGGATATCCGTTTTTTACTTCCTATTGCAAATGGGATATGAAATGTGCTATATTGTATAGTTTTATAAAGGAACAGCCTTGCAGAAAACCGCTTTCATATTGGCATTTTTACTGATGATCCTGTCGGGAATGCCGGCAGTCGTTTCTCAGAACCATATAGTTAAATTTGATCATTACACTCAGCACAACGGTTTGTCACATACCACGATCTACGGGATTTATCAGGACCGAAAGGGTTTCATTTGGATCAGCACACAGGTCGGCTTGAACAGGTTTGATGGATACGAGTTCAGGGTGTTTCTTCATAATCCGGCCGATTCGGCATCCTTGTCCGCAAATTCAACGGGACCTATGTATGAAGACCCATGGGGATATATGTGGATCGGGACATGGGGCGGCGGGCTGAGCCGTTTAGACCTGAGAACGGGACAGTTCAAGGCCTTTCTTCATAATCCGTCCGATACAACCAGCATCAGCGACAACCGTATCCATTCCCTGGTCTCAGACCCGGATTTGAACCTCTGGATCGGGACATTTGCAAGCGGGCTGAACAGGCTGGACTTAAAATCGCTGTATGAAGCTGAACGGGGAGACAGATCCGGCGCAGTATTCAAGCGCTATGTCCATAAGCAAGACCTGCCCGGAACCATAAGCAATAACCGGGTATGGGCGCTAGCTTATGATTCAAGCGGCAATCTCTGGATCGGCACAGATGATGGATTAAATGTACTTGAATACAGAACCGGTCAAATCCGGAGTTATTATCATGAACCCGGAAATAAAACGACGATATGTGATAACAAGGTATACACCATTCACATAGACGCATCAAAAAGGGTTTGGATAGGAACGTCCAGCGGCCTTTGCAGATGGGATCCGGGAACAGGGAATTTTATCTCCTATCTGCACGAACCAGGGAATCCGCGTACCATTGCGGATAATCGTATACGATGCATTTCCTCTGACCACAACGGGGATCTTTGGGTCGGGACTTTTGAGAACGGGCTGAATAAGCTGAATAAGAAAACAGGATTATGGTCCCACTATAAGCAGGACAGAACGAACCGCAACAGCATCAGCAATAATTTCATCCGGGTTGTTTATGAGGATATATCAGGCAATTTATGGATCGGAGCGGGCAGCGAAGGACTCGACAAGCTCGATATCCGGAAGCCGTTTTTTCATTATCAGTTAGATCCACTCAATGATCAGACTCTCCGGCATAACGACGTCGCTTGTATCATTGAAGACTCTTATGCGGTTCAGCCCTCTTTCTGGATCGGAACTTACGGAGGAGGACTTGAAAACCTGAATCAGGTTACAGGCCGATGGACACATTATCCTGTGATCCCGGGTCATGACGGCGCCCTGAACGACAACCGGGTACGGACCATGGTAATGGATAAATCCGGAAGGCTTTGGATTGGAACCAACGCGAGTGGCCTGAGCCGTTTTGATGCAGCCCGCAAATCTCTCGTCCAGTATGTTCACGACCCGGCCGATTCCGGAACCCTGAGTTCTAACCGGATTGCCGGAATTATCGATAACGGAGACAACACTTTATGGGTTGCCACCGAAGGCGGCGGACTGAACCTGTTCAATATGAACACCGGGAAAAACTGTCGCATCCAGCACAGTCACACAAAAGATAATTCGGTTTCCACAAACTTCATTAATTTTATTTTAAAGGACCGTAATCCGGATATCCTGTGGATCGGCACCGATGAGGGACTGGATAAGCTGTTGCTTCCGGAAAACCGTTTCATCCATTACAGACATAACCCGGATGATACCAATTCCCTCCGAAGCAATATCGTCAAATGCATCATCCAGGATCTTAACGGATTATTATGGATCGGTACGAATGGCGGGGGCCTGAACCGTTTTGATCCCGGACTAAACCGGTTCGATCACTTTGATGAACGGCACGGGCTTAACAGCAGTGTCGTTTACAACATCCTGCTGGATAAAAACAACCGGGTGTGGATCGGAACTAGCAGCGGCCTTTCAAGATTCGATCCGGTTTCCCGGCGGTTCAGGAATTATGATTTTTCCGACGGCCTGATCCTTAAAGGATTCAATGAGAAATCATGCTATCCGCTTCACGCGTCATCCGGTGAGATGTTTTTCGGGGGGATCAACGGATTTACAAGGTTTTTCCCGGACGAGATCACGGACAACCGTCATGTTCCTCCGCTTGTGCTGACCGCCTTCAAAAAATTCAACACGGATATTTCTTTTGGACGGGATATCACGCTGATGGATACGATACGGCTTGATTACCGCGACCAGTTTTTTTCGTTTGAATTCGCCGCGCTGGATTTTTCCAATATCAGCAAAAACCAGTACGCCTATCAGCTCGCCGGGTTTGACAACCGGTGGGTCGAGTCGGGTACCCGGCGGTACGTGAGTTATACCAATCTCGACGGCGGCGACTATGTTCTGCGCATCCGTGGATCCAACAATGACGGGTCATGGAATCACGAGGGCATCCAGATTAGGGTTCATATCCATCCCCCTTTCTGGCAAACCTGGTGGTTCCGGATGATCGCCGTTCTGGGAGTTGTCGGACTGATCTGGGCGGGGTATCAGGTCCGGATCCGGCAGATTGAATCACAGAAAAGGAAGCTTGCGGAACTAGTCACGGCAAGGACTGCGGAACTAAGCCAGAAAAACATTGAACTGGAAAAGCTGAATGAAAAGAAAAACGAATTTCTCGGCATCGCTGCTCATGATCTCAGGAATCCGCTCGGTGCGGTAATCGGGTTTCTTGATTTAATGCTTCAGGACATGAAAAGCGGGCATCTGAACATTAAAGAGGCGATTGCCGACCTGGACATGGTGCTGAATTCAGCCCGGCAGATGGTGCAGCTGATCACAGAACTTCTTGATATTTCCGCCATCGAATCCGGAAAAATCACGCTGGATATGCATCCTCAGAACCTCAACAGCCTGATTGAAGACTGTGAGCGCATTCACCGCAAAACGGCCCTTCAGAAAAACATCCGGCTGATTATTGAACGAAATGAAAATCTTCCCCCGCTTGAAATCGATAAAGCAAGGATATCCGAGGTTATCGACAATCTGCTGAGTAACGCGATCAAATACACGCATCCTTCCGGGGAAGTGCGGCTGTTTACCGAAATCACTACGGGAGAGATCAACGTGCATGTCCGTGATTCGGGCCAGGGGCTCTCTGAAAATGACCTTCAGCAGATATTTAAAAGTTTCAGGAAACTGAGCGCCAAGCCCACTGCCGGGGAAACCAGCACCGGGTTCGGACTGGCGATTGTAAAAAAAATCGTTGAACTGCATCATGGCAAAGTCTGGGTCGAGAGCCGCAAAGGCGAAGGTTCAACGTTCAGTTTTTCACTTCCAATGACCTCGGGAGCATGATGAAATTAACCGGTATGTTGGGGGCTATATTATTGTTTTGCAGCATGGCCGGGGAACGGTGCTTGATCGCGGGTCCGCCGCAGCGGGATTCCAAAGCCGGCGAGGACGGGTTGTTTTATATTTCCAGTTATTCAAGAAGGGATTATGCGGCGTCGTCGCAAAACTGGGGGGCCGTTCAGGATCATCGCGGCATCATGTATTTCGCCAATACTACCGGGATCCTTGAATATGACGGCAATTCATGGCGAACCATCAACGTCAGCAATGTATCGGCCGCCCGGTGCCTTGCGATTGATTCCTCCGGCAGGGTTTATGTCGGTGCACAGAATGAGTTCGGTTATCTGGAACCTGACTCAACCGGACTCATGCAGTATCGGTCCCTGATTGACCTGCTTGACGCTGCCGACCGTAATTTTTCCGACATACGACAGGTTTTCGTTGAAGGGGAACGTGTTTATTTCCGGTCTCAGAATTATTTATTCTGTCTTGAAAACCGAACCCTCAGAAAACGATTTTCAAAAGAGGGTTATCACAGGGCGCATGTTCTGGATGACGGTTTTTATATCCAGAAGACTGAATCCGGTTTATTCCGCATGGAAAAAGATACGCTGATTCCGCTGACCGGGACCGCAGCCATCGGAAATGAAATTATTTACTCAATGGCAAAAGACGAAGCCGGCAGGTTAATCCTTTTTACAAGAAAAGGATCATTCAAATATGATGGAATCAGGCTGGAAGCAAGTTCATTTCCGGTTGATGATTATCTGTCCAGTAATCAGGTGTACTCGTCAGCAATTACCCCGGAAGGCCATATCGCATTTGCTACTACCCGCGGCGGGATTGTAATTGCAAACCGGCACGGACAAATTCTGAATATGATCAGTCAGCAAACCGGTTTGAACGACGATAATGTGCGCTTTCTGTATTTTGACCGGGAACAGAATTTGTGGGTCTGCTTGAATAACGGGATCTCAAAAATCGCCTATACTTTACCGGTCACGTATTATAATGAAACATTCGGGCTCAAGGGAAGCGTTCAGGCCGTTACACGCCATAAAGGCACATTATATGCCGCTACCAGTTCGGGCGTATTCCTGATGACGCCCAAAGATTATTCCAGTAGCCGTAACCTTATCCGTTTTACCCAGATTCCCGGCTTAGAGACCCAGTGCTGGTCTTTTTTATCTCTTGGCGATTATTTGCTCGCAGGAACAAACAACGGGCTTTTCCGGATTGATGGTCCCAAGCCCGAGCTTCTGGCGAAAGGGATTCCCTACTTCATATATTATTCCAGGACCATGCGGTGCGTTTTTGTGGGTTTTCAGAACGGGCTGGGCGTCATGGAATTTAACGGACGTCTGGGCGTGTTCAGGAAAATCGAGGGCATCCGGGAGGAAATCCGTTCGGTCACCGAGGATAATTCCGGGTCATTGTGGCTCGGTACGCGGCTGAAATATACACTCAGGGTAGATTTCAGAAATGATTTCCGGAATGTTCCTGAAATTCAGCGCTTTGATGAGAAACACGGCCTGCCTTCCTCAAGAATTTTTACTTTCAATATCGGCGGCAAGATATTGTTTACGACTTCGAAAGGCACATTCCGTTATCAGGAACAGGGAAAAATATTCATTCCGGATTCAACCTATACCTACCGTTCGGATTCAACTTTTCAGGCGGCCGTGTCTATCAGCCGAAATGACAGGGGTGAGGTATGGCTGGTTACTCACGAAAACAAAAACATCAGCGGTATCGGTTTTTTCCGGCAGCAGCCTGCAGGGAAATCAACATGGCATTATCAGCCCTTTCTTCGCATGCCCCCGGATCCTTATTATTGCCTGTATTTTGACGACGGAGGAATTGTATGGGCCGGCGGGCCTGCCGGACTGATCCGGTATAATGAACAGGTGGAGAAAAATTACCGTTCCCCGTTTTCAGCATATATCAGGGAAGTCTGTCTGTTGCCCGATTCGGTTTTATTTTATGGAACTTTCCCGTCTGAAGGTGTAAAAAAACCGGTTCTGCCCTATGCGAAAAATTCTATCCGTTTTCAGTACGCTGCAGCAAGCTTTGATGACGAGCCCAATATGGAATACCAGTTCAGCCTGGAAGGCTATGAGGAAGGATGGTCTGAATGGAACAAGGATTCCAAAAAGGAATATACCAACCTTCCCGAGGGTGATTACCGGTTTCACGTCAGGGCCCGGAATTCATACGCCTGCGTAAGCGGGACCGCAACGTATGAATTCAGGGTACTGCCGCCCTGGCAGCGAACATGGTGGGCGTATATGATGTACGGAGGAATGCTTCTCAGTGCGATATGGGTTTTTGTCCAGTGGCGGCTGAAGCGTCTGCGCAGGGAAAAAGTAGCTCTGGAAAGTATCGTTGCGCAAAGAACCGCCGAACTGAAGGATAAAAAAGAACAACTGGAAAAAATTGACCTGATCGTCCGGTCCATCAATACGAAATTCCGTCTCGGAGAATTCCTGAATTCTCTGATTCATGAAATCGGGTTTATAGAAAAAGTGCAGCGTGTGGCTATGCTTGTGCATGACCCGCAGGACGGGAGCTTTCATTTTAGAGCCTGCCGGGGCTGGAGCATGGATCATTTCGGGCGGCACAGCTTAAGCCCGTCTCTGACAATGGACTTGTTTGCGAAAACAGAGGACCTGGCGGGGGAGGATGTTTTTCTGATCCAAGAGGCCGAAAACCGTTTTAAGGAACTGATGCCGGAATTTGTAATCGCACAGTCTTTGCTGGTTCTTCGCATACAGGACGAAGAACGCATTTCCGGATACCTGATTTTCGGCAGGCAGTTCGGTGAGGAAAAATTCAGCGCCTCGGATGTCGCCCTGCTTTCAAATCTCCGCAAACACATCCTGTCGGGATTTATGAAATCGCAGCTGCTGACAAGCCTGGAAGAAGCCAATGCGGAACTGAAAAAACTGAACGATCAGAAAAACGAATTTCTCGGCATCGCAGCGCATGATTTGCGGAACCCGCTGGGAGCGATTATCGGATACCTGGACCTGATACAAACGGACATGCGTTCGGGTACGATCAATATCCCCGATACAGTAGCGGACATCGACATGGTTCTGAATTCCGCGCGGCAAATGGTCAGCCTGATCACGGAATTACTGGATATCTCTGCGATTGAATCAGGAAAAGTCAATCTGGAAATTCAGCGTCACAATCTGAATCAGGTCTTTGAGGAGTGCGAACGGATTCATAAAAAAGCAGCCACGCAGAAACGGATAAGGCTGATAATAGATAAAAATGATCAGTTGCCCGAAGTCATGATCGATAAATCACGCATCGCCGAGGTTGTGGACAACCTTCTGAGCAACGCGATAAAATACACATTCCCAGACGGACAAGTGAGGCTTTACACCGAGCTTCGGCATGAGGAAATATGTGTTCATGTTCAGGACTCAGGGCAGGGACTGAACGACCACGATCTCCAGGAAGTATTCCGCAGTTTCAAAAAACTCAGCGCCCGTCCCACCGGCGGGGAAAGCAGTACCGGCTTCGGTCTTGCGATCGTCAAGAAGATTGTCGACCTGCATAACGGAAGGGTGTGGGTGGAAAGCCGCAAAGGAAGCGGATCAATCTTCAGTTTCTCATTGCCGTTAGACAGTCCGTGCCGGACATAACGATAACCGATTGTCGAGTTACCAGTCGACAATGACGGATGAACCTTATTCACCGAGATGAACAGGTCTGTATGATGCGCTTGAATAATTACTTCATAATGGTTCTTCTGTTGATACATTTCCGGGTTTCTCTGGCCGGTGCCCAGGAGGAAAGAACTTTCGCCCGATTCACCATGGAGGATGGCCTGTCGCACAATACGGTTTATTCAGTCGTTCAGGACCGGCTGGGTTTTTTATGGCTTGCAACCGAAGGCGGGCTGGACCGCTTTGACGGTTTTTCATTCCAGCCGCATCTGTATGATCCCCTGGATACAAACACGATTCCGCTGAGCAATTCCAATGTTCTGTTGTCCGATCATGACGGCAACATCTGGGTCGGAACCTGGGGCGGAGGACTTGCTAAATACGATGTGACCGCAAATACCTTTACGCGGTACGGCAACAACCCTCTCAATTCCTCTTCCCTCAGTGACAACCGGATTCAGGCGCTGTTTGAGGATCACGCCGGAAATCTCTGGATCGGGACTTACAGCGGAGGTCTTAACCGGTTCAATGAACAGACCAAAACATTTACTTATTACAAACATGATCCGGGGAATCCTCTGTCACTGACGAGCAACAGGATATGGAGTCTTGCTGAAGATGACAATCACCGGTTATGGATAGGAACCAACAACGGGCTTTGCGGCATCAGTCTGGATTCATTGCAAGAAAGGCGCTTTTTATCCTACCGGCATGAACCCGGAAATCCGGCCAGCCTCAGCCATAATGTAATCCGTGTCCTTTACCTCGATCACCAGGGATCCTTATGGATAGGAACACAGCGGGGATTAAACCGGAAACATGAAGGACGGAAAGGGTTCGATAGGTTTTTTGCCGATTCCGACAATCCAAAAAGCCTTTCCGCCGATGTGATTAACTGTATCACTGAAGACAGTAGCGGGAGCCTTTGGGTCGGTACATTCCAGGGCGGACTCAATCAACTTGATCTGAATAATGTATCAGCCGGATTCCGCCGTTTTTCTTATAAACCAGACAATCCGGCCAGTTTGAGTCATAACGACATACGGTGCATTTTCATGGACCGGTCCTTCAACCTTTGGGTCAGTACCCGCGGGGGCGGCGTCAGTAAAACCGATTTAAAGCCCAGAAAATTCAGTCTGGTCACGGATTTTAAACATATCAGCAATGAAAGGATCTGGGCTATATTCAGCCATGAAAGTCCCGGCGAAAACAGTCTCTGGTTGGGTACGGATAAAGGACTTCTCCAAATAGACAGCATCAGGGGCCAGATTACCTTATTTCAAACAGGCGTTAAAAAAAACAACACTATTAATAATAATTATATCAGGGCTTTGCACCAGGACGAGGACCGGGTACTCTGGATCGGCACCAGCGGGGGCGGTCTGAATCGCTATGATCTGAATACGCGCCGGTTTTCATATCTTGTTAATGACCCGGATAATCCAAACTCGTTAAGCGACAACCGGATCAGGGTTATATTTGAAGAGGTTGACGTGCCCGGAAAGCCTTTATGGATAGGAACTTACGGAGGCTTGAATCAATATGACCGATCCGCCAAAACCTGGCGGCGGTTCAATTATTCTTCCGCTGACTCTCACAGTATCAGCCATGATGAAATCAGGGTGATATTTAAGGACCGAAAAGGCATTCTCTGGGTCGGCACCTTCGGGGGCGGCTTGAACCGATGGGATGCCGTTCGTCAGCGGTTTATTCGCTACAAAAGTGAACCCGGGCGCCCGGACGGACTGAACAGTAACGATATACTTTGTCTTGCGGATGATCCGGACACTTCGCAGCACGTGATCTGGATTGGAACAGACGGCCGGGGTTTAAACCGGTTTGATGTTGCTTCTACAAGCTTTACGCATATTACCTCGGCAGACGGGCTGCCCAATAATGTTATTTACGGGATCATCTCCGGCCGGGCCGGCAACCTGTGGATCAGCACGAACAGAGGCCTCTGCAAGTTCAATCCAAGGAACCATGCGTTCCATAATTATGATATCCGCGACGGATTGCAGAGCAATATTTTCGGGCAGGGTGCCGCTTTTAAAAACAGGAAGCATATCATTTTTTTCGGGGGGTTAAAAGGGATTAATTACTTTGACCCTGCCCGCGTAGACAATAATCCGTTTGTACCTCCCGTCGCAATTACAGCATTTAAGATTTTTGACCGTGAAGACCGGCGGTCTTTTCTTCAGCAGCAGCACCGAAAGCTGTCTTACGAAGACTATTTTTTTACTATTGAGTTTGCTGCGATGGATTTTACCATTCCCGAAAAAAATCTGTATGCTTACCGGCTGAAAGGATTTGATATTGACTGGATCCCGTCCGGCAACCGCCGGTACGCCAGTTATACCAATGTCGAACCCGGTTCATATTTATTTGAAGTCATTGCATCCAACAATGACGGTTTGTGGAATGATACTGGATTATCCATCGCCATAACCATTACGCCTCCGTTCTGGAAAACCTGGTGGTTTAAGGTTCTTTCGGTTCTTGTGATGCTGGGTTCGGCAGCGTACTGGTATACCGCAAGAATCAGGAAAATTGAACGTCAGAAAAACATCCTGGAACAGCAGGTCTCCGAGCGAACCAAAGAACTTCGTCAAAAATCAGAACTACTGGAATCTGCAAATCTAGAGCTTGTTAAGCTGAACGATCAGAAAAACGAATTTCTCGGCATCGCAGCGCATGATCTGCGGAATCCGCTTGGGGCGATTATCGGCTACCTCGACCTGATCCTGATGGACCTGAAAGCAAACACTCTCAGCATTCCTGATACCATTGCGGACATCGAAATGGTGCTGAATTCCGCGCGGCAAATGGTCAACCTGATCACTGAATTGCTGGATATATCGGCAATCGAATCAGGAAAAGTCAACCTGGAAATTCAGCGTCATAATCTGAATCAGGTCTTCGAGGAGTGTGAGCGGATTCATAAAAAAGCCGCCTCACAGAAACGGATAAATCTGATCGTTGATAAAAATGATCAGTTGCCTGAAGTCATGATCGACAAATCGCGCATCGCCGAAGTCGTAGATAACCTTCTGAGCAACGCGATAAAATACACATATCCTGACGGACAGGTGAGGCTATATACCGAGCTTCGGCCTCGGGAAATATGCGTCCATGTTCAGGACTCAGGACAGGGTCTGAACGACCGCGATCTCCAGGAAGTGTTCCGCAGTTTTAAAAAACTCAGCGCCCGTCCCACCGGCGGGGAAAGCAGTACCGGCTTCGGTCTTGCAATCGTCAAAAAAATAGTCGAACTGCATAAAGGACACGTTTGGGTCGAAAGCAAAGTCAATCAGGGTTCGGTTTTCAGTTTTTCGATACCCGTTTAATATCATAAACATGGTCCTGCCCTATGCGCATTATTTTAGGGTTATTTATTATCGGACAAACGCTGTTGTCGCAGCAATTCCCTGTTAAATTTGATCATCTTTCAATAGAACACGGATTGTCCCAGAGCGCCGTGAGCGCTATTGTCCAGGATCAGACCGGATTCATGTGGTTCGGTACACAGGAAGGATTAAACCGTTATGACGGTTATCGGTTTACCGTATTCCGGCATGACCCGGCCGATTCTTTTTCCATTTCCGATAATTACATCTGGGCCATGAAATGCGACGCTGCAGGCGATATCTGGATCGGGACAAACCTCGGAGGTCTCAACCGCTTTGATCCCGTGACAGGACGTTTTGAGCGGTTTTTACACGATCCCGGAAATCCATTCTCATTAAGCCATTACAGCGTTAGATCGATTTATATTGACCGGTCCGGCGCTTTATGGGTCGGAACCAGAAACGGGCTGAATCTTTTTGACGCTTCGCGCAGAATATTTAAACGGTTTGCATCCGATTCTGGAAACGGACATTCAATCCGAGGAAATATTATCCGGGCCATTCTCGAAGATCATAACGGGTTTCTATGGATCGGAACCAATTCAGGTGTATCGGTGCTTGATAAGGAAACCGGGCAATTCAGATATTACCAGCACGATCCTTTGGATCAATCCAGTATCAGCGATAATACTGTCTGGTCGATATTTGAAGACGCACAAAACAGGATATGGATCGGGACACGGAACGGCGGAGTCAACCTCTATGACCGTATGACAGGCCGATTTAAAAGATTCCAGCACGACCCGAATAATCAAAACGGTCTGAGTCATAACGGGGTATGGACGATTTATCAGGACCGGTCCGGAACCTTGTGGTTCGGAACCGAGGGCGGGGGGGTGAACCGGTATGACGAGGGTATGCAGCGGTTTATTCATTACCAGCCCCGGTTAAATACGCCGGGAAGCCTGAGTCATGGAATTGTACAGTCGATATACGAAGACAAAAGCGGGCTTTTATGGATCGGTACATTCGGGGGCGGAATCAATGTTCATAATCCCTGGCGAAATAAATTCACTCATTACAAAAATAACCCTGATGATCCGTTCAGCCTGAGTTATAATTATGTCTGGGCGATTCTGCAGGATTATGAGGGTAAGATCTGGATTGGAACTGAAGGAGGGGGTTTAAATTTATTTATACCTGAAAAAAATCAATTCAGACACTATCGGTATTCTTATCGTGACCCATCATCGATCAACAGCAATACGATTCGCTGTCTCTGGGAAGACGCCGATCATCAGTTGTGGATCGGTACCGATAAAGGTATGGATCGCTGGGATGCCGCGAGGAAAAACATCGTTCACTTTAAACCGGACATATCCGATCCTCACAGTCTGAGCCACGGCGAAGTCTATACGATAAAGGATGATGACAGGGGATATATATGGGTCGGTACTCAGGGCGGAGGACTGAACCGGATCGACAAAAAGGCAATGACATTTAAAAAGTTCACTCATCAGAAAACGAACCCCGCCAGTTTGAGCCACAACATAGTACGCATCGTTTTTATTGATAGTAAAAAAAGACTCTGGGTAGGCACCGATGACGGACTTGACCGGTACAACAGGACATCGGAAGATTTTTCCCATTACCGCAATGATCCTGATAATCCAAACAGCCTGGGCCGTAACATGATCTTGTCATTATTCGAAGATAAGGAAGGATTTGTATGGGCGGGTACATTCGGAGGCGGCTTAAACAGGTTAAACACCGAAACAGGAGCGTTTGTCAGGATAACCCAGAAAGACGGCCTCGCCAACGATGTAATTTACGGTATCCTCGAGGACAATCAGGATAACATCTGGGTAAGCACAAATCGGGGTTTGTCGAAAATAACGTTCAGGACAACAAACGATTTCCGAATCAGGAATTATGACATTAACGACGGGTTGCAAAGCGACGAGTTCAACCAGTCATCATACTGTCAGACGAGGGACGGAAAATTTTTATTCGGTGGAATTAACGGGTTCAATATTTTTCATCCTGACAGCGTAAAGGACAATCCGTTTATTCCGCCCGTGGTCCTGACATCCTTTCAAAAGTTCAACCGGCCGTACCGTACGGCATCGTCGCTTCATACGTTGCGGCATCTTGATTTATCCTATAAGGACTATGTTTTCTCATTTGAGTTTTCCGCTCTGTGTTTTTCGTATCCTTACAAAAACCAGTACGCCTATAAGATGGAAGGATTTGACGATGAGTGGATTGAGGCCGGTAACCGCAGATTCGTGACATACACCAATCTGGATCAGGGTGAATATGTGTTCAGAGTCAAAGGGTCCAATTCGGACGGAATATGGAATGAAGAAGGGACATCGCTCTCAATTACGATCCATCCTCCGGTCTGGAACACATGGTGGTTTAAGGTTTTGTCGGCTCTTGTGATACTGGGTTCAGCGGCGTACTGGTATACCGAACGAATCCGGAAGATCGAATGTCAGAAAAAAATTCTGGAACATCAGGTCTCCGAACGGACCAGAGAGCTGCGTCAAAAAACAGATTTGCTTGAAGCGGCGAACCGGGAGCTTGTACGGCTGAACGATCTAAAAAATGAATTCCTGGGAATTGCGGCTCATGATCTGAGAAATCCCCTGACGGCTATGATCGGTTTCATTGACCTGATCATTCTGGATATCAAGGAACAGGCATTCGATCCCGGACAGTCTCTTGAGGATCTCGAAAGCATTCTGAAGTCGGGCAAACAGATGTCGCACCTGATATCCGAATTGCTCGATATCTCGGCGATTGAATCAGGAAAGATCAATCTTAATCTTCACAAAGAAAATCTCCAGACCATTTTCGACGAATGTGAAATGCTGCACCGGAGAAGAGCTCTTCAGAAAAACATACGTCTCATTGTGGAAAAAAACAATAACATTCCCGCAGTGATGATCGATAAATCCCGCATCGCGGAAGTCGTGGACAACCTGCTGAGTAACGCCATCAAGTACACATTTCCCGGCGGGGAAGTAAGGCTTTTCTGTGAAATCGCCCTCGAAGAGGTTGTCACCAATATCCGGGATACCGGACAGGGACTGAGCGATGCGGATTTGACGCAGTTATTTCAGGGGTTCAAGCGTCTGAGTGCCACGCCCACCGCGGGCGAGACAAGCACCGGTCTGGGTCTGGCAATCGTAAAAAAAATTGTGAATCTGCATGGCGGAAACGTATGGGTCAAAAGCCATAAAGGGCAAGGCTCCACGTTCAGTTTTTCCCTTCCGTTAAAGGTCTCGGGCCCAATCCCGGATCCTTCCTGATTTATTTATTTCCTGTGGTGTTTTTTTAAAAATTTGATTACATTTTCCTCTCTTGCGGGGTTAACGCTTGTGCGACTTTGGCCAAGGTGTTATGCCGTGAATATGCCAATGAAAAACAAACATTACATTGTTTTTTTCCTGTTCCTTTTAGGTTTTTATTCTTTAGGAACGGTTCAGTTTTATGGTCAGGAATATAAAATCAACCGTATCCCTGAAACATCCAATACCGTGATATACAGCATCATTCAGGACCGGGAGGGAGCGGTTTGGTTCAGCGGTGAATTGGGCATCATCAAACATAATGTGTACCATCTCAGCTTTTACCAGCATGATCCTTTCACAAATTCGCTGTCGAACAATGATGTGGGATGCCTATATGCGGGCCGGGACGGCACAATCTGGGCCGCAACATGGGGCGGCGGAGTCAATCGATTTGATCCGCAAACCGGTATATTTTCGCATCTGAAACATCATCCGGGAGAAACCAATTCCATCAGCGACAACCGCGTTCAGAATATTTATGAGGACCGGACAGGAATGATGTGGTTCGGCACCTATGCCGGGGGACTGAACCGCTACAATCCCATGACAGGAGAATTTATCCGTTTTTATCATCAGCCCTCCAATTCAAACTCCCTGAGCCATAACCGTATTTGGTGTGTTACGGAAGACTCGTCCGGTGCTCTCTGGATAGCCACCGATGGCGGGCTAGACCGGCTGGATAAAAACCGCCGATTTTTTACACACTTTTATCATGATCCGAAAAACGAAAAAAGCATTGCAAGCAATCAGATTCAATGGGTATATATCGACCGGGATCAGGTCCTGTGGATCGCAACCAAGAACGGACTCAACCGGTTTGACGTTCAGACCAATTCGTTTAAGCGTTATCAGCATCAGCCCGGAAATTCCAACAGTCTCAGTTCTAATGTAACCTATTCTATACTCGAAGACCACAGCGGTTATTTGTGGGTCGGTACAAACGGGGGTGGTCTGAACCGCCTGGAAAAGAAAACCGGCCGTATTCTCCGCCTTTACCATGAACCAAAGAACACCAACAGCCTGAGCAACAATGACATCCGCTCTGTCTTTGAGGATCAATCGGGTGTTTTATGGATCGGTACCCGCGGAGGAGGAGTCAATACCATAGACCTGAAGCCTAAAAAGTTCTATCATGTTCAGCATGATCTTCAAAATCCGAAGAGCCTCAGCCATAACACCGTTACTTCCTTTACTGCAGACCGGGACGGGCAACTGTGGATAGGAACCGACGGGGGCGGAGTCAATCTGTACAGCTTTAAGGACAATTCCAACACCATTATTTTGAATCAGCCGAAAAAAAAAGGTACAATCAGCCACAACAGAATCCGTACTGTTTTTTCCGACAGGAATGGTCGTATCTGGATCGGTACCTATGGGGGAGGGCTGAATCAATATCGGCCCGAATCTCGGGATTTCATCAGTTATGTTCACAAAGAAGGTACCGGCCAGGGACTGAGCAATGACCGGGTTCATGTAATTTGTGAAGATCATCAGGGTTTGCTTTGGATTGGAACGGATGAAGGATTGAACCGTTTCAATCCTGTGACCGGGGAATTCAAGGTTTATCTGAACAGCCCCATGGATTCAAACAGTCTGAGCCATAACAGTGTCGTCAGCCTTTATCATGACCGTTCCGGGATACTGTGGATCGGGACCTGGGGCGGCGGATTGAACCGCTTCGATTCAGGAACCGGGATCTTTACGCGTTATATGCATCAGCCAGGCAATGACCGTTCAATCAGCAACAACGAGATTTTCTGCATTTATGAGGACCAGAACAGACGGATGTGGATCGGGACACGCGGAGGGCTCAACCGGATGGACCGGACAACGCATACCTTCAGAAGTTACACCACCGATCACGGACTGCCGATCAATGAAGTCTGGGGAATACTTGAGGATGCGAATAACCATCTTTGGATCAGCACCACAAACGGCTTGTCGCGCTTTCAGCCAGCTTCCGAAATTTTCCGCAACTACGATATGGACGACGGCTTGCAGGGACGGCAGTTCAAGCAAGGCGCTTATTATAAGGATCATACAGGCAGAATGTTTTTTGGAGGCGTGAACGGATACAACTGGTTTTATTCCGACAGCATTCACGATAATACGTATATCCCGCCGTTGTCGGTCAATACGTTTCTGCTGATGGGACAACCCCGCTCCCTTAGCCTGCGCGAGATATCTGAATCAGGAATCCGGCTGAAACACGATCAAAACTCATTTTCAATTGATTTTGCCGCAATGGATTATACGAATCCCCCGAAAAACCAATACGCATACAAGCTGGAGGGTTTTAATGAACGATGGGTTTATTCCGGAGTCCGTCATTACGCAAGCTATACAAATTTAGATCCCGGGGAATATGTGTTTATCGCCAAGGGGTCCAACAGCGACGGCATATGGAATGAAAACGGTCTTCATATCAAAATTCAAATCGTCCCGCCGTTCTGGTCAAGCTGGTGGTTCAGGTTAATAGCGGGGTTTGCGGTTCTTGCCCTGGCTTTTGCGGGTTATCAGTTGCGTATCCGATCGATCAAACAGCATCAGCGTACGCTTGAACAGCAAGTAATGGAAAGGACGGTGGAACTGACCGGAAGCCGGAATGAGCTGGAAAACAAAAAAAATCAGCTTGAGAAAATAAACCTGATTGTCCAGGCGATCAACACGGAAATTCATCTGGACCAGCTTCTGAATGCATTGATCCGTGAAACCGAGCTGATCCAGGGCACGATACGTGCTTCGGCGTATGTGGCCCACCAGGATTCCGATGAGTATCATCTGGCCGCCACGACCGATGAAACTGAAATGTCCGGTTTCGGCTATTCCTTTTCAGGGGAGGAATTCCGCAGCAGGCAGTTGTCAAGGGCCAGTGAACTTTTTCCGAATATTTTCGCGGTACGATCACCGCTGGGATCCGAGCAGAACCGGATATATCAGACGGTCATCTTTCGCATCCATATGCAGCATCATACGGAAGGCTACCTGGTTTTCATGGCTACAGACCATGACGGGATCAAGTTTTATGAGCTTTCCCTGCTGAACGACCTGCGCGAGCACATCATCTCCGCTTTTATCAAGGCAAAACTACTGTTTGACCTTAAACGAACCAACAACGAGCTTACACATCTGAACAATACAAAAAATGAATTTCTCGGTATCGCCGCCCATGATCTCAGGAATCCTTTAACTGCAATCATCGGTTATATCGACCTGATTCTGGAGGACATGAATTCAGAACATCTTGATAAGGAGTTAATCAAAAAGGACCTGAATACCGTTTTGAAATCGGCTCAGCAGATGGTGCAGCTGATTACCGATTTGCTGGACATATCTGCCATTGAATCGGGCAAGATCAGTCTCGATTTGCAGTGTAATGACATCAACACGGTATTTGAGGAGTGCGAGAAACTGCACTGCAAAACCTCACAGCAAAAACGGATCGGCCTGGCGGTCGAAAAAAACCCCCGGCTTCCTAAAACGGTCTTTGACAAATCCAGGATTACCGAGGTGGTGGATAACCTGTTAAGTAACGCGATCAAATACACGCAGCCCGGCGGAAAAGTACGCTTGTTCAGCAGTTTCACCGATCACATGATTGAAGTGCATGTACAGGATACGGGTCTTGGATTGAGCGATGATGACATGAAGGATCTGTTCACGGGCCTGAAACGTTTAAGCAACAAACCCACTGGCGGCGAAACCAGCACCGGTCTGGGCCTGGTGATCGTTAAAAAGATAATGGACTTACACGGCGGGGAAGTCCGTGTAATCAGCCGTAAAGGGGAAGGATCAACATTCATTATTTCATTGCCGCTGATAAGCAGAATGAATGATGTTTAATCAAACGATAGAGTTTTCATGCAGCGCTTTTCATTAGTTTTCCTTTTCTTTTCTACCCTGATCCTTGTCAACAGCGGACCTGCGCAGGAACCGGTGCGTTTTCAGCAGATCCGGCTGCCGGAGCTGTATCAGAACACCATTTTCTGTATTGCGCAGGACAGCCTCGGTTTTCTCTGGTTCGGGACCAACGACGGGCTGCTGAGGTACGACGGTTATCAGATTGTTTCATACCGTCACAGGTCCTGGGACAGCAATACAGTCTCGGACAATTCCATCAGTCAGCTTCTGACCGACCATTCCGGAATGATCTGGATTGCAACATGGGGCGGAGGCCTTGATGTCCTGAATCCCTATACCGGTGCGTTTACCCACTACCGGCATCAGCCTGAAAATCCATCTTCCATCAGTGACAACCGGGTTCAGTGCCTCATTGAAGACAAAAACAAGAATATTTGGGCCGGGACCTTTAACGGCGGGATGAGCCAATGGATTCGCAACGAAAACAGATTCGTGAATTATAAACATGATTCTATAAATGATCAATCGGTGAGCGGAAACCGGATCTGGGCCGTCCTTCAGGATACAGCGGGATATCTTTGGGTCGGTACCGATGAAGGGCTTGATCGTTTTAATCCCTTGAATAATGAATTCAGGAAATACAGGCACCTGCCGGATGATTCAAACTCTCTGAGTCATAACCGCATCCGGGAACTTCTGATCGACCGGTACGGATGCCTGTGGGCGGGTACACAGCATGGTCTTAACCGGTATGATCCGGTCAGCGCCAAATGGACAAGGTTTTATGCCGATCCAAATAACCCGGAATCATTAAGCAGCGATATTATCACGACTTTATGGGAAGACCGGTTCGGAAAACTCTGGATTGGCACTAATCGCGGGGGATTATGCCGGTACCGTCATTCGACCCGAACTTTCGAGCGGTTTCTTCATGAGCCCGGGAATCCGTTCAGCCTGAGTCATATTGACATCCGGTCTGTCTTTGAGGATCAATCGGGTATCATCTGGGTCGGAACACGCGGCGGAGGACTGAACAAACTGGATCAGACACCTAAATATTTCACTCTCTTCCAGAACGAACCCTATAACCCGAACAGTCTTAGCAATAATATCATATGGGCACTGTATGAAGATAAAAAAGGAAATATCTGGATTGGGACCGATGACGGCGGACTGAACCATCTGAACAGGATGACCGGACGGTTCACGGTTTATAAACACCGGCCCGGAAACCCGTCCAGCATTAGCCATAACCGTGTCTGGTCGGTTTGTGAGGATCATCAGGGTGTATTCTGGATCGGAACGGATAAAGGCTTAAACCGGTTCGACCCGTCAAAAAATATTTTCCGTGCGTACAGCCACGACCCGGGCAATCCCGGAAGTATCAGTAATGATTATGTTTTATCCGTAATAGAAGACAGCCGGCTGAACCTGTGGTCAGGGACTTACGGGGGCATTAATTACTTTGACCGGGAAAAAAATCAATTCAGCTATTTTCCGTTTCACACGGGATCAACATACCGCTTAAGCCAGAACCGATGCAATCTGATGATTGAAGATCACAGGGGTCATCTCTGGCTGGCCACCGATCTCGGGCTGTATGATTTTAACCCCGCGGTACAGTCATTCAAAAGATACCTTTCCGATCCGGCCGACACCAACTCCCTCAGCAACAACAACGTGATTTCGCTTTACCTTGCGAGAAATAAAATCCTGTGGATCGGTACAGCGGAAGGATTAAACGGCCTGGATATCGCAGAAAACCGATTCATAAGGTTTTTTGAAAGAGACGGTTTGCCGAACGATTATATTCACGGAATACTGGAAGATGATTACGGCAATATGTGGGTCAGTACGAATCAGGGCATCTGTAAGCTTCATCCGGAGTCCGGCCTGACGGAAACGTTTGACCGTTACGACGGTCTTCAGAACAACAGTTTCAATTCCGGCGCTTATTTCAAAAATCAGTACGGGGAAATGCTTTTCGGAGGAGACAAGGGCTTTAACCTGTTTCATCCGGACAGGGTTCGCAGCAGCTATTACAGTCCACCTGTGGTCATTACCTCTTTCAAGGTACTGAATCAGGAACGGCCTGTTTACAGCGGCATTCAGATGTTAAGCCGTGTTTTTCTGAATTACAATGAGAATTTTCTTTCCTTTGAGTTTTCGTCGCTTGACTATACGTTTCCGGAAAACAACCAGTACGCTTATTACCTGGAAGGCATTGAGAGAGGGTGGAACTATTCCGGTACCCGTCGTTATGCCACCTACACGAATATTGAACCCGGAGATTACACTTTCAGGGTCAAAGGCACGAATCATGACGGGATATGGAATGAACAGGGCGCATCCGTTGGTTTTCATATCGCTCCGCCTTTCTGGGGAACCTGGTGGTTCAGAGGGTCAGGCCTTTGCATGATTATCATGGCCATCGCGGGAATTCATTACTGGCGGTTGTACGCGATCCGGTTGCAGAACCGGAAACTTGAATCGGAAGTGGAAAAACGAACCCGGGAACTGCAGCAAAAGAAAAACGAGCTTGAGAAAATCAATGTCATAGTCAAATCGATCAATTCGGAAATATACCTTGTTAATTTCTTGAACACCATTCTGAAAGAAACCAAGGTCATCCGGGGCGCGGAGAAAGCGTCGGCGCTTGTGTTTGACCCGGTCCTGGGCGCTTTCCGGTTTGCCGCAAGTGTCGGATGGGATTTGCATCAGCTTCAGTCCATCCAGATGCCCCTGCATGAGACCGAAGAACGATATGTTACGCATTCCCTTCAAATCAGCGAAGAGATCTTCATTAAGAAAAACCTGCACGATTCTGCAGCCCAGCATCATTTCCGGCGACTGGATATTCCCAAATCCGTACTGGTTGTCCGCATCAAGGTCGAAAACAAGATCGGAGGATATCTGATCTTTGATAATTTCAGCGACCCGGACGCGTTTGATGAACAGGACGTCCAGCTTCTGGTCAATCTCAAGGAGCATATCCTGTCGGGATTTATCAAGGCGAAAATCCTTGGCGACCTGGAAACGGCCAATCAGGAATTAATCCGGCTGAACGAAAAGAAAAACGAATTTCTCGGAATTGCTGCGCATGATCTCCGGAATCCTCTCGGCGCCATGATCGGATTTGTCGACTTAATGATCCACGATATACAGGATAACACTTTCAATCCTGAGGAAGGCCTGAACGAGCTTGAGATAGTTTTGAAATCGGCCCGAAACATGTCCAATATGATCAACGACCTTCTGGATATCTCGGCCATTGAATCCGGAAAGGTAAAGCTTAACCTGCAGCCGAATGACCTGAATTCCATCATTCAGGATTGCGAAACCATTTTCAGGAAACCGGCCCAGGCAAAAAACATTGATCTTCAAATCGAATTCAATCCCTCGATTCCTCCGGTTCAAATTGACCGCAACCGCATCGCGGAAGTAGTCGATAACCTTGTCAGCAATGCCATTAAATACACTTATCCAGGAGGCAGGGTAAGGGTGTATGCGGAAAAGGATGACCATCATGCGGTTATTCATGTAGAGGATACCGGCCAGGGACTTGATGAGAGTGACATGAAAGAAATGTTCTCGTCTTTTAAAAAGCTCAGTACAAGGCCGACCGGGGGAGAATCCAGTACGGGACTCGGGCTTGCGATCGTGAAAAAGATCGTTGAGGTCCATGGCGGGAAAGTGTGGGTGAAGAGTAAAAAAGGCGTCGGTTCAACATTCAGTTTTTCGGTTCCGATTCAATGAGGTTCAGAAGCAATTTTCTTTTCATATAATCCGGGATGTGCCATGTCAGGTTTATTTCATGCCAGTGTAAATTCCGAAAAAAAATCGGTTTTCAGAGTGAAGATCGGCGTAACACGATTTGTTACCCGAATGATCATGTGTTTAATAATGATAAGCGCCGCAACTTTCGCTCAGAACGACAATCTGATTTTTGAGCGGCTGACCATGGAGCAGGGCCTGTCCCAGAATACCATACTGTGCATTCTGCAGGACAGCCGGGGATTTATCTGGATCGGAACACAGGACGGTCTGAACCGATACGACGGCAATGAGTTTACAGTTTACCGTCATGATCCTCTTGACAGTCATTCTCTTTCCAACAATTACATATTATCTGTTGCAGAGGACCAGCAGGGTACGATCTGGGTCGGCACTCTGGGCGGAGGACTGAATTACTATGACCGTCTTCGGGACCGGTTTCATAATTTCAAGAATGTACCGGGCCAGCGGTCAACCATCAGCGATAATATTATCCGGACGCTTTGTGAAGACCGTTCGGGCCGTCTGTGGGTTGGTACGGATAACGGTTTAAACCTGTACGAAGCATCCTCCGGGTCTTTTATTCGGTATAATCATAACAAAAATAATTTCTATTCCATCAGCAGCGACAATGTTACCGCCATTTTTGAAGATCACTCGGGGATATTATGGGTCGGTACCGCCGGCGGAGGACTGAATTTGTTTGATTCACAGGCACAAAAATTCATAAATTTTAAACACGACCCGACCAACCCGGCAAGTCTTGCAAGTAATGATATCCGAGTCATTTACCAGGATAAAGCCGGCGTTTTGTGGATCGGAACAACAACTAACGGTCTCGATCGTTTTGATCCGGTGACGAATTCCTTTATTCATTACAAATCCAACGGCGGAAACACCAGAACGCTCAGCAGCAACAATATCTGGACTATTCTGGAAGACCGTCAGAACAATTTATGGATCGGCACACTCGGAGGCGGTTTGAACATATTAAAACGGGAAACCGGGGAATTTCACGCTTACCGAAATGATCCGGCCCGGCTGACAAGCATCAGCAGTGATTTTGTTCAGTGCCTGTACCAGGACCGCGCGGGGATTTTGTGGATCGGCACCAGCAGCGGAGGGGGAATCAACAAGTACAATCCGTCCCGTACCAAGTTCAAATGGTTTCGCAGGGAATCCAATGCGGCGAATACATTCAGCAGCAGCATGATCTGGTCAATCTATGAAAGCCAGAAAGACCATGAAAATATTTTATGGATCGGCACAGACCGCGGTTTAAATAAACTCAATAAGCTGACGGGAGAAATCACGGTTTATTCCAGCAATCCCAATGATCCCTCAAGCATCAGCGCAAACGTGATCCGGAGCATGTATGAGGATCATACCGGGACATTGTGGATCGGAACACGGACCGGGGGTTTGAGTGTCATGGACAGGAAAAAGGGGGCTTTCAGGCGATTCCAGCATAACGATAACGATGACAACAGCATCAGTCATAACATGGTCCGTTGCATCTTTGAGGATCAGTCTAAAAACATGTGGTTTGGTACGGACGGAGGGTTGGACCGTTATGACCGGGAGAATAACCGGTTCATCCATTACCGTCATGATCCTGCGAATCCCGCCACAATCAGCAGTAACAGCATCATTTCAGTCGTTCAGGATTACAAGGGCATTTTGTGGATCGGAACATACGGTGAGGGGCTGAACCGGTTCGATCCTGCAACAAATCATTTTAAGAGATATAAATACCAACCCAATACTCCGGGTACTATCAGCAACAATATTGTTCTCGCCATCCTGGAGCAGACACCGGGTTACCTGTGGGTTGCTACCAGCGAAGGACTCAATCTATTTGATACGTACAAAGGGCATTTTACGCATTTTACGGTAAAGGACGGCCTGCCGAATAATTTTATTTACGGCCTTCTCCTTGATAAAAAAGGTAACTTATGGATGAGTACCAACAAGGGAGTCTGCAGATTTAATCCGGATACCAAAACAATCCGGAACTACGATGTCAATGACGGTCTTCAGGGTAATGAGTTCAATCTGGGGGCAACCTACCAAAGCAGGAATGGAGAAATGTTTTTCGGCGGGGTCAACGGATTCAATGCGTTTTTTCCGGACAGCGTAAAGGACAATCCCAATATTCCTCCGATTGTCATAACGGCGTATAAGAAATTTGACAAGCTGGTGAAAACGGACGAATCGATTACGGAGACACCGTCCATACGCTTGTCGTACAGGGAGAATTTTTTTTCGTTTGAATTTTCCGCCCTCGACTTCACGGCGCCGGAAAAAAACCAGTATGCCTACATGCTGGAAGGTTTCGACCAGCATTGGATCCTATGCGGCAACCGCAGGTATGCCAGTTACACAAACCTGGACGGCGGTGATTATGTCTTCCGGGTCAAAGGTTCAAACAATGACGGCCAGTGGAACGAGGAAGGCGTGTCCCTGAAAATCAGGATCGATCCCCCGGTATGGCATACATGGTGGTTTAGATTATTCGCGATCGCCGGATTGATCGGCGCCGGATTTATTTGGTACCGCACACGGGTTCGTCACATCGAACAGCAGAATAAAAAGCTTGAGAAACTGGTGCATGAACGCACCCAGAGGCTTGAACAGAAAACCAGCCAGCTTGAGAAAACCAATTCAATCATCAACGCGATCAATTCGGAAATCAATTTTGAGGATGTCCTGGAAGCGATTCTGAAGGAGACAAAAATCATCGACGGAGTCGACCGCGCCGGGGTTCTGGTGATCGATCCGGACAGCGGAAATTTCAGGTTTAAGGCCTGCATCGGCCTTGATCTGAATGAACTGAAGGAAATTCAGATCAGTCCGGAAGAAGCTGAAAACCGGTACATGACGAATTCGATTGAGATTTATGAGGATATCTATATTGTCAAGGAAATCAGGGGAAGGCCGGCCGAAGAGAAATTCACCGGCCTGCCGCTTTCCTACAGCATGCTGGTCACTAGAATCAAGGTTGACAAATCGGTTGAAGGGTATCTCATTCTCGACAACATTCACAGGGAAAACGCCTTTGATGATCAGGATCTGCAGCTTCTGCGCAATCTCAAGGCGCACATCAAGTCGGCTTTCATCAAAGGTCTCATGCTGGAAGATATGCGCCGTAAGAACCATCAGATCACCGACCAGCTGATGACCCTGGAAAAACTGAATAATGAGATTCAGATGGCAAACGAAAAAATCCGCGAGGCCGATAAGCTGAAATCAGATTTTCTCGCCCGAATGAGTCATGAACTGCGTACGCCGCTGAACGCAATTATCGGTTTTTCCGAGCTGACGCTCGGGGGAATGACAGGAGAACTGAACGACGAACAAAAAGACTGTATCCGGGATATTCTGGAAAGCGGCCAGCATCTTCTGCAGCTGATTAACGATATCCTGGACATATCGAAAATCGAGGCCGGTAAAATGGACCTCGAGTTCGAAAGCTTTGACATCATGAAAATCATTTCATCCGTTGAACATACCATCGAGCCGCTGATTGAAAGGAAGCGGCAGCAGATGAAGGTTTTTATCGATCCGGCCGTGCAGAAAGTCTGGGGTGACAGCGGCAAGATCAAGCAGGTGTTGATTAATTTAATCAGCAATGCGAACAAGTTTACCCCGGATGAGGGGAAAATCACAATTGAAGCAAAAAAATCAATTGATTATGAAGGCCTGGTCGAGGTGTCTGTTGCCGATACGGGAAGAGGCATCCGCGAAGAGGACCTGACAATTCTGTTCGATGAATTCCGTCAGTTCGGAGCGCCCAGTACGCGAGGGGAAAAAGGAACCGGGCTGGGTCTCGCGCTTTGCAAGCGATTCATCGAAATGCACGGCGGAACCATCTGGGCCGAAAGCGAATACGGAAAAGGCACACGGTTTACCTTTACCGTCCAGGAAGCGTCCCCGCTTGCGGAAATCGTTCAGCCGGTAAAGCCTGTCAGGGATTTGCACCCGCCGAAAGAAACCAAACCTGTTTCAAGCGGCAATACCATCCTGGTGATTGAAGATGACGAAAAGGCCTGCCGCCTCATGAAATATTATCTGGAACGGGAAGGTTATTCCGTTGTGTTCGCTTCCAACGGGGACGATGCCATTGAACTGGCGAAGTTACACAAACCGAAAGTGATCACCCTGGATATTCTCCTTCCGCACAAGGACGGCTGGGAAATCCTCACCGATTTGCGATCCGACCCGGAAACGGAGACTATACCCGTCATCATTGTTTCGATGCTCGATAACAAAGATCTCGGGTACAGCTTCGAGGCGGATGATTATTTTGTCAAACCGGTGGACAAGGAAAAATTACTCCTGAGAATCAAAGACCTGAGCGGAACCAAGCACGGATTGCATGACATTGTGCTGATCATCGATGACGACCCGAAATCCGTAAAGCTGACCTCCTGCATACTTGAAGAAGCGGGTGAAAAAGTGCTGAAGGCCTTCAACGGAAAAGACGGAATCCAGCTGGCAAGGAGCGAAAGGCCTTCCCTGATCATTCTGGACCTGATGATGCCAGAAATGTCCGGTTTTGAGGTGGTGGATGTTCTCCGCAAAGATGAACTGACCTATGAAATTCCGATTATTGTACTCACGGCAAAGGAGATCACCCGTGAAGACCGCGAAATCCTGGACGGGCATATTAAAAAACTGATGACAAAGGCGAATTTTGATAAAAAAACACTGATCAATGAAATCAAGAAATGCCTGGCCAAACACACCGATGATTTCAAGTGATGCCCGGTTCCGGGGAATTAACCGGGAATCAGATTTTGACGCCGGGCGAGGAGGTGGAGTCCTTCAAATATCAGCAGAGGTTCGTGGATCATTGAGGTTTTAGATTTCCGGAGAACCATTTCCGCGGCTCCTCCGGTTATAACGGTTTTGGTCCGGCTGCCCAGGATATTTTTCATCCGTACGATCATTCCGTCGACAGCGTCTGTCAGTCCGTACATGATGCCGCTCTGGACGGCTTGAACCGTACTGGTAGCGCAGCAGCTTTCGGGAAAAACAAGGTCTACTTTCGGAAGCCGGGCGGTTTTCTCTGAAAGACCCTCAGCGGCTGTTTTATAACCGGGCATGATCGCTCCTCCTACGAACTCGCCTGTGTCATTGATACAGTCAAAGGTAATCGCAGTCCCGGCGTCGACAGCGATCACGGGTCCCCCGAATTTCGAATAAGCGGCGGCCGAACAACAAACCCGGTCAGGACCCAGGGATTTCAGGTTATCATACCGGAAAGTGATGCCGCTATCCATCGTGGCATCCACAAATACGCACGGAATTGAATATAAAGCACGGATGTCCGCGCCGACAAAAGCGGAGAGGGAAGGGACCACTGAACTGATAATGGCAGACTGTATAAGATATTCTTTTATTTCGTCCTTTTGAAAGCGCTCAGCCATCAGAGAGCGGAATGAGCCTTCTTGATTAATCAAGGAAGAATGAAAACCGAATATCGTCACGGGTTTACCCCGTTCATACAAGGCCAGACGGCAATTCGTGTTTCCAATGTCAATTGCTATAAGCATGGTCAGTGAAAGTTTTCAAAACGTTGCGGAAAAGGATTACCGAACACCCGCTCCTGAGCGGGTTTACATGCCCATGACTTTAATGACCAGTCGTTTTTTTCTTTGTCCGTCAAATTCCGCATAATAAATCTGCTGCCAGGGACCGAAGTCAAGCTTTCCTTTGGTAACCGGAACGATGACTTCATGGTGAAGCAGCAGGCTTTTCAGGTGTGCATCGGCGTTATCCTCGCCGGTCCGGTGATGGCGGTAACGGGGATCAGGAGGGGCCAGTTTATCAAGCCATTCATCGATATCCTGAATGAGTCCGGATTCTGCGTCGTTCACGTAAACAGCGGCTGTGATGTGCATGGCGGAGACTAAAACCATGCCTTCACAGATACCCGATTTCGTCACGGTTTTCTCAACCTCATCCGTGATGTTGACATAAGCGCGGCGTTGTTGAGTGTTGAACCATAAATATTCCGTATGTGTTTTCATGTTTTACTCCACGGTTTTTCCGAGCCGGTTCCACCGGATGTGAAAGTCATCTTCCGGAGTGGATGACCAGTATATCATCATTGCTTTTCCGATAATATGATCGACCGGGACGAAGCCCCATTTGCGGCTGTCGTAACTCCGGTCGCGGTTATCCCCCAGGACAAAAACATAATTTTCCGGAACCGTCACCGGTCCGTAATTGTCCCGGCTTCCTGCGCCCGCGGGATAGACATTTTCATACCCCTCATGATATCCGATAATGTCCGGATCTTCGTGTTTGATATTGGGATTAAGGCTGTCCGAAAGAAAAGGTTCCTGGTCCACGAAAACTTTCTTGTTCCGGATTTCCACAACCTGGCCGCCGGTTGCAATACATCTCTTGATATAATCGATCTCGGGATCGTTCGGGAACTTAAAAATGATCACGTCACCGGCCACAGGCCCACGGATGGCCGGAAGGCGGATGCATGGAATTCGAATATCAGTCAGGGGAAGCGTCTCGGGCGTTTTTGCGCCGTATATGAATTTATTTGCAATTATCATATCTCCGGAAATGAGAGTGTCTTCCATCGAACCGGTCGGGATTTTAAAAGGCTGGATGATAAATGTCTTGATCAGATAAGCGATGATGATTGCCGATATTGCGATCTTCAGCAAGTCATGGATTTTACCGGAAGATTTTGCGGAATGATCCGGAGAGACTGATTTTGGGTTCATAGGGATTTCCGGATCAAAGAGATCTTCGGGCTTGCGGTTGTTTTGTTATTGGTCGGTTGCATAAGCCGGATTTGTCAGTACAGGTATTGCCTTCATTAAAAACAGGAAATCATTACCGGATGATGGTGCCGATTCGTCCCCAGTTCACTTTTGAAAGATTTAATGTACTGAACAGTTTCAGAATAAGATTCGTTTGTTTGGCGGCTTCCACGTTCGACCAGTAGATCAGCAATCCTTCACCCATGATATGATCTCTGGGCACCGGGCCCCAGTAACGGCTGTCCAGGCTGTTGTCGCGGTTATCGCCCATCATGAAATAATAGTCCTGGCCGACGATATAAACATCCGATTTGACCTGGTCGACATAAAAACCGCCGGAGAGTGTTTCAAATGCCTTGCCGTCGCGGAGGGAAAGATATTTGATCAGATCTGAATTTTCTTTCGTAATTATAATCGAATCATCCTTGGCGGGAACGCGGAAGGGACCGAAATTGATGCCGTCGCCTGTTCCGGGAGGAAATGACCTGCGGTCGAACATCCGGCTCATATCGTAATGAATGCCTTTATAGGGAAATTCATCAAAAAATTTCCTGTTGTCGACGAACAGTTCCTTTTGCCTGATTTCAACAGTCTGTCCCGCAACAGCCACGCAGCGCTTGATATAATCAAGACCCTTCTGGTCTTTCTCCAGTTCGGGATGCGGAAACCTGAACACGACCACATCACCCTGCTTGGGTTCCTTGAATGACGGAAACCGGTACCGCGGAAGCTTGATTTCCGTGAATGGAATATTTTCGGGGGTCTGAGCCCCGTACACAAATTTGTTGACAAATATGAAATCGCCTACCAGAAGCGTACTGACCATTGAGCTTGTGGGAATCGTGAAGGCCTGAAGAATGAATGTTTGGACAAGGTAAAATATGCCAAGCGCCCAGGCAAAAGATCGTACGGAATCGAGAAAACGCTGCCGGAAGGGCTTGTTATCTTTTTCAGTTTCTTTTTTTGCCGGTTTGGGCTTAGGCTGATTTTTTTGAGGTTTTTTAATGGGGGCCATGTGGATCTTTCATTTAGGTTTGATCGTCGTTGATCCGGGGACTTTAAGCCGTCTGTACAGTTGGTCGGCGACCATGCCCGGAACAAATGCGGATATGTCGGCTCCGAAGGCGGCGATTTCCTTTACGATCGTGGAATTGAGGTAAGTGTATTTTTCACCTGGCATCAGAAAGACAGTTACGAGTTCATCGGACAATTTCCGGTTAACCAGGGCAAGCTGGAACTCGAATTCGAAATCAGAAATGGCGCGAAGGCCGCGGATGAGGACGTTGGCTCCGTTTTTCCCCGCGTAATCGGCAAGCAAACCGTCAAATCGGTCATATGAGAGATTCGGAAGTTCTTTTGTGGCCTGCCGGATCATTTCCAGCCTTTCATCCACACTGAACAATGGGGTTTTGCGGGGATTTGTCGCAACCGTGATAATGACTTCGTCAAATATGGATACGGCGCGCTCGATAATATCGATGTGCCCGAAGGTGATCGGGTCAAATGTTCCCGGATAGATGGCTTTCTTCATATTTTGATTCCGCTGATATTATACGTGATATTGGAAAATAGTTACACGCGTTTCCCTGAAAATCCGTTCTTTGATCAGGTTTAATCCGGGCGATCCGTTGCCGGTGCGGAGAACTTCTTCCGCTGAAGTTTCAAGCGTAAGCAGTCCGCAGGGTGCAAGATACCGGTTTAGGAAAACGTTTTCAATGATAAAATTGCCCAAACGGGAATGATAGGGCGGATCAGCGAAAAGGATTTCATACGGCTCTTCTGGCGGACCTGCAAGATAAAGGGTTGCGTCCAGTTGCACAACCCGTGAATTATTGCCGAACCCGGCTTTATGAACATTCTGTTTCAGCAGTCTCACGGCCTGCGGGTCGGATTCCACAAAAGTGGCGTTTACGGCTCCCCGGCTCAGCGCTTCAAGTCCTAAATTGCCGGTTCCGGAAAAAAGGTCCAATACCCGGCAAACGCTGATATCGACGAGGTTCATCAGCATATTGAAAACCGAGCCCTTGACTTTGTCTGTTGTCGGGCGTATGGAGGGATGCTTAAATTCAAGAAGGGTCATGCCCCGCCGTGTGCCGGATATGATACGCATGTGTCAGGGTTGATTTCAGCGGGAAGACCGCGAAGAAGTACCGGTGGAGCCGTGCGGATCGGAAGATTTATTGGGGATGAAAATTTCGAAGTCCAGGAGAAGCGTGTCGGGTTTGGTTTTGCGTTTTCCCTTCTGAGCCGCGTAAGTGAGCTGATAACTGACCCATTCGCAGTTCAGTTTCCGGCTGTTAAATTCCTTAAGGAACAGCATCAGTTGCGAGGATAAGGCCTCGGCACGGGCGTGGCCGCGGAATTTGTTCATGATCACGCCTTTGTTCTGGGCCATCTGGCTTTCCGTTTTAAGCTTGATCCCGGTTGCCGCGGCGAGCTGGTTCATGATGATCAGGGCCGAGTCTTTGGTCGTGAACTTCGGTGCAGAAGCCGTGTCCGGCAGAACCTCCGTAAGAACTTTCAGCGAGCCGGTGATGGTTTTTTTCAGGGTATAACCGCGCATCACGGAAGTCGCCTTGGAATCCGAAGGCTTAACCGATTCCACATAGGGAGTAAGAACCAGTTGCTTGGTAAATTCAGTAAACTGATTTTCATTTCTGCCGAAAGCCTCCACTTTAAAATCATTCACATCCAGATTCAGAACGGAAATCCATAACTGGTCGTTGGCCTGATCCACAGAGTCCACTCGGGAAAGGAACACGTAATTTCGGCGCTGAAGGGCGTATGTGTTGATCATGTATTCGTTCCGGATCTTTTCGCGGCGCATTTCTTCCACGAGTTCGCCTGATATTTCCGGTTCCACGGGCTCAAAAAGATCGAGGGGGCCCGTATATTGTTCCGCGAAAGAAACGATTTCGTGACGGAAAATGTATCCCGCGATGCTCAATCCCACCAGTCCGGTTAAAACGCAGATCATAATGATAAGAAACCGGTAGCTTTTCCTGGCTTCCTTGCGGATTACCGTTTCACCTGTGGTCTCTCCGAGATGCCGGTGTTGTGATTCAGGAACGGAGAGATGATTTTCCAAAAGATTAATCTTAATCATATACGGGTCTACGCTAAAAGTTTGATGGCCGCACCGACCGATTCCGCGTACATCGTGGTGTTTTCTTCAGGGAACTCCGGCTCTTCCTTTTTTTCAGGGTCATCGTGATCCTTGCCGGATTCGGCGAATCGTTCGGGCTTCGGTAGGCGTTGAAAGGGATTCATGCATTCAGGCCCAAACTTTGATTCCATATGCGGCGCTGCAGAAGCGGAAAGGATATTGCACAGCAATGTACGGCCGATTTCATAACGGGTCTGGCGTTCGCTGTTGAAAAGATAAGCGAGATTATCGAGGTGATGATTTAAAATGTCGGCAATATGTTCACCGGCTGCCTTGGAAGGAAAAACGAACTGGTAAAAGGTTTTCACGTCATGGCCCAGGCAAACCAGGATTCCGGCCACTCCCGGTTTCAGATCAGCGATGACCGTCAGGTAATCTGAATCGGGAGAGTAATTCATTTCATAAGCCGCATGGCTGCAAAAGATGTCGATATCGATGTTGCTCAGCCGTACTTTTGCCTTTTCCAGGACAGTTGAAAAATTCTCAGCGATTTTTTTCCTCATCCCGGCCAGCAGAACGTGCCGGTCGCCGGTATCGGGATCTTCTTCAATCGTTACCGTGCTGACATTGTATTGGTTCAGATCATCCAATAGCTGCCGGCTGAATTCCCAGCGAAGATGGTGTTCGATTTCCGCGGAAGTAAAAACGCCCTGGATAACGGCCGGGTGTATGACCGTCAGATGGGTGTTCATGGACAGGTTTAGATGCTGGGCCTCGATGTTGTGGTTGTCCACCATGCCGTTAATGAACATATAAACATCACGGATATTTTTTTCCATTCCCTCGATTCCGGTGCCGAATTTAAGATTGGTTCCCATACTTCCGTACCGTGTGATCCTGTAATCACCCTCAGCTTTTTCGGCCTCTGCAAAATAGATGGTTTGTCCTCCGAAACTGACTCCCAGTGCTTTCTGTATGCCTTCGTGCGTGGCGGATGACGTCCCGTTGATTGAGTCGTATTCATCCATGATCTGGGCTATGGTCTTTTTTGATCCTGCCATTGGATTACCGTTTGATGTTCGGATATACGGGCTGGTTATTCTTTAATTCAGCACGTCGGCTTTTTCGTTCCAGGTTATTTCACCGTTGATGACGGCGCCGATTTTGTTGTTTTCCTCGTCATCCGCTGTCGGCTTGATGTTGAAGGTTTTCCGTCCCGCGGAAACCGTGATTTCGACGATGAATTTCTGTCCGTTTAATGGGTTGATGAACATAGAATCCATATAGGTTTTCTTGAAATCCTTGACCGAAATTTCCTCCAACGCGGCGCGGTGTTCATCAAAGCGCTTGTAAACGGTCATGACAGGCCTGAACATGGAGTCCGGTACAACCGATTCACCTGCGGAGAGGGCAAACTCGGACAGTTTTTTGGAATCCGTTGTATAGCTGGTATCGACGGTAAGGTACTGGTACTGAAGGTTAAACAGCACTTTGATTTTTGCTCTTGTCAGGGCGAGCAGGTTTTTCTGGACTTCTAATTCTTTCTTGGGTCCAAGGATGGACCATATCAGGATGACCGACATGATCACGATCCCGATCTGCAGAAATATGTTTCCTTTTGCCTTTTCACGCAGCTGGTCGCGATTGATTACAGTAGGTTGCTCTGTCATATAAAAAATCTCCTGTTTTGTATAAACGGTTAAATATCTATATAAGGTTTCAATTTTGCAAATGTTTTCTTTCCGATACCACGGACTTTCATTAAATCCTCCGCCGACCGGAATGGGCCATTCAGGCTGCGGTATTCCACGATCCTTTCGGCCATTTTGGGTCCTATGCCAGGCAAGGAAGTCAGGGTCTGAACGTTTGCAGAATTGATATTCACTTTCCGTACCGGTTCATCCGGAACAGAAACCAGAAAAGAATCGATCGTACCCGTAAGATGCCCGTCCTTAAACATTTTCCGGAGAGAATCGGAACGGGACTGCCAGATCGATTTACCGGCCGGAACGTGGCCGGTGAACGCCAGTAGGGAGTCAATCATGGCGCTGTCCGTAAGCCCGCGGTTTGCAATCCTTCCGAATAAATCCGCTGCGGATGAATCCGCCTGCCGGGTCTCTTCGGCAGAGGGTTTCAGGTATTCCCCGAGGGCAGGGATCCAGGCGCCTGTAAAAGCGGCTGCCGACAGGAAAAGGATAAACGACGCTTCGGCTCCCGTAAGGCCAAGTGCGGAGATCAGGCGGTGAAACCGGGCCCTGTATTTTCTGATGATTTTCCGGATCTGCAACGGTTTATTCCGTCAATAATATTGCTGTCAGGAAAACGCTTCTCTGACTTTTTTAAAGAAACTTTTTTCGTTTTCTGCGGAGGGCGTGAAATTCCCGGAAATTTTCAGCTGTTTCATGATGTTTCTTTCTTCATCGCTGATTCGGGATGGAGTGTACACCATGACACGGACCAGCTGGTCTCCCTGTCCGCTTCCGTTGAGGCGGGGAATGCCTTTTCCTTTCATTCTCAGTATCTTGCCGGACTGTATGCCCTGAGGAATGGTTAACTGGGCTTTACCGATCAGGGTTTGAATCTCGACTTCGTCGCCAAGTACGGCCTGGGGAAAACTGATCATCAGGTTGCAAAGCACGTCATCATTGTGGCGCTCGAACATCTCGTCTTCTTTTTCCTCGATGATCACGATGACGTCGCCGGGCTGTCCGTTCTGGGGAGCGGCATGTCCCTGACCGCGAAGCGGGATGTAGTTGCCGGTCGTGACCCCGGGCGGTACTTTCACATTCAGGGTGGTTTCGCCGGAAACGATGCCGTCGCCGGAACAGGCGGTGCAGGGCTTGGTGATGACTTTTCCGGTTCCTGTGCAATTGCGGCAGGGGGCGATATTCACAAACTGGCCGAACATGGATCGGGAAACCTGCCGTACTTGTCCAGAGCCGTGACATACGGAGCATGTTTCCTGTTTGGATCCCGGCGCGGCTCCGCTCCCGGAACAGGTTTCGCAGTTTTTCTTTTTCTTGAGCTTGATTTTTTTTGTGACGCCTTCGGCGATTTCCTGCAGTGTCAGGCGGAGTTTGATTTCGATGTCTGCGCCGCGGTTCTGTCGGCCGCCCCCCCGGGCCCGGTCGCCGAAAATGTCCCCGAAACCGCCGAAACCCTGGAAAATGTCGCTGAAATGGGTGAATATGTCATTGATGTCCGTAAATCCCTGATCACCCATGCCTCGCAGCCCCTCGTGACCGAAACGATCATAATTGGCGCGCTTCTGTTCATCGCTGAGTACCGAATACGCCTCCGCGATTTCCTTGAACTTTTCTTCCGCTTTCTTGTCTCCCGGGTTCCGGTCCGGATGATATTGCATCGCGAGTTTGCGGTATGCTTTCTTGATATCGTCAACGGAACTGGTCTTGGAAATACCCAGAATATCGTAGTAATCCCTTTTTGTCATACTGGTGTCTTTAGAAAAAAATCCTTACCAAACTAATAAAATTACAACGTAAAGTATAATGATAAAAAGGGTATTTATCAATATAAAATTCAACGATTTAAAAACAGCAAAATATTCCTCCGCCTTCTAGAGTCCAAGCCGGGTAGAATTCGCCTGCATCGCGCTGATGACGAAGGCGATATGTTCGTCAAGATCCGCTCCCATTTCTTCAGCGCCTTTGATGATGTCCGAACGGCTTACTTTCGCCGCGAAAGACTTGTCCTTCATTTTTTTTCTGACCGATTTGACATCAACTTCCATAATGCTTTTCGACGGGCGGACGTAGGAGACGGCGGTGATAAATCCGCAGAGCTCATCGCATGCAAAAAGAATTTTTTCCAGAAGGCTCTCTCTGGATACTCCGGTATAATCCGCGTGCGACAGGATCGCTTTTCTGACAAATTCCGGATAACCTCTTTCTTCCAGTATCCGGTTCCCCGCGAACGGATGGCCGTCCGGCGGTTCAGCGGCAGGATAGCGCTCATAATCGAAATCATGCAGCAGCGCGACAACAGACCATAACTCCACATCCTCACCGTAAAGTTTTGCATAGGCGACAACTGCCGACTCTACCGCAAGAGCGTGTTTGCGGAGACTGTCGCTTGGCGTGTATTCGCAAAGTAAATTCCAGGCCTCGGAACGGTTCATGCCGTAATCCTTTTATGGTGGATGGTTTTGAGACGCAATGATAATTCCGGAGTCATTATATTAAAAAATATTTCAGATTCAAGCTTTCTTCCGGAATTTTTCAGCGGTATAATAAAATGGTATGCCCGGACGCTTCTCACGGCAGTTAAGAGAAATGCGAATTATTGTTATAAAAAAATTAATTTCAATAACCGGATGATTACATGTTTTCAATGTTGCAGCAGAAATGAAATGAAGATTGTGCTTTTTATGATTTTTTATTTAAAAAAATTTTTATATTTTCCTTTTGTTTGTAACATATCCTATGAACATAGACATAACAAGGAATGAAAATGATGAGAACCATTCGATCACCGCGCGGAAATCAATTATCTTGTAAGGGATGGATACAGGAAGCGGCAATGCGCATGCTGATGAACAATCTCGATCCGGAAGTCGCCGAGAACCCTCAGGAATTAGTCGTATACGGCGGTTCGGGTAAAGCAGCCAGGAACTGGGAAAGTTTCGACGCGCTGGTTAAAACGCTTCAGAATCTTGAGAACGACGAAACTATGCTGGTACAGTCGGGAAAACCGGTTGCTGTATTCAAGTCCCATCCGGATGCGCCGAGGGTGATTCTGGCCAATTCAAATCTTGTGCCGTACTGGGCGACCTGGGAAAAATTCCGCGAGCTGGAACGAGCAGGGCTGACAATGTACGGCCAGATGACGGCGGGCAGCTGGATCTACATTGGCACCCAGGGCATTCTTCAGGGCACATACGAGACTTTCGGCGCACTCGCGCAGAAACATTTCAAAGGAACCCTGAAAGGCACGATCACTCTTACTGCCGGCCTCGGAGGAATGGGCGGCGCCCAGCCTTTGTCCGTAACGATGAACGACGGCGTCGCGATCGTAGTGGAAGTGGATCCGGTGCGCATCAAACGCCGCTTGGACACGCGATACTGCGACGTCATGGTCACCAGCGCGGATGAAGCCTGGTCCATGGCTCAGGATTTCTGCAGGAAAGGCGAGGCGAAATCCATCGGCCTGCTTGGCAACGCCGCGGAAGTGCTTCCCGAAATGTTAAAGAAAAATTATCAGCCGGATATTCTTACCGACCAGACGTCCGCTCACGACGCGCTTCACGGATATGTGCCGGCGGGAATAAAAGTTGAAGAACTGGCCGATTACCGGAAAAACAAACCGGACGACTATATTAAACATGCGATGGAATCCATGGCTGTGCATGTGGAAGCGATGCTGGAATTTCAGAAACGCGGGGCCATCACATTTGATTACGGCAACAACATCCGTCAGCAGGCTCTCAAGCAGGGTGTCAGGAACGCGTTCGATTTTCCCGGATTTGTGCCGGCGTTCATACGTCCGCTGTTCTGCGAGGGCCAGGGCCCGTTCCGCTGGGTGGCACTCTCCGGGGATCCCGAAGACATCTATACAACCGACCGGGCATTGATAGAGGCTTTCCCGCATAAACAACATATGATCCGATGGCTGACGAACGCAAAATCAAAAATTCATTTTCAGGGATTACCGTCACGTATCTGCTGGCTGGGCTACGGCGAGCGGGACAAGGCCGGGCTGATTTTCAACGACCTCGTAAAAACAGGAAAAGTCAAGGCTCCTATCGTGATCGGACGGGATCATCTGGACTGCGGGTCTGTCGCCTCACCGAACCGTGAGACGGAATCCATGAAAGACGGAAGCGACGCGATCGCCGACTGGCCGCTGCTGAATTTCGCGATTAACGCGGTGAACGGCGCTTCATGGGTGTCCTTGCATCATGGCGGAGGCGTGGGTATCGGGTATTCCCTGCATGCCGGAATGGTCATTGTCGCCGACGGCACTGACGAAGCGGCAAAACGGCTGCAGCGTGTTCTGATCAGCGATCCGGGCATGGGTGTCGTCCGACACAGCGACGCGGGATATGAAGAGGCTATCAAAGTTGCAAAAGACAAAAATGTAAAGATACCGATGCTGTAAAGGAAGTCATTTCTATTCAGATACGGAATCACATTAAGCAAGGGTTGCAATAAAAAAGATGTCGGCGGGTAGTAACATCCGCAAGAGGAACAGCATATCAATACTTTCGTTTGGCGGTATTCTGTTAATCAGAAAAAACAAAGCATTCTGACTGGTTAAGCAATAAGAATGTAAAAGAGACACCAAATAAAAAGACAGCATATCAACCGAACGATTAAGTTCGTTTTGAAATACCGAAAAAGCGGTGATTATGCCATAACCTAAAAGTTCATTTGACAGGAAGAAAGGACGGAAATTATGAAACCATCATTACAGTTAATTTTTCTGTCGGTGCTGATAAGTTCTTTTAGTTTTTCCCAGGAAAACTCCAATGAACGTTGGTATACTTATTGGGCTTTGGGGTACGCTAAACCGGATTATGCGGGCCCTCTGGATGATCTCATGAATGAGATAGACGATCTTCCGGGGGTCATCCGTACCGGAATTGATATGGATTCGCTGGGATTTTATTTTCCGGTCAATCATCATAAAACTGCCGTCGGTTTTGTGATCAACGGGGCGGGTGACCGTGTATCAAAAAGTTCAGACTGGGCTCAAATCAATCAGTACCTTTATTCACTCAGCGCCATGCATTTTATCAACGGGAATATCGGGAAAGGATTTTTTGTGCGTTGCGACGCTGGTTTCGCAAGGTTGCTGGCGGAAAATTCAGAGGGTTACAAAGCCACCAGCGACTGGGGGTTCGGTTTCAATTTCGGCGGGGGTTACGGATTTCCGGTAACGTCCGGCACCAGAATTCTCCTGAATGCAAACTACGGCATAAAGAAAATTGAGGGTGATACTTATGGAAAACTTAATATAAGCGTCGGGGGTTTGTTTTAAACGAAGATAAAACCATCCGGGAACTGACAACTGAGAGTTCAACATGTTTTATCGGTAACGGCAGGTTATTCGTATGTTCACAGGCTGCTTCGTCATGCCCACAGCGCCGAAATAGCCGAAACCGTTTTCGATGTTGGAAAGCACAAACGGTTTTTTTCCGCCCGATATTTTCAGATTGTATGCCCGCACAGATAATTCCATGGTACTTTCCAAAACTGAATCCTTAATTTCGGGAACGAAATTCCATCGCCAGAAGTTTTCTTCTCCCGGATGGCTTACGTCAAAAAGCGTGAATGAGCTTACGGCCAGAAGGCCGTTATTCTGAAAAAGGGTAAATCGTTTCCGGATCAGGTAAGTTTGGGTAATCGGATTGAAAAGACGGACTGAATCTCCCCCCAGGCTGTAAAAAAAGGTATAGGCATACTGATCGTAACTGCAGTTAAAAGTGACGGGAAGCTGATCGAAAGTCATCTCATTTTCGGCCGTATCCACATTCAGCGTTACGGAAAACGAGTCGAACGGTAACGGAGAGGTCAGTGAGGGCGGGGCCGGGACTATCGTTGAAGCCGTCAGGATTTCGTTCCGGTTTGTTATTATTTTTAAATGACACTCCTGTCCCGGCTCAGGCCTTATTATTCCTGCTGTATCCGCGTAATGGCCGGAATCGGTTTCAGTCATGCGGGCTTCAAAAATCCCGCACTGAAGGATTATCTCAGCTCCGCTTTCAAGAACCGGCAGCGTATCCGTAAGCGTGAAGTCATGAAAATCGTCAGAATTAAAAGCCCTTATCAGGGTGAGTTCCTGGCGGTAACTTTCGGGATTCAGAATGCAATAGACGCCTGCCAGGGAACCGGGGGCCTTATCGTCCGGCAGGTCTTCACAGGCAGCCATCCATAAGGACAGAAAAATGATCGGAATGAGTTTTTTCATAATATCATGTTTCTTCAAAATTGAAACCGCATCCCAAGCGAGGGCAGGATGGGGATTCCAACCGGTTTTCTTTTCAGGTAAAGTTGCTCTTCCCCGCTGCCGTCTGTTTCGCCGGTTGGGGTTTTCTTTTCGGACGTTTTATAAAGAATGGGATTATTCCGGAAATACAAGTTAATAGCGTTCATGTAGAAACTGAGGGACCAGGATTTCATTCGGAGGGTTTTCGTGATGTTCAGGTCCAGCCTGTGAAAAACCGGCATGCGCGAAGTGGTATACAGATGCTGAAGTTCTCCGAGAGCCAGGTTGTCCATATCATCTCCGGTTCCGAAATCGCCTGTGGAGGGATTGAAATCCACCGGAACGGTATAATAATTTGACGCCTGATAAGCCCGTCCGCTCGCCAGCTGCCACCGGGTTTCGATGACCCATCCTTTTGGAAGTACAAACCAGGTTCCGAGCCTGAACTGATGCCGCTGGTCATAATTGGGATAATAATCTTTTCCCTGAAATTTCCTGGTTACAAAAGAAAGCTGGTAGACGGCGTCGAAATTGAAACGGTTCGCCTTTCGCTTCAGGCTCATTTCCATTCCCCGCGCTTTTCCGCTGCCTTTTATGAAAACAGGCGAGTTGCGCGTGGAAGCGACGCTTCTGTACAGGTGATCAAGGGTTTTATAATACCCTTCCATGCCGATCTGCATATTCCAGGGCAGACGGTAATCGGTGCCCAGTATAAAATGCCAGGAGGACTGGAGAGGTATGCGGTCCGCATAAAACGAAACGTCCAGAAAGCCGAAATATCCGGCCTCACGGGCCGTGAACAGTGACTGACGGTAAAGGCCTGCGGAAGTTTTCAGTGTCCATCCCGGCATCGCCGTCCACATCGCGCTGAAACGGGGGCTAACGGTGAAAGACGGTTTTGCGCCGGGAAAGGATTCAAACCGAAAACCCGGTTTCACGGAAAACCTTTTTTCGATCTGCCACAGATCCTCGAGATAAAATGCGATCAGGTCAGCCGTTTTTTCATAACGGAACGTATCGGCGGGATTGTCGAAAAACAACTGCAGATACGGATTGCCCTTGTCAAATTCGGCGATATTATCCCATCTGTATTTCAGCTGAATGTGTTTCCACTCGCCGCCGAAAAGGACCGTATGGTTATCATGAGGCTTGAACCGGGCATCCGCGCACACCGTGATGTCCCTGATCCGGTTGCCGACGTCGATATGATCAAGATAGGATAAACGGTTCAGGCTGTCCGCCTGCAGGATCATGGCCGGGGAAGCGGCGGGGGATGGATTGTATAATAACGTCCTGCTGAATTCGGCCGGAGCCTGTGACCAGTAAACGGTAAGTCTGGATAACCAATTGCGCTGATTGTCGTATTCCCAGAATGAACTGAAAATATGATTGTCCCATCCGAACTGAATGCGGTCGTTTTCTTCGTAGTAATCATCAAGCAAGTCGCCGCCTCCGGTTTCGCTGCCGCCGTAATGTTTTTCCGTGATCGTAGCGAAAAAGTAATCTTTTGATGTAAAGGAACTGATGCCCAGGCGGTGATTTTCATGGGGTTTGACGAGTATCTTTCCGTAGAAATCATAAAAATAATACTGCGGCAGGGTTTCGTTGAGTTCCCTGGTCTGACGCCGGACCTCCTTGATTCCATTCACAAGCTTGGCGAACTGGTCCCAGTAAAACCGTCGTGCGGAAACCAGGTAATATACCTTCGGTCCGGCCTGTCCGTGGAGCATGACTTTTGAGCTCAGCAGGTTCAGTTCTCCGGATCCGTGAATATGTCCTTCCGCAGCATCCCGTGTCCGTATATCAATTACGGAACTCATACGGTTGCCGTACGCCGAGGAAAAGCCTCCTGTAGAGACATCCACTGCGCCAACGATATCCGAATTAAAAGCCGACATCAGACCGAAAAGGTGATACGGATGATAAACTGTCGCTCGGTCCAGCATCAGGAGGTTCTGGTCGGGCGTTCCGCCTCGGACATGAAATTCATTGAACACGTCGTTCTTCCCGGATATGCCCTGCAGAGACTGGATTGAGTTAAGGACATCTGGTTCACCCTTGGCGGGGTGGTTGGTCAGTTCCATGATACCGATCCTGTAGGCGCTTGGTTGAGCGCTGAAATGGTCGAACGGGTTCGCAGCGGCTTCCTTTTCCTGTCCGGAATCTGTTTTACGCCTGTATGAGTAAAAAAAAGTATCCGGAGCTGTTTTCGGGGGAAGAGCCTGGATCGGGATGCTGTCGGGCAGGAAATCAGGAAGGCTGATGAACAGCCTGTATTCCCCGAAAGGGATTCCCGAGATCGTGAACCGGCCGGCCGAATCGGTGAGGGTGCGCCAGATTGTGTTTTTCAGGGAAACGGCAGCCGAGCCGACCGGATCTTCTCCGGACCGCGAAAGGACAACGCCCGATATCTGTCCCTGGTCTGCGGAGGTGAGTTCGTCCTCGATACGTTTCCGGTCGTCGCGATACACCGTAAAGGATCGGTCTTTGTTCACGCGGTACGCCAGGGATGTTTCCAGAAGAACCTGCATCAGGGCAGATTCGGGCGTCTGGTGTTTGATCACGGCCGTTACGGTGATGTTCAGTACATCCTGTTCCCGGAAGCTGATTTTCAATGAATATTTCTGGCCAAAAACCGAAAAAACCTCCCTGAGGGGCGTCTGGCTGAAATTTTCATCGATCAGGCCGGTTTCCTGCTGAGCGCTGGCGGGATAGCCCGCTGACAAAACATTGAACAGGAAAAGAATAAAAACTCGTCTGATCATTATCCTCCGGTTGATTTCGGTTAGATTTGTTTTGTGCTGGTCCCTGCGCGGACATTATACTTCTATGATTTCTTTTTCTTTTTGAATGATCATTTCATCGATTTTTTTGATATAATCATCCGTCATTTTCTGGATTTTTTCCTGTGCGTGCTTGCTGTCGTCCTCGGAGATTTTGTGGTCTTTTTCGGCTTTTTTAATATGATCATTGGCCTCACGGCGCACGTTGCGTACAGCGACTCTGCCGTCTTCGGCGTATTTCTTTCCAAGCCTGACGAGTTCTTTCCGGCGTTCCTCATTCAGCTGGGGTATGGGAATACGAATCATAGTACCGTCATTCGCAGGATTCAGGCCGAGATTTGCCGTCAGGATCGCCTTTTCAATTGTGGGGACCATGGTTTTATCCCATGGCTGCACGGTAAGCAATCTGGGTTCCGGCGTCGCTACATTGGCTGCCTGGTTAAGCGGCGTCAGGGTTCCGTAATAGTCGATTTTAATGCCGTCCAGCAGGGATGTCGTCGCGCGCCCGCTTCGTAATTTGGCCAGTTCATTGCGGATCGCCTCTATCGATTTTTTCATCTTCTCTTCGGTTTCATGGTACTGCTTTTTCACGTCAAACATAACTCGTCCTCGCGGTTAGTTGAATATTGTAACATATGGCATTCGACAATCTATGACGGTTAGCTGTATTTTTCAAGGAAAATATTGCAGGGAACCGTCTGGTTTGCTTACCGTGACACGGGCAGAGCGTTTATGAACGCTCCGCAGATTCGGTTATAAAGAAAGTATCCGGCCGGGGTCAGCCTGATCCGATCGTTATCGGCAATCAGGCAGTTATGAAAAGTTCCGATCGTTTCCGAAAAAGTATTCGCAAAAGACAAACCACTCAGTGATTCAAGCCCGGAAACGGAAAATCCGGCATCCGTCCTTAAGCCCAGGAGTATTTTTTCTTCCATCAGTTCGTTTTTTCCTAAGACTTCAGTTCCTTCAACGGGAGGTTCATTTTTATCCCGGATTCGTCCGATGTATGATTCAATGCGCTTTGTATTCCAGAACCTCATGCTTCCGTCAAAAGAGTGCGAGCCGGTACCGAGTCCAAGGTAAGGCTTACCCGACCAGTAGGCCTGGTTGTGTTTCGACTCAAAGCCGGGTTTTGCGTAATTGGAAATCTCATAATGACGGTAACCTTTTGAAGTCAGAAGATCGTGAGCGGCAAGAAACATTTCAAGCTGAATATCATCATCCGGGAAAACAGGATTGTTTTTTTTTACAAAACGGTCAAGATAAGTGTCTCTTTCCACTGTCAGGTTATAAACTGAAAAATGTTCCGGGTTGAAATTAAGAGCCGATTCGAGATTAAAAAGCCAATCCCTGAGCGTTTGTCCGGGAAGGCCGAAAATAAGGTCGATATTGATGTTTTTACATCCACATAATCGGACGAGATCAAGCGATTTATTCAGAGAGTCGGCGTTATGCGTCCGGGTAAGAAATCGCAGTTCCCTGCCGATAAAGGACTGGGCGCCTATGCTGATCCGGTTGATTCCTGATTCCGTGATTTGTCTTGTTTTATCATAGTCCAGATGGTTCGGATTGGCTTCAACGGTGATTTCCGTTTCCGGATGAACTGCATACCGAATCCGGATCTGATCAAGAATCCGGATTAAATCAGTTGCGCTCAAAACCGAAGGCGTACCGCCGCCGAAGTATATCGTATCTGGATTTTGAAAAACATTGTGAATTGAATAGAGAGCCATTTCGGTCAGCATAGCACCGATATAATCCGGGATAAGTTTTCTTCGTGTTGTCACGCAGAAATCACAGTATATACAGATCCGGTCACAAAAGGGTATATGAAGATATAAACCGAAACCGCCCGGTTTTACAGGTTCAGGAAGCATATCAACTGGATTTTTTGATAAATGAAAAATGAATGATCAAATTAAATACATAATATTATTATAATTAATGAAACAAATTATCTGATTTACCTTTTATTTATTGTTGTCATCTATTACTGTTAATCACGCCAAAAGTCAACAGTGGAATTTTTACTTGACTTTTGAAATGCTCTTAAATAAATTGTCCCGTCATCTGTTTCAGAAATGCAAATTTTCCGGGAATAGATTTAATCCTTGCAAGTTAGAGATTAATGCCGTAATTTTTTTTAAATAACGAGAGTAAGGTGCTCTTAATTAACCATCCATCAACACAGGAGAATTAACATGAAAAAGTATTTCTTGAGGATACTTTTCCTATCCTTCCTGGCCGTATTGACGGTTTCGTTGTTATCCAACGACGCGAACGCGCAGAAAAAGAAAAAGAAAAAGAAAAAAGACGGACCGCCGGAATGGGTTTACAAACCGGGTCTGTATGAAGACGTGATCATTGCCGCGGGTATCGGTGAAGGTTTTTCAGAAATGAAAGCCAAGAGCCAGGCGGAACAGAACGGCCGCAAGAAAATAGCGGAAGCTCTGGAAACCGAAGTCAAGAGCTTAACCACGAACTTCATGGAAGAAGCCTCGACGACAACCGAAGAAGGATCGAGCGGCGCTGCCCAGGAATATTTCCAGGAAATCACCCAGACGATGACCAAGCAAACACTGAGCGGCGCATTTATTGAAGAATACTGGCCGCCTTTAGGCGAAAAAGTTGGCAGCAAAGTCAAGTTCTACGCCAAAGTCGTTCTGAAGAAATCAGCCGTGATTGACGCGTACAAGGAAAAAGTCAAGGAAGACCTGGCCCAGAAGAAAATCAAAGGTGTCAAGGCTTCTGCCGACGATGCGCTGAACGCCCTGGATAAAGCCATTACCAAATGGGAAAAAGACAGCAACAAGGGTTCTGCTGACGGCGGTGAAGAAGAAGGCGGAGAAGAATAATCTGCCTAGGCTTTTAATAAAAACCGTAGTAGCCAAGGGCTACTACGGTTATTTTATTTTATAGGGACCAAATCAGGAGTAAAAATGAAATATTTTTTGAGTTTAGCAGTCCTTGCCGCTTTTATGGTAACTGCCTGCGGCGGGGGAAGCACAACCGCGAAAAAAGAAGGCAAACTGCCGAAATGGATATCAAAACCCGGTTTGTATGAAGACGTGATCATTGCAGCCGGGATCGGCGAGGGATTAACCGAACAGAAAGCCAAAAGCCAGGCCGACCAGAGCGGACGCAAAAAAATTGCCGAAGCTCTTCAGTCGGAAATCAAAAGCCTGACCACGAACTTCATGGAAGAAGCGACCACCACAACGGATAAAGGTTCCGAAGGCGCCGCGCAGGATTACTTTCAGGAAATTACCCAGAGCCTGACCAATGTTACGCTCAGCGGCGCGATGATCGAGGAATACTGGCCGCCGATGGGCGAAAAGACGGGCAATAAGATCAAATTCTACGCCAAAGTCGTCCTGAAGAAAAATTCAGTGGTCGATGCATTCAAGAAAAAAGTGGCTGACGATGCAGCTGCCAAGAAAATCAAAGGCGTAAAAGCGTCCGCCGATGAAGCCCTGAAAGCACTTGACAAAGCTGTTTCCAAATGGGAGAAAACCAGCCAGGGCGATGATGAGTAAATCAGTTGATAATTCCGGAGGGCGGTTCGCCCTCCGGAATTATTAGTCTTGCTTTTTTGCTGTCAAAGCATGAAATTATAAAAGTTATCCTTTACCCTAAAAACAGGGAGTTTATATGGCAAAACTCTTTACTTTATCCGTTTCCTTTCTCATTCTGCTGTTGATAGCAAATTTTCATACAACGACCGTTCACAGCCAGCAAAAGGCCGCTCCTAACTGGGTCAATGAACTACCGGTTTCGGCCGGTTCCCTGTATGCCGTCGGTGTTGTGAACAAGCATTATGAGAAAAAAGCGGGGGAAGAAGCTGCCGCGAATGCAGCTAAGATGGAACTTGCCCAGACGATCAAACTGAACGTCAAAACCATCACGAAAAGCTGGCAGGGCACCACCACGGGATCCGGGTTTGTTTCCGAAATGGAAAAAAGCATCGATGAAGATGTGCTGGCTTCCGTTCAGAACGCTAAAATCCTGGAAATCTGGGTCGATCCGGAGGGATTGATCTATGCGCTTGCCGAATTGCCGCTTTCGGGCGCGATGGGCAACATCGAAAAGAAAGTCGTGGAACAGGCCAAAAAGCAGGCCGGAGGAAAAGAGGAGTACAAAAAAATTGAAAAGCTAGAGGTTTCGCTGAAAGCCCTGGCGGATCCGAAATCATATGTCCGAAAAGACCAGCCGGAATGGATTAAAGTTCTGCCCGAGGAAGATGACGCCATTTTCGCGGTTGGTATCGCTGAAAAATTCTATTTCTACGTCAACGGCCGGGAATCCGCAAAGGATAAGGCCCGCGCGGAACTCGGCGCCACCATCCAGTCGGAAGTTCAGGCGGTCCTGACCGACTGGTACGAAGTGAATGAAGGAACATCATCGTATGTGACTGAGCGGAGTGTTATCGATGAAATGGCCCAGTCGGTGTCGGAAACGACATTGTCCGGTTCCCAGATCATCGAAACATGGTATGACAAGCAGACGAAGTGGCATTACGCACTCGCCAGAATGTCCCTTTCGGAAGTGATTAGTAAAGTCAACGAAAAAGCCAAATCCAAAGTATCCGATACTAAGTCGCTTAAGGGGTTAAGCGACAAACTGAACGGCATGATTAACCGGGATTATCTTAAACTAAAAGACGGACGGCCAGTCTGGATCACCACCATGCCGAAAATGAAAGACGCTATTTTTGCCGTCGGTATAGATGAGGGAAAATATTTTTCCCAGACACAGGGGATCGACAAAGCGAAAATGGCCGCCCGCACCAAATTAGCCAAAAGCATCGAAGTGGAAGTCGAGTCAGTAATGAAAAGCTGGTTTGAGACCAAGGAAACCTCCGAGTCCCTGACCGGACAGCCGCTGAATGATTATATGTCACAGATGACTAAAGAAGCTACCGACGTTTGCCTTGAAGGTTCGCAGATTGTTGCCACCTTTGTTTATTACCATACCGATATCGCGCATAAAAAAGATGAAGCGAAAGATGGTAAAAAAGACAAGAAAAAAGATAAAAAGAAAGATAAAGGCAAAAAGGATAAAAAAGAGGACGAGGGAAGCAAAACTTACGGAGCAAATGTTCAGGGAGCGAAAGAATCCTATTACGCTCTCGGGAGAATTTATCTCGGCGGACTTCAGGCCAAGCTGAAAAAGAAAGCCGCGCAGATTATTCAGCTGCCGGAAGCCAAATCCGATGATGAGGAAAATCAGGATAAAGCGGAAAGGATATTGTCCGGAGGGCGTGAGAAAGCCAAGGCCGCGCTGGAAAGGCTCAATGCGGCTTTTGATAAACTCGGGACAAAATAGATCATTATCATATTTCATTATAACCAACTTAAGGAGAAATAAAATGAAACGTCTACTGGGTGTGATCGGACTGGTCCTGATTGTGTCGCTGATTATGAGCACAGAAGCGAATGCTCAAAAAAAGAAAAAAGATAAGAAAGACGCCATGCCTGAATGGGTATCGAAGCCCGGCATTTATGAGGATGTAATCATCGGCGCCGGTGTCGGACAGGGGCTGTCGGAAATGAAAGCCAAGAGCCAGGCAGAACAAAACGCAAGGACAAAAATAGCCCAGGTCATTGAAACCAATGTTCAGAGCCTGACCACAAATTTCATGGAAGAGGCTTCCACAACCACCGGTGAAGGATCGTCCGGGGCAGCGCAGGAATATTTCAGCGAAATTACGCAAACCATGACCAGCCTGACGCTGAAGAATGTCAAGATTGAAGAATACTGGCCGCCAAAAGGGGAAAAAGTCGGGAAAAAAGAGGTCAAGTTTTATGCCAAAGCCGTTCTGAACAAAGCGGATCTCGAAAAAGCGTTCAAAGAGCAGGTTTCCCAGGACGCTGCGCAGAACAAAATCAAAGGCGTAAAACTGAGTGCCGATAAAGCTCTCGCCGCGCTGGACAAGGCGATCAATAACTGGAACAAAACAGGCGGAGCGGCTGTTGAAGAAAAAGATGTAACTGCCGCAACCGATGATGGCGGGAAAGTGACCGGCGGAGGAAAAGAAATCAAGGACGTCGTGACGGCCACCGGCAAAGAGGATTTAGGCGGAGGATCGACGGGCGGCCAGCAGGGCATAACCTGCGGAAAAGACTGGGTCAAAACTCTGCCGAACATGCCGAAATGCAACGGTTATTACCAGGGACTCGCGGGAACGCCGACGTCCAATAACAACTCTGAGGACATGAAAAAAGCCGAAAGCGAAGCCCGCTCAATGATTATCCGCGCGATCCGTTCCGAGATTTCCAGCAAGGTTACAAGCGTGATGGAAGAGAGCACCAGGGGCGGAGCGACCGATTACAATGAAACTTTCAGTTCTGTCACGGAATCTTTCTCCCAGGAAACCCTGAAGAACCTGAAAGTCGAATTTCATACCGATAAAAAATCGAAAAAAGTGTACGCCTATTGCGAGATTTCCATAGCTGAAGTCGAACGCCAGTTCGCCGAACGCATGAAGAAAGCTATTAATGTAGCCAAGACCTATTTCCTTGCGGCAAAGAGCGCTGAGACCAGCGGCGACTATTACCTCGCGCTGACTCAATACCTTGAAGGCGCAAAGGAAATCGTTATCGCCGAACTGATTAACAAAGAACCCATCGAAGGTGACATTGACGGATCGGGCAACAAGGTTTCCGTCCGTGCGACCTTTGACACGCAGATGAAAAACCTGCTCGGTAAAATGCGCGTGGATATGGTCAGCGGTGACATGCAGAAAGGCGTCAAGGGCGAACCGCTGGCCGCACCTTTAGTGGCTAAACTGGTTTATGACAAGGCCGGCTCGGTCATCGCAGTCAAGAACGCCAACCTGGCATCGTATTCCGTCGCTCCGACCGTGGTCAAAGCCGACGAAGCTTCCAAGACCGACGGCGCGGGAACGGCGAAATTTACCGTGCATTCCGTAGAAACCGTGAACCCCAGCGGCCAGAACAAAGTACGCATCGGGCTGAATGTCAGTGATTTCGAGGCGTTCCAGCAGCAGCTTCCCGGCGCCGTTGAAAAAGCCCGTCTGGTGTTCAAGGATTTCACGTTTACGGCCAAAGGCTCCGCGATTACGAAAATCGTTATTCTCATTTTCGAGGAAAATATCGGCAAGGCCCAGGATAAATCCATTGTCGAAGACGCGATCCTGAAACAGCTGACCACGAATAAATTCAAAGTGATCGACAAGAGCGAAGTGTTCCGCGCCGTGAACCGTGAAGCCGCAAAAGCCGCGGCCGAAAGCAGCAGCGATGACGTCGTCGCGAACGCGCTCAAAACGGTTGCTGATGTCCTCGTGATCGGTTCGGTGAAAGCCATGGAATCCGTCGGCGGATCATCCAATCCTTACGGCGGAGGATCATCCAACCGCATTTCAGCTTGGGCGAACTGCTCCATCCGCGCGATCGACCTGGAAACCGGTAAAGTTATTGCCACAAGCAGCAAAGAGCAGGTCAAAGGCATTTCCGTCGGCGCCGCCGAAAAAGCGGGTATCGTCGCACTGACAAACCTTAGCAAGGAAGCATCCACCGAAATCCTGAACGGACTGAATGCGGCTCTGAAGTAATTTGCATGAGAACGCTTATTCGGGATTGGTGTTCCTAAGGACACCAATCCCTTTCATTTTTTAATCAATCTTTCCGGAGAATAAAATGAGCAGAAATTTTATGGCGGTGTTCCTGGCATCATTGATTCTGTGCGCATGTCCCTCCCAGAAAAATGATAAAAAGGATCCGGTCACGGCGGACGGGCCGAAAGATCCTCCGAAAGAAGTCACTGTTGAAAAAGAAACCGCATCAGAACTGGACGAACTTGTTTATGAGGGTGTCGGGGCTTCCGTACTGAAGTCCGAATCCAACGCTCGTTCCCAGGCCGAGCTCAAAGGCCGTAAGGAAATCATCCGCGTTCTTGCCGAAGATGCCGGTCAGTTAATCAAATTATTTATCCGGGAACAGCCAGGCTTTTTTGTAAGCGATATCAACGCCGATGAATTCGGCAAGGCAATCGGGGAAACCATGGAGGCTTCATCCGTCCTCAAAGGATGCAAGATCAGTGAGTATTCGCAATCCGAAAACAAGGACACGACTTTTGCCGCCATGGAAATGGACCTGATGAACGGTTATGAAACCATTGAGGCGGCGATTATTACAGCCGGAACTCAGAAAAAGCTGATGGAATCGTCCAGGGTTGAAACCTTCAAAAAAACATTTAAAGAATTTTTCCTGAAAGAAAAGAAAAAATTACTTACCAAACCCGCTTAAAATGTATTCATTTAACAATGGTTTAAGGTATCCGAAGAACATAAAAACGAGGTAAGTCAATGAAACCAATGAAATTATGCTTTTTATTCGCCGGATTTCTGATCATTCAGGGTTCCCTGTTTGCTCAGACAGCCGATGAAAATTACAAGAACGGCGTAAAAGCATTTGAGAACGGACAATACGAACAAGCCGTAGGATTGTTTGAAGCCGCGATGAAACAGTTCCAAAAAGCGAAAGATAAAGCGGGTGCCGCTAATGCCGGCAATTATGCCGGAATGGTCCTGCAGCTCCTGAACCAGCACGCAAAAGCAGTGGATTATTTTGAAATTGCCGCCGCGCTTTTTATTCAGTCGGGCAACAAATCCGGCGGCGCAAGCGCCATCGCCAACTGGGGAATATCGGCCTACCGGGCAAAACTTGATACCCAGAAGCAAAAAAACAAAAAAATGTCATTGAAGATGATCGGAACGTTTCTGGGATACCATCTCAAAGCGAAACAGCTTCATGAAGAACTCAAGGATCCTGCAGGGGTAGCGGATGACCTGAACAATATCGCCACAATGTATATCGAAGCGGAGTTTTACGATTCGGCGATGAGCTACCTGAACCAGGCGCTGAAAATACACACGAAAATTGGATCCAAAGGCGGCATGGCTACGGACCTGGCGAATATTGCCCGGGTGTATTTCAGAGCCGAGCAAATCACTGACGCGCTGAAATATTACATCAAGAGCGCCGAGATTTTTGAGGAGATCGGAGACCGGGAAGGCGCATGGCGTACTTATTCCTTTATCGGCGCCATTTATGACATGCTCGCCCGGGAACAGGATATTCTGGGCGACAAGGAATCTGCGGCGAAATTCCGGAACAACGCGATTTCCGCTCTGATTAAATCCGTCGATTTCATCGAGAGCATACGCGGAAACTTCAGCAACAAGGATTATTTTGAGAGTTTTCTCAAGGATAAGAATCCCGTTTACAAGCGCCTGATTTCCCTTCTGAAACGCTCCAACAAAGTGAAGGAGGCCCTGCAATATATCGAACGGAGCAAGGCCAAGATGTCGAATGACGTGATCAACGCCAACAAGATCCAGGTGGCCGACAAGAAGGAACAGGAACAGGTTGACAAGATACAGGATCTGCAGAAGAAAAACGAGGAACTGGAAAAACAACTGGCGGAGGAGAAAGCCAAACCCCTGGAGAAACAAGACAAGGAAAAGATTGACAATCTGAGCAAGACGCTGACCGTAAACCAGGGCGATTTCAACGCGCTGATGATCGATCTGGAAACGAAGTACCCCAACATATACCAGGTCATCAAAGTAGACCCGATCCAGCTGACGGATATCCAGTCGCAGCTGCCCGATGATGTCGTGTTGCTGCAGTATTTTCCGGCCGATGATGCGCTGTACATATTCATGATCACGAAAACGCAGGTGGAAGCGAAAACCGTTCCTGTCACTAATCTTGAGATCGATTCGCTGGTCAACAAGTACCGGTATTACATTACCGATGTCATGTCCATGCTGAAAAGGGGCCGTTTTGACATGAAGCTCAAGGACTGGAAACAGGGCGCGGACACGCGGTTTTACGACCGCCATACTAAGCCTCTTCGCGATATCATGGTCAAGCTGTATGATTATCTTGTCCTGCCTGTCTGGGACAACATCAAAGATGAAAAAATAAAGACCATTACGGTTATTCCCGCGGCAAGCCTGTATTATGTTCCCTTTCAGTGTCTGGCTACCGAGACGCAGGACGGCGACATTCAGTTTCTGATCGAAAAGAAAGCGGTCAACTACCTGACCGCCGCGACACTGATGGATCTGGTATCCAAGAAGAAACAGAAACAGATCAGCAATGTCCTGGTGTTCGGCAATCCTGACGGAAGCCTGCCCGGAGCGGAGGAAGAGGCAAAAGTCATCCAGTCTGCGTTTTCAACGGCGAAATTATACAAGAATCTTGAAGCCACAAAAGACAAAGCCAAGTCCATGTCCTCGCAGTATGATGTGGTTCATTTCGCCACTCACGGGTTTTTATCCGGCGACGAACCTCAGAAATCGTTCCTGCTGATGGCCCCCAATGAAACATTGAAAGAGGATGATAAGCTGACGATCAGTGAAATCCTGAAGTTGCCTCTGAAAGATAAGAACGACCTGGTGGTCCTGTCCGCTTGCAACACCTCCATGGGCAAGAGCGCTACGGGAGTGGAACTGATCAGTCTGTCTCGCGCGTTCGCCATCGCGGGAGCCCCGACCACGGTCGCGACTCTCTGGCCGGTCGACGATGAATCCACCAAAATCATCATGATCAATTTTTACGAAGGTCTGAAAAAAGGACTCTCAAAGTCCGAATCCATGCGCCAGGCGCAGATCGCGCTGATCCGAAAAGGCGATTTTCACATTCATCCGTTCTTCTGGGCTCCGTATGTGATGATCGGCAATCCAAAGTGATCCGCATGTTCAAATAACCGTGATCCGGCAGATTACACGAAAGAAATAAGGGATATAACGACGTATGGTTTGAAAAAAACAGATCATAGATTTAAAAAAAGCTGACTCTTCCAGGGTCAGCTTTTTTTATAGTGCAAGTGATCCGCATTCAGCAGGGCGATATCAATAACAAATATATACGAGATTTTCATAAACCGCTCCCCGGAATGAAATTCTGTGAACCTAAAAAATTTACGGGATTATTTTCATTCAATCCTGCGTTGTATTGTCAGTTATGAAAAAAACGAACACTAATAACCAGGAGAACTGACATGTCTTTTACATTGCCCCCTCTTCCTTATGCTTACAACGCGCTGGAGCCCTTTATTGATGAGATGACAATGAACATTCACCACACGAAACATCACCAGGCGTACATCACAAACGCCAACGCGGCGCTTGAAAAATTTCCGGCGTTGCAGAACAAAACCGCTGAAGAACTGATCGGGGATCTGAGCCGGGTTCCCGAAGAAATTCGCACTGTTATCCGCAACAATGCCGGCGGACATGTGAATCATTCCTTTTTCTGGACCATACTCGGGCCGAACGCCGGAGGCGAACCCAAGAATGAAATCGGTGAGGCGATCAAAAAGACTTTCGGTGATTTTGAACATTTCAAATCCGAATTTCAGAAAGCCGCTCTGGGGCGGTTCGGGAGCGGATGGGCCTGGCTTAATCTGAATGCGGATAAGAAGCTGGTCATCTCAAGCACCGCCAATCAGGATAGTCCGCTGAGTGAAAACCACACAACGCTTCTTGGCATCGATGTCTGGGAACATGCTTATTACCTCAAATATCAGAATCGGCGGGCGGATTATATCGGCGCTTTCTGGAATGTAGTGAACTGGACCAAAGTGAACGAGTATTTCAAAAAGACCGCATAATAAGTAAACTCACATTACTCTGCCCCGAACAGTCCCGATCCGGCATGTGTCCGGGCGGGACTGTTTATTTTCATTAATGTTTGATTGAGTCATGGTTTTTTTGTATATTGCGTCATTCAAAGGATCCGCATATGGACTGGACCAAAGAACTTAAAGACAGCGCGCTGACTACGACCGTAGAGGCTCTCTGGAACTGGGGCAGGAAAAATTCGCTCTGGCCGATGCCCTTCGGAACGGCATGCTGCGCGATTGAAATGATGGCGACCCTGGGCCCGAGGTACGATATGGCGCGGTTTGGCGCGGAGGCCATCCGTTTTTCACCGCGTCAGGCCGACCTGATGATTGTTTCCGGGCGCGTCTCCATCAAACTGATGCCGGTCCTGAAAAAAATCTGGGATCAGATGCCCGATCCCAAATGGTGCATTTCCATGGGAGCCTGCGCTTCGACCGGGGGGTTCTTCAATACCTATACGCTGATCCAGGGCGTAGACCAGTTTATTCCGGTTGATGTCTATGTGCCGGGGTGCCCTCCCCGGCCGGAAGGACTTCTGGAAGGACTGATGAAAATCCAAAAGCTGATCGGACAAAAAGAAGAAGTTTACGCCAGGAACACCCCGGATGACGGCCTTTACAGCCCGGGATCCACCGGACAGCCCGGTAACGAAAAAGATGTATTGCCTGAGGTCATTACCGGGAAGTTTAAATAGGCTAATAATCTGTCTTTGGGTTTGCCTCATAGAATGAAATCACGTTTATCTCTCCGGCTGAAAATCTGCCGGGACGCATAAATTATTCTTGATATTCTATCAATATTATGGTAAAATATGTTCTGTAATACTTAAAAACGGATTCAGCACCAGGACTATTATCCGGGAGAAAAATTTATATGTACCCAAGAATATCAGCAGCAATATGCATAGCTGTTTTATTTTTTGTATTGCCGGTTCCATTGCTAAGTCAGGCTGAAGATTCGACACAGACCATCGTCCAACAGCCTTCGCTGGATTCCACTCAGACCCTGAGCAGCGATCTTACCCAGCTTTTTTACAAATGGATTGCCGACAGTCTGAACGCAGGCCTGAATTATGACATCGCCATGGAATATTTGAAAATCAGCCGGAAGGAATACGCGTTGAAATATTTTGACCGCGCAATCAGTCTGGATCCGGCACAGCTTGACGCCCGCTACCAGAAAGGCGATCTGCTTCTGACGAAAGGGAAAAGGAGATCAGCGTACCAGGAATATCTGGCCATCATGCGGGATTACAAAGGCGATGCTTACCTGGAAAGGCTTGCCGCCCGTTTTGTCAGCCCCTATACGATTACCCAGGTGACCCGTAACTCTTACAATGACATCATGCCCTCCCTGTCTCCTGACGGGAACCGGATAGTGTTTCAATCGGACCGGAAGGGAAACTGGGATATTTATTTCATGGACCTGAATACCGGTGAGAGTTCGGTACTGCAATTAACCACAGATCCGGGAGCCGATGAAAACCCAGCGTTTTCGCCCGATGGCCGGCAGATTGCCTTTGCTTCAACGAGAGAAGACAAAGGCGCCAAGACCTTCAAGACCCGTGAAATATTTGTCATGGACCGGAACGGCAAAAATGTGCGCAAGGTAACATCAAGCTACGGTTCCGACAACTGGAGTCCTGTCTTTATGGATACGGTTTCGCTTGTATTTGCCAGTGACCGGTCTGATTTCAGCCCGAATCCTTTCTGGGAAAAAACTTCATCCATTTACACGATTGAAAAAAGCGGCAACTTTATGTTTAAGTTCCTTGGCGCCGACAATCACACCTATATCGATCCTTCCTTTGCCGGCGACAAAATTCTTTTCTCGGCCAGGAAATCAGACCAGGAGTATGACATCGGGATTTTACCGGTCGAAGGAAAAACTGACATTCAGTATCTGACGAAATCCGCAGGGATGAACATCCAGTCGAGCGTTTCCGGAAATCATCAGTCCGTCGCTTTTGTATCCAGCCGTGACGGAAACTTTGAGATTTATAAGATGCAGATTGACGGATCAGAACCGACCCGTATTACTTTTGACGACGGTGACGATTTATTCCCGAAATTGAATAACGACGGAAGCAAAATTGTATTCTGTTCCAACCGCGGAGGAAACTACCAGATATACCAGGCTGTGCTGGGTTCCACTTCCTCGATCACGGTGAATGATGTCATTTCGGCGCTGGAGAAAAAAATCACCTCCGCCTCTGACGATTAGATTGTTTCCTCATCCACCGAAACCTCTACAGTAACAAACCTGTCCAGAGATGCTTTTATTCGGTCCCCTTTCATTACGGGCCCGACTCCGGAAGGCGTACCCGTGAAAATCAGATCGCCACGCTGAAGACAAAAATATTTTGATACGATTGCAATGATATCCTTGATTCCAAAGATCATGTCGGAGGTGTTAGCCTGCTGTTTCAGCTGACCGTTGACCCAGAGCCGCAGGTCCATTTGACCGGGCGACAAGACGTCGTTTTTCAAAACCATTTCCCCAATCACGGCTGAGGTGTCAAAGCCCTTGGCGGCCGCCCACGGTTCGCCCCGCTGTTTCGCCCTTTTCTGCAGATCTCGGAGAGTCATGTCAAGTCCGATCGTGTATCCAAGAATATGGTCTTCCGCTTTTTCCGGTGAAATATATTTTCCCGGCTTTCCGATTACAATTACGCATTCCGCTTCATGATGCATTTCAAGGGAATAAGCAGGTCTTATTACGGTTCCTTTGTCATGCAGGATGGCGGATGAAGGCTTTAAAAAGAGCACCGGCTCAGACGGATCCGGCTTTTCAAAACTTCCTTTCATTTCTCTGATATGCTCACCGTAATTGGAGCCAACACATATTATTTTCGGAACCACAATCATATCATCAGAATCTCGAAACTTGATTTGACACATAAAATTCCTTTCAGTTTTTTCTTGCTGAACCGGTCAATATTTGCTATAATATCACAATGTTTCCTAAATTTCCATATTTTTATACTAATTTGAAAAGGAGCCCAAAAATGAAATTATCTAAAACCCTACTGGCTGTGATTGGTTTGGTTCTCATAGTCGGAATTTCATGTGATAAACTGAACAACGAAAAACGGGTTCTTGCCGATGATGTCGCAAATGATGACCGGGGCGCAAAAGCAGTCATTAAAAATATTCTGCTGAACACCGACATTGGTATTGCCCTTACGGATACAATCCGCTTTTCCGAACCTAAAATATTCGCAAAAAAAGCGGGCACGACTGACACCTTGTATTCCCCGGATACATGGCATTGCTGGGCATCTCATGCATTCGGAAACGATACCGTCACGGCAGGTTATTGGGTCAGATATTCCCCGAATATGAACGGGTATATCAATCCTTTTCTGACCGATACAGCATCCATCTCCCATGTGACCGTGAATGACAGTATTGACAAAAGTAATACCAGGATTTATATTTCAGTCAGTAACACATCTTTTTCTATTTCCGGTTTAAGAAACTGGATCAGCCCGGCAACCTCAGGTACGCTTGTTTTTAACGGTTCCCTGCAGCTGAACATACACTTTGCCGTTGGAAAACTTACAGTCGCAACAAATGACGATCTGAATTATTACAATACATACCAGTTCACTTTTATCAACCTTCAGGTGGCAGAAGGAGCTTCAGTACCCAGCGGCGGGAGTGTGAATTTTACGATTTCTCAGAATTTAGATCCTGATAAGGACGGGCTGAACGGTACGATGCTGGGTGATTTTGCTGTATCAGGGGTCCTTACGTTTTCAGGGACAACCATTACTATGACGATCGGAACGCACAGTTACGCTGTGACCATAGGCGCTGACCGGAGCATTACGATTAATCCTCTGTAACGATAAGCCGGTTTGTTATCCGGGCGGTCATGCAAATGCGTATGGCCGCCTTTTTTATTTCGTGATCTTTACGGCGATTTCGATCTGATCGGTCGCAGGAAACATATCAAAAGGCTGAGATCCGGATATCGTGAAACCGTTTCTTTCCCAGCGCTTGAATTCACGGGGAAGGGATTCAATATCGCAGAAAAGATGAATGACGGCTGCGACGCTCAAAGGATCAATAGCCTCGATCAAACCGGGCGGCGTTCCGGCGCGCGGCGGATCGATTATGATCTTTACACGGCCGGTATGGTGTTTTTTCAGCAGCTGCGGAATTAACACGGGAGAGATGTTTTTCTGAAAATACTGAATGTTGGATAACTTCAAATGCCGTCCGTTTTCATTGGCGCAATCGATCGACTCATAAGATTGATCGGCTCCGATGACAGCCCTGACCTTATCCGCGACGGAAATGCCGAACAATCCGTACCCGCTGTAAAGGTCAAACACCACATCATCGGGGCGGGGATCAAGCCACGCCAGAACCTGATTCACCAGCGGTTCTGCAACGGATGAATTGGTCTGTGAAAAAACCAGCGGTGAATAGTGAAACCTCATTTTGCCGATTGTTTCAGCGCAATAGTTTTTTCCGAATAATTTTCTGTACCCGGAATACGAAGACTGAACCTGCGATGAGATATAATGAGATGACGGCTTGTCCTGAAAAATAAAAATACCGGAAATCAGGCTGACGGCTCCGGTCAGTTCTTTGGATAACCGGTTCATCTCGCGCAGGACTTCCGGATTGAAATATTTGATGCTGAACAAAACCGCGTGATGCCCGTAATCCCCGCGGATGATGACGTAATTCAGGATTTTTCTTAATAAGTCGCCTTTCTCCGACATGAGTTTTTTCTGGACGATGTCGTAAATCGCAGCATGAGACGCGGGTTCAATCGGGCAATGAATAACCGGCAATCCCCTGGGGCCGGTACGCGTGATTTCCGTCAAACCGAGTTTCGCCTGATCCCTGTTTCTGAAAACGCGTCGCTTGCTGTTCGTGCGGTATGCGCGTCCCAGCGGCGAAGGAGTCACCGGATGCAGGGTACCTTTCAGTTTGTTGTTTTGCCAGAATAATTTCAGCGCCTCATTTTTTATGTTGAGTTCATCGGCATATTCATACCCGATAGCGGGGCATAGCATGCACCGGCGGTTATTCAGCGTTTCGCAGGACTTTTCAGGAAGAACAACCGGTCGTTTAGGAGGTTGTTTGTTCAGAAGATTTTGGAAAAGAGATGAAAACGTTTCCATGCGTTATTCCCACTCGATCGTGGCGGGCGGTTTGGAGCTGATATCATACACCATGCGGTTCACGGCCGGGACTTCGTTGATGATGCGGTTTGATATTTTAGCGAGCAGATCGTACGGCAGCGGTGCCCAGTCGGCGGTCATGCCGTCGAGGCTGGTCACGGCTCGCAGGGCAACGGTGTTCTGATAGGTGCGCTCATCGCCCATGACGCCGACGGATTTGACGGGCAGAAGAACCGCAAACGCCTGCCAGACCTGATGATACTGGCCGGATGATTTCAATTCCTCAATAAATATCGCGTCGGCCTCGCGCAGGACGTCACAGCGTTCTTTGGTCACCTCTCCGAGAACGCGCACGGCGAGTCCCGGTCCGGGGAACGGATGGCGCATCAACAGTTCATCAGGCAGTCCGAGTTCGCGTCCGACCTTGCGGACTTCGTCCTTGAAAAGTTCACGCAGCGGTTCGATGAGTCTGAATTTCATTTTCTCCGGCAGTCCGCCGACGTTATGATGCGTCTTGATCGTGGCCGACGGACCTTTAACGGAAACACTTTCGATCACATCGGGATACAGCGTGCCCTGCGCAAGAAATTCTATATTACCGGACTCCGCTCTCAATCTGCTTACCTCGTCGTCAAAAACATCGATGAATGTTTTGCCGATAATTTTTCTTTTTTGTTCCGGCTCGGTCACGTTTTTCAGGCCGGATAAGAAACGATCGGCGGCATCGACGGCAATGAAATGCGTCTGAAAATATTTCGTAAATGTTTCCGATACCTGACGCGCTTCGTTTTTTCTCATCAACCCGTTATCCACAAAAATGGCGGTGAACCGGTCCGGGATCGCCTCATGCAGCAGCATGGCTACGACCGACGAATCCACGCCGCCGGATAGCGCGCATATCACATGACGGTCGCCGACGATCCGGCGAATTGACACAACGGTGTCTTTTACGAATGACCCCGGCGTCCACAGCCCGCGGCAGCCGCAGATCTGACTCACAAAATTCTGAAGAAGATGTGTTCCGAGCGGGGTATGCGCGACTTCGGGATGAAACTGCACGCCCCACAGGGATTTACTGTGGTGGCGTATCGCCGTGATGGGAGCGTTTCCCGACCGCGCGATGATGCGGAAGCCATCCGGGATTTTTTCGAGACGGTCGCCGTGGCTTTGCCAGACTTCAGTTTTTCCGGGGAACTGACGGAAGATGTCCGAGTCATCATCGATTTCGATTATCGCCCGGCCGTATTCACGATGAGCGGCTCTGTCAACCGCTCCGTTAAAGAAGTGCGCCATCAGCTGCATTCCATAACAGATTCCGAGGACGGGAATGCCAAGATCAAACAGCGAACGGTCAGGAATGGGAGCGTTTTCCAAGTACACGCTCATGGGGCCGCCTGATAAAATGATTCCTTTGGGATTCATTTTTTTCATATCCGCCGCCGACAGCGTAAACGGATGAATTTCACAATAGACCTGCAGTTCCCTCACGCGGCGCGCAATCAGCTGCGTGTATTGCGAACCGAAATCGAGTATTAAAATCATTTCATCATGCTGCACGGTCGGTATCCCCTGTTAGTTTGGAAAAAATTTTTTATACAATGACCAGGCTTTCTCAAAATCAGACAGATTGAAGAACGGACGGTCTTTTTCGAGAGGCGGATTATCATGTCTCAGGGAGTCGATGGCTGACCAGCAAAATTCAGAATGCTCTTCGGAAAGCACGACCTCACCCGACTGATACACAGCCAGATAGTCGATTGAAACGAACAGGCCTCTTCCGAAATCGCCGAACCAGATATCCACCGGCGCGATAACGAAAACGGATAATCCGGTTTCTTCCATGATCTCCCGGATAATCCCTTCATTCGGGTTTTCATCCGGATTTAACCTGCCTCCGGGCAGGCCCCAGATCAGTGGCGGCGTGGTCCGTTTCAGCAACAGAAATTTTCCATTGCGTATAATATAGGCGGTTACGGCCAGCTGATGCGTGTGAGACATGAACTAATGCCTGTTTTTAGTTTATTGACTAACAGCTATTATATCAAAATACGGCAAGATTACCAATAAAAAAAGTTTCCCTGGTAAAGGAAACTTTTTAATAATTGCAGGTCCGGACGGAAAAACATTATTTCATTTCTTTTTTAACTTTTACAATGTCCGATGCCGCATCCTTATGGACCATGAAAGTAAGCATTTTGAGTTTGACGTAATCCTCATGATAAAAATAGAATCCCTTATTCGGCCCGTTTCTTGAACCGCTGCCGGAATCTTTGATCAGATACCAGTCCTTGCCGTCGATTTCCCGGTAGCCGACCAGGTGGATGCCGTGGTCGTCGTCGCTTGATTTGTTGTCAAAGCGGAACTGGCGGGAGTTTTCGTCGATATACGCCGAGGGGATGTCAAACGACGGAATGACAGCGACTTCACTGTGGGCGTCGTAGCCGGGTTCGCTGACGTCTCCTCCGATGCAGACGGTTAGTCCTTTGCGCACAGCACTCTTGAGGATTTTCATGTAATCGTCCAGGGGGACGTTGTTATAGTCCTTGCCGTGCCACCAGTTGTCAGGTACTTCGTACTCTGCTTTTTCATCATACGGGTATTTCATGAACGACATATATTCGGTGTAATCATCGAATTTCAGGCTTACGTATTTTTCAAAATACTCTTTGGGTGTAATTGATTTTCCGTCGACGGTAACTGCAGTCGGCGGTTCCCCGATGTGATGGTTCAGTATTGATTTGATGGTCGCGACGGCCGTTTCTTCGTTCCATGCGTTGGAGACTTTCAGTCCGTTCAGGTAATTCTGCATTTCCTCGAACATCGCATCGTGGGCATGAAATTTCTGTCCGGGTTTTAATCCGGTATAGGATTCCGCCGGGACAATACCGTATTGCTTCCATATCCTTGAAACAGCCGCGGATTGCGAACCCTGACCGAAAACGGAGTTTCCTCTTTCCCTGACAAATCGTTTCGTTTTTTCCACGTATTCCCAGTAAACCGTATAGAGTTCAGATAATTTTATTTTCTTACCGGTCATCCGGTATAATTCGGATTCATAAAACGAAGTGGCCGAATAACACCAGCACATACCTGAGTTGCCCTGAGATACGGGCGCATTGTACCATTGTTGTTTGAACTCGCTGACAGATTTCGGAAGTTTCATGCCCGCAAAATCAACCGCAAGACGCATCTTCGGTTTTTTCTCAGTTTTGTTGAAATCATTTATGGAAGCCTGAATGGAATCAAAAAACTCATTTTTTGATTCTTTGAAATACGCCCGGTCCTTTTTCTGTTCCTGCGCGGTCAGATTAAAGAGAAAAAATACAATCAGAACCAGCAATAATGTTAAAACATTTTTGATCATGGCATATCCTTAATTGATGTTTCAGTAATAATTCACCATACACACAGCTTATATAGCCTCGTTTAACAAAAATCAGTCGACTAAGGGTTTTCCATCGGCGTCTGTATTGATATTACCGGTCAGAATCAGAATGCCTTCGATAAAGCCCCACAGAGAGCCTATTCCGCAGGTCACAAATGTGACTATAATCTGGGCAACCCCGATACCGATATACCCCAGATAAAAACGGTGGATGCCGAGGCTGCCGATGAAAATCCCCAGCAATCCTGCGACCAGTTTGGATTTTGCGTTGGGATCTCTGGGTGCCTGGGGCATGCTGGTGGTTGTGGTCTGGCCTACACCGCAATTCGGACAGAAAGCAGCGTTTTCAGCGACCTGGGCTCCGCAATTTTTACAAAACATAGAAACCTCCAAAGTAAAGATATTTTTTGTTTAAACGAGGCGTCAGTTCGTTTTGTTTCCTTCATTAACCGTTGTTTCAGGCGAGGGCTGCGGGATAACTGCAGCAGGTTTCACTTTTTTTGACGAAAAAAACAATATGATGTTCAAACCGATCGCGCCTAGAAAAAATATAAAGCTTATCCAGAATCCGATTTTATAATGTATCTGAACAATGGTCATGAACTGATTGGCCGAAGTGATTTGCGAATCGAGATTAGACTTGAATATCATCAGAAAAATGAAACCAATGAGTCCTGCAAGCGCCGCACCGATGATCGTTTTCGGATTCTTAAAAAAAGAGAAAATCAGTCCGGCAATGGTCATGAGGAACACGATCACAAGTTCAATATTCAATCCCGATTTCACATCCTTGTTGGCTTGCGCAAGGGATTGCCCCGCGTCACCGGTCATGACCGTATAACCGGAAAATGTGCCCAGCGAATTGTTGCTGCAGGATATCTCAATAAACGGTAAAAAGAATCCGATAAGGATCACCAGATACAGTGCGGGTGAGATTTTTTTCATCAGTTCCATGACATTGCCTTTCTTTTTAAATTAAGCAATACTGGCTTTAAAATATTCACGTCTCATTTTCGCGATATGCTTGATGGAAATCTGTTTCGGACACACGGCCTCGCATTCGCCGTGATTGGAACAGTCGCCGAAACCGAGTTCGTCCATTTTTTGGATCATACTCAGCGCACGGATCTTCCGTTCCGGATGGCCCTGCGGGAGATATGCCAGCTGCGCGATTTTTGCGGATACAAACAAAGACGCTGAAGCGTTCGGGCATGCGGCGATGCAGGCTCCGCAGCCGATGCACGCGGCGGCGTCCATGGCTTTGTCGGCGTCCTCTTTCGGGATCAGAATCGCGTTGGCATCCTGCGCGCCGCCGGTATTGAAGGAAACGAAACCGCCTGCCGCGATGATTTCGTCCATCGCGTTCCGGTCAACGACCAGGTCTTTGATCATCGGAAACGCGCGGGCGCGCCAGGGCTCGATGCTGATCGTGTCGCCGTCTTTGAATTTACGCATGTGAAGCTGGCAGCTCGCCGTTGCTTTTTCCGGGCCGTGCGCGATGCCGTTAATGACAAGGCTGCAGCACCCGCAGATGCCCTCCCGGCAGTCGCTGTCGAATTCTACCGGCACGTCGCCTTTTTTGGTCAGGTCCTCGTTGAGCACGTCCAGCATTTCCAGAAAGGACATATCTTCGAGAACATTATTCACCGTGTACGTCACCATCTTCCCCCTGACTTTGGGATCGGGCTGGCGCCAGACACGGATATGAATGGTCATGGTTTTCATATGTTCACCTTATTATTTCATACTTTATTTATAACTTCGCTGACTGGGTTTTACATCTTCGAAAGTCAGGGGTTCTTTATTCAGGATCGGCTCTTTGCCTACGCCGGCGAATTCCCATGCGGCGACATAACTGAATTCGTCGTCCTTGCGCTGGGCTTCGCCTTCCGGCGTCTGGCTTTCGACGCGGAAATGCCCGCCGCAGGATTCATTCCGGTGAAGAGCGTCTTTCGCGAGCAGTTCGGCAAGATCGATGTAATCGGCCAGCCGGAGCGCGTTCTCAAGGCTCTTGTTCATCGTGTTCGCCGATCCGGGAATGTTCACGTTCTGCCGGAACTCGTCGCGGAGCTTCGGAATTTCTTCCAGCGCTTTTTTGAGGCTCGCTTCGCTCCTGCCCATGCCGACATTATCCCACATGACGCGGCCGAGATCCCGGTGAATCTCCAGAACCGTGCGCCCGCCTTTTTTCGACATCAGACGATCGATCTCTTTTTGAACATTATCCTTTGCTTCCCTGAAAGCGTCATGTTCTGCCGAAACTTTCGGGAAGGTGTTGCCGGCAAGATAATGGCCGAGCGTGTAAGGGATCACGAAATAACCGTCGGCAAGCCCCTGCATCAGAGCACTGGCGCCGAGCCGGTTGGCGCCATGGTCGGAGAAATTCGCCTCGCCCAGCACGTGAAGGCCGGGAATGTTGCTCATCAGGTTATAATCAACCCACAGGCCGCCCATAGTGTAATGCACGGCGGGATAAATGCGCATCGGGAACTTGTCCGGATCTTCATCAGTGATGCGCTGGTACATTTCGAATAAATTGCCGTAGCGTTCATGTATCGTATCGATTCCAAGGCGCTTAATGGAGTCCCGAAAATCGAGATACACCGATTGTTTCGTGGGGCCGACGCCGCGGCCGTCGTCACAGACTTCCTTTGCGTTACGGGAGGCGACGTCGCGGGGAACGAGGTTGCCGAAACTCGGATATTTCCGTTCGAGATAATAGTCGCGCTCTTCTTCGGGGATCTGGTCCGGGGAACGGGTGTCGCCCTGTTTCTTAGGGACCCATACGCGTCCGTCGTTGCGGAGGCTTTCGCTCATCAGCGTCAGTTTTGACTGGTGTTCGCCGGAGAACGGAATGCAGGTCGGATGGATCTGCGTAAAACAGGGATTGGCGAATGCCGCGCCACGTTTATAGCACCGCCAGGCGGCGGTCGCGTTGGAATTTTTCGCGTTGGTTGAAAGGTAATACACGTTGCCGTATCCGCCGGTCGCGATCAGGACAGCGTCGCCCTCGTACGCTTCCAGTTCGCCGGTAATCAGATTACGGCAGATGATCCCGCGCGCTTTTCCGTCGATGACCACGAGGTCGAGCATTTCGGTGCGCGGATACATTTTGACCGTACCGAGATGAACCTGGCGCATCAGCGAACTGTAAGCGCCGAGCAGAAGCTGTTGGCCCGTTTGTCCGCGGGCGTAGAATGTCCTGGACACCTGCGCGCCGCCGAATGAGCGGTTGTCGAGCAGTCCGCCGTACTCGCGCGCGAACGGCACGCCCTGCGCCACGCACTGATCAATGATCAGGTTGCTGACCTGCGCGAGACGGTACACGTTGGCTTCGCGGGCGCGGTAATCGCCGCCCTTGACGGTATCATAGAAAAGCCGCCAGATGCTGTCGCCGTCGTTCTGGTAATTCTTCGCCGCGTTGATGCCTCCCTGAGCGGCGATGCTGTGCGCGCGGCGGGGCGAATCCTGTATGCAGAAAATCTTAACATTATAGCCGAGTTCGCCAAGCGAAGCCGCGGCCGAAGCACCGGCCAGTCCGGTGCCGACCACCAGAACCGAGTATTTCCGCTTGTTCGATGGGTTGACTAGTTTCACTTCAAATTTATGACGATCCCATTTATTTGCAACGGGTCCGCCCGGAATTTTCGAATCTAATTTCATGATAAACCTCCCGGGTAATGAGCCTGGATATAAAGCCAAACCGGCAGAAAAATAAAACCGAAACCAAGGAGAACGGCGAAGAGTACCCCGATCACATAAACAGGTTTTGTCCAGACCGGGTGGTTCAAACCAAGCGACTGGAACGCGCTCCAGAAACCATGACGGAGATGATATCCCAGAAACACCATCGAAAGGACATAATATATAATGTAGCCTTCCCGTGCGAACGTTTCAAGAACCAGCCGGTATAAATCGCGGACTTCTTTCCCGTCGATAAGGGTAGTGTAGTAAGGCCCGTATTTAAAATTGATCAGATGCACAACCATGAAAATCATCATCAGCGCGCCGGTGTAGATCATCGTTTTCGATGAAAGGGTCTGGCGGCTGTTGCCGCCGGCGCTGGTATACACGTCATACGGAACCGGCCGGCCGCGTAATTTGCTGATAAAAATTGTCAGACCGATTAACATGTGAATGAGAAAAACGGATACGAGCACCGCCTCGGCAACATACAGCAGCGGCCCCATGCTGATCAAATGATGGGCGTAAAGGTTAAACAATTCTCCGGAACTGTCGAGCAGGGTCATGTTTCCCGCCAGATGCACGAGAACAAAACCGCTCAGGCTAAATCCGGTGATGCCCGTAAAAACCTTTTTCCCCACCGATGACCAGGCGATCGCAGTAAAAGAACGCATGATCAGACTCCAGGGTTTAGTGAAACATTGAACAACCAGTGCCGGCCGTTTCGAAAGGAGGATTGCCTTGCAATTTTGCCGGTAAAATTGTATATAGAAAAATGAATAATAAAAAAGAATAACAACAAAGACATCAAAAAACAAAAGGGTTGCACAAGAACTCACGGGTGTGAAATCAACTATTAAAACTTAAAAGAAATTGAAAATAAATGCAAGTCATTTTCGTGTTTTCAGCCCTTAGAACCGGACTGATTTTTTCACCGGATACGGCTGTAAAATGAAAAATTGTTCTTTTGCTTCATCGAAATGTTCCGGTGGTTATGAAATTCAGTGAGCACCTCGGCAAAGGAGTCTGGACGGTAACTGACAAGGTTATGACCGTTTTTTTCGGGCTTTACTTCATGAAACTGAGCATTTCCAGCCTTCCGGTTGAAGAATACGGCATTTTTACAATCATATACCAATCGGTGTTTCTCGTCATCGTGAATTTCGGGTCCAGTTTCGCGCTCCAGCCGATGATGAAATTTTCCGCCGAAACTAACGATTACCGTTCGATTATGACGGCAGGACTGCTGATGAACGCGGCGTTTTTGATGATTGCCATCGGCGGCGCCATAGCCTGCGAACCGCTGCTCGTATCGTGGTTTTCAGCGAATCTGAACGACGCCGCATCACTCTCTGAACTGATTCTGCTGCTGCCGCTGATGGCGGTATCTTTTTTCGCGCGGAATTATATTCTTTATATACTCCAGGCAAAATACGACCTCTTCAAACTGGTGGTGATCGATACGATTTATTTTTTGGCCGCGATCGGGCTGATGCATTACATGATCGCTGAACAGTCGCTGAAGAATGCCGCCGATTTGTTTACGATTAATATTTACGCGTACGCCCTGTCATCGATTGCAGCCTTCTTCATCACCTGGAAATACTGGCGTTTTTGTTTCCGCGGCCTGGCCTCTCAGGTAAAAAGGATGTATGATTTCGGGAAATTCAGCCTGATGAGCGCGTTCGCCAACAACATTTACGAACAGTCCGACAATTACATGATTATCTCGCTCTTAAGCCCGCGCGAACTCGGCATTTACGCGGTGGCCAAAACCTTTCTCAGGGTTTTTCTCCTGTTCAGCCAGATCGCTCAGTCGCTGTTAGTTCCGGTTCTCTCGAGGCAATTTGCCCGGAACGCGAAGGATATTATTCTCACAATATGTGAAAAAGCGGTTTGCTTTTCCGTTGTTCTGCTGCTTCCGGTTTCCGCCGTATTTATACTTTTTGCAGGTACCATTATCAGGATCATGACGCCGAATCCGGACTTCAGCGAAGCGGCGGTTATCATTCAGTGGTCGGCGCTCCTTTCATTATTCGTGCCGTGGAATTCGGTGTTCGGATGCGTATATGTGGCGGCCAACCAAATGAAAACTGCGTTCTATATCAATGCCGCGACCATATTTCTCAACCTGTTTTTTTCCTGGATACTGATCTCGCTGATGGGCGTTCAGGGAGCAATTTTATCGGTTATTATTATCAATATCGTAGCTGTGTTTCTGAATAAATGGATTTTGAAACGGAACCAGTTATTGGATATTACACTGTACCGTGTTCTTTGCCGCGTAAGCGATATCAAGCATTTTATCATGAGCCGGGGAAGGGGGATCGAAGAAAAGTAAAAAAATATATTTCATCATGCATAACAGAAAAGGGATAAATATGAACATTCCATTTTGCGATTTGAACGCGCAATACCGGGCGTATAAAAACGAAATTGATTCTTCCCTGCAGGCGGTGATTGACCAGACGGCGTTCATCCGCGGTAAAGCGGTCGAGGAACTTGAACAGGGACTCGCTCATTACACGGGCTCAAAACACTGCATATCCTGTTCCAGCGGAACCGACGCGTTACTGCTTGCGCTGATGGCGATTGACCTGAAGCCGGGCGAGGAAGTGATTACCACGCCTTTCAGTTTTTTCGCTACGGTAGAAGTGATCGTGCTGCTTGGCGGCGTGCCGGTGTTCGCCGATATAGACGAAAAAACCTATAACTTAAATCCGAATCTCATCGAATCAAAGATCACTTCCAAAACACGCGCCATCATACCGGTTTCGCTCTACGGCCAGTGCGCCGATATGGATGAAATCAACGCCATTTCTAAAAAGCGCGGATTAATCGTGATTGAAGACGCCGCGCAGAGTTTCGGCGCCGCTTATAAAGGAAGAAAATCCTGCAATTTGTCGGACATCGGATGCACCAGCTTTTTCCCGTCCAAGCCGCTGGGTTGTTACGGGGACGGCGGCGCGGTGTTCACGAACGACGATGAACTCGGCAAACGCATCCGCATGATCATGAATCACGGGCAGTCGCAGCGTTACCATCACCGGTTGATCGGCATCAACGGGCGGCTCGACACGATGCAGGCGGCGATCCTGAACGTCAAACTGAAACACCTTGACAGGGAACTTCCTGTCCGCCAGGCGCTGGCGAAACGATATGACGAAATGCTGAAAAACAAACCGCTGATCACGCCGACCGTGAAAGACGATCGGGACTGCGTTTACGCGCAATATACTGTCCGATCCAAAGAAAGGGAAGAAGTGATTCAGCATCTGAATGACAGCAGTATTCCGACGGCCATTCATTATCCCGTCCCGCTGTACAGTCAGGAAGCGATCCGCCATATCCCGCATGACCCGAAGGATTTCCCCGTCACCGAAACCGTCAGCCGGGAAGTGTTCAGCCTGCCGATGAGCGCCTTCCTGACGCATGAACAACAGGATTATATTGTATCGAAGTTATAAAGGATGACGCGCTTTCTGATTATCGGTTTCGGGCGGATGGGCCGCATCCATTACAACGCCGTTAAGCGGATAAGTGACGCGGACATTGCCGCAGTCGTTGATCCGACTTTCGATGAAGGGGACATTGCTGAACCTGTTTTCAGATCTTTTTCAGACGCCTGTGAAACACCCGCATTCGACGCCTGCATCATTGCTTCACCGACAAAAACACACGCGGACCACGGCGCGGAATGTATCAAGATACAAATTCCCGTACTGATTGAAAAACCGGTCACACGCACTCTGCAGGAAGCCCGTGAACTGGATGAATTACGGTTAAAGCTCGGTGTTCCCGTTTTCGTGTCGTTCACGGAACGGTTTAACCCGGTCATTCAGGCGATACTTCCGGAACTGAGAAAATCAATTATTCATGAGATGTCTTTTATTCGGATCGTACAACCATCACGGAATATAATTTCCGACGGGCTTCTGCAGGACATCTCCGTGCATGATATTGATCTTGCAGGGTTCCTGTCAGGAAAAGAGATTATTGGCCATTCGATTCGTGAAAAACACACTGGTTCCGGCCAGCATTATGAAATATCCCTTACGTTAGATAATAATATACCCGTCCAGATTCATTCCGCGACCGATAATTTTCAAAAAATCCGGCGGTTGACCATTCAAACCGAAGACTCCGTCTTTGAAGGAGATCTGCTGGCGAAAACGCTTATTAAAAAGACCGGAAAATCAGAATACATAATTCCCGTTGATTCCGCCATAGATGCGGCGCAAAGCCAATTGACGGAAATGATCGGTTTTATAAAAAACGGGAAGTGCAACCATCTTGCGAATTTGCAGGACGGAATACGAACGCTTGAGATTATCGGCGCGTGATCCGATGCTGTGAAACATCGGCAGTTGATTTTTTATAACTTTATCCTTATTATGCCGCGCCATTAACCATCTTTTGAAAGAGGCCGATATGCTCGATTTAAAATTCATCCGCGACAATATTGAAACCGTAAAACAATCCGCCAAAGATAAAGGTTTTGAAGCCGATATCGACGCGATCATCCGTTACGACGATGAAAGGAAAACAATCATCCAGAAAGTCGAGGAACTGAAAGCGAAGCGTAACAAAACATCCGAAGAAATCGCGCGGATGAAGAAAAACAAGCAGAACGCGGACGACCTGATCGCGGAGATGAAAACCGTCGGCGATGAAATCAAAGCGCTCGACGAAAAACTAAAAGCCGCCGAAACGAATCTCCGGCTGGTGATGCTGACCGTGCCGAACATACCGCATGAAAGCGTTCCCGCGGGATCGAAACCCGAAGATAACGTCGTTACCGAAACCTGGGGCGAAATACCGAAAACGGATTTTACGATGAAGCCGCACTGGGACATCGTGAAACAGCTGGACCTGATCGATTTTGAAACCGGCACGAAAATCACCGGCGCGGGATTTCCCGTGTACAAAGGGCAGGGCGCGACATTACAAAGAGCGTTGATCAATTTCTTTCTCGATCAGGCCATTGAGAACGGCTACACCGAAGTCCAGACGCCTGTTATGGTCAACGCCGAGAGCGCTACCGGCACAGGTCAATTGCCCGACAAAGAAGACCAGATGTATGTCGCCACGCGTGATGAATTTTACCTGATTCCCACAGCGGAAGTACCGGTAACCAATATTCACCGCGAGGAAATTCTCGCCGCCGATAAATTGCCTGTCAAATACGCCGCGTACACGCCCTGTTTCCGCCGCGAAGCCGGTTCCTACGGCAAGGACGTACGCGGCCTGAACCGCCTGCACCAGTTTGATAAAGTCGAACTCGTGAAATTCGTTCTTCCCGAAACATCGTATGATGAATTGGAAAGCCTGAAAAACGACGCCGCACGGCTGCTTCAGTTATTGGAACTTCCTTACCGGGTGCTGTTCATGTGCAAAGGCGACATGGGATTCACTCAGACGAAAAAGTACGATCTGGAAGTATGGTCGGCAGGCCAACAGCGATGGCTTGAAGTGTCCTCGTGCAGTAATTTCGAGGCGTTCCAGGCGCGACGGATGAATATCAAATTCCGCAACACCGCAGGTAAACTTGAATTCGTTCATACCTTGAACGGCTCCGGCCTCGCGCTCCCGAGAATCGTTTCCGCCATACTCGAGAACAACCAGACCGACGAAGGATCGGTGATTGTCCCGAAAGTCCTGCGTCCATATATGAAAACCGATATCATCAAATCGGTTCACTGATCCGGCGACATGCTGACATTGCCGGAATCCTATCTTTCTTATCTGGAACAGACGCTCAATCTTGATTTACAAACACAGCCCTTCGGCCGGCTAAAACCGTGCTTGCCTTATATACGCCATATTTCGGAACAGCTTTCGAAAAACAGTTTGCGCGGAGAATTCACAAAAAAGCCTTATCTGAATGACCCTCACTACAGGCGGGCTTATCAATTGTATTATATGACCGCCAATTTACTGAAAATCCATATTCCCCTGAACGATATCGCGCGTTCCGGATGTTTTAAAAATAAAAAACAAATCCGCGTACTCGATATCGGGTCCGGCACCGGAACGATGATTCTCGGTTTACTGGCATGGCTTGAGGCGCAGAACAGTTCCGATATTCCGGAATTGGACATCACCGGGATGGACCATTCTGGCGCGGCATTGCAGGAGTTGCGGAAAAACTTATTACAATACCGGAATCGAAGCATCGAAATTAAAATACACAATCTTCAAACGCCAATTTCATCCGCTGAAACATACGATCTGATCATCGCCGGAAATGTGCTGAATGAATTGGATGCCGATTCCCGGAAACAATTAATCAAATCTCTGAGAGGACTCATAAATCCGGGAGGGTTTGTGATCTGCATCGAGCCCGCATTGAAGAACACATCGCGCGTGTTGCTGGAATTTCGGGACGCGTGGATCGCTGACGGCGGATTCGTGTATTCACCCTGTCTGACGCGCAAGCCCTGTCCGGCGCTGAATCACCCCGACAACTGGTGCCATCACGACGTCCCGTGGAATCGTCCGCCATTTATTGAATATATTGACGAGTCCGTCGGATTGATAAAGAAATCGCTCAAGTTCACATATATGATTCTATCGGGTTCGGATGTGCATTACCTTGATCATGCCGGGGAAGGAAGGGATTTCCGGAATGTGTTTCGCGCTGTAAGCGAACTGATGCATGAAAAGGGCCGGTACCGAGCCTTTTTGTGCAATGATAGCGGACGCATCCTGTTTGAAAAAAATAAAAAGGACAATTCAGCCTTCAATCATGATTTCAGTCATCTGAAGCGGTACGACCTGATCCGCATGGACCGCTGGCAGAAAAAGAATAATATTGGAAAAATCCTGCCGGAATCGTCCGTGCGAGGATATGACGGCTGATCCTTGCGGTACGGCCTTATTGCAGGAAGGACAAGTTTTTTTCAGCGCCCGTGATGAATCCTAATGGATCGGAAAAGGACCGTTCACCCGTCACATATTGTCCGGAATGACGGAATGTATGGTATTCAGCGGAAGGATTTCATTCTTTTCGTTTGATCAGCGCGATAGCGAGCCTGTCGCAGACGTCCTCAGCCTGATCCGCGATGTCTTCAAACTGGCTCACAAAATAGCGAAGGTGGTTCTTTAAGGCAAGATCGGCCCCGGACTGAAATACGATCATCCGGATCCGGTTCCCGATTTTATCCGTTTCTTTTTCACATTGCATGACTTCCTGAATACAGGCCTGGCATTTCTGCCCTTTCGCGAAAAACATGCGTATGCCGTGGACCATATGCTCAACAGATCCGGAAACCAGGTCGCATTGCTGCAAAACGAGCGGTTTCACGGCGGCAGGGAAGTTCGGTTTTTGTATCCCCAGTTCGATCAGTGTAATGGACAGGCGGTTCAGAACTTTGTCGGCGTTTTCGATCAGTCCCAGTACATCGCCCCGGTCTTCGGAAAGAAGTTTTGCGTCGTAGATCATCGTTTCGATCAGCCGCCGGAACGTGTCGCCTTTTCCCTCCGTCTCGTCCAAACGGTTACGATGTTCTTCAAAAAGATCTGTATCCTCGCGGAGAAAATACCTGATTCCCTCGCGGAAAATCAAAGCGCCCTGTATTACCTGGTCAAAATATTCATTGATCAGGTTATCGATTTTATGTCCGTTCCGCTGTTTTTCCATGATAAAACCCGTTCATAATAAATTAAAACAAATGACAATAAAAATCCACTCTTTTTCGAAAATTTAACACATAATCGTCATCAAAAGAGATTTCATTCCGTTAAGCAGTATGATCAAAGATTATATACTTACAACTATCTAAGTACATGAGCTGTGAAAAATTTTGTTTATGTGAACGAATATTTACAAGTAAAATAACGTACAATTAATATATTGTTAATAATTATTTTACCTATTTATGCACTTAATGAAGCCATTATGTGTAATATTTTTTGCTCAACTTTACCAAATGATTAAATCAAATTTTACATACAACATAAGTGACATAAATCATTAAAGAAAGAAGTTTTTATCTTAAAATCTCATTTTAGAAAGTTTAATATATTGATTTTATGATAATTAAAAACCGGCTGTTACAATCCTTTATAATGCATCCTTTTCTCATAACTTTGGATCGAATCGTATATCAAATTTAAAAAAACCGGCATAAAATGTGCTAAGATAATTATGAAGATGAGAACTTATTTAATTAACATATCAAACCAAAAAAGGGAGACTGAAATGAAACGTAATCTGTACCTCGTGTTATCGCTTTGTTTTGCGATGGCATTATTCAGCTGCGAAAACAGCGACAAAGGAAGCCTGACATTTGACCAGGATCTGAGCAATGCGCCGGCGGGGACACTGATTCCCGGTCAGTATATTGTTGTTCTGGATAACAGTTTCGCCAAAGCCAGCGCCGCTGCTGCCGCTGAAATGGCTCCCGAATATGACATGGAAATCGGTTACACATGGGATGTCGTCAATGCTTTTTCCGCAAAAGTACCTGCCGATAAAATCGATGCGCTGAAAGCCGACCGCCGCGTGAAATACGTGGAACAGGATCAGGTTTTCCGGATTCCGGATCTGGCTGTTGAAGAATCGATGAGCAAGGCAACCGCACAGACCACTCCCTGGGGCATCACGCGCATAGGCGGGTCGGCCAGCGGTGTCGGTAAAACCGCATGGATCATTGATTCGGGTATCGATCTTGATCATCCCGATTTAACGGTTGACGTTGCCCGGAGCAAAAATTACACTAAAGAGAAAAACGCAGATGACGCCAACGGACACGGAACGCATTGTGCCGGAATCGTTGCCGCAAAAAACAACACGGTGGGCACGATTGGCGTAGCCGCCGGCGCAACAGTTGTTGCGGTTAAAGTGTTAGACCGTCGCGGAAGCGGAACCACCACCAGTGTCATGAATGGAGTGAACTATGTCGCTTCCGTCGCCGCGAACGGTGACGCCGCCAACATCAGCATCGGCGGAGGCATCAGCACGACGCTGGATAACGCCGTGATCGCTCTCGCGCAAAAAGGCGTCAAAGTCGCTGTCGCCGCGGGCAATGAAAGCCAGAACGCGAACAACTGCTCCCCGGCCCGCGCGAACCACGCCAACATCTACACGGTTTCCGCGATTGACAATGCCGACCTGTTTGCTTATTTCTCCAACTACGCCAATCCTCCGGTTGATTATGCCGCGCCTGGTGTAAATATCCTGTCCCTGTACAAAGGCGGCGGAACAGCTACCATGAGCGGAACATCCATGGCGGCTCCGCATGTCTGCGGTATCCTTCTCCTTGGTAATGTGACCACCAGCGGTTATGCTATTAACGATCCGGACGGAAACGCGGATCCGATTGCCCACAGATAATCCTTTTTTCGGTTTGAATTCATAAGGCTGTCCCGGTGCAGATCGGGGCAGCCTTTTTATTTCATTTTCTCCGTTCGGTGAATTGTCCCTGCCGAACAAAAGCGCCTTGATTTTCTATGAAACATTCGATATCATTGGGCTGAACGAGTAACAGGCGGAAGGATCATGAAAGAAAGTCTCAGAAAAAGGCTGCTGGCGGCTCAGAAGAAAAAAATTCTCGTGGCCGGCGACATCATACTGGACCGGTTTATCTGGGGACATGTCAGCCGGATATCGCCCGAGGCCCCGGTTCAGATCGTCAATGTCCGGAAGGAAAATATATCCCTTGGCGGGGCGGCCAACGTCGCCCAGAATATTGTCGCGATCGGTTGTGATGTGACCATGATGGGGATGACGGGAAAGGATGCCTCATCGGAACTGCTGAACGCCGAATTCCGGAGGCTCGGGATATCCACGGAATCCGTCATCGAAGTCCATTCCCGCCCGACGATCACTAAAACCCGGGTCATCGCGGAAAATCAGCAGATTGTGCGCATCGACAGGGAACAGACCGATGAAATCGACGAACAGCAGGAGGATTTCTTCATCCATTACCTGAAAATGCATATGAAAAAGTTTGACGCGGTGGTCATTTCCGATTACCAGAAAGGTATGCTGACCGTCCGTCTTCTGCGTGCCATGATCGATACGGCAAGGGAACACAAGATCATGACGATTGTCGATCCGAAACGGGCCGACTTGTCCGTTTATGCGGGCGCGACGCTGATTAAACCCAACCGCAAAGAAGCCGAACAATCCATGCGTCGGATTCTTGCAAACAATGATTCTGCAATACAGGCGGCTGCCGACATCCGTGAACAGTATTCTTTCAATTCCGTCCTGATCACCCGCGGCAAGGAAGGCATGACGCTGGTCAGCGATTCGACCCATCTTCACATTCCGGCTACCGCGCGTGACGTTTACGATGTCACCGGCGCGGGAGACACCGTTACAGCCTATCTAGCGCTGATGCTGAGCAACCAGTGTCCGCTGGTCGAGTCTGCCATGATCGCGAACATGGCGGCCGGCGTCGCCGTCAGCAAGATTGGGACGGTTACCGTCAAACGGGAGGAAGTGTTCCATGAACTGGAGCAAATTACGAGCGGATCGGGTAAAATCGTCACGGCGGGGGAATTGATGGCTCTGCTCGAGGCGACACGCAAAAACAAAAAAATTGTATTTACCAACGGATGTTTTGATATTCTTCATGTCGGTCACATCACGCTTTTTTCGAAAGCCCGCGCTTTGGGCGACGCCCTGATCGTGGGACTGAACAGCGACGCTTCCATCCGCAGGATCAAAGGCGAAAAAAGGCCGATCGTTTCCGAAACGGAAAGGGCGCACATCCTGTCCGCCCTGGAGGCGGTGGATTACGTCGTCCTGTTTGATGAGGACACTCCGCTGGAACTTATCCGGCAGCTGAAGCCGGACATTCTCGTCAAAGGGTCCGATTATAAGCCCGAACAGGTTGTCGGAAAAGACATCGTTGAATCCTATGGCGGCGAGGTGAAACTGGTCGATCTGGTCGCCGGTTTTTCCACGACTAATATTGTTGAGGCGATTCTCAAGAATTATCAACCCTAAAACAGAAAAAAGAATGGACTATTCAGAAATCAAATTCAACTGCCGGCATTTCCGGGGGGATATTCCCTGCAAACCCAACAAGCAATCCGGAAAAATCTGTCAGGGCTGCGATCAGTATGATCCGGTCGATCACCGCATATTGATCATTAAGCTCGGTGCGGCCGGGGATGTGATCCGTACGACGCCGCTTCTGATCCGGCTCCGGAAACAGTATCCCCATTGTCACATTACATGGATTACCCATTCCCCGTCACTGATCCCGTCTTCCCATGTGGACAGGATCTATCCTTTTGACTTCAGATCGGTGTACGCTGTTCAGCATCAGCGGTATGATATCGTCATCAATCTTGATAAGGATGCCGAGGCCTGTTCCCTGTGTTTGGATATTCAGGCGAAGGAAAAACTGGGATTCATTATGCACGACGGGCACATCGCCGCGGTGAATCATCATGCACAGCATAAATTCATTACCGGCATGTTCGATCAGATCTCCGCCGTCAATACGAAAAATTACCTGCAGGAAATTTTTGAAATCTGCGGACTCGATTTCCAGGGTGAGCCTTACCTCTTGCCGATTGACGCCCAGTACGAGCCGCTGTGGGAGCCGATTAAGAAACTGGCGGGCAGGAAACGCATAATCGGCCTTAATACCGGCTGCGGTGAGCGGTGGCTGACCCGCCTTTGGCCGGAAGAATACTGGATCGACCTGATCGTGCGGCTGCAAAAAAACGGTTATTTTCCACTGCTTCTCGGCGGTCCCCAGGAAGATTCGCAGAATAAAAAATACGCTTCAGTCACGGGCGCGCATTATCCGGGAACGTTTTCACTGGCTCAGTTCATTTCGTTATCCGCCCAGTGCCATGTGATCGTTACCGCTGTTTCGATGATGATGCATATCGCGATCGGCGCGGGTGTTCCGCTGGTGCTGTTTAACAACATTTTCAATCGCCATGAGTTCGAACTGTACGGAAACGGAATGATTGTCCAGCCCGCGACAGGGTGCGATTGTTATTTCGGAAATACCTGCAAACGGGAACGCCACTGCATGAAGGACCTGTCCGTCGATACCGTTTTTTCGGCGGTTGAATCCTTCAAAAACAAGAAATCATGAAGATTGCATATCTGTCCACGTTTTATCCGTTTCGCGGAGGAATCGCCCAGTTTAATGCTTCCCTGTACCGAGCGTTTCAGCAGAAGGGGCATGAGGTGAAGGCGTATACTTTCACGCGCCAGTATCCGTCATTGCTTTTTCCCGGGCAGACGCAGTACGTGTCGGATAGGGATCAGGCCGATCCGGTTCCCGCGGAACGAGTGCTGGATACGGTTAATCCCTTTACCTACTGCAGAGCCGCCCGTCGCATCGCAGCCTGGGATCCGGATTGTCTGGTCATGAAATTCTGGATGCCTTTTTTTGCGCCCTCGCTGGGTTATGTCGCGGGCAAAATGAAAAAAAGGGGAACGTCGGTGATCTCCATTCTCGACAATGTCATCCCGCACGAGAAACGCCCCGGGGACATGACGCTCATCCGCTATTTTCTGAAACGAAACAGCGCATTCATCGCGATGAGCAGAACGGTAGAGAAGGATTTGCTGTCGCTTTTGCCGGGCGCCGTTTACAGACTGAAGCCTCACCCGCTGTATGACCATTACAATCCCGCCGTGGAAAAGGCGCATGCCCGGAAAACCCTCCATTTGCCCGCGGACAAGAAAATCGTCTTATTTTTCGGGTTTATCCGCGGATACAAGGGACTGGATGTCCTCATCGAGGCGATGAGGCAGCTCCCGGAGGATATTCATCTGGTCATCGCCGGGGAAGTGTACGGATCTTTCGATCCGTATCGGAAACAAATTGAAGCCGGACAGTTACAGGGGAGGATCTCATGTTTTACGCGCTATATCAACGATCCGGAAGTCCCGTTGTTTTTTTCCGCTGCGGACGTCTGTGTCTTGCCCTATAAATCGGCCACGCAGAGCGGAATTACCCAGATTGCCTATCATTACCATCTTCCCGTGATCGCCACGGATGTCGGCGGGCTTTCGGAAATGATCGAGGACGGCGTAACCGGAACGATTATCCGTGAGATCACCCCCGGCGCAGTTGCGGCCGCCATTCAGCAGTTTTATGAGCAAAATGCCGGGCCTGGCTATTCATCCGAAATCGCAAAACGGAGAGAGCGGTTTTCCTGGAAAGGATTTGCCGCAGAAATACTGTGCCTCAAATGAAACAAACCGCTGAGAACAGCGTACCTGCCAAATGATGCTACACCCCTTCATCGAAATCCGCCATGTGACCAAGCGTTATAACGGAACGACAGCCGTCAGTTCAGTCGATTTGGATATTCCCCGCGGAATGATTTACGGGCTTCTGGGACCCAACGGCGCCGGCAAGACTTCGCTGATCCGCATCCTGACCCGTATTACCGCCGCGGACGAGGGTGAGATCCTGTTTGACGGTCGGCCTCTGAATATCCGGGACTCGGTGAGGATCGGGTACATGCCCGAAGAGAGGGGTTTGTATAAAAAAATGAAAACCGGAGACCATCTTCTGTATCTCGCTCAGCTTCGCGGACTGGACCGCAAATCCGCCCGGGCAAAAATCGATGAATGGATCGGGAGGTTTCATATCGGTCACTGGTGGAATAAGAAAATCGATGAGCTCTCCAAGGGCATGCAGCAGATCGTACAGTTCATTTCTACTGTGGTCCATGAGCCGTCCCTTCTGATTTTAGACGAGCCATTTACCGGGCTGGACCCCATCAATACGAACCTGATCAAGGATGAGATTCTCCGCCTGAACGGTTCGGGAACAACCGTGATCTTTTCCACGCACCGCATGGAACAGGTTGAGGAAATCTGCAAATCGATCGCGCTGATCAATCAGGGTGAGCTGATTCTTCAGGGCGAAGTCAAGGCGCTGAAACAGCAATTCAAGAAAAATCAGTTTCACGTCCATTACCGGGGAAACGCATCCGACTGCGGGCATCCTGATTTTGATTTCAGCTTTCAGAACGGCGGTCACATGATTGTCACCTTACATCAAAATCACCGTCCGAACGAATTACTGAATTACCTGATTGGAAAACTGGAAATTTATTCCTTCACTGAAATTCTGCCTTCCTTAAATGAAATATTTATTGATCAGGTTAAGAATCACAACCAGAAGTAATTTTTATGAATAAGCTTGGCCTCATTATTCAGCGCGAATACCTGACCCGCGTGAAAAAGAAATCATTTATTTTCGCGACCATCGCCGTTCCGCTTGGGTTCATGCTGATTCCCCTGATCGTGATGTGGATCGCCACGGCATCAAGCCAAGCCGTGATCGGTGTGGTGGACCGGAGCGGGTTTTTCCGAAATCAGCTGGTTGCGACCGCTGAATTTTCTTTCGAGTATCTCGACCAGTCCCTTGACAGCGCGAAAACAGGGCTGAAAGAGGATTCCCGGACGATAGAAGGCATCTTATATGTTCCGCCGATTGATCTGGATCATCCGAAAGGCATTCAGTACTATTCGGATAAAGGATTAAGCCTGCAGTCACAGCGTTCCCTGCAGTTCCAGATCAACCGGATCCTCGAGAACCAGAAACTCCTGAAAGCGGGATTGTCGGAAGACATCTTCAGGAAAATTAAAAAAACCACTGAAATTGAGTCCATCATGATGACCGATTCCGGCGAACGGTCGGATTCAAAATTCATGGCATATGCGATCGCATATGTCATGGGCATGGTGATGTACATCGCCATTCTGATTTACGGGGTGATGGTGATGAACGGAGTCGTGGAGGAAAAGGCAAACCGTATCATGGAAGTCCTGGTTTCGTCGGTCAGGCCGTTTGAGTTGCTTTTCGGGAAAATCATCGGCATCGGCCTTGTGGGGCTTACACAGCTGCTGATCTGGTCGGTGATCGGAGCCGCCGTAATGAGTGCGACTGCGGGCGTTGCCGCGGGATCATTTTCCGCATCGTCCCCCGCTCCGGCAGCAGGCCATGACGCCGGACAAATAATGGTTTTACTAAAACAAATCGAGGACATTGATTTCGGCGGATTGCTGGCCGGTTTCATGGTTTATTTCCTTGGAGGGTATTTCTTATACGCGGCTCTCTATGCGGCGGTCGCTTCCGCGGTGAACGACACTGGCGATGTACAGTCGCCGTCCCTGCCCGTAACGATGCCGGTGATTTTCGCTTTCATTGTGATGAATGTCATCATCAACGATCCTCACGGTCCGCTGGCGTTCTGGTGTTCCATGATTCCGCTGACATCGCCCATCGTGATGATGGGCCGCATTCCTTTCGGCGTGCCCTGGTGGGAATTGCTGCTATCTGCCGGGCTGCTATTCGGGGGATTTATCGCCGCGGTCTGGCTGGCTTCAAAAATCTACAGGACCGGGATTTTGATGTACGGGAAAAAACCGTCTTTTAAGGAAATATTCCGCTGGCTTCTCTACAAAAATTAAATTATTTGATTTACTTACATAAATTTCAGTATATTTACTATATCTGATATCCAGGGCATGGAAGAGTGATTGAAACGTTCATTGTTTACGTACATAAACATTCATTAATCAGGGAGTATCCATTATGAAAAAGCTGGGATTGCTAGCCATTGTGACGATTACGGCCGTTATGCTAACGGTTTCCTGCGGACCGTCCAAAGAAATGATCACCGCTGAAAAAAATACCGTCAAAAAAACCGAAACGATCAAAGCCGGTGAATTCTACCAGTTTGAAATTGTGCTTGAGGACGAGATGAAAGCCGTGTCGCTTGAAGGCGACTGGCGTGTGCTGGACGGCGGTGACCGCCAGGCGAAAGTGTTCATCATGGATGAGGAAAATTTTCTGAAATTTGATCAGGACGAAGCGTTCAAGAACTATTACGAATCCGGACTGAAAATCAACCACGATTTCAAAGTCCGTCTTTTGAACCAGTATAAAAGCAAAAAAACGCTGTACTATATTGTGTTTGACAATCCCTCCGAGGAAGACGACAAAAAAATTGAGTTCAATCTCAAGATGGATTTTGAATGGGGAGAAGGCACCAAATAGTTCGTTCGCAAAATGTTCGTTTAAAAATCCCGTATTCATGACGGGATTTTTTTTGAAATCCCCGGATGTCAGAATTCATTTGAATTTGTTCATGATTGCTTTCATATTATATAAAACGAGTGAAAGCGGTTTCATGAATTCAGTCTCCGCAATGAAAGAAATACTGATCCGTACTCCCCTGTTCAGGCCGGAATGGAAGGTCATGCTTGACCGGATGCGGGAACATCCACACGCTCCGAAGTGGAACACGCGATGCGGTGACCGCCTTGAAATGTCCGATCTTCCGTTTATCGGGACGTTTCGAAGACGCCTCTATCATGAACGGGAAAACCGCGGACTGGATCCGCCTGAATTCATTTACGATTGGGTCCGTTCCGTCCGGGAACACGTCAGGCTGTTTGACATCAACATCGGAAATATTGACATCCGGAAGGATTTTTCCCGGATCAGGCCCATGACCAGGGAAGACCTTGTGTTAAGGCTCGCGGAAATCGTACCGGCTGACATGCCCCTTAACCGGCTGATCGTCAACGACACTTCAGGTACAACGGGCCACCCTTTGAAAATCCCGAATCATCCGAAAGCGATCGGCTGTTATGATCCGATGGTTACCTTCATGCTTGAAAGGTACGGCGTACGGCCTGCGTTCAGTCATGATGCCGCGGCATGTTTCCTGATTTGCGCTCAGCAGCATACCATCACGTATTGCACAGTGCATTCAGGGCTCAACGGGGCGGGATACGCAAAAATCAACCTTAAAGCCGGCGATTGGCCTTTTCCGGAAAGCCCTGCCGAATACATCCGGGATATCAACCCTTTTTTTCTGGCCGGGGATCCTTTATCGTTTCATGAACTGATGAAAATCAAAACGGATTACAGACCCAATGCACTTCTATCCACCGCGATGAGCCTGACTCCCGCTTTACGCGAAATTTTTATGAATCATTATTCATGTCCTGTGATCGACATGTATTCGCTGAACGATACGGGCCCGGTCGGGTATTCATGTCCGCTCTGTCCCGATGAGTTTCATATTCTTCCGACCGACTTACATGTAGAAATCATCGATGAATCCGGAAATACGCTTCACGAAGGTGAATCAGGGGAAATCACGGTCACGGGCGGACGTAATCCTTTTGTTCCTCTTCTGCGTTACCGCACGGGCGATCGGGCGAGAATCAAATTCTCGCCTTGCGGCTGCGGTGATCCCATGCCGAGATTCTATGATTTTCAGGGGCGCGCGCCTGTCTTTTTCAGGAACGATGCGGGTAAAATGGTGAATCCTGCGGATATCTCAAAAATTATCCGCCGCTTTCCGGTCATACAGTTTCAGTTTCACCAATATCCGGACCTGAGTTGCCGGCTGGCGGTCAGGGGCAGCGATTCGTTTTTACGGGTTTTTCATCATGACCTCCGGTCGTGCCTGGCGGGACTGTTCGGAACCGGGATTGATATTCTGCTGGAGGAAGATCCGGATTTGGGGCAGGATAAAAAAATCATTCCTTTCATCAGTGAAAATACGGTATAATTCATGAACACGCCATCGTCAGCGAAAACGAATGGATTCATTCTCGGAAAATTCATGCCGTTGCATAAGGGGCATCAGCATCTGATTGATTTCGCGTTGTCCAGGACCTCCGAACTGACCGTAATGACCGGATCCCTGAAAAGCGAACCCATACCGGGCGAATTGCGGGTTCAATGGATTAAAGAATTATATCCGCAGATCCGTGTCGTTCACTGTACCGATGAAAATCCACAGATGCCCGAACAGCACCCGGATTTCTGGGAAATATGGATCAGCAGTATACGGAAACATTGCCCGGTCCGGATTCATAATGTGTTTTCGTCCGAGCAGTACGGATTTGAGCTTGCCCGGAGGCTTGGAGCAGAGCACATACCCTGTGATGTTGACAGGATCCGGGTTCCCGTATCCGGCACGATCATCAGGTCGGATCCTTTTCTTCAATGGGATTATTTGCCGGGTCCTGTGAGGGCTTATTACGCAAAAAGAGTTGTCATAACAGGGCCAGAATCGACGGGCAAAACGACTCTTGCGAAACGGCTTGCGGATCATTACCAGACAGCATGGGTCCCGGAATTCGGATGGGAATATGTAGATCGGCTGGACCGGCCGCTGATTGCGGAGGATTTTCTTAACATTGCCCGCGGACAAATTGAATCCGAGGACCGCCTGTCCAGGGAATCGAATCGTGTGCTGATTTGCGATACGGATCTGATGGTAACGAGGTTTTTCAGTGAAGTTTATACGGGCGGTTGCGATGAAGGGATTTTGGAAATGGAAAACCGGAGGCGTTATAATCTTCATCTGGTTCTTGATACGGATGTACCGTATGAAAGCCATCCGCAGAGAAATCACCCGCATCTTCGGGATTATTTCAGGGAAAGATTTATCAGCGAAATGCGACAGAAACAAATGAGATTCAGGATCATCAGCGGAGACCGGGAAGAGAGGTTCAGGCAGGCGGTTGATGCGGTCGACGCGCTGTTTCAGAGAACCGAATGATACGAAAATGAATCCGGGTTCAAGTCTGGGGCTATCCGGCTTCGGACGAGTTTTCAATACAGAATAACAAGCATAAGGTTTTCATGGGAGAAAGTCAGCGTTTGCGCATATTGATTACGGGAGCGGTTCAGGGAGTCGGATTCAGGCCGTTCATATACCGTCTTGCGAAAAAATATCATCTGGCTGGATTCATCAATAATTCCTCTCAGGGAGTCCTTATTGAAGCCGAAGGGAATGAGGATGACCTGAAAGAGTTTCTGCAGAGCATCGAAAATGAAAAACCGCCGCATGCGTTTATCCAGGATCTCGAATGCGCTTATCTTGAACCAGCGGGTTATTCCGGTTTCGAGATACAGGTGAGTTCTGTTTCCGGGGAAAAATCCGCTATTATTCTTCCCGATATTGCTACATGTCCGGACTGCCTGGAGGAAATATTCAGCCCGAATGACCGCAGGTACCTGTATCCGTTTACCAATTGCACGAATTGCGGCCCGCGTTTTACGATCATTGAGGATCTGCCCTATGACCGGCCGAACACGTCGATGAAAGTATTTCCGATGTGCGGTGTCTGCCTGAAAGAATATTCCGATCCGGAGAACCGTCGCTTTCACGCGCAGCCGAACGCTTGCCCAGTCTGCGGCCCTCACCTGGAGTTCTGGGATGGTTCGGGCACCCGCTTGTCGGCTTATCACGATGCCCTGGAGCAGGCGGCCTCCGAGATCCGGTCCGGAAAAATCGTCGCCGTCAAGGGTATCGGCGGGTTTCTGCTGATGGCGGACGCCGGAAATGACGATACTCTCAGGGAACTTCGCAGCCGGAAACGGCGGGAGGAAAAACCTTTCGCGCTGATGGCGCCCGATATATCCTGGGTTGAATCCTATTGTGAAGCCGGGGAATCAGAACATAAGCTTCTGCATTCACCTCAGTCGCCGATTGTACTTGTTCGGAAAAGCAAGCAGGTAACAGGTGTGTCTGACGACGTCGCGCCGGGGAATCCGCACCTTGGAGTCATGCTGCCGTATTCTCCGCTTCACCATATCCTGATGCGGCTCCTGAAACGGCCGGTAATCGCGACCAGCGGGAACCTGTCCGACGAGCCGATCTGTACGGATGAACATGAGGCGCTTACGCGGCTGAAAGGGATCGCCGATTATTTCCTTGTGCATAACCGCCCGATTGTACGGCATGCCGACGATTCCATCGCCAGGATCGTCAACGGCCGGGAAATGATTTTGAGGCGTGCCCGCGGTTACGCGCCGTTGCCCGTCCTTCTCGGGCAAAGTGAGAGCCGTTACGAAACCGCGCTTGCTGTTGGCGCTCACCTGAAAAACACAGTCGCATTGAACCGGGATCACGGGTGTTTTGTCAGCCAGCACATCGGGGACCTTGATACCCTGCAATCCCGTGATGCATTCGGGAAGGCGATCAGTGATCTCCGGTCGATTTACCAGCTTCGCCCTTCTAAAATCATATCCGACCTTCATCCTGATTATGCATCGACCGGATACGCAGTTGCCCTCGGAATTCCACATTTTACGGTTCAGCATCATGTGGCTCACATCGCGGCCTGCATGGCCGAGAACCATCTGGACCCGCCGGTACTTGGCGTGGCATGGGACGGAACGGGCTACGGGGATGACGGTACCGTCTGGGGAGGTGAATTTATTGTTATTGAAGAGGACTCGTATCGCAGGGCCGCCCATCTGAGGACTTTTTTACTTCCCGGGGGCGATCAGGCGGTCAAAGAACCCCGGCGTTCTGCCCTGGGCTTATTACATGAGATCAGCCGGGGAAAACCTGAGAAATTCGGTTTGCCCACGATCCGGTCTTTCTCAGATACTGAATTATCAGCCGTCAGCCGGATGTTATCACAAAGAATCAATTGTGTGTACACCTCTAGCGCTGGCCGGTTATTTGATGCAGTCGCATCGATTGCGGGACTGAGGCAAATTTGCCGTTATGAAGGCCAGGCCGCGATGGAACTTGAATTCGAGGCAGTCGAAAGTGACGGGGTTTATCCCTTCCGGTTTAAGGAAGAAAAAGATGCGCTGGTGATTGACTGGGAACCGATGATCCTTTCGATGATAGAGGAATATGAACATCACAGTCTGCAGCGGGTCGCTTCGCGTTTTCATGTCACTTTATCGGAAATGATTCTTGAAACGGCGAAAAAGATCGGCTTGAAAACCATAGTTCTGGGCGGGGGATGCTTTCAGAACAAGAGACTGCTCGAACTGGTCCTTCAGAAACTCAGTCAAGAAGGCTTTAAAGTATTCTGGCCCCGGTCCTTTCCTGTGAATGACGGCGGAATATCGCTGGGACAGATCACGGCGGCGCTGAAATGGAAACACCTGCTGAAAAAAACTTAAAACCAAAGCAATCTTTCATGGCCGTGAAAATCTTGTTTTTGTTTTGTAGAAGAATATAATATTTTGTTGTATGATGTGATAAGAATGACTATTATAAATTCGATGATTTTTAATTTACTTTTTTTCCTATTATAAGGAGCAAGAACGATATGAATGATATCAACACATCGGTTCCCATAGGAATCAGGATTCTCGGAATTCTTTCCATTATTGGAGGGTTGCTGGTTTTTTTACTGGGCGGCGGAGCATTATTTTCAATGCTGAGCAAGCAATTTATGGCCGGCGATATCCTGTTCATGTGCCTGACTCTGATGCTCTCAGGCGTATTAAAAGTAATTTCGGTTTTTATGATATGGAAAATTAAAAAAACGGGCATCACCATCTATGCGATCAGTGAAATTTTTCTGCTGTTCGGCTTGGTCACTGAAGCCAGCAAGGAGTCACCGGAAGCGATGATTGTTTACGGTTTAATATCCGCAGGGTGGTCTGTGCTGTTTATTGTGATTTACGGGATGTTTGTTAAAAACCGGCTCAAAAAAACATGATTGATTAATAATTATTGCCGGTAAAATTCAAACCATTTGTCGCCTGTGAACAGAGTCATTCATAGGCGCTTTTATTTTATAATTTCAATGTTGCAAGGTTTCAATTCACCAGTAGAGCACAGCCGTAATTTTTGCAAATGAGTGATCGGACAAATCGACGGCGAAAATGAATTTGTTTCTGCAGTACCCGGCTTGTTCAGACCCGTAATAATTCAACAAGTAAAAAGATCTTTCCGGAGTTCTTAATTGCTACAGTAAACCGATTCGTACATCCGCTGAAGGTCAGGTAAAGTGTATTTCTGCGTCTTGCATACGGAAAACGATCATCCGTGAATAAATTTACCAGGGATCAGCCCGGTTATTCAGGTTTGTCTGTCTTCAGTTTACCGGAACAAAAATTCTGATTATTCGTATTATCTGAGATTAACCGTAATGCCCGTTCCGAAATATTTCATGGAGAATGTATGAAAAGCATAATGATGATCTTATCAGGCGGTCTTATTTTAGCGGGATTCCTTTTCGGACAGCAGGAAAAGGTAATTGATTTTTCATCCGGTCAATGGACGATAACATCGGGTGCGGTTGTGGACTTCGACGGCCGGAAATGCCTGAAAGGTTCGGCGTTTTTGAAGGACGTCATGTTTGAAGACGGAACCATTGAAGTTGAGGTTTACACGGTTCCGGGTCAGCGGGCGTATCCCGGCGTCGTGTTCCGTATGACCGATCAGCAGAATTACGAGCGGGTGTACATACGTCCGCACCGGGCGGGTCTTTACGGCGACGCCCTTCAGTATGTCGGAACATTCAACGGGCTGGACAGCTGGCAGTTATTTTCAGGCGAAGGAAAAAGCAGCCGGCTTGATATTCCCGCAAATCAATGGAATAAAATAAGGATTGAAGTCGGCGGATCGCAGGCGCGTCTTTATTGGAACAATACAGGCAATCCCGTTATGGAAATTACGGATCTCGCGCACGGGACAAGCAAAGGGTCATTAGCGCTGTTCGGCGATAACACATCTTATTTTTCTAATTTTAAATTTACATCGTCTTCCGGGAGCGATCTGAAAATGTATTATGAAAAGGAAAATGTCGTCGGCTTCTTTTCTGACTGGGACATATCGCAGGTGTTTTCTCTTGCGGATGTCAGTTTTGAAGAATTTCCCGAAAACGACCTGATGAAACAAGTTACCTGGCGGAAAGCCGCAGCCGATCATACCGGAATGGTAGATATTTCACGTTACCACGGTCGGAAAAACCAGCTCGGCGACTGTATTTTCGCAAAGACGATTATTAAATCGGACGCTGATAAAACTGTGCGCGTCGGTTTCGGTTACAGTGATTACATCACGGTGTTTCTGAATAAAAAACCCGTTTTTTTCGGCAACAGCGCCTATCGTTCGAGGGACGATTCGTTTCTCGGGATTGTCGGTTACAACGATGTTGTGTTCCTTCCGCTGCAGAAAGGCGATAATGAACTGTTGATCATGGTCGGCGAATCCATGGGGGGATGGGGATTCATGTTCCGGGATGAAGATGCCATCTTTAAAGATGGAATCCTGAATGAAGAGTGGACCATCCGGAATACCATTCCCGTTCCGGAGTCTGTTATTTACGATACGAAACGGGATGTTTGTTATGTTTCGTCTTTCATGGACGAAAAAAGCGGTTCAATCAATATAATCAAAACTAACGGTGACATTGTCAAACTGAAATGGATCACCGATGTCATGCGTCCTACCGGCCTGGCGATTTATAAAGACCTGTTGTATTGTGTGGAACGCAACGGCCTGTCGGTCATTGATCCTGATTCCGGAAAAGTAATACGGCGGTATCCGGTATTGAATCCAGGTTTTCTGAACGACATAGTAATAACAAAGCAAGGAAAGATTTTTATTTCTGATACCAGGGCCGGGGCAATTTATACGTTAGACAAAGACACATTCAGTATCTGGCATCAGAGCCAGGACATCGCCGGCGCGAACGTGCTGTTCGCGGAGGAAGGAACATTATGGATCGGCGCGTCCGGAAGCGGAACGATGAAATCGATAAATATTAAAACCAAGGAATGGGGTTCAGCCCTGTTTATAGGCAAGGGAGCTTTATTGGACGGATTTGCCGTGACCGGCGATAATCAATACCTTGCCGGAGACAATAACGGCCGGCTATTTATGGTTCATGGATCAGGCGTTAAAAAGATGATTCTGAACACGAAAACACCTCAGAGAAATATCGCCGATTTTGTGTATATTCCTGAGAAAAAAATGCTGATTATTCCGACATTTAGGGATAATAGGGTTGTCGGGTATAAATTAAATAATAAATAAACGTATTACTGTTTTTGGTAAATCATGACACTGCGAAATCCACCGCCGCTTTTGCGTGAATGTCGAGCGTGTCGATCAGCGGGATGTCAATGTCGGTTTGCTTGATGAGCAACGGGATTTCCGTACAGCCGAGAACGATAGCTTGTGCGCCATTTGCCGAAAGACCGCGAATGATGGACTTGAACCGGCTTTTCGATTCTTCGCTGATGATGTTTTTTATTAATTCCTTTTCAATGGTTTGCTGTATAAAATCCCTGTCCGGCTCACCGGGTATACGCGATTCAATTCCCATCGTGGCTAATTTCTTTTTGTAGAAATCCAGTTCCATGGTCTGTTTGGTGCCGAGCAGGCCGATTTTTGCAAATCCCTTTTTATTAATTTCTTTTCCCGCCGCATCTGCAATATGGATGATGGGGACGCTTGTTTTCTGCTCAACGATTTCCGTAAAACGGTAAAGCGTATTAGCGCATAATACGATACAATCCGCTCCGGCTTTTTCAACTTTAGCGGCCGCTTCGGCGATCAGACTGCCGACCGAATCGTAATCTTTAATTTTGTTAAACGTCGCAATGTCTCCGTAATTCACCGAATACAGAATGCAACGCGCAAACTGCATTCCGCCGAGCCTGCAGTTGACTTCTTCATTGATAATGCGGTAATACTCTATCGTCGAAACCCAGCCTGTGCCGCCTACTAATCCGATCGTTTTCATAAAAGTCCTTTCGCCTGAACTTTGAATCTCACTTTCCTGATACGATACAATATCCGATTTGTTATTAATTTTTTATCAATAGCGGTGTTCGGGTTTTCATAAGGATTCAGAAGCACATAATCTCAGATCAGAAAAACATCAGCGTTTTGCCGTTTCGAAGAATCACCAGCGCTGTCATCTGAAGAGACATCAGCTGTCAGAAGCAATTCCGGCTGTTCATGAAACGCATCCGCTTCATATCGATTGATTTTTAACGATTCAACTTGTATATTTAAGCACAACCGTACTTGTTTTACTCCGATTTCAAAAAACCAGAAAGGAAAAAACTGACTATGTCCGATCAAACCTTTGAATTCAAGACCGAAGTGAAACAACTGCTCGACCTGATGATTCATTCGCTGTATTCACACAAGGAAATATTCCTGCGGGAACTGATTTCCAACTCTTCCGACGCGATCGACCGTTTGCGTTACGAATCACTGACCGACGCCGCGCTCCTCGAAGGCGATTCCGATTGGCGCATTAAAATAAAGGCCGATAAGGACACAGGCCAGCTGACCATCAGCGATAACGGTATCGGAATGAACACTGAAGAAATTATCAAGGCGCTCGGGACGATCGCTCACTCGGGAACGAAGGAATTCATCCGCCAGCTGACGGAAAAAGACGTCAAGGATCATCCTGAAGTGATCGGCCAGTTCGGCGTCGGATTTTATTCTTCGTTTATGGTCGCCGATAAAGTGGTCGTGATTTCCCGGAAAGCGGGCGATTCCAAAGAAGAAGCCGTGCGATGGGAATCCAAAGCCGACGGCACCTTCACCGTAGAATCGTTTGAAAAGGATAATCGCGGAACCGACGTTATTCTTTATCTGAAGGAAGACGAACGGAAATATCTCGACGAATGGGAAATCAGGAGCATTGTCCGTAAATATTCCGATTATGTCGAACACCCGATATGCATGGACGTAACGAAGGATAAAATAACCGAAGAACAGGTGCTGAATTCGCGCAAGGCAATCTGGCTGAAAGATAAGAACACCATAACGGCAGAAGAGTACAACGAATTTTACAAACACGTTTCACATGATTTTACCGATCCCGTCCGCGTGATTCATTTCAAAGCCGAGGGCACGACGGAATTTTCGGCGCTGCTGTTCATTCCCGCGAAAGCCCCGTTTGACATGTTTTATCGCGATTACAAAATCGGGCCGATGCTGTACGTCCGGCGCGTGCAGATCATGGATCATTGCGAGGAACTGCTGCCGGTCTATCTTCGTTTCGTGAAAGGCGTCGTCGAATCCGGCGATCTTCCTCTGAATGTGTCGCGGGAAATCCTTCAGGCCAACAAACAAATCGAGGTGATGAAGAAAAACGTCGTGAAAAAAGTCCTCGACACGCTCGCAGACATGAAAGAAAAAGAACCTGAGACGTATCTCGCATTTTACCAGGAATTCCGCAAAGCCCTGAAAGAAGGCGTGTACATGGATCATTCCCGGAAAGACACGATCAAAGAGCTTCTTCTGTTCGAATCAACAAACACGGAGCCCGGGAAACTGACCTCACTGAAGGATTACGCCGGCCGGATGAAAGAAGGGCAGGACGCGATTTACTACATATCGGGAACGTCCCGCAGCGAACTTGAAAATTCGCCATATCTGGAATCCATACGCGAAAAAGGATATGAAGTGCTGTTCTTCCTGGATGAGATTGACGACTTCATTGCGCCTGACCTGGAACATTCCGGCAAAACATTAAAATCGGTTGTCAAGGGCGATATCAAACTTGATGAAAAGAAAGACTCAGAGCGTAAGGCCGCTGAAAAGAAATTCGACAAACTTCTCGATCTAATCCGTGACGAACTGAAAGACGACGTCAAAGACGTCCGGTTTTCAGTGCGGCTTACGGATTCGGTCTGCTGCCTTGTCGCCGGAGAAGATGACATGGATGCGAACATGGAACGCATCCTGAAAGCGATGGGTCAGAAGGTTACCGATCAGAAACGCATTCTCGAAATCAATCCCGTCCATCCGCTGGTAGAAGCTATGCACCGGATCTTCGAAAACGATAAACAAAACGCGGTTCTGAAAGATTACTCAAAACTGCTCTTTGAGCAGGCGCTGGTGCTGGAAGGAGCGAAACCCAAAGATCCCGTCGGACTCGCAAAAATACTGTCTAAGCTGATGGTTGAACATTCGGAAAAAGTTTAGGCGTTCCCGTTCCGGACTCAGCCATTACCTGATCGCAATTTAATTTGAAGGTTAAAAAACATCAATTTTTTAACAACCAAAAGAAGTTTATTAAAGTTTGAATGAAATTTTGTTTGTTGTCATTTATATTTTGATTAGATTTATTCAGAAAACAAATTGACCGCCCGTATGTAACCAGATCATACCGGGGGATTATATGATTCTAGAAATATTTAACGGTGAGGCGTAACATGAACAGCAAAAAAATCATTTTCGCTCTTCTGGTCGTATTGCTGAACGGCTGCGGAAAGGGCGATAAAAAAACAACCGAAATCGATTTATCAAAACCCCAGTACGGAGGAACATTGATCTACGCCAAAAGCGGATCCCCGGTTACGTTAGATCCGGCAATTTCAAGGGAAACCGAATCATCCGTCATTGTAGCGAATATTTTTGAGGGACTGGTAGAACAACGGGCTGGCCGCAGCGGAATTGATCCATGCCTTGCCAAATCATGGACTATTTCCGCGGATGGTCTTGACTATACCTTTATCCTGCGGCCGGGCATGACTTTCCATGACGGCACTCCGGTCAACGCCGAAGCCGTCATCTTCAGCTTCGAGAGCCAGTTCAACGAGAAACATCCGCATTTTTCAGAGGGACGCGATTACGCATGGAAATTGTTCAACCTGAAGTCGGTCGTGAAAAGCATCAGCGCGGTTAATGATTCGACGGTCTCATTCAAACTTTTCAAACCGGACGCCACTTTCCTGACCATACTGACGCTGAACGCCATGTCCGTCATCAGCCCGACCGCGATGAAAAAATCAGGGAAAGATTTTTATAAGAATCCTGTGGGCGCCGGACCGTTCGTCTTCCGGTCCTGGAATCAGGACGGTACGGTTCTGCTGACGGCGTTTGACAAATACTGGAACGGGCGTCCGTATATTGATTCGCTGGTATTAAAGCCGGTGCCTGACGCCCGTACGCGCTGGGAAACGCTCAAATCAGGCGAAGCGAATATCATGGGCGTACCGGACAAAGCCGACATGGCTGAGATCGAAAATACGCCGGGCATCAAAATTGTCAAACAGCCCGGACTGAATATTTCTTACATGGCGATGAACATGAAGAAGAAACCGTTTGACAATATCAAAGTTCGAAAAGCGATCGTGATGGGCGTCGACCGTGACAAACTCGTCCAGACTGTATACGGCAATTTCGGAAGGCCGGCGAAAAACCCCATTCCCCCGGTGCTGACCGGTTACAATGAGGAAATACGCGCAACTCCTCATAATCCCGGCGAAGCGAAGAAACTTTTAACTGAATCGGGTTTCTCAGGAGGATTCAAAACCACGCTCTGGACGATGCCGATCTCGCGCGAATATATGCCAGAACCTGATAAAGCGGCAAAGATGATACAGGCTGATCTGGCAAAAATCGGAATCGAGCTGGAAATCATTACCCATCCGTGGCAGACTTATCTCGAAAAGATTTACCGGGGCGAACACGACATGGCTATCGTGGGATGGATCGCGGACATACCGGACCCGGATAATTTCTTTTATCCTCTGTTGGACAAGGAAGTAACAAAGAAATTGCCGTCAACGAACATCGCCTTTTACGCGGACGATGAAATGCACCGGCTGATTCAGAAAGGCCGCGCCGTAGCCGACCCGATGGAACGGAGCAACCTGTACAAAAAAGCCTGCGAGAAATTCAATCAGGATATGCCCTGGATGACCATCGCTCACGCCAATTCCATCGTACCGATGAAAGAGAACGTGATCAATTTCCAGCTGCATTCGACGTCGATACGGAAATTCAAGACGGTGTGGCTGGCGAAGTAGACAGGGGTTGATATAAACGGGGATTATCGTATGAAAGTTATTCGTGAGACTGTGATCGTGATAAGCCTGTTTGCGTGGCTCTGCACCGCGGCGCTTAGCCAGGATAGTTCTTCCGAAGGCCGGATGGAATTTATACTGAAAAACAAGCACAATTTTCCCCATGACTCTTTAGTCGTTCTTTCGAAGTTGCTCATACAAACGGGAAAAATAAAAGATGCCCGGAAGATTCATGACGATTGCTTCAAGCGAAAAAAACCCAAAGCCGATGATTACAAAATCTCGGCAGCGGCCGCTTTATGGGAGGCGACTATAAATAAATACGAATCGGTTTTCAGCAGTTTCGGCGACCGCCCGTTAAAGGATATCGACCGTGTACTGGATGCTGACGCCCTGGATGCCGAGGCGCTTTTTTTAAAGGGCAAGTATTACGAACTGAAGAAAAAACCGGAACTGGCGATAACCTGGTACATAAAAACCGCTCAGCGCTGTGACACCTGTTACACTTACGGTTTTAAGCCGGTATGGTTCGAGCTTGCTTCCCTGTATGAAAAGCTTGAACGAAATCTTGAAGCCGCGGAATGCTTTGAAAAAGGCGCTATTCTTCTGTCACAATCCGGTAATACCTGGCCGCTGATCACCTGTGCGTTCAATTTGCTCAGGCTGGGCGTAACAGACCGGTTCAGCGAGTATTTTGTCAATGGTTTATCCAATATACCGGACAACGTTCTGATTGACAGTCTTTATTCCGAAGCGGACATCATCGCGGGCAATGAAGAAAAAGCCGAATGGGACACCCTGAAAACCACGCATGACAAGCTTGAATTTCTCAGGCGGTTCTGGAAAAGCCGTGACCTGGATTTAACGACGAACACGAACGAAAGGCTGGCCGAGCATTACAAACGGCTGTTCCATGCACGTTCAATCTATTATTACGCGATGAGACCATGGCTGGATGACCGGGGTAAAATCTATGTGCGCATGGGAAAACCTGATCGTACTCATCTGGGAAATATGTCTCAGGGCAATGACGGCAGCATCGTTTTTGCATTAAACAAAAACGGAACCCCGGGAGCCCGGGAGGGAAAATCGGAAGGAGGATTTGATCAGGTTAATGTTGCGGCAGGCATAAATATTTATCCCAATGAATCCTGGTTTTATGATACCGAAAATTTATATTTTGATTTTGTGAATTCGAACGGGTTTTATGAGCTGAAACCTCTGACCAAGAGCGTGGGACTAGGGAGCGCCCCGACAAAGTTTGGTTTTCCCGCGATCGTGACAACCTATATGGGGTTATATCTTGAAAGGAACAAACATCATCCGGTTTACGATCGTTTACTGAAAAAAAAGTTATCCGAACTTGAAATCAGCGCTGAGTTTGAAAAAAATTACGAGAACACAAAAAAACAGTTTTTTTATCCGGATTACAAAAAACCCCATCTGCCTCTTTCATTCAGTTACTCATCGTACCGGGATAAAAATAATTTTTCATCAGTTGATTTTTTTTACATCATCCCGTTAAGCGAGCTTTCATTCATTCCGGAAAAAGATGATATGAGAAAAGAAAGCGCTTCACTGAAGGTCTTGCTGAGCGTTTACGATCATCAGTTTAAAGAAGTACATTCAAAGACCTACGAGATGAACATCCTCAAAGAATTAAGTTTCGACCAATCAAATTACTTTCTCGATGTCCGCCGGATTCAGTTAAAACCGGGCACATATCACATAGGATTGCGGGCGTTGAGCGACACGGTCAAAGAAGGCGTGTATAAAGCCAGAATCGTTGTGCCGGATTACTCATCCGATCAGCTTCAGATGAGCGACGTTCAGACGGCGTTCAAAATCGACGATGGAATGACCGCCGATAAATACACCAAACCCGGCACGGCAATCCGCGTATTGCCGAATCCCGGGAAAATGAATAATAAATCCAAACCATTATACGTGTATTACGAGATTTACAACCTGACGCTGGACGCGGATGGAAAAAGCCGGTACCAGATTGAATACAAGATGCTGCCGGACAAAAGCCGGGAAACATTCGTTAATACGATCAAAAATATATTCACCAAACAGGAAGGCTCGATTGGCTCAATCACGGCGAAGGAAGGGCTCTCGGCCGTTTCACGGGAATATATGGCGTTCGACGTGAGCGAGGTTCCTGAGGGCGCTTCCGTTCTGGAGATTACGGTTACAGACCTGAATACCCAGCGCCGGAGCAAAAAAACGACGCCGTTGATTTTGGAAAATGAAAAGTGATATATTAGAAATAAACTGAAAGGGCGCATCAATGGAAATATGGCTGGGTCTCATGTTCGGTTTCTTCGGAAGCCCTCACTGTATCGGCATGTGCGGGCCCGTCGCTCTCGCACTCCCGAGCGGAGGATACAAAATCGGCTTCGCGTGGATGGGACGCATCCTGCTATATAATGTTGGCCGTGCCGTAACTTATGCCTTGATGGGCGCCGTTCTGGGGCTGATCGGGTCTTCGGTCGCGGGATTCGGATTCCAGAATGAAGTCTCTATCGGCGTGGGTATTTTCATGGTACTGATGGCGCTCGTTCCCACGAAACTCAGCAAAATCATTTTTTCAAACCAGGCTGTAAACACATTTCCTGACAGAATCAAACGCCGGTTTAATTTTTTGATGACGCGGCACGGTTACTTTTCATTATTGTCGATCGGTCTCATCAACGGCCTGCTGCCCTGCGGGTTTGTGTATATGGCGCTCGCGGGCTCGATCGCGCTCGCCGACTGGTTCAGCGGGATGATGTACATGTTTCTTTTCGGACTTGGTACAACGCCGGCACTGTTCGCCGTTTCGTTTTTCGGCCATATGGTCAGCGCGAATGTACGGAAAAAGCTGACCCGGCTTGCACCTGTCGCCATCGGAGGGCTTGGAATTATATTCATACTCCGCGGCATGGAACTCGGTATTCCCTATCTTAGCCCCAAAGCGCCCGTGGAAATGAACCAAACCGGAACATCCTGCCACTAATTGACTGAGTAAAGATATGAAAAAAACATGGATTGTTAAACTGTCGCTGATCGCCCTGATGATCTGTTCATGCTGCGGATTGTTCACCTGCGAAGAACCGATCGAAAAAGAGCGCCGTGAGTTCCGCGAATCTCTGGAGGCGCCCGAAACGCTGATTTACCGGGGCCTTAAAATCGGCATCCGGGGTATTCCCGCCGAGGCGCTTAAAGATACCGCCCTGACGGAAGAAAAACTGAAGGCGATGATGTCCGGAAACTCGCGGCAGATGAAAGCTCATAAAATCACCTTTCTCACGTGGACTATCCTGAAAAAGGTTATATCGCCTGATACAAACGCCTCATTCGTGCAGCAGGTTTTTCAGTATGCCGGCGTCGCCGTGGAATTGTACGAACTCCGGTCGGAGCTCCGGAAAATCAACGAGGATGATTTCCCCACTATACTCGAGCAGATTTTCAGTATGGGTGATTATCCCAATCCTCAGATGCTTTTATCCTGGTACAACTCCGGATATGAACATCTCATCCTCTCGGCCGTGTGGATGGGAACCAAAGTTGTGCCGAAATCGTTTATCACTTATGAGCTGAGCCTTGTGGATCCGGCGCGCCTCAAAGAACCCGAACTGAAACTGGCGGCGCATTTGATCCGCGGCGTGATCTTTTTCAAGGAACAGTGGCCGTACATGGCCGAAGAAGAATTTACCGGTTACCTTTCGGTCGCCGAGAAAAACCGCGCGGCACTGATTCCCGTCATGAAGACACAGAACATCGCCGGCACGGATTCAACGGATGAGGCGCTCTACGCTCAAATCCACGCACCGGGCGCGCTTCTGCGGGGACTGGACCGGCTGAAGATTGACAAAGAAGAAGAGGGTTATGACGACCTTGAAGCCTTCCTTGACGACGCGAAAAAAATGAATATGGACAACGAGCTCGTATGGCTGATCGGTTCCTACGTGAAAATCAAAAGAGGTAAAACCGACGAGGCTGTTGTTTATCTCGAAAAACTTCAGAACAGTTCCTATTTCGGCGATGATGAAAAAGAAATCCTGCGGGATGTTACCGGTTTCCTCAAAGAACGGAAGCCTGAAAAAGCGATGAATAAACTTACCGATAAAGTATTCATCATGAAAATCATGTTTAAATACGGCAAATTGGTTCTTTCCAGAACTGATTGGTTTTCCGAAGTCGAGAAATCCGAATCCGGGCAAAAACTTATACGGACTCAGAGTGAAATTCAGAATGAATATGACAATGTTAAAAAGGAATTCAGCTCGGACCAGCTGAAAAAAATCGGCGAAGACGCGGCCGGCAAGGCCATGAACCTGATCGATTCGATGATGAATTGATAGAATCATCGGGCCGGTATGTATTAGTAAACGATACTTCCACAATAAACATAAGAGTCCGAAATATGAAAACGATCACCGTTTCTGTTTTGCTGTGTTTGATTTTTTTCGCAGCATCCTTTTCCGTTGGTACCGCGCAAACCGATTGGCGAGCTTCCATTAACGGCAACCTGGAAAAGAATGGGATTAATCAGGCAGCCACAAGCCGGTATTCCGAGAATGGTTTCCACAAATGCACATTTAGGATCGGCGAAGTGACCGATGAACAGAGAAAATTACACGGCCTTGAAATGATAAACCGGGACGGACAAACGGTATACAGGCTTGACGATATCGGCGGTTCTGATATCGATATTTCAAATTCAGGCCGTATGATTGTGTACGATCATTCTCATCATTATAAGGGAGATCAGGCCATACATGTCTATTCTCCGAACGGCCGCAAGTCATTTACGATGGATTTCCCGGGGATAACGGCTTGCTCATTCTCACGGGAGGGCAATTACCTTTTTGTCCGCACTTCCCGAGGGTATCACGCGATTAACCTGGAGAATCAGGAAACTGAATTGCTGCCCCAGGGTTTTTGCATTGACGGAATTGAGGATCCGCCGCTGATAGCCGTTGCCGCATCCGGTAAAATCTGTCTTCAATCGCCGGGGAATCCGGCGAGAACGATCCGCATGGAAAGTGAATATCCCCGCTCGGCAGCCCTTCTCCCGGAAATAAACGGGATCGCGGTTATCGACAAAAAAAATATCAGTGTTTACTCCCTGACGACGGGCGAGTTGATTTTTCATGAACAGCTTGGTGAGAATATGTATTTCAGGGACCTTAAGCATGACCAGGGCGACCTGCTTGCGGGAATTCATTTCAAAACCAAAACGATTTCCAGGGGGCTTCTTAAAAGTTATGATTTAAGAAACTTCCGTTCAAGCGTAATTGAAGGCGAAACCAGAATTCATCGAAACACTGAAAACCCGCATCTGCCATTAAAAACACCCGGCCGGTATAATTCCATTCCATGGCCTTTTTATCCGTTTGACAGTAACCGAACCGTATGGAATCATTATGAGCAGCACATGGGCTACGGAACATCCGATTTTTCCTATTTGCATCAGGGGCTGGACCTCATCACTCCCATCGCCGAGCCGGCCTACGCCGTAGAAAGCGGCATAGTGAAATGCGTCCTGTCAATCGGGGGCGCTTCGTACTGGAGGATGGCCATCAGTGATACGCAGGCCGAAGGTTATTCGAATGGATGGCTTTATGCGCACCTTATCGAAAACACGATTCAGTTCGGCGTAGGGGATACTGTTCAGATTCACGATTATATCGGCGACATCGTGGAATGGACCGCCGAATGGGGTCACATCCATTTCGTCAATATCAGGGATTCAGGCCTTGTCTGGCAGTACAACGATAATGAATGGGGAATTAATTTTAATCCTCTTTTGGCCCTTTCACCGCTTCAGGATAATACAGCGCCCGTATTTCAGCCGGTATTCCCGAATTCAAAATTCGCGTTCTGCCTGAATGAAAGCAGTGTGTATCTGAACGCCGACAGTCTGTATGGCGATATCGATATCATTGTGAGGGTCGCCGATCAGATAGGGAACTCTGCATGGCAGCAGCCTGCATATAAAATAATTTACCGGATCAAAAACACTTCAAACGGAACTGTTGTTCTCCCCTCCCGGCTTGCGCATATACTCAATCACATTTATCCGTTTTACAATTCTTCCTCATATGAACCCTGGGCAGGAGTAATATACAAAATGGATGATCTGCTTCTCGCCCCGTCATGGATGGATGAGGAAAGGAACTTCTATCATATTCTGACGAACAGTGACGGAGATTCCATGATCGACCTTTCTGAAAAAAACTTGTCCCTGCAAACGGCAAGCTTTCCGGACGGAAACTACAGGATTTATGTTGAGGCGCTGGATCCTTCGGGTAATGCGCAGACCGACAGCATGGATTTTCAGATCCGTAATGATCCCGTCGGCATATCAGCCGAACCGAATCAGAGACCTCAGGTATACCGGCTTTATCCAAATCATCCGAATCCGTTTAATCCGGCCACCAGCATCCGGTACGATATTCCTGAAACGGGTTCTGTGAAAATGACCCTTTATAATGTTTTAGGGCAACCGGTTCGCCGGCTCGTCGATGAAGTTCAAAAAGCAGGCTCCTACCGCATCATTTGGGACGGGCGCAACGATAAAGGAACGGCGGTCTCTAGCGGACTTTACATCTGTTATATCCGGGTTAACGGGTTCCAAAAATCCGGAAAATTGCTTTTGGTCAGGTAATGTGAAAGGCGAAATAAAACCGTCGTTTCAGATATATTTGGTGTTAAGCGGGCTTCTATCTTTTAGCAGGATGATCAGTCTGTTAACCGGAATTTTGAGTGACCACAGAGTTTTTCTGTTTATGGCCGGTCACTATCCGGGAATCGGTCTTTGAGAGCGCCTGTGATAGTTTTTGTTATAGGGCAGGGGGTTAGGATTTCGTTCTGAACATACGGATCGATTTCCACTTCACCAGTCCTACGGTCATTGCGACCACGGAAACGGAACTGACCGGCATCAGGATCGCCGATAACAGGGGCGTGACATAACCGAGCACGGCAAGGGCAATACCGGCCGCGTTGTAAAGGAATGAAACCGTATAGCCCGCATATACGATCCGGACGCAGGATTTCGACATCCCGAGAAAATCGGGTAAGCGGTTGAACGAAGCGGCGTCCAGGATCGAATCCGAGTTCGGGGTGAATGTCCCGATCCTTTCGGTTATCGCCATGCCCACCGAGCTTTTATGCAGCGCGCCCGCGTCGTTCAGTCCGTCGCCGATCATCAGCACGCGCCGTCCTTCTGACCGGAGGTTTCCGATGAAATCAAGTTTGTCATAGGGCGACTGCTGAAACCGCATGTCAGCGCCGGGACCCAGCAAATGTTCAAGATAATCGCGCTCATGATCGTGATCGCCGGAAAGAATTTTCACCTGATAACCGCCGGACTTAAGTATATTCATCATGTCCGGCAATCCCTCCCGATAGGCGTGATCGACGCTGAAAAACCCGACCGGGTCATCATTGATCGCGACGTGAATCACCGGCATCGTATCCGGTGTTCCGGATTGCGCCTGGTCATGATAGCTTCCGTATATCCATGCCCGGCTTCCGATGCGAACTAGCAGTCCGTTCACCTTTCCCTGAATGCCCTGCGAAGGAAATTCCTCATATTCGCTCACCGTCAGCGGCGGCGATTCGGGAAGATGCCCGTGGATCATGCGGCTGAGCGGATGGGTGGACTGGCCCGCGACGGACCGTACCGCCTGCGACAGGTGACCGTCCATTTCTTTTCCGTGATACCTTACGGATTCCGCGTGGGGACCCGTCAGCGTTCCGGTCTTATCGAATACAACGGTGTCAATCTTCGCCATTTGCTCAATGATGTTCGGGTTTTTGAGATACAATCCCATCTGGCCGAACAGCCGCATTCCGGCTCCGTACGTAAACGGCAGCGCCAGCGCCAGCGCGCAGGGACAGGCGATGATCAGTACCGCCGACGCGACGAACCACGAACGCGAAACGTCCGCGAAATGCCAGTACAGGCCGGCGGAAAAAGAGGCGCCGATGACCGACCAGGTGAAGATACGCGCGAACCGGACTGACAGATCCGAAAGGTTTTTATCCGAACCATCCGTTTTCCGGATCTGGTTCCACAGCTGGGTCAGGTAACTCTGAGACACCTGACGGATGACTTCGATTTCGGCGGATGTTCCGTTTATTCGGCCGCCGGCAAAGACCCGGTCGCCGTTGGCCGCGCCGACCAGCCGAGATTCTCCGGTCACGAAGCTGTAATCGATGGTCACGGAGGCGCTCATCAGGACGCCGTCCGCGGGAATGATCTCCCCGTGCCTGACCCGGAGCCGGTCGCCGGCCTGAATGTCATCCAGCCGCACGGACGTCTCCGTTTTGTCGGACAATTTTTTCGGAAGACGGGTGGCAGAGATCGGAAAATACGAACGGTAGTCGCGTTCAAACGACAAGGTGTGATAGGTCTTTTTCTGGAAAAGCCTGCCCAGCAAAAGAAAGAACACGAGTCCGGACAGCGAATCGAAGAATCCGGAGCCGGTTCCGCTGAGCACCTCATACGAACTCCTGGCAAAAAGGACGGCGATTCCCAGGGCTATGGGCACGTCCATATTGATGATCCGTTCTCGCGCTGCGGCAAAGGCTGAACGGAAATAATCTCCCGCGCTGTACATCACGGCGAAAGAAAGGATGAAATTCAGGTAGCTGAATACCGTATCAAAGAACGGTTCGAGTTCTCCCCCGGCGAAGTAATCCGGAAGGGCGAACAGCATGATGTTTCCCGCACAGAAACCGGCGATGCCAAGCCGTATATACAGGTTACGGTCGGTTACCGAAACCGGGATTTCCCGGTGCAGCGTTGAGTTCAGGTCCGGTTCGTACCCGATCAGCTCAAGCAGTTCGGCAATCGTTCTCAGGGAAATTGCCGAGTGATCAAAAGTTATCGCCGCTTCCCGGCGGAGAAAATCCACGCGTACCTGCGTCACGGCAGGCTCGATTTTCGGAAGGTTTTCCAGCAGGAATATGCACGAGCTGCAGTGAATCGACGGAAGATAAAGAATGACTTTTGAAATTGATCCCGAACTGAACTGGATCAGCTGATCCCTGAACTGCGGCTGATCGAGACAATCGAACTTACAGCCGTATCCGGAAGGTTTTGCCCGCAGTTCATCCAGCGCGCCCGCACTTCCGGTCCGGTCCCCGGACAGAAGCAAACTGACCATCCGGCATCCGTTGCAGCAAAAAATTTTTTTACCGTCGCGGACCGCATCATCGCGGCAGATGTCACCGCAATGCGCGCAGATCAACCTGTTTTGTGGATCGGGCTGCAGTGTGTATCCTTTGGGGGAAATTATTTCTCAGCGGAATTTTCCCTGAGAAAGGAATTCACTTTTCCGTTCTGTACGTCTTTTCCGTAATCCAGAATTGTTTTTTCGCTCAGTAGATTTTTCAACTCATTCCTGAAAGCGGTATAGCGGTGATGGATCGGGCAGGGGTTCTGGTCGTTGCAGAGTTTCAAACCGATTCCGCAGTGATCGAAAATATCCGGCCCTTCGATCGCTTCCACCACATGCAATAAAGTCGGCTCGGTAATTTCGGGATTGATCTTGAATCCCCCGCCCGGGCCTTTGACCGAGTACAGCAACCGCCGTTTTGCCAGGATCTGCAGGATCTTACTGAGATAAGGGGCTGGAACCGTTAGGTTGGACGATATTTCCTTGATACCGACTAAACGGCCGGGATGCAATGCAAGAAACAAAACCGCCTGAAGCGCATATTCACAGGATTTTGAAAAAATCATATGTTATCCTTTTATCTTTTGTTTTTTAAATAAAGACATTCATATTCGCAATTCATATTTAATTTTATGGCACAGAAATTGATAATTATTATTCTGTGTTGAATTTGATTAATGTAAGACATTGTTTTTTATAAGTCAATATTAATCAAAAAAAAAAGATTACAGTTTTTTGAAAATTTGTATGTCAGAATTCTGAAAGTCTTCTGTTTTGAGGGTTCATCAAATTGATTAAGGAACGAATCCGATAAACTTTAGTCAATTTGACAAGCGTTACGGTTTAGGGTCCGTAACGCTTTTTTTTTGTAAATCTGAAAACCGCCGTATCGATCAAAAATACACTTTCCATGGTCCTTGATCGAAAACGGGATTGAATGAATTGATAAAATATAAAATAAAAATTATTTTAGCATATTTAATTCAGCTTTTCATTCTTAAAAAAAGATACAACCCCAGCAGGCCGAAGATCACATTGGCGGACCAGGCCGCCTCCGCGGGATCGAGTGTCTGGTTATATCCCATATACCGGCCGGTCTGGATAAGAATCCAGTATGAAAAACATATGATCAGGGTGAGAAATATATTCAGTCCCGCACCGCCTTTTTTACGGATCGCGGCGACCGGTGCGCCGAAGAAGATCATGATCAGGCAGGTCAGCGGGTAGGCGTACTTGAGATGGTAATCGACTTCCCATCGTTCCGTCCGTGAGCCGCTCTTTTTCAGCTTTTCGATGAACGCGGAAAGTTCATGGTAATTCATCTCGTCCGGATTCCGTTCTCCTTTTAATATGTCTTCCGGTTCAAAAAAAAGATCGTGTTTTTCCTTTACCCGGAAAGTTTCCACCCGTTCCCCGCTGTCCGAAAACATCCTCTGGGTGCCGTCGCGCAAGACCCAGCAATGCTTTGCGCTGTCCCAAACGGCTTCGTGCGCATCGGTTCTAGAGACCAGCGACTGGTTGCGGAATTCCTGTACGGAAATCTGGTACACCGTCATGATGCGCTTGTCGAACCGGTCCATGATCACTTTCACCCCGCTGGGGTCGTAGAGGTTGATGTCGTCGCCGGATATTTTCCGCTGGGACCCTGCCCGTTCCACATAATTTTTCCAGATGTCCGATTTTGCTTTGTTCGCGCCCGGCACGATGTTCTCGCTGATCCAGAAATCCGAAAGGCTGATCAGGGCGCCGAGAAGGACCATCGGCATGATCAGCCGGAACAGGCTGACTCCGCCGGCCTTGATGGCGGTGATCTCATTGAACCGCGCCAGACTGCCTACCGAAAAAAGCGCTGCCAGCAGGACGTCCACCGGAAGCGTCAGCGTGACGATATGAGGAATGAAATTAATATAATACTGAATGATCATCTCCGCCGGAACTTTGCGGTCGATGAACCGGTCGGTATTCTCAACGTAATTGACCGCCACGAAAATCGTGATCATCGCGATGACCGCGAAAAGTAAAATGGAAAGGAATTTTCCTATCAGGTACCGGTCGATGATGCTCAGGGGGCGCAGCATGGCTTATCCGTTCACGATGATCATGTCGATTTCGTTTTTCTGCGCGTTTACCCGGATCACACGGATGCGAACCTCGTCTCCGAGCTGGTAACTGCGGTGCGTACGACGTCCGGTCAGCCGGTATTGCTTTTCATCATAAATGTAGTAATCGTCCTGCATGTCCCTGACCTGAACCAGTCCCTCGATCAGGAACTCAGGGATTTCGACAAACAGACCGAATCCCATGACGCCTGAAATCAGGCCGTTGAATTCCTGTCCGACAAACTGCTGCATGAATTCAATCTGCTTGAGCTTGACGGATTCGCGTTCGGCGTCCACGGCGATCTGCTCGCGTTCCGAACAATGCGCGCAAAGTCCCTGAAGAATTTCGTTCCAGTGGCGGTACCGGTCTGCGGTCATGCCCCGGTCGTATTCTTTCAGCAACCGGTGTACGATAAGGTCCGGGTAACGCCGGATCGGCGAAGTGAAATGCGTGTAATAATCAAATGCCAGACCGAAATGCCCGATGTTGTCCGGGGAATATTCCGCCTTTGCCATTGTCCGGATCGCCACTTTCTCGACAAGCGATTGCTCTTTTTTTCCCCTGATTTTCGAAAGAAGGGCCTGGAAATGAGAGGGCGCGATATTCTCGCGGTTTTTCGGCAGATGTGCCGGGTATCCCAGCGCATTCAGCAATTGGGTAAAATTGATTATTTTTTCCGCGATAGGCTTGTCGTGCACCCGGTACAAAAAAGGGTGGGCGCGCTTCAGCCCTTTTGCTGTCCCGATATGCCGGGCGGCCGAACGGTTGGCTGCGAGCATGAACTCCTCAACCAGGCGATGACTGTCAAGCCGTTCCTTGCGGCAGCATTCAACAGGGTATCCTTTTTCATCAAGCCGGAATTTCGCTTCCGGCGTGTCAAAGTCCACACTGCCTTCCCGGATTCTTTTTTTTGTCAGGATGGATGCGAGCTTGTGCATCCGCTGGATCAGCTCAATGATCCTGGATTCCATGCCGTCCGGAGGGCGGCCCACGATCACGGACTGCACTTCCTCATAGGTCATTCGCTGGCGGCTGTGGATGATGGTTTCGCAGATATCGTAATCCATAATGTTCCCCTGCGGATCCATTTCCATCAGCACGCTGAACGTAAGCCGGTCGGAATGAGGCCTGAGGCTGCAAAGGTCGTTGGATAGTTTTTCCGGCAGCATCGGGATCGTGCGGTCCACGAGATACACGCTGGTTCCCCGTTTATACGCTTCCCCGTCGATGGCCGTCTTTTCCCGTACGTAATAACTGACATCGGCGATATGCACTCCCAGCAGGTAATGGCCGCTGCTCAGTTCCGAAAGCGTGACCGCGTCGTCGAAGTCCTTGGCATCTTCCGGGTCGATCGTGACGCAAAGCGTATCGCGGAGATCCAGGCGTCGTTCGATTTCATCCTCCGGAATTGCGGCGGGTATGTTACCGCATTCCTCCGTGACGCCGGCCGGAAAATCGTAATGGATATCATGGGCCATGGCAACGGAGAGCACATCCACTCCGGGGTCGCCGGGAAACCCGAGTATCTGAACGACGGCGCCTGCGGGATTGAGATATTCATGCGTCCAGTCCTTCAGTCTGACAATTACTTTCTGGCCGTCTTGAGCGCCCATCGTATCGGGTTCCGCGACCATGAAGTCCCTTTTCATATACGGATCGTCGGGGATCACGAACGACTGGCCTTCCAGTTCCCTGAAAATCCCCACCATGCGCGACCGGCCCCGTTGTTCCACACGTACCACTTCGGCTTCGAACTGGCGCCGGGAAGTTTTCCGCTGAAGCGGGATGATGGATACCGTGTCGCCGTTCAGCGCTGTCCGGAGCCGGTGGGGCGCGATGTAAAACTCATGATCGTGTCCTTCAACGGTCACGAAGCCTTCCTGCTTTTTGCTGATCGTGATCACGCCCCTGAGGCGGGCCTCATTCAGGGTGAACTGTTTTCCTTTCCGGATCAGGGTTCCGTCCATGACCATTTGGGCAAGCGTTTCCCTCAATTCCTTCAGCGCTTCCGCACCGCGGATCTTCAGCCTGGCGGGGATATCGCCGGTTTTCACCGGGCGGGCGGGGTTCTGCCGGAAAAGGTCCCGGATTTTCTTTTCAAGGTCGCCGGTAGGATGTTTCATGATCAGAGCTCTTTAATTTTATTTTTAAAAAGTCCGGAGAACACGGCCCGGTCACCGGGCTGAAGCAGGCGCTTCCAGCCGTAATATAGGTAAATAGGAAGGAATATCAAACCTAAAACCGCATGAACCGAAAAATGATCCAGCCCGGCCGAAAAAAATCCGAAACGGACGCCTGCAAAAAAGATCCAGAACGACAATCCCGCAGCGATGATATGCAGGAAATCCCACCGAAACGGATTGATTTTCAGAAGGTACCGGATCAGGACAGTCTGAACGATGGCCGTCAGAACGCAGGCGGTAAGGCTTCCCAGCGCCGCGCCGGTCAGGCCGTAGAGAGGGATCAGCAGGAAATCTAGAACAAGGTTAACCGCCACAAAAAAGATATTGACGGCCATGTTCGTGTAGGGATAACCGTACATGATCAGCGCCGCCTCGATCGAGGAGAACACGGTGTTCAGCATGATCCCGAAACAGGCAATCATGCAGGCCGTCGTGCCGATCACAAAATATTCCCCGAAAATCATGAGAATCATGTCGCCGAAAATGGCGACCAGGATGAAAAATCCGAAACTGAGCATGATGTTCACCCTGAAAAGCGTGACATAAATGTTCTTCAGCGCGGTGGAATCGTTTTTGATTCTCATCGATACCACGACGGGCATCAGAATGGGATCCATCGACTGCGGAATATTGCGCATCACATTGCCGACATTCAGGATGATCTGGTATACTCCGACGAGAGACGCCGACGCCATGATGCTCAGCGGAATCAGGTCGACTTTCAGGGTGACGATCGACATCAGTTCCATGATCATGACCGGGAAGCCGAACACCAGGATCTGTTTCCAGAAATACAGTGTCGGCCGCTTCGCCCAGATTTTCCGGACGGAAAAATGGCGTCTGTAGAAATATACGGCGAAAACGGCTCCCGTGACAAATCCCAGCGCTTTCGCGGTGATCGGCGCGGAAACCATGGAAAACGCGAAGAAAAGGACGGCGATATAAACAAGGTCCACAAACGGCTCGATCCCGTTACGGACATAGACCCAAAGCTGCATGATCTTCAGACCCCGTGTCGCTGTAAGCAGGACCGTGCTGACGCAGTAGAAAGGCGCCGACCAGACCATGATCTTCAGGTATCCGGCCAGGGCCGGCTTGTCCATGTAGGCGGCGATATCCTCCGCGAAAAGATAAATGAACGCGACGAGAAGCCCGCTGAGCAGGAACGATAAAATGACATACGAGAATATGCCCCGGTAATATTCATCGTCCCCGTTGGCCCTGCTGCGGACGATAAAATCAATGATTAGCCGGTGTCCTCCGAAATAACAAACGACGAAGGTAAGATTCATGATCAGCCAGGTGGTGCTGAAATACCCGAACACTTCATGGCCCATAAAACGGGTCGCTATGAGGTCGAAAAAAAGATGCGACAGTTTGCCCAGGTTGCTGAGCAGGTTGATGATCGTGCCCTTGATGACGTCGTGGATGTCTTTTTGCTGGTTTTTCAATGCAATCGGTCCGCTGTGGTTAGGATCGTCGGGGAACAGGTGTCGTTTTCACCGGGGTCATTTCGTCACGGCAATTTTTACCGTTCGTGTCACTTTTTTTCCGGCAGAGGATTTCGCCTCGATTTTTGCGAAATATACCCCGCTCTGGATGTTTCGGATATTCCACACGGCTTCGTTGTCGGACATCGGAACGCCGCTTCCTTCAAAACGCGCGACCTGATCGCCGGCGAGGTCGAATATCCTGATTTTCACCGTCGCGGGTTCGGACAGGTAATACCGGATTTTCGTCTCGTTCCCCCTTGCGGGATTGGGATAACAGTATGCTTTCTTTTTCGGCATCCAGTCGTCATCCGGGGATGGGATGGCGTTTTGTTCTGTGTTTCGGGAGGAATTCTCAGCATCCCTGAAAATTTTCGGCCATGGAGTACGATCGGAAAAATAAGGAGCGCCGGTGTTCCACGCATACAGAAATCCGTCCTGGCTTGGCGCAACGATATGGAGGTTATTGTCCTGATCCATATCCATAACGGCCATGGAGGACCGGATCGGATATCCGGCCGATAGAGGGAAGCCGGATACAGGATTTCCTTTCGGGTCAAACGCAAAAATCCGTCCGTCTTCTGCCCCTGCGATGAGATCAGGCAGTTCGTTATTATTTACATCGGAAATCAAAACCGTAGTAAATATTTTACCGGCCGGCTCCGACGCATCCAGTGTAACGGGAAAATTTGTGACTAATGTGCCGTTATGATTAAAAGCGTATATTTTATTGTTAGACCCGAAAATGATTTCCGGAAAACCGTCACCGTCTATATCGGCCAGTGAAAGAGGGGATGAAGGCGGGTCATTCAGTACGACGGGAAATCCCGGGGCCGGAGGATAAGAGTTCAGAAAATGCCTGCCGTCTGACTGATCATGCACAATGACGTGCCTTGATCCGTTCCGGAGAAGATCGCCCGATACCATCATGGAGGAACCGGCGGTTCTTGGGCCGGGAAAATACGATAATGTACCGCCCGATAGTCCGAAGAGGCCGGCGTTTTCCGCGGTACGGAAACCTAAAGTGTCGTTATTGATGAGCGCCATGGAGAGCAGAAGGCTGTTTACCGCCAGCTGGCTGATGAGCTGCCCGGCCGATCCAAATACAAAGATCATTCCGCCGGCAGAGCCGATAACGATTCTTTTGTCCGGTGTGATTACCGGAGGCAGGATAAAACTTCCATTCAGGTTTTTTTGCCAGAGCGTGTCGGCGAGTCCGTCCGAGTTAGCGTCCGCGCCCTTCCATGCCGTCAGGATTCCCGTTTTGCTGATCGTGACGAGTTCCGATACGTTGTCGCCGTCCAGATCCGCTAGAGCCGGATCAGCGATCAGGGAATCGGGAACCTGTGCGAACAGCGCCAGAGGATAAATCACGGAATCCTGCCCGAACCTGCGGTGAGTGACGGACATCGGGTTGCTGATCACTTTCTGCCCGTCTGCCTGCCAGGCGTATATGTTTCCGGACGGGACCGAGATGATGATTTCCTGTTTCGAATCCCCGGTGATATTCCCGAACGTAACGGACTGCGTCCCGAAAGATGTTCCCGTGTATTGCGGAAAACCTTTTTTCAGCAGCGATGTGCGGACGTCGAAGGTCATCACAGGAAGTCTTGCGCTGAAATCGGAGAGCGAAAAGCCGCTGATTACACGATGTTTTCCTGTCGATGCCGGCACCGATGACGATGAAAAATAAACCGAATCGGTGTTGCCGTTGAAATATTTGAAATAAATATTGCCCTTAAAGAAGAAATCCCAGCGGTCGCCCGCGTTGACACTGACAAATGGGCCGACTGAAAAAGCATACCCGATATCCTGGCTGCCGGATGCTTCAACCAGTCGGATTCCGCGGTTGTTCGGATCATTGTTAATCGAATTGGATGACCATTGATTCTGGATCACCCGATCATCGATATGCCAGACCAAAACGCCCCTTCCCGGCAGCCCCGCGTCATACTCATCGATGCGGGTAAAAACCTTAGTGTCGCCCGATTGTTCCGCTCCGGCCAAGTAGACGGTGTCAATGATTGTCGTGCCGTTCTCGGTCACTGTGTCAATCCGCGAAAGGATCACGGGAAACAATGAATTGTCCAGTACGTCTTTCTGCCGGTTCTCGATCAGGAAATACTCATGATCGTTTATGGGTAATTTGTAAATGGTGTTGTGTCCGACGAGTTTTTTCGGATATAGCGGAAATCCGGTACTGTCGCTCAGGATAACCGGCTTTGCCCAGCCCATGTAGATTTTCGTCCACGGATCGGGCTCGGAAGGGATGAGTCCGTTGCCATTCATAGCGCCCTGGTCTTCGAGTCCGAACATGCCGATGGCCGGGCGTCCGTTGTCCGTGTCGAAAAGGTCAGGCATGCCGAGCTGGCTTCCGAAATTCGCGATCAGAATTCCCGATAGGCCGATTTCCTGGAATACATCCGTCTGGAATACCGGATCCACGAGGTACTGGCTTTCGGTTTCAGGCACCACCACTCCGTTTTTGATCCTGATCGTGCCGTTATTCACGGGAATGCCGGTAAATGCAGAGGATGTGTCATATTTTTTTAGGAGGTCATAGGTTATGAACCGCGAGGACAGGTCGTTCGGAGTGTTATCCCGGTTGCTGAAATCCTGTCCGGCTCCGGCATGGAATACGAGAATATGATCATATTGTGAAAAATCGATGGTGTCGCTGGTATCGGCCTTGGTTACGGCGTCCTTGAACAGCTTGGCAAGACGGACATCGCGTATGGACTGCGAGCCGGTGATGCCGTAATGATACATGTACTCATTCAGCGTGTAAGCGTCATTGATGCCGTCAGGTTTTACGGTGTATTGGATATCCGTCATCCCGTCCGATACGTCGTGAAAATAGTTTTTCATCGCGAGCAGATGATCCTCGAAATACCTTTTGTTGTGGGGCGGCGGATCGATAGTCAGCGAATCGCGGAGATCGCGGAGATCGAACCAGCCGTTTCCGGTGGTGCCTGAATAATCGGGATTTTCCACCCTGAACTGCACCCGGAGCGCGAGGACCCGCACCGTGTTCAGCCTTCCCGTAAATTTTTTTGGCGTGAAAGCCGGGGAGGATATCTCGTTTCGCGGAAAAGAACGCTGCAGGTTTTGGGCCAAGGAGATTTGGCTGATGAACAAGCCCGCCAGCAGACAGGTTGCAAGTATTTTCATAATGTCTTTCTTCATAATCATAAAAAACCGGATAAATCGCCCTTATGATAGAGATTTATCCGGTCTATGTCAAACGTAAACTATGAACTTCAAAAAACAATGCCGATGCTGTAGAACTGCGAGCCGTCGCGGGCATTAAAATCTCCGGCGAGGCGCGTCGTGTAGGCGAAATCCAGCTTGAACATGTTGTATTTGATGCCCGCGCCGAAATTCAGGTCGTAGAGTTTTCCCGCGACGTCAAGGGCCATGCCGCTCCGGAGGGCGAGAAAATCCGAGTACGTGTATTCCGCGCCGATGTTGTGGCCGATGCGGTGCCATCCGTTGTCGCCCCATGTGGTAAACAGCGCGGATTTTGTATAAAATTTGCTCGAAAAGGGATGGCCCTCGATAAGCCCCCGAGAGCGGAGTGAATCCCCGCGGACAATCAGGCGGTTGATTTCGTAGGTCACAAGGACATTATTGAATTCGGATTTGTAGACCGGATAGGAAAGCCCCAGCCTGAGATTCGTCGGCAGCGGATCGGCCTGAGCTTCATCCACGTAAGAGATCTTAGGTCCGATATTCGCCAGGCTTGCGCCCAGGGTGAGATCCCGGAAGAATAAATTCCTCTTCATCACTCCGATATCGATAGCGACGGAACTTCCCGTGCCCTTGATGTTCTGTCCCGTTCCGTCCTTGTTGGCCAGTTTGCTGTAGATGAATTTCAGGTTTCCGCCGATTCCAAGATCGTCACTGAGCTTGGTGGCGTAGGACGCGCCGATCGACAAATCGAAACTGTTAAGCTTGCCGAGTTCTTTCGCCTGGTCATCCGTGATCGTCTGTTCGCCCAGATTGAAATAAGTGAAATTCATGCCGAGCACACCGATATCTTCCATGTACCAGGACATGGATGCGTAATCGTAAAAAAGGTCAAGCCCGAATCCGGGAAGCCAGTTGACGTGCATGAATTCGATGTTCCTGGTTTTTTCCGAATTGATATTCAGCGCGAGCGCGCCCGGATTGTAATAAATAGCGTTCGCGTCTTTTGCAATGGCGACACCGGACTGGCCCATTCCGTTATGCCGCGCGCCGGGCGGGATGAGCAGGAACAGCACGCCCGCCTCGCTGACCTGGGCCTGAAGGGCCGGCGAATGCCAGATTGCATTTTCCGTTAATAATCCGGCGATCATAAGCGCAACGATCATCGCCTTCTTCATTCTTACTGACATAGGGATCAACCTCCGTTTGGTGATTATGTACATTATTTTGCAATCATCATTTTTCCGATAAAGTGCGTCCGGCTCCGGTCGGACTGGGATACCGCATTCACTTTATACAGATAGATACCGTTTGCCAGCCGGTTTCCGTCTTCGTCCCGTCCGTCCCATGGTATGGAATTATACCCGAATACGGCCGTGCTCTCCATTTTCCTGATCAGCCGTCCGGAGACTGTAAAAATCCTGATCTCGATGTCACTCGCCGGGTGGTTGGAAATGAACGTAAAATGGGTGACCCGGCTGAAAGGATTCGGGAAATTCATGACATTTTTTAAAGAGATCTTGTCCAGTGCGTCTATGTCCGTACCGGTTTTGATCACCGTGAAACTGAACGCCTGCCTTGAAACGTTGTTCGCGTTGTCAAAAGCGGTCAGTGTGGCGGCATGTTTACCGCGGCTCAGGCCGTTCAGGGTAAGGCGTGCGTTTCCGCGGGAAAAGGTATCCTTTTCAGAGACATAAAACGGAGTCAGGTTATAGGCCATTCGGTTGTCCACGTCGAGTTGAATCTGGTGCCCGGTTGATCCGGTGATGTTGATACCGCTGGTATCGGACAAGTAAACGATTAAAACCGGGTTTTCCGGAACCGGATCCCCGCTGGCGAAACGCTGCCCCTCAAATTCGATGTTTATTACGGGCCCGTCATTATCCAGTACAGGCTGGGCGGCCGTATCGATCCGGATGCTGCGGTTTGATCCTCCGGCAAAGACTGTTCCGTCGTTTGCAAAAAAGGTCAGTTTCGCGTTTTCATTGCTGTAACTGATATCCTTGGGTATGACAAATTCCGCAGAAAACTGGCCGTTCGTTACTTTTGTGCTTCCCAGGTATACGGGCTGGCCTTCCATTGAGTACCGCAGAGTGTCTCCGGCTGAGCATTCGGATCCGTATTTTCGCAGCGTGTTCCGGTCATACAGCGAAATCAGTATGTTTCCGTTGAAGGAGGGATCCGCCTGTCCTGTTCCGTTGTCGACATAGCCGCTGACCGTTGTTCTGGACAGGGCTTTGACCGTCGACGGGGAAAATGAACTCAGCGCGACATTCCGGCCTGCATAACGTATGGTGACAGCCGGATCGCCCAGCAGGTTGTATTTTTCATTGTCGAACTGCCACGCAAAACTCAGGATATCGATTTTTCCAAGAACGATTCCCAGCCCGATCGTGCCGCTTTGACGCATCCTGCGGAACACTGAATTCATTAAATCCGTATGATGTCCTCCGTGAACGACACGAGTCGCCGCGAACAGCGCAAACGCGCCTTTTTGCGGGGATACTACGAACTTCTCTCCGCCTCCCTGCCGGTCGATCGCATCGAATTTTGCGAAAGAACAGGAAAAGTTAGTGAAGTAAAAATACCTGTCCCTGTTCCGGATGAGGGGAAAATCAGTTTCATCCACGTAAATCCGCTCATGCGCGAGTTGTTTGGGATTGCCGTGGCCGACGTAATTGATGACCGCCGAACCCTGATTGATCATTTCGATAAAGCGGTCGCGCGCAGCCCTCTTAAAGCGGACAGGGCCGATTTGTTCATACGGGTAATCGATCAGGTATATTTTTTCTTTCCGGATATACGGCGGGATGATTGTTGTGTCGGAAATGATGTTGTCCGAATTTCCGGTGTGGAAACTGAGGCTTTCACATTCGATGCCGGCCCCCCGCTCATCGTCCGCGACAAAAGTCCAGGTGAGTTTCCAGGGATCAAGCGGATTGCCCGTTTCGAAACGGATTGTTTTGTCGACCGCAGAGCGAGCCTCCTCGATCGTATTGCAGGGAATGCGGCCTATCGCAAGGTCCGGTGTCGGTAAATATAAGTAAGGAAAGGGGGTGTTGCCGTCATTATTATCCGTCCGCATCGACAGATCATTGATATACACGTAAGCATCGTCAACTTGCCGGGTATCAATGGGATAATCTCCGCTGACATAATCGCTCTGAATCTGGTATGTAGGAATCCAGTTATGATCGTTTTTGACCACAATATTGCGGTAATCGTAATCGCCGTCCCCCATGAGAAGGACGTACATCAGCCTGTCATGCTGTTGCGGAGCCTGCCAGTAATAATAGGCGTAGCGGATGAAATCCCGTATGGCCACCGGATCCGGGATCCCGCATCCGAATTCGTCAAAGACGTCCTGAATGTCCACAACCACCGATTTGAATCCGTTGAATTGCTGCCGGTGAAGGGCTAGCCGGTCTGATTCGGTTTTAAAAAGGCCGTTCGTGATAATGAGGTGGTCTGCCGAATTCAGGAGATTCTGAAGGTCCGAATTCCGGTCGAGTGACACCTGTGATATGCTGATTTTCCTGAATGCCTGGCTGTTCAGGATATGGTACATACGGGGCTGTTTTCCGGTAACTTCATCCTGGAAAACAAGTGTATCGGAAGAGCTCTCCAGCCGCAGGATTTCCCTTACTTCCGAAAAGTCAGTAATGTCAAAAACGGCGGTCGAGGATAAAGACGATTCCTTCAAGGCCACAGGATACCGGTACAGGCCAGGCGCAATCGGGGAAAAGATTTTCAGTTCGCCCTGAAACAGCTGGAGCTTCCGGGAATACTGCATTTCAAACCAGTCCAGGGAACCTACGCTTCCCGGTGATAATCCCGCATAAGACAATGTGATACGCCCTGATGACAGGTTTCCCGGATCGGCATTGATCGAGAGGACCTGGCTTTTCAGGGATGTAAAAGTAGCGCCGCTCGTTGCATACTGCCCGTCCACAGAAACCGTGAATCTGTGCGTCCCTTTCAGGCTGGACCCTTTCACCCGGACGGTATACAGGACGGGGTAATCCGGATCCGCCTGGTTCAGCAGTCCGCCGTCGGGAATCAGCCCTGTTGCGGGATAGACCTCTGACTGTCCGTTGCTGAGCGGCTTATGAACCCACATCAGGCCGGACTGGTATACGTTTTCCTCGTCTTTTTCGTAATGATACCGGTGCAGAAAATTATTCTGTACGGAACCGCTTCCTGCGGGTGAAGCCACGGTCTGAATCCGTTTTCCTTCGGTTCCGTCATTGAATGTCAGCCAATATATATTTTCCTCGGAGTAATAATTGGACCGGTAAACGTATTTGTTCGCGACGGAATCGAAGAACCAGTTTTTAGTTCCGCGTGCGTAAAACAAAACATAATCATTGTTGTCGAACCGGTTATCGGACTCTCCTGCGACCCGGATCGCGTTTTCGACAAGGCTCAATCCTTTGATTCCGCGGGGATTGCCCGGATCGGTAAAATTCAGGCTGTCCGGAAGAAGAGGGAGATTGTTACCGCCGTTATTGTATATTTTTATGGTTTTGGGATTAATGGAATTTAATTTGATTCCAAGATCCGAAAAAAACTGCTTGTCCAGTTTGTAAAATCCTTCCCCGGTGATCCGGATCTTGTACCAGGTTCCGGAAGCGAGGGGGTTGTCCGCTCTTTTTGCGAATCGCAGGGATGAAGCGGATATTTTCCAGTTTTTCCCGGTTTCAAAATTCAGAAACATGTCAGAATAAAGCGAACGGTCCTTCGGGGATGCCTGGTCATAAGTGATATTCGGGCTGACCCGTGAAAAACTAATCCGGATCGTTGCCCTTTTCCACAGTCTTACTTTGTTCTGAACAGGATGGAAGGACATCGGACAAACCCGAACCCTGACCGTATGCCAGTCGCGGAACAAGGAAGGGTTTGTTGTTATGTTTTGTTCGGGCAGAAACGAATCATTCCGGTAGCCGGAGCCTTCCGGATAGGAAACCGAGACGGGCATTTCGTTTTCATCGTATTTGTAAACCCCGGCGGGCAGAATCCTGATCCCGGAAAGCTCCTCGTATTCATGAACCGTTACCTGATGAGTAATGACAGCACCGGCCGGAGCGAGCAGCAGAAAAGACCGGAATGACAGCTGCGGGGCACCGGAATCGCCGGAAACCGAAAAGTCAGGTCCGAAATCAAACCGTGTGTATTCTACTCCTTCAGCCGTTATCCTGGCTGCTTTATAATCCGGCAGGGAAAACTGTATCGTCACTCCGTTCGGGTCCGATCGTTCTAGTAATCCTGAGGACAACCGCTGGGCGCGGGATGAGGTGCCGGGCGTAAGCAGCATAAGAACTGCGCAGAATACGGAAAGCCGGATAAAGAATGACATGATTCTGTCCTTGCTTTTACAATATCGAATTCGGATTGATAAAATCAGATTATGTGAACGGGGCATTATCAAAACAAACGGGACTTTCGTCAGAATATTTGAACACAGCGTTAAAATCGTAGCAAAGGTCTGATCAAAAATCTCCTTGTTTGATAACTATGAAATCCAATTTAAAAAGTTAAGGCGTGATTGTCAATAATTTTCATTTATTTTTTATTCCGGGTACTACGTGCGGAGAATGCTGTACAGATAGTGGTCGGTCCTCTGGCCCTGAATGGTGAGGTAATGCCGTAGCACTCCTTCTCTCTGAAACCCTGTTTTTTCAAGCAGCCGGTACGATGCCGGATTGTGAACCGAGCATTTGGCTTCAATCCGGTACAGACCCACCTCAAAAAACGCAATCTTCAGGAAAATCCGGATCGCTTCGGTACCATATCCCTGGTGATGATACTCAGCCGAAATGCTGTAGCCGATTTCACCAATACCGTGAATACGGTTACGGACGGACAGGGTGATCCAGCCGATGGGAAGCTGGTCAACGGTTTTCTCGATGATCCAGTGAAAACGGTCTGAAGTGAACCGGTCCGAAAACCGGTATGCGAAACGAACGAGATCGTCCCGGAGCTGAGGAAAGGTCAGTTCGGCCAGCGGCTGATGGAGGTTCAATTCCTCCTGTTTTCTCCAGTCCCAGACAAGATCAGCGTCTTTTTTCAGAGGCGCCCGTATCGTAACGCGGTATATCTCAGGGTCGCGGTTCAAATGCTGTCCTCTGTTTTGATTTCAGTATTGATCGGCCGAATCGATGAATTTTTTCAGGCCAAGAAAAATACCTTCGGTGATGGCCTTCTGGCCGCTTTCGGATTTCAAAAATTTTTCCTCGGTTTTGTTCGATATAAAAGCGGCCTCCACAAGGATCGCCGGCATCGAAGCGCCCATGAGCACATAGAACGGCCCCTGGGAAACACCCCTGTTTTTGCCGGTCATTTTCCGGGCGAGTCCTTTCTGCACGAAATCGGCCAGTTCCTCGCTTTCCCGGACAAATACGCTTTGCATCATGCTGGCGAGTATGAATTTTTCGTTCGAAAAATCGCCGTATACGTGCAGGTTCTCCTCGTACTGGATTGACTCGTTCTCGAGCACGGCGACTGCCTGCGCCTCGTCGTTTCGCGACGGGGATAAAAAGAACGTTTCAAATCCCGCCGCGGACCTTCGTTTGGACGCGTTGCAGTGGATACTGATGAACAGCTTGGCGTTTTCGCTGTTTGCGAATGTTGTCCTGTTTTTAAGCGAAACGAACTCGTCGGTCGTCCGCGTGTAAGCGACGGAGATGCCGGTTTTTTCCGTGATCATTTTTCCGAGCTTCAGCGCGACGGCCAGGGTGACGGTTTTTTCTTTCGTTCCGCCTTTTCCGACAGCGCCGGGATCTTTTCCGCCGTGTCCTGCGTCAATGACGATCTTGTCGATTTTCCACTGCTTGGTTTTCTTGATGACCGTTTTTTGTTTCGTCGTATCTTCTTTGAGCGGCGGGCCCGTTTCGTTTTCCGGGATACGGATCAGAAGATGGATCTGTTCACGGGACTCCTCATAAAGCACTTCCTGTCCGTCAATGTCGCGGGTCAGCTGAAACGAAAACTGAACCGATTTCTTATGTCGGAACAGCAGGGCCTTGCGGATCAGGCCTGTGCTGGTCAGACGGTCGAGCTGGGACTGAACCGTTTCCGACGGATTGCCGTCCGAAACGGTCAGGTACAGCCATTGCTTATTCTTCCACAGCGCAAGCTCGGAACGGTTGAACGCCCGGGTTGTCTGAAAGCTGATCAGGTACCCATTCTTTTTTTTAGACCAATCGACCGTATGGATATTATACCGGTCTGATTCGCCGCTTTTGATCTGCCCCTGGAAGAGGGTGTCAGGCAGTCCTTCGGAAATTATTCTTCGCCCGTTCCAGAGAACCGGTTCGGGAAAAAAACGGCTGACCAGGGGTAAAAACCATTTTACCGGCATCCAGACGGCGTTTTCCCTCCAAAGCGCGATGGCGGGCATTTGCGAAACCCCGTTGTCGTCGATGACTACAAAAGCACTGAATGCGGTCACCTTAAGCGAATGTTCCTGAAAGTAAAGAACGGTTTTCTTTTTATCCGGATTGTCCGTTGATTTGCATTTCAGCAAAGCGATAAGATCCTGAACCGGAAAATAATCTTCCGTTCCTTCCCTGAAGACGGCGGTCTGCCGGTGTTTAGACTGAAAGGATAACTTTGCCGTCTGCTGTGCGTTCAGCGGAAAACCGCTGGACAGGCAGAACGATAAAACTCCCGCAAAAATCATCAACCTGGTTGTCATATCACGGCCGGGGGCTTCGGGTGAATGGCTTTTGCGCCGATATCGGTTCGGAAATGCATGCCGTCGAACCGGATCATCCCGGCCAGTTCGTAAGCCTGACGGAGGGCCGCCGGAAGATCGGCTGCCCAGGAAGTCACCCCCAAAACCCTTCCGCCGCTGGTGATCAGAGCTTCGGGCGTTTTCTGCGTACCTGCGTGGAATATCATGGTTTGGGGGGGCAGAGGTTCTGGGATGCCGGTGATGATTTTCCCTTTTTCATAGTGATCCGGGTATCCGCCGGACGCAAGCGTGACGCAAACGCAGGAAAGGGGGTTGAAGCGCATCCGGACCGTTTTAAGATTGCCCCTGCTAACTCCCGTCAGCAGTTCCAGAAGGTCATTTCCGATCAGCGGCATCAGAGTCTGACATTCGGGATCTCCGAACCGGCAGTTGAATTCGATGACTTTCGGGCCGTGGTCCGTCAGCATCAGGCCGCAGTACAGCACTCCCTGATAGGTCCGTCCTTCGGACTTCATGGCGCGGATCACCGGCTGAATGACCGTGCGTTCAACGGTTTCTGTCAGGGACGCGGGGATATGGGGAACCGGCGCGTAGGAACCCATGCCGCCGGTGTTTTTTCCACGGTCATGATCGAGCGCCCTTTTATGATCCTGTGCCGCGGGAAGCAGGACATAATCCTCTCCGTCGGTGAGCGCGAATACCGATATTTCCTCTCCCTGCAGACGCTCCTCGATTACAAGCCGTTCCGCGGCCAGGCCGAAACATTTCCGGCCCATCATATTCCGTACGGCCTCGGCGGCGTCTTCTTTTCCGTCGCAAATGATGACGCCTTTGCCGGCCGCAAGCCCGTCCGCTTTCACCACGCAGGGCCTGTCGAGGAGATTGACGTATCGGAGCGCCGAATTCTCATCCTGAAACACTTCGAATTCCGCAGTCGGGATGCCGTATTTTTTCATCAGGGATTTCGCGAACGCCTTGCTGCCTTCGATTTCTGCGGCTCTTGCGGTCGGGCCGAAAATGGGAAGCCCTGATTTTCCGAACTCGTCTGCGATGCCCAGTGTCAGAGGCTCTTCGGGGCCTACGACAGTCAGGTCCATGGATTCCGCCTGAGCGAAACGCTTCAGCGCGGTCACGTCATTCGACGGGATTGGCACGCAGGTTACATTTCCGCAGATTCCGCCGTTTCCCGGGGCACAGTACAGTTTTGTGATTCCGGGAGACTGCTTCAATTTCCAGATCAGCGCGTGTTCGCGCCCGCCTGAACCGATAACCAGAACTTTCATGAATTTGGGTTTTTCTCCGGATGTTGAGACTTTAGGTTTTCTTCCGTGCCTTGCGCAGAAGGCATTAATTCGGCTGTTTATCCATGAACTCGAATTTATGGTCGGTCCAGGCCACGGAAGGTGATTTGTTTTCAGTCGCAGGCATGTAACGGCACTTATATACCGTTTCCACCGCCAGTTTTTCGAGTGTCTTATTGTGCGTGGTGTTGGATTTGATCCTGTGGTCCACAACTTTTCCGTCAACGTCAACCTTGACTTCCAGGATAATAGTCCCGGAGACACCCTGTTTCTGGAGCTCTTTCGGGTATTCCGGGAACTTGCTGACTATCAGCCTTGGCGGCTGATATTCGGTTTTAGTTTTGTTGCCCGGCGGAGGAGGGGGCGCAGGAATCGGCAGGAGCCCGAATTCGGTTCCCAGGTTGCTTTCGTCATCATACAGCAGTTCTTCCGTAATGTTGCCGGCGATCGGGATCACGGGCTTGACCGGCTGTCCTTTCGAGGAAACAGTCTGATGCGTCTCAGGGATGTCGCTGATTTCGACCGTAATATTCGGCCTCAAGAGCGGTGTCCCGGAATCCGATTTGAAAGAAGGAAAATAACGCAGTAAAATAATGATGAGAGTCAGCGAGGCCAGAACGCTCAGTTCGAAAAGGATCCTGTATTTCAATTTTACCCGGTCAAATTCGGAAATATGGACCTGTGATCCGGGTTTCGTGCCGGATTTTCCGGCAATCATTCCGGATGAATCTAGCAATGGATTCAGCGTTTTCGGCTTAGCGGGAATGGTCATGAATGCGGCTTTATTCATCGTTCAGACGGAAATGGACCGGGCATGGATTTGTTTCAGGGATTGAACCGCCCGCGCCGGGTCGGAGGAATGGAAAACATAGGATCCCGCCACCAGGACATCGGCGCCGGCATCGACGGCCTTTTTGCCAGTATCTTCCTGTATGCCGCCGTCCACCTCAAGGAGCACAGGCCGGTTCATGACCATGCGCCTGATCGCGTTCATTTTCGCGATGGATGACGGAAGAAAAGATTGACCCCCGAAACCCGGATTCACCGACATGACCAGGATCAGGTCAATATCCTCCAGTACATATTCTAGGGTAGAGGGAGAGGTGGCCGGGTTCAGCGATACGCCGGCTCTGGCGCCGGTCTGCCGGATCTTCGAAAGCGTGCGCTGAAGATGCATGCAGGCTTCCTGGTGAACGGTGATAATGTCAGCGCCCGCATCCCGGTAGGCCTCAATATGACGGTCCGGATCGGAGATCATAAGATGTACATCCAGGGGCAGGCCGGTGATTTTCCTTATCTGGCGGATTACCGGCGGGCCGATCGTGAGGTTCGGTACAAAATGGCCGTCCATGACATCGACATGAATCCAGTCGCAGCCGGCGGTTTCGACCATTCGGATGTCACGTTCCAGATTCGTAAAATCGGCGGACAATATGGAAGGCGCAATGATCGGCATGTTTTTCCTTGAAAGAATAGTTAAAACTCAATGTAAAAAATACTTCAAACAGAATCAATCTATTTCAAATACACTTGAATTTCATCTTATTTTTTTTACATCTTTCATGCTGAAAAACGGAAAACACATGCAACCAATCATTATAGGAACCGCCGGTCATATTGATCACGGGAAAACCTCGCTTGTCAGGGCGATTACGGGAATTGACACTGATACGCTGAAAGAAGAACGGGAACGGGGCATTACCATTGATATCGGTTTTGCGCACTGGGAAAACGGCATTACTTTCATTGACGTGCCCGGTCACGAGAAGTTCATCCGCAATATGGTCGCCGGCGTGAATGCGGTTGATTTTGCCCTGCTGACTGTCGCCGCGGATGACGGCATCATGCCGCAGACCCTGGAACACCTGAATATACTTCAATGGCTCGGAATCCGGCACGGCGCCGTGGTGATCACCAAAACGGATCTGGTTTCAGGCGCAAAAATCCGTATGCTGTTAAAAGAACTTGAGGAAAGAACACGCCCGACATTTCTGCATTCTTCCCCTGTTTTTGAGGTATCGGCAAAAACCGGTGAAAAACTTGATCTTCTGAAAAATTATCTGCGGTCGCTTCCGGAAAAGCTTCCTCCGAGAAGAAATCATCAGTGTTTCCGGGTGTATGCTGACCGGGTTTTCACAAAACCCGGATTCGGAAATGTTGTGACCGGAACGGTGCTGTCGGGGGAAGCGAAAACCGGTGACTCTCTGGCCGTGTATCCCGATATACTGTCCTGCCGGATCCGGGGCATTCAGAATCGTCATGCGGCCACCGGAGCAGTGATGACCGGGGAACGTGCCGCTCTCAACCTTTCGGGAATCGACGGCACGAAACTTCAGCGCGGCGCGGTTCTGGCCGCGCCGGACTGTTTTGAGGCGCGGGCATCCTTTTTCGCAAAAGTTCATTTCGGGAAAACGATAAAGCCACTTGCAGCGCTTAGGCTGCTGACAGGCACAGCCGAGCTATTCGCACGCGTGTCTCCCGTGCCCATGCTGGCCTGGCCGGAAAAGGAAGGATACATCAGGGTTCGCATTAACCAGCCGCTGCCGATAGCCTCGGGCGACCGGTTTATCCTCCGGGAGAAAAACTCGGCCGGATCCGTCGGGGGAGGCGTCATCGCATGGCCCGATCCGCTGACGGCTCACGGACTGACCGCTCATGACAAGACGTCCCTTTTTGATTCCGCATCCGCGATGGATTACCATGAGGTGATCCGCTGGTTTTTCAGGGTCACCGGTTACATCGACCTCCTTTCCGTAAGCCGGACACTGGGCATTGACCCTCATAACTTCGAAATCATGGTTCGGCAACCGCAGATTGGGGAAACGGTCATATCAGCCGATCGGTTCATTTTTCAGGATACCGCACTCAAAAAGCTCAGAGAGACATTTCTGGGGCATTTAAAACGGCATCATGAAGAATGCCCGGATATCGCAGGCATCCGCATCCGGGATTTTTACCTGAAATTTTTTCATCAGTACGATCCCGACGTCCTGAATATTGTTTTGGATTCCCTGATTACATCAGGCGCCGTGGTCAGAAACCTTCAGGACATACGGCTCAGGGATCATCAGGTGCGGGTCAATCCCAAAGAAGCTTTGATGCTGGAACAGGTCGAGCGGATGCTCTTGAAGGATCTGCTCCAGCCTCCGGGAATCACGGAAATAGCCGGACATCTGAACATAAGCGAAAAGGATTGCCTGCACTGGCTTCATCGCCTGATTACGCTGAAAAGAGCCGTCAAGGCGGACAGCAGGATTTATTTTCACAGGAAAGGCGAAGAGAGGGCTTACCAATTAATTATTGATTTTCTTCAAAAGAATAAGGATATTTCATTTCAGGATTTCAAGCAACTCACCGGCGTTTCCCGGAAATACGCTCTCGCGCTTCTTGAGTATTTTGACCGGACAGGCGTAACGCATAGGACCGGGGACGTTAGGATCCTGAATCCGGATACGCCGGGTCATTCGATCACATAAGAAAAAATGAAGCGCTCAATATTATGATGACACGAAATATTTTTTTGCTGTTCTTTATCCTGGCGGGACTGAAATCCACAGCCTCATCCCAAGACTTTTTCAGCGAATCTGCAGTATGCCCTTTCCCGGGAACGCCATCAGCCCTGGTTTCAGCGGATTTGGACAATGACGGAAAAAAAGATCTCATCCTCGCGGGGGAATCTGAAAACGGACAGCAGGGACTGGTCTCTTTATACTTCAATCAGAGCGGCGGAACCTTCATCAATTCCCATAATATTACCGTCGATAAAAAACCGGCCGCTGTTCAGACGGGGGATGTCGACGGAGACGGACGCACTGACATCCTTACCGTCAACTCGGTTTCAAAAACAGTATCCGTCATTCTCGCACAGGCCGACAAGACTTACAAGCTGAAAGAAACCGTAAAATTCAAGGAAATGCCTCTTTCCATCGGGGTTGGTGACTTTAATAAGGACGGTCATCTTGATTTTGCGGTGACCCTGCCTTCGACAAAGGAATTGCAGATTTTCAAAGGCAACGGGAAAGGATCCTTTAAGCAGGCCGGCATTAAATTGTTTGAAGCCGTTCCCCTGTATATCCGTTCCGGTGATTATGCCGGAATCGGCCAGGCGCACCTGATCATCACACATGAGAACCAGACCGCTCTGACACTGGTAGCGCCTTCAGAAACCGGATCGAAATGGGAATTTAAAATGGCAAGCCTGGACTTTCTGACGCGTCCCAATTTCGCCGAACTGGGCGATATCGACGGCGACGGCATCGATGACGCCATGATCCTCGATGACAACAAGCAGACGCTCCGCGTTATTTTCGGCGAAACCAACGGTTTGTTCCTGGATAAGGAATTTCCCATCGAAGTACCAACCACTCCCAATGCGTTCATTATGGATGATTTCAACTCGGATGACAGGATCGATCTTGTCATTCTCGATCAGCCGGGACGACGCGCAATGATCCTGGCCAACATCCTGACCACGGCCGAAACGAAAAAAACAACGGACGTATCGAGGATAACCGTCATATGCGACAAAGACCCGGCAAAACCGAATACCGCCGATGTCGGGATCCTTTCATCCTACAGGTTCATCAGCATGCTTTTGTATAACGGCGACGGCGAACTTGTGAGAAAATATTTCGAGTTCAGTTCCGATCTTCCGGATGGACAGTTTACGTTTGAGTGGAGCGGAACCGATGAGAATGAAAATCCGGTTCCCGACGGCACCTATGTTTTTTACCTCAAACTCGGCTCGATCACCATGAGCCGCATGGTGTCGAAGTGATCTTGTCCTTTTTCCGGAAATATCAGGTACGCATTTCGTTTTATCCGTCTGTTTTGTTAAACTTTCTGCTGCTCGCATCGGGTCAGTATTTTCCTGTCCCTGCGCAGGTCCCGCAGAGTGCTTCCCTAAAAAAGCTGACCCGGGACATCAATCAGCTTCTGACCCAGCCTTTCCTCGAGAATTCCCACTGGGGCATCGGCGTGCAGAGCCTGAAAACGGGCGAATGGCTGTACACGCTGAATCACAGGAAAAATTTCATACCTGCTTCCAATCTGAAAATACTGACTTCGGTTTTCGCCCTGGAGCATTTGGGCGCCGATTACCGTTATACAACCAGTGTCTATCTTTCAGGTCATTCGGTGGATGATACGGTATGGGCCGGCGACTGCATTGTAAAGGGTTCCGGTGACCCGTCGATTTCGGGGCGCTATCACGACGGGAAAGTTACGGCGATCCTCGAGTCCTGGGCGGACAGCCTCGCATCACGCTCCATCAGGATCATCCGGGGACGGCTGATCGGCGATGATGATTATTTCCGGGACGACGTGATGGGCGCGAACTGGGACTGGGATTATGAATCCGACTGGTATTCCGCTCAGGTCGGCGCGCTTTCGTTCAACGATAACTGTGTCGACTGGTATGTCACGCCGGGAAAGCCGGGACAAACGGCGAAAATTCAAATTATGCCGAACACGTCATTTATTACGCTGGAAAATAACATCATCACTGTGGGAAGCGGCAGAAAAAGCAACCTGATATTTAACCGGAGCCGCTGTACGAACCGGATATCGGCCTCCGGGCAGATCGCAGCCGACCGCGGCACCGTCATGGGAAACGTCACCGTGGATAACCCGACGCTGTACTTCGTGACCGTTTTTCAGGAGGTTCTGAGAAAAAAAGGAATCGTCGTGGAAAACGGCGCGTGGGATATCGACGACATGAAAAACGACAGCGCGTTCTCTGACTCGGACACTGGAAGGATCCGGATCGCTTCTTACCAGTCGCCGAAAATGTCAGAGCTGCTGAAAGTGGTAAACAAGCGAAGCCAGAATTTTTATGCCGAACAGATCCTGCGAACCGTGGAAGCAGCTCTCAAGGGATTCGGCAGCGGGGAAACCGCGCTGAAAAGCATGCGCCCGCTCCTTGCGAAAGCCGGCATCGATACCAATAAGACAGTTATACGCGACGGATCCGGATACGCGCACAGCAACCTGGTCTCTCCTTCGGATTTAATTGCTATTTTAAAATATATTCGGTATCATAAAGACTGGAAAGCGTTCCGTGAATCGCTACCGGCGGCCGGCATCGATGGAACCCTGCACTACCGGATGAAAGATTCCGAAGCTGCGGGAAATGTTCGGGCGAAAACGGGATATATTGAGCATGCAAGGACCATTTCAGGGTTTGTGTCCACCGCGGACGGGGAAGAGTTGGTCTTCTCGGTTCTTTGCAACCATTTTACGGTGGACAAGTTAGAAATCGAGAAAGTCCAGGACGCCATTCTGATTAAACTGGCGCAATTCAGCAGGTACTGATCATGACATTAAAAGACAACCAGTTGTTCCGCGGATTGACGGAAGACGAAATCAAAATTATTACCCCGATGGTCCGTTCCCAGGTGTTCCCCGCGGGATCGGTGCTCATCGAAGAGGGTCAAACGGATAAAGTTCTGTTCATGCTGATCCGCGGTAAAGTCAACGTGCTTAAAAAGACGCCGGACCGCAAGGAAATCCTGATCGCGCACCGTCATGCCGGCGATTTTTTCGGTGAAATGGCCCTGCTTGAAGACGCTCCCCGTTCGGCGCGTATCGTTACGGCGGAGGAATGCGAAGTCGGACTTATCGACGATACGACTTTTAACACCATGATGGAGATCGAACCCAAGATTGCCGTCAATCTCCTGAAGGCCATCAGCGCCCGGTTGCGTTATACCAGCGACCAGATCATCGATCAGTTCACGAAGCGTGAAGCCGAACAGAAAAAACAAATCGAGCGTCTGCATCAGCTGGTGGAAATCTGCAAGGCCATTACCGCGCAATTTGACAAGAATCATCTTCTGTCCTTTATACCCCGGGCTGTTCTAAAGCAGATTCACTGCGATGAGGCGTTTTTTATTCTGCTGGACGATCCTTCAAAGCAGATGATCGTTTCCGACGGGAAGAGCGAAGGAGTCCGCGTGCTCTCCCAGGCCGCGAATCCGTTTTCCCTTTTCGCAGGAACTTCCCGCCTGCAAATCGTTTCGAATCCTGCAGAGTTTGCAGGAAAAGGACAGCCGGAAACCTCTTTTCTTTGGGACCAGTGCAGCCGGCTGATGATGATTCCGGTATCCTCGCCGGAGCATTTTGACGGATGGATCATACTGAAGAGCAGCCATCCGGAGGAATGGGTTGAAAACGATACCGCGTTTCTTGAAACGCTGGCCTCATATGTGGCCGTCGCACTGCAAAACATGAGACTGTCCGTGCAGGTCGTCACAAACGAAAAACTGACCGCCGTCGGCCGTGCGTCCAGTTCGATTATTCATGACTTTAAAAACCTGCTCTCGGTTGTGCACATTTATGCGCAGATGATTCTCAAGTCCAAAGGACCCGACGACACAAAGGAACTGGTGGACAAAATCCTGACCAGCTCCCACCTGATGATCACGATGTCTAGGGAGATCCTCACGTTCGCGCGCGGGGAGATCATTCTGAACCGTGAAAAAACGGGTGTCCGGAAGCTCGTCCAGAATCCGCTGAGCCTGATCGAGCTGGAACTGAAGCGAAGGAACATCAGCCTGTCCCTGGACATCCCGGAAAGCCATGAGTATGATTTTGACGCAGAAAAAATGTGCCGCGCCGTTTACAATCTTCTGAAAAACGCCTCCGAATCGATCGAAAAAACAGAAGGGACCATCCGCCTCAGTTCCGATATTTCCGGCAGGGAACTGTGCATCACCATATCGGATAACGGCAAAGGCATACCCGAAGCGGTTCTGCAGACGATGTTTACCCCTTTTGTCACCACGAAATCCGACGGTACGGGTCTCGGCATGCTGATCGTGAAAAACATCATCGAGGCGCACGGGGGACAGATCGACATCGAAAGCCGCGAGGGGCAGGGCACCGACATTCTGCTTACATTTCCCTTATCCTGAAGACCAAGCCTGGAAAGTTTAATATGCGCATCATATGCCTAGCTCTGACAGTCATGAGTATCATCACCGCCGCGGCGAAAGCCGGCCCCGGGGAAAGCGGGTTCGCTTTTCTGAAAATCGGAATCGGCGGACAGGCCGCAGGCATGGGCGAAGCCGTCGCCGCGCACGTATCGGATGCCACTGCCGCGTACTGGAATCCCGCAGCCATGACTCTCAGTTCCGGCCAGAACATTTCCTTCACCTACAACCGCTGGATTGAAGGCGTCAGTCACAATGCCATTGCGGGAAAATGGACCGCAGGCGACCATGTTTTCGGACTGTATTACATCTACACCGGCGTGGACGGCATCGAGCAGCGTGACATCCCCAGCGAAGATCCGACCGCGACATTTTCGTCGCATGACCTTGTACTGGGGTTATCCTACGCCCGCCCCGTAACCGAAAGATTTGCGGCAGGAATCACCGCAAAATATATTTATGAGAGGATCCAGTCCTCCGCCCAGGCCGTTGCCTTTGATATCGGCGTCTGGCATAATGTCCGTTTCGTGTACGACAACCCGGATCTTGACGGCCGCTGGCGAATCGGAATGACGTTGAATAATCTGGGATATTCCGGAAAAATGGTGAATGAGCGCGTCACGCTTCCGACGGCGCTGAGGCTCGGAAGCTGCTATGACCTCATCCGCGACCGGCATACGAAAAACACGCTTACGGTCGGTGCCGATATCATCAAACCGCTCGACGATAACTTCAGGCTGGCTGCCGGGGCCGAATACCTGTACCATGATTTTGCGGCGCTCCGGCTGGGGTATCAGTTCGGATATGACAGCCGTTCCTTTACTGCCGGACTCGGCCTGAAAGTTCTGAAACGGTTTACCGTGGATTACGGATTTATGCCCATGACCAACGGGCTCGGTACGACGCACCGGTTCACGACAGCTTTTCATTTCTGATTCGTCAGTCCGGACGGAATGTCCTGCGCGTTTGCAACAATCAATGATTAACCTTTCTTTTATTTTTCTGTTGTTGTCGGCTTTATCCGGTTCGGACTGCTTTTCAGGCTTGCCGGGAAACTCAAATGCTCCCGCCGATTCCCTGGCCATACGGGGATTCAATCATATATTCAATCTGGATTTTTCCTCGGCAGATTCATGCGTCCGGGCGCTCCGTCACCGTCAAACGGAACAACCTCTTGGCGATTATCTGGAACTCGTATCTGATTTTTACAGGATCATTTCCGGCGCGGAGCCTGACCGGGATGATACGGAATTTATCGCGAAGCACGACCGCTTCCTTGAGCGGCTGGAATCGTCCCGGAGTTCCTTGTCCGATGATGATTACAGTTTCTTTCAGGGATGTATATACGGCAGCCTGGCCAGGTACAGGGGTTCACAGGGCGACTGGCTGAAGGCGTTTTATCATGCGCGAAAGGCAAAACGATCGCATGAATCAGTAACCGATCAAAGCGCATACTATTATGACGCGCAGCTCACTCCCGGTGTGTACCATTATTATGCCGCTACACTCCCGAAATGGATCCGTTCGCTTGCCTCGGTGGCCGGACTGGGCGGTGACAAGGATCTCGGGATCCGCCAGCTTTCCTCTGCGGCGGCCAAAGGAACCATCCACAACTCCGAAGCGCTCTTCATGCTGGTTCAGATCCTGATGAACGAAGGGAAATATGAACAGGCGCTGGAGATCTCAAAAAAAATGATGCCGCGATATCCGGACAATCCATACCTGGTATATCAGACCGGGCAGATCTTGTTTCTGATGGAAGACTACGAATCCGCGGAACCGTTTTTAGCGAAGGCATCAAACCGTTCCGTAAACCGTTACGCGCCGTGCGAACAGATTGCCCGCTATCATCTTGGGCGGATTGCCGTTTTCCGTAACCGGTATGCCGAGGCCTATGATCATTTTATGCGCGTGTTTCAGCTGGAGCCGCTGACCGAAGCGCTCGTGACGACACACGGCTGGATTTCCGGATCGGCCTGCTTTTACGCGGGAGTCGCCGCGGAACATCTCGGGAAAAGCAGCCTTGCCGCTGAATTATACCAAAAAGGGGCAGCGCATGAACATTCCGTATCGCTGATCAAGCAGAACTGCAAATTCCGTATCCGGTATCCCATGAACAGCCGTCATCTGGCAATGGAGGACATGATTCATCATACGATCATGAATAAGGATGAACCGGACAGCCTGATGTATGAAAAACATATCCGTTCCGCGGATGAAGCGGCTCAACCGGGACTGACTGCAAAACTGGATTTCGCATTCGGGAAACGGCATCTGCTGAATCAGCGGTTTGAAAAAGCCGCGCCGTTTTTTTTATCCGCGGCGGAATCCGCTGAAGACTTTCCTGACAGGCTGTGGATAAGGGCTCACAGCTATTACTATCTCGCTTGCTGTGAGGCGGCGGAAAATAATTTTCAGAAAATCCGGGAATATCTCCAGACGGCCAAAAACATGAGCGGATACCCGGGCGAGGAACGGATGCGGTTCCTTTACGATGAGATGCTGGAAGCGATTTTTCAGAAATGATTTTGAATTCATCAAGAGGCTCACAGGCGGATGCCTGCCGGCAAATCTGGAACCGGTTTTAATCGGCGCTATTCTTCCTGTAATTCGATCGTGACATCGGCAATTCCCGATCGTATCATGTCCAGCTGTTTTGCGGCTTCGTAGGAGACGTCAATAATTCGTCCTTTGGCGTAGGGTCCGCGATCATTGATCCGAACCGTGATCTGGCGCTGGTTTTGAAGGTTTGTGACTTTCACTTTCGTGCCGAAAGGCAGAGACCGGTGTGCCGCGGTCATTTTGTACATGTCAAATGTCTCACCGTTTGCGGTTTTGCGGCCATGAAACTGATGCGCATAATAGGACGCCTCACCGGTCTGAAATACTCCGGTTTTGTTGCTTTGATCCGTTCCCAGGCTGTCTGTCTTTACGGAAGCCGCTTTCTTGGTTCCCGCGGACGGCTTCCTGACCGGAGTGAGCGAAAATATTTCGATTTCTTCCGTATCATGGTTTTCGTCGATTTCAGCCCTCAGTATCCCGTTTTTGTCTTCAAGCAGGGTTCCGGTATGGTTTTCGTTTTTCCATACATAGTCATACCGGTAAAACACGGGTTCGGGGTATTTTTCTCCGAAGGTTTGTTCGTAATCCTCGTCGATGACGCGTTTCGCGATTTGATTTTCTTTCGAACCGTTTTTGAACGTCCAGGTGATCGTCAGCTGATCCTTTCCTCTGAGGATGGAAACACTGTTGATTTCCGGCTGAGAACTCCGGTAAAGTTTTTCATCTGTCAGGGTTTGGGTTTCTGTTTTGGATTTGGCCGAGACGGAAGCCCCGCCGGATGAGAATTTGCCGCTGAGAATCACAAACCGTTTGGCGCCTGAGTACTGTTTTTTCCAGTATCCACCGTCCCTGAACTCGTCGATGCCCAGTGGTTCTTTTTCGTTTTTGGCATGGACAATTTCATCAGTATTCTTTTTGTTTTTTCCGAGATAAATTGCCACATGCCCGACGCGGTTTCCGTACTTGAAAAACAGTACATCACCCGGGCGTAGGGACTGCAGATCATCGATTTTCTGGCCGATCGGATCGGTCCACATGGCCGAAGAGGTCCGCGGAAGAGTAACATTGAACAGAGTGCGGAATATGCTGGTTACAAAACCGGAACAATCCGTGCCGGTATGTTTTTTATTGTTGCCCCAGGCGTAGGGTGTCCCGATCCATGTGTTGATTTCGGCCAAGAGATCATCTTCCGTCAGGGGTGTTTCAACGGGTTTGGCCAGATACCCTTCGCCCCTTAATTTAAGGGATTCCGCAAACCGTACAAACCGTTTCACGCCAATGACCGGGCTCTTTAGCTCCGACAAAGAGGCAGACTGTACGCCGTTGTCCGGGTGGACTATAATAATATTATTATCATCTTCATCGCCGATATAAATCGCAGCTTCGGTAACGCCGGTATTCTTTTTCATGAAAAGGATGTCTCCGGGGAGCAGATCTTCGTCGAACAGTTCGATTGTTTTTCCCGCGCTGCAGTTCCGCAATGAATCCGGGGTTGACGGAAGCGCGAGTCCGCACACGCGGTTGTAAACGGAGCGGACCAGCCCGGCGGCGTCAATGCCATTATCTTTAGACATCCCGCCTTGCAGATAAGGAACTCCGTGCCAGGTATCAAGCTCGTCAAGAAACGATTCGACGGTTTCAGAAACATGTGGGATTGTATCGCCGATAAAATGCCCGTCTGAAGGATAAACAGGGAAAACAGAACCGAACAGAAACAAAATCGCGGTAAAATGGAATTTCATGGATGAGTCCGTATTTTTATTGATGGATATCCCCGGGGAACTTCACGTAAATGGTCCCAGAATGTTAAAAAATGAACATCAGCCTGAGATTTTCTCTTCACAGAATCTGACTTATTGATTCCCGGAATTTTCTGTTCTCAGTCTGACATATGCCCATACGAACAGGAGCCCGAATACGGTATCGCATACCGCGAACGGTTTCCACATGTCCGGGATGCCGGTGGTAAACCAGTACATGTACACCGCGATGCTGTAAGCGGCTTTCAGCATGATGCCGTACGGGATCATGTGACGGTACCGCGCGGGTGACCGGCCGATCTGAAGGAACATGGCGGAAAAAACGATAAGAAGCATCGCCGGAAACTGCACATATCCGGGATGGTTGGGCGGTGTCACGCCATACCAGTCAAACACGGTCAGGGGAAAAAAAAGAAATGCGAATCCAAGCAGCCCGTCATATATGGCGGTGACATAAAAAACGACGCGGATGATTGTCATGCTCATGAGACCTCCCGTTTTGCTGGTTAAATACCGTTCCGGTCGTGCCGGTTCACTTCACGAAGCTGTTCACGGAACCGGTTCCTCCGGCGCGTGGTGAACTCGTCGCTGTACAGGCGGATGCCGAGATCCCTGAATCCGTTCCTCAGTTCATCCGCTGTCATGTTCTGAGGGATGAAGTTGATGTCGAACAGCGTGCATGTTTCCCAGGCTTCTTCATTCAGAAGTCGGCCGGTTTTTTTCAGGCGCCCGTACAGCGGCGTTCCGGGGAAAGCAGTCTGCAGTGTGATCTGGACTTCGTGCAGTCCGGTTTCTTCCACAAAATCAAAGATGCTGCCGAAAATATCCGGTCCCTGACCGTCGAGGCCCAGGATAAAGCAGCCGTTCACGCTGATGCCGCATGACTGGATAGCGCGGACCGATTCCCGGTAAAAAGGCAGCTGTTTCAGCTTCCAGTTCTGAATGTTTTCCAGTCCGTTCAGTCCCGAAGCGTTTGGGCTTTCGAAACCGATCAGGACCTGCGCGCAGCCGCTGTCTTTCATGAGTCCGAGCAGTTCAGGATCGTTCGCGATGCTGAGGTCCGTTTCCGTGAACCAGCGGATACGGCGTTTGCGGATTTCCGGAAGGATCTGCTTCCAGTAGGCTTTGTTGACGAATGTGTTGTCGTCCGCAAACTCGATGAACGGATGGTCCCAGATTTCCCTGATTTTATCGATTTCCGCGAGCACCTTCGGCTGAGGTTTCTGCTTGAATGTTCCCGTGAGCAGGATGGAACTCGCGCAGAATTCGCATCGATGGGAGCAACCGCGTCCGGTCTGTACGGTCAGGCGGTTGTATTTGGCGATATCCAGCAGTTCAAAGGCGGGCATGGGCGCTTCATTCATGTTAAATTCCGTTTCAGGGCTCCCGTAAACCCTCTTCAGCCGGTTTCGTTCCGCATCTTTCAGGAGTTGCGGCCATGAGCATTCCCCCTCGCCGGTGACGACGGCGTCGCAGTGTGCCGCCGCTTCCGCCGGCAGGGCCGTGACATGCAGCCCGCCCATGACCACCGGAATCCGCATAGACCGGATGATATCCGCGATCCGGTACGATTCCTTCACCTGCGCGGAATAGGTAGATATGGCGACAATATCCGAACCGGAGAAGGCAGTCCTGACGGACGATTCGTCAGGGATATCCGCAATTTCGACATATTTCACCCGGTGATGCCCGGGCGTCATACCGGCGAGCGTCAGAAGCCCGAGACTCGGGAGGGAAGCGATGACTTTACTGCGGTCCACGAAACCCGGAAGCGTCAGACCCAGGCTCAGGAGCTCCTGATCGCACACACGGATTCCGCTCATGGCCAGCAATGAAATGTTCATGGAAGCAGTCCCTGAAAAATGAAAACCAGCGTGCCCGCCAGCAGACAGAGGACCGGAATAAAAAACAGGTGCCGGAAAAGTTTTTTCCAGGCGGAAAGAAAGCAAATCAGGGGCATCGTGACGGCTCCGGCGATGAAAAGCCATGACACATAAGTCAGATCCGCACGGATGTCAAACATTCTCACGGAGACCGCAAAAGCCAGGTTGATGAACGCAATTCCAAAAAACGAAATATGGCCGAGGCGCATCATCCGTCTTGTCCATGAATGATATCCTCCCGCCCAGTTGTCGTCGTGAAAAAAAAGGCCTATCCCGGCTCCCGCGATGAAACCTGAAAGAATTCCGGCCCAGGCCGCATAAATGTTGATTGATCCCATAGAAATTTTTCCTGAGAGGATAATAGAAAAAGTTCACTTGACTATGGCTGCTTTTAATGTACGTTATTTTATTGTTGAAATCACTTTTTTTGTGTAAAAAATCAGATAGCATGTGAGCATGAGCGCCTTAATCTTTCATACATTTTTGCGCTCAGTCAAAACCCGGTTTCCGGTATTGCTTTATCCGGTAACTTCCATAACGTATGTGGTTCCGTCGGCGTCGAGGGTGAGTCTTTCCGTATATAATTCGCTTGGGCAGATTGTGATGGAGCTTGTGAATGAATATCAGGAAATCGGCGCGAAACAGGTTCTGTGGAACGGAAAGGATGAGAACGGACGTGAAGCGGCTTCGGGCGTGTATGTGTACAAACTTCAGATCGGTCAGCAAACGGCCGTGAGGAAAATGATGTTCGCGGAGTAAGGAAAGTTAAACTTCTTTAAGAAGTATAATTTTTTGCAACCGATTCTGACTATACTTGAAAAAATCCCTTACCGCCGCGTAGGGGATTTTTTTTGTTGCATTTTTTTTTTTTTTAACATTATATTACGGTACGTAAAATAATTGAGAGATAAATTAAGTATACCATTGTATAAACAGGTATTGTAAATTTTCCGGAGAAGTATGAAATATTTGGGTGTTGTAGTTTTTTGTATGATTGAAATAATTATTATTTCATCTCAAACCTTTTCGCAAAGCAATCCTGTTCCGGTCGCGACATTCGAACGGGAAGAAAATGATGGCGCGTCATTTGGTGAATATATGGATTACGGAGACGTCAATGGCGACGGGATCAATGATTTGATGGTTTCCGGCTGTTATATTGACAATCAATACGGTATGAATGCAGGACGCGTTTATGTGTTTTTTGGATGTTCGTTCAGCGGTAATATTTCAGCGTCCACGGCGGACATTATGATTGACGGCATACATGAAAATCACTTTGCGGCATTGATTCAGTGCGGCAATATTGACGGCGACGGTTATGCCGATCTCGTGCTTGGAACGCCATGCTATACCGATACAGTCAATGGATATTACAAAGGAAGAGTGTATATATTTTACGGTAAGAATCTGATTATGCGAAAATATTTCACATTACATGACGCCGATCAGTTTTTTTATGGCGATACAACAATGAGAGAAATTAATGTCGCGACGGTATTTGATTTTGACGGTGACGGATTGGATGATGTGTTCATCAATACATACGCCAGGAATTACGGAGGCGGGATTTATGAAGGGCAGAACCGGCTGAATGTGTTTTACGCGAAGAATATTTTAAATGATGACTCAATAGATGTCCGAAATCCGGATTTGTATTTTTACGGTTATGATCCATTTCATATCATGAATAGCCTGATAGGATTGACTAAAGGTTTTCGTTTTGCGGATTTAAATAAAGACACTATCAAGGATTTAGCTGTTTCGTATGCCAAAGAGCAGGATTTATATCATCATGATACGGTAGCGATATTTTTTGGCCAGCAAGGCGGGAGATACGGATCATACAATTACAATAAGGGAGATTTTCTTATTCCTTCCTCATATGATTATGGCGGATATAATCAAACAACTCTTCCTTATCTTAACGAATTTAATGGATCATATTTTTCGAATTTGATACTTTGCAACAGTTTTTTTCACTTAGACCCTGAATATAATAATCAATACGGCCGAATTTACTTATTTGGAGATAGTTTGAAAAACGGTATGACTCTACGTGACGCTCAAACACATATTACCGGTACTATCGCGGGAATATGGTGTGGTAATTTTGGGATGACATTTTCATCCGGCGATATGAACGGGGATGATAAAGATGATTTTGCGGTGGGTTCTTACGGTTGGGGATATGTAGGTCATCAATATGTATTCAAGGGAAGCGGTCAATTTCCCGACAGCATGGTAGATAACGACGCGGACGTTAAAATTATTGGCAACAGCCAGTTTTCGGAACTTCATAACGGTTCCATGTTTGCAGATGTAATGGGAGAAGGCCGACCACAATTGCTTGTATGCTATTCACGTAACGGAAGCCGCGTTAATGGTTTTGTAAATCTTTATTCTTCATCCATGTTAGTCAGCGTTGATGATCCGGCGAATGATAAACCATCAAAAGTTGAACTCTATCCGAATTATCCGAATCCGTTTAATCCGAGTACGACGATAAAATATTATTTACCAAAGAATGAAAAAGTGGAGTTAAAAATATTCAACATATTGGGCCAGGAGGTGAAAACATTAGTCCATTCTATTCAGAAAAACGGCGAACAAAAAATTACCTGGAACGGAACAAATGACCGCGGACAGACGGTTTCTTCAGGAGTCTATGTTTACCGTTTAAAAGCCGGTTCTTCCGTTCTGACCAAAAAAATGATATTGTTGAGATAATATCAATTGAATAGAGAAACAAAATAAGGCCTGTTGATGCGTATATTAGAATTTAATGAAGGTTTTTAATATTAACAAATTGTCATCTCTCGATACATCCCGCCTAAAGCCGGGATTACTCGAGGCGACAATATATTTTCTTCTTGTTTTAGTATCTTGGTGGCAAAAAGGACTTACATAATAAAAAGCGGAGAAACAAACCGGGTTAACGGCTGTCTCTCCGCGGGAACGCAGTTTCAATCAAGTTGGACCCTGATCTGATTCTGCGTTCCTAATTTAATTAAAACAAACCGTATGTGCAACAAAGAAAGGAGAATGATAAAACGCGCAGGAAAATCAGTAAACCGTAACTCTCATTAAATTAGGAGAAAGAAAATGAAGCCTGTATTGTTTTTAGGATTATTATTCGTTCTTGGAATGAATGCGCTGTCCGCCCAGACCGGGCCCTGGGAAAAAGACGTGTATATCAACGGAGAAGAGAATTTACCGACATTGAAACTTCTGCTAAGCGATTTCAGCGGAGACAACCGTCTGGATATCATTTCCGCCGAGGTATCCTGGTCAGTTTATGGTTCGGCGGCGTTTAAGGTCAGTTACCGGCCGAACACACAGAGCGGAGCTGAATATGGTTATTTTCCAAACTATGCAGTTCTGAAGTATTATGGCGCTCAGAATATCGATTATACGTTCATGGATATGGACACGATCAGCGCGATTGCGGGGGGTGTACAGGAACTCGCAGTAGGCTATCGTCAGGTAACAGGCGGGGTAACAACTCATAAAGTGGATATTCTGAAAAAATCGGGAAACTATTATATTTCGGATTACACAATCACACTTCCTGCGGGTTCATCGGATATCAAATTAGTCAGAACCGGATCGTTTGACGGAGTTGGAAATCCGACAACCCAGCTTAGCGATCTGGCGGTTACTTCAGGTGATAAGGTGTATATCTATAAAAATAACGGCTCTATACCAACATATAAATTTGGAATCACATCGAATGGATATCCCAATTTCACGATGCAGGCATCCGGGATGGGAACGGTTGAGGGGATCAATACCGGGGAGTTTTATAATTCCGGGTACGCTTATGATCAGAATGAAGGGTATAACGAGATTCTCCTGAGTGATGGAAGTAACCGCATGCGCCGGTGGAAGAATAACACGCCGGAATCCGGGGCCAACTGGTTTGTTCAGTATGCCGGGGATCCTATCGTGAATCCGGCTGTGTCTTATGGTCCGGATTTTCAGAGCTGTCCGATATTCGCGGCCGATATGAACAACGACGGAGTTCAGGATTTTCTTATGAAACCCGGAATCCGGTTAAACGAAAGCGGCAATCCATTTTCATGGCCGAATAATCCTGATTATTTAGTTAATTTTCCCGGTTATGCGTATTGCCCGCATGCGAATAATCTTGCCGTCGCCGATTTCAATAACGATGGGAAACCGGATATCATAGGCAGTTATATTGAGGAAATCATCAGTATTCCGAGTTCGAAGACGGATAACCCTTTTATCTGCTTCAACGACGGATCAAACAATCTGCCTGATGATGACGCCGATTTTGTTTTTAATTATGAATTCTCGTATGATTGGCCCAGTAATAAAATGCTTTTTCTGACGGGGGATATCTCTCATAAAGGCGCGGTCAGTGTTATCCGTTTAGCGAACACGGGATCATCGGGTAATTACATTGACAGAAAAATTGTCATTTACCGCCGCACGGACAATCCCGCTCCGGCGCCTCCGAGAATGAAAAACATCACGACGAATCCAGCCAGCGGAAGCATCCAGATCAACTGGCATAAGAATTCCGAGGCGGATATTCAGTATTATGATTTGTACTATTCAATTACCGTTAATGACAAGCCTCCTGCGGACTGGACATTGCTGGCGAATAACATCACAGGAACCAGCTATACTCATGTCGGCTTGACGCCGGGCGGAGGACCGAAAAAAGTACATTACAAAATCAAAGCAAAAGATACAGCGGGTCAGCCATCAGGATTTTCAAACATCCTCACGACTCCGTTCGTGTATCAGATGGAAAAAGAGCGGGGATCAGAGGCGCTGTCCTTTACACTGCATCAGAATTTTCCCAATCCTTTCAATCCGGTAACATCCATAACGTATGTGGTTCCGTCGGCCTCGAGGGTGAGTCTTTCCGTATATAATTCGCTTGGGCAGCTTGTGAAGGAGCTTGTGAATGAAGATCAGGAGAGCGGGACGAAACAGGTTCTTTGGAACGGGAAGGATGAGAACGGACGTGAAGCGGCTTCGGGAGTGTATGTATATAAGCTTCAGATCGGACAGCAAACGGCGGTGAGGAAGATGATGTTCGCGAAGTAAGCTCTGTCTCGGTTTCAAAAAAAACCCGCTTCCTGCAGAAAGCGGGTTTTTTTATAGATGAAAAAATTATCTTGTGGGAAGCAGAAGCGTGAATGTCGTTCCTTTTCCGGGCTCGCTTTCGACGAATAACGAGCCGTTGTTCTGCGTCACCAGCCGGTGACAGATCGAAAGTCCCAGGCCGAGCCCGTCCTGTTTGGTCGTGAAAAACGGATTGAAGATTTTTTCGATATTTTCCTTCGGGATGCCGATGCCGGTATCGGAAATCTGGATGGCGACGAACGGCATGTCCTTGTCAATGATATCCTGCGACCATGTGACCTGGGGATTTTTGCCCATGGTGGTCGCGAAGGACCGGATCGTCAGCGTGCCGCCGTTGGGCATTGCCTGAATGGCGTTCAGGAATACATTCATCAGCACCTGCTCGATCTGGTTGGCGTCGGCGTAGATTTTCGGAACCACGTCGGAAAACTCCTCCTTAAACTGGATGCGCTTCACTTTGAGCTGGGCGGCCAGAAGAAGATATATGCTGTCGATGATCGATTCGACGTCGTGGTAACTCTGCGAAGGCTTGACCGGCTTGGCGAACTTGAAAAAGTCCATGAGAAGGTTGTTCACGCGGTCGGCCTCGCGAACGATACGGCTGACGAGTTCGAGCCGGCTGTCGTACTGGTCGAACGATTCCTCCAGCACCTGCGAGGCGGCTTTGATCCCTCCGAGCGGATTCCTGACTTCATGCGCAATTCCGGTGGCCAGTTCACCCAGCGTGGCGAGCCGTTCCATCCGTTCAACCTGTTTCCGCATGACCTGGACTTCGGTGAGGTCGCGGAACGCTATGATGACGCCGATCTGCTCCTCGTTCTCGATCAGCGCCGAGGTGCTGAACCCGATCGGGATCACTTGCCCGGCCTTGGATTTCATGCTGACTTCCTTGCTCTCGAACCGCTTGTTGCTGAGCAGCATCAGGTCGATGATCCGGCCGTCCTTGGCGGGCTCGGCGAACATGTCGGTCAGGTTTTTCCCGAGCAGCTCGTCGATCGCGTATCCGAGGGTCTTCGCGGCGTTGACGTTCATGAATGTAATGCAGCCCGTCATGTCGATGCAGATGATATTGCTGCTCATGTTCTGGATGATGTTGCGGTAGAACCGGTAGACTCGCTCTACCAGTTTGTATTTCCTGAAGAGGGCCGCTTGTTCGTCCAGCCAGGCCTGCGGTACCTGGTGCCTGGATTCAGGCTCCTCCGATGGAAGCTGACCCTCCTTTTCTTTTTTCAGGATCCGCTGTTCGATCGGGATCAGGTCGCTGAGTTCCTCGTTCAGGATTTCGAAAGCTTCTTTTTTCTGGTTGAATCGTCGGCTCATGGAATTTCCGGTTTAGAGCAAATGGTTCGGATCGATTTCTATCGTGTGATGTACGGATTCCCCGGTGATCCGTTCCCTGTATTTTCGTTCAGCGTCCATGATCAGGGCCCGGAACAACTGCCCGGACTTATCGAACGTCTTGTTGATCTTGATCAGGATCTGCCAGCGGTACTGATTGCGGATTTTTCCGATCGGCGAGGAAGCCGGACCGAGCAGCACAGCGTGATGCGAGGCCCAGTGTTTTTCCGTCATCAGCGCCCGGAGAATATCGGAAAAAACCTGACAGTGTTCAACTACTTTTTTCGGATCGGTATGTTTGAAGACGATTACGATCAGGCGGCCGAAGGGAGGATACATCAGTTCCTGCCGGTGGGCGATTTCGTCCTGATAGAATCCTTTGAAGTCGTGTTTTTGCGCGTACAGGATCGGCGCGCGTTCGGGGTTGTATGTCTGCACGACGACCCGCCCGAGTTTTTCCTTGCGCCCGGCCCGTCCGGCAACCTGTGTGAGAAGCTGGAACGTACGTTCGGAGGACCGGAAATCCGGAAGCAGCAGAGTGGTATCCGCGGAAATCACGCCCACGACCGTTACATTCTCGAAATCAAGCCCTTTCGTGATCATTTGCGTCCCGAGAAGAATGGAGGCCTCGCGGTTTTTGAACTGATCCAGAATCCTGTGATGCGATCCTTTTTTTGAGGTAGTATCCAGATCCATGCGGAGAACGACATGTTTCGGGTGCATGGTTCTCAGAAGTTCTTCTACGCGCTGGGTGCCGACTCCGTGTCCCAGCAGGTTGACGTTATGACACTGGGGGCATTCCGTGAATTCCGGCACGGCATGGCCGCAGTAATGGCATCGAAGCTTCCGGGTCTGAGTATGGTGGGTCAGCGAGATGCTGCAGTTCGGGCATTCCGCGACAAATCCGCAGTCAAAACACTGGACGTACGTGGCGTATCCGCGCCGGTTCTGGAACAGGATGATTTGCTGATGATACCGAAGCGCGTTCTGGATTTTTTCCCGCAGGGATCTTGAGAAGACCGGTATCCAGCCTTCGGTATGCGCTTCTTTTTCCTCACGCATGTCCACGATATCAACCTCCGGCATGGGTACATCACGGATTCTCTTCGGCATTTCCAGCAGCGTGTATTTTCCCGACACGGCGTTATAATAGGACTCCACGCTCGGCGTTGCCGATCCCAGCACGACGACCGCACGGCTGAAGACGCTTCGCATAACCGCTACGTCCCGCGCGTGGTATCTCGGCGACAGGTCCGTTTGCTTGTACGTGGATTCGTGTTCTTCGTCGACGACGATCAGCCCCGGGTTCCGGACCGGCGAAAACACCGCCGACCGCGCGCCGATGACGATGCGGGCCTTTCCGGCGTGGATTTTCCGCCACACGTCAAAACGTTCCCCCATGGACATACGGCTGTGCCAGACCGTGACTTCATCGGGGAAATGCGACCGGAACCGTTCGACCGCCTGCGGGGTCAGTGAGATCTCCGGGACAAGAACGATCGCGGACTGACCGCGGTCCAACGCGGTCTTGATGGCTTCAATATACACTTGGGTCTTTCCGCTTCCCGTGACCCCGTGAAGCAGGAACGTATGGTATTGCCCGGATTCAATCTTTTCACGGATGGCGTCAACCGCATTTTGCTGGTCTTCGTTCAGCTTCAGTTTTTTAGGCCTTACGTATTCGCCCATAAAAGGGTCCCTGGACATCTCTCTTTCGGTCACAGTGACGTAATTTTTTTCCGCCAGAAGGTTCAGTGTGGCCGCGGCAGTTCCGGTTTGTGCCAAGAGATCGGATTGGCGCATCGCCGGGTCCTCTCCCGATTCGGTCTTCATCAGGGTCCACTCATAGAGTGCAGAAACGATATCCACTTGTTTCGGTGAACGTTTCCTGAGTTTTTCCGACAGAGCCTCAAACCGTTCCGGCTCATCGATGAAGGCGGAAGAAAGTTCGACGTACTTTTCGGTTTTTACCGAAACTTCCTGCCCCCCGATGCGTTCCTCCATACTGACGATTCCCATCCGCTCAAGATCGGACAAATGTTTCTTAATGGATACACTTTTGATTTTATTTTCAAGTTCGACGAGAGAGAGTCGCTTGTAAACCGCGAGAGCATTAAGGATTTTCGCCTGAACGGGCTTGTTACGACGGATCGCGTTAATCTCAAATTCGCCTATGTTCGCCCTGAGCGTGATCAGGATCTCGGACTCCTGATGGATGCCCGGCGGAAGCATCGATTGCAGCACCATTCCCGCCGGCGCGATATAATAATCCGCGATCCATTGCGCAAGCCGGATCATTTCTGCCGAGAAAACAGGGATCAGGTCCAGACAGTCAATCAGTTCGCTCGGACGCTCGACAGGGGAATAAGACTCCAGCGACAGGACAAAACCCGTGGTTTTTTTCCGGCTGAACCTCGCAAGCACACGCATCCCCGGAGCGATGACGGATTTAAGTTTATCGGGCACGGCGTACGTATACGCCTGATCCACTGCGACAGGGAACACGACCCTGGCGTATAGGCCCTCCGGATTGTTTACCGGAACAGGGGGATCAGACTGAGGGTAATTCATGCTCGGGACTAAACCGGTTTTCCTGCACAGGGATCCTGATTGTTATCTCCGTCCCCTCGCGGTGAACGCTCCGGATCTGCACCAGGCCCTGATAGGGCTGCAGAATGTTGTAAACCTCATACAGCCCAAGCCCGAAATTTTTCATCCGCTGCTTGGTCGTGAAAAAAGGCTCGAATAATTTGTCCTGAAGTTCCGACGGGATGCCGATGCCGTTGTCGCTGATTTGGATTACGATCCATTCTTCCGGAGATTCCGCCTCATGAAACACATCAATCCGGACGGTTCCCCTGTCCATCGGGAGAATGCCCTGCTGCTGCGCTTCGGCAATCGCTTCATAGGCGTTGATCATCACATTCCACAGGGCGCTGTAAAAGACCTTGCGGTTGCCGAAAAAAACGGGAACGGGCCGGATATTGTCCTGGACGTTGACTTGCGGAAACTGGGACTGAAGAGTGGAAGCGCATTCGGTAAGAAGGTCGGACAGATGAAGATTGCCAAGATGCTTCTCGTCGTAATACGAAAGGTCCTTAAAATGATGGATAATCTCGCGGATTCTCAGGCTCCCGTCGATGGCCGATTCGATGGCCGATTCAAGGTCCTGCAGGTTGATTTTTTCGATGGTATCCGAAAGCCCCTGATCTTCCCGGATGTGCGGGTGCAGGGCCCCGAGAAGGTCCCTCAGGGCGAAAAGCCAGGTTTTGATGTAATCGACATTGCCGTATACGTACGACAGGGGATTGTTGATCTCATGGGCGATGCCTGCAGCGACCCTGGACAATGCGCCGAGTTTTCCCTGGTAAATGATTTTGGCCTGCTGTTCCTGTATGGTTTTGTTTTTTTCCTCCAGTTTCCGGTTCATGCTTTCCAGTTCGGCCTGCCGCTGGTTACGGATTTTTTCAAATTGCGACGCCAGCACGGACAGCTTTGCCCGGGCGTGAAATTCGGTTTTGTTCAGAGGTTTGAATATGAAATCATTTGCACCGGCCCCGAAATAATCACGCATGATTTTCCTGTCCTCTTTCCCGCTCGTCACGATGACCGGGGTGTTGTCGTAATGACGCTCAGAACGGATTTTCATGCATAATTCAATTCCGGGGATGTCCGAAAAATCAGCATCCAGGATGATCAGGCCCGGATGATCCCGGGAGTCCGGATCGGTAACAGCAAGCCGTTCCAAGGCTTCATGGCCTGTCCGCGCGATCAAAATCAGCGGGGCCGTAATTATATCCAGCTTCATTTGCTCCAGCAGTGTCCGGGTTAGCAGGCCGGATGCTTTGTCATGATCAATGATCAGATAGGCCATAGGTCCCTTAAGCAGGATTTTTACAAATTTATTAAACAACGGCCAAATAAACAATTGAATATTTTTTTTGACCGGGGAATAAAAACAAGAATCCCAGCTGGAAACATTTCCTGCAGTGGATTCGCAGTTTCCGGAAAAATACCCCGTTGCGTGTAAAAAGGTGTGAATTGTTTTGAATTTTTCTCTTTTTTTAGTACATTTTTCATTACAATTCTGTTTTGAGGCTAGTCATACATGTCCGAAAAAATATCCATATTGTGCGTTGATGATGACGCGCTGATCGTGAAATCCCTGAAAAAGCTGTTTGAATTTGATTATAACGTTTATACCAGCCTGGACCCTTTTGAGGCGCTCGATTTGATCAGGGAGCATCCGATACAGCTGGTGATCTGCGATCACCGTATGCCGAAGATGAACGGTCTTCAGTTTTTCATGAAAGTCAGGGAAATGTACCCGGAAAAAAAAATGTACAAAATCATTTATTCAGGCTATTCGGAAATGGAAAAGGACATGTACAAAATGATACAGGCCAGGGTGATTGACGAGTTTGTGACCAAGACCGTCAGTGCAGAGAAACTCTTTGAAACCGTCGCCAACGGCCTGCAGTCGCTGTCACGATAAACACATTCCGGTAAATGGGAGTCCGATTATGAACCGATTCATGCAATACCTGATCATCATCGTTTGGTCGGGCACATGCGCCTGTCCGGTGGCCGGGCAGGACGATACGCGCGTATTCAAGCCCATGGCGCGTGACGAGGGCATGTCGTACACCAGCGTATATTCGATCTTGAAGGACCGCCGGGGCCTGATGTGGTTCGCATCCGATAACGGACTGGTCCAATTCGACGGTTACCAGGTCATATATTATGAGCATGAACCCTCGGATACGTTTTCGCTTGCCGATAACACCCTGAGTTATGTGGCGGAAGACACGTCCGGCGGCATTTGGATCGCAACCTGGGGCAGCGGCCTGGATTTCTTCGATCCGCGGTCCGGCCGGTTTTTTCATCATAAATCGCAGGCCGGCAACCCGGACGCGCTGGGAGACAACCGGATTCATGTGGTTTTTGTCGATTCCCGGGGCGGGGTCTGGATCGGAGGATACAGCGGAGGCCTTCAGAAATTTGACCCGGTGACGAACACCTTCAAGCATTATCTGCCCGACTCAAAAAAGCAAGGCACGATCAGCAGTGCACGAATATGGTCGATTTGCGAAACCGGTCCCGGCATTCTCTGGCTGGGCACGGATAACGGACTGAACCGGTTTGACATGGAAAAGGAACAATTCCGTGTTTATCAGTACTCCCGGAAAAACAAATCATCGATCAGCCACAATCGGGTCCGGTGCGTCCGGCCCGGTCTGGGAGGCAAACTCTGGGTCGGTACGCAGGACGGACTGAACTGGTTTGACACAAAAACCGGCAATTCCGTCCGGTATTTCAAAACCCGGAAGGGCAACAGCCTGAATCACGATGTCATCAACTCAGTCTACCAGGATTCCAGCGGCCGGGTGTGGATCGGCATGGATGGCGGCGGACTGGACCTGCTGGAAATGATCCCGGGGAAAGGCAAAAAAGCAGCAACTGAGAGATTCACTCATCATACCCATAACCCGAAGGACCTCAGCAGCCTGAGCGACAACAACGTTCGTTTTCTGTATGCCGATCCGGCGGGTATCCTGTGGATTGCTACGCGCGGGGGGGGAGTGAATCTGCTCGACCTGAAACCGAAAAAATTCGCTCATTTCGTTAATGATCCGGGAAACAAAAACAGCCTCAATTACAACCGGATTTTCGCCTTGTTCGAAGATGATGATGAAAGCCTGTGGATCGGAACCGACGGCGGCGGTTTGAACCGGTATATGCATGACGACAAAAAATTCATTCATTACGTCAATAATCCGAAAGACAAAAAAAGCCTTCACGATAACCGGATCCGCGCGATTGAGAAAGACCCGGATGGTTATCTGTGGCTGGGGACCTATAACGGGGGGCTGAGCCGTTTCAGCCGGAAGAAAAAAACTTTCACGCCGTTTAAGCACAATCCGGATAACCCGAACAGCCTGAGTCATAACACGGTGCTTTCATTGCTGTGTGACAGGAGGGGTTTGCTGTGGATCGGTACGGATTTCGGGCTGAACGTTTTCAACCCGAAAACGGAAAAATTCAGCCTTTTGAAATCCGATCCCTCAAAGCCGGAAGGACTGCCGGACAACCGGATACTGGCTTTATTCGAGGATAAGCAGGGAAGTATCTGGGCGGGCACGGAAAACGGCGGCGTATGCAGGATCGAAATGAAGGACGGCCGGTTCGACCCCGGCGCTCTGATTTACACCACCTACCGACATGAAATGGAGAATGCGAACAGCCTCAGCCATAACCGCGTATTCTGTGTGTTTGAGGATCACAGCGGTTATTACTGGATCGGAACCACAGGCGGCCTGAACCGGCTGGATGTTAAGAACAGTTCGATTGTCCGTTATACCGAATATGACGGACTGCCCAGCAATGTCATCCGGGGAATCCTGGAGGACAACGCGCGCAATCTCTGGATCAGCAGTAACCGAGGCCTGTCAAGGTACTTTCCGGCATCAGGCAAATTCCGCAACTACGATGTGTACGACGGGCTACAGAGCAATGAATTCAACGAAGGCGCCTATTTCAGGGGTAAAGCCGGCATCATGTTTTTCGGGGGTATTCACGGATTCAACCGGTTTGACCCTTCGGACATTCATGACAATACCGTGATCCCGTCGATTGTCATTACCGGTTTCAGGAAATTCGGCAAACCGGTGAAACTGAATCCGGACATTTCCTTCGCGGAGGAAATCGTTCTGGCTTACAGTGAAAATGTTTTTTCATTCGAATTTTCGGCGCTTGAATTTTCCAATCCCCAGAAAAACCAGTATGCCTATCAGCTGGAAGGTTTCGATAAGGACTGGGTATTCAGCGGAAATCAGCGCATGGCGAATTATACGAATCTCGATCCAGGCCGCTATGTATTCCGCGTCAAAGGATCGAATCATGACAATATCTGGAACGAAACCGGCGTTTCGGTCCGGCTGGTCATCACGCCTCCGTTCTGGGAACGATGGTGGTTCCGGTCTCTGGTGGTTCTGGCGGTTGCGGGGGTCATCATAGGCCTGATCCGCTGGAGAATCAGCGCCGTTCAGTCTCGTAACGTGGAACTGGAAAGTCTGGTTGAAAAAAGGACGGCGGAACTGAAGCATAAGAACGCCGAAGTGGTCGCAACGCTTGAAAGCCTCAAACAGACGCGCGACCAGCTGATCCAGGCTGAAAAAATGTCCTCGCTCGGACAGATGGTCGCCGGCATCGCCCATGAAGTCAACACTCCCCGGGCTACCGTTGACCACTACGTGTTCGTGATGAACCGAAAAATCGCGGAAGTCCTGCAGCGCAACGATCCGGATCAGATCCGTCAGCTGTTCAAGAACCAGGTCGAGGAAATCCTGCCTTCCATCAAGCTCGCGAACGACCGCATCGGCGAAATCGTCGAGGGATTGCTGAATTTCACGCGGATGGATTTGTCGGAATTCCGGCAGGCGGATATCCACCAGATGATCAATTCGGTGCTCATTATCCTGAAGAACCTGTATAAAGGCCGCATTGAGATCATCCGGGAATTCGCGCAAATTCCCCAGATCGATTGTTATCCCGGACAGCTCAGCCAGCTGTTCATGAATATCATCCTGAACTCGATCGAAGCCATTCCCGCAGGCGGGTATATCCGGCTGACAACCGAAATGGCCGACAACGATACGTCGGTCCTGATCCGGATCAAGGACACCGGGACGGGAATGCCGGAAGAAGTGAAACTGAAAATCTTCGATCCGTTCTTCACCACCAAAGAACTCGGCAAAGGCAAGGGACTTGGATTGTCGGTCGCCTACAGCATTGTCGGTAATCATCATGGCAGGATCGAGTTTGAAAGCGCTCTGGGGGAAGGAACGGAATTCATGATCGCCCTGCCGGTCACACACAAATAAACGCTGCAGGAGGCGATATGCCCCGATATCCCGATTTTGCAGGACGGATTTCCTCCCTGCCGGGCTCTGTGTATGAGAGGTTTTCCGCCCAGCTGAAAAAACACGGAAAAAACCTGGTCAAGCTTCATATCGGCGACACCTATCAGCACCCGGTATACCCGGTTCAGCTGGAGCGGGCGCTCATGGACAAGCATCCCGACTATAACCGTTACTGCAATACGTTCGGAGTGCAGTCCCTTCGCGCAGCTCTGACGGAAAAATTAAATGCCGACAACGGGCTGAACGTGACTCCCGGCCAGATCCTGGTTACGGGCGGAGCTGTTCAGGCGCTGAACATTGGCGTGTCCGCGCTGATCAACCCCGGCGAGGCGGTGATGACGCTGACGCCCTGCTGGCCTTTTTTCCCCGGAATCGTCCGGCTGACAGGCGGGGAAGTCCTCGAAGTGCCGTTTTATGTCAAACTCAGGGAAGAACCGGGAATGGATATCCGGGCGTACCTTGAACGGCACCTGACGCCGGAAACCGCGGCGCTGTACCTGAATACTCCGAATAACCCCGGTGGTTCAGTGCTGACAGGTGATCAGATCCTCGCTATCGCCGGATTCGTGAAAGATCACGGCCTCTGGCTGATCTCGGATGAAGCCTATGACGGACTCACCTTCGACGGCGCCCGTCATCATTCCGCCGGAAGTATTGATGGCATGGCGGAACGCACAATTACCGTTTTCACGTTCTCGAAGATCTTCATGTTCGCAGGCCTTCGCGTCGGATACGCCGTGGCGGCCGCGGAAGTCATTCAGCGCATGAATAAAATCATGGTACACCAGTTGTACGGACCCGCGACATTCGCCCAGTATATGATGGTCGATCCGGTAAATACCCGCCATGCATGGATGCAGAAAGTAAGGGATCATTATCAGAAACTCCGGGATGCAGGGCTCGCCCGCGCCACATTCCAGATCCCGAAACCTGAGGGCGCGTACTTTTATTTCTTTTCCGTAAGGGATTATCTCCATGGCCGTGAATACTGGGATGTGGTGACGCAGATCATGGAAAGGGGCGTAGCTGTGGCGCCGGGCTGCGATTTCGGGACTGATTTTAAGGACTATATCCGCATTTGTTTCACCGGCGAACCTCCGGAAAAATTTCTTGCCGCCATGGATACAGTCAATTCAGTCCTGAATCCATGATTGCACTTCGCGCCGGAACTCCGGAACGGCCTTTGCGGTTCTCTTGTCCAATCCGTTTCGATAATACAATAAACCGCTTGAATACAAATTAATAATTGAATATATTCCGCTTATGGGACCATAACGACCTGTTAGGAATGATTTAAAGTATGTTCACAAAACCTTGCCGGGGAGAGTCATGAAAAAAAACAATTCACTGGGTAATTTTGTTTTAGTCCTGCATTCGCATCTGCCGTTTGTAGTGAATCACGGAAAATGGCCGCACGGCATGGAATGGCTTTTTGAAGCCGCCTCGGAAACCTACATCCCCATTCTGAACGCGCTGAATGAACTTCTCGAGGAGGGTAAAAACCCGAAAATGTCGATCAGCGTGACGCCTGTGCTGGCCGAACAGCTGTCCCACCCTTCCTTTGTGAAGGAATTTCTTGAGTTTCTGGATATCGAAATACAGCGGGCTGAGGAAGATATTGAATTGTTTGAAGGGCTTCCCCATGAGCGGAACTATATCCCTCTGGCGTATTTCTGGCGCGATTTTTACATCAATTCCAAGCGGGATTTTATTGACAAGTACGACAAAAACCTGGTAGCCGGTTTCAGCGCGCTCGAGAAAAAAGGCGTTCTGGATATCATAACCTGCGGGGCGACGCACGGTTATTTTCCTCTTCTCGGTCTTGATTCCAATATCCAGGCGCAGGTTAAAATGGCTGTGAAAACGCATGAAAAGCACTTCGGCCGGCGTCCCCGGGGCATTTGGCTTCCGGAATGCGCATACCGGCCGCGGTACGCATGGAAACCGCCTGTCCGGTCATCACTGGGCGACCAGCCATACATGCGCAAGGGCGAAGAGGAAATCCTCGACGAGAACGGCCTGGAATATTTCATCATCGATTCCTCGCTGGTGGATACCAGCAAAGCGGTAGGCATATATCACGGCCGTTTTGAGTCGATCCGGGACCTGATGAAAAAATACGAAGAGGAAATGAGGCATAAAACGCTTCCGGAAGGCCCGCATTCCATTTATGACGTTCACAAGACCATTTCCAGCATGGACAGCGGCCGTCAGCCGGTCGCGGTGTTCGCGCGGGACGTGGAAACTTCCATGCAGGTCTGGAGCAGTGAGACCGGCTATCCGGGCAACGAATGGTATCTCGAATTTCACAAAAAACATTATCAGAGCGGGCACCGCTACTGGCGCGTCACGAGCGGCCAGGCGGACCTCGGCCAGAAAGTGATGTACGAACCCGACCGCATCGAAGGGTGCCTGTATTCCGATGCCGTTCATTTTGTGGCCTCCATACGGTCGTCGCTTTACATGTTCAAGGAATACAGCGGCTATAATGGTACGCTCACGGCGCCTTTCGATTCCGAATTATTCGGGCACTGGTGGTTCGAAGGCCCCCGCTTCCTGAAAAAAGTGCTCAGCATGCTCAGTGATGATCACGAAATCAACCTGATGACCTGCGCGGAAATCATGGACCACGAGCATCCTTCAAAAGTGATCTCCCTGCCGGAAGGGTCCTGGGGGGCAGGAGGCAATCACTATGTGTGGTTCAATGACCAGGTGGACTGGATGTGGGAACATATTTATGAGGACGAATACACCATGCGCCGGCTGGCCGAACAGCATGCCGGAACCGCAAATGAATTGCTCTCCAGGATCATGAAACAAATGGCAAGGGAATTGTTTTTGCTTGAATCCTCCGACTGGCAGTTCCTGATCAGCACTTTTTCCGCCAACGATTATTCCATCAAACGGTTCATGGAACATCACCAGCATTTCAACCAGCTGAAACTTCTCGCCGAAAAACTGGTCCGGGAAGAACCCCTGAATCAGCTGGATCATCAGTACCTGGATGAGCTCCGCAGGATTGATTATCTGTTTGACGAGGAACTGATTGATCTGAGCTGGTATACGCGGGATTGATTGTTTTTTACAAGGAATCAAGGAGCACTATCCATGAAAGGCATCATCATTTTTCTGCTGATGGCCGGAACATCATTCGCCCAGGAATCACAGGGATCGGCGACGGCTGATTTTTCAGGATCCTATGTCGCCAAAGGATTCCGTCCGGGAGAGGAATATACGGCCAAACCATCGTATGTGATCAGATGTGTCATTCAGAAAAAAGGCGATTATTACATGTTACGCTGGTATGAGAACAACAAACTGGCATATTACGGCCTTGGACTTCATATCAATGATGTTCTTTCAGCCAGTTACTTGTCTGTGGACAACACGATTTACGGTACAGTGTCTTACAGGGATTTCCGGTCAACCAAGGGCTACCTGACCGGTGCCTGGTGCGTCGCTCAGGCCCATCCGGATGCGCTGAGCAATCCTTCCAACGGAATGGAAGTCCTTTACCCGGAAAAATAATTATTTGTCATTGGATTCAAAAATCGAATTTCGGCCGTTCTTCAGGTAAACGAAAACAGGTTTATCAGGAACAGATAAAATGTCTTTGATCATAACTAAACAGGGAGAATTTTCTATGAAAAAAATTACGGTTTTGTGGAGTGTTTTTTTCGTTCTTGCATTAACGACGGAAACCCGCGCTCAGCTGCCCATTGGCCTTTCCACGGGAATCCGCGGCGGAGTGCTGACAGAAGGAAATGATGCATTTGCGGGCGCTCAGGTGGAAGTTAAAGTGCCTTTCATCACCGTAGTTCCCAATTATGAGCATATCTTCATTAAAGATCTTCCGACGCATACGGTCAATCTTGATCTCCAGTATACCTTTATCAGCGCGGTTGTGGCAAAAATGTTCGTCGGGGGCGGGTATGTGATGCAAACCGCGAAACCCAAAGGGCTTGACCGTTTTACGCACAGCGGATTTAACGCGCAGGTCGGCGCAAGGGCCGGTTTCGGGCCCGCGGGGGTGTTTGCTCTTGCGAAGTATGTACGGATCAATAAAAATTACACGTTTGGGCTGGCCGCGGGCGTGAATTACAACCTGCTGTAAAATTATATCCGGGCCGATGAAAAAAAAGAAATGCCTGAACTGCGGTACGGAAAACCCTCCAGGCGCTGATTATTGCGCATTCTGCTCGGCGCCTGTCGAGAAAGAAATCCAGCCGGTCTCAGACACGGATTCCGGCTGGAAAGTGGCAAAGAAAAACTCCGCAGCTTCCGACAGCGGAACCGATCAGAAAACCGCATCCGCTCAGCAGCCGAAACCCACCGGATTGGCCATCGGCGCACTGATTTGCGGCGCGCTGGGCATATTCGGGGTGTGTTCGCCTTTTTTGGGAATTGCGGCGGTCATTCTTGCGAAACTGACTTTTCAGAACATTCAAAACGGCAAAGAGCCCGAAAAAAGCAGGCGTACCGCCCAAATTGCCATGATCGCCGGAATTGCGGGCATTCTCATTTCGATCGGCCGCTGGTTTTATTTTTTCACTTCGTACGGCGTAAACATATTTGACTTTTAAAGCCATGGGCCGGTTTGCCCCGCACAGAACGACGGATACCGGCGATTGTTAAACGGGCGTTCCGGATTTTGGTTTACAGGACCGAATTAAAGACTTTCGAGGAATGCATATCTGAATGTGATAAAATTTTAACGAACCCTGGAGATTTCCTATGACCATTTGTAAGAACTGCGGGACACAAAATACTTTAGGAGCGGGTTTCTGTACTAATTGCGGAGCCCCTCTCGAGAAAACCGCCGAAGTGCATTCTCCTGTTTCACCGGTGCCCGGCAATCCGCAACCGCCTCAGGCCAGCGCAAGCGCAAGCGGAAAATCAATCGCCGCGATGATACTTGGCATTTTGTCCATTGTCGGTTCATGCGGCCCCGTAACGGGCATTGTCGCGATCATTCTCGCGAATCAGGAAATGAGGGATATCCGTAACGGAATTTCTCCCGAATCCGGAAAAACACTGGCCCAGGTGGGATTATGGACGGGATGGATCGGTACGATCGCCTGCGGATTATTCTGGCTCGGATATCTGGCGATCATCATATTCGCGATCGCGGTTGGGGGACGGTACTAACCGGGAAAATTCCCGGGCCGGCCATCCTTACAGCCGGAACCCAAGATCAGCTTCGTTACGATGGGCAGAGGATCATGAAAATCACATGTATCAATTGCAGGACCGTAAATTCCGGAGAGCGCCGTATTTGCCGGTTTTGCGGCGCCCCGCTGGATGCTGCGCCGGAGGGATCGTTTTTCGGAACGGGCGAAACCCGGCAAAAAGAACCCCCGCCTGTGTTCAGGGACGGACTGATGATGCTTTTGTCCGTAATGTCGCTGATCGGTTTCGGACCCATTACGGGTTTCTTTGCGGTGTTCCTTGCGGTCAGGGATATTCAGCGCATCAAAAACGCGCCGGATCCGTCCGATTATCAGTCTCATCAGGCGGTGTCCGTTGCGTGCCTGTTTATAAGCCTTTTCGGCTCGTTGCTTTACGGATTTATTTATTTCGTGCTGATTTCAGATTGATATCCGGCCTTCTAATAGGATTCCTGCTCATTGGGGAATAATTTATTCTTGACATCACGGGTATAATGACGGAACGCATCCCGCAGGGTGTCGGCCAGTTGCCCGTACCTGCGGACGAAACGGGGATGAAATTCCTCATAAAGCCCCAGCATGTCATGCGTGACCAGGATCTGCCCGTCACACCCGATGCCCGCGCCGATTCCGATTGTGGGGATAGTGAGTGAAGCCGTGATTTTTTCGGCTAAGGAAGCCGGAATTTTTTCGAGGACGATCGCGAAAACCCCGGCAGACTCGATGGCTAGGGCGTCCTTGTGTATTTTGTCAGCTTCCGCGGGAACCGTGCCCCGTGTACGGTAGGTGCCGAACTGATAGATCGACTGGGGCGTGAGTCCCAGATGGCCCATGACGGGAATGCCGACTTCCACAAGCCGCTTAATGGTGGGGAGAAATTCAATGCCGCCCTCGAGTTTGACGGCTTCGGCGCCGGATTCCTGCATGAATCGCCCGGCGTTCCGGACCGCTTCGTCGGTGCTTACCTGATAGCTCATGAACGGCATATCGGCCACGACCAGCGCCCTTTTAACGGCTTTGCTGACCACACGGGTGTGATAAAGCATTTCATCCAGGGTAATGGGCAGTGTTGTCGCGTTGCCGGCGAAAACCGTACTGGCCGAATCCCCCACCAGAATCACATCGATTCCCGATTCATCAAGAAGTTTCGCCATGATGAAATCGTACGCGGTCAGACACGAAATTTTTTCATTTTCAGATTTCATTTCCCGCAATCGCTCTGTGGTGACTTTGCCGGCAGGTTTGTGCTGTGACATGTTTTCTCCCTTAAATAATAATAATGTTACGCAATTTCGGGCAATTAACAAATATTTATTTTAACGGCCGTTCAATAATTCCTCCTCCGATCAGAAGGTCGTCACTGTAAAACACAGCCGATTGGCCCGGTGTAATAGCTTTTTGGGGTTCGTCAAACATAAGTTCAATTGAATCCAAGCCGGTTTGCGTGATCGTAGCCGGATGCCCGGGATCGTTGTACCGGATTTTTGCATTCACTTTTATCGGCTCTTTCAGAGTTCCGAAGGGAATGAAATTGGCTGAACGCGCGATTAGCCCTCTGGCAAAAAGATCCGTTTTGGGGCCGACCGTGATCGTCCGGGAATCCGCGTCAATCGAGGTAACATAAACCGGCTGATTCATCGCGATCCCGACGCCGCGGCGCTGGCCGATGGTATAAAAAAGGAATCCTTCATGCCGTCCCACTTCCCGGCCGTCCGAAGTAAGGACCAATCCTCCGAGATTGCGCGTTTCAGGAATCCGGTTTTTCAGGAACAAACTGTAATCATCGCCGGGAATGAAACAAATTTCCTGGCTTTCCCTGCTTTCCGCGGAAACCAGCCCGAGTTCCCCTGCAATCTGCCGGACCTGTTCCTTGGTCTGGTTTCCCAGCGGAAAAAGAGCCATCGACAGGGCTTCCTGGGATAAGCCCCACAAAACGTACGACTGATCCTTTTTCGGATCAGTTCCTTTCCGGATTTCATATCTCATGCTTTTCTGATTCAGGCCTGAACGGACATAGTGTCCTGTCGCCACATGATCCGCATTCATGGATTTTGCCCGCCTGATCACCTCCCCCCATTTAATGAACCGGTTGCAGTGCACGCAGGGATTCGGGGTTCTGCCCGCGAGATATTCTTTTTCGAAATAATCAATCACCGTTCGGGAAAAAATATCCGTCAGATTCCATACCTGATGTTCAATTCCGATCTGATCGCACACGGCACGGGCGGATTCAACCGCTGCAGGAGAACCGGGGAATGATGGGTCATGTTCATTCCATAATTTCATTGTCATGCCGGTCACGCGGTATCCGGCTTTTTTTAGCAGGAAGGCGGATACAGAACTGTCCACCCCGCCGCTCATTCCGAGGATAACCGATTTGTTTTGATCCATTCATCCGTCCTTTTTCAGAAAAATATTGATTCTTGGATAAAAATAAAGGAAATTGTTTGGCGGTTTGTAAGTCAGAACATAAACAGTCAATCTTTAAGTTCACTAACAGGGAGTTATGAAATGAAACGTTTCTGTATTATGATGATCATTCTGTCCGTATTATCTTGCCGGGTTGCCGTAGCGCAGGATTCTGCCCAAACATGGAAAACCGGGGGAGCTCTCGGACTGAATATCAACCAGGTTGCTCTGAAAAACTGGGCGGCGGGCGGCGAGAATTCCATCGCGTTCAGCACGCTGGTTTCACTGTTTGCCAATTACAAAAAAGACAAAGTCAGCTGGGATAATTCCCTTGAAATCGGGTACGGGCTTGTAAAGCAGGGCGACATCCCGTTCCGGAAAAGCGATGACAAGTTCATCCTGACGTCGAAATGGGGCAGGGAATTCGTGCAATACTGGAAATACAGCGCCTTCGCGGAACTTCGCACGCAGATGACCAGCGGTTATGATTACAGCAAGTCGCCGAAACAGGTCATATCCAAGCTCATGGCGCCGGGTTACCTGACCCTTTCTGCAGGCGGCGAGTACAAGCCGAATGATAATTTCTACGCTCTTGTTTCTCCCATTACCGGCAAGCTGACCTTTGTTAATGATGACATGCTGTCGGACGCGGGGGCATTCGGCGTCGATTCCGGTAAGACCGTCAAGGCCGAACTTGGCTGGCTTATCAACAGCCAGTATAAGCGCAATGTAATGGAAGGCATCGATTTTCAGTCCAAGCTGAATTTGTTCGGCGCATATAACAACATCAAGTACGTCGACGTGCTTTGGGACAACATGCTGATCATGAAGGTCAACAAATACGTCAGTTCAAGCATCAATGCCCAGTTGCTTTATGATAATGATATCAAGGATACCGACGGGAAAGCGAAGATCCAGCTGAAGGAAGTGATCGCCGTAGGCGTTTTATACAAATTCTGAAATCTGTCATACAATCCGTTATCGCGTTATTCTCAAGACCGGCTCAATGCCGGTCTTTCTATTATGTAATAATCGAAGAAGATTTTCATGCCACAGGCGAAAAGTATGATGAATCGGAGGCTTAAGGGAGAATCATTCGTGCCTTCATGAATTCATAATAATGATTAAATAAGTCATTCATATACCATCAATGACATCGTAACAAAAACCTAACCGTTTCTTTATATTCTGGTATCAAATCCGGTATAACATAACCGGGCGACGAAACGTCAGATTTTTATCCGGAAATTATGAATGAAACTGATGGTTGCCCGAAAGAATACTTATTGATAAATCGGATTTTAAATAAAAGAAGAAAAAAACCATGAAAATCAGCGTGATCATTCCCGCTTACAACGAGGAAATATCAATTGCGTCCTGCATTGAAGCGGTTCTCGCGGCCGATAAGCCTGCTTGCGATTTGGAAGTCATCGTCGTAAATAACGCTAGTACCGACCGCACCGAAGCCATTGCCCGAAGTTATGACGGCGTCAACGTTATCAATGAATCCAGAAAAGGGTTAACGTGCGCCCGGCAATGCGGCAACAAAAACGCTTCCGGCGATATTTTATTTTATATCGACGCCGATACAAAAATTCCGAAGCATCTGATTTCTTATGTTGAACAAAAATTTTCCAAACATCCGGAATTGGTCGCGTTGTCCGGGCCGTATAAATATCATGACTGGACCTGGTACGGCAGGCTTATTTTATGGATCTATCACTGGATGGTTGTTCCTGTGGTTCAATTAGCCATCAACCGTATTCTGAAGAAAGGGACGGTACTGTATGGCGGTAATTTCGCGCTTCGGAAGGCCGTGCTTGATAAAATCGGCGGTTTTGACGTCGCGCTGGAATTCTGGAGCGAGGATACCCACATCGGTCGCCGCATGAGCCGGGAAGGGAAAGTCCGTTTTTATCATAAAGCGTATGTGTTTACCTCAGCCCGCCGGTATTATGAAGAGGGACTTTTCACAGAGCTTGGACGGTATGTCATGAATTTTTTATGGGATATATTTTTTCATAAACCATTCAGCAGGGGCTATAAGGATGTCCGCAAACCGGCTTCAAATCAAGTTTTAAGTGAAGTTCAATAATGCGTTTGAAAAGTATTTCACTTTGGAATGCTTAACGAGGTCATTCTAAGGTGTTATCCGCAAACTCGTAAAATTCAAATATCATCATAGGAGATTTCTGTGAATTCTCCGATTACCGCTGAAAGTCTAATATATACCAATTACGCCGCAGATGCCGACATGACTGTTGAACAGGTTATGGCCGGTTGCAGGACTAAAGGATGTAAAGCGGTTGTTTATTGAAAATAATCCAAAGCGCTGATATTAATATCATAACAATCATTTAACATTCTTCTAACAAACAGAATGTATTTTTGTGACGTAATTAATTTTTTTATAACAACCCTGGAGGTTATTCCATGAAGCGTTTATTTATCCTACTGGCGCTATTTTACGTACCCTTAACCGCAATTTTTGCACAGGACGAAACCGGCGGTTGCGCAGATGAGCAATTGTCAGGCTTGAAAGGCCAGGTTGACGGTATTAATGAAACGATGATTGAAATGAAAACAACACTGGACGCCCTGAGCAAGATCAAACTTTCTGGTTACATACAGACCCAGTATCAGTGGGCAGATACGTCCGGTAACACGGGGTATAATGTTGGAAATTTTGCCGGAGGCGCGTTTCCGAATAATGTTCGCGACCGTTTCGCGGTGCGCCGCGGTCGTTTGAAAGCGGCTTATTCCGGTAAACTGACCGAATATGTTCTTCAGCTTGACGTGACGCAAAACGGCGTAGGAATTAAGGACGCCTACATCAAAGTTACCGAACCCTGGCTTAAGACATTTACATTAACCAGCGGTATTTTTGACCGACCTTTCGGTTTTGAAATAGGCTATTCCTCCAGCATGCGCGAGTCACCTGAGCGTTCCCGCGTGTTTCAGACGTTATTCCCCGGTGAACGGGAAATCGGTATGCAGCTTGGCGTTCAGACTGAAAAAGGTTTTCTCAGCCACTTCAATTTCAAAGGCGGATTTTTCAATGGCGTTCTCAATACGGCGAATGAAAATGACCGCAACAAAGACTTCATCGGTCGCTTAGGATTTACCGCTCCGTTCCAGGAACAGAATCTGTCTATCGACGGCGGATTATCTTTGTATAAAGGCAAAGTGACAAGTAACTCCCGCGCTGTTTATTCTATAGATAAAACCAGCAAAACATTCATGACTGATTCTACCATAACCGACACTTTGGGTAAGTTTGACAGAACCTATGTCGGCATGGACATGCAGATCTACTATGACATTCCTGTTGAATGGCTCGGAGGATTCTCCCTGCGCGGCGAATATATTACCGGGGATCAGCCCGGGACAGCTTCTTCGGGCAGTTTCTATAATAATGCTCGTGGCGGAACTGTAACACCTCTTTATAAACGTAAATTCCAGGGTTGGTACGTAACTTATATTCAGAACTTCGGATTGAAAAACCAGTTCGTACTTAAATACGATGTTCTTGATCCAAACACGGACGTAAAAGGCAAGGATATCGGCGCGACCACAACGAATATTTCCGGACGTAAATTAACCGCGACCGACGTGGCGTTCAGCACGCTGGGAATCGGCTGGATTTATCACTGGGATTCCAATGTCAAATTTGTCGCCTATTACGACATCGTCGCCAATGAAAAAGTGAATAAATCATCCACAGGTTCGTTAAACCGCTATACCAAAGACCTGAAGGACAATGTATTCACGTTCCGTATTCAGTATAAATTTTAATTGAACGAATTAATAAATAAAAAAGGAAGCGACAATGAAAAAAATAATCATGATGCTGACGGTCATTATAGCTGGCCTCGCCGTGTTTGGATTCCGTCCAGCGAATGAAACCATCACGATCAAAGGGTCTGATACGATGGTGATCCTGGCCCAGCGCTGGGCTGAAATCTACATGAACGAACACCCGGACGTCACTATCCAGGTTACCGGCGGCGGTTCGGGTACGGGCATTTCAGCGCTGATCAACGGCACCACGGATATCTGCAATTCTTCACGACCGATGAAACAGAGTGAAAAGGAAAAACTGAAACAACGTTATAATACGCTCGGCGTGGAAATCAAGGTCGCCCGCGACGGTTTGTCAGTATATGTTCACGAGAGTAACCCCGTGAAGGAACTCTCTATCGATCAGCTCAGGCAGATTTATACGGGTAAAATCACGAACTGGAAAGACGTCGGCGGAAATGACGCGAAGATCATTCTCTACACGCGTGAGAATAATTCCGGAACGTACGTGTATTTCAAGGATAACGTATTGGGAGGCGCGGATTACGCGGCGACCTGCCAGAGTATGCCGGGCACAGCATCAGTCGTGAACGCGGTCGCGAAGGACAAGAACGGTATCGGTTACGGCGGAGCGGCTTACAGCAAGGGAATTCGCAGTATTGCAGTAAAGAAAAGCTCTTCTTCCACAGCGTATGAACCGACGCTTGAAAATATCAAATCGGGGAATTACCCGATCACACGTTTCCTGTATATGTACACACGAAGCAAACCGACGGGCGCTATTAAAACCTTTATTGACTGGGTTCTTAGCGATGCCGGACAGGCTGTCGTATCAAAAGTCGGATATTTCCCAATCCGTTAAATTATTGCACATAGAGTCCAACCGGATAAACATCTGTTTGTTTGTCCGGTTTTTATTTGCCATATGACGGAAGCGTAGAAGTGATATCCGGGAAGGAAAACTAAATTTATCTTTTTCTTTTATTTTAAAATGTTTATTTTGTAACCGATTTGTAATTTACAAGGAAAGATGCACATGTGCCTTGCTGTTCCCGGACAAATTATCAGCATACAGGGAGAGGATTCCATGACACGCACCGCTCGTGTCAGTTTCAGCGGTGTCATCAAGGAAGTCAGCCTGGCGTATGTGCCCGAGGCGAAAACCGGGGATTATGTGATCGTCCATGTGGGATTTGCTCTCAATATCATAGACGAGAAAGAAGCCAGGGAAACGCTGGCTTATATTCAAGAGCTGGATGAAATCGCGGAAGAAGAAGAAGTCGATCCTGATTCACGGTAAAGATTATATTATTTCGATGTTTTGACATTTAACTAATCTAAAGTAAGATTGCGGTATGGCGGTTTCGCTTTTTATTGCGGGGCATTGGTTACTGTCATTGTTTATGCAGACGTTTTATCTGCACAGGTACGCGGCGCATAAGATGTTTTTATTAAACGGATTCTGGGAGAAATTTTTTCATCTTCTCACGTTTGTGTCCCAGGGGTCGTCCTATTTAAATCCGCGGGCTTACGCGATTCTTCACCGTATGCATCACGCCTACAGCGATACCCCGAAAGATCCTCATTCGCCGCATTTTTCAAAGAATATTTTCGACATGATGCTGAAGACTTACCGGACGTATATGGATTATCTGAAAAACCGTATTGAACCCGAAAAAGCATTCAGTGCGGCTGTTCCCGAATGGCCGTTTCTTGACAAATTGGCTGACAACTGGATCGTCCGTATTCTATGGGTTGTGTTGTATTTCGCCGTTTATTACTATATTGTACGCGCCGGAAGTGAATGGCTGTATGTTTTCCTTCCTCTGCATTTCGTTATGGGTCCCTTACACGGCGCGATTGTGAACTGGTCCGGTCACAAATACGGCTATCAGAATTATGATAACCATGATAAATCACGGAACTCTTTTTTCTGGGATGTTTTTCTGTTGGGTGAGCTGTTCCAGAACAATCATCACAAAGATCCCAATAATCCCAATTTTGCCCGCAAATGGTTCGAGATTGACCCCTGTTACTGGATCGTATTATGCCTGCATTTCCTGAAAATCATAACGCTCAGAAAACGTCAAATCGTTTAACAAATGTCCGCTTCATGAGGTTTTTACGCCTGATCCCGGAAGATTTTGTTTTATGTAATCTCAGATCATGGATATTGATTTGCTGCTGCATGCCATTCAGCGCCGGTTTTCTTTTTGCGCTTGATCCCGGTAAACCCATTCATCAGTTTCACCAGACGACATGGACCAGCAATGAAGGCCTTCCGCAAAATTCAATCTACACGATGGTTCAGACCCGGGATTACTATCTTTGGCTTGGCACTCAGGAAGGCCTGATCAGGTTTGACGGGATCCGTTTTGAAATATTCGACACAAAAAACACTCCCGCGATCCGGCATAACTGGATCATGTGCCTGTATGAAGACCGTGATGGAACGCTCTGGGCCGGCACCAACGGCGGAGGATTGATCAGTTACCGGAATGGGGCCTGGCAAAATTATTCAATCCGGGAGGGGTTGTCCAGTGATTTTGTCTGGAGCGTGGTACAGGACCGCGACGGAGCACTCTGGGTCGGGACAAACCGCGGGCTTAATAAATTCATTAACGGACAATTTAAGGTGTTTACTACCCGGGACGGTTTATGCCATGATATGGTGCGTTCCGTTATTGAGGACCGCCGGGGCGCTTTATGGATCGGTACACACGTCGGCATATCAAGGTATTATGAAGGCAGATTCGAAAACTTCACGGTTTTGAACGGGTTGACCAACAATGCCGTAGCGGTTTGTTATGAAGACCGGAGCGGAATTATATGGGCGGGGACTTATGGCGGAGGCCTCAACCGTTTTGCGGACGGGCGATGGTCGGCGTTAACCGTTAAGAGCGGCCTGCCCAGCGACATGGTTGCGGCTTTGTTTGAAGATCGTAACGGTAGTCTGTGGATCGGAACCCGGGGCGGCGTATCCAGGTATGTGAACGGAGCATTTTCAAATTACACCGTCAGTCACGGGTTATCAAATAATCATATCCGGAAATTTCTTGAAGATCATGAGGGGAATCTCTGGATCGGAACCGATGGAGGAGGATTGAACCGCCTGCGGGACAGCAAATGCGTTACGTATTCGACCCGTCAGGGATTGTCCTATAACATTGTCCGGTGTGTGTACGAAGACCGTCACGGATCGGTATGGATCGGTACCAGCGGCGGGGGACTGAATCAGCTTAAAGACGGAAATTTCCGCACTTATACAACTCGTGACGGATTGTCCGGTAATATCGTGTGGTCAGTCTGCGAAGACAGTAAGGGCCGGCTCTGGGTCGGAACGGACGGTAACGGATTGAATCGTTTCAGTCACGGGCGGTTTACATCCTACCACATGAAAGACGGGTTGTCGAATGAATTTATCCGGTCGATTTGTACTGACAAAGACGACAATGTCTGGATCGCAACACTTAACGGATTGAATTATTTCAAAAACGGGACCTTTACCGTTTATAATACTGATAACGGGTTATCGAATAATACGGTATTATCTGTTTATGCTGACCGGGAAGGCACGGTATGGGCGGGCACCAACGGCGGCGGATTGAATTATCTTAAGAACGGACAATGGTCTGTCTTCAATACCCAAAACGGATTGTCAAACGATATCGTCTTATGCACCTTTATCGATGAAGAAAACACTTTATGGGTGGGCACAGACGGGGGCGGGCTGAACCGGCTCAAAGACGGCCGGTGGACTCATTATACAACGGATCACGGTTTATACGACAACCTTATTTTCTGTATTCTCGAAGACCATAAAGGCAATCTGTGGATGAGCTGTAACCGCGGAATCTTTGAGGTGCCGAAAAAAGAGCTGGATGATTTTTCTTCAGGACGAATCCGGCAAATCCGGTCGGTGATTTATACTCACGCTGACGGTATGATGAGCCCGGAGTGCTGCGGACGGAATCAGCCCTCGGGATGGAAAATGAATGATGGAAAATTATTGTTTCCGACCGTGATGGGAGCGGTTATGGTGGATCCCGATAACCTGAAAAATAATTTATTGCCGCCGCCGGTACATATCGAAAAAATAATTTCGGATGAGATGGCCGTCTCCGGCGACATAACAAGGGACAGCCTGCCCGTGATTTTCGGGCCCGGGGCGGAGAAACTCGAAATTCATTTTACAGCGTTAAGTTTCGTGATTTCAGAAAAGGTCCGGTTCATGTACAAACTGGAAGGGTTTGACCGGAACTGGGTGGACGCGGGTTCACGCAGGGTCGCTTATTATACGAATTTGCCGCCCGGGGAATACCAGTTCAGGGTCAAGGCCTGCAACAACGACGGCGTGTGGAATGAAACAGGAGCGTCACGATCGGTTCATCTGAAACCGTTTGTATATCAGACAATTTGGTTTTATGGGTTGATTTTTCTGGTTTTTATTTTCGGCGTCTACATGGTGTTCCGTCTCAGAATCCGTCAGATTGAAAAAAGAAAGACCGAACTCGAAATACAGGTTAACGAAAAAACCGCAACCATCGGGGAGCAGAAAAAAGAACTCGAAATCACGCTGGAAGAATTGAAGAACACCCAGACCCGGCTGGTTCAAACCGCAAAAATGTCTTCCCTGGGACAACTTGTCGCGGGCCTTGCTCATGAGATCAACAACCCGATTACGTTCATTTATTCCAACCTGACATATCTTGAACATCATATCCGGCAAATGGGACATCTGATCAGCACCGCGGACGGTTTTCTGGAAGGAGAGAACCGCCTGGGATATGAAAAAGCGAAAAAAGAGGCGGATTACGATTATGTCTCCACCGACCTGAATCATCTGCTGCAGACTTATAAAAAAGGAGCTGAGCGGATCCGCGAAATTGTCCTGAATCTGAGAACGTTTTCACGGCTGGACGAAACCGACTGGCAGACCGTGAATCTTCATGATAATCTTGACGCGACGATTTCTCTGGTCAGTAAGCAGTATGAGCACCGCATTACAATCATAAGAGATTACGGAGATTTGCCCGATCTTGAATGCGCCTGCGGACAGCTCAACCAGGTGTTTATGCATCTCCTGAAAAACGCCGTACAGGCGATACCCGAAAACGGTGAGATACGGATCACGACACGGAGACTGAACCATCATATCAGGATCAGTTTCAGGGATAACGGGATCGGAATGGATGAAAGCCTGAAACAAAGGATTTTTGATCCATTTTTCACAACGCAGGATATCGGCAAGGGTTTTGGTCTCGGATTATCGATTAGTTATGGCATCATTCAGGACCATCATGGCAGCATCGATGTGATCAGCGAACCGGGAAAAGGATCGGATTTTATCATTACCCTCCCCGTCAGGGCCCCGGAGATGAAAAAAAACTGAAAATGCGGTTCCATTGCGGGGATGGCTCTGATCCTGAGTTATCCGGGCAAACATTGGTTTTATATATGATCGCAGCGGCAGAGTGATTTTCCATGTTGCTTTGTTCGCGGCAATTCGATCACTGCGCTGATATGGATCAATCAAATTTCGTATCGTAACAATTAATAATTTCAATTCAGTTTTTTTTGATTATATTCCGCTATGGAGATCATGCATGAATAAGGAAACCTCACGCCGGCGCACGCTGGCCATCATTTCGCATCCGGACGCGGGCAAGACCACATTGACCGAAAAGCTTCTGCTGTACGGCGGTGCGCTGGAACTTGCCGGATCGGTCACCGCCAAAAAGAAACAACGCGAAACCGCATCCGACTGGATGGAACTGGAGAAAAAAAGAGGCATTTCCATTTCATCCACTGTGCTCCAGTTTGAATACGGCGATCACAAATTCAATCTTCTCGATACGCCGGGACACCGGGATTTTTCGGAGGACACCTACCGCGTGCTGACCGCGGTGGACGGCGCGATCATGGTTCTCGACGCGGCAAAAGGTATCGAAAGCCAGACAATCAAGCTGTTTGAAATATGCAAAAAACATCTTATACCGATTTTTACGTTCATGAATAAATTAGACCGGCCCGCCAAACCGCCGTTTGAACTGATCGACCAGATTGCGGACGTGCTCGGCTTGAGCGCTTTCCCGGTCAACTGGCCCATCGGCAACGGCGAATCCTTCCGGGGCGTGTACGACCGGATGAAAAAACAAGTGCATTTATTCGAGCGTACCCAGGGCGGCGCTTACCGCGCCCCGTACTCGATCCATTCCATTAACGATCAGTCCTTCAAAACAATCATGAGCGAAAACGCTTATGATCTTTTCACCGAAGAGCTTATGCTTCTGGATGAAGCGCACGTCGGGTTTGATCATGATAGCGTCCTGAAAGGGGAATTGTCGCCCGTGTACTTCGGAAGCGCCGCGAATAATTTTGGCGTGGAACTTCTACTGAACGGATTCCTGGAATACTCAAGCCCGCCGATTCCGAGATTATCATCCCGTGGTGAATTGATACCGCTGGAACATCCGGCGTTTTCCGCTTTCGTGTTCAAGATCCAGACCAACATGAATCCCCTGCACCGCGACCGGATGGTGTTTGCGAGGGTCTGCTCCGGAAAATTTGAAAGGGACGCCAAGGTATGGAACACGCGGAGCGGAAAGGAAATCCGGCTTTCGAGTACGCACCACGTCTTCGGCAAGGAACGGGAAATAGCGAATGAAGCCTATCCGGGCGATATTATCGGTTTTGTCACGAACGCGGATTTCAATATCGGCGATACGATCAGCTCGGATCCGGAAATCGTCATGGAAAAAATCCCGCGTTTCGCGCCGGAACTCTTCGCGTATGTCTTGAACAACAATCCCTCGCAGAACAAGTCGTTCCGCAAAGGCCTCGATCATCTCATCGCAGAGGATATCGTCCAGCCGTTCCTGGTTGACGGGCAGATCATGAACGTTCCCCTGCTGGGTGCTTTGGGCGAACTGCAGTATGAGGTGCTTAAGTACCGGCTCCGCGACGAGTACCGTGTCGATACCATGCTGGAAGTCATGCCCTGGACGGTCCTGCGCTGGGTCGGCCAGCCGATGGATATTGCCATATTGAAGAACAAACTTTCGTATTACGGCGTTCCGGGAACCGATAAAAACAACCGGCAGGTCGTGCTTTTTGAAAACCTGTGGCGTCTCAATTCATTCCTGGAAAATAATCCGGATATCGCCTTGTCGGATTTTTTAGTGGATGTCTGATTGGATCAAACGGATTCTATCGTAAAGCAGAGATAGACGAGTTGTTCCAAAAAGTCTTCAGTCATTCGGCATTGTTTTCCATGTGTTCGATCTGATCTGTAACAACACGGGTGAGAATGCTTATGCCGTCTTTTAAGACTTTGATCTCCTGATTCTTCTGAGCAAGCCTTTTATGATTAATCGCATAACCTTCAACAAGATAATCTTTTAAGAATATGGCCGGCCAGATACGGAATTGAGTGCCTGGGATTGAATTTACTCTGTAACCAGCTGAAGCAATCATATCAAGATTGTTAAATCCGCCCGATAGATTTTACCCTCATCGGCAGTTATCGCGAAATCTGCGACAATTGGATTCATTTCCTGTGTTTTTGAGTATTATGACCGGCCCGATTTGAAAATACACGGTGAACCGGCCTTGAAATATTAATGTCAGATCTTTTTATTGTCAACCTCTCCTCAGTGTCATTTAAAAATTCGTCAGGAATATTAGAAAACAATATTCGTTTATTTGCTCAGAACTGTTTAATTAGACACTCAATAAAGGATTTTACATGGGCTTGATCGGGTTTGTTCGGTTTTTAACGGCGTTTATCTTTTTATGGATTGTATATATCGTAATCGATACAAGCCTGAAAAGCAATCTTTTTACGGAGTGGAATTTCCTTGCGTCCATACCTTGGATGCGAGCCACTCTGTGGGATTTCTACGCGAATGTGTTTTTCATATATTTGTGGATTTTATATAAAGAGAGGAATTGGGGTCTAAGGGCGTCATGGCTCGTTCTCCTGATTTGTCTCGGCAGCATTGCCACTGCATTATATGTTTTCATACAGTTAATGAAAATAAAAAAAGGAGAGTCCCTTTCAAACATATGGATGCGGAGGAACGGTTAATGGAATACGCCATTCAAATGCTGTGGATAGGACTTGCGTTCATGCTTTTGTACATGGCCGTGCTCTGGGCTGTTCATATCCCGATGAGAAATGCAGGTATCGTCGATGTGGGCTGGGCTTCCGGCTTTGCATTCCTGATTTGGATATATTACCCGATCAGCCCCAACGATTCTTTGCGCGGATGGATCATTACAGGAATGGTTACACTTTGGAGTATAAGACTGTCCTGGCATCTGTTGGAAAGGTTTCTCAGATCCGGGGAAGACGGCCGTTACGCACAGATACGCGAAAACTGGAAATCATATCTGCCGGTGAAATTCTTTTTCTTTTTTGAATTCCAGGCGTTGCTGAATGTCATTCTTTCGGTTCCTTTCATCGTTATCCTGGCCCATTACCGGCCGGAAATGAACTGGATCGAATGGGCCGCCGCAGGCCTATGGAGCATCGGGATCGCAGGCGAATCGGTATCGGATTATCAATTGAAACGGTTCAAGTCCGATCCTGCAAATCAGGGCAAAACATGCATGACAGGACTGTGGAAATATTCCCGACACCCTAATTATTTTTTTGAATGGCTGATATGGGTATCCTATTTCGTGTTCGCGCTTGGGTCGCCTTTCGGGTGGATCAGCATCACGGCACCGATACTCATGTTATATTTTTTACTGAAAGTGACCGGTATACCCGCTACCGAGGAACAGGCGCTGAAGACAAAAGGAGAAGAATACAGGGACTACCGGCGTACCACAAGCGCTTTTATTCCGTGGTTCAGGAAAACCCCGAAAGGAGAAACCCCTTAACATGTTATCCGCACTGCTTGAAAAAAATCTTCTTCCCGACAGACTGATCCGGATAGGCATCCGCAGGCTCCTGAAGCAAAGGATCGAGGAAGAAACGAAACCCACCCTCGAAATGCAGCAGAACCACCTGATGAATTTTGTACGAGAGTTAAAAGAGAGCCGAGTCGCGATCCACACGCAGGAGGCCAACGCACAGCATTACGAGGTGCCCGCGGATTTTTACCGGTATGTTCTGGGGAAACATCTCAAATACAGTTCCGGATACTGGACAGATCACACTCAATCGCTGGATGAAGCCGAAGAAAACATGCTGGAACTGACCTGCCGCCGTGCAGGACTGACTGACGGTATGAATATACTGGAACTGGGCTGCGGTTGGGGTTCGCTGACGTTATTTATGGCCCGGCGGTTTCCGAACAGCCGGATTACCTCCGTTTCCAATTCAGCATCCCAGAAGCAGTATATCGAGGAACAGGCCCGCCAGCGTAGCCTGAAAAACATTCAAATCATCACTGCCGATATGAACGATTTCAGCATCAGCGAAACGTTTGACCGCGTCGTTTCGGTGGAAATGTTTGAACATATGCGCAATTATCAGATACTGCTCAAACGGGTCAGCGGATGGCTGAATCCGGATGGAAAATTATTCGTGCATATTTTTACCCACAGGACTTTCGCTTATCCGTTTGATGTCCGTGACGAAAGAGACTGGATGGCAAGTTACTTTTTTACCGGAGGCATCATGCCCAGCGATCATCTTCTGTTCTATTTCAATGACGACCTGTCCGTTGAACAGCACTGGCAGGTGGACGGCACGCATTACCAGAAGACCGCTGAGGCTTGGCTGGCCAACATGGACCGGCATATAAAAGAAATCACCCCGGTCTTCGCCGGTACCTACGGGAAGCATCATGTCACGAAATGGAGGAGCTACTGGCGGATTTTTTTCATGGCATGCGCCGAACTTTGGGGATATAAACGGGGGAAAGAATGGATCGTCAGTCATTATCTTTTTCAAAAAACGGGATTACGATGAGATTCTTTTTCATATTCGGAATCCTGCTGATACCCGTATGCGGATACGGACAAAATAAAGAGTTGAATACGCCTGCCTATGACCTGAACAATAATCAGTTTTTGTATTCCGAAGAACGAATACAATACGATCAGGGCGGAAAACCCGGCGAATGGAATTTTACGTACCGCGATCCTGACGGAAAAGTGATTGTAAAACGGAAAGTCAATTTCAAAAAGAATGTTCATATTCCCGATTACTCGCTCGAGGATACCCGCGACGGCTATCTTGAAGGCTCGGAATGGAAAAACGGACAAGTTCGCGTTTTCGCCCGAAGAACCGGAAATGACCCCCTTAAAGAAAAATGGATTTCCGTTCCTGAACCCGCTGTGGTAGATGCCGGATTTAATTTTTTCATTGAGACCAACTGGAATAAGCTCATGAACGGCGAAACCATGCATTTCAATTTTATCGCTCCTATCGAACAGGATTATTTCAAATTTCGCCTGCTTAAAGACAAGGAATTGACCGAAGGCAGCCGTAACCTCGTCCGATTCAGACTGGAGATAGACAATTTTCTGCTGAGGATTTTTGTCAAACCGATACTCGTAACTTACAATCAGGCGACCAAACAGCTTGCCTATTACGAGGGCATTTCCAATATCAATGATGAAAAGGGAAAAAGCCTCCGGGTTAAAATGGTTTTTAAATAACTCATGTATTTTCATGAAAAATGCCGACGGGTAACTTTCGGTCTGTTGTGAAATGACAACATGAATTATCCTCTACTGTAAAATATTTGTATTTTATTCTGATTCGAAATATTGTTTTATAATGAGTTAATCGCTGCGGAAGCGTCATCGTTTTTGGCATGGTTTCTGTTATTCATACAAATATCAAATTGTATTTGATATTTTGATACGATCCAAATAGATTAGAGTAAAAAAGATTCAACATGATCAGAATAAAAAACAGCCGGATAATCCGTTGAAGCCCGACAAGGACAGACAAATCACGAAAGCAGTCGTTGTCATCCCCTCCAAACAGGACATCGATGCGACTAGCGCCCGGTACGGCGGTGAAACGCTTCTGGGGCGTTCCCTCGTAGCTCTTTCCAAATCAGAAATCTGTGACGTCATTGTGGTTGACCCGGGCAATCAAAAAAATTCTATTGAAAAAATCATTCGTCAGGTAAGACACAGGCTGATTTATGAATGCCGGATCATTAATATCAAGTCCGGAGATTCACTGACTGAAACGATTCGGGAGGCAACCGCGTCATGGACAGATCCTTTTATTCTGTTCGATTGCGGAATGATCATTCATCCGACGCTGATCAGCCAAATGAAAATGGCGCACCCGGCCCGCCCCGTTCTTTTTGCCTTCAGGGAAGTCTGGACGGATAAAGGACAGGTCCGGTATTCTTCCGGGGTAAAGAATAAACACAAAGTCATGTTTCAGGAAACCCGCTCCTACACCCAAATCACCATGCGTACGGGGGATCGCGACCGGATCCTTCAGTCGGAATATGCGATGGGGAATTTTGATTTTGCAATCGAGAACACCGCCAATGATTCGGAGGGTTTTTTTTCCACTCAGATTCTGGTATGCCGGTCTGATCAGATGAAAGGTATGCCATTTTCAGATTCGGTTCAGGGCATCATTCAGTCGTTCCGTCAAAGGTCGGTTCTGCAGCTGAGCTGGGTGGAACCGGCGTGGTGGTTGCCCGTGCATGGAAAGACATCAGTAAAATTGATTAAAGAGTTTTTTTGGAAGATCGCATTCAAGGAAATAAGCGGTGAGTTTTCCAAAGCCGTGAATTCGCATCTTTCAAAGCCCATGACCTTTCTGCTCGCCCGGCTGCGTTTTACTCCGAATGTGATCAGCGTGACTGAAATCTCGCTGTTTGTCATCGCATCCGCGTTTTTGTTCATTTCCGAATACTGGGCGATGATTGCATTCGCGCTGATCTGGCAGTTGTCGGCGGGAGTGCTCGACCGGTGTGACGGAGAGGTGGCCCGGATGAGAAATTACGAATCCGCTTCCGGCGCAAGGTTCGATATGCTTATCGATGACCTGCGCTTTGCGATTCCCCTGGCGGTTTTGGGTTACGTTTGCTGGGTCGAAAGTTCGAACAACCGGGTTTATCCTGCAGCGTTGGCCGCGACGCTGATCTGGTATATTCCTGCGGCCCTGTACCAGCAGTACTATATGCGCAAAGCGGGGTACGTCAGCATCCAGGCCCTCGGCGTGGATTTGCTGAAATCGCTTGAAAACGAAGTGTCTCCCGATGGTTTTTTCAACCGTTTCAGGTTTCTGATGAAAGGCGATATCCGGACGTTTTATGTCTTTTTGCTGTCTTTTACGGGTTATAAACCGGTCATTTTCTGGGTACTCGTGATTTATGAATGGATGGTCGGACTGACCAATATCATCACAGTCCGGAAAATGAAACGGGTCATGAAAAACAAACTGCAATCCAAATGAGCCAGGAAAGGAAGGAAGGATGTCAAAAAGTATAATTATGCTTATCTGCACGGGATTACTTGCCGGTCTGCTGATACTGGTCGGCGAGGAGCCCGTTACCACGGAAGGTTCCCCTGTTTCTGCCGGTCCGGACGCGCTGATGATAGAAAATTTTTCCTCTTCGACTGTGGGAGAGCCTCCGAAAGGCTGGGGCTGGGTGGACGGCCTTTCCGTAAAGAAATTTTCGGAGGCCGAAGCGGGGCAGATTGCCTATACCGTTGAGGAGGAAAACGGAAACAAATATCTTCACGCTGATGACACGGGACAGGCCATTACCATCGTGATCGACAAGAAATGGAACATCAGGGATTATCCCTGCCTTCAGTGGCGATGGCGTGTCAGGCAATTTCCGGCGGGTGCGAATGAACAGGTAAAAGGTAAAGGCGACAGCGCGGCGGGATTATACGTTACCTATTACGTCAGCCTGCTGGGCATTCCAAGGAGCATCAAGTACGTCTGGAGCAATGAGGTGCCTGTTTGTTCTTCCTTCCGCAGGTCCGGTACTGGAAAAGCGCAGATCACCGTAGTAGAAAGCGGCATGTCCAAAAAAGGGGCATGGGTAACCGAAACCATAAACATCTACGAGCACTATTTTAAGGTTTTTGGCGAATATCCGCCCGACAAAATTGCAGGCATCGCCATACGCACCGACGCCGACGGAACGAACAGCCGGTCCATCGCCGACTATGACGACATCATTGCCATGAAATCCTGCACCGGAAAATGTGAGTAACAGGAACAAACCGGCCCTGAAAGAAAAAGTCATTCCCGCCTACGCCGGAATGACTTTTTTTATTTGACACGGGGAAGTATCAGAAAAAGAAAGTATGATAAATGGTCTGGTCGCCGAACCGGGTCTCAACCTTCGAGAACCGGAGCTGTACCAGCTGGATTTTGAGGCGCTGAATAATATCACGGTTGCTGATCATTTTTCCGATAGAGATGTTCGATACTGTCCCGGAGGGGGTAATATCGAAACGTACCGACAGCCGCCGTTCCTTCGAGGGCAATTCAGCCCGGTACGGTTTGAAGCAGTTTTGGAATTTATAGTCATTTTCCATTAATACATTGTGAATCTCAGAGGCGGGCCGTAATTCCCTTACCGGACGGTTATGAAACGTATGGCCTCCTGATACCTTAATTCTTGCCGTTTCAATGACCGGTTCAAGCCGGCGGCGATCAATATTCAGTCTCAGACGATGATATGATTTCGGTGTTTCGGCAGTAAGGTTTCCGGAAACAGGCCGGATGCGCTTTCCGGCCAAGGATGACCGGTCAGTCCCGCCGGGGAGGCCAGAATGGTTTCTGCCTAAGTTTTCCACAAGGGCTTCTGTATACCAGTTGACATACTGAAGATCCTGATAAGCTTCGGCGGAATTGAATTCTGTCTTCCTGTCTTTGGGGAAAGATTCGGTTTGAACCGATTCCGTCCGTTTGGTAATTTCATGATCAGATTGCAGGGGAACCATTGCCGGATTGATAATCATGGAGTAGGTCAGGGCTGTCTGGGTTACGGCAGGCTCAATGAAAGTTTTAAACAGTCTAAGGGACACATTAAAAGACCATTGTACCAGGAATCCGGCCATTTTAACAGGCTCGCTGAAATGGGTTTTCACCCATCGGGTGATTTGTTCCATAACCCTGAATTCAAGGGATTTCCGTATTTCAAAAAGCCGTTCAGTATTCTGGTAATGATATTTGAGGGAAAGGGCTGCAATGATCTGTTCCGATAATTCATTACGCCTTTCCGGAGGGCACTGACGGATATAGTGAAGAGCCAATTCCAACGCCCTGTCAGAATCGTAATCAGTTAATGTGCCGTTATGAGTAAATTCATTCATCGATTGAATGAACCGGCTGAAAATCGGGTCTGAAGTGATTTCTGTTTCCGGGTAAATCATTATATATATATTCCGTTCCATTTTCTGAAATAATTATACAATTTTTGTCTACGATTGTTCAAAAAAAATCGTTGTATCAGCTAAAAAACCTGAAAGCCGGATAAATATAACAATACAGAGAAATAAGAAAATACGACAGCAGTCCGAACGTTTATCAGACCATGTAATCAGAAATACAAAGTATGAAACACTGTCTGGTCACCTGATTTCTGGTCCACCGGAGAAAAGCGAAGCTGGTATATTTGCAGTATAAGACGGTCAGCGACGGATTGACTGATGGTTTTCTCAGTGATTTCTATTTTTTTCGGTTTGCCTGTGGGTAAAATAACAAACTTCAGGGATACCTTTTCTTTTTTCTGAACCACATGTCTCGAATTTGCAGGAAAACAGTTTCTGAGCCGATGATCGTTCAGGTAAAAAACATTCTGGATTTCGCTTTGAGGACGGATGGCTCCGTTCAGGGCATTCCTGGGGAGCTTTTCTGAGGCCGATGCATCAACGGAAATCTTTGTGATTTCACCGCCGTATACAACTTTATTCAGACCGGAACCCGAATTAATCTCCGGCAACAGTTCAACTTTTTCTCCTGAATGTTCCGCAAAGCGCCGTGAAGTTATGGTTTTTTTCTGATCCGGAATACTTACCTGAAGGGCTTCTTGCGTATATGGTTTTACGGACAGCAGTTCATCATAAGTCTTCGGAGAGGAAGGTACGGCAGTGACGGGTAAAGAGCGCCGATTCGGAATGCCAGAGTCTGTGTTTTGACGTTCGGTTTCTATCGCGGGCGGATTCATGACAACTGAAAAAGTCAGTATGCTGTTGGCGACCGCGGGCTGAAGGAAAGATTTTGCCCAGTGTACGGGATTGATCCACCGCATCGAAAGGACAAGGCCTATATATTTCGGGGCCCTGTCTTTCAGGGAACGGACGATGATTCTGATCGTATCAAGAATTTTAGATTCGGTAAGATCCGTCAGGTTCAGTTTCCGCTCCTCGTCAAAATAATGAATTTTGCTGGAAAGGATCAGGTCAATCTGAGCCGCAAGCCAGGCCTGCTGGCGGGTTGTACACTGACCGATAAAATGCTCCCGAAGATCGGAGATCCTTGCCATGTCCGGATGTTTCACGACGCCGTTGGAACTCATCTCGTCGAGTTCAGCGATGAATTCCTCAAGCAGTATGTCTGCATTTTTCAGAGGGGATTCTGTTCCCGGTTGATAAATTGCCATATAAGATCACTCACCTGACAATGATTCGTTAAGGGTTGTAAGATGTCTGAACGACCGGTCTCCGGGATCGGCGATATTCAGGTTTTTTATATTTGAAATCACATTTGAGTTGTAGTATTCAGGGTATTGTTTTTTCAGAAAACGCTTCAGAGCCTTAAAGACACGATTCAGCCTTGAGCGCACGGAATCGCCGGTCTTGCCCAAATACTCGGAGATGTTTTTCGTGTTCAGATTCTGGATGAAAAGAATGAATACTTCCTGATCCGCCTTTCTCCGCAGCGAATGAATGAATCGGATGATGATTTTTTCAAATTCCTGCATTTCGTAATTCATGTCGGGTGTTGTACGTTCACTCAGCGTTTCCTGCAGGCCGCACGGGTGTTCAATATCGATGACGCGGCTGTTGTGCCGGTTTATTTCCCGGATATACCGCATAACGTATTTGTTGGCGATAGTATACAGCCAGGTAGAGACTTCAAACCGGGGATTATATTCTTCCAGATGTGACAATGCATCTGAGAAGACATTCTGAAGGACGTCCTCAACGACGTATTGTTCCTGCTCCGGATGTCCCGCCGGTTTGCGGATGATCTTATAATGAATATACAGATAAAGGCGCTTTTTGTAACGATTCCACAATTCGATCAGGGATCTCTCGGATTCAACATTTTCAATGGCCTGGCGGATCAGCTGCCGGTCGGGTACGGATGACCAGCCATGTATGTTGAAATCCACCGGTTCGATCTTTATACGATCGGTCCGTACAGAATCGGGAGCATGTGTTTTTTTTCTTGTCAAAGGATCATTCATCCGGTGTATCGATCCGAGTGGACATGAAAAGATTTTAACATTAATATACCGAAATGCCTTCAGGTAAGTTGTGACTCAGGTCACAACGCGAATATTATTTTTGCCTTTCGTATATAGACAATATCTTAAAAAACAGTCCTCGTTGTCAAGAAATATCTTAAAAAATATTTATCGAAAATCATTTTCCAGTCAAAATCAGAAACAATTTCATTTAAGGTATTCGTTATGACTTATCAGGCATTTTTAAAACTTCAAAATGATTTGACATAATCAAATAAAACATTTACTTTTAATATTAATGATTTTATAAAAATTTTTTTTAACGAAAATTAACAATCCCATACCAAACTGCAGGAAGCCAGCCATGCCGAGAGAAGTGACCGCAAGAAAAATGACCGGAAATGTAATCCTGAAGAACGCCCGTGTAATTGATGTTTTGCATCCCCGCGATGAACAGGCTGACATCGTGATTCAGGGCGGGGAAATCCTGGCGGTCGAAAAAAACACAAAAATCCAGGGTGAGGTCATCGATCTGAAAGGAAGCATCATCACACACGGACTGATGGACATGCACGTTCATCTCCGCGAACCGGGGAGGGAAGACAAGGAGACTATCCGGACCGGCTGTAATTCCGCGATGGCCGGCGGTTTTACGGCGGTGGCCTGTATGCCCAATACTTCCCCTGCCATCGATACCCCGGATACGGTTCAGTACATCCGCCTGAAATCCGCTGAGCATCTCGTCGAAGTGTACCCTGTCGGATGCGTGACCAAAAACCGGGAAGGCAAGGAGCTGGCGGAGATTGCGGGCCTTGTGCACGCGGGCGCCGTCGCCGTGTCCGATGACGGCGAACCGGTATGGAACAGCGAGATCATGCGGCGGGCGCTTGAATACGTCAGGATGTACCATATTCCCGTGATCGACCATCCCGAAGACAAAACGCTCAGCCACAAAGGCGCTGTCCATGAGGGTTTTACGTCCACCCGCATGGGTCTAAGAGGCATACCCGGCCCTGCCGAGGATATCATGGTCATGCGCGATATCCGGCTGGCGGAGTACACGGATTCGCACGTACACCTCGCTCATCTTTCCACCGCCCGTTCCATCGGCATGGTCCGTGAGGCAAAAAAACGCGGATTGAAAGTCACCTGCGAAGTCACCCCTCATCATTTTGCGCTGACCGATCAGGCTGTCGAAGGCTATCAGACCAACGCTAAAATGAACCCTCCGCTCAGGGATCAGTCAGACATCGATGCCATTCTCGAAGGACTGAAAGACGGCACCGTCGATGTGATCGCCAGCGACCACGCACCTCATACGATCGATGATAAACAATGTGAATTTGACATCGCCGCGTTCGGAATTACGGGACTGGAAACGAGCCTGGCCCTGACGCTGACTCATCTGGTGCACAAAAACATCATTTCCCTGTCTGCAGCCATTGATAAAATGGCGATCGCCCCGAGAAAAATTCTGCGCCTTCCGCTTCCGGAAATCCTGCCCGGAAGTCCCGCGAATCTGACGATCATCGGCCTGAACCGGGTATGGACGTATGACGTAAATCAAACCTGTTCCATGTCGCAGAATACGCCGTTTCACGGGCATGTCTTCACGGGAAAAGCGATCGGAACGGTCCATAAGGGAAGAATATACCTGGAAGCATGAATTCCGGTTCACGCTCCCCATCCCGATTATGATCGATGAATATGTAACGGTCGCCCAATCCGCCGAAACCGAAATAAAAATCAAGGCATCACGGTTTATCGGATACGTATATCCGGCCGAAACCCCTGAAGACGCTCTTGCCGTTTTGGAAAAGACCGCGAAGAGATATTTTGATGCGACGCATCATTGTTACGCGTACCAGACCGGGGTCGGTCCGGACGCCCGGTTCAGGTATTCGGATGACGGAGAACCGTCCGGTACCGCGGGAAAACCCATCTATCAGGTCATTACCGGAAACCGGCTGACAAACGTGATTGTCATAGTCACCCGTTATTTCGGCGGAACCAAACTCGGAACCGGCGGGCTTGTAAGGGCCTATACCGACAGCGCTTCGGAAACGCTGAAAAAAGCGGACCGGGTTACACGAATCCTCACCGCTCCCGTTACATTCAGCTTTCCCTACGATGATACCAGCGTTGTCATGAGAATCATTCATTCGAAGAACGGAGTGATCTCAAAGTCCGAATACGATGAACAGACCCGCCTGACCGCCGATCTCCGCCTGTCCGTGATCGAAGCGTTCAAAAACGACCTGGTCAGCCTGACCCGCGGGCGTGCGGTTATTCATGACCGGGACACATGAAAAGATATACCTCCCTGTTTACCTGTTGCGTTTGTTTTATGATGGCGGCATCATTCGCCAGGGGACAAGCTGAATCTCCGGTCATTCGTGACATTCGAGTCACAGGCGCCAAAAAAATAAGTCCTGCTGTTATCCTGAGCAGGATGAATTCAAGAAAAGGCGCGCCTTTCCGGGATGCCGTTTTTCGGAACGACCTGAAAAACATACTGAAATTATATGCCGATAAGCTTTATTTCCTGGCGACAGCCGATTCGGTCCGGAAAACATACTCTTCGGACAGTTCAGGCCTGAACCTTGAGATTTTCATTTCCGAACATAAACCGGTCCGGGTCGATTCTCTGGTAATATCCGGATCAGAGTCGGTACACCCCGATTGGCTCAACAGCCATATGGAAACAGCAGCCGGAATGGACTTTGATCCGGATATACTTCACCGGGACATCGAGGTTCTTATCATGCATTTTGAGAACCGCGGTTATCCCTTTGTTTCTGTCCGGATCACGCGGTTTTCTGTTCATGAGGCCCAAGACATACCCACCGCGGTCCTTTCGCTGGATATCAGCGAAGGGCCTTTTGTCCGGCTGGTGAAAATCGATTTTACGGGCCAAAAACAAACCCAGCCCGGCGCACTCGGCCGCGCCGCCCGTATCCGGTTGCCTTCGGCATTCCGGCAAACTATGGTTGACCAAAGCCTGATAGAAATCCGTAAACTTCCTTTTATTGAAAACGTACGCGGACCAGAAATTCTCCGTTATGATGATACTTCCTACGGATTGCGTTATGAAATCACAGAAGGCCTTTCCAACCGGTTTGACGGAATAGCCGGGTATGTACCGAAAGGGACGAATGCGGGAGAGAGCGGGTATTTTACGGGTATGATCCAGTTATCCTTCATGAACCTTTTCGGAAGCGCCCGGAAACTCGACGCGTTCTGGCAGAAAAAAAACCGGTACTCGCAGGAATTCCTTCTTGCCTACACGGAACCCTGGGTGCTGAATTATCCAGCGGAAGCGGGCATATTCATTCAGCAGGTCGTGCAGGACACGACGTATGTGCTCCGCGAATACGGCATCAGCACACGGACCCGGGTTTTCCTGAACGCGGCGCTTCTAGCCGGGATCAAACGCAAAACCATCGATCCCAGCGGTCCGGTGAAAAGTTTTGTTTTCAATATTCCGTATTCAGCGTTCTGGACCGGATATCTGGGGTTTGAATGGGACTCCCGTGACGATCGGATAAACGCGCGGACGGGCGCGTATTACAGGGCCGGAGCCGATTATAACCGCCTGAAAGAGTGTTCCTATGCCGAATCAGAATCGGGAAAGGACACGCTGTGGATCGGCGGCTATGCGCGGACATTCACGGTGCAAAAGCAATTCATCTCCACGCAGAAAATCGGAATGGACGCAGAATGGTACATCCCGCTGTACCGGCGCTGGGTACTGTTTGAGGGTTTGCACGGAATGTATTACAAAACGCCGCGGGATGTGGTTCCCTACAGCGAACAGTTCCTCATTGGGGGACTGAAGACGGTACGCGGCTATATTCAGGACCAGTTCAGCGGTTCACGCACCGCATGGAACAACCTTGAACTGCGCTGGATCACTTCACGGGATTCGAGACTGTTTTTGTTTTTTGACGCGGGATACTATTTCAGAAAAGAATATACAAGTTCCGAAAGAACGCGGATCCGCAAGGTCTCCGGTTATCCGGCCGGTTATGGTTTCGGGATCCGTTTCAAAACGAAGATCGGTCTTTTCGGCATGGATTACGGTCTGGGAAAAAACGACGGTTTTTCAGACGGAAAAATCCATTTCGGGATTACAAACCAGTTTTGACGGTCACTGTATCAATAATTTTCAGATAGGACATGCGCGGAAATTATGAAAACGCTTAATCGGACACAGGTTAGGATATCCGACCGGTTGCGTAACAATCGGGGTAATTCTATCCGCCCTGTGTCATCTTCAGGAATGAGGCCGAAAAACGGTGGCCTTCGGCTTTCGCGCGGTCCACGTTGATGAGAATCTGAGATTTGTTATTTTTCAGGGTCAGCGATATGGATACGGTTCCGTTATCATAAAACGCGGGTACGCCGGATATGGAAAGTATCTTTCCTGAGGTAAAAATCTTGCGGAGTTTGTCGGTTTTATTCCCTGCGCATATGTAGGCGACCTCATATCCTTTTCCGTTTGTACTGATAAATTCATCGGCCGACATCAACCGGGTCTTTTCCAGTTTGATTTTGGTGAAAGCGTCCTGTATGGGCGTTCCGGTTCCTCCCGTCGGTTCGACAATAACAATTTTCGGGTTATTCGGATCACTGAGGGAAAGAGAATAGCCGAAGATTTTTTTGAACAACTGAGCCTGTACATGCAGAGGAACCGGCATTTCCTGTGAACTCAAAAACCCGCTTTGAAACAGGATCGCCAGCCAAGGCAGGAAAAAAACTATGCTGAACTCTTTGTGTTTGTTTTTATTCATGAGACTCCGCAATATTTAAGCAATATAATTTTCCTGAATACAATTGATTCCTGATCTTTATAACCGAACCGGAATCAAATTATTTCCGGAAACATTTTCTTACGCATCCATCAGCCCATAATATATGGATATGAACGCTAAATATAAAGTAAATACGAAAAAAAACGCAGAAAACATTAACATTCCTAAGTTTATTTACCTATATTCACCCGGGAAACAATTGGGTCCGGGTCAGAGGGAGTCAAATCAAGGAGTGCTATGGAAAAGCTGGCGATTATCGGGACCGGGGTGGCCGGCATGGCCTGCGGTTATTTTCTGCAATCGAAATATGACCTGACCGTCTATGAAAAGAACGATTACATCGGCGGTCACACGAATACCGTTCATGCGGATGAGGACGGACAACCCGTTCCCATTGACACGGGATTTATCGTATATAATGAAGTGACCTATCCCAACCTGACCCGGCTTTTCAGGGAATTGTCCGTAAAGACCAGACCGGCGCCGATGTCGTTCAGTGTCCAGTATGTTCCGGACAGACTTGAATTCTGCGGTTCGGGGCTGAGCGGTCTTTTCGCGCAGCGGAAAAACATATTCAGTATGAGGTTTATCCGTATGCTCCGTCAAATCAGCCGGTTCAATCAAGAATGCACCGAAGTCCTGGAACAGGGCCGGTACGCCGGATATTCACTCGCGGATTATGTTCATGAAAAAGGGTACGGAGAAGACATGCTTCACAGGTATCTCATCCCGATGAGTTCCGCGGTTTGGTCCACGCCGCCCGATCTCATGCTGAAATTTCCCGTGCGTACCCTTGTCCGGTTTTTTTTCAATCACGGTTTTCTCGGCCTGAATACCCAGCATCCCTGGAGGACGGTGGACGGCGGAAGCGAGCAATACCGCAAGAAACTTATCGCCCCTTTTCTTGACAGGATTTTTGTAAACCGTCCCGCCGTCAGAGTTTCGCGCGAAAACGGGAAAGCGGCCGTGACAGATTCCTCCGGAAGAAAAGAATTATACGACAAGGTTATCCTCGCCTGTCATGCCGACGAATCGCTTGCCCTTCTTAATCCCCCGACGCCCCTGGAAAAAGAGCTTCTTTTACCCTTTGCCTACCAGCTGAACACGGCCACGCTTCATACGGATGACCGGAACATGCCGGAAACAAGGAGGGCATGGTCATCATGGAATTACCGGACGGAAACGAATGTGAAAGGGGAAACGGTCACCTCAACCCTGTACTGGATGAACAGCCTGCAGGGCATTTCAAGAACGAAGAATTATTTTGTCACGATCAACGATCCGGGTACGGTTCGTCCGGATTCGGTCATCCGGAAGATCGAATACATGCATCCCGTATTCAGCGTCGGGGGGATGGATCTCCAGCCTCGGCTGCATGAACTGAACAAGCAGGGAATGATTTTCTTCTGCGGGAGTTATTTCCGGTACGGGTTCCACGAGGACGCTTTTACCTCGGGGCTCGAACTCAGCCGTCAACTTACAGGAGAACCTGTCTGGCCGTGAATAGCTGTCTCTACCGCTGCAAAGTCATGCATAACCGTCTGATGCCTAAATCCCACCGTTTTGTGTATGATGTCTTCATGTTTTTTCTGGACCTTGATGAAGCCGACGGCCTGACAAAAAAGTTCTTGCCGCTGAGCCGGAACCGGTTTAACCTGTTCAGCTTCCGCGACCGGGATCATATTCGTTATAAGGGCGGGAACGTGAAGGAAAGCGTTCTGGAATATTTAAAAGATAAAAACATCCGGTTGGCCGAACCGCGGATATATCTGCTGACCAATCTTGCATTTCTAGGTTACAATTTCAATCCCGTTTCATTTTTCTATTGTTTCGACGGTGAGCGGCCGGTTTGCGCCGTAGCCGAAGTGGGCAACACTTTCCGCGAAATGAAATATTACGTGCTGAATTCCGACACTTTACGGGATAACGCTTTCCGCCTGAGAACGGTGAAATATTTTTACGTTTCCCCGTTTATCGATCATGACGCGGAGTTTGACTTTCACCTGAAGATTCCGGGCGAAAAGCTTGAAATTGTCATCAACGATTACAAGAACGGGAACAAATTCTTCCTCACGGCGTTAACGGGTATGAAGAAACCATTAACCCATGGAAGGCTTTTATGGTACTGTCTGAGATTCCCGTTTATTACGCTTCAGGTGATCGGCCTGATCCACTGGCAGGCTCTGAAACTCTGGAGGAAAAAACTGGCGTTTTACCGAAAGGCCGAATTCCCGGAACTGCAACGCGAGGTATATCATGTCCGACAATCCTGAAATGACACTGTCCCGTTCTCTTGCCGCAGGCAGGCGGATAACCTGGCAGGAAAAAATCGTACTGAACCTGCTTGAGCCGATGGATAAGGGATATCTTGAAATAACGCTTCCCGACGGCATACGCCGCACATATGGCACTCCGCAGGCGGAATTGAAAGCGAGCATACGCATAAACAATCCTGATTTTTTCAGAAAAGTCGTGCTCTACGGCGACATCGGGTTCGGCGAGTCTTACACGGACGGAGACTGGAACACCGACAGCATCACCGGCGTGATATCCTGGTTTCTGCTGAACATCGAGAACAGTCCCGCGATATCCGGGAGCCGGCGGCGGTTCGCTCCGGTGAATATCCTGAAAACCCTTAACCGGTGGTATCATCTCGCGCGTCCCAACAACCTGACCCGGGCCCGGAAAAACATCTCCGAGCATTATGATCTGAGCAACGATTTCTTTCAGGCGTTCCTGGATCCGAGCATGACGTATTCCAGCGCGTATTTTGAATCGCCGGACCTGACGCTCGAACAGGCCCAGTACGCCAAGTATGACCGTCTCTGCCGGATCATGAAAATCAAACCGACGGACCATGTGCTGGAAATCGGCAGCGGCTGGGGCGGAATGGCCATGCATATTGCGACCAAGTACGGAGCGAAGGTCACCACGATCACGATCTCGAAAGAGCAGTACGCACTCGCGAAACAGCGCATCGCGGAGGCCGGTCTGTCGGACCGCATCGAGATCCTTTTCACGGATTACCGCCGCGTGACCGGTTCGTTTGACAAGATCGTTTCCATCGAAATGCTCGAGGCGGTCGGCGATAAATTTTTACCCGCATATTTTGAAACCGTACACCGCCTGCTGAAAAAGGATGGTGCCCTGGCGTTCCAGGTCATTACCAGTCCCGACAACCGCTATCCCCGGCTGATGAAAAATGTGGACTGGATCCAGAAACACATCTTCCCCGGATCTCTGCTTCCGTCCATATCCGCGCTGAACCGTGCGGTCAACGTCACCGGCGATCTGAATCTTCTTGACCTGAAAGATCTGGGACCTCATTATGCCCGGACACTTGCGGTCTGGCGCGATACATTTAACCGGAATCTGGGCCGGGTCCAACAGCTTGGTTTCAGCGACAAGTTTGTCCGGAAGTGGAATTACTACCTCAGTTACTGCGAGGCCGCTTTTGCCATGCGCAACATCCATGTCATGCAGATGCTGTATGTCCGTCCGAATAACACGAATTTTTGATGATCCGTTATACGCGTGAATTCTTCCGGCGCCGGCTGATCCGGCCGCTTCTGGATTTTCTGAGCCAGGGGATAACCCCGCATAAGCTGGCCCTGGCCATTGCTTTCGGTTTCGGGCTGGGAACTTTTCCCGTGCTGGGCTCGACCATATTGCTGTGTACCCTTTTCGGCTTCGCTTTCCGGCTGAACATTCCCGCAATTCAGCTGATCAACGGTTTCGTTTACCCGCTGCAACTGATGCTTTACATTCCTTTCTTCCATATTGGCGCCTGGATATTCAGGACGGAACCCATACCGTTTTCACTGAATGAGATTTTCACGATGCTGGCAAACGATGTCTGGCAAACGATTCACTTGTTGTGGTCGGCAAATCTCCGCGCCGTGGGAGCGTGGTCGGTAACGGTAATCCCTGCGGCCCTGATTCTATATTATATCTCCCGTGTACTTTTTGACAGAGTACTGTCCCGAAGGAAAAAAACCAAAGATCCCGTACCGGTCTACGCCGAAGATTGATTTTGACTCGGTTTCCTCAGCCGGTCCTTAACCGTTTTAATGGGAGGGACATGACGCAGGTTAATCCCTGCTTTGTTGACGAATCCGCTTTGAAACAATACACCGTTCTTATCAGGCGAATTGATATTTTCTTAAGCCCGGCATCGCATCCCTGATTATTTGAGGAGCGTCATTTTTCTTGATCGTGTGTAAGTCTGCTTCATTCCGGACAGGCTGACAGCGTGTATCCGAGAAATGAAGACTCCGGAACTGACTGCTCTGCCTGCGTTATCTTTGCCGTTCCAGGAAATATGATATCGTCCTGCGGGAAGTGTCTCTTTCACCAAAGTCCTCACTTCCTGCCCGAGGAGGTTAAAGATTTTAAGGGACACATCCGACCTGGCCGGCAGGTCAAACATTAAGGCCGTTGCAGGGTTAAACGGATTCGGATAATTCTCATGGAAAGCGTATGCAACCGGCAATGCGCTGTTAGTAAAAATATCCAGCGGGTCCGTGACAGTCAGCATTTCCGAACTATGCCCTGAAAGACCGCCGAGATCATATACAGTGACCTGAAGAAAATAATTACCGGCGGTTATGCCGGGCTGAACGGTCAGCGAATCCCTTGTAAATATCCCGTCCCCGGCGGAGAGATCGCCATGGGTTCCGTCGTCATACAGCGGAGTATTAGCGCTTCCGCCTACGGGGGAGAGATCGATTTCCGATGAAGCGAGGTCGGTGATACCGTTGATATCGTCTGCCGATGCGGCCGCCCTGAAAGCGGAAATTCCGTTTGCAGCCACGGCCGACGGAGAAAAAAGAACCGACATGATATTTGGGGGCTGATTGGCCAGCGTGACCTCGACGGTAATATCACCGGTGTGGGTCAGGTTCTGTTCGTCCATGGCCGTAACCGTCAGCGTGTAATATCCGTTAAGGACAGTGTCCGGAACCGTCAAATATCCAATGGTGAATATACTGTCCGAAGCCAGGGAGTCGCCAAAGGCTCCATCGTCATAAAGATTAACCGCCGAAGACCCTCCCAATGCGGAGAGGTCGAGCGTTACATTCAATATATTGGAGGGTCCGTTCGCATCAGTCACTTTCGCGGAGATGACGAATTCGCTGATGCCGTCAGCACGCAGAACCGGGGGTTGGCAGTGCACGAAGTGAACCACAGGGGCCATACCGGGAAGGACGACTGTCAGCTGGACCGTTCCTGTTGTAATCAGCCCGAACTCATCCACGGCTCTGACCGTGATCGTGTAATTTCCGGGACTCGTTCCGGCAGGAATGGTAAGTCCTTCAACGGAATAAACGTCGCTTCCCATCTCGTTCATAGGCGTCAGGGAATCACCGCCCACCTGAAAAAGATTGACTGAAACGGAAGCGATATTTGCATCGAACACTTCAGCGGAAACGGAAAATTCCGTTTCGTCATCCGCCGGAACGTCCGAAGGGCTGATCGTGATAATTCCGAACACCGGAGCTGTATTCGGTTCAACAACCGTAATCCATGCGGTTTCCTGAGTCGAGTCATCCTGCAGGTCGAACGCCGTTAAGGTGAGGGGATATTCTCCTGCATGCCAGCTTACAGGAATAGTCAGATTGTTCAGTGTGAACACACTGTCTTCCGGATGAAGATCACCATGCGTGCCATCATCGTACATTAGCAGACGATGGGCGCCGCCGGTTTGCGACAAGTCAAGGTACACATTTGACAGGTTCGCGTGACTGTCGGGGTCAGTGACCCGGGCCGTTACCATGAACAGGGATTGACCGTCCGAAGGTACCGTATCGGGAATGCACATTGCCTGTGTAATCACCGGCGCGAATAACCTGTCGGTCTGTGCCGTCAGACCGGATTTCGGCGGTGATGCTATCATGAACAAGACTAAAGGAAATAACACGCTGTGTTTTTGCATAATAAAACCTCGCATAATGATATTTGACTTCACAGATTATAAAATAAATATAGTGAAGATCAATAGTTTTGTCATGTATTGGGTATGACAATGCGTAAGCTATTATACCGAAAATCCTATCGGAAGTCGAATTTTCTGCAGATAATTTAAAACTTGCACGATACTTTTTTTAGGATTATATTTTTTCTCACAAGCGCTTCTGAGTGTTTTACCGTTCACGGTTCAGTCGAAGGAGGCAATATGGCCGAAGAAAAGAAGAAAAAATGGTTTGAGCATTTTATAACCGTAACCGACTCTTCAGGGCAGGAAACAATTCAGTCCGGGGATGAACCGGTTTCGGGGAAATCCAAATCGGCTCCCCTGGAAAAATCGGTCAAAATCAATGCCGAACCGAAAATCCAGTCTGAAAAATCAGACCAATTTGTTCTGACTTCAGATTTTGAGCAGATTTATGCCGCTGCGGAAATCGAGGTTCCGACCCACGGTTATACGGTCTATAAAATCATGGAATTACTGGATAGCGAGGATCTGAAGTCCATGTCTCCGGAAGTCAAAAAGAGCGCGATCACGGCCGCGCTGAAGATTACCAATGTTAACATAAACGACGTCATCAAAGACGCGGTTGCCCGGGACAAAGCGCTGGACGCCTATGAAAGCATGAAACTCAAGTCCATCGGGGATTTTGAAAAACGGAAGCTGGACAGTAATGAGGCGATTCAGAAAGAGATCGAGGAATTTTTAAAAACAAAAAACGAACAGATCGAAGCCAATAAAAGTTCGGTGGCGGAAGCCAAAGCAAACCTCGAAAGCTGGCAGAGAATAAAACAGGAAGAAGAACAAAAAATATTCGATGCGGTCAGTCCCTTTGTGACCCCGAATCCTGTTACCTTGTCAAAACCTAAAACCTAAACGGAGATATACCATTATGGGCGTTCAATTGCAAAAAGGCGGAAAACTCCTGGTCGCGCTGATCGGCCTCCTTCTGATCCTCTTTGTCGTGTATAAACTGGGATACCTCGACGGCATCATGGGCGGCGGAGAAGCGCCGAAGAAAACGGGCGATGAAAAACTGCCTGTGAAAGTTCTTGATAAAATCAAACAGGCAAGTGTTCTCCGGGTCGGCATGGAGGGTGAAGCACCGCCCATGAATTTTCAAGACAAAGGCGAACGGGCCGGCTTCGATTACCGGATGGCGAATGAAATCGGGCAATATATCGGCGTCAACCGGGTGGACATCGTGGAAGCGGATTATGACGAGCTTCCGGACAAGCTGCGCAGGGGCGAAATCGACCTGATGATGGGCGGATACGTTCCCGATCCTGCGATCGAGCATGTGGAATGGTCCGACGGGTACCTCGATTTTGGCCTTTGCCTCATCGTCAAGCGAAGCAGCGCGATCAACGATATCCGTCAGCTGAACGGCAAGACGATCGGGATCTATGACGATCCTGCCGCTGAAACCTGGGTGAAAGAAAACATATCCGGTCCCAAAGCCGTCAACAAATACACAGGAACCGGCTGGTTCGCCAAACTGGAGGCCGGCGAAGTGGACGCAATCATCTACGATTATCCTTTTGCCGTGGCCGAGATCAGCAGTTTTCCCAAGCTTAAAATTGTCAAGCTTAATCTGAACGCCTCACGGTATGCGGCCGGAGTTGTTGAAAAAAACGACGACCTGCTGAACATGGTCAATAAAGCCATCGGCGACATCATGAAATCCGATCGCTATGAAAAACTGGTCCAGAAATACCTGAATACGCAGGCCGTGGAAACTCAGCCCCTGGCCAAAGGAAGCAAAATCTATATCGTGAAAGCGGGCGACACGCTTTCAAAAATCGCTCAGAAAGAGCTGGGAAACCTGGACGACTGGCAGAAAATCTGGAACCTGAACAAGAACCGTCTGGCGAATCCGCACCTGATCTATGTCGGGTATCAGCTATTAATGCCGTAATATAATTTTATCAGATATTTCACCCACTTAATTCCGGAGGTACTCATCATGGGATTGCAGATTCAAAAAGGCGGAAAAATGCTGATCGCTCTGATCGGAATCCTTCTGATCGCTTTTGTGGTATACAAATACGGACTTTCCGATACGGGGAAAACCGAGCCCGGAGCCGTAAAGGAGGATAAAACCACGACCGACACCAAGGACACCAAATCCACGGCTGCGTTCCGGGAAAATGTACTCGGGAAAATCAGAACCGGTAATGCCATACGCGTCGGCATGGAAGACGAAGCCCCGCCGATGAATTACCTCTCCGGCGGACAACGTCAGGGATTCGATGTCGAGTTCGCGAACCTGATCGCCAGTAAAATCGGGATCGGACGCGTCGACGTGATCGAGGACAAGTACGACAAGCTTCCCGAACTGCTCCGCAACGGGAACATTGATATGATCATGGGAGGATACGTACCGGATCCCGCGATCGACAAGGTGGACTGGTCGGACGGCTATCTGGAGTTCGGATTGTGCCTGATCGTGAAGCAGGGCAGCGCCGTGCGGGAACTCAAGCACCTGTCCGGGAAAACCGTCGGTATTTATGACGATCCTGCCGCCGCCGGATGGGTAAAGGAAAACGTTCCGGGCGCGACGGTCAAAACTTACAACAAGACCGGATGGTTCAGCGCCGCCGAACAGGGCGAAGTTGACGCCATTATTTATGATTATCCGTTCGCTGTGCGCGAAATCAGGAGTTTTTCCAAACTGCGAATCGTAAAACTCAACCTGAATTCTTCGCGCTACGCCATCGGCCTTCCCGCGCGGAATGACGACCTGCTGACCGCCGTGAACAAGGCGATCGGGGAAATCCTGAAATCGCCCGAATACGAACAAATGGTTAAAAAATACCTGACTACGGAATCCGTTCAGCTGACCGAGCTGCCCAAGGGAAGTAAAACCTATGTCGTCAAAGCGGGCGATACTCTTTCCAAGATCGCCCAAAAGCAGCTGGGCAAGAATGACGACTGGACCAAAATCTGGGACCTGAATAAAAACCGCCTCGCCAATCCCCATCTTCTGGTGGTCGGCATGCAGCTTCTGATGCCCTGAGTTTCCGGGCTGTACAGTAGCCGCCGGCGTCATCATGAACGGGTCAGATGATCCGCGGTCGCATGAAAGAAACACATGTTGAATTGCTTTTTTACATTTAATCGAAGATACCAGTCATGAGTGAAAAAAAAATATCCTATTTCAACGAAGCGGTTTTTAACCAGTATAACATTATTTTATTCATAGGGTTTCTGGCGTTCAGCCTGGTCGGAGGCTCGTTCCTGCCGCTGGTCCTCTGGCTGGGCATGGAACTGCTGTACCTGACGTTCATCCCCGGAAGCGCAGGGTTTAAAAGATATGTCGACGGGAAAGCCGAAAAACAGAAACAGCAGGAAGAAATCAAGAAGCGCGGACAAATCCTGATTTCGCTCAGCGAGGCCTACCGTAAGAAGTTCTACAACCTGAAACAGCTCCATGACCAGGTCCTGGCTTCACCGACCATGAAGGACGAATCGCTCGCCCCGCTCTGGCGAGACCAGGTCGATAAAATCGGAAATATCCTGAATTCCTACCTGAACATGATGTTCTACCTCCAGAATTTTGAAACGACGTTTTCCGACAAAAAACTTGATGAAGTGCGGGATGATATCCGGAAAATGAACAAGGAACTCAAGGAAGAAGGCCTGCAGGATAAAGTACGGGAGATCAAGGAACAGCGACTGGACATTCTCAACAAAAGGCTGGAAAAACTGGAGCGTACAATCGGTGAACGGAAAGCCACTGAGGAGCAGATCAAGGTCATCGAGGAAACGATGAAGTACACATATGAGCAGATCACCTCGGTGAAAGACCCTCGCACCGTGTCCGAACAGCTGGATTCCCTGCTGATCAGCGCCGAAGTCAGCGAATCCACCATGCGGGACATTATCGACCATTCATCGGACTGGAGCAAGTAAACCAACCCTATTATCAGGAATTCACCATGAGCGACTTTTCGGGCAATCCCTGGCGGGCGAACCGCGAGCAAAAGGGCATCACCGATCCCATCACCCAATCCCAGACGGCAACCGAGCCGAAAACGGCAAAGGACTTCTGCGATCTCGCGAAGAAAGCGGAAGAAAACAAGCAATTCCAGACCGCCGTGGATCACGCGCGGAAAGCGATCGAGTTAGACCCGTGTTACCTGGACGCATGGTTTACGCTCGGGTACAACCTCATGGACCTGAAATCCTACGATGAGGCCATCCGGGCATTCCTGAAAGCGCTGGAAATCGAAAAAGACGGGGATTACTACAAGCCGTACAGTTATTACAATATCGGGCTTTGCTATTACAATCTTTACAAGGACGACGAAGCGCTGCCGTATTTTGAGTCTTCCGTACAGGTCAAACCCGATTACGTCCCCGCCCTGAATTATATCGGCCTGATTTATTACATTAAGAAAGACTACTCCGCGGCGATGTCTTACCTGAACAAATGCCTGCAGTATGACCCGAATTACGTGTACGCGCATTACAATCTCGGCCGCTGCTATTATTACCAGTGGGAAGACGACAAATCGCTGGCTGCATTCATGAACGCACTGAAATCCAATCCCGACCATGTGGATTCCAATTACTATGCGGGTTTGATTTACCTGAACAAAAAGCTGTATCCCACGGCGCTGGGTTACCTTGAAAAATCGCATGCCCTGGATCCCCAGTACACCTCGCCCCTTTACAATCTGGGCATCCTGCATTATGAGCAGAAACAGTACGCCAAGGCGATGGAATATTTCCAGAAAGTCATATCGATTGACCCGAAACACGCCGACGCTTCCAATTATATCGGTCTGGTGTACCATGACCAGAAATTGTGGGACCAGGCCATCGAATCCTATCAGAAAACCCTAACGATCGATCCGGAGTACAAATACTCGCTGTACAATCTGGGGCTGGTTTATTATGACCTGCAAAATTATGCCGAAGCCATCCGCTATTATGAGCAATGCCTTCAGTCTGATCCGGAATATGTTTCCTGCCATTACAATCTCGGATTGGCTTATCATAAGCAGAACCAGTTTCAGCCGGCCCTGAACCATTTTGAGGAAGCCTGCCGACTGAAATCGGGCCATTTCAACGCTCAGTATTACCGCGGCCTGCTGTACAACATCATGGGATTTCATGAAAAGGCGCTGAAAGTCGTTGAGGATTTGAAGACCATCGACTATCCCACAGCGAAGGACCTTTTCAAGGAAATCACCGGGAAAGAACTTACGGATCCGGGCCCGGTTCAGACCCTCAAGCCACCGAAAGAAGCCACCGGTCCGCCCAGCCAGCGGGGGCATTAATACCGGATCGCGCCAAGAGGCCCAGAAACAAAGCATGTCCCCGTCATGACAAAAAATTTACCGAATGAAGGAAATAAGGAGGGACTGCGGGATCATTTCCTTGCCCTGCTGCAGATGCATCATTTCCGGATCACACCGGAACGCATGTTCGTGTTTGATGAAATCTGCTCCATGCAGACACACTTCGATGTTGAGGACATACTTTTTCAGCTGAGGAAAAAAAGATCCTCCGTTTCCCGGGCAACCGTGTACCGTACCGTCGAGCTGCTTGAGAAATACGGGCTGATCCGCAGGGTCAAACTGACCGATGCCCGCTCCTATTATGAATTAACGTTAGGCCGCCATCACCACGAGCACATGATCTGTACCCAGTGCGGGAATATCATTGAGTTTGAATCAAAGGGCATCGAATCGATTCAGGAAGACATCTGCCGCAGGCATCAGTTCCGGATGACGTATCATTTTCTGCATATCTTCGGGGTGTGCCGCGATTGCCTGAAAACGTGATATGACTATTCGCTCAAGGGAGTTTTCAGCGAGCCCGTGCGGATGAAGCGGATGGTTTTTTTGAATACCCGGATTCCGTGTGTAAACAGCCGGTACCAGAAAGGGCTGAAAACCAGTTCGTATGTTCCGATCCATCGCGTCTCCTTTTCCAGAAATCCTTTTTTAAACCGGTACACACCCCATAACGGATGCTGTTCTTGCGGATTCGACGGTATGCCCCAGAAATCATAATGCCGGATCTGACGTTTTTTCGCCCACTGTATCGCGTGCCAGTGAATGAGATGGTTCGGCATCAGGTTGCGGTGCTCGTTCGATGACGCTCCGTACACGTATGTCATGGTTGATCCGAACAGAATCTGAAAAATCGCCGCCAGGGGATGTCCCTCATGCTCCGCAATGAATATGGCGCACATGTTTTCGGGGCGGAGCGTTTCCCACAGGTGATAAAAATAGGCTTTCTGCAATATCAGGAACCGATCCCGTTCGCTGGTCAGCCGGAACAAACCGTAAAAAATATCCACATCGTCTTTTGTTTCCGCTTCCCGGATGAGAATCCCTTTTTTCTTCGCGAGCCGGATATTATACCGCGTTTTGTGATGAAAGGATCCCAGCAAATCGTCTTCATCCGGCTGTATATCCAGAATGATGGTTGCGCGCGGCTGAATGTTGTCTTCCGCGTATCTGAATCCAAAGGACCGGAACAGCGAAACAAAAGATTCGTCCGTTTCAGGGATTTCAGGATCACAGCGGAACAGCACCGCACGATGTTTTCTGGCCAATCCGCGGAGACCCATGACAAAATGGCCCATCATTTCGCGGGACGGGACATGAAACAAAGGGCCCCGCGGACAGTAGAATATGCTTTGGGGAACAAGCGGAAACCTGCGTTTCAGCACCAGCGCCGCAGCGGATATGGATTGCCGTTCATCGACCAGGGCTGTGTACAACGGCTGCCATGTGCCGGATTTGACCTTTCCCCATTCATAGGACTGAGCGAAAGATGAGTTCAGGGCTGAGCGGACAAATTCGTTCCACTCCTCTTTGCGGTTATCTTCTATGAGAACAAATTTCATCTGGATGGCGGATGAAACATCAGGCCGTGCTTATTCCATGATGCCGATCCGGTCTTTGAACGAGTGAATGGGAAGAGTGATAATAAACTCCGTTCCTTTCCCCAGCTGGCTTTTCACATCGATGTCGCCCTTGTGGGTTTTCACTATACCGTAACTGATCGACAGCCCGAGGCCGGTGCCCTGTCCGAAGGCTTTGGTCGTGAAGAACGGGTCGTAAATTTTGGATAGCGTATCAACCGACATTCCCTTGCCCGTGTCCCGGATGCTGATCCGGATGTGCTCGTTCCTGACCGCTTCCGTTGCTACCGTGATCACGCCTTCGCCGGAAATAGCCTCGATCGCGTTGGTGACGATATTGGTAAAGACAAGCCGGAGAAGGCTCGGGAAACACTCGATGGGCGGGATCGGACTGAACTGGTCCACAATTTTTATGCGTTCTCCGCATTTGTCCTTGACCTGGTAGATCACGTTCAGGACTTCATCGTTGATGTTGGTGGACACAAGATCGCGTTCTCCGAGGATGGAAAAATCGCGGAGGTTCTGGATCAGGTTCCGTATCCGCTCGGCGCCCTTATGGCAGGACTGCATACTGGCGAAAACGTCGGTTTTAATCATCTGGTAATCCTGGGAATCGATGACCCTAGAAAACTGTTCCGCGTTCATGGGAGTTGGCTCCCCGGATTTCTGGCGGACGATTTCGATGATCTGGATCAGCCGTTCGACATATTCCTTGAAGATCGCAAGGTTTCCGATAATGAAGGCCAGCGGATTGTTGATTTCGTGGGTGATTCCCGCGACCATGCGGCCCACGGCTGAAATTTTTTCGGACTGGATCAGCTGGTGCTGGGTATCGCGGAGTTCCTTGGTCCGTTCCTGGACTTTATGTTCCAGGATTTCATTGTAGCGCCGGACAGAACGCAGACGCCATTCATATCCCAGAAAAGCCAGCATGACGAGGAACGCCGCGGACGCGATCCGGAACCACCAGGTTTGCCAGAACGGGGGATGAATATACACCGGAACCGACGCGCTCATTCCGCTCCATATCCCGTCGCTGTTGGTGCCGCGGACTTCGAAGACATAGGAGCCTCCGTCCAGGTTTGTGTAGGATGCGATCCTGCGGTTTCCGGCAAAAGTCCAGTCCTCATCATAACCCGCCAGCCGGTAGGAATACTGGTTTTTTTGCGGGCAGGTGTAATCCAGCGACGAAAATTCAAAATAGAAATTTTCCCCGTAGGAGACGGCTATTTTACCGGCCTGAAGCATAAGCTGGTCGTCCAGGAACAGGGCCGGGTCATCGCTCCGGTGAAAAGAAGTGACAACCACCGGAGGCTGAAAAGGATTGTCGCGTACGTCGCGGGGGTAAAAATTGTTGAATCCCCGGACACCGCCGAAAAACATCTCCCCGTCCGGCGCCTTGTAATATGAACCCAGTTTGAATTCATTGCTTTGCAGGCCGTCCATGATGTCGTAATTGCGGATTGTTTTTGTGTCATGATGATAGCGGGTCAGTCCGCCAACGGAGCTTAACCAGAGATATCCCTGGTCGTCTTCCATGACGCCGTAAATATAAATATCCGGAAGGCCGTTTTTGTGATCGATGACCGAAAAAGAACCTTCCTCCGTGTTCATCAGGTTCAGGCCGGTATTGGTGCCGACCCAGATCCGGCCCTTCTGGTCCTCGCAGATGCTGTAGACCACGTCGCCGCTGATCGTTCCGCGATCGGCCGGGTTGTTCCGGAAATGCTCAAAGGTAAAGCGGTCGCCTGAGGTCCGGACCAGGCGGTTCAGTCCGCCCCCGAACGTTCCGATCCAAATCGTTCCCTTGCGGTCGCCGTAAATGACCGAAACGAAATTGTTGCTGATGGAAAGGGAGTCATTCGGATTGTGCAGAAAGCGCAAGAATTTCCGGGTCTTTTTGTTGAACCGGTTGACGCCGCCGCCGTTCGTTCCGATCCATAAGTCGCTTGCCTCGTCTTCATGAATCGTAAATACATGATTATGGCTCAGACTCGAAAAATCAAGCGGATTATGGCGGTAGGATGTAAACTGGGGTTTGCCTTTGTTTTCCGGATCGAACCTGTTGAGTCCCATTTCGGTTCCGATCCACAGGATTCCGTCCTTATCCTGGCGAAGGGAACGGATTTCATCATCGCTGATGGAGCCCGGATCCGCCGGGTTGTTCTTATAACTCGTGAACTCCTGCTGCAGCTTGTCATACCGGTTCAGTCCGATATGCGTACCGACCCAAAGGCAGCCGGAACGGTCTTTCAGAAAGCACCGGACAACATCATCGCTGAGACTTCCGCTTTTTTTCGGCTCATAATGACGGTGGTGGAACTTCGGGGTTTTCAGGTCCAGTTTGTTGATGCCGCCTCCGCCATAAGTTCCGATCCACAGGATTCCGGACTGGTCCTGATAAATCGACCGTATTTCATTGTTGCTCAGGCTCGACGGATCATCGGAATCATGCAGAAAACGCTTGAACTGGTCCGAGGATTTCAGGTAAAGGTTCAGGCCTTTCATAGTTCCGATCCAGACGCCCCCGTTCCGGTCGGTATAAATCTTCAGGATGTTGTTGTCGCTGATTCCGTGGATTCCTGCCGGGGAGTTCAGGTAATGACTGATAATCATGGGCTTGTCCTGGTCCATGATGACCTTGTAAACGCCGTCTCCCTCGGTTCCGACCCACAGGAACCCTGAGGAATCCTCGGCGAGGGCCGTGATCTTCCGGATGGACATGTTGTTACGTGCGCCGGGTGCGGACAGAACATTCTTGAATTCACGTCCGTTGTATAGGGTCAGCCCGTTCTCGGTACCGATCCACAGATATCCCCGCCTGTCTTGTGAAAGAGACGTGATTTGATTGTTGGCGATAGTGTTTGGATTGTCCGGATCGTGAAAATACTGGACGAACGATTTTCCGTCATAGCGGCACAGGCCATTCATGGTTCCGATCCAGAGGCGCCCATCTCCGTCCTGGGTGATCGCCTGGACGCGGTTGTTTGGAAGCCCGTTGTCCTGTCCCGGCTGGTGGAAATAATGTTCTACTTTTTCCGTCAGCGCGTCAAATCGGTTCAGCCCTTTATTCAGCGTACCGACCCAGAAATATCCGTCCTTATCGATGAAAAGCGAGGTAATCCAGTTGTCGGATATGGAATTGGAATCGAACGCGCGGTTCTTGTACACCGTAAAGTGATAACCGTCGTACTTGTTCAGGCCGTTCCGGGAGCCAAACCAGATGAATCCGTAACGGTCCTGCACGATGGCGCTGACGGTGGTTTGTGACAGGCCGTGTTCCAGCGACAGCTTGTCAAACTGGGCATGGCCGAACTGGGCCCGCGCAGTCGTGCACAAGGCCCCGGCAGCCATCAGGACGCCCAGGAACAATCGGGCGGAAAAAATTTTTTTGTTACTCATAAATTCATCATCCTAAAGACATTTGGCAATCGGCAGACAAAATACAACGAAAAGGGCGTTAAAACAACAAAAAGATTTTTACGGGTTTTTCCGGAATGGGTACGGACGTTTTTGTTTTCCTGAATTTACCGGTACAAAAATCCTTCTGTTGTAAAACACCGTGCGTCATAACGGAGACAATGAAAAAGGGCTACCGCAATAAATAATTGAGTCTCACCATCATTGATGTCCGCGGATCGAACGTATTACCGAATTCCCCGGTAACTGATATTGACGTATAGAAGGCGCGTGCCGCGCGTATATTCATATCAAGGGAGGCCAGGGAAAGCATGTTGGCGGATGATGTGGTTTCTTGAACCCGGTTATTGATCGTTACTTTATTGATCCATTGAAATGAATTCATATAATACGATAAAGTGAAATCGATTTTTCCTTTGAAAAAATCTTTGTTGAAAAATCCTCCGAGTTTCAGGTTCCTCAGCCAGTGATTGTCCGTAAACCCCGCTTCCAACCCTAAATTAAGTGGAAAGAAAAAAAAGTGTTTATAGAGCAACTTTATATTTCCGTATGTCAGATCATCATAGCCGATTCTTTTTTTAGCGGTCGGTATAATATCAAGCGCGCCCACGCGGGAAAAATAAAAAGCCTGGTAATAGACGGTCATGGACACGTCTTTTTCATTCACTGTATAAAAATATTTATCCACGGTACTGAGCGTATCGTTTAAGGTCTTGATTTGAGTGATACGGTTGCGATATTCGAAACCAGTCCGGATATTGAATTTCCGGTTTAGTCTGTAATAAATGCTGGTATACGAATAGCCGATGAGGCTTTTATTGGCGATGTACATTGTTTTACTGTTAATCCGTATGCCGGGCAAGGGCTTGATTTCACCATACAGATAGGCTTTTTGTAAAGATTCGTTATACAGTTTTTCAGCCGTAAATCCGGCGCCTAATCCGAAAATAGTATGGATATAATACGCGCTTGCTCCTGCGTTGTATCCGGATCCTGTAATTTTATCTTTATAATAATCATTGATGGTGCCGCCGAAACCTGAAAGCTGTAATGACTTCAGAACGGCATAATTCTCCACCGACAGACCATTGATCGGGTGGGCGTCGATAACGGCATTATAAGGGACAACCCTTCCCAGCTTGATTTGCTGAGATCCGTTTCCGTAAGCGGCGTACAATTGCCGGATCATATACCGGTTTTGGTAATTATTGTTCTGCAGCGGAGTCTTGGTCGTTAAACCGGTTTTCTGATACGCGTCAAATTTAATCTGATACCTGATTTGTTTTCCTGACGGATCAAAAAAACGGTAATTCAGATTAATGTAATTCGTCAGTGAATTTAATTCAGGCGAAAAAGATGACGGTTTGGTATAATAGTTCCATCCGGCGGAAATTCTTCCGGTTAAACGACTTGGACTGGCGGATGAATTATTCTGCGCGTGTAGCAGCGGCGGGAAGATCATCATGAATGAAATCAGGAAAACAGTATATCGGAACATAAATTCTAATTTCTATTTTTTAAATTTTTTAAACAAGTCATCGTCGCCGTCTCCTCTGTGATCGAAATCGTGACAATCCCGGCAGGTATAGGTAGTATAATTGGGCGCGTCTTTATGGCACGTTTCGCAGGATCTCCGGTGATGACCGCGCAGAGAAAACCATCCGTCATAATGGGGATAATCATCCCACGCGGTAAGGCTGTGGCAAAGCCGGCAATCGCCCATCTGCTCGTATTCACGGTGTTTGGACGTCGCTCCGATTGGCCGGTGACAATCACCGCAGTCCTGGATGTTAGGCATTTTGAAAGTGATGAGATCCTTATGGCAATCCGCGCAATCCAGGGCTTTGTGTGCACCCACCATGACAAAGGTCTGATCGGTGTGGGTAAACGTCGACGGCACCCAGGCTTCTTCGGTATGACATCGTTCGCAGTCCTGCCCGAGCTGTCCCTGATGAACATCGGCATGACAGGTATAACACGGCCGCGCCGTCGTGTTGAATCGGCCTTCACTGTGACATTGGGTGCAGGAAGTGGTTTTATGAACGCCTTTCAGCGCGAAGCCCGTCCGGGAATGATCAAACTCAATATCCTTTTTCAGAATCTTCCATGACTCGGTGGTATGGCAGGATTCACAGGGAATCTCAAAATTCTTGTGAGGTATTTTTACGTACGGCGTATCGGCCAAAGCCCCGTAAACAGATGGCGTTTTTAAAACGGTTGTCAGGGTATGATTAACATCATCGCCTGATGTTAACATAATAAACAACAGAAAGGGTATAAAAGATATAATCATTTTAATTCAAAAGCTCCTTCGTGCACATCCGCGTGACAGGACGCGCAACTGGTATCAATCGGTTTATATAACGTGATAAGCGTGTCGCTTAAAACCCTGGCCTGAATATGACACTGCCTGCATTCTACTTTCCTGTGAGCCCCGGTCAGTGAAAAGCGGGATTGCGTATTATGATTAAAAACCGACGGTTTAAAAGAATCCGAAGTATGGCAATCATCGCAATACGTCATAGGATGCGATTCCGTAGCGGATTGATGTTTGGCCAATTGTCCCTCGTGTATATCCTTATGGCAGGATTCACAGAAGATGGAAAGCGGTCGGTATAACACGCGCTGTTTTTCTGTTTTTTCATCCGTGAGTTTATGACACTGATCGCATCGCAGGGTTTTGTGCTTTCCGGTCAGCGGAAAACGGGAGTCTTTGCCGTGATCAAAGGTTGTTTCTTTCCATTGCTTGACGGTATGGCAGACGGCGCAATCATGTTTTTCAATTTTGTCCCTGAACTGACCGTAATGAATATCTTTGTGGCAGCTGCTGCATGAATGAGATTTAAAACGAAGTACAAGCGTCGCCGTATCGGATTCAATTTTAATTCCGGTCCGGGTATCGAATGCTTTTGGCTCTGATTTTACATGGCATGACCGGCACGCTACGGTATCATGCGCACCCAGGAGCCGGTATTTTGATTCTTGGTTATGACGCTCTACGGTAAAGGTTGACGGAATGAATCCGGCGGTGGTATGACAGGCTTCGCATTTTCCTTTATCTTCGCGGTGTGATAATTGTCCGGCGTGTACATCACGGTGGCAATCCGAACAGAATTGAAACTTCATGTTTTTATAAACAGCCTGTTTTTTTCTGTCCGGCTGATGACATTTCAGACAGTTGACGTTCAGGTGTTTACCGGTCAACGGATAATTCGTTTTGCTGTGATCGAATCCGCTGATGCTCACGTTCAGCCACCCTCCGGGCGTGTGACATTTCTGACAGTTCAGCCCGAATTTGCCGTCATGAGGATCCTTATGACAATAGTTACACCGGTCGAATTTGGTGATTTTAAATTTTTTATAGTCGGGGTCTAGGGTTCCGTCTTCTTTTTTCTTCGGTTCCCCGATCAGCGGATGGCACTGGATGCAGGGAACCAGGCTGTGCTTACCGAGAAGAGGGAAACGGGTCTTGCCGTGGTCAAATTTCGTTTCCCCGGATTTCATCCAGTCGCTGTAATCATGGCAGGCATAACAGTCTTTTCCCAGCTGACCCCGATGCTCGTCAAAATGACAAGATACGCATTCCCTTGAAATTCCGAGAAAAGTGCTTTCAGGTTTCAGACCGTCATTTTTTCTTAGTAACACCGCCCGATCCGTAATGCGGGATGGTTTATGGCAGGACTCACATTTCAATCCCCTGTGCTTTCCTTCAAGAGCGAAACCGGCCAGATCATGATTGAATTGGTCTTTCCCGTTTTCCCATTCGACCATCTGAAAATCACGTCCAAGATGATCTTTATGGCATTCGATGCAGGTTTTGCTGCGAACGGTTTTCGAGGCGTGATAACCCTTATTTTGACTGATGCGGGACTGGATGAGCGTGTGACAGTCTAAACATTTCTGACTGCTGATCTTTTGCCCCAGCTCATGGCAATTCGTGCAGTTCGTGATGCCTTCAAGGTGGGCGTGCGAACGCGCAAGCTCGCCGGGTGATATCTGAGCCACTGCGGCCGCGGATGCGCTGAAGACAACCGCCGATGCAACCAATGCGAACCGGCTCAAATAATCCGGAAGCAGCTTATTTATCAGTTTTTGCCAGTACATGTTTCGCTTTCATGGCCAGTTTGGTTTCCGGATTGATATGCATGACATGTTCCAGATAAATTCTGGCTTTGTCTTTGTGATTCATGTTCATGTGAATGACTCCGAGATTGTAATAGGCCGTCTGGTGTTTCGGATTGTGCCGGATGACGTGTTCAAGTTCCCTGACCGCGGTTTCTCCTTTTCCGGTATTAAACAGGCTGACTGCGTAATCCACGCGGACATCATCATAATCCGGCCTGATGCTCAGCGCTTTCAGGTACGGGCCGATGGCCGCTTCGAAACGTCCCAGATCGAAATATGCGTTGCCCAGCATAACCTGGTGTTCAAGATCGTCAGGATTTTCTTTAAGATGGTCCTCCAGCAATTTTACCTGGATCAGCAGGTCATGGTCAGGGGGCATGACCGGTTTCGAAACGACGCTGTCCACAGGCTGTACAACTGTTAATAACGTGTTCTGCTGTACATTCGGGTTATCGGTTGTTGAGGAAATGAAAATCAGTCCGACAAACAAAAAAATAACTGACACAAACAGGATAATATAAATTTTTGATTTCATGGGATTTCATTCCGGACAAACGTTACATAAATATCCAGCCATAACCGAACAAAAAAGCGACAACCATATGAATGATCATGATGACAAACATAACCATGGCGAAGGGCAAATGAAAAAAGTGCCAGTACCGGAAGAGCTTTTGTGTGATCGTTAGGTTGGTGAGCCTGATTTGGGTAAGGGCGTTTTCCATAAGCAGTTTCTCAGCGGCTTCCGCGTGAGCCGGATCCGTGATGTCTCTGGGTATCACAGGAAACAATAGCCGTATGTTTTTCCTGTACCGGTAATTCACGAAATGCTGGCGGAAGAACGCCTTGAAAACCAGGCCTTTCGAATATTTCTCAAGCGTATCGGTATGTTCACGAATGGACTCAATAATGCCGGCCGGCACTTTGTAATCGCGGACCAGGGCCTGAAAATTCTGATCGATTTGTTTTTTCAGTTCAAACGGTGAAAGTTCGCGCCCGGTAATCGTTTTGGGGATCTGGAGATACAAATACCTTCCCAGCACGCCGCTCGTGACGACCACGACCATGCTCCAGAAACTCACTGCGATAATGCCGCCCAGTTTAAAGGCTGAATGGTATACGATCAGGGCCGGTCCAAGCAAACACAAGAATATATGGAACTCGAGAACATGTTTGATGGTTCCGGTCATGGAAAGTACTTTCCATCGTTTTCTCAGGGAGTACATTGCTACGCCGGCGACCATCATGAAGGATCCGGCAAATCCCATTCCGTGTCCAAGAAAACCTGCAGGTTTCAAAATCTCATGCAGCGCGTGTTCATGCCGGTCTTTAACGGGTAATTGATAATAATCATACCCGTAATACCCGATTCCGCAAACGGTCACGGCTCCGGTAATAAATAAAACCCACAAATAAAGGGTATGAACGGTACGGTTCATACGGAAACCGTTCTTTCTTTTTTCATGAATTCAATACCGATCTTTTTCAGGAAGGGAGTTGGCATTTCCCCGCCGGCAAATACAAAGCAATAGTCGTTTGGGAGTTCCGTGATCTCCTGTTCCCGGATAATAATAACCGATTGCTCTCTGATTTCCTGAATCCGGGCGTTATAGTAAATCTTGATATATCGGTTTGTTTCTGCTTCCTGAAGGCGGTGCTGATTTTTTTCCTTGGCTTTCCCGAAATCTCCGCCCCGGTTGATCACTGTAACTACCGTTCCTTTTTGCCTTGACAGGGCGATTGCCGCTTCGGCGGCGCTGTCTCCGGCTCCCACGACGGCGACACGCTTTCGTTCATAACCCGAAGGATCCAGAAGCTGGTATGCCGTTTTGGGAAGAGTTTCGCCGGGAACGTCCAGTTTTCTTGGCGTTCCTCTCCTTCCCAGAGCAAGGACAACATTCAGGGCACGGTATTCATTCTTTGCCGACGTTACCACCCGGAATTGCCCGTTATCGCGGATGACGTTCTCCAGTTTTTCACCGCACCTGATCTGGAGGTGATTCTTTTCAATGATTCCGTTCCATAATTCCAGAAGTTCTTCTTTTGAGAGCTCTCTTTTCTTAAGCCAGCCGTGGCCCGGAATTTCAACCGGCACGGTCATGACCAGTTTCTGTCTCGGATAACTTAAGATCGCGCCGCCGGGTGTGGATTCCTTTTCGATCAGCAGATAATTCAGTTGGAGCCCGGCAGACTGAAGTGCGGCGCTTAAACCGGCCGGTCCGGCTCCGACAATGATGACATCATGCACGTCTTTAGGGGAATCTTGTCTTTGACTGTCAATATAATCCGCAATGGTTCGGATCACGCTCCGGCCCTGATAAACGGCGTTCCTGAGCAACGCCATTCCGCCGATTTCCCCTACCAGATAAAGATGGGGAATAGTCGTCTGAAAATTTTCATCAAGCAAGGGTATTTCCGCTGTCGAAACCGCCGGATCGAGGACAATCCTGATGCCGGATACCGGACACGCCTCCGCGCACAATCCATGTCCGACGCATTTGGCGGGCTGGATCAGTTCCGATACGCCGTCGATAATGCCGAGCGCGTGTTCCGGGCAGGCATATACACACGACGAACATCCGATACACCGGGTATGATCGATGAGCGGATGCTGGGCGACCGGTTTGCCTTTTCCCAGGGCGCGTGATTCATCCCGTTTGCTCCGATTGGCACGGCTTTTCCTCACTGTATGAATCATGTAAGGAATGAAAATCAGAGCGATGATAACCGCGCCGCCCAAAAACGTTAGTTCTGACTCATTCATGCGGGCAGATTCGTTTTGTATTTTGTGAGATTTTCAGATGTTTCCTGTCGTTTAGTTTGGATGTTTGGATCCGGTTATTCCAAGGGAATATTCCATTCAATAATATAATAAGATTACAGAACCCATCTATCATTGTCAATATTATTAACGATTGATTTTTGCATTAATTATTTGTTTTGAATAAGGAATTGTTCATGATGATTCGATTCCGAAAAACCCAGCCAGACAACAGCCTCAATTATTCACTCAGATGGATTCAGAACAGAATAAACCAGCTGGAACATTGTATCATTCGCTTCTTTGCCTGAAACGGCCGGAACGGTCTCCAATGGAACGGATGATCCGGTACCCGAATTCCACCATTTTTTCAATCTTCGGAATATTGATTTTATCAATGTCATCCGTGACCTGATGATAGTCACTGGTCATACCGTCAAAGAAGAAAGCCACCGGGATGTTCTGTCGCGCGTAATTATAATGATCGCTCCGGAAATAGTAATAATTGGGGTCGTCATCACGGTCGAAGGCATAATCAAGGTGAAAAAGGCTGTCAATTCCGTTCACCGATTCGATTTGCCGTTTCAGGTCTTTGCTGATGCGGTCCGATCCGATCACAAAGATGCTGTCTGTATGACCCCGGCCGATCATGTCAATGTTAATGTACGTGACCGTGTTATGAAGGGAAAACGGTTTCGGCGTTTCGGGCATGGTCAGGTAATCCGATCCGAGCAGTCCTTTTTCTTCCGCGCCGTGAAAGATGATCAGGACCGAGCGTTTCGGGGGCGCGTTTTTCAGGAGTCTCGCCAGTTCGAGAACTCCGCTTACGCCGGAAGCGTTGTCGTCCGCGCCGTTATAGATCTCTCCTTTTTCGTTTTTCCCGAGATGGTCGTAATGAGCGCCTACGGCGACGTATTCGTTTTTCCCCGACGGATCGGTTCCCTCAATGATTCCGATCACGTTGGAAGACGGGACGGAAGTGCGTCTGACATATGTCTGGAAGCGAAGCAGGGGATAGGGTATCGTGAACGAAGGAATGTTGCGGCCCGCCGCGGCCATGGCCTCCAGAGTATCGAGCCTGTACGGGGTATGATCCAGTATCGCGCCGAAAAATTTGGGCGTGGCATATACGAACGGCATCCGCCCGGAATCCGACGCGGAATCGCCCGGCTGGGTGACGAAATCCATGGAAGCGGATTTGAAATACTCCGTGAACTGGTTCCATTCGTTGCGGAGTTTGCCCGAGATAAGGACAATGATTCCCCTGGCGCCGAGCTCTTTTGCGCGGTGGCGCTTGTAAAAAAGGGCGCTGGCGTACATGGAGGGAATTTCTCCGTAAAAATAATTATCATCCGTGGATACGGGCTCTCCGTCGAGAACCAGCACGAATTTTCCGCTGACGTCAAGGAACTGGTAATCGTCGTAACCGAATTCCGGAGCGGTGATTCCGTAACCGGCAAAGACCAGCGGAGTGGTGATGTCTGCGGAGAACATCATGTCATGAAAATTCGCAAAATCGTCCCCGTACAGGAATCCGCGTACCGGGTTCAGCGAGGAGTCCAGCAGCGAAAGGATCGACTGCCGGTATACCTGCGTGCGTGTGGCCTGAAAAGGCTGCAGGTAACACAGCGAATCGGATGCCGTATTTTCACAGTACGCATAAGGCCTGACGCCTGTTTCTCTCAGATACCGGATGATGTATCCGGAAGCCTTTCTCTCCCCGGCGGTCCCCGCTTCGCGCCCTTCAAGCTCATCCGAAGCGAGAAACCGGATGTGATTTTCAATACGCTCCGTCAAACCGCTACGGTCCATGTCATAGCGCCGGGCCGAAACGCAGGATGCAAAAAGGATGGCGGTTAACAACAATACTTCGCGATATCTTTTCATAACATTCCTTTTGTGAGTCACGCGGAGTTTAACGATTTTTATTCTGTAAATCAATCAGATAAGCAAGAACCCGGCGCATGATAATCATGACGGAAAGGAAGAAAAGAATCGGACAATCACGAAGGGTTTACGCTGTCCGCAGTTCAACCGGGGCAAAAATTCCTTGATTATCGCGAAGGAATAATTAAATTATACCGTTTCTGAATTTGTCAAATAACTGAAACTCATATTCATCATAACCTTCCGAAGGAGAGTTTATGGCACGAGTGATTTGTGAACCCTGTATCGGCGTGAAGGACACTGCCTGCGTGAAAGTATGCCCTGTGGACTGCATCAAGGACGGCGACGGCTGGGAGCAGCTGTACATCAATCCCGATGAATGCATCGATTGCGGCGCCTGTGAGCCGGAATGCCCCGTGGAAGCCATTTATGAGGCCGACGCGGTTCCGGATAAATGGAAAGCCTTCATCCAGAAGAATGCCGATATGTTTAAATAACCCGTAAACGATTTTACGTAAAGGCTCTGATGCGATATCCGAGCCTTTTTTTATTATGAAAGGAACGTTATGACCATAGCGGTCGGTTGCGATCACGGCGGGTATCCGCTGAAACAAACCGTCATTGAAACGGTTCAGAAGGCAGGGCATGAGGTGATCGATTGCGGGACGGACTCGGACGCCGCGGTGGATTATCCCGATTATTCCGAAAAAGTCTGCCGGGCCGTGCTCGGAGGGAAAGCGGAGCGCGGCGTGATCATCTGTGGAAGCGGGGTGGGCGCGACAGTCGCGGCGAACAAGTTCAGGGGCATCCGCGCCGGGACCTGTCATGACACGTTTTCAGCCCGGCAGGGCGTGGAAGATGACGACATGAACGTCCTGACCTTCGGCGCGAGGATTATCGGGCCGTCCCTGGCGTCCGAAATCGTGAATGCTTTCCTGAAAGCCGTTTTTTCCAACGCCGAACGGCACCTGCGCCGTCTGAATAAAGTGAAAGGGTTCGAGGAACGGTTCGGCCGGTGAACAGGATCATGGAGATCAGACTGCATGGGACAGGGCGGGGATTTTTCTTTTATTTGCAAAGTTCTGATTTTTTTGGTAAGTTCCGGAGCCCTGAAATTAAGCGGGATTCTTTTTCATGAAATCATTTCAGTTACTCATACGCGGCGCACGGGAGGTCGTATATTTCGACCACGGTCAGTTGAAGACCTTAACCGGCGCTTATATCGTCATGGATAACGGCCGGATCGGCTGGATGGGGCAGAAGACTGAGTTTGATTCGAAGTACGACGGCGCCTCTTTTGAGAATAGCATAGACGCCGAAAATTTTGTCGTTTTGCCGGGACTGATTGATTCCCATACCCATACGGTTTTTGCGGGTTCGAGGGAGAATGAATTTGAGATGAAAATCAGGGGTGCGACGTACCAGGAAATCGCCGCGGCCGGGGGAGGGATTAAAAGCACCATGCGCTCGACCCGGCAGGCAAGCCGCGAAGAACTGCTTGATTCAGGAAAACAGAGGCTTCGCAGGGCGCTCGAATTCGGTATTACGACGCTGGAAATCAAAAGCGGATACGGACTGACTTATGAGGATGAGATCAGGATCCTGGAAGTGATCGCGGAACTGAAAAAAGCAGGCCCGCAGGATATTCAGGCTACCTTTCTCGGCGCCCACACGGTTCCGCCCGAGTTCACGGAAAACCGGAAGGATTATATTGACCTGATCGCGAAACGGATGATTCCGGAAATCGCGAAACGGTCCCTGGCGGATTTTTGCGATGTGTTCTGCGAAACGAATGTATTCACGCCGGAAGAGACACGGTTCATTTTTTCAGCGGCTCAGTCGGCGGGCATGAAACTCCGCCTGCATGCCGATCAGCTGACCAACACCGGCGGAGCGGAGCTTGCCGTGTCCATGAACGCCTTATCGGCCGATCATCTTGAGCATATATCGGAACAGGGAATTGAAACTCTCCGTGATTCAGGCACTGTGGCTGGTCTTCTTCCCGGTTGTTCGTTTTTCCTGAACATGCGATTTCCTCCCGCCCGGAAGCTGATCGATGCCGGAATTCCGGTCGCGCTCGCGACGGATTTCAATCCCGGCACCTGCCCGACCCAGAATTTACAGCTGATCATGTCCATCGCCTGCACGCAGATGCGCATGACGCCTGCCGAGGCCATTGCCGGCGTGACACTCCATGCCGCCCGCTCGCTCGGGAGAACCGATATCGGAAACGTCCGGCCAGGAATGCAGGCCGATCTGGCCTTGTTTGAAGTTCCCGGTTATAAATATATTCCGTACCATTACGGACAAAACCATATCGCCCGTGTAATTAAAAATGGACAGTCCGTGATCTAACGAGGAACCGACTATGACCATGACTCAGAAAACCAATCCCGACCGTCCCGTTATTTCCTTCGGCCGGGAAACCTGTTCCGATTTCTATTTCGCGACGCAGCAGGAATGGATCGAGACGAACGGGCTCGGCAGTTATGCCTCTTCCACCATCGTGGGGGCAAATGTGCGCCGGTATCACGGGCTGCTGGTCGCCTCGCTGAAGCCTCCCACGCACCGGTATGTATTTTTGTCCAAGCTGGAGGAAATCGTTACCCTGGAAGGGAAGAATTTTGACCTTGCCTCCAGCCAGTATCCGTTCGTGGTATTTCCGCAGGGATATAAACTCGTCGAACGGTTTGAATACGACCTTTGCCCGAACATCATTTACAATCTCGACGGGGTTCTGCTCCGGAAAAGCATCCTGATGATTTACGGCGAAAACACAACGGTTATCCGGTATGAGCTGCTGAACGGCGACCGGGGCATGATGATGATGATCCGGCCGTTGTGCGCGTTCCGCGAGCATCATCAGCTGGCCATGGAAAATGCGGGGCTCAACCATAATATCGTAACGGGATCCAACCGGCTGTCCATGCAGCCGTACGCCGAGTTGCCTCCTCTTTACATCTATTACAGCCGCGGACTAGTGGATCCGAAATTTTACTGGTACAAGAACTGTGAATACCGTAAGGAACAGGAACGCGGACTGGAATTCACCGAAGACCTATTCACGCCCTGCGTCATTTCCGCGCACCTGAATCCCGGGGAAACGATGGATATCATCGCATCGACTGACACCAACCGTTTCATGATGATGCAGCCCGGCGACAGCGACGAACTGATCCGGAAAGAACTTGAACGCAGGCAAATGCTGATCCGGGCCATGCCGGTCAAGCATCCCATCGCCTCTTCGCTGGCCATCGCGGCGGATTCCTTTATTGTCCGGCGCGATTCGGACAAGCATTCCGTGATCGCCGGTTACCACTGGTTCGGCGACTGGAGCCGAGATACCATGATCGCGCTGCCGGGCCTGACGCTTACGACCGGAAAAACGAAGCTTGCCCGAGAAATCCTGCTGTCCTATGCCGATTTCCTGTCTGACGGCATGCTTCCGAACCGTTTTCCCGACCTGGACATCCTCCCGGAATATAACAGCGTCGACGGGACGCTCTGGTATTTCAACGCGGTTTACCAGTATGTTCTCAAAACGGGCGATAGCGGACTTCTTCGTGAGCATCTGTATCGGAAACTGAAGGAAGTGGTCGAATGGCATATCCGCGGAACGCGTTTCAATATCAGGATGGATCAGGACGGGCTGATCTTCGCAGGGCAGGAAGGCGTGCAGCTGACCTGGATGGACGCCAAGATCGGCGACTGGGTGGTGACGCCGCGCATCGGCAAGCCCGTGGAAGTCAACGCGCTATGGTACAACGCACTCCGCATCATGGAAACATTCGCCGGGCTACTCGGTTTCACGGACGATCAGAAACAATTTAAGGAACTTGCAGAACTCGCGGGCCGGAATTTCAATGAGCAATTCTGGTGTCCGGACAGGAGTTACCTGTACGATTACATCTGCGGGGACTACAAAAATGAGGATGTCCGTCCCAATCAGATTCTCGCGATCAGCCTTCCGTTCCCGGTACTGAGGCCGGAATATCAGAAACCGGTTCTGAATGTAGTTCAGGAAAAACTTCTGACACCGTTCGGGCTGAAAACGCTTTCGTCCGATCATCCCGATTATACCGGCGTTTATTCCGGCGATGTGTATCACCGCGACCGGGCTTATCATCAGGGCATTATCTGGGCGTGGCTGATCGCTCCTTTTGTCGAGGCCTATTTGAAAGTCCATCCCTCTGCACCGGATGCCCGGCGGTATTGTCTTTCCCTTTTGGAGCACTTCGAAAAGCAGCTGAACGACCAGGGCATCTCCACCGTGTCCGAGATATTTGACAGCAGCGAAACCTATTTTCCCAAAGGGGCCATTTCTCACGCCACCAGCGTGGGTGAGGTCCTGAGAGCCCTGGACATAGCCCTGCAGGCGTAAATGAAAAGCACGGCGATTGTTTGAAACGTCCGACATCCATCCCGAAATGACACGGAGCCTCGGCGATATAGGCCGCTGTGAAAGCCTGATCCGCCGGTTCGGTAATTCCGGCAGGAAAAAGAAGATATCTGCCGGCGATCTCACGCGTTCGGCTGTTCTGCTTCTTCTCTTTGAGAAAGACCTGCAGACCCGAATTCTGTTCATCCGCCGTTCCGAATCCGTTCGTTACCACCGGGGCGAAATCGCGTTTCCCGGCGGAAGGTTGGAACCTTACGACCGGAACCCGGCGGATACGGCGCTGAGGGAAACATACGAGGAAATCGGCGTTCCGCAAAACCGGATACGGCTGATCGCCGAACTTCATGATTATGTGACACCGTATCGGTTTCATATCACGCCGTTCGCAGGAATCCTGAGTCCTCCATTTGATTTTAAGCCGGATCCTTTTGAAGTAGCGGAGATTATCGATGCTCCGCTTACGTTTTTCCTTAACCCGCAGAATTACAGGGCCGGATACCGCATGTACCAAAAAACAGTTCATCACCTGCATTTTTTCACATACCAAAACCATACCGTCTGGGGCATTACCGGGTACATTCTTTATGATTTTCTGAAATCTCTGGCCGGGGTGTTTTCAGCGACGGATAACCGAAACAATTTACCCGGATTGACGTATTAACGTCATGTATTTAAACTCAATGCAGAACCGTTTCAGGATTCCCTCCAAATGAACTGTTTCACAAAAAATCTGATGATCGGCGCGACGCTCCTGTCGGTACCGATCACTATGCTCCGTGCCGTCACCCAGTCTTCAGGGGAGGACAGCGGCTATGCAATCACCGGAAGCACGGCCTTCATTCCCAACACGGTCAGGACAATCGAAGCGCCGGTACTGAACGGAAAGGTTGAACTTGACGGGGTCCTGGAAGACGCATGGAAAACGGCCGTGAAAGCGGAGAACTTTTGCGAAGTCAGTCCGTCCGAAAACACAAGGCCGATCGTGGAAACGGAAGTTTACATCATGAATGACGCTTCCAGCCTGTATCTGGCGTTCGTATGCCATGATCCTGAAATCGGGAAATTGCGGTCATCCATGACCGAACGCGACAATATTTTCCTGGATGATTTCGTGGGGATTATTTTCGATCCGTACGGCGATCATCAGGCGGGATACGAGTATTTCATCAATCCTTTCGGTATCCAGGCCGATTTGCTCCGTGATATCAACGGAAGCGAGAACACAAGCTATGACGCCGTGTGGTTTTCCGAGGGCAAAGTGTATGACGACCGCTGGATTGTAGAAGCCCGCATTCCGTTCAAGAGCCTGAGATTTCCCGACCGGTCCGACCAGAACTGGCTGATTCATATTCTGAGGATATATCCCCGTCAGAGCCGTTACCAGTATTCCTGGATGCCCTTTTCCCGCAACAACAGTTCGTTTTTCGGACAGGCGGGCCAGTTAAAAATGAATCTTACGGGAGCCTCCAATTCCAAGATCGAGTTCCTTCCGTATGTGATCGGTACGGGAACGCATGAACTGGCAGACAGGAACGGGAAAGGAAAATGGAAGGGCGCTCAGTGGGACGGTAACACGGGATTTAACCTGAAGTACGGCTTGTCGTCCACCATCACTCTGGACTTCGCTTATAATCCGGATTTCAGCCAGATCGAGGCAGACGCGGGCCAGATCAGTGTCAATAACACCTTTGCGCTGTACAACACCGAAAAAAGGCCTTTTTTCCTGGAAGGGAACGAGATTTTCAGGATTACCCGTTTCAGCAATTTCATTTATACGCGAACTACCAATGATCCGCTCGTGGCCGGAAAAATCACAGGCAAGACCGGGAAGCTGACGTTCGGGTTTATCAGTGCTTACGATGAAAACACGCCCTTTATCAACCCTTATGAATACCAAAGCATTCACCTCAACACCGGCCGGAACTCCCTGAATACCCTTCTCCGGATGAAATATTCTCTGGGGGATCAGCGCTTTGTCGGGCTGACGGCTATAAACCGCACCATGGCCCGGGGGGCCGGCAACAGCAGCCTGACATTCGACGCGAACTGGCGACTCAATAAAAATTATGTATGGACAGCAACGGCAGGCGTGACTCGCACGAAAGAAATCGACGATCTGTCCTTTTCACGGGATCAAATTGACAGTCTGTCTTTCCGTACCATGGGACGTCGTTACGATTCCTATTTCGACGGTGAAACGTTCGGGGGCTGGATGTTCAGCAGCGCTATCGAACGCGATGCCCGGCACTTGAGCTTTTCCGCCTATTATGACGAGTTGTCCCCGGGTTTCCGCACGGATCAGGGGTATATGGTCAGTAATAATTACCGCCGTCTGGGATTGTGGTCGGGATACACTTTTTATTTTGACGACAGCCCCGTGCTGAACCGGATCGTTCCCCAGTTTGACATTGTCCGGAAATACAATTTCGATGGCCGGCTCAACGATTTCTGGTGGAATCCGGGTATCAGTTTTCAATTCAAGAAACAGACCAGTGTATATATTGCGGCCATGGTGGTGAATAACGAATACTTCAAAACCAGGCAGTATGATCCGGATCACGATTCGAATTACTACAAAGGGAAACAATTCAACGGCATGCACAGAATCTGGATCAACGTATGGTCGGAGGCGTTTAAGAAATTTTCAGGCGGTTTTTTTATCATGACCGGAAAATACCTGAACCGGGGAGGCGAAGTGCTTGAGCCTCGTAATCCGTTCGAAGTCGTCAGGGGACTGCAGTATGAAATATGGGGAACTGTTAAACCGGGTCCGTCCTTTGCCAATGAACTCGGTTTTGTGTCGTTTAATCTCTGGACTCGGTACGGAGGTCCGAAAATCGTCGGTCAGGATATCATCCGGAATACCATGACTTACCAGCTGACAAAAAGACTCTCCGTTCGTCTGATCGGGGAAATGATAGCCACGAAGTATTTTGATTCCGACAAACAAGCTATGGCAAGCAGCACGGATTTCAGGATCGACCCGCTTGTCAGCTATAAAATCAATCCCTTTACCGTGTTTTATATCGGTGCGCACATCGGGGGCACGAAAAATCCCTATCCTAACCTTGAGGGAATGCAGATGACGAACCAGACGATATTCGCTAAATTCCAATATCTGATGCAGATATGATCCGGTCCTGACCGTGTTTCATCCGGATTACGGGCTTATTTCAGGATAGTGTACCGGGATCTCGTTTTTCAGGTTCCTGATCATGTCATCGGTATATTTGATCCGTTTGACAGTGCGGATGCGGTTTTCGATTTCAGCTGCCACAGTTTCAAAAGGCCGGGGAGTTCCTTTGGGCCGGATTTCAAGAATGTGCCATATGACGTAGTATCCTTGCCCGAACGGAAGAGGCCCGATGATGTCGTCGGTAGCGCTTTTCTGAAAAAGCTGCTTGCCGGCCCGGATATCAAAACGGCTCCGGGGCATGAATTCGGTCGTTCCTGTGATATCCTCCTCGGTCATGGTGGCGTTGATAACATCCAGAAAATCCTTTTTGCGAAGGCGGGACAGACTCCGGAACTGCCGGGCCACATCCAGGGCCCTGTTCCGGTTTTGTGTCGCGAAATATTCCGCCTGCACGTGGTCTTCGGCCGTTATGAATTCATCGAGATGTTTCTGATAGTATTCATCAAGTTCCTGGGGAAGGACTTTAATGCCGCGTTCCCACTCATCCTCAAGATACATCTGAACCAGCAGTTCTCGGCTGATTTCCCTGAGACGGCGCGTATACCGCTCGTCTTTTTCATATCCCTCTTTCACGGCTTTCTGGTGAAGCAGTTCGCTATTCACCCATTGCTGTGTGTAAGAGAGCCGGTGGGATTCCTGGTCCCTGAGGTCCTTACGGAGCGCGCTGTCAATCATGGCGGCGGTAAGAGTTTCATCGCCTACTTTGGCGAAGAAAGTCTCTTCCGGTTTTGAACAGGAAAGGAACCATGAAAGGATCAATGCGGCCGCGAAGAAAAATATGCGGCCCGGCCGGATGCAATCTGCCATGACCTGCACTACTTCAGGTTTTGTTCGTAGAAAATGACCGTCAGTTTCTGCTTCATTTCGTTCAGCCAGTTCAGTTCCTGTTTTCTCAGTTCATCGCTGATGACCATGTTTTCCACCTTTTTCCGGACCGTATCGAACGACTGCCGGACCGCTTCTTTCTTTTCCAGGATCCGGATGAGGCTGTATCCGCCGTCTTTACGGGCGATCACAGGCGTCAGTTCGTCGGGATTATGGCTGAATGCGGCTCTGGCCAGTTCATCCGCCTGATTTGAACTCAATACCGACGGCGGTTTGATTTCGGGCAGATTGTTTTTATCGGATGATGTTTTTGAAAGGCGGGTCCGGACGCTGTCAACGGCTTTTTCGAAGGCCGTCCCGGTTGCGTACAGGGCGGCTATTTCTTTCAGGGCCGATTCATTATTTGATGTGGCCTCCTGTATTCTCACGGTTCCCGGGGTCTGGAAAAGGTCAAGATGGGTTTCGTAGTACCGGCGGAGTTTTTCCACCGGAACCGAATCGGGCCTTACCATCCGGACCGGCTGGATACGCTGGATCAGAAGGGCGTTTTTCTTTTTGCCGTAAGCGATCCGGAAATCCTCAGAATCCGTATAGCCTTCTTCCCTGACTTTGCGGATCAGGGCATGGTCGCGAAGCTGTTCACGGAGGATATCGCCCAGATTTTCCCTGCTCAGCCTGGGGAGCACGTTTTTCCGGTCATAACTTTCCAGGAACGATTTCAGGGTGATGTTTTCCTGTCCGGGAGATTCGACCAGTACAAGCCCGTAATAGCGTTCGTCCACCGCCTGAAAGATTGATTCAATGTTTTTATCCGAAGGAACCACGCGAAGGAAAGTATCCAGCGCCGGCTCCATGATTCGTACGTTTCGGGCCGCAAGAAGGGTATCGGCATAATTCCGGTAAAATTCAAACAACATACCCGCATCGACGGATTCAATTTTTTTCTTCAGCTGGAGGTAAGCCTCGTTCTTGTTTTTCGGCCGGGCGGCGGCGGAATCCGCTTTATATTTCACGATCCATGGGATCAGGAAAGCGCCCTGGATTTCGATGGGCTGAAGAATCGAGCCGGGTTCGGCCCTGAACACCGTGTTTTCATACTGGTAAGGCAGCGTTCCGTACTTAAGTCGGTCGGGCCGGTAGTTGCCCTTTCCGGTCTGCCGGTCAATGTATTCCGAGAACTGATACGTCAGCGTGTCATAATTGTTCTTATCCATGACGGCGAAAACAGAATCGACAAACCTCCGGGCCTCCTCCCGGCTGCGCGTGATTTTTGACCGGGGATTGTCCTTGTACCTGTACACAAAATTTTTAATTTCCGCCTCATAACCTAGACGGCTCATGTAAAAGGCCAGCGCGGAATCATTCAGAAAATGGGGATAAATGTAACGGGTCCGAGCCTCATTCCTCACGATGTCGTTCTCATATTGCAGAAAGGTTTTTTTAATGTCCTCCTGCTGATCGATCTTCGCGTCAACGGCGCTGAGGGCTTTCAGCCTGTCATGAATCATGTTCAGGGCGATTTTCCGTTTTTCCTCGTAAGTCAGGTCCTTCGAGCCCGTCTCGAGAAGGGACGCCTGGAACTCCCTGACTGTGATTGAATCCCGTCCCTCGATCCGGACCACCAGATGGTTGCTGCCCTGCATGCAGCCCGAAAAAAGCATAAAACCCGCCATACATCCGAAAAGGATACCTGCGATGAATTTTCTCATGTGTTGAACTCCTGGTCTTTTGTTGCAATTTTTCAAAACGCAGGCAATATAGTTTAACCGATGTGATTTTGCAAGAAAATAACACCCGATTTTTTTTCCTGTTGAATAGCCGAAAAAAAGCGCTCTGTGCTGAAGGTTGTACTGGGGATACAAAACCGGATTCCCCGGGACGATAGGTTTCAGGCGGCACAGAAAGCCGGAAACGCAAAAAAGGGTGGCTTTGAATGGGTTTTTTTGATACCTTTATACATGCGCGATCTGGCCCTTTCCTTGGTTCGGTACCTTCTTTTTGCGGCGTTTTTTATGCCGGTTTCCCATTTATTTGCCCAGTCCGCAAGGGTCGGAGCTTTGGTGGAATGGATGGTTAAATTTTCAGAACAAACGAACCTGAAATCATCGCTGCTTTCATTGCATGGAATACAGTTTAAAACCGGCCTAGCGGAGATGGTTACGGAAGAGGATTACCTGAAAGCGGTCGTCGGGAAAAAGGGTTATGAGGCCCGGGTTTCGAAACTTTTTCCGGCAGGTATGAGCCGGAATAACGGACTGGAAAGGGTTTACAGAATATCGCTTCCTGAAAAGCAGGACGGCGGAGAAGCCGGAGACCCGGCTCTGTGGTTCAGGTCAGATCCGAATATTGAATACGCAGAGGAAAACCGCATCCTGAAGATTGACCGGGTAAGAGGAGAAGACCCTTACTCCGACAGCCTTTACTGGATCGGGCTTCTGAAAGCCCGTAAGGCTTGGGCAGTCGAAAGCGGTTCCGATTCGGTCGTGATCGGCATCATCGATACGGGCATTGATTATTTTCATCCTGACCTGCGGAACCGTATTGCGGTTAATTCCGGGGAGACCGGCACCGATACGGCAGGGCGGGACAAGCGTTTTAACGGATTGGACGATGACAGCAACGGTTACTCCGACGACTGGCGGGGCTGGGATTTTACCGACATGCCGGGACTGAACGATTCCGGGGACGTGAGCGTGACGGATAATGATCCGCTGGATGAAAACGGCCATGGCACGGCGGTGGCGGGAATCATCGCGGCTGAGGGAGGCAATGATTCCGGAGTGATCGGGATCGCGCACGGTTGCCGGGTCCTGCCGGTTCGGTGCGGGACGGCGTCCGGGTTTTTGCAGATTGACGACATCGCTCAGGCCATCGTATATGCGGCCGACAGGGGCGCGAGGGTGATCAACATGAGTTTCAGCGATATTACGCTGTCCGCGCTTCTGCGTGATGCTGTCGGTTATGCGTATCAGAAGAACTGTGTTATGGTTGCTTCCGCGGGGAACGATGCATCGGCGCAGATCCGGTATCCCGCGGGATTCGGCCGGGTCATGGCCGTCGGCGCGACCGGTGAGGATGATTTCATCGCCTCGTTTTCCAATTACGGGGCATGGGTCGGGGTCGTCGCCCCGGGCGTCCGGATTTACACGGCGTCTCTCAACGGACAGTACGGTTTCATGTCGGGGACATCCGCTTCGGCGCCGCTGGTTGCGGGACTGGCCGCCCTGATTCTTTCCAGGCATCCCGGCATGAGCCAGGACGAAGTCCGTTCGGCGATATCGTCCTCCGCGGATGATATCGGTAATCTGGGATGGGACCCTTATTACGGCGCGGGAAGAATCAACGCTTTCCGGGCTCTGCAGATCCCTTATTCCACCGTTGCGATGATTGACTTTCCCGGAACGAATTCCGGTGCCGCCTCGGACACCCTGACCGTTACCGGAACCGCGGCCGGCGCATTGATGAAACAATACACGTTATATTATGGCGCCGGAAACAATCCTTCCACCTGGGTTGAAATCGTACGAGTCCAGGACCGCCAGAAAGCGCATGACACTCTGGCCGTGATTCCGGTTTCCGGCTGGAACGAGGGAACGTACGTCCTGAGGCTGAAAGTCGAAAACAAGGACGGAACCGCGCATGAAGCGCGAAACCGAATTTACATCGACCGAAGCGCCCCGGAGATATCCTCCTTTTTCAGCGCAAAAATGATTTATGACCGTCATTACGCCCAGTACTTGTCGTTCGGAACTGATGATTACTGCGCGTCTTCTTTGCGCATACGAAAAGCCGGAACCGCCGATACTTTCTCGGTCATGCCCTTGCAGGACTTTTCTAAGAATCATTCCGTTGTGCTTGATCCGGCGGTGTTGCTTCAATGGACAAAAGATCTGACAACTGAGATTTACGCCGAGGCGGTTAATGCATCGGGTATGACCTCCCGATACCCTCCGTCCGGAATCCTTTCTGTGGACCTGTCGGACCCTGATTTTCCACGTTCACGATGGGTGAAAGATTCCTCGTATTCCTTTCCGGCGGCCTATCTTCTGCCCGGCAACACCGATCTGGACCGCGACGGAACAGAGGACCTAATCCTTAACGAATTGTCCGTTTCCCGCCAGTTCAGGGAACTTAAAATTTACCAATATGACCCTTCGTATCCAGGACAGTTCAGGATCAGGCATGAGTATGGTTTCAACGGAGTTCCCCGGGACGCACTGTCAAACGCATTCGACGGCAAATCCAAACTGCTGGTCGGCGACGGAGACCGTACGGTCATTCTGGAAAGCGCCGACAGCGTTTCGGTTCCTCTTTGTCAGGTTTTCAGGGACAGCAACGATTTCTGGGGCTCCCGTTTCCTGACCTTTCCGGGGGATCCGGAATTGTATTTTCTGTCCAAACAGGGAACGAATTATCAGATCCATAAACGAATGGGCGTTTCATCATGGATGAAAATATCAGACATTTCGAACCTGAGCCGCGGTCATAACCTGATCGGTGTTCCCGGATCGGCCAGCGGAGATTTTGACGGTGACGGGCAGCCGGAACTTTTGCTCGGGGATTACGACGGTGATATATACATTGTCGAAAAACAAGGTTCTTCCTTTGTTCAAACCTGGCGTGATTCTCTTCCGCTTATCGATCCGACCGGGTTTCTCGCGGCGGCCGATATTGACGGCGACGGAACCATGGAGTTTGTCGCGGGCTGCAGGACTGAAGATCCGCTTACCGGCAGTGATCCGAACAAGTCGTACTGGCTGTTCCGGGCTTATCACCGTACCGGCGACAATCTTTACTCAGTATTCTGGGAACGGTATTTTTACGGTTATTTTTCCCAGCGCGATTTCGCGAGCGGCCTTCATGCAGCGGATGTTGACGGTGAGCCCGGAGACGAGATCCTGATCAATACGTACCCGAACGGTTATGTGTTCAAATGGAATCCCGCAGGACAGACCATGGACGTGATCTGGCATTACAATCCGGTCCGGAGCAATGTCATGCTTGCGGCGGATCCTGATCATGACGGTTCTGCGGAACTGATTTTCAATGACGGGACGGGAACCATCCTATGCTCGCATGACAGCGGTCCGGCTTCCCTTCATTCCCCCCGGTTTTTTCATACCGAACCGCTGGATACGAACCGGGTCGCATTATCGTGGGAGTCCGTGCCGGGCGTTTCGGGCTACAGGATATACTCGGGATTATCCAGGGAAGAGATGCAATGGCTGTCCGATTTGTCGCCTTTCCGGTCAGATACAGTGATCGCCGGACTAGTCCCTTTCCGGACGGTTTTTTTCGCGGTCACATCGGTGATAGACGGCAACGAAAGTCCTCTGAGCAATGTGGCGCGCTCTACGCCCAACATTCCGCCCAGACTGACCGGAGGAACGATCGCAGGAGAAAACCAACTGTCACTGGTATTTTCAGAAACCATGGATCCTTCGACGCTGAAACAGCTGAAATCGTACCGGCTGGCCGGTCACAGCCTGCCGGTCAGCGCGATTCCCGTAAAATCGAACAACGGCGTGTTGATCACTTATTCATCACTGCTGCCCGGATATCATCAGATATTGCTGGAAGGCCTCAGAGATACGGACGGAACATCCCTTGACACATCCGCAAACCGGATGGGATTTCTTTTTCCCGCGCAGGAAAAGAAGTTATATATCGTGAAGTGCGAATACCTCGGGCAGAACCGGATCGCGGTCCGTTTCAGTGAGCCGCTGGAATCCGCTTCGGCATCACTTCCGGGCAATTATTCCGTAGAGCCTGATTTTGAGGTTATGGCCGCCGAACTGGATTCATCCGTTCCCGGCACGGTGATTCTAAGTGTTCAGGGAAATTATCCGGTCGGCGCTACGGGAATTCAATACATTGTAATCGCCCGCAACCTCCGGTCGATTGCGGGCCATCATCTGGATGAAACCATCGGACACCGGGCGTCGCTTCTGTTCACACAGACGTCGCTGGACCGGATGTATGTATACCCGAATCCATTCAGGCAGGGGACACATGAGGAGATTACATTCGCCAATCTAACCGCGTCTGTCACGATCCGGATTTATTCTGCCGGCGGCCGTTTGATCAGGCAAATCCAGGAAACCGGATCCGACGGAGGAGTCCGCTGGAATTTGCGGGACAACCATGGCAGCCTTATACCGGCCGGGATTTACCTGTACACGGCCGAAAGCGGGAAGCACAAAACAAAGGGAAAATTCGCCGTCGTGAAATAAAAGTATGCATCGATAGGCTTTACTTACGATCTCTCCTTGGTTAAAATTGTTTGTCAATTTATGTTATTTGCAGGGATGTGAACTGATTCAACGCCGCTGACAGGAGCCCGGATCCGTTTTCACAGCCGGTTTTCATCCAGACATGAAATGTCAGCGTCATTCCCGGAATCCGGATGTACGGAAGCAGCCTGTTTTACCGGCAGGACTTACCCGATTTTTCAAAAAGCCGTTGAAAAAAGACAAAATGTGCTTATATTAAAAAGATAAATTATTTTCGTCCGATCCGGTAAGAAAATATGCCGTCTGAAAAAAGCAACGAAATAACCGTCATTACGTCGCTGTTAACCATCAACATTCCTAACCGTCCGTCTGATGAATTTATCCGCTCTTTGGTTGAGGATCTTTCAGGGCTTCCGGTCCCGACACAGAGAGTGTTCCGGATGCATTTAAGCGAAACACTCATGATTCGCGAGACGGAACATAAAGGGCATCTGAAGACGGCGGCTATCCGGAACCTGCTTGATTTCAGCAAGCTGGAATTCTGGCTGACCGAATCCGGCATGTCGGAGCGCGCAGCCCATGCCTGTATCCGGTCCCTCCAGGAAAAAGATGCCGTCAAATTTCTGGAATGGGTCTCCGCGGAAAAATACAGAGAGTTTCAGCCCGCGGGCCTGCAGGAGTTGCTTGCGAAGGGAGGTATTACCGATGCGGATATCCGGACGTTCATTCAGGTCACGCAGGAGATGGAACTGAGCGTACATTCGGTGCTTCTTTGCCCGTTCTACCTGAATTTCCGTGCGGACATTGCTACGCGCCGCGAGACGTTCAGGAAATCGATGAGCCTGAAAGAACTGATCGGCGTGTACCTCTTCACTTTTCTTGAGGTCATTCTCAGCGAATACGGGATGGATGACCGGCTGATCTTTGAGATGTCGGTTCGCCTGTCGCAGTGCAATAACATGAAACGGCAGTTCCTCATCGCCCAGCAGATCGAGCATTATTTCTTTTCCTTTCCATCGCATGAGGAAACACGGCTCAAACCAAGGGAGTTCTGGCTTTCGCTGATCAATGAATATGAGCTTAAAATCGCGCTTGAGCAGTACCTGCTCGATGAAAAAGTAAAAAACTCATCGATGGAAATCGCCGATTTGTACGTGGAGGCCCGGCACCTTTTCGTGGATATCAAGACCCTTCAGGATGAAACGCTTGCGGTGATTTCCATTACGTACAGGCTGGACAATCCGGAGGAGACGGGACACACCGTCGAGGAACTCCTGTCGATGATCGACCAGACCATCGTGATGACGCAGGAACTGTCGCCGCTTCCGGTCATCACCCGCGATATTTTTTCGTTCTTTGAGATTCTCGGGGAATGCGATCACCACAACAGACGGTTCCGGCAAAGCATCGTTCAGTTCCGCACGAGGCTCCGGAAACTCGCGGAAGGCGTCGCGGAATCCGGCGACCGGATCCCTCTGGCACAGCTTGTGCTGACGTACCTGAATTCCCGTCTCGACGCGTACCTGGAAGATGAAGGCGCAAGGCAGGACATCGACGGCAGCACCGTGCTTGAAAGCATCCGCGACCGGCTCTCGCAGTGCCATAACCCGGAGAGGCAATTCGCGATCGTCGACCTGATTGAAAAGCATTTGTCCCAGAATCCGGGGCTGCTGCAGATTGTCGACCATAATTACTGGCCGGAACTGATCAATACGTTTGAGCTGAACATCATTCTGGAGACATACATCGACCGGAAGTACATCATCACAGAAAAAAGGAAAAGCCGGTTCGAGATCCTGAACAGCATCCTTTCCCATATCAACGCCATCGAGCCGATCAACGTGAAGAGCCTGACCGTGGTGTTTCTCACGGCTCACCTGGCCTCTCATCTTGAACAGTCCCAGCAGATCACCATCGGGGAAATCACCGATACCATCGCGCAGCTCAAAAAGGACGCCCTGCTTGCCGCAAGCCAGATCGATATGCAGAACCAGGTGAAAAGAAAAATGCTGAATATGCTGACCCAGCGGCTGTTCCGGCTGGAAGCGCTCGAAAACGAGCTCAGCAACGAAAACATCGACCTTTTAAGCCGCCTGGATGAAGTGATCGTCGGTCTGCGCACGCGCCGCGATAACCTGATGGAAGGAAAAATGGATCCCGGTGTCCTCGAGCAGGATATCACGCATTTCCTTTCCGATCCGAAAGTCGTGGAATTGTTTGAGGAATGCGAACTGATATTTAGGGAACGCCTGAACGAAATGGCCAGGGAGAAAAAACAGTCTGAAGGCCAGGCCTGACCCATCAATCTATCGGACAAAAAAATCAATTATAGTAAACGTACCATTGCGATTAAAAGGGGACATTGTTTTTTTGCTCCTTTTTTCTTGAATAAATAAACAGACATTCATACCATGAAGGCATGGACCGGATATATTTAGACCACCATTCGACAACGCCCCTGGATTCCCGAGTTTTGGAGGCGATGATGCCTTACATGACCGGCCGTTACGGTAACGCAGCCAGCAATCACGTGTTCGGGTGGGAAGCGGAAGAAGGCGTGAAAGCGGCGCGCCGTCAGGCGGCACAGGCGATCGGAGCCCAGGATAGGGAAATCGTGTTCACAAGCGGAGCGACAGAAGCGAACAATCTCGCGATCAAAGGGGCGGCGGAAATTTATTCCGTGAAGGGAAAGCATATCATCACCTCGGTCACGGAGCATTCCTGCGTGCTGGCCGCCTGCCGGAAACTCGAGAAACAGGGCTTCCGTGTGACATACCTGTCTGTATTTCGCGACGGACAAGTGGATCCGGCAGAAGTGGAAAAAGCGATTACTCCGGAAACGATTCTCATTTCGGTCATGATGGCCAACAATGAGATCGGAACGGTCAATGATGTTCAGGCGATTGGGGCCATAGCCCGCCGGCACGGGATTCTTTTTCACAGCGACTGCAGCCAGGCGTTCGGAAAGATATCACTGGATGTCAAATCGCTCAACATGGATATGGCTTCTTTTTCGGCTCATAAATGCTACGGGCCGAAGGGAACGGGCATCCTGTACGTCTGCAGGTCTAAACCGCGCGTGAGCCTGGCCTGCCAGTCCGACGGGGGAGGGCAAGAATCAGGCATGCGGTCCGGAACCCTGAATGTGCCCGGCATCGCAGGCATGGGAAAGGCGATGCAGCTGGCCGTCGATGAATTTGAGCAAAGATTCCGTCATGTAATTGATCTGAGAAACGCTTTATTCACTGAACTGAAAAACGCGTTATATGTCATCGGATTAAACGGCCCGGAAATCGATGCGCCCGATTTCCAATCAGGCGCTTCCGCAGAGGAGTTATCCAAGAAACTTAAGCGGCTGCCCGATAACCTGAATGTCCATTTCGGAAGAATAGACGGGAACGCTCTGATTTCAGGCCTGAAAAACATCGCGGTTTCGTCGGGTTCGGCCTGTTCCAGCGAACATCAAGAGCCATCCCATGTGCTCCGGGCTATCGGACTGGATGAAATGCTCAGCCGCTCCTCCCTGCGCATGGGTATCGGGAAAAGTAATACCTTGGATGAAATCCGTGTTGCAACGGAAAAAATTATTGAAGTGGTCCGGAGTTTGCGTTCAGCTTCCCGTCAGTTTCAGGATGACAGTAAAACGGGGACAAAGGACTGTTCCGATGACCAAAATCATGATTGCTGTATATGATCACTGAACTTTAACAGAAGGAGATTTGTAATGAAACTGGAAGACCGCGTAACCATGCTGCATAAAATACCTTATGGACTGTATTATCTGACATCAAAAGTTACAGACCCGAACAACGCTCAGCCATTTGCGGGCGCGCTTGTTTCATGGGTATCCCAGGTTTCCTTCGAACCCTCCGTAATTATGGTGGCGCTTAAAAAAGACAGCCGAATCCAGCGATCGGTCGGGCAGAGCCGTTGTTTTGCCCTGAATTTTCTCGCGTCGGACCAGAAACCTATGGCGGAAAAACTTGCAAAAGAATTCATTATTGAAGAGAAAAAGATATGCGGTTATGACTTTGAACTGGGCGGAGCAGGGGTTCCTATACTTAAAGCCTGCATGGGATATCTCGAATGTAAGGTGGAAGTAAGTATGGATAAGGGCGACCACACCCTGATTCTGGCTGAAATCATCAATGCTCAGGTGCATGCAAAAAATCAGGATAATTTACTACTGAAAGATACGAACTGGAAATATAGCGGTTGATCCTATTGCCCCAGAAGAATTTCCTTTTTTTGTTCTGCAATTAAATGTGAAATTTATCTTGATTTTAGGTAATACTGAGATTAAACTATTATCAAGTATTTCAGAAAACGCATCGTTTTTTACGCACATTCTTTTAAATAACAGGATTTTTCAACCTAAGGCCACCCGGGAGGTGATGACGGAAAGAGAATTGGGTTTACGCTATCTTGCGGCAGT
>CAYPIY010000001.1:653148-653259 GCA_964410965.1 uncultured Bacteroidota bacterium | reverse complement strand
TCCGGGTACATTATGTGAATGGTGATTTCAGAGATACGACGGGATTGATTACGGTAATTCCCGGTGATACGGTGAAGCTGGTGGTGGAGACCAAGCGTGACGGCAGCGGTA
>CAYPIY010000001.1:135380-653048 GCA_964410965.1 uncultured Bacteroidota bacterium | reverse complement strand
TCCGGGTACATTATGTGAATGGTGATTTCAGAGATACGACGGGATTGATTACGGTGATCGTAGGAAGTCCGACGAGGCTTGCTATAAACACGTTGCGTGATACGAACGGCATAGAACTGGTCAACGATACCGTTACAATCGGAGATTCTCTGAAAATCTTTGCCGCGATTTATGATTCGAAAAATAATTTTATAAATAATGTTTCTGTCAACTGGACGCTTAACCAGAATCTGGGGAATCTCTCGCCCGCTGCTGCCAGCGATTCTTCGGCATTTTACCCAACCACGACCGGTTCAACATCGATAAGGGCAAATTCGGCAACCTACGGTTTGAGCGATCAAACCGGAATCATCACCGTATTTGCGGGCAGGCCGGATTCGCTGAGGATCATCACGGCTGCTGTCGACACGGTCACGCCAAATCAAATTATTGAATTGAAAGTCAAACTCATTGACAGTCTGAAAAACGCCGTGCGTGACAGTATTGTCCGTTTCAACATCACTTCGGGAAGCGGCACTCTGAGCGCTGCTTCAGATACGACCGATCCGCTTGGATTTGCGTCAGTGAGATTCACCGCTCCGCAGCAGGCGGGATCAACGCTGATCAGCGCGTATGTCACAACACTGACCGATGACACCGCAAAATTTACTGTTACAACCGTGCCCGCTTCGCTGGCTTATTACAGGATCATTCCGTCAACGTTATCCGATACGGCCGGTTCGGCTGTTACCGTTACCGTTACAGCGTTCGATGTGTTTAATAATCAACTGGACGACGATACAACGCAGACCCGCATCGATATTTACGGTTCAAAGACAGGGTTGAACGGCGGTGGCGCCGGCATCACGCCGAAAATCAATATATTAACCAATGGTCAGCATACGTCCGTAGTTCGTGATTCAGTCAAAGAAAATATTCAGATTAAAGTAACCGGCCGGTTTGATACCACCAAAACCGCGATTACCGAGTTTGTAACAATCCGTGAAGCGTCGCCGTTTGTCGCCGAATTTTATCCGGACAGCCTGTCGAATGTGCAAAGCGGGCAACTGGGCGTCGCGCTTATTGATTCCTCGGCGCTGATCGTGAAAGACCGCTTCGGCAACGCGGTCAATGATACGATCACTGTGCGATGGTTGCCGACATCCACAGCGTCCGTTAATCCCGCGATCCGAACCACAACCCTGGACGGCACTGCAAGAACCAGATGGACGCTCCGTACGGCGACCGCATCGAATGATACGATGCTGGCGGTTGTTCCCGTCATCGGCGATACATTGCGGTTCATCGCGAATATACTGGCGACCGGAAACGACACGCTGATTCGTGTCAGCGCGCTGGCGGATTCCGATACCGTAAATATGAGGCTGGATAACACGTTTCGAGTCTATGTCGAGGATGAATTTGCCAATCCTCAATCCGGCGTGAAGATTACCTTCTCGTTGTTCAGTTCTCCGGGCGCAACCGACAGCGCGGGATTTGTAGCATCTAACGGAGAATATGTTACTACTTTAGATACGCTGACGGATATCAACGGTTTCGCCGAAGCGGTATTCCATCCGGGAACGAAAACCGGACAGCATATCATCCGGGCATCCAATCCCGAGTTGAAAAATCCTGCTGTGTATGATACCGTAACCGGCGTTCATGATGTACCGAACAATTTACAGATCATTGCCGGCAACAACCAGAATCTCACGGCAGGTTCGGTTTCGGACACGCTGAAAGTTCTTATTACAGACCGTTACGGAAATACTCTGGAACAGTCAGCTGAGCAGATATACTGGCAGACTATTTACACCGGTCTTCCTGTTTCAGCCGCCGGAAATATTGATATTCTTCCGAATCCTCAGAACTTCACTACTCTTGATTCCGCGGTAATCGGAACGGTTTCTTCAAGCTATGCGTTGTGGCAAATGCGTCAAGTTTTAGGATATGATACCGTCATCGCCTACTTGAGAAATAAAGATACGGTATTGTTCAGAGCGATCGTTTCACCACGGGAAGCGGATACGGTTCTTGTCTTCGCCGGAAACCTGATGACGGGGATCAACAACGGAAACTCCATAACATTGAAAACGCTTGTAAAAGATACTTTTGGCAACAAGGTTCCCTCAGCCTATGTGAAATACCAGATTATCTCAGGAAGCGCGGTGTTTTCTGGAGGCGACTCATCTTTAACTGATGTTAACGGCATTTCTACAATCCTTGTCAAGCCCGGCAACGCTGACAGCACAACCATACGCGCTACGGCAACAAGCGCGTCTGTATCGGCCGAATTCAAAATATATGATCTCGTTTACGTTGACTCAACGCTGACGCCCAACCGCGTTCGCCGGGATACCACGACAAGTTTTTCTGTGGCGGTGTACAATAATGGTCCTTATGATATTCGTCTGGATACCAGTCAGACTATGTTCAGATTTACTGACGGCATTCTGTTTTACCAGACGTCGCTTCAATCACATGATACGATCATTTCCGGAAATTCGTTCGATACACTGCATTTTGTGACGGATACGATCGACGGTAATCTTAAAAATACAACCTATACTCCAAAGATCAACATCGCCGGATTTGTACCGGCTCTTGATCAGAATATGTCCGGAATCCTTGAAACGGTACCCAATGAACTTGAGGTTCTCGGGGTAAAAGTGATATCCGTGCAGACGCCGGCACCGAAATTATTCAGCCGCGGCGATACACTGATCATTTCAATCGAAGTCAGGAATCCTAATATTTCCACGATGACGACGGTTGACTTCGGACTCAGGACTTCGCAGGCAGGCGTTCTGCAGAGAGTTGGAATGGTTGATCTTTCTTCCATTCCGGCTAAAGGATTCAGGACATTCAATGATACGGTTCGTATATTGCCGTCCTCACCGGTAGGCAAGATTTTTGTTGACGCTTTTTATTTCGGCAATATCGGTTCAATCAATTTCGCGGATTCGCTGTCGACCCTGATCGACAGCTTATTCATACAATCAGACGCTGAGGTTTCTTACGTTACAGGCAGTATCAATCCCGTGACTGTATCGGAAGGGCAAACAGCGACTATCAGATTATCGGTCAAGAACGATTCACTGGCCGCAGTAACGCTGGACCCGAATAAAACATATTTTAAATTCGGGGCGGACAGTGTGAATCTAGCGAATTCACAGGTCATCAGCGGGAGCGGTGATACTTCACAGCTGGTCTTCCGGTCCTTGAATGTAGCTTCTCTAAGCGGAACGTATGCAGGTTCCCTGTATCTCTGGGGAACCGAAAACGGAGGCCGGTTTGCGGATACATTATCGCTGGGTACGGACAGTATCCGAGTCCAGACAGCGGTGAACGTAACGCGTCTGACAATTGACAGTGTACTTATTGAAAACGACACTACGGCGCAGAATAGCGATACTCTGAAATTACGCCTGAAGATTTCCAATACGGCGCAGGCTTCCGCGATATTAGATTCGATCCGGTTGTCCTACCGGCGTTCAGGTTCTGCCGCGTCCGGATACAGTGTGGTTAATACTGTATTCTCCCTGCCGGATACGCTGAATGGCTTGACCTCGAACTATTATGTGATTGATGTCCGCATCGCATCGTCTGCCGATACCGGCAGTATTGTTGTGGACGGTTATGTTCGTGCGCGCGATAAGAACAGCAATCTAATTACTCAGGTTTTAAATGCGGGTGAAACGGATTCCATATATGTCAAATCTAAATCGAGGGTAATGATAACAGCCGTTTCAACGCCGACGGCGGATACCGTCAGTCTGGGACAAATCAATATCCCGATGAACGTGACGCTGACTAATGCGGGCGCCGCTCCCTTCCGCCTCGATGATCTGCGCATGCGTTTTGCTATCGGGTTATACGACACGGCGCTTACGCAATCTCTGCCCGATACGATATGGGGCTATCAGTCAAAAACGTACAATTTTATTGCGAACGTGAAAAACAATTCGGCGGTCGGACTGGATTCACTCGGAGCGACTGCTTCCGGTTTCGATTTATTGAACGGAAAATCGTCCACTGTTACAGCTTCTGGATTAGATACACTTGTCATTTTGAGTCCGACGCAAATTCTCTTAACCAGCGTTCAGACCCAGCCGATTTTCGTTAGCCGGTCACAGGACAGCATACTTGTCCGGGTGACACTGAAAAACAACGGCGCGTCGGTCGGACAGATCGATACCGTACGGCTGAAATTCTTTGATGTATCCTCTTCCGCAGATGCGGCTGGATTTACTTATAACCGTTATTCGGATGTCAGCGACACGATATCCGGCTCCGTGAGCAAGACCTTTGATTTCAAAGTAAGTATCGGACCGGCCGCGGATACGGGCAGAATACTGATCGATGCGTTCATGACTGGTTCTGACATTGTATCAGGACTTGCGTTCTATGATTCCGGAGCGGTGACGACCGATTTCTGGACCGTTCAAATTCCGGCCGATATTGTAGTTGATTCTGTCTACAGTACAGTTGAATCGGCAACCAAAGGGCAAATCAATATTCCTGTTACGGTGCTTGTACGAAATAACGGCGAAGCGAATGCGGTGCTGGACAGCATCCGGCTCCGGTATTTCTACGGCGCGGTTCCTGATTTTGCATCGTATGTTGATACCCTCATCGCGCCAAACGGGACGGTTATTGCTGAAAGCGGACGAACCGTTCAGTATTCATTCACTGCGGATATTATTTCATCAGCGCCCTCAGGACTGGTAAGCTTGTTCGCTCATGCGTACGGACGTGATCAGAATAATCAGAAATTGGTTGCGGATACATTACGGAATAAATACGACAGCGTCTTGATTCAATCCCCTCCAGCGCTGAATTATGTTGCGAATTCACTGATACCGGATACCGTCAATAAGTCCAGTGCGGTCAGTTTTGCGCTGGATGTGATCAATACCGGAGAAGCGACCTTGCTGTTGAATGCGTCCACAACTTTAATTCTGCGTGATGTCGATTCGCTGAAAGTCAATCTGCGTGATACGGTTTATGTCGAGTCCGGAATTACTCGGCAACTGGTGTTCAACAGTGCGACGGTTAACCTGCGCTCCGATTCGGTGTATTATCCTGAATTAGTAATCCGCGGTACGGAAAACGGCAATAACTACAGTAATTATTTACCGATCACAAACGACAGTGTCAGAGTATTGAACGCTTCTGTCGCGGCGGCCGATAGTCTGAATTTCTACGATCTTTCCGGAAATTATATAACAAAGACTGCCGCGAATGACTCGTTTATCGTCCGTCTGCTGATCAGAAACAACGGCGGCGCAACGATTAAGAATCTCGTACCGAATCCGGCCAGCCCGGCATTATCGGGTTCAAGCATACCATCGCTGTATACAGGACCGGTTCCGGCTTCGGTGAACCTTGCCTCGAATGATTCCATACGTTTTGAATGGCGGTACAGGGCTGACAGCAGCGGTTCGGCGAACTTTGCTGTCCGCGCGCAGGGCAAAGACGCAACTACCGATTCAACGATCACGAGCAATTTACTCAATGCTTTCCTGACCATAACCGCACCGACGGCTGATACACTCGTTGCGGTGTCAGCGCTGTCCCAAACCATACCGGCTTATACATCAACTGATTTGGCGGTTCGGGTGACCGATGAAAACTCAATCCCCGCGAAGAAAGATTCCGTACAGTTTACCGTTCGTTCCGGAAACGCCGGATTCGGAGATTCGTCGCGCGTCACTCTGGATACGGTTGTGTTTACCAATTCGGATGGAATTGCCTCGGTCCGGTTGTTTACAGCTGCGTTGGTTAATAACAGCAGTGTTACAGCCAGGCTTCTTTCAACAGCGGATGACAGCGTACAGTTTGCGGTTTCGACTGAACCGCGGGCGATTTCTTACCTTGCTTTGGATGCCGATACTTTCTGGACTGCCGGTGTTGAGGATTCAGTCATCGTATCCGCTTTTGATCAATTTGGTAATCTCGCCACGAACGCTTCGGGCAATATTCAAGTATCGCAAGTCCCGGCTTCGGCCATGGCATTTACACTTTCCGCCAGTGAGCCAATAATCTCAGGTATCGCAAGGTTTGCTGGCCGTGATACGCTTGCCAAGTCTCAGACACAGATTCGTGCCCGCGCCACAGTTACCGGCACTCAGGTATTGAGTCAGGTATTGACGATTCGTCACAATGAGGCCTACCGGTTTGTGGATACGATAAAGAATATTTCCGGTGTAGCATACAGTAATTCGATAGTCCTTACGGCGAAGGTCGAGGATCGATACGGCAACGCGGTGAAGGACACGATGATCCGGTTCAGCGTGTTGCATCCTGCACAGAACGGAGTACTTCTGACAGCGTCATCAGTACTGACGGATTCTCTGGGTCAGGCATCGGCAACGTACCGCACGGGTGATTCGGTGGGATTGAACGTGGTAGCGGCGACGAAGGCAACAGCGATGCCGGGTTCGATGGACAGCGTGTACTTTAATATTACGACGGATTCCTTGGACGCGAACGCGAGTTACATAGCGGGTTCACTGACGCCGAAGGTGATCACGCGGAATCAATCGGTGGCGTTTAAGGCGAAGTTTGAGAATACGGGAACGTTCCCGATCCAGTTAAGAGGGGATTCGACGTACATCGAGTTTGGTGCGGGCGGGAATTATTTCAGGTCGTATCTGGATACGCTGGTGAACCGGACGATCGGGGCGGATGGCATATCCCAGATCGCGTTCCGTGACAGTCAGGTGAATCTGGCGGCGGGGCTGTATCCGTCGGCGACGGACAGCGCGGTGATTGTGCTGTGGGGCACGGTGTTTGATTCTTCGACGAGCGATTATGATACGTTACGATTCAGGTACGGGAATAACATATTAGATACATTAACGGTACAGAATCCGGCACAGTTGGTGATTAACAGTGTGGCAATTACGCAGACCCGGGCGGTACGGGGCCAGGACAGTATCCGTGTTGATTACAGCATCAGCAATACGGGCGGTACGGTCGCGCGGAGCATCACGTGGAAGGATTCGATTGGTTCAGGAGTACAGGATGTGACCAGTCAGTGGACGCTGATCGGCGGGGATGCTCTGGATTCGCTGGTGAACGGGGATACGGTGCAACTGGTGAGGTATTACCGTGTGAATACGACGGCGCCGCTGGGGATGCATTATGTATCGTCGAGAGTGCGGGGGATTGATTACAATGACAATCAGCAGGTTACGACCGCGGCGTTGATTAATCCGGATTCTCTGGAAGTGTTCCGGTCGGCGGTACTGACGGCGATGGCGGACAGTTTCCGGGTTTACAGGAATGGCAATGAGATACCGAATAATACGGTGTATGCGGGAGAGACGTTTGAACTTCGGATGAAGGTACGCAATGACAGCGGATCGGTTGTGCTGGGATTGATGCCGAATCCTCTGACGCCGGATTCATTGGGCAGCGGGCAGATCAGCCTGGTGAGCGGGCCGGCGGTGTCGTTATCGAGGCTGGAGAGCGGGGATTCGTCGGTCATCAGCTGGTTCTACCGTGTAGACAATAACGGACTGGGGACGCTGACGTTTACGGCGGGTTCGGAAGGGTTGGATTCGGTGAACAATTCGCTGAGGATACTGTCGAATAAAGTGACGCGTCTGGTGACGATGACGCACGCGGTACTGGATACGATTGAGCTGGTTTCGGGAACGGACAGCAATTTATCGGTGATCGCGAGGCAGACGGCTCAGCTGGAAGTGGAGGTGAAGGATCAGTTTGGGAACGCGGTGATTGACAGTTCGGTTCGGTTGGTTACGGTCAGCGACAGCGGCGGGTTTAATATCGGTCAGACGCTGAAGGATACGGTGATCCGGTCGGACGCGAACGGGAAGGTCAGGATCACGTATTACGCTCCGGTGAAGACTCAGAATGTCACGGTGAAGGCTTATCCGCTGTATGCGACGCCGGATCAGGACACGGTTCGCTATCATATCAGCATCCTCCCGGCCGCGATTTCGTATCTGCGTTTGCAGACGGACACTAACTGGACAGCGGGTGATCCTGATTCAGTTCTTGTATCGGCTTATGATCAATATAATAATTTAACGATAAACGCATCGGAAACAGTTTCTCTGACGCAGGTTACCGGTAGTACGATGTATTACTTGCCTTCCGGAACCGAGGCGCTTGTGAACGGTGTTGCGCGGTTTGCCGGACGGGACACAGTCGCACGTCAACAAACGCAGATCAAGGCGGAAGTTACCGGTTTATCGACGCAGGTCTTGAGCCAGATCATCACCATTATTCATAATGAAGCCTATCGTTTTGTGGATACGGTAGATTCAATCACAGGGATTGGTTTTGGGAACGCAGTCGTACTAACGGCGAAGGTCGAGGATCGTTATGGTAACGCGGTGAAGGACACGATGATCCGGTTTAGCGTGTTGCATCCTGCTCAGAACGGCGTACTTCTGACGGCGTCATCGGTACTGACGGATTCTCTGGGTCAGGCATCGGCAACGTACCGCACGGGTGATTCGGTGGGATTGAACGTGGTAGCGGCGACGAAGGCAACAGCGATGCCGGGTTCGATGGACAGCGTGTACTTTAATATTACGACGGATTCCTTGGACGCGAACGCGAGTTACATAGCGGGTTCACTGACGCCGAAGGTGATCACGCGGAATCAATCGGTGGCGTTTAAGGCGAAGTTTGAGAATACGGGAACGTTCCCGATCCAGTTAAGAGGGGATTCGACGTACATCGAGTTTGGTGCGGGCGGGAATTATTTCAGGTCGTATCTGGATACGCTGGTGAACCGGACGATCGGGGCGGATGGCATATCCCAGATCGCGTTCCGTGACAGTCAGGTGAATCTGGCGGCGGGGCTGTATCCGTCGGCGACGGACAGCGCGGTGATTGTGCTGTGGGGCACGGTGTTTGATTCTTCGACGAGCGATTATGATACGTTACGATTCAGGTACGGGAATAACATATTAGATACATTAACGGTACAGAATCCGGCACAGTTGGTGATTAACAGTGTGGCAATTACGCAGACCCGGGCGGTACGGGGCCAGGACAGTATCCGTGTTGATTACAGCATCAGCAATACGGGCGGTACGGTCGCGCGGAGCATCACGTGGAAGGATTCGATTGGTTCAGGAGTACAGGATGTGACCAGTCAGTGGACGCTGATCGGCGGGGATGCTCTGGATTCGCTGGTGAACGGGGATACGGTGCAACTGGTGAGGTATTACCGTGTGAATACGACGGCGCCGCTGGGGATGCATTATGTATCGTCGAGAGTGCGGGGGATTGATTACAATGACAATCAGCAGGTTACGACCGCGGCGTTGATTAATCCGGATTCTCTGGAAGTGTTCCGGTCGGCGGTACTGACGGCGATGGCGGACAGTTTCCGGGTTTACAGGAATGGCAATGAGATACCGAATAATACGGTGTATGCGGGAGAGACGTTTGAACTTCGGATGAAGGTACGCAATGACAGCGGATCGGTTGTGCTGGGATTGATGCCGAATCCTCTGACGCCGGATTCATTGGGCAGCGGGCAGATCAGCCTGGTGAGCGGGCCGGCGGTGTCGTTATCGAGGCTGGAGAGCGGGGATTCGTCGGTCATCAGCTGGTTCTACCGTGTAGACAATAACGGACTGGGGACGCTGACGTTTACGGCGGGTTCGGAAGGGTTGGATTCGGTGAACAATTCGCTGAGGATACTGTCGAATAAAGTGACGCGTCTGGTGACGATGACGCACGCGGTACTGGATACGATTGAGCTGGTTTCGGGAACGGACAGCAATTTATCGGTGATCGCGAGGCAGACGGCTCAGCTGGAAGTGGAGGTGAAGGATCAGTTTGGGAACGCGGTGATTGACAGTTCGGTTCGGTTGGTTACGGTCAGCGACAGCGGCGGGTTTAATATCGGTCAGACGCTGAAGGATACGGTGATCCGGTCGGACGCGAACGGGAAGGTCAGGATCACGTATTACGCTCCGGTGAAGACTCAGAATGTCACGGTGAAGGCTTATCCGCTGTATGCGACGCCGGATCAGGACACGGTTCGCTATCATATCAGCATCCTCCCGGCCGCGATTTCTTATCTGACCATCGATGTCGATACTGTTTGGATTGCCGGAAGAAGAGACAGCGTCATCATCAACGCTTATGATCAATATAACAATTTGAATAATCTTGATACAACGACGATACTTATCACCGGGAATCCAGCGGATAATACCTTATTCGAACCATCGGCCATCCAATTGGATTCAGGCTCGGCCATCGTACTCGGAAGGAATACAAGGGCTCAAATAAACTTTCAGGTCCGGGTAACGACTCTCAATACAGGAACCCAGCGAACCAGCGAACCGATCCGTATCGTTCATACCTCCGCATACGAATTCGCTCAGGCTGATTCGGTTAAATTGTATGATATAATTGTTAATAAGAAGAGACAACTAAACGCTACGGTCATTGATACGTTCGGGAATCCAGTCAATAATTTCAACGTGCGTTACATAGTGACTCAGAACCAGGGGACGGGATCCATCAATGGTTTCAGCCAATATGATACGCTGACTCTGGTGGATGGAACAACTTCAGCCATTTATACGACCGGCGGAACAGAAGGAACAAACCTCATCAAGGCCATTGGTCAGACCACACCGCTGCTTGACAGTGTGACATATGTTCTTCAGACCATCAATCCGGTTCTGCCGTCGAGGTATAATCTTGTTACGATTGATCCGGACACGGTATCCCAAAAACAAACCTCTGTCTTCAGAATACAGATTAATAACCAGGGACCGTTCACGATAACGCTGATACCCGATTCGACCCGGCTTGAATTCTTTAATAATGATTCCAATGTTTCTGTTGCAGTAACTCTTGACAGTCTTGTTAAATCGTTACCGGATTCGTCAATTACTCAGGTTCAGTTTAAAGCGGTTACGGCGTTACTGCCTGCGGCAGATTATCCTATGGGATTGAACACGGCCAATGTCAGATTGGTTGGCGCCATAACCGACAGTACGACAGGGCTCAAAGATACGGTTGTCATTCCGTTAACGTTCAATAACCATGATACGCTGAATATCCGTCAGCCCGCAGCCCTTCAGCTCAGTGACGTACGGTTTGATCTGGATTCGGCGGTTCAGGGACAAACCGGTCTTCGTATACAATATACTGTAAATAATCTGGGCGACAACACGGCGGTGAATTTGTCAGTTATTGATCACTTCAGCGCAGGTGGCGCAATCTCTACGGGTCAGTGGTTACTGGTCAATGATCAGCGGCCGGCGGTGTTTGATACGGGCATCACCCTATTCAACCGGTATTATCAGCTGGACGGAAAATCAGTCACCGGTATGCATGATCTGTCCGTGAGACTTTATGGCTATGACCGCATCGATCCGCTTCAGCTGATCGCCGACAGTCTGCTGCAGCATGATTCGATCAAGGTGCTTCGCTCATCCGATGTTCAGATTGTGTTCACCACGGTTGATACAGTTTACACCGATTCACTGATCAACCGCAATCAGATCGTTCGTATGCGCAGCATTGTTCAGAATAACGGCGATGAAGCGGTTAAGGTCAGGATGCGGTTTACGGCATCGGGATCGTCGTTCAGCGAGGCCGTGACTTTAAATTCCCTTAACGCAAACTCCTCGCAGATTGTAACCTCAAGTTACTTTAACACTCAGAATACACGCGGCATTGAGACTTACTCGGCGGTGATTGATACCCTGTTCAGTCTTGTGAACGGCGATACACTGACCATCAGCGATTCGCTGCAGGGCAATACCCGCACCCTGGTTGTCCAGGATTCCGCTAAACTGAATGTCGTTCTCACGGTCAAGGGAAGCGATCCGAAATCTCTGATTGTTTCTGATTCGTCCGAATTCTTCTTATACCTGCGTGTCGATAATATTGGAGAAGCGGATTTGACGCGGGATTCAGTACCTGTGAATATTCACGTTCCTGCGCCGTACCGTTTGTCCTATGCGGGAACACGAGATACCCTGCTGTACGCGGTTATAGGAACGGATAAGCCGGTTTCCGTACTTGCTTTTGATTCGACAGTGGCTTTTAACCGCTTTACAGCCCGTTTGGATACGTCGCTGGGAACATATCCTCTCGATACGAACAACCGCCGTAAGGCTGTGTATCTGAGTGACTCCGATAACGTGCAGATCAGGACAAGCAGCGTGGGCAGGCTGACGCCGTTATCATTCAATATTATTTCTCCTCTGGGCGCGACTGACGGAACCGTATCGACATTCCAGAGCTTTACGATACGCGCAAGGGTCGCGAGTCTCGACCGTCTCGCCAATATCCGCGGTACGATTCAGCTACCGGCCGGTTTCTCCACGCCGGATAGTTTGTCTCAGAATATGAATCCTCCGGTGACCGCGCTGACGGATTCCGTCCAGTGGCGTATTTTCGCTTCAGATACAACGGGTAACAATTTTAACTTCAGCGTCCAATTCAGCGGCGAGGATACGACGACCGGTTTGAAGCGAAACAGCCTTCCGCTGACTTTGCCCGTCACTGTTGTGCGCCGCGCGGAACTATCGGTTGATCTCAGAATTACAGATCCTCCGGGAGCGATCGATGACACCATTTCCACCTCACAGACTTTCACAGTTCAGGCGGTTGTGACGAATAACGGAACCGCTGACATTTCCGGCGGTTTGCTGAGATTAGGATTCCCGGCAGGATTCGTCAATACGACGCTGCCCGATACGCAAGCCTTTGCGGTCAATACACCCGTGACGTGGACGCTCCGGGCGCCTGACAATTCTGCTTTTACGGCGATTTTCAGGCAAATGACTGCGAAGGGCCGGCATATCCATATCAAATCCGAAACTGATACGGACGGCCGTGTCCGGAGCCGGTGGATAAACGCCGGATCCGCGCTGATCAGCCGTGATCAACTGACAGATCAGGAAGAAACACTGCAGAAACGAATAGAGTCGCTTGATCTCATGAATTCACTGCTCCTTAGCGGTGATCTTGCGGCATCTATCGAGCGGCTTCCGTCCGACGTCAACTCCAGCCTTCCAGCGGCGGTTGTCAAAGGTTCTGATACCGTGAAAGTCACGGTCGTTCAGGCCGCGCAAATCGCGAATAAGCAGATCACGATGCGCAATGCGGTATCGACCGAGCAGTCCTTTACCGTCAAATTCTCGGTTGCTCAGAATCCGTCGCTGACTTCTAGAAACGCAACGATTGTGCTTCCCGCCGGATTTACGACGGTGGATACCCTGCAGAAAAACATGTCCGATGAGGATACGGTTGTAACCTGGACGATAAACGCTCCGGTTTCACTGGCACCGGGTTTAGATCAGGATCTCTATTCTATTAAAGTTCGTTTCGCAGGGCGGGACAGAAATCAGCCGTTATATGTTCTCGACAGTCTCGGAAACGATATTACCGTACAGACCAAGCCGCGTCTTGTCATGACTGCGGTTATCACGGAACCCGAAAACGCGAAAGATCATTTCGTAAGCATGGGACAATCTTTCAGGGTCAGCGTGAACGTCAGAAAACTCGGCCGGGCAAACATAACAGGATCGGGTTTGATTATGATGGATCGTTCTTCGCTGACGATACCCGGTTCGACCGGGGGTTCAGGTCAGTTCAGGGTTATGCCGGAAGATTCTGTGTATGATCTTCAGACCGGCGATTCTACGACCACATGGCTTTTCACGGCGCCGAATGATACCGTGATTTCCCATCCGCTGCGGTTCGCGTTCACAAGTATATTGCCGGCGGACTCCAACACCGCTCTGCCCGCATCCGTGGTGAATAGCAGCATTACCATTAATATTTCGACCGAGAAAAAAATCCTGAAAGTTACCAATGTACCGACGTGGAAAGACAAGAAGTCCGCGTTCAATACAGAAATGATCGACAGTCTGATGGTGATCATCATGGAAAATACCGGCCCGTCACAAAATACGAATTCCATACTCGCGCAGGCGTTCCGGTTCATTATCGAACGTTACAATCCGTCAGCAGGTCATTATCCATATACAAGAGTCGCTCCGGGTGAATATCTGAACACCGATTCGCTGATGGTCCGGATAATCGACGAACCTGAATTCCTCGGTCATTCGAGTCTCAGTCAGGATACGCTGATCGTCAATGTTGACCAGCTCGCTCAGCTGTCAAAGAAAAAAAATGCGGGAATCAATGCTGCCGTAAACTGGACGCAGGGAATATTGGTGAATAAGAATAATCCTGTGACATTGTCATTCGACGGAAAACTGGCAAGCACTGTTGCTCAGCAAAACCGCAATTACCGTATCCGGCTCGTCGATATCATCGCGTTTGATTACGACACTTTATCGGATTTGGCATTGAATAACAACCCGCTGACCAATCCGCTTACCGTAGTGGATCCTTTAGGCCGGCCGATTTCAGACAGTACCGGTGATATGAGTTCGGTGACAATGAGATTCATTGACCAGAACGGATCAGGAACCGATCAGTTCAGCAATTACCCGAATCCGTTCGGCAGCGGCGAACGGTCACGCACGACATTCTTCTTCGTTCCGAAGCAGGATGATGACAACGCGAAGATCGAGATCTATACGCTGGCCGGAAATCCCGTAAAAACGATACGCGGACGAGTATTCAGGAATTCCATTCCTTCCACCCTGATCTGGGACGGTACCAACGGCAAGGGCGACAAAGTCCGTAACGGTGTTTACATCGCAATACTCAAGGTCAACGGGATGTCAAAACTTAAGACTAAAGTGCTTATCGCACGGTAAAGCAACAAAAAACCTGAGCGTTCACTCAGGTTTTTTTTAAAGAGATAAGATCGTTATTTAAGAAAAGCAATCACATCATCGCTGAGCGGTTTAGTCTGGGAAGGAAATACTTTCAATAATTCGCCGTTTTCGCTGATCAGGTATTTATAAAAATTCCATTTCGGCGCAAGATCATTCCATCCGTTGAGTGTTTTGGTTGTCAGCCATTTGTATATCGGGTGCTGGTCATCGCCGGTGACGGAAATTTTCTCGGCCATCAGAAAAGTAACGCCGTAATTCGCTTTGCAGAAATTCACGATTTCCTCGTTACTCCCCGGTTCCTGGCTTCCGAAATTGTTGGCCGGAAAACCGATCAGGACAATCCTATCACCGTAGTTTTCGTGAAGTTTCTGCAGGCCCTCATACTGCGAGGTAAATCCGCATTTTGAAGCGACGTTGATCAGCAATAGTTTCTTTCCCTTGAATTCGCCTATCGAAATGGTCTTTCCGTTCATAGCGGTGAAACTGTAGTCATAAATGGTTTTCATGCTTTGCGCTCCTATGGGTCTTTCGGCGGAACTGAAACAGCCGAATAAAAAAAGGCCGGTAAATGAGGTTACAATGGGTTTCAACAGATTCTTCATACTTATAATCCTTTCATGGGTTTCCTCCTAGAACATCTTTTTAAGCTTTCTATTCCGATCGGTTGGAATAATATGTAATCAAATCTGTTTATTTTATTGTATTCAATGGTTCATTTAATTATAATTGAAACATCATGAAACGTTATTCTGAAATGAATATTCCGTTAATCAGACTGAATTCGATTGTGAAATCCTGCATCATTTTCATATATCTGACATTCGTCATAATTAACGGTTTTCATCATCATGCGGTTTCGTTATCCGTGGAAACACGCTTCAGTCCCTACGGTTCATCGGACGGTAACGAAAGTTCCTATCACGATCGTAATCATTGTCCGGTTTGTATATTTTCATCTTCACAGGATATTTCCGAATCATCCGTAATCATTATGCAGGCCGGGACAGTTCCGGCGTTGTTCAATGAAACTGCCGTTCAGCTGATCTATGATAAGATCGGCGGATTATACTCCCCGCGTGCGCCTCCTGTTCTTTTTTTGTAATAGTTCAATTTCCATTAAAATATTTATCTCTCATCCCTTCCGGTACAATATTAAATGTGCCGCGAATGTTCTGTTTTGGGATAATACCATAAGGATATTTTATGAGAACGTTATCCATATTTTCATTTGCCTATTTTATCATGGTTGTTGCCGGATGCTCAAATGACGAATCCGGACACAGCCATCACGCCGAAGCACGCGGCGTTGTATTATTTATGAATGATGTTGAAATTGCCCGTCTTGATTCAGTTAATTTAACAGGACAAATATCAGTACCGGCTGATAATCAGATTTCGGATACGATTGAGGTCATGTTCATTGCCGATGATGAAAACCGTGATTTATTTCAGCCTGACGGTGACGATCACTGGATGAAAGTTAACATTGCCGATACAACGATAGCTTCGGTTTACCGGCATAACGGCACGAATGCGAAATGGCAGTTCCATTTAAGAGGCAAAACTGTTGACACAACCGACGTGCAAATCCAGATCTATCATGTCGATCATCCTGACTATACGACTTCGCCGAAAATTCCCGTTATTGTGACTGCGCCGCATGATAAATAAAGTTTGTTTCTGCGGAGGGAGCGGCATAAAACGCTTCCTGCGTTTTGTTTGGATGAAATATATTATGAAATATTTGATATTCATTATTCACTTTATTCTGGGTGGATCATTATCAGCCGAGTCCGCAGATTCGGTGGTTTACGAGCATCGGTCGTACGGGCATCTGAAAGGGGCCGTTTACGACGAGGAAACCGATGATCCGGTCGCGGGCGTTCAGATCCTGATCAAAGAAGCTCACCGTTCCACCCTTACTTCCGGCAATGGTTCGTTCCGAATGAACCGGCTGCCTGTGGGAAAATATACGCTTCAGACATTTCGTATCGGATATCGTGAATATCGCTTATGGATTCAAATCCATGAGAATGACACACTCATGCTGAATATCCGGTTAACGGACGCGCCGATACTCGGAGAAGGAATCATCATCGAGGCGCAGAAAAGCGGCGTAGAGTCACAGAAAGCGATCGAAATGGCCGGAGAGAGACTGCGTCAGAATCTTGGACAGACGGTCGCCGTGACCGTATCCAACGAGCCGGGCATGGATCAGCGGACGATGGGGCCGGCGCCGGCCCGTCCGGTTCTACGCGGTTTGAGCGGAGACCGTCTTCTTATCCTTGAGGATAAAGGGCGTACGGGCGATTTATCGGCGACTTCGACGGATCATGCAGTGGTGATTGACCCGATCACCTCCGACAAAATCGAGGTGATCCGGGGGCCGGCGGCGCTGATGTACGGGCCGAATACGCTCGGAGGCGTAATCAACGTCGAGCGCGGATACATTCCGTCATGCCTGTGCGATCATGCCGGAGGGTCGTTTTCGTCTCAATTCGAAAGCGTGAGCCGCGGATATGCCGCCGGAGGGGTTTTTCATCACGCATGGAAATCGTTCACATTCAAATATGACGGGAGTTTCCGCAACGCCTGGGACATCTCGACGCCCATCGGACGGCTGAAAAACACGTCGATCACGACGTATAACGCCTCGGGGGGAGCGAGTGTCATTCTTCCTGAGGGCTATATCGGCGCGTCGGGAAGTTATTATCAGTCAGAATACGGCGTCCCTGGCGGGTTTGTGGGCGCGCATCCCAACGGCGTCCGCATCAAACTCAACCGGAAACACGCGGAATCGAAAATCGACTGGCACTTTGAGAATCCGGTGTTTCATCACCAGGAAATTACGTACTCGTTCACCAATTATTTTCATCAGGAATTTGAGTCGAACGGAAGCATCGGGACGCAGTTTTCCGTTCTGTCGTATCATCTGGGATGGCTGAATCATCTCAAGACCAGCGAGCGGTTTAAGCAGACGACGCTGGGCGTGTGGAGCGAATACCGATCATACGTTCCAGGCGGATATATCTTTACGCCTGACACGAAAGAACTGACGCTGGCGGGATTCGCTTATTCGCATATTCATTTTGAGCGATGGGCGATTCATTCGTCTCTGCGCGTGGATTATCGAACGGTACGGCCTTCGGAGAAAGGGCTCACGAAAATCGGAACCATCCGGAACCGGTCGTTCGGTGTCGTTTCAGGCGCCGTCTCGGTTAATTATAATCTGACGGATCAATTGATCACCGGGGTAAATATCATGCGGTCGGGCAGGACACCGGGAATCGAGGAGTTATTCAGCGAGGGTCCTCATCTCGCGTCGTATTCATTTGAGATCGGTAATCCGGAACTGAAGCCGGAATCCGGGATCGGGCTGGAATATTATATCCGTTATACGGGTGACCGCGTGAAGGCAGATTTTGCCGTTTTCAGAAACCGGATCACAAATTATATTTTCCCGAAAAATTCCGGGGCTGTTAACATCGCCACCGGTCTGCCGGTTTATCAGTTCAAAGGGATCAGTTCAGTGATCGAGGGAGGTGAATTCAGTGCGCGTGTTCAGTTGAGCGAGACGCTGCAGGCGCTGGCGTTTGTCAGTTATGTCCGCGGAACGCAGAATAAATCCGACCAGCCGTTACCGGCGATTCCTCCGCTGGGCTGGAAAACGGAATGGACGAAACGAGTATTCGGGCTGAACGTCTCGGCGACCGCGCGCGGGGCAGGGAATCAGAACCGTGTCGCTGAATTTGAGGAGCCCACGAAGGGATATGTATTGTTTGACGCAGCGGTTCATTATTCGGCGCAGCGCGGCAAACTGCTGCATACGGTGGTATTATCCGCGGAGAACATCGCCGATACGGAATACCGCCGTCATTTGTCCCGCGTACGTTCAATTATGCCGGAACCGGGAAGAAACGTAAAACTGATGTATAAGGTGTATTTTTGACCATTTGGAAACCTGAAAATCAATCGGATCACGGCTGAAAATCCGGAGCTTCGGAAAAGCTGTAAATATTTTCTTGCTATTTCCTTACTTATTCACGATAATCTGCCGGAAACGATGAAACCTCGAAAAAGGATACTGCTTTGATCGAATGGAATGCCGACCCCGTATTAATCCACCTTGGCTTTCTCCAGATACGCTGGTACGGATTGCTGTTTATGATGGGATTCGTTTTAGGATATTTTATCGCCAAATGGATGTTCAGACAGGAAAACAAGCCGGTCGAATCCGCGGATACGCTGGTGGTATATATGTTTTTCGGAACGCTGATAGGTTCCCGGCTGGGGCATTGTTTGTTTTACGAACCGGAGTTTTATTTATCCAATCCGCTGGAGATCCTGAAAGTCTGGAAAGGCGGACTGGCAAGTCATGGCGGCCTGATCGGAATCCTTACAGCGATTTATTTGTATTCCAGAAAAACACCGCATCAGCCATTTTTATGGGTCGTTGACAGAATGACAGTCGTTGCGGCGCTGGGAGCGGCGTTTATCCGACTGGGTAATCTTTTCAATTCCGAAATTATCGGCAAACCGGCTGATGTGCCCTGGGCGTTTGTTTTCAAAAAAGTCGATTCAATACCCCGCCATCCTGCGCAATTATATGAAGCGCTCTGGTATTTAATTACTTTTGCATTATTGGTCTTTGTTTATAAGAAAAACCCGAAGCGAATGCGGAACGGCTGGATGTTCGGTTTTTTACTGGTTTCAATTTTTACGGCAAGATTCGTTATCGAATTTTTCAAGGAAAATCAGGTTCAGTTTGAATCATCCATGACTCTGAACATGGGACAATGGCTGAGCATCCCGGCTGTGCTGGCGGGTCTGTTTTTTCTCAGTCTGGCTGGGTTTAAGCCGTATACGTCGAATGTGAAAAATAAATAATTAATGAAATATTTTATTACGGCGATATCCGTTTATCTTGCGGTTGTCTTCATTATCGCATTGACGGTCGTGCATTATTTCGGAAGGATTGAAAGCGGCCAGTATGAATTCGTTGATACGCTTCAAACATTATTGCTGGGTTATCGCTTCGTCGTCATTGTCCTGGGTGTTATTTTTTTGTGCTTCAGCGATTGGTGGTGCATCCGTAATCATATTGGCACAGGGTGGACGCTGCTGCCATTTCCATTGTTTGCCGCGTTTGTCATGGCCGATCAATGGTGGTTCGCCTGGAAATGGCATGAACTTTACCTGCAAATCAATCCGGGCAATGATGAGCACTTTTACGGGGGATTCTTGTCTCTATTCTGGTTATTTATAATAATGTTGGCCGCGGTTATCAATATTTGGTTCCTGATGACGGTTATGAAATATCAAAATAAACCATCAGCAAAATCAGTATAATAAACAGCTCCTTCTGTTCATATTATAGACAAATCAGTTATATCGGCGATCTTTATTTTATCAGTTTCAAACCCTCAAGCGCCGAGGCGTCATCAGGCCTCATCCACAGGCATTTCTGAAATAAAAGTTTTGCCTCGCGTGATTTATTCAGGAAATAATTTGTCCAGGCCAGCATAATTCCGGAATCATAATCAAATGGGTAGAGATTCACGACTAATGAGAATTTTTTTTCGGCGCTTTTGTAATCTTTCTTTCCGTAATAAATCAAACCCAGCCGGTAATTGGCCAGCGTATTTTTCGGGTCGATCTCGATGATCCGGTTATATTGCTCCTCGACAATGCTCCATTGTCCGAGCGCCGCGGCGGGAAGCACCAGGCCGAATTTTGGCTCAACGGCGTACGGCATTAAAGCGATGGCCTTCTGATAGTACGTCATGGACTCCGAAAACAGGCCGTTTTTATAATGCAGCCAGCCGAGACGGATGTTGATTTCATAAGAATCTTCCAGATACACGCCCTTGATGGCTTTAATTGCATCGTCGTACTTTCCGCTATTTTCATAAGCGTAGCTGTCGGAAAAAGCTTTTGCGATCACATCATCTTTTTGGGACGCGTTAATTTGACCTGAACACAAGACGATCAGGGCAATCATCGCGGTTATTATTGCGCTTTTAAAAATGTCCATTGCAAACCTCCGTATAGTCCGTTGTGATAAAATGTTTTTTTATTCTGATATTCCGTTTTATGTTCGCTGATCAATTTAACAAACAGCGACTGATGATCGCCAATAAGAAAAAGGGACATCAATGACCATCTTTCCTTCATGATGTCGGGCGTGTTGTGAATAACCGCGGCGGTTGATTCTATAAAATTTGTCCTTTTTCCGACGGTGCCTTCCGCTTCAAGCCAGAACTGTGACGTGATTTTCATCCCGGTCATGAAGTTAAAAACTAACGAAGGTTTCAGTTCTGATTCCGGGTCATCCCGCCATGTCGCCGTTAAACGGTGATAAAGATTCAGGTTTCCGAAAGGATAAACCATCATACTCAATCCTGCCTGCCGCTGACCGGAAGATATCGATCCGACGTGACTGGCGAAAATTGCCCCGGAGAATAATTCATAACCGCTTCTTAGTTCCAGATGTTTGATGAGTGAATTAGACCGGGAATAACCGTCGGATAAGGTCAGATAATGCAAAGCAGGAATGATATTGATGCGGGGGTGCGGGTAAAATGACGCCGCGCAGTAATACTGGAACTGATTTACGGAAATGGATTTTACCAGATCTTGTTTTAAATATGTTAGCTGATGATGGATTTGGAGGCCGGGCTTGATTAGGTGAGATACGCCCGAAGAGAAAAATAACTGATTACCCTTGATAGACTTTTGATCAGAGATTTTATTGCCGGCGGAAATAAAAAATGTCTGAATCCCTGCCGATGGATATTCCGGGAAGTATGGTTTTTCATTCCCGTTCAGCCGTTTAATCAGGGCTCCGGCCTGATTAAGACGATTCGTGAATATGTAACAATGATATAAATATTTTTTAGCGTCAAGGCTCGCGGGCTCAAAACTTAACGCTTTCCCGAAATGTTCGGTGGCAAGAAAAAAATTATTTTGAAAATAATACGCAATGCCCATACGCATGCGCAGATAATAATGATCGGTATTCTGAGTGAGCGCCAGATTGCCGTAATATGCCGCCGAATCCCATTGCGACAATAAATAAAAATTATAAGACTTCAGATCGGGATTGACCGGCTGATTCCGTTCCTGTGAAAAAACAGTTAACGGCAGGATTATGATCCAAAGTCCTGTTATTCGGGTGAAAACATCACGCATAATTGTTTCCGTTGACTGGTATCAATGATCATTTTTTCAATAAAATTATTCCGGATGTGAATTTCATATTTATTACGCCGCCATTCTTTTCCGGCAAACGACATTGCGGCGCCTGACCGGAGGATAATTTCATTCGCCCGGAGAGGGTCATCGATACTGTGATGACTGTGCGCATAATCAAAACGTTGATATTGAAAAAATGGCGCCGTAAGATCATGTAACCAATAACGCATTTTTCCCGGACAGTCGGATAGTGTAAATCGGTCAGAAAGAGTCATCCCGGAATAAAATCCAAGCAGAACTTTGTAATTTGCCAGGTAAAAATGATATAACGCGGATTTTTTATTGCCGGTAAAACTGACAAAATAAAACATGACGTCGTCATTTACAAAATACGCGTATGACCCGCTGTCTTTGCAGTATAAAAAAGTCTGGTTATACAAATCGGTCTTTACTTCCCATATCACATCGTTCCCGAGACCTGGTGCAGCACTGACGTTGATAAAGCTCCCGGGCACGAAATGATAAGCCGCTGCAAGCAGGGGATGGGTCTGAACATTGCAGACTTTTTGATTTTCCGCCGGTATTTCAAAATTCCGAAGCTGATACTGACCGTTTTCCGAGGACAGGTAATAACTTACGGGCATATCTATGGTATGAGAGCCGACCGACGGCGTAGGCTGAATCTGAAAGTGCAGATGCGGTCTCGGCGAACGACCTGAATTACCGCAATAACCGAGTACTTCGCCGCGTTTAACATAGGTATGTTTTTTCGCTTTAATTGTTCGGGGCTGTAAATGACATAATTTGGAATACATACCTTCCGAATGACGAATGATAACCGTGTTTCCCCAGTTTTGTTTAAGATTAACCTCACCGATCAGATTATCATCCACAAAATCGATTATTTCCTCGATCCATCCGTCTGCCGGCGCGATAACGGGGAGCCCGTAGCAGTAATAATCCTCTTTCGCCCGTCCCTCGCTGCTGTGAGGTTTACCATCCTGATCAAGAATCTCAAAATCCCATGCGTGCCGCCATTGATTCTGATGCGTGATTTTTCCCTGATGTCCCTGAGTTACCGTCCACTCTCCGAAAAACGGAAGCGTGAAAATCACTCCCGTATGCTTGCCGAAGCGAAAACGCCTGTTTAAATAATGGTAAAGGTTCTTTTCGGGTGAAAAGTACTGATAGAGAACAGGATAAAAAAACGATTTAACATAACGCCATTGAAGCGCGAACAAAACCGTAAGGACGCTCACGTTAAAGGGGAGTGATAACAGCGGCAACTGATACGGAAGGATCAGGCCTGCGAAAGCAGCTATGAGAATGGCGTTCACGGGCGCAATCAGCGATGACAATACGTAGGAACCCGCGGAAGGAACGTAAAAGAAACCTCCTACGGCAATCGCGCTCAGAATAAAATTGAAACCAATATATCCGTATTCAAGATCGGTAATCTGATTGCCTCCGACCATTGAATAGAAAAACCATCCTGAAAAAAAACCAATCCAGGATAATATAAACGCGATTCTGGAATAAATCATCAGACCAATCGCGATTCCGATACCGGCGATCAGTTCGTGCTGAAATATGATCGCGCCCAGGGAATGAAAATAAATGATCAGAAGCGATGGCCATTCCACGGCCTGAATTTTTTCATAAAGGTCCAGAAGATTGATACCGCCGATTTTCCAGAGCTCATTGGGCATATAAATACCATGCGGATTCAAATCCAGCGCGTGATATTGACGGCTCGCGAGAAGCAGAATCCAGAACGAAATCAGGAAAGGCAGGCTGAGAATCGGTAAGAAAGAAGTGATGAGTCGGTGATACAGCCACAGGGTGATCAGTAAAGTCAGAACCGCCGCGAAGACGAGCAATACGGACATCGCGGCATTGATCTCATAATTGGCTCCGAGCCCGAATCCAACCAGCAGGCTGTTAAATCCGTAAACGCCTTCGCTGATGTTTTTCCGGTCATAGCCCAGGATCCAGGCGATGAGATTGGTCATCGTCACGCAAACCAGTCCGCTCAAACCGATATTCGGATCAATGAACGAAACAAGAATCAATAACCCCGCAAATATAGGCTGATCGGAAAAAAAGACCTGCGTATAACTGCGATGCCAGCCTCTGAACATAGAGGTTAGAAAAGTATTCATCGTTTACCGCTAATTATTTTCAAGTGTCCTGGAACCGTTTCCTGCGCGACAATCGTTTCAAGCGACTCCGCTTTACGGATGATGTGAACGCCGCGGTCAGGGCCGATCATCACCACGTTCGGCCGGTACGTGATGAACTGCAGCCATTGAGTCATATTATAGGCTCCGACGGAATGGACGACGACATGATCGCCGTGTTTGAGCGGCGGAAATGATATACTCGGGCGGATCACATCGATATTCATACAAAGCGGGCCGTACAGCGCCGTATCCTCGATATGCTGTCCGGTTTCACGGGCCGGCGATATTTTATGCGCATACCAGAACGATGTAAACAAAAGATTGACGCCGATATCAAGTATGGTCGCCCGGCGGCCGTCCGATAATCGTTTGTTGGCAAGTACCGTTCCGAGCAGATAGCCCGCGTCATCGATCAGAGCGCGGCCGGTCTCTAAAATCAATGTGGGCAGTTCTTCAGGCCGGAAACCGGCTTGCAGGATCGTGGAACAAATCGCTTCGGCGTAATCTTCCATCGACGGGGATATATCCTTTCCCGGCAGATACGATCCGTGTAAAGTATTGGCAGAAGCGAACCCGCCGCCCAGGTCAATGTAATCCAGCGAACGGTTATATTTCTGCTTAATGGTCATCGCGAGCGATGATAATTTCGAGGCCGCGACGGCGTAGGCCTGTGGCGAAAGTATGAACGTTCCGATATGACAGTGCAAACCCGCAAGCTCAAGTTTCGGATGGGATAATATCTTGTTGATCGCGTCCCACGCCTGCCCGTTTTCATAGTTAAAGCCGAACCGGTCCCATTGAGGATATATTCCCGTGTCCATATTGATCCGGATCGCGACCTGCGGACGGTTATCCGTTTCTTCCGAAAGTTCAATGATCTGATACAATTCATCAAGGTGATCAATATGAATCCGCGAACGGTTTGTGATGGCCGTGCGCAGATCGTCGATGGATTTATCGGGTCCGTTGAATATGATTTGATTTCCCGGCACACCGTTGCGCAAAGCTTTATCATATTCGAACCGTGATACGACTTCCGCCCAGGAATCTTCCTGGTGGAACACACGGCAAACGGAATCAAGGTAATTTGTTTTATAGGACCAGGCAAACTGAACTTTCGGATAACGGTTTCGGAATGTCCGGTAAGCATGCCGCATTTTATTCCGTATGGCCGCTTCAGAAATGACATACAACGGCGATCCGAATTCGCCGATCAGTTGTTCTACCGGAACGTCGTCAATATGCGTCACGGGAACGATTTCGCTGCGGGTGCCGAATTTATTCATTAGTCCTGAATTCAGCCGGACTATGACGGGACGTTCATAAGGGAGTTTATTCATTTTGTGTCCTGTTGTTTATAATTCTCCGGATGTGGATATTTTCTCGAAGTCGCTGATATCGGCAATATGATCCCATGAATAACGGACAAACATTTTGCCAACATGATAATCTGTAAATTGTTTTACCGTATGCCCAAGGCTCATATGCACCAGCGCGGCCGGAAGATTTTGTCCCGCTCCGGTTGAAAAATAGATCCATGCCGGAAAGCGGGGATTGATCTCAAGAAGGTACAGTTCATCGTGTTCGGTTTTCATGATTTCGAGTTCCAGCCCGCCTTTCCATTTCAGGGAACCGATGATTCTTTTTGCGAGCCCGATCATGTCCGGAGCGTCGATGGCTACGCCTGCCCATCCTTTGCCTTTGTCGGTCAATACGAGCTTACGCATCGGAATCGCGCCTGTCATCCCGCCGAGACCGTCGCCAAGCGCCGCGACATTATATTCTTTTCCCTGTATATATTTCTGGATAATAACCGGCAGGCCCCATTTGGCGTTGAGTTTATGAAAATAAGAATGGATCTGTTCGGCCGTATAGGCAACATACGCTTCGTAAAACTTTCCTTTAACGACCAGCGGAAAACCGTATTCATTGATCAGACGGCTAGCGCTCTCGACCGATGTTACCGGTTTACTTTCAGGAACGAGTATCTTCAGTTTTTCGCCGAGTTCAGGTAATTTGTGCTTGCTGACGGTCTCAAGCTGAGTCAGATCGGGAAGGAATGTGCGGATGCCCATGGACCGGAGTGATTCCGAGAGTTTTATGAATCCGTATAACTCAGCGTCGAAATTCGGAATGATCAGATCGATGCGTTCTTTGTCGTGAATAAACCGCAGACGCTGAAGCAGGGCGTCCTGGCCGGCGGACGGCAGGGGAATCTGATACGTTTTATCGATTACATGACGCATGTAAATCCCGGGTTCCATAGCGTCATAAGACAACCCGATAATGCGGGCGTTAAGGCTGGTTTCTTCCTTAATGGCGCGGGCAACAGCGATACCCGGACCGGGATTATCCGTCGCGTTTAATCCGCTGACCGCAATATTAATTGTCGTTGCCATTGTCGACCATTTGAAATTGTTTTAATTGATGTATGAAATCCTGAAAATCCTTTTCGAAATGCGAGGGTTCAACATCGTATTTTGACTCGATCGCTGACCGGATTTCATCAAATGTTTTATTGTCATTAATTGCATGCACAATATCCATCGCAACCGGATTCAGGGAGTACGAGTCACCGGTGTTAGGAACGAAAACAAAACCGCTCTCGCTGACCGCAATGTTCTTTTTGATTTTCATGAAATGTCCTGTAAAGATTATGGTAACCTTTTTAAATATAATCAAATCCGACAGATAATAATACAAACAACGTGCCAAAGCAAATAAAATGTAAATATTTATTTATATTGAATAGAGAAATTGATACTGGTGACGAAATTAACGTCAATTTTTTACTTTTGACGGAGTTTTTGAATTTATTAATTTGGAATGATACAATCGGTGAGATGTACGCTGAAAAGGAAAAAGCGCAAGTCGGTCCGGAATCCGTCAAAGTGAATTCCGCGCTTGATGAACGTAACGAACGGAAAATTTGCGATGGTAATCAGTATTATTTTGTGCTGCAAGCCGTTCATGGGAGTTTATCTGCAGAGAAAAATGTCCAAAAACGCCGACGGCAGGAAAAACGCAGCCAGCGCGTAAAGGAATACAGCCCCGTGCCGGTAACCGATCCCGGTTAAACAGGCTCGGTTTCCGGAATATGATGATTCTCAGCAAGATTTCTTCATGATCATGACGACACGGCGGTTTGTCTGAACGGATAAAGCGTATAGATGTACATTGGCTGAAAATTGGAATGACACATCTGTCTGCCTTCAGATGAAAGCGGGAGAACAGAGTGGAAGTGAATTGAAAGAGGATCAGCTATTTTTGTAATCGGTTCAGGATCAGTATCCAGATCTGCGGTATATAAGCGCCGAGAAGGATCAGCAGTAATCCAAATCCGGAAGCTTTAGTAAAGATGGTCGGTGATGAAAATTTATCCAAGCCTACATTAACAATGCTGATATACCAGCCAAGAATCATCAGAGCTAAACCGATACCTTGAGGCAGAAGTCTGCGTAAAATTTTATCCATCATGACTGTTCTCCGTTTTCAGTGAAAGAAGCTGATCCCATTGGAATCAGTTTGTTACTTGAGGACCCTCAGGGACTTGAACACCGGACCATAGGATCTGGAGTGTTCCGCAAAATGCCGTTTACGCTTTTAAAATCAAGGCATTACAGCCAATTGTACACTTTCCCGGGGACCGAACCTGCGGCCCTGTTGTTGAAAAATAATCGTAAAAACATGATTCAACCTCAGAGAAAATCGAACAGGCCGCTACATTCCGTAAAACCCTTGCTGCCAAATCTTGTTTATAAAACATTCCGCACATCGGTTGTACTGAATCGCTTTATGTTTTTCTATTGTTCTGTCACTCAATGCCGCCAAGATACAAAAATATAAATTGTTTGTCAATACCTATATGCGATGAAAATAACCACAAAACCCTTAAAATAGTGCTTTTGGCAGGAATGGTATGCTATCTTTAAGCATCCGGTATAAAAATTCTTGTAAGAAATACCGAACGTGTATTTTTACGGATTTGCAGAAAGCAGTCTACTGAAAATTTTCCCGCGTTCCGAAGGCGCAGCAGGCCTGAATTGTTGTCATATGGAACGATACCTAAGTGGGGCTTTTTTCCTTTTAACATGTTTTTGTAACCTGAGTATGTGACGATTTCTGTCTTAGAGATTATTTAGCCAATAAAAATTAAGCAGTTATTGTTTCCTTCTCACCCCCACCCCTTCTTAATCCACTGCGTGCCGCAGATCGTACTGAATTCGCAGTAAGGGCAACAGTCCCTCAGTTTTTTTTCTTCCGGCGGGCAGAACGCTTCTTCGGGATTGGTGATGCGGTCGAGCAGCGCTGTGATTTTCGTTTTGTATTCCTCATACTGTTCCGCCGGGGTGGGCTGACTGCGGATCAGCCGTACTTCAGAATTTTCACCGAAAGTGTTATCGCCGAAGAAAAGATAGGCGGGAACAATCGTTTCCGGGGACTTTTCTTTCAGCGTCGCATAGATTACCCAATAAATGGCAAGCTGTATCAGTTGCGCCAGTTTATCGGGATCGTTCAGATCGAATTGTTCTAAAGCGGAACGTATGTCATTTCCGGAGGAAGTCTTGTAATCGAGTATCCAGATTTTATCACCGCGCGTTTCGATGCGGTCGAACCGGCCGTTCAGTTTATAGTCACCGAATTGTACGGATAACTTATCTTCAAGACCGGTGATCGTTGCCGGGCGCGAAGTCTGGTATTGATCGAGGAATTCGCTAAGCCGCCGTCGCACCTGGTTTTTGATCAGAAGGATGCGCCCAGATTCCTGCGCGCCAAAATATTTTCCGAATTCAGCGTCAATGCACGCATCCAGTTCTTCACTTCGCAGGATTTCCGCGGATATATTCCTTCGGATACCAAAGAAATTACGGAGGATTTCATGAACCAGTTTTCCAGTATCTAAAGCTTCAACGCTTTCATCGGTGGTTTCCTTTTCGTAGAGATTCAGGATGTACCGGTAAAAGAACTGCAGGCCGCAGGCCAGATAAGTTTGAAGCATGGAAGCGGAGAAATTAAAAGTCTTCAGCATTTCCGCATACGCAGCGCTGTTCGGAATGGGTTCGGGGCGAGAGCGCGACAGCCGGAATGTGCCCGATGAACAGGTAATCAGCTGTTCCTCTCCGTCCGCCCGGCCTGCGGCTTTCTGCTTCTGCCACAGGTATTCCTCAATGAACCGGCTCCGTATGGCGTCGTTGTTGCTGATATGGAACAGGTGCAGTTCGCCGGCGTTCTGCTTCAGCACGGAAAAATAATATAAGGCGGCTTTCTGCGCGTGGTCGGTTCCCGGCAGTTTCAGCGAACGGCGAACGGTCTGCGGAAGGAACGGGTCAGTCCCGGGCGCTGGAGGAAGAACATCCTCGTTCACATCGAGAATATAGGCCCGCTGAAAACTCAGGTTCCGCGTTTCCAGCAGTCCCAGCACCTGCAGGCCTTTCACCGGCGTGCCGGTAAAAGCCGCCTGCCCCGAACGCAGGAAATAATGCAGCAAACGCCGGTATGCCTCCGCATCACTGAATGACTTCGTTCCGGCTGATTCGCCTTTCATCGTTTCGATCGCCTGCACCACGTGCGGAACGAACTGGCTGAAAAACGGGTGCCGGCCTGCCGTGGTTTCGTCATTCAGATACGAAATCACGTCGAGGCATTGGTCCGCGAAACTTGATATATTATTTATATTCAGGAACGGCCGTAGCGTGCGGTCATGGATTTTTATCAGCAGCGCCCGCAGTACGTCTTTGGTTATTTCTGTATCGATGCGTCGGATCCGTTTCAGCGCTGCTTCAAAGAACGGGTCGTCGTTCTCGATTTCTTCAAGCGTGAAATACATGCGCGACTTTTTATCGAAGAATTCTTCTTCGGCGGTATGGCAGAGTATGCGCGTGATGTCGGTGCGGCCTTCGGGCGTCGCTTTGGTGTTCTTCGCGTAGGGATGCAGAAGCAGCGACAGGTAATCGGAGGCGCGGAACCGCTCTTCCTGCCGGCGGCTGACCGATTCGAGTATGATGTTCAGAAACGCGGCTACCGGCGTACGGATCAGAGGATAGCCGAGCGAAACGTTGTAATCGTCCTCGCTGAATCCCGGAAGGCCGTTGCGAAGAAGAGGGAACAAGTGATCCCGCGCGGGAAGCACAATCACGTTCTTTTCATGAACGAGTTCGCTTTTCGGTGTTTCGCTGAGGACGCGGCTTAGCAGGAATATTTCATCGTGCGCGTCGGCGCTCTGGTAAATATAAATATCCGGTTCGCGGGCGGGGAATGTTTTCTCTTCGGGTTTGATTTTCAGCTGATTGATCAGTTCTTCAATGCCTTCGCCATCCTGCAGGAACAGGAAGAAATCCGGATGTTCCAGCAGATGCTTTACGATCATGCGTTCGGATGCCGTCATCGTGAAAAAACCGGCGAATATGATTTTCGTGAACGATTCAAGCCCGGCTTCAGCGATGTGTTCCGCCGCTTCCCGGTAACGCACAGCCCGTGTGCAGAGAATTTTCTCATTCAGATAATCGTAAAATGGTTTGTACAAATGCTTCAGGATCATAGGTTCTGGCGAAACGGCTGAGATATCGTTTTTCCACGAAATGTTCTCGATGTACAGTTCCTCCAGCGCTTCGAGCAACCGGAAACCCACCGGCAGGAAACGGTCGAATGTCCCGAACGCGTCGTTGGTCAGGCGCACTGGGCAATCGCTCATGTACAGGTCGTGCAGTAACGATACGGCGTCCAGACCGCCGAACAATTTGCTTGTCCGGTTCAGCCGGTTATAATACAGGTCGTCAATGAAAGTGTCCATGGAATAAGTAACGGGTGGAATCACCGGTTTGCCTGCTTTCCGCGCCAGTTCTTTCCGCAGGAAATGAGGCGGGCGTTTTCCGGGGAATACCACCAGCAGGTTTGAAAAATCATTTACGCCGGGATCGATGGTCGCGAGTATTTCTTCGATAAGGTCGTGACGGCCTTTGAATAATTGTACCTGCTTCATGATATCACCCTGATGGTTTTCTGGTCGATGTAAGCGAGAATTCCCTTCACGGACCGGCCCGGGTAAAAGGCCCGCGCGAAATCCATGTAACTTCGGATCTGCTTTTCATATTTTACGGGATCGTCGGTTTCGCCGGTCTTATAGTCGATGATAGTGACTTCGTCGGGATCAGCAACGAGGCGGTCGATGCGGTGTGTGCCTTCGGTGTCAATGTAATCCAGTTCGTTGCGTATGACTCTTCCGGGCTGTTCCTCGAAATACGTCCGCATTTCCGGCATCAGCAATAAACCGGACATGGCTTTAAAATCGGCGTCTTTGAGACTGCAATCCCGAGGAAGCGCGTATTTCCCGGCCAATTCGCGGAGCTGTTTTTCCGGGTCAGCGGCAAGGGTTTCGGTTTTCGACAGCACGAAATGGATATTATCGCCGCGGTACCGTTCGTTGTTCCTGATTTTGTGAAAGATGAAATTCTCCTGTATGCTGACCGTTTCCGGGAACAGGGGTTGCAGAATGCGGGGTGCGGGTTTGTCGTCTTTTTTGATTTCAGCTTTTGTTCCGAGTATTTTTTCAGTTACGTCGAGCCAGTCCAGGGGATCCGCCTTTTCAATTACATTTTCAGTTACAGGTTCATCCGGTTCCGTCGGATCGGTTTTATTTTCATCCTTTCTGTTAACCCCATAAACATACAATTCATTTTTCGGACGGGTCAGAGCGACATAGCGGAGATTATACCATTCGACCAGATCCGTTTGCTCCTGCCGGTCATAAATCTCTTTTATGAAAGCGTATTCATGATCTTCGCAATCAATGAATTTCGAATAATCATCGATTCGTTGCGGTATTCTTGAAGTCATTCGGAGTATTTGAACTTTATCGTCGTTCTCATTGAAATACATTTTTTCTCCGCCTTTTCTATTTTCATCGAAGAATACGGCGATAACAAATCCAAAGTTCAGTCCCTTGGCTTTATGGATGGTCATGAGGCGGACGGCGTCGAAGTCGGGCGAAACGATGATATTCCATGAATCGTCCTTGTCATCCTCCGAAAACGCGAGGAATTCCTTGAGGGTTCCGCGTCCGTTTTTATCGAATTCTTTCACGGTTTCGAGAAATTTCGTCAGTGTGGCGGTTTCATCGGAGAAATTTTTATACAGGCGGAACGTTGTGAAAATTTCGCAAACAAGGTCATACGGCGTCAGGTAACCGGTCTTTTTGTACAGTTCGCCGAAAAATAAGTTCCAAAGTATTTCCTGTTCTTCCCGGAAAGCCGTATACAGATTTTTACCGCGGTTCCTGAAAATGAAATCGCGCCATGCATCGGCGGGTTTTCCGGACGCTTTTACGAATAGGTCGCTCAGAAGGAACCGGCCGAACGCGAGGTTATCGACGGGAGAATCGAGGAAGGCGAGCAGCGTAAAGACGCCGGCGGTCAGCGCCTGCTTACGTATGTCGAGACTGCTGTAGGAAACGCAGTCGATTCCGGCGATCCTGAGCGTTTCGCTGATGTCGATGATATCTTCGTTCCGGCGAGTCAGGACAGCTATCTCTTTCAGCGGCGCTCCCCGTTTTTTTAATTCTGCGATCGTATTGACTAATTCTGTTTTATACGTTTCTATGGTTTCAAACAACTGAACGCTGACATATCCCTTGTTTTTTTTATCGTCCAGCGGATTTTGGACATAATCAATCAGACCTCCGGCTTTAAGAGCTTCTTTGTTTTTTTGGTGTATGGATATTTTCTTTTTATCGGTACTGTTCGCGTACAATGAAGGGATATGTTCCTGGAACAGGTGGAGGTTGAATTCGACAATCGCCCCGCCGCTGCGGTAATTGTCCTGCAAATGGCTGACGGAATAATTGTCCTGAGCTGAAGGAAACGCGATACTTTCCGTCAAACCTTTCAAAATCCGCCAGTCCGCGTCGTTGAAAGCGTACATGGACTGTTTGGTGTCGCCTACGATGAAAAGGCTTCCTTTGCCGGCCAGCGTGTTTTCGATCAGCGGGAAAAGGTTGTTCCAATGCACCGGCGCCGTGTCCTGGAATTCGTCGATCATGTAATGGCAGATCGTCTCGCCTAAGCGTTCATATACCGAGGCGATGATGTCCGCTTTGGATTGAACAACTCCCGATAACGTACTGGTGATGTACTGGTGAAGGTCGTCGAGCGCGACTTCGTCGAGATTGCGCTGTGTCCGTTTGATATACTCCGTCAGTTCGCTGTAAACGGCGATGTATGGATAATAGTAATTTTGTGAAAAAAGACAGATATATTTTATGCAATGTTCATTGAATTGCCTGTGAAGCCCGATGTATTCTTCTTTTAAAAGGGGTCTTTTGTCCTTTTTCTGTTTGTCTTTAAATAATGAAGGATAGAGTTTGTTATTAATAATTTTATCGAAATCACCCAGCATTGCGTTCTTTAATTGCTTTTCAGCATTACTATATACTTCAAGACCCGTGTCATTGATAATCTGCAATAATTCGGACGCAATTTCTGTTAAACGGTTTTTCTTTTCAGTTAACAGATGATTTTGAGATTCCTGTATCAGTAGCCCCTTTTGTTTCTGTAATGATTTATAGAATCTGATTATCTTATCCTGAATATTTTGAAAAGGATCCCATGGATATTTTTGATTACTTGTCCGTTGTTCCTTTAAAATGCCGATCAGTTGTTCGATATGATGACGCAGGGTATCTTTTTTATAAATGTTTTTCGACAATTCTTCGAAAGCGTGTTCGAGAATGTTTTGCGGCTGGAACGTGATATCGCAGTCGGCGTAGAGCCCGTAGTCATGAGCGGACGAGCGGAACACCTGAGTGAAAAAGCTGTCGATGGTTTTCACCTGCAGGTCGCTGTACCGGATCAGCATGGTCTCCAGCACACGTTCAGCTTTTGCGGGAATCTGGTCTCTGGGAATTGAAATGATATCCGTAAAATAATCTGTTGTTTTCTTGTCTTTCAGCGCCAGGTTTTTCAGCGTGAGGATCAGGCGTTCCTTCAGTTCCTTGGCCGCCAGGTTCGTGAACGTGATGGCGAGGATCTGTTTCAGGTCATGGTTCGGTATCTTTGAAGAAAGCAGGAACTGCGTAAACCGCATGGCCATGGTATGCGTCTTGCCCGATCCCGCCGAAGCGGAAATGATATCCACGGCCGGAAGCTGAATGGAGTCGTCTCTTTCCAGCGGTTTTTTCCGGGTGTTGATCTGGGACATGATTTTCTCCTGATTTAGACTGACAAGTTATGAAAAATCTAAATAATTTCACAATGCCGGTCAATCGTTTTTCAAGATTAAAATAATAAGGTTTTACGATAAAAACGGTTCAAAAAAACGAAAAAAATGATGATTATATCGTCTGTAGAAAGTCCGGGTATATCATTTTTTTCTATGAAAGTAAAACGATTCCGTGTTTTATCTAAAAGGTCTGCCAAAAAGCAAAAAATTGTCCATCTGAGTTGTTCCAATTGCTTTGCTATCGGAACGTATCGAATACTGCAAAATAAATGATAATCTCTATTTCCGATCCTTCATGATACTCGGGACGGATAAAATCCCCTTTTTTATGATTGCAGGTTTTCATTCAGAATGATTCATTTCCAATCGTTTTCTGACCCGGAATTGACCCGAATGAACACGATATACGATTGGTCCTTCTGTCAAAACCTCTTGAATTGAAAATATCCTCCGTAATCAATAAATTTACGCAATTATTGAGCAAAAGAATCCATCGGCATTTCGTATTTTGTATACGTGAAACGAATTGAACACTTCACAACCGCAATCAGTATTTTAAAACCCAAAAGAAGAGATTCATTGCCTGAACAACAGCATGAATTGTAGCGCAACGGTTATTTCGAAAAAATTTCCAAAGGTAATTTCATGATAAAAACTTCTTATTTACTTCCGAATCTGTGTCCGAATGCTATTCCGACAAGTCGGGAGCTTAGTCCGATTATTATCTCCAATAATCAAAAATGAATGACTAAAAATGAAAAAGGTAGCGATTTTCATCGATACCTTTTGGTGGGCAGTGAAGGATTTTCCGCCTGAGGCGGATGCGCCTCGGTGCAGAACCTCTCCCGCTTTTGGCGGTATAAACTCCGGGCTTAACCTCATTATTAGCAAACTCATCAGGATTGCGATTGACGTAAAATGAAAAAAGGTACCGATTTACATCGATACCTTTTCGTGGGCAGTGAAGGATTTGAACCTCCGTAGGGCTTAGCCCGACAGATTTACAGTCTGTTGCGATTGACCACTCCGCCAACTGCCCGTTGCAAAAAAAATCTAAATTTTAAGAACGCATATTCTTAAAGCTGAGCTGGTGGGCGGAATCGAACCGTCGACCTACTGATTACAAGTCAGTTGCTCTACCAGCTGAGCTACACCAGCAAAATTTTCAAAAACCATTTCTGATCCTATGATGACTTCATCAAAGATAAGTGCATGATAAAATCAGATTTATAATTTATTTTTTTTTTACTTAAAGTCAATAAAAAAATTTTCTTATGGTTTTGGATTTCCGGAATGGTTTGGATCGTCTGTTCACAAGGGTTGTACAAGACGGCACGGCTGAAATGTTACGTTCCGCTTTTCTTCCGGTACATCACCTTTCCGTTCACAAGGGTCATGCGGATTTTCGCAGTCAATATTTCAGAAGGCCTGATCTTCGTGATATCGTCTGACAGCACCACAAGGTCCGCGAATTTGCCCTTTTCGATCGTACCTTTCATATGATCCTCAAACGCCGCATAGGCCGAGTTAACCGTATATCCTCTGACCGCTTCATGGATGGACATTATTTGATCAGCATACCATCCCCTGGCCGGATTTCCTGCATGGTCCTGTCGCGTGACGGCGGAATAAATTCCCCATAGCGGACTGCAGGATTCCACCGGAGCGTCCGATCCCAGGCACAAACGCGCCCCGCTTTCAATCAGGGATCGCCAGGCATACGCTCCTTTGACTCGTTCCGGACCCAGCCGCTGTTCCGCCCAAACCATGTCCGAAGTGCAGTGTGTCGGCTGTACGGACGCGATGATCCCGCTTGATCCGAACCGTTTGAAATCATCCGGATGAATGACCTGAGCGTGTTCGATACGCCATCTCACGGAATCAAAATCCAGTTTCGCGCCGGAAAGGACAAATTCGTAAACAGTAAGGATGAAGCGGTTACCGGAATCGCCGATCGCGTGCGTGCATAACTGAAATCCCCGGTCCAATGAACGTTTTGCGATTCCGGACAAATCATCATGAGGGGTGACGATCAGGCCGCGGCTTTGTGTATCGTCGGAGTACGCTTCCAGCAGTGCGGCTCCGCGTGATCCAAGAGCGCCGTCCGCGTACAGCTTGACGGATCGTACGGTCAGAAACCCGTCATATAATCCGAGTGCAGGGCCTTCGTCCAGAAAACGCCCGACCAGAGCCCGATCCGAGTATTCCAGCATCGCGTATATTCTCAATGGGAGTTGTTTTTTTCTGCCGAGATCATGATAGATCGCCAGGTTCGCGCTGTCGATCCCGGCGTCATGCACCGAAGTAATTCCGTTCTCAAGACAATGATTGAAAGCCAGCCTGAGGGATTCCCTGTTTTCGTTCGCTGTGGCCGTAGGTATGAAAGGGATGATCATATCCGCGGCATTGTCGATCAATACGCCGGTTGGCTTACCGTGTGCATCCCTTAAAATTTTTCCGCCGGGAGGATCAGGCGTTTTCGGTGAAATTCCAGCCAGATTCAGGACATTGTCATTGACCAGCACGGCATGCCCGTCCACGCGTTTGAGGAGGACGTAATGATCCCGGGAAACGGCGTTTAATGTCTCATTCGATGGAAAATTTTTATCCGGCCACAAATTCTGGTCCCATCCGCGTCCGTGAATCCATCGGTTCTTCGGGGTGACGGCGGCCCTCTGCCTGACGCTGTCCAGAACATCAGTGTACGACCGTGTCTCTTTTAAACTGAGCCGCTCCAGAAAACGGCCCAGGGAAAGCATATGAATGTGAGAGTCGGTGAATCCAGGCAGCACTGTGCTCCCCTCCAGGTCTTCGGCCCGCATGGATGCATACCGGCTGCGGATATCCAAGTTGGAGCCGGTTGCGATGATGCGTCCGTTCCGGATCGCCAGCGCTTCTACGCGGGAATCCGAAGAATCGAGCGTGATTACATTTCCATTTAATAATATAAGATCCGCGTTTTCCCTGACTCCGCATCCGCATGTGAAGAACAGCAATAGGAAAAATAACGGTTTTTTCATAACGGCACTATTTTTTTTGTTTTGTTTGCGTCCTGGTGACTTCGTGGCGATGATTTATGAAACGATCTCGCATCCGATCATGCCGAGCGCGGCGTCGATTTCCGCGTGGGTGCCCAGCAGGATGATAATGTCGCCTTTCTGAAGGATGAAATCCGGCGGCGGCTGATGTATCGGCTTGCCGTCCCGGACGATAGCGATGATTTTCACGCCCGAAAGTTTCACAAGATCCGTTTCTTCGATGGTTTTCCCGATCGCCGGTGAGTGTTCCATCAGGATGCCGGATTCCGTAGTGCTCGCGGCAAGCAGGTAGGGAAGATCGTTCAGGGTTGAATCCGATACCGGCTTTCCGAGGAACGGTTTGTAATGGTCATGGCGGATGACCGCGAGCTGGGACGCGATCACGTTTCGCGGAATGCGGTACTGGCGAAGAGCCAGCGCGAGGATCTCGATGGTCGTTTCGAGTTCCTCGGGAATGATGTAATCCGCGCCGATCTGGTGAAGCATATCAATGTCTTCCATACGCCGTGTCCGGGCGATGATGTTGATTTTAGGGTTGACCGCGCGGGTCGCCTTGATGACCCGTATTGCCACATCCTTGTTGCTTGAACTGATGATCATCAGTTTTGCCTTTTCTACTTGGATTTTTTCGGCGATGACCGGCGAAGAAGCGTCACCGAAAACGGTTTGCGGAAACCGGGTTTTCGCTTTCCGGTAACGGTCGTAAATCAGTTCGCAGATAATAAACCGGATGCCCGTTTCCGAAAGGACATTCGAGAGGTATTCGCCGGTAGTGCCGAAACCGATGATGATGGCGTGGCCATCCCATTTCTTTTTAGGCTGTTCCGCCTGTTGTTCCTGGCTGAGCAGCTGGGACAGCCGTGTCGCGGTAAACGGCATGAATTCGGGAAGTTTCAGAAGCTGCTGAAGGTAGGCGCCGATCGTATCGGCTTTGCTGATAAGGAACGGGGAGACCATCATGGTGAGAATGCTGGCGCCGAGGAACAGCTGATACATTTCTTCCGACAGGATGCTGTACCGCATGCTTTCCATGGCGATGACGAAACTGAATTCACTGATGGGGACGAGCGTGAGTCCGGTGCTGATGCCGAAACGTGCCGGATATTTGAGCAGGTATATCAGTCCGAATACGATTACGGTTTTGAATATCACGATGGCGATCAGCATGCCGATAAGGACGATGTAATAATTTCTGAAGAAACCCAGATCCAGCATCATGCCGACGGAGATGAAAAACAGCGCCATCAGAATGTCTTTTACCGGCAGGATATCCGACGTGATCTGATGGGAATACTCCGATTCCGAAATCACCAGTCCGGCGAAGAACGCGCCGATGGCCAGCGAAAGACCGAGATACGTGGACAGCCAGGCGGTACCGATGGTTACAAAGATGATCGTGATGAAAAACAGCTCGCGGTTCTTCTGCTTGATGATGTGCTGGATCAGGTTCGGGATGATAAGCCGCGCGAGCACGATAATAAACACAATACCGGTCACCGACAGCGCGATCGTGCTCGAAAAAGTGATCCAGCTGAACTCATCGGGCCGGTTCAGATAGGGCATGATCAGCATCAGCGGCACGATGAACATATCCTGAAAAAGGCTGATGACAAGCGAGAAGCGCCCGACCGGGGAATCCAGTTCGCGTTTGTCGCCGAGAATTTTCAGAATGATCGCCGTGGACGATAACGCAATTATACTGCCGAAAATAAATCCCTTAACGTGCGAAAGTCCGAATAACTGCCCGAATGCCCAAACCAGTCCCACGGTCAGGAAAATCTGGCCACCCCCGGCGATGAGCAGGATCCGTTTCAGCTTGAGCAGTTTCTCAAGCGAGAATTCCAGTCCGACGGAGAATAACAGCAGTACGACGCCCAGTTCGGCAATACTTTGAATGGCATACTGGTCTTCAACCCAACCGAGGGCGTACGGGCCGATGATCACGCCGGTTACCAGGAAACCGATAATGGTCGGGAACCGAAGCCGGTTCGCGAAAAACGTGATCGGGATGATGATCGCGAGAATGATCAAAACGTTTTTGAGGATAGGTAATTCGGCCATAGGTGCTTTCCGTTTATTCCCGTAAAATAATAATTTTGCGGCTGAAATGAAATATTTAATAAAAAATAATGTAACTGTTTTTTTATTCAGAATTTTTTACTATTTTCTTAACGATTTGTTTTGCTGATTTAGATACCCTATTTCTTTGCGCGAGGTTCATCATGAAAAAATTGTTTCCGGGTTTTGCGTTCCGCTTTTTATTTTTTGCGTTTATCAATTATTTTGTTTTCGCGAATTTCCTTTTTGCCGGCGGGGGCGGCGACGACGGGGGAGGGCATCACCTGATCGCGAGCATCGGCTACAGCATTCTCGCGGCGACGGTTCTGGCGTTCATCAGCCACTACGCGAAACAGCCGCTGCTGCTGGCGTACATCGCCGCCGGGGTCGTGATCGGCCCGGAGATGGGGCTGAATCTCGTCAGCAGCAAAGAGGATATTTCCGTGATTTCGGAGATCGGGCTGATCCTGCTGCTGTTCATGATCGGGCTCGAAATCGACATCAAAAAGCTGAAAGAGTCCGGCAAGGTGCTGATCATGACGGGGCTTCTGCAGTTCATCATCTGCGTGGCACTGGGTTTTGGGTTCTTCGCGATGCTGGGGTTCGTCATGGGCGACGGGAAATACGACCTGTTTTATCTCGCCGTCTGCTGCGGGCTGAGCAGTACCGCGATTGTCGTGAAATTGTTGTACAGCAAATTTGAACTCGATACGCTCGCGGGAAGGATCACGCTCGGCGTGCTGGTGTTCCAGGACATCTGGGCGATCGTGATCATCGGCATTCAGCCGAACCTGGCGAATCCGGAAGTGCTCGGTATTTTGATGTCGTTCGCGAAGGGCGGCGCCTTAGTCGGAATCAGTCTGCTAATGAGTAAATTCATCCTGCCGTTTCTTTTCAAATCGATCGCGAAAATTCCCGAACTGGTGCTGGTCGCCTCGCTCGGATGGTGCTTTTTCATCTGCAGCGTCGCGGCGTACATGGAACTCTCGCTGGAAATGGGCGCGCTCATCGCCGGGGTCGCGATTTCCACTTTTCCCTATAACCTCGATGTGATCGCGAAAGTGGTCAGCATCCGCGATTTTTTCGTGACGCTGTTTTTTGTCGCGCTCGGCATGCAGATCCCGAATCCCGCGGATGACCTGCAAATTCTGGCCTGGGCGGGCATTATCGCGGCGTTTCTGATCGCGACGCGGTTTCTGTCCATTTACCCGGTTTTGTATTTTATGAAGCAGGGCCACCGGATGAGCCTTCTGCCGTCTATCAACCTGGCGAACATCAGCGAATTCTCGTTGGTCATTGCGGCGCTGGGCGCGGCGTCCGGGCATATCGACACGCGGATTTTATCGATTGTCATTTTTACGTTTGTCATAACCTCGGTCATCGCCCCGTACATGATCAAATACAATCAGCAGCTGCAGGGCGTTCTGGCCAAAATGCTGACGGCCATCGGACTGAAAGATATTGCGACACAGGCGGCGGAAGGCAGCGAGGAACAACCGAAAGAAATCGCGTTTCTTGGATTCTTCCGCGTAGCCAGTTCGTTTATCCGTGAACTGGAAGACCGGGAGGAAAAAGAGCCGGATTTTGTAAAAACGCTGAAAGAAAAAATACTCGTCGTGGATTACAATCCGAATGTCCATGAAAAGCTGAACCGTCTTGGCATCAAGGCGGTGTACGGCGATATCAGCAATATTGACACATTGCATCACGCGGGACTGCACGACGCGAAATTAGTTATTTCCACCATTCCCGATACAATTCTCGTGGGAACCGACAACCTGCGCCTGATCAAGGAAATCCAGAAAATCAGTCCCCATGCGAAGATCATCGTGACCGCGGAAAGCGCATCGCGCGCTCTGAAAATGTACAGCGAAGGCGCCGATTATGTGTTCCTGCCGAGAAATCTGTCGGCCGGCCATCTTGTGGATACCATCGGGCATTTTCTGAAAGACGATACCACAAAAATCGAGGATACGAAAAATATTCATCTGGAATGGCTGAATCGCCGGGAGGAAATTATTCATTGATGCGGTTATGAAAAAAAAGCATTTCAATCCGAAGAAAAAAATCAAGCGGTATGTCTCAACCCTATACAAAAATACAATTATCCGCCTGATAGCCGGCATTCTCTTGATGGCGGTGGTTTCTAGTTTAATAGTCAACGTCTTTGAAGAAACTCCGGAAAGCAGCATTCAGAATATCTGGCAGGGAATATGGTGGGCTTTTGTTTCGATAACCACAACCGGTTACGGTGATTTCACGCCAGTAACTCTTGGCGGACGCATCATCGGAATTATAGTCATGATCAGCGGCGTGGCGGTGATTTCACTGCTGACCGCTACGATTTCTTCAGTGTTTATTGAAAGACAAATCAGAAAGGGACAAGGTTTGGAAAGCGTTAACATTAAAAACCATATCGTCATTTGCGGATGGAATTTCAACGTCGAACATATTATTCAAACCATGGAACAGGAACTTGAACATCCTAAGATTGTTCTGGTCAACACCTGCGAATCCGTAAAAATAATGAATATTATCAATCACCATAAAAACGCCGAAGTTTACTTTGTTTCCGGCGATTTCACGAATGAAGTTATTTTAGAGAAAGCCAATATCAAATATGCCGACGCCGTGATCATCGTTTCGGATATCAACGAACTGACCAGCAACAAAGCCGATGAGAAAACCATCATCGGTACATTAACAATAAAAAATTTGAATCCAAAAGTCCGGCTGTACGGTCAGGTGGTCAACCCGGAAAATGAAGCTCATCTTCAGCGCGCCAAAGCCGACGATGTGGTGGTGAGCGACAAATACAGCGGTTTTCTCCTTGCCATGCACGTTTCGAATCCCGGGATTCCCAGAGTGGTTGATGAATTACTGTCCTTCGATTACGGCAATGAAATTGTCCGGATGGACATACCACCGGAATGGATAGGGAAAACATTTCAGGAACTGGTTCATCTTTTTAAAGACGAAAAAGACGCGATCTTGTTTGGTATCGGCAGGGAAATACAATCCGTAGCGATCCATGACCTGCTGTCGGATAATAATTCTTATCTGGACATTTTCATCCGGCAGAAACTGCAGGAATCAGGAAAGAAATTTTCCGAGGAGCACCGTATGACATTCCGGATCAATCCCCCCAAGGATTATGTCACCGAACACAATGACATTGGCATTGTGATTTTTGATAAATTTTAGGACTTTAACGCAACAGGTCAGAACTATGCTCGATAAAGAATTCTTAAAAAAATATCCCATTTTTTCAGGTTTGACGGATACTGAACTCGACAAAATTAAAAATATTATTACCGTAACGGATATGTCTGCCGGTTCCATGATCATCAAAGACGGCGACCGCGGGGAAGAAATGTTCATTCTGATGGAAGGGGATGTCGAAATATCTAAAAACATGACCATGGCGTTCTCACCGGACCAGGTCGTCAACAAGGATAAATCGCTGATCAAACTGAGTTCGAAGTTCCATGCCTGTTTCGGCGAGATGGCGTTATTCGAGGAAAACAGCGAACGTTCCGCGACCGTAACCGCGGTCAATAACTGCAAATTAGCCATTATTAACCGTGTGGATTTTACCAAACTGGTCGAAGCTGATACGCATATCGGGTTTATCGTATTCAGGAATCTTGCACGGATTATCAGTGACCGGCTCCGGCGCGCCAACAAAGACATTTTAAAATTAACCACGGCCTTTGTGCTGGCGATACAGAAGTAGAGTCAAATGATTATGAACCGGTATTTTTTATACATTTTATTTTTTCTTTTTCTATTCTTGGAAAATGCCTTAGCGCAATTCGGCATCGACAGGTGGCAGGCGGACGAATCCGTTAAAAAAGGGCTTAATGAGCAGGCGCTGACCCGCTACAAGGAATTGCTCGACAAAAACGTGAACGACCCGGAACTGAATTTCAACGCGGGCAACGCGCTGTACGAACTTAAGCAATATGAACCTGCACTGCAGTATTATGAACGGGCTCTCCAGTACGCGGCCCATCCGAAAATGAAATCAGACATACAATATAATATGGCCAATTGCCTTTTCCGGATGAACAAGATCGAAAAAAGCGCTGACCTTTACAAGCAGGTTCTTAAAAAATCGCCGAACGACCAGGACGCTAAATTCAATTATGAATACCTGATGAAGCTGATGCAGAAACAAAATAAACAACAGCAGAAAAAAGACGATCAGTCAAAAAAGCAGAAGAAAAACGATCAGCAGCAGGAACAGAAGCAGGAACAAAAACAGCAGGACAACCCGAAACAGAACCGGCAGCAGCAAAACCGTCAGCAGGAAAATAAGAACAGCATGTCAAAACAGGCGGCGGAACGGCTTTTAGACCTTCTGAAGAATCAGGAGCAGGATTACCAGCGTAAAAACCTGAAAGAAAAAGTTTCGAAGGAAAACAAGACGGATAGGGACTGGTAATCAACTTCCTCTTAAACCTTGAAGGTCTTGTTGATCCAAAAAAATAATTATTAATATTAATCAATAATCCGGGCAAAAGACCTTCAAGGCTTGAAGAAGAAATATATTAAACGTGACTGACCATTTTAAAATAGATATCAACGGCTCCGTTCTTCTGCTTTTCATTCTCGGAATCCTGGTTATTTTTTTCATCGTGTGGATGTACCGCTCAACCATTCCGCCGTCAGGCCGCCGGAAAAGAATTGTTTTAGCGGTCATTCGAAGCTCGGTATTTACGCTCATCCTGTTTTTTATCTTCGAGCCTGTTTTGATCCGTTTTTACCAGGAAAAGGAATTGCCGGTGATTTCCGTACTCGTCGACCAGTCCCGGAGCATGTCCATCAAGGATTCGGCAGGGCCGAGGAGCGAACGCGTCATCCGTTACCTGAACGATCCGGTTTGGAAAGAAATTGCGGAAAAACAGGACGTCCGGTTCTTTTTGTTTTCGGACAGTCTGAAAGAAAAAAACATTCCCACAGATTCCGTCCGTTTTGACGGATGGATCACCGATATCGGCGCTTCACTGGATATGGCAAAAAACCGCATGACGGGGAAAAACCTGGCCGCCATGGTGCTGATCAGCGACGGGCAGTACAATCTGGGCGGCAATCCGGTGTCCTTCGCCGAGTTTTCCGATGTGCCCGTCCACACCGTCGGCATCGGGGACGTGTATGAGCAGAGGGACATCGCGATCGAACAGGCTCTTTCCAACAGCGTCGTGTTTGTCGGTTCCAGGATTCCGGTGGACGTTTCGTTTTCATCTGCCGGATACAAAGGCCGGTCGATTACGGTGCAGATCCGCAGGAACGGCAGGGTTCTGGATTCAAAGTCTGTCACGGCGCCGGATGATATATCCTTTTCCACACTCCGGTTTGAAATTTCCGCAGATGAGGAGGGTATGCAGAAATACGAAGCGGCGGTTGTCCCTTTATCCGGCGAAATGACGGCCGGTAATAACGTAAAGGCGTTTTACGTACAGGTGCTGAAAAACCGTGTAAAAGTTCTTCTGATTTCCGGCCAGCCCGGTCCCGACCAATCGATGATCTATCAGTCGGTCATATCCAATCCGGATTACCAGCTGAAAGCGCTGATCCAGAAACCGGACGGAACTTTCATTACGATGACGGACGATACGTCTCTTCCTGAGTCTATCGGTGAGTATGACTGCTATATATTCAACCAGTATCCGACAGTGCGGTCGAATTCTGCGTATTTCACGCAGCTTTCGGAGCATATCCTCGATAGCCAGAAACCCTGGTTGTTTCTGTACGGTCCGGGAGTCGATCTGAAACGTTATCAGGCACTGAAAGGGGCGGGCGGAGCCGATTTCGCGCCGGATCCGAATATCAGGGAAACGCAGGTCAGCCTGAAACTGACGGCACAGGGCCGGAGCCATTCGGTCATCCAGATCAACGAATCGATTGAGACGACCGACCGGTTCTGGGCGGACCTCCCGCCGGTCTGGATCCAGAAAGCCGTCATATTGCCCCCGCCGGAATCGTCGGTTCTCGTGCGCGCGGACATGAGCAAGGCGCCGCAGGTGCTGAAACTGCACGGCGATATCCCGCTGATCATCAGCCACAGGCAGAAGAAACAAAAATCGATGACGGTCGCGTTTTACGGATTGTGGAAAACGCATTTCACACCGCTGGGACTGGGCAAGCAGAATCCCGTATTTGAAGCTTTTATCGGGCAGACCATCCGCTGGCTGACCCTGACCGATGACGCACGGCAGGTTTCCGTGCAGACGAGCAAACCCGTTTACCAGTCCGGGGAAAAGATCATGATCACGGGTCAGGCCTATGATGACCAGTATAAGCCCGTGAACGACGCGGCATTCAGGGTCAGCATCCGGTCGAAGGAAGTGCAGGCGGCGCTCCAGCTGAACCCGGCCGGGAATGGGCGGTATGAAGCCGTCACGGGCGCCCTGCCGGTGGGCGATTATGTCATCGACGGCGAAGCGGAACGGAGCGGGACCAGTCTCGGCAGAGACAACCGGAAATTCAGCGTGGAGGTGTACAGCGCGGAACTGATCCGGACCTCGCAGAACCAGGACCTGCTCCGGAGGATGGCCGGTTTGTCCGGAGGGCGGTATCTGACTCCGGATCAGCCGGAAGAACTGAGAAAAATCCTGAACTACGAGCCCGAAATTCTTGAAAAAAAGACCGAAACGGATCTCTGGAACAAACCCTGGATGCTGTTTTTCATCTCCGCGCTGCTCGCGGCTGAATGGTGGATCCGCAAACGAAGCGATATGCTTTGAGGAAAAAATTCAGCATTCCCGGGAAGCTGAACTAATAAATTTCAATTTAATTTTCCCTGTACCTGAAAACAATCGTGGAGGGATATTCTCCGACGGATAATTCGACCAACAATTCCAGCGACGGGTTGTACACTTTCAGTTTCCCGTCCGCCGAAGGGGTGGTCGTCAGGATCAGCCCGTGATAAGGATCCACGGCCAGTCCGTAATGGTCGCCGGGGATTTTTCCCGTGATGTAAAGGGTCTGCATGTTGAATACGGTCACGGGTCCCGAGAAGTGATTGATAAAATAGCAATACCGGCTGTCGATCCGGATGCCGGAAGGGTATAGCGTATCGGGAGCGGTTTCTCCCGGCTGGGTGATAATCGAATCCACTGTTCTTAACTGCCGGACATCCACAATGTAAATTCCCCCGTGCGCTTTCGGCGCGGTGAATTCCGATCCCCCGCAGGCGACGTAAATTCTGTCCCAGTCTTCGTACAAGGCCATTTTCTGTGGGTTGTAGCCGACGGGTATCCGTGCCGTGAGAGTATCGGCCGCGGCGCTGATGACCGCGAGTTCCCTGTGCTGTCCCGGCTGCACTCCCCAGTCAAATCCCGCCGAAAGGCTGACAAACGCGAGTCCGCCGGCGACGAGGATTCCCTCCGGGTAGCTTTCCGGCACCGGCACGGAACCGGTGACTGTCAGGGTGTTCAGGTCCAGGATGCGGACGTGTCCGTCCCAGCAGGAAATATAGGCCTTCGAGGCGCCCGCCATCGCGATCCTTCTCGGCAGCGTGACCGGAATGTCCCTGATGAGTTTGAAAGTACGGATGTTCACGATTCGTACTTTATTCGAATTGTTCACAGCAATGATCCCGAGCGTGTCGTGGACCAGCATGTCCTGCACGACATCCCCGGCCGGCGCGCCGTTCGCTCCCAGGAAAAGGTTGTTCACGACTTTCATGGAATCGGGGTCGAAGAAGGAAATGTCCCCCGTAGAGGCGAGATAATTGCCCTCGTTGACGATGTAAATCCCTTCCGGTTTCATCTGGCCCGCGGGGATATTGATGTCTTCCCTGCACGAAACGGCAGTACAAAGGCCCAGAAATGCATAAAAGATTCTTACGCAGGATTGCATTTTCATAATCTGTATTCCGGTTTCTGGTTGGTAATGATCAGTACCCGATTTTGATCCCGATCTCAAACAGCCTTGCCGGGCCGGGATAAAGGGCGACGGGCTCGTACCGGGAATCCCATATATTGTTCAGGTTGGCAAAGACGAAGATCCGCGATTCCAGGAAGGCCGTCCGGTATTGCACCGTGAGGTCGGTGATCCAGTAGTGCTTCAGGAAACGGGTATTCTGCAGGGTGACATACCGCTCGCTGTTGTACCGGGTGGACTGAAAGAACATGAACCGCTCCGTGGACCACTGCGCGCTGAATTTAAACACGTACAGCGGGGAATAGGGGATACGCCTCGGTTCCGGGTTGCTGATGTCCTCCGATAAATTCCGCACGAAACTGAACCGGCAGGTAAGGGAGTCCCAGGCCCAGGTGGTCAGGAATTCCCAGCCCGCGGAACGGGATTGGTACAGGTTCACGGGCGATATCAGGCCCGGCTGAATGACACCGGTTTCCCAGATGATCTTCCGGTCTGTGCGGCTATGAAATGCGTTGATTTCGGACTGCACCGTCCCGAATTTTTCAAAGTCACGGATCAGCGTGAAACCGCCGTTGACGGAAAAAGACCGTTCCGGCCTTATTGACGGGTTGCCGATGCCTCCGTCGCCGTTCCAGTACCGTTCGTTGAACGTCGGGACACGATGGTTGTTTCCCGCCGATCCCTTCAGCAGATACGTCGTTCCGTCCAGGTACCGTCCGAGCACAAATCCGCCGTGAACGGTCAGGACATCGCTGTACTCGCTGAAGTGATCGTAACGGACCGACGGATATAAGGACAGCCGGTCAAAGATACGGATAAAATATATCGGAATCAGGATGGCCGAATTCGCGTACAGGCAGTGGTCCCTTGACTCTGCGTTTCTGAGCATCTGTCCTTCCGCGTTCGCGAATCCCGCGGAATAACCGGCCGAGGTCCCGATGAACGGGGACCATTTCTGCTCCGCCTCAGCGTTGAAATAGATGTACTTTGTCGTAATCTCCGAATGAATGCCGCTTAATGAATTTTTGTATTCGAGTCCGGTAAACTGGTACGATCCGGTCAGAGTGATATCCGTCAGGGGATTCGACCGGTAACGGACCCTGGGCTGTAGAATCCACAAACGGTCATCCTGACTGGCTCCGGAAAGGGCCGAACGGTTGTTGTCGATGGAATTCGGAACCTGGCTGCTCCGGTTCGTGTAAAGGTTTGTCAGATTCAGTTCAAAGAAACCGATTTTTTTCCGGACCTGGTTTGTAACGGACGTGCGGCCGGACTGGGTATGGACACGGTACACTTTGGATCCCGAATACGGGTCGTTGACCTGGTAACTGCTGTCGGGCTGGAAATCTTTCGTGAACGACGTAGAGGTCTGCCATCCGAGGATGTTCCAGTGATTGTGCCATTGCGCGCGCCTGTGATCGAACGAAGAAAGCGCGACAAGGAATTCATTGTAGAATTTTTTCATCGGGTACTGGGGGCCGGTGGTCAGGTTGATGGCGCCGCCGATGGCGCTGTTTCCGAGCCCGGAGAAACCGGTGCCCCGGTCGATCTCAATCAGTTTCACATGGTCCATCGGGATGAGGCTTACGTCGATCGCGCCGGAAGCGGGCGAGTAAACCGGCACGCCGTTGAGCTGGATCAGCACCTGTTCCGACGAGGATCCGCGGACAGACAGGGTTTTCAGGCTCTGGGAGGTCCCGTAATCCTTGATATCAATGCCCGTCGCGAGGTTGAGCATGTTGACAAACTGGTTCTGCTGAACAGAGCCCACAAGCCGGTCGTCAATGAATTCGCGGATCCGCGAGGTTTCATAGATCTGCCAGTCGGTACGGATTCCGGTGACGACGACTTCCTTGAAATGGTATTCTTTTGGGGCAAGGGTGTCCTGCGAAAATACAGGAGGGGAAATTGCCGGTAACAGAGCGAACAGGGCATAAACGATTTTCATAAAAAAACCTCACTTTTGGAGTGAGGTAACAACGGAAATTTCCCTAAGGAAACCACGTCATTACCTTCCCGCGAAGGATTGACAGAACCGTCCAGGCAGGTCTCCTGACTTATCTGATCTTTAATGTCTTCCCGTCCCGGGAAGCCGGGACAGTGACGGGCGTGATTAAAGACTTCATCCGCTTTTGCGGATCAGACTTACAGTTGCGGGGCAGTTCGCGGATCTCACGCGATTCCCTTTTCATCCCGATCCAGCCGGGACACCTGAACTTTTATTTATCAAAGACCTGCCTCATACTATGACAACCATCATAAAAAGTCAAGTGAAAATTTTCCGCCGTACCGCAAATTATTGATGTTTGTTGTTGAATTTACACTAAAAAATAATAAATTTAGCACAACCAAAAAACGGGACTATGATCATGAAAACCGATGAAGCGGTCAGACTGTTAGAAGGAAAATTGAAGGCATTCAAGGGAAGTTTCACGCTGACCGATGCGGCCGCCGTGACCGGGTTGTCCATCGAGGAAGCGCGGGTCGCCCTGGATGAAATGATGGGAAAGTACGTATGCCGACTGAAAGCGACCGATCAGGGAGACCTGATCTACTCATTCGGAACGAATCTTCAGAGGCGCGGCGCGAAATCCGTGAAAGAAATCCTGGCACAAGCCGGCGAGTGGTGCTGGAAAATTTTCACGGTCCTGTTCAAAATCTGGATTGCCGTCACTCTGGTGGTCTATTTCACGATATTCATGATCCTGCTCCTCGCGCTGATCGTCGCGGCTTCCTCCAAGGGCGACAGCAAGGGACGCTCCCCGGTCAAGCTTGACGGGCTCTTCCGGATATTCATCTCCATTTTTCAGTGGCGAACAGCCACATCCACGATCGGTTACCGGACGGGAAAAGACGGGTACTCGTACAAGCGGTATGAACCGAACAAATCCGTTCTCAATGAAAACAAGAAAAATTTCATTTCCTCGGTATATGATTTCGTATTCGGTCCGCCGCGCGTGAACATTGACCCGCTGAATAACGAGAAGGAAGTCGCCGCGTACCTGAGGACGTCGAAAGGGATCATCACTCCGGGAGAGATGGTGATGCTGGCCGGTATGACGTATGAAAAGGCGGATGCGTTTTTCTCCGAATGCCTGTCGCGGTTCAAGGGCGATCCCGTGATCTCCGATGATGGTGTCGTTTACGGACAGTTCCATGAGATCACCCGCAGCCTGGGCCAGATGGAAGGCGGCAAGATCGAGTATTACTGGGACGAATACGAGCCGGAATATCCCTTAACCGGCAATACGGCCGGAAGGAACGCCGGGGTCATGTTCATGAACCTGTTCAATCTGGTCTTTGCGGTGTTCATCCTTTCCTCTTCCTATCAGGATATCGATGTGATCAGGGATTTTGACGGCCGGATGATCCAGGTGGTTCTGGGCTGGATACCCTTAACCTTTTCGATCCTGTTTTTCGCGGTACCTGTCGCCCGCTGGTTCAGAATCCGCCGACTGCGGAAACAAAGGTCTGCAACGAACATCCGCAAAAGGATCATGCGTTACATTTTCCAGAGGTCAGACCGCTCAGCCACGATTGAAGAGGTGTTGCGCGCGGTCAATGCAGCGGAACATAATCCGAAAATCGAACTGAGTCCGAAATCCGTCTTAACCCAGCCCGCGGTCGAACTGACACTGAACGGGATGATGCGCGATTACCAGGGCGAAGTAATTTTAAATAATGACGGGAAACCTAATTACACCTTCCAACGTATTCATAATGAAGTGACCACCGCCGGTGCGATCCGTTCAGGAAAAATCCAGGGTAAGGACCTGGGCAATGTGATTTATGATTCAAAAGGGTAACATCCTCCGGGAGAACGTATGACTGCCAGAAAAACGACCAGGAAAAATTCAAAAAGCAAATCAGCTTCAGGAACCCGCAAGAAATCCGCAAAGCGTTCCGGGCCGAAAAAAAACCGGTTCCGGCTGACCGCTCATGACATTGATAAAATTGCCCACAGTCTGGGCGCGCAGGTGCAGCATTTCGGCAACCATTTTCGCATGTATCTGGAGAATCCTTCCGAATGCCGGAAACTGACGCTGGAAATATATCCTTCCGTTTCCATGGGAACGGCCGAAGGAACGCTGATCACGGTCTATACGCCTAACGCCCATCTTCAGCTGCATCATTGCAACGGGTATGTCATCAGCGAACTGCTGGGCGAGGTGACTTTTGTAGGAACCAACGCCGGCCGCCTCGCGGGGCTGACCATCGAGAAAGGCGCGGCATGTTCCCTGTACGCAAATGTGGAAACCAAACTGCTATCCGGCGATATCACCAACCTCGGGCCTGAAGTCATGCTTTCGAGCATCGCGCTGAGCCTGACCGAACCCATCGTCCTGGATTCCGAAGCGATGGAGGCGTAAAGACTGCGGATTGATCCTGATCTTCAATAAAATGACTGCACATTTCAACCATCGCGGCGCATGGTTATGAATCCCGGAAAAAAAGTATACATCGAAACCTACGGCTGCCAGATGAACGTGTACGATTCAGAGCTGATCGCCGGCCTGATGCAGAATATGGAATACGAACTGGTGGATTCGCCGGAAGACGCCGATGCGATCTTCGTCAACACGTGTTCAGTCCGGGAAAACGCTGAACAAAGGGTCTGGGGACAATTGTCACGGTTCAGGCGTCTGAAAAAAATAAAACCGGACCTGATCGTCGGGGTCGTCGGCTGCATGGCCCGGAACCTGGAGGAGGAGATCCACTCCAAACGGCCTTTCGTGAACCTTATTCTCGGCCCGGATTCCTACCGGAAAATCCCGCAGATGGTCAGAAGCATCGAGAAAAAGTCCTTAACGTGCAGCGAGGCCTTTAAGCCCGTCAAGCCATCCGGTGATGAACAGCCGTTGTGGATCGACACGGAATTGTCGAGGGAAGAACTGTACGAAGATCTTTCACCGATACGGTTCAACGCGACTTCGGCCTGGATCGCTATCATGCGGGGATGCGACAATTTCTGCACCTACTGTGTGGTTCCCTATACGAGGGGCCGGGAAAGGAGCCGGTCCCTGCGGTCGATTGTGGAGGAGGTCCGGACTGCCGTGGATAAAGGGATCACGGAAATCGGCCTGCTGGGCCAGAATGTCAATTCCTACAATGATGAAGGACAAGATTTTGTCCGGCTCCTGGAAGCGGTCAGCGATGTCGATGGAGTGAGGCGTATCCGCTTCACTTCGCCGCATCCGAAGGACCTGTCCGTTGAACTCATCCGACTGATCGACGCGCGCGATAACATCTGCAAGCACATACATCTTCCCGTTCAGTCAGGGTCAAACCGCATCCTTCGCCTGATGAACCGTTCCTATACGCGTGAATCCTACCTGGAACTGGTTCACCGGATCAGGGACATCATTCATGATGTAGCTATCACGACCGACGTGATCGTGGGTTTTCCGGGCGAAACCGGAGAGGATTTTGAATCCACCCTGGACCTGTTCCGCAATGTGCGTTATGACGCTGCATTCACGTTTATTTATTCCCCGCGGCCCGGAACCAAAGCGTTCAGCATGACGGACGACGTTCCTCAGGCAGAAAAAAGCAGGAGAATAACCGCTCTGATTGAGCTTCAGCGGGGCATATCCCATTCCATACTGCAGCAGGAAACCGGAAAGGAAACGGAAATCCTGATCGAGGAAATCAGTAAAAAATCGGAACTCGAATTTGCGGGACGGACCGGAAAATACCAAACCGTGATTGTCCCGGACCGGAATTTCAGGATCGGGGATTATGTGAAAGTCCGTATTACGGGAACCGGGGGGCATACCCTGTTCGGCGACCCGGTTGAAAACCCTGTTTGATTTATCTCTCTGAAATATGCTTCAACAGATTCTTGACCGTTACGACAAATCGTCAAACACACAAACCTTAGTCCGGTCTCTGAAGGACGGGAAAAACCTATCCGTCGAAGGATTGTGGGGATCGGCCGACAGCGTAGTCAGCGCCGTGATCGTGGACCGGATTATCGCCGAATGCAGGCATACAGTTCTGATTTCACCGGATCAGGAACATTACGCGTTTCTGGCGGTTGAATTCATGGAACTCGCAAAAAAGTTCCAAGTCCCTGAACTGAATATCTTATTTTTTCCGGAAGATGAGCGGCTTCCTTATGACAACAAACCGCCCGGTGTCAATTTCATCAATCTCCGCCAGGAATGCCTTGAAAAACTGGCTTCTTCGAAGCCATCCGTCACGATCACGACCGTTCGGGCTTTGTTTGACAGGCTTCCGGAACCGGAGCGGATGAATTCCTACCGGATCGACCTGAAAACCGGGGAACCGTTTGATTTCGGATATCTGACGGAACTTCTGAGCATGAACGGCTTTGAACGCCAGGATATTGTGGACCAGGTGGGGACGTTCGCCGTTCGAGGCGGCATCATCGACATCTATCCGTACGGGCAGGAAAATCCTGCGCGCATTGAATTTGACGGCAATGAAATCCATTCCATCCGTATTTTTGACCTTTTATCCCAGAGATCGGTGTCTTCCGCATCGGGGCTAACGATCTATCCGAAACTGCTTCAGGATCCAACGGCTCAGGGCTCCGAATCATGTCTTACGGATCATTTGCAGTCATCTGCCGTATTGATGATGTTTGAGCCCGAACTGGCCGAAGGCAGGGGGATCGAGCATCAGCAGACGATCGGGGAGCAGTACCTATATGCAAAGAAAGCAGACCCGGGCATTGATCTGCCGGAAAACCTGTACTTTACTTATACGGATGTCCGAAAGAAACTGGATGCATTCCGGCAGGTTCATTTTTGCGGGATTTCAGGCAGGATGCACGATACGGTGACCTATAAAACATCGCGCGTGGAGGAATTTCACGGGCACATGGATCTTCTCCGGGAAAAACTTGAAAAGCTGAAGTCGGATCAGTGGCTGATTGTCATTCTCTGCAACAACGAGGGCCAGTCTCAGCGGCTGGATGAACTGCTGGACTCGGAGACACTGATGTCGGGAGTGGATTACCGGATCGGCGTCGGTGAACTGCGGGAAGGGTTTTACGATCCGCTCGAAAAAATTGCGGTATTCACCGATCATCAGGTGTTCGGCAGGGTCAGACGTCCGCGGCCCGTCAAACGGTTTAAAAGCGTACAGGCGCTGAAACATATCCGGTCCCTGAAACCCGGCGATATCGTCGTGCATGTGGATCACGGCATCGCGCGATATGCCGGCCTGGAAAAAATCACGATGGAGGAACATACCGAGGAATGTCTCAAGCTTCTGTACCAGGGCGGGGACAAGCTGTACGTTCCGCTGGAGCATTTCGCAAGGGTCCAGAAATTTTCCGGTGAGGAAGGCGTTGAACCGAAACTCAACCGGCTCGGATCGGCCGAATGGGAACGGGTCAAGAACAAAACCCGGAAAACGATCAAAGACATCGCGCAGGACTTAATCAGGCTCTATGCGGAACGAAAAGCCAGCGCCGGCCATGCCTTTTCCCCCGACACGCCGATGCAGCTGGCGATGGAATCCTCCTTTGAATTCGAAGATACGCCCGACCAGGAAAAAGTAACAGAGGAAATCAAGCAGGACATGGAGACGGAAGTGCCGATGGACCGGCTTGTATGCGGGGACGTCGGGTACGGGAAAACGGAAGTCGCCGTACGAGTCGCTTTCAAGTCGGCGCAGGACAGCAAGCAGGTTGCCGTGCTGGTTCCGACGACTATCCTGGCCGAACAGCATTACGTCACCTTTTCCGATCGCCTGAAGGAATTTCCCGTGACCGTGGATGTGCTTTCCCGGTTCAGGAGCAAAAAAGAACAACAGGATATTCTCGGGAAACTTGCCGGCGGTCAGATTGATATCATCATCGGCACTCACCGGCTGCTGTCCGGCGACGTAAAGTTCCGTGACCTGGGATTGCTCGTGATAGATGAGGAACAGCGGTTCGGAGTGACGCACAAGGAGAAAATCAAGAAACTGAAAGCGTCCGTGGACACCCTGACGCTGACAGCAACGCCGATCCCCCGAACTCTGCACTTTTCGCTGATGGGCGGGCGGGACCTTTCTGTCATCAGCACGCCTCCCCATGACCGCCTTCCGGTCAAGACGGAGATCACGAAATTCGACGAAGATCTCATTCATGACGCGGTCATGAGGGAAATCCACCGCGGAGGTCAGGTGTATTATGTTCATAACCGTGTACAAAGCATAGACGCCGTTACCGTCACGCTGAAGGAAGTCGCCCCGAAGGCCCGGTTCGGAATCATTCACGGCCAGATGTCCCCGCAGAAAGTCGAGGATGTGATCCACCGTTTCCTGAAAAAGGAATTCGACGTTCTGGTCGCCACCACAATCATCGAAAACGGCATCGACATTCCGAATGTCAATACCATCATCATTGATCAGGCGCACCAATACGGCCTGGCCCAGCTCTACCAGCTGCGGGGCCGCGTGGGGAGGTCCGCGAAGCAGGCCTACTGCTACCTGCTGACACCTGGTTTCAGCATCCTGCCATCCGACGCGGTCCGCAGGCTGCAGGCCATCGAGGAATATACCGACCTGGGTTCAGGATTTGTCCTTGCGATGCGTGACCTCGAAATCCGAGGAGCGGGTAACCTGCTCGGGGCCGAACAAAGCGGGTTTATCAACACGGTCGGGTTTGATCTGTATTGCCAGATCCTGGATGAAACCGTCGCTGCGCTGAAAAGGGAAGAGGGACTGGGCCAAAAAGCGACGGCAGCATCCCCGCTGAAACGGGAATTGAAAACCCAGATCAAGTGCTTCCTGAATACGTACATTCCGGACGATTATGTAAACGTCACGTCGGAACGGGTTGCTGTATACCAGCGCCTGTCGTCGGTTCTCCGGTTATCAGAACTGGAGGAGATCGAAAAGGAAATCACGGATCGTTTCGGCGCACCGCCAGAAGAAACAAAGAACCTTTTTCATGTTATCAGGATCCGGATCCTGGCCGACCGCCTCAGGATCGATAAAATCCTGATCGAACCCGATTTCTGGGGGTTCGAGTATCATTCGGCCTTTCTTCAGCAGCCTGCCCATGCTGAAATCCTTCAGGCGATCATCAGCCATAATCTTGAACGGACAAAAAACATCAGGCTGAAACAAACCCGGGAAGCATTTACCGTTCTGTATGGTTTTCCCTGGCACGATATCCAGAAAAACACGAAAACAGGCGATGCAAATTCCGATCCTACGGCAATTTTCCCTCAGATATCGGAAACACTTGAAAAAATGGTCTCACATATCCATATTGAGCCTTAATACGAACCTTCATATACAGGAGACTTTATGCCGCGTTTTACAGTGCTTGTCTTATTCGTCCTTTTCACTTGCTGTCAGTCCGGGAAAAAGGATATTATCCGGCCTGATCATGAAGTCATTGTTGCGACCATTGACCAGGATACCCTGACCCTTGCGGATTTTAAAGATTTCGCGGATAAGGAAAGCTACCGGCAGTCCGATCTTTCCAAATCTGCAGACCGGCACCGGATTCTGAATGAACTGATCCAGGATCGGCTTATCCTGAAAAGCGCCGAAAGTGATGAAACGGCCGGAAATGATTCCATCGCATTCATTCTGAAAAACGCCGAAGATGAGAAATATGCCGGAAGGCTGATCCGGCTGAAATTCATTTATCCGAATGTTCCGGAAGGGGAACTGAAGGCGTTTTACGAAAAAATGAAATACGAAATGAACGTACGGCATCTGTTTGTATTCCATAATGAAAACCGGCAGATCAAGATCCGTTCGGAGGGAGTGCCATACAGAAACCGCGCCCAGGCAAAAAGAATCGCGGATTCACTTCACAAGGAAGCCATGAAAAACCCTGACGGTTTTGCCGGCATGACCGAAATCCATTCAGATGACGAGGACACCCGGTTCAGGAAAGGTGAAATCGGGTACATCCATTATGACAAATACGATCCTGTTTTCCGCGACGCTCTTTTTGAACTGAAGGAAAACCGGATATCGGACATACTGGAATCCAGGGAAGGTTTTCATATTTTTCAGAAAATCGGAATGCGGCTATCCGAAACCATCGAGCCGTTTGAGAAAATCAGGCCGGCCATTCTCTCTGCTTTTGCGGATCAGTATGAAACCCGGCCCACCCGTCAAATGTCGGAGGAATACGACCGGTTTTCGGATAGTCTGCTGAAGGCCAGCCGAATGGATTATGACGAAAAGGGCATCGGCTTGTTTCTTGATCGGTACCGGCGCATTCTTTCACCGTCTGATCTGAAGTCCGCGTTCACATCCGATGAAATGAAGGTTCCGCTGGCCCGGTACGAAAACGGCGAAATCCCCCTGATGGAAATTGTGCAGGTGATGTCCGGAAACCGTACGAAAATCAAACTGGACGCGCCGATCATGAGACAAGGGCTGAAAAAAGTTGCTGTCACGAGGGTTCTGGCCCTTGAAGCCAGAAAACAAGCCGTCGCGCTTCTCCCCCGGCAGCGGGATGAATTGCGCAAGCTGAAACAAACGCTGATCAAAGACCTTCATACATACCGGAATGTGGACGCTTTGATCCGTATCGGGGAAAAGGATGTCCTGGAATTTTACATGAATAATCAGAGGGTCTACCGCGAGCCGGATAAAGTTGGGTTCAATGAACTTTTTTCCCCGGACCAGGGCTTGATCGGCCAATATTACCAGGAAATCAGGAAAACCGGTGATTTCGCGGGAGTTGCGAAAAAGGCGGAAAGTGTGAAAGGAAATCGCTCAGGGCAGAGCGGTCTGATTCCCGTATCAAAAAACAATGAGCTGACCCTTCATGCCTGGAAAATGGATCCGGGTGATGTCAGTGAACCGTTTACGTGGTCCGGCGGCGGATATTCCATCATTCAGCTGACGGAAAAAATTCAGGGACAGCAGATTCCTTTCGAAGATATAAAGGATAAGGTCAGAAACGATTTATTCAATTTTCACCGGAATAACTACAGGAACCTCTGGATTTCAAAACTGAAAGATAAGCATAAAGTAACCCTGTTCGAAAAAAATCTTGCAGACTATTACGAAGTCATTATCCGATGAAATTTCTAGCCGGGGCCGCAATAGCCCTGTTCGGTATGGTCTATGGCGCCGCGGAGGCGCAGACCGACTGGAAAAACCGTCTTGAATTGTGGTTCAGCGACTCTGCGTATGACAGCGTTTGCGCCCTCTATGAAAAACATCAGGAGGATCTGCTTCTGACCGGGACGGATTATGGCCTGGCCGTTAAAGCCGCTAAATCTTTTTATTACATGGACCGGAATTCCAAATCCCTGACACTGTATCAGCTTCTGTACGATACGCCCGCGCCGGATTCATCGCTTTTTCTGGACATGATCATCGATTACGCGATCGTACTCATCGAAACCGGCCGTTACAGCCAGGCCAAAGACATTCTGGCCAGGGGTTCGGGTCTTGCTGTTTCTTACGGTGATAAAAGGGACGCCGCCCGGCTGCTCTATCGCTACGCCGTATTCAGCATCAGGACAGGCGCGTATCATGACGCCCTGCGTTTTCTTGACAGTGCCTGGGCTGAATCGGGGGAACTCCATGATCCGGGACTGCGGTCCGGCATCCTGACTGTGTACGGGATCGTGTACCGGGAGCTCGGATTTTTCACTTGGGCACTTGAAACATATGGCCGCGCCGTTGAAATTGACAGTTCCGCAGGAAATATTCATGATCTCGCCGTCGACTATATGAATATCGGCAATGTCTACAATGATCTCGGGATGTTCAGGAAAAGCATCCAGTCCTATGAGACCGCCGCCCGCTGTTACGGACAACTTAGGGACACATCCGGGCTGAGCATGGTTTACGGCAACCTGGGCGCAGCCCTGTATGATATGGGAGATTATGAGAAATCCCGCGGGTATCTTAGCCGTTCGGTTCTGCTGAACCGGGGGATGGATACGCTTGGACTCGCAAACGCCAAACTGAACCTTGCAGTCGTGATGGTTAAGGAAAAACGGTTCACCGGGCTTGATGACCTTTTATCCGAAACCGCCGCCGTGTACAGCCGCCTGTCAAGAAAGTCAGAACAAGGATTTGCGCTGACCTGTCTCGGACGGGTATACCGGCAGACAGGAAAACCACTCAATGCCGAAAAATGCTTCAAAGAAGCGATCGAATTATTCGGCCAGACGGAAAATCCGGATTTGGGATGGATTGCTTATGCGGAATACGCGGGACTGAAATTTCAGAGCCGGGACACGTCATCAGCGCTGTCCCTGCTGACCCGGGCCACGAAGAACTTAGAATCCCTGAGATCAGGCAACGAGGACGAATCCGTCCTGACCCGTTTCATGGAGAATGAATTACAGGAAACGTACCGTTTTTATGTCTATCTGAATATCCTGAAAGGCAAAAACAGCGAGGCAGTCAGGGCGTTGGAAAACATCAAAGCCCGTACGCTGGATACCCCGGATTGCACAGGTGCCCGGTGGGATTCTTCGGCCCGGATTGTCGAGTTTTTCAATTATGATTCTCTCTGGTTCGCTTTTACTTTTCTCAATGAAAAAATAAATGTCCGGTTTCTGCCCGGACCAGCGGATCTCCGTTTGCGTGTCCGGGATTATTATCATCTTATCCGATCCGAAAAAAGCGATACCGGACGGCTGAAAGTTCTGTCCTCAAGGTTATATAACCAGTTAATGGCGCCCATCATGACGGAATCCGGAGGGACGGGGCCTCTGGTCATTGTGCCTGACGGCATCCTGCATTATTTGCCCTTTGAAACGCTGTGGACGGGCAATTCCTTTCTGGTAGAACGGTTTGCGGTCCGTTATGTACCGGCGATGAGAATGTTCCGCAGGAATACCGGCCTGCAAGACGCCGGGATCGGTAAAGGAGCGTCGGTGCTGATATTCAAATCGGATTATCGTGACATGGGAAACGGGATGCAGGGAGTTCCGTTCGAACCTCTGCCGCATATTGAACAGGAAAAAACAGCAATTCGCGGGCACTTTTCCGGGGATTCAGTCACAGTACTGGACGGAATCGTCAGGGAGTCGGACATCCGGAATCTGGGTATGGATTCAATAAGCATATTGCATATGGCCACGCACGGGCTGAATAATCCGGTGTATCCCGAAATGTCCTCCCTGGTAGTGGGAACGGATACGGATTCCGCGTATGACGGTTATCTGACAGCCGGGGAAATAGAGAAAATGTCCCTGAAAGCTCGTCTGGTCGTATTATCGGCCTGTGAGACCTCACTGGGTGAAATGCTGATGGGGGAGGGTATGATCGGGCTGACCCGCGCGTTCCTTAAGTCCGGATCGGGCGGAGTCATATCAACGCTCTGGAAAATCCGGGATTCGGCGACCGCGAAACTGATGGACAGGTTTTATCATTATCTGAAAAAAGAAAATTCAGATCCCGGCTCCGCTCTTCAGAAAGCTAAAACGGATTTGCTGAATAGTGATTATGCACATCCTTTTTTTTGGGGCGCATTTGTGATGTGGGGGAGATAAAATAATTGTTGAAACAGTACTATTAATATAATAACTTCACGCTGTGAAAACCAGTCAGTATAACAGAATATCCCCAAAGGAGCGTTCATGAAAATCGATATGGTTATGCCGCAAATGGGTGAGAGCATTACCGAAGGTAAAATTTTAAAATGGTTTAAAAAAACAGGGGAGAAGATATCAAAGGATGAAACCGTCCTGGAAATCAGTACCGATAAAGTGGATTCTGAGATTCCTTCACCGGCGACAGGCTTACTTTCAGAAATCCTTGTTCCTGAAGGTCAGACCGTATCGGTAGGAACGCTCATAGCAAGGATTGAAACCGATTTAAATCAGTCCGTAGAACCCTCAAAACCGGCTGAACCAGTCGTATCGGTTAAGACCGAAACCCCGGTCCCGGAAATAAAAAAAGAAACACAACAAACAGCAACCCAGGTTATTGCCGAAAAATCAGACCGATTTTATTCTCCGGTTGTGCGGAACATCGCCAAAACGGAAAATATTTCTGAAGCTGAACTGGCATCAATCAAGGGGAGCGGCCTTTCGGGGCGAGTGACAAAAGAAGACGTTCTGCTCTATCTCGATCAACGTAAAAAAGGTATAGCCCCGGCAGAAACAGCAAAATCCGTCAAACAGGTTCCGACCGCAAAATTTGAATTTTCCGGCGAGCGCATCGAGAAAATTCAGATGTCCAATGTCCGCCAGATCACGGCCGAGCATATGCGCCGCAGCCTCGATACCTCCGCGCACGTGTATTCACTGACTGAAATCGATATGGCGCGTATCGTAAAGTATCGTGAAAAAAATAAATCTGAATTTGAGCGCCGCGAAGGTTTCAAGCTCACCTATACTCCGTTTATCATCGATGCCATGGTCAAGGCGGTTAAAGATTATCCTATGATCAATATCTCCGTTGACCGAACAACCATCATCAAGAAAAATTACATCAATCTCAGCATGGCGGTTTCTATCGAGAATAATACGGCGCTGATTGTCCCGGTCATCAGGAACGCCGACCAGCTGAATCTGACCGGAATCGCGCGCGCGGTATTTGACCTCGCCGAACGGGCGCGTAATAAGAAGCTGAAGCCGGAAGATATTCAGGACGGAACCATCGCGCTGACCAATATGGGCGGTTTCGGTTCCCTGATCGGATTTCCGATTATCAACCAGCCGCAGGTTGCTATTCTGGGCATCGGCGCGATCAAGAAACGTCCGGTCGTTATTGAAACGCCCGAAGGCGACACTATCGCCGTTCGTCCGATGATGTACGCCTCTCTGTCCTATGACCACCGCGTCGTGGACGGCGCGCTCGGCGCTTCCTATCTTGAGCGTGTAGCCCATTATCTGGAACATTTTGATACGAGCCTGTCTTTGTAATGGCCATTAACTCCCGGTATATTTGCCGGGAGTTTTTAATTAAATTACTCTTCCCTGAATAACGATGAAAACACTCTGGACTGTTTTGTGGTTGATCGGACTCTGCAATTCATTATCGGGCCAGGTTCTGATGAAAGAGGATTTCAGCAAAAAGTTAAGGTTTCCGGATGAAGTCCGGTCATACCATTATCGCGGCGCTTACCATGTTTACAGTTATGAAAACGTCAGCTTCTTTGAAAAATCAAAGAATTATCAGGATTTTGCCGCTGAAATCCGGACCGAATTCATTTCCGGAGACACAACGGCATATTATGGCCTGCTTTTCCGGCACGATGCGCATGTCAACGGATATTCGTTTATCGTTTCTACGGTTGGTCACTACTTCCTGCAACGGAGTTACCTGAAACCGGGAGGGGGAGTCGGGGAAGTTGAAGTCAATAGTTTAGTCTATGGAACCGCAGATTCAGTTTTTAATAAGAGGGGAGTGAATTATTTAAAGGCTGAATGCAGCGGTAATATCATCCGGCTGTTTATCAACGGGCAAAAAATCGATTCCGTCGCTGATTCAACACTGCATGAAGGCGTAATCGGGTTCAGGGTCGGGAAAGCGGTTCATGTCCATTTGGACGATCTGACGGTATACCGCAAGTATATTTCCGGCAAGTATTCCTTCAAACCTGCAATACCGGACAGCGCTTTCGATGAAAAAAACGATTCGCTGACCGTCAATCTGGTCAATTTCGACACCCCAACGCACTGGAGAGACGATCCAGGTGCTTTTCACGAAAAAGGCCTGTACAGGATTGATTCGACCGCCTATTCAAATTCTTATCTGTACAATGCTAATATCAATAATGAAAATTTTTCATACCTGGCCAATTTTAAAATCCTCCATTGGCCGCGAAAAAAGGAAATGTGCATAAGCTGGTATAATATCAGCAACAGTGATGAAACGGAAATTGTGATCCAGGGTGATTCTGTAATGCAATATCATAATAAACATACCGGATCCAAAAGTACAGTCCAGAATTTTCCTTTTAATTATGAAACCGGCACATTGGTTCGTCTTCGAATCGATAAGAAGGACGGTGACACAAAAATATCGGTCAATAATCAGGAACGGATTTTAATCATCGATGAAAGCTATGAACCAAAAAATTCACCCTGGATTGAGATCAGAACCAGAGGTATCAGTATCGATTTGTTCAGCGTTAAGGTATCACGACCGGATAATGATGATTACGGACTCGGAACGAAAGACATATCTTGCCCGGTTATCAGGGTATCGGGAAATAGTGATAGCGGAAAAAAACCCGCCCTCGGTGATGACTCTGATAAAATTCCGGAAGACGATGCATCTTTAAAAAAACTTTTTTTGACGATAATAATTATTGGAGTCACGCAAATACTTTTGATATGGGGAATCGTTAAATGGCGGAACGCTACCCGCTATAATTCGACACATTTTCTGGATTATATCCGGGAAAGAAACGGCTCATTCAGTCTGAATGAATTCTTGGCCCGGTTCAGAATGTCACGAAGCAAGGCGATCGATGTAATGGATACGATGGTGAAGGATTACGCGGGATATCGTTATCCTGTGGATGATAAGAACGACGCCTTTTACGATTTTCCGACATTTATGAGCGATGTGCCGAAGCCGTTAACAGTTAGTCAGTATCCGGATTTCATTGAAAGGATGATCACGGCTTATGCGAAGAGGATTAACCTGCCTGAAGCGACGGCACGTTTTTACTTTATCCAGATATGCACGCTGGCTGCTCATCTGCAGGGAAGGCTGTCGGTCCACACCTTGAACAAGAAAATAGAGGAAGGAAACATTGTTTTAGACCGCGCTCATTTTTCACCCTATAAAAATACATGGGATATCGTAATTGTTTTGATGTCACAAATCATTGACGATGAGCGGTATATAAGGCTTCTCAGCGATGATACGCCGGCGGTCCTGAAATTTCATGAAGACCTGTGCAAACATTTCAGATGATTCCTTTTCAAAATCTTGACACCGTATTCCTGAAAGACGCGATGAAAAATATTTTAATGATTCTATGCCTGACGTTCATGAGCCGGATTCTGACAGCCCAGGTCTGGGTCAGTGAACCGTTCGATACATTGGGACGATTTCCCTGCGGGCCGACCCATTATTACGACAACGGGTATTTTCATGCTTTCAGCGATAAAAGTTATTATTTCAAAGATTCATCGTCCGTGTTTTCGGATTTTACCTGTGAGGTAAACACAGTCTACATAAATGGCGCCGTTGGTGAAAAATACGGCATCATTTTTCGCGCGTCGTTTGATACGGTCAGGTACTATGAATTTGCCATCACTGCTGATGGCCATTATTCGCTTTATTTCAGAGATGACCGGGGAAAGGACAAAAGCCGGACGATTTTCAGGACGGCCAAACCCGATACGACTGTTCAGAAAAATGGAATGAATCACCTCAAAGCGCATTGTGTCAAAGATTCTATTCATTTGTTTATTAACGGTAAAAAAGTCCGTTCGGTTAAGGACAAGTCGTTATCGGCCGGTTACAACGGACTGATCGTAAACAAAGATGTACATGTTCATTTTGACGATTATTTTGTGTATCAGAAATCACCGAAAAGAGAACCCAGGCCTATTTCAGGTTTTATGGACAGTACTTATCATTTCAGGCCCGATTCGCTTACAAAATCAATAAATAATTTTTCTTCAGATAATTTTTCCTGGGATAACAAGCCGTTATGTTTTTATGAGAAAGGGTATTTCAGGATTCTTAAAGACAATCAACATAAATATTTTGATATCTTTCCGGGTATGGAGAACTTTGTCTATTGGCTGAATATCAGGATACTTAAATGGGACTCTGCCGGAACACTGACAATGGGTTTTCATAAAGGCAATTATTCTCATGAAAGGCAGAGCCTTTTTTTTAGCAGGGATTCGACCGTAAGCTATTCAAACGCAAGAAATCTCCAGAATCAGCAGCCGGTATTATTTAAAATTCCATTTGAATTTGATTCAGGTTCTGTCCACAGGATAAAACTTGAGGTTCAGGATTCTGACGCAAAGTTAACAGTCAATGATATTGAACGCGCTCTGATCATTGATGAAACTTTACCGGAACAAGTATCGGGATATTTTGATGTCGGAGTGGCTAACGTAAAAATGGATATTCTTTCATATAAAATCAACAAATCAGCTTCATTTGATTACGGTCTTCAGGCGTCCATGCCGACCTGCGCTGTATACCGGCTGAGTCCGCCGAAAGAAACAACATTCAAACCCCCTGTACGGAAAGAGAAATCAAAAAACCCGGTCGTGAAATTTTTTAAAAAGCTGGAAAGGGATATGGATGAATGGTTCTGGGTCACGCTTGTCTTATTATGTATTACCATCATCGGTCTAATCATTTATATCATCATCAGAATTAAACGAAAACGATCCTTCAAAAATAATTTCGAATCCTTGTTTCTGAAGCGGATTGCGTTGTCCAATGGCTCGATGAAAGTAGATGAAATAGCAGGATATTTCAGACTTTCCGTTAAAAAAACGCTTTTTTACATCGACCCGATTGCGGACAAGCATCATATCGTAAAACACATCATCGGAAACAAAGACATGATCATCGAAATTCCTGAATTAATGATCGTGATTCCTGAACAATGCGACCCGGTGACAAAAAAAATCAGCGGCCTCAGCAATATCACAACCCGTGAAGCGAAAGAGGATTTTTTAACGCTTATCCGCATCGCTTCGGTGAATCATAATCAACTGACGGTTGACATTCTCCGGAAGGAGTATCATGCCCAGCCGAACCGGATTCACTTTCTGAGGAAAAATTTTACTCCGGAAGAACCATTTGAAAAAACAGCGAAACAATTGCTGTATGCGATGGTTGACCGGAATAATTTTATAAATGAATCCGCAGGTGAAGATCCTGTGATACAGATCAAACCGGACATTGTCAGCGCGGTTATCGAATTCAACAAGTAAACGAAGGATTGAGCATGATGAAATGGTTCTGTATGATCATGGTGAACGCCGTAACCCTTTGCCCCGGATATTCGCAAATACTCTGGGAAGATCATTTCGGCAGTACCGGCGGATTTTCCGAAACCCAGTTTGCGCATTACAAGGGCGGCATATATCATATCTATGCGAAAAGCGGAAGGGTTTCCTATCACAAAGACCGTGTTTTTGACAATGCGGCGATCCAGGTCCGGACTGAATTTATCGGGCATGAGGAAGCCAAGGGGTACGGACTCATATTCAGGGCACAGGATTATGATAATTTTTACGTATTCGCAATTTCCGGAAACGGGTATTATTTTTTCGGTAAAGAAATCAGCGACAAGCACCAGATGCTGATTCAGTGGACCGAATCGTCGGTCATCCATCAAAAGGGAGTGAATTACCTTGCGGTGAGCTGCGAAGGGCCGGTCATCGAATTGTTCATTAACGGACAGGCCGTGAACAGGATCACTGACCCGTCGTTCAGTAAGGGGCGGGTGGGTCTTATCGCCTACAACGATGTACATGCCCATTTCGACGACTTGATCGTTTACCGGAACAGTTCGGGACTGGGATCGGATTTTCCGTTTGATCCGGAGCCAGTCCACAGGGATAACGATTTTTCCGCAGAAAAATCGCATCTTTATTTTGATAATTTCGACGTCATGAACGATGAATGGTCGCAAAGCGAGAATGTGTATTATGAACGCGGGTATTACACCATTTGGAATCAGAGTTCGGATCACTTTACATGGCACACCTATTCGGACAAAAATTTTGCAATGGAAGCCAGTATGATGATCCTGCGCTGGCCGGAAGGAGATTCTGCGAGCAAAGCCGGTCTTATAGTACGCTCGAATAAAAATACTGATTTTTACGCTTTCGCGGTTACTCCGGACAGCAGGCTGCTGCTGAAAAAAAGGACGAACAGTTTTGATCAGGTTCTTCAAGTGTGGAATCTCAGCGGCATGAACGGAATCCTGAAACTGAAGGTCAGCGCCGATAATGACCATCTGCAGTGCTGGGTCAACGACCATTATCTGGGGAAAGTGAAGGATGAAGGAGAACCTCATCCTTTCATGAATTTCGGTTTTTTTGCGTCCAAGGGAGTTCAGATGAATGTGTACAGCGTCAATCTGAGCGATATTCAGATCGACTGGGGGGAAGTATTCAGCTCATTTTTCTTTAGTCCTGTATTCATGGTCTCGGCGGGCATTCTTGTTTTTATCCTGATCACGGGAAAACTCAGCCGGGCGGGAAAGAGGAAAATGAGAATCGATAAAATCCGGAATGAGATCGTGCATCATATCGAAAAAAAACGGGGTTCCGTAAGCGTGACGGGTGTGATGCAGGAATACGACATAGACCTGAAAGCGGCGAAACAGATCATGGAAGAGGCATGTTCAAGATACAAAGGCCACCATCTGGTTTCGCAGGACGGGAACGACTGGTTCGATTTTCCGGATTATTTCAGCAGCGGAAAAAATTAAATATCGAGCCCGAGCTGGGGAGTTCCGGGCGTTCGTTTGATGTTCAGGTGCTGATAGGCAAGGGGAGTGGCTTCCCTTCCCCGGGGAGTTCGTTTGATCAGTCCGCGCTGGATCAGGAACGGCTCATACACCTCTTCGATGGTTCCGGCTTCCTCACCCACGGAAATCGCGATCGTATCGATGCCGACCGGGCCGCCGCTGAATTTGCCGATGATGGTCATCAGAATACGTTTGTCCATGTCGTCCAGTCCGTGTTCGTCCACTTCCAGTGCTTTCAGCGAAAAATCGGCAATTGCCCTGCTGATCACCGGCTCTTTCCGGACCTGGGCGAAATCACGTGTTCGTTTCAGCAGGCGGTTCGCGATACGCGGCGTTCCACGGGAGCGTTTGGCGATTTCGGAGGCGCCGGATTCATCAATGCCGATCTTTAGTATTTGTGATGATCGTTTCACAATCTGCGTTAAATTCGGGTCGTCATAATAATCAAGACGGCTGGTGATTCCGAAACGCGATCGGAGCGGTGCAGTGATCAGACCGGCCCGGGTCGTGGCACCGATGAGCGTGAAATGCGGGAGCGTCAGCTGAATGGTCCTGGCGCTGGGTCCCTTGTCGATGACAATATCCAGCTTGAAGTCCTCCATTGCGGAATATAAATACTCTTCCACGACCGGGTTCAGCCTGTGAATTTCATCGATAAACAGGACGTCCCGCTCTTCAAGATTGGTCAGGATGCCGGCGAGATCTCCGGCTTTGTCCAGTACGGGGCCGGATGTGACGCGGATTTGCACTCCCAGTTCGTGTGAAATAATATGGGAAAGAGTAGTTTTGCCCAGTCCCGGCGGTCCGGAAAGAAGGACATGATCCAGCGCTTCCTGCCGCATCCGGGCCGCTTCAATGAATACTTTCAGATTGCTGACCATTCTTTCCTGCCCGACAAATTCATCGAATCGTGAGGGGCGGAGGGTTACATCAAGGTCAAGGTCTTCAAAGGTTTTTAATGGCCGGTTATTCATATCGGTGCTTTGCTGTTTCCGGATTGTAACAAGATAATCGTAATGAATCAAGCAAAATTCAGGCTGTTGTTTTCCTGAGATGAAGACAGCAAGAAACAAAGAAAGGATGAATGGATTTCTGTTTCTCGAAGAAGGGAATGGCCGCGGAGCCGGTTTATATCAGGTCCGATTCTTTTTCAGTGCCCGGATCTGTTCCAGAATGTCCGGTATTTTCGAAATCAGCGCTTCACGTTTCATGGCAAAAGAATGTTCCCTTGCCGGGTATCCGGAAACGGTGGTTCCATCGTCAACGGACCCGATCACGCCTGCCTGGGCTCCGATGGTGGCATGGCTGCCGATAACAATGTGTCCCACAAGGCCGGCCTGGCCGGCAATGGTTACGGAGTCGCCGATGATCGTGCTTCCCGAAATGCCGGCCTGCGCGGCGATGACGGTGTTCTCTCCGATCACGACATTGTGGGCGATCTGGATGAGGTTGTCCAGCTTGCATCCGCTCCCGATTTTCGTATCCCCCAGCGTTCCCCGGTCGATGCAGCAATTGGAACCGATCTCCGCGTCATCCCCGATGACTGCCCTGCCGGCATGGGGTATTTTACGGTATCGGCCATCCTGTTTATGATAACCGAATCCGTCGCTGCCTATCACGGTTCCGGAATGAATGATCACACGGTCTCCGATGACACTGTGGCTGTAAACGGTAACGTTCGGATAGATGATCACGTGGTTTCCGATTTGCGCATTCCGGCCGATGACACAGTTCGCATGAATATGTGTACCCTTTCCGATCGAACAGAAATCTTCGATCACCGTGAAAGCCTCAATCCGTGTATCCGGGTCAATGACGCAGTGATTTCCGATCACTGCCGATTCATGCCGGAACGGAATAAAATCTTCAGCCGGAAAAAATAATTGCATCAGCGTAATCAGGTCCGCTTTGGGATCACGGGTCGTAATATATGAAATCCCCGAACGACGCAGAAAATCAGACACGCTTTCAGTTATTAAGGGTTCTGCGATGAGCCAGGCTTTCGAGCGGAGGGATTCCGGCATTTTCAGGTATTTCTTATCGGACAGAAGTATGATGTCGTGAGCATCGGCCTCTTCCGGTGTGGTAAAATCCCGCACGGCCAAGTCTTCGCCGAAGCACGGCCGGTCCAGTTTTTCAGCCAGTTGAAAGAATGAGAAATGCATGGCGTACCTAAAAAAAAAGGAAACCCGTATTCGGGTTTCCATTTGTGGAGTGCTGATTGGGTTACTTTTTATCCTTAATTTCCTTTTTACCCGTATCCTTCAGGTCGGCTGTTTTAACAAGTTCATCAAGCACTTTCTGGGTCAGTTCGTACTTGTTATCAGCGGCCAGAATGATCTGGGAGGATCCGTCAAGCACAAAATCCATCCCTTCGGTTTTGCGTACATTATCTACGGCTTTACGGACCTTTTCGAAGATCGGTTGCATCAGGTCATCATACAGCTTGCGGAGGTCTTCCTGGAATTTTTGCTGGGAGGTCTGGATCTGATAGGCCAGGTCCTCGAGCCCTTTTTCTATGGCCTTTTTCGCCCCGTCCTTGATCATCAGGTTGTCCTTGATGTTCTTGACATAATCTTCCTGTGCGTCCTGCAGGGAATCCTGCATGTACTGAAGCTTTTTATACATTTTTTCCTGCTCGGCCTGCAGGGTGCTCTGAACGGTCTGCGTTTCTTTCAGGGAACCCAGGATTTTCTGGGAATCCACATAACCGATTCTGGACTGAGCAGACAGGGTGGCGAAAGCGGTCAGGCAGAAAAGAACCGTCAGGGCAAGTGCGTTCGTCATGATTTGAATTGTTTTCACAGTGTAACTCCTTTTTAATCTATTGATTCGTTTTTTATGATATACGTAAATTTATTTTTTATCTTTATTCGGGTCATCTTTTCCGGTAGAATCATCTGTTTTGGTTTCCTTTCCTTCTTCTTTTCCGGTGGACTGGTCGGTTTTTTGCTGTCCGGATTGTCCTTTCAGGGTTAATCCCTGCGAACTGAATTCTTCGATGACCATTGTCGTCAGGTCATATTTGCGGTCGATAGATACGGGATTGCCCGCGGAGATGTCAAATATGACGTCGTATTTTTGCTTCAGACGGACGTTGTCGATCGACTTCTTGATCTTGTCGATCAGCGGCTGAAGAAGTTCCTGCTGTTTTTTATACAAGTCTCCGCTGACGGGCGAGAATTTTTGTTCCTGGAAGAGAGTCAGTTTCTGTTTTCGTTCCCCGATGTTTTTAACGAGCATGTCCCGGCTGGTTTTGGAAAGGGCGATGCTGATGGTTTCAAGTTCTTTTTCCAGGTTTTCGATGGTGTCTTTCATGTTGTCGATCTGCTGGGTCCATTGACGTGAAAGGCGCTCCAGTTCCGCCTGTATGTCCTGAGTGGCCTGAACCTGGGAGATCAGGTACTGAAAATCCACATAACCCGTTTTCTGGGCGTGAGTTGGTTCCGGTGCGAAACAGACCAGCGCGATGAGCAGGATGAGATACCAAGAATAATTCATACAAACCCCGGTGTTTAAAACATCTGGCCCAGCTGGAAGTGATACTTCGGGTAGCCGATGCGTTTATTGGTTTTATCGATGCCGTAGCCGATATCAAGCCCCATGATGCCGACCATAGGCATGAAAAGACGGAAACCGAACCCCCAGGACCGTTTAACGTCAAAGGGATCGGAGGTCTGGAGGGACTGGAAAACATTTCCGGCCTCGAAGAATGTCAAAAGGTACATGGTCGGGTTAGGGATCACCGGCAGCCGGACTTCGGCGGAATATTTGAACATGGTGGTTCCGCCGGCAGCATAGGACCCGATGCGCGGACCGATGGCACGGTTGCCGTACCCACGGAGCTGGATTGATCCGATGTCAAGCGCACCGCCGCCCATATAAAAACGTTCCAGGTGAGGGATGTCATATATATTGGACGACTTCTCGAATGAACGCACATAACCGAACATGAAATCCGAATACAGAACCAGCGTCCAGAGCATAGGTATGTAATTCTGTCCCCGGAACGAGAACCGCATGTAGTTTTTCGGCAACTGAGTGATGACGTTATTATATCCGGTGGTGTCAAATTTTACGAGGCCCAAGTCCGAAGTCCAGGTATAGACTGATCCGCTTTTTGGAAATTCGGCCGCGTCGCGGCTGTCGCGCTGTATGATCTGGGTTAAACTGACGGTCTGCTGGACGCCGTAGGTAAACTGGGGATACAGGTCGCTGGTGTAAGGCCGCAGAGAGGAATTGGCGTACCCGACCTGAAAGTTGACCGAAAAGAAATCATCAGGCCACTTCAGGCGCCGGCCGAAACTCAGCGTGCCGCCGTAACTTCGGCTCTTGTATCCGAGATACTGTGCGCGACGGTCTCCGTCAAACGAGTAATATAAAGACGACCCGAACGAGGTCCGCGTTCCGAAAAGATAGGGTTCCGAGAACCCGACTGAAAACACCCTGTATCCCAGGCCGCCCAGCTGAGCATTCATCGAAACTTGTTGTCCGTTGCCGAGAAAATTATTGAAAGCAACGCCAACGGAACCTACAAAACCGTCCTGTGCGCTGTACCCGATCGCCATGTTCGCGGTATCCGTCGGTTTTTCGGATACGGTGATTACGACGTTGACTTTATCCTGTCCGACCGGCTGAACGTCGGGTAGAACATTTTCAAAATAATTCAGTACCATCAGGTTCCGCTGGGTCCGGATCAGAGCCTCCCGGCTGAACGTTTCACCCGGAAAAGAAACTACTTCGCGGCGGATCACTTTTTCCTTGGTTTTCGTATTGTTTTTGATATCCACACGTTCGATGGTGACGGGATTTCCTTCCGTGATCATGAAATCGATGTCAAGCGTGTCCTTGGCAATTGCTTTCTCGATCGGCACGATCTGTGCGTAAATGTAACCCTGGTCATAGTAGAGGGCATTCACTTTTTCCTGCATCGAGCGGTCGTATTTCTCCTGGTTGAATACATCGCCCCGTTCGAAACCGAGCGCAGCGGTGAGTTCTTTGTTCGAAAACAGTGTGTTCCCGCTCCAGTCGATATCGCCGATGTAATATTTGACGCCTTCTTCCACCCAGATATCTACGAACAGGTCACGATTATTTTTTCCGAAATAATTGGTATCCTTGACAACCTGGGCATCCCGGTATCCGTTGGTTTTATAGAATGAAACCAAATTGGCCAGGTCTTCCCTGTATTTTTTTTCGTCAAACTCCCCGCGTTTGTGCCATTTGAAATAAGCGGGCTTATGCAGGGTATCCTCAAGGACGAATACCTGTTTTCGTGCACCCCTTCCGTTTTGTTTCCATTTGAAGTAGGAAATCTGGGAATGGGTTTCCTTGAAGGTCTGCCGAAGTTGGTTGTCGGAAAAAGCGTCATTGTCATGGAACGCGATCGATTTGATTTTAACTTTTTGGCCTTCGTCGATTTTGATTTTCAGGATGAGCTTTCCGCTGTCGGCTTCGGACGTGTAGGATTTGATCTGTACGTCCGCATTCAGGTAGCCTTTGGATGAGTAAACCCGCCGGATGCGTTCCGAGGCGCGCTTGATATGCTGCGGGCTGACCGTCTGGTTGACGAACAGGCCGACCTGGCTTCGGATGTCTTTTTCCTCGACGTCGTCGAAACCGGTGATTTCCAGTGATTCCAGCCTGGGGTATTCCGTCACGAGGATGGTCAGGGCAAGCCCCTCATTCGTCTGCATTCCGGCAATTTCAATGTTCCTGAATACTTTCATTTCCCACAGATTCTGGATGGCTTTCGCAATGTCATCCGAGCTGAGTTTCTGTCCCTCGGAAAGACCGCTGGCAATGATAATCAGGTCAGCGTCGGATTTGATGTTGCCCTGAACCTTTATGGAAGCGATCACGGGCTTGGCTGCAGAGGACGTCTGTGACAGAAGTCCGCGGACCGGGTGCATCGTGAAAAGCATTAGAATAAGGAACCACAGGGGAGAGGAAATCGGGAGGATTTTAAATTTCATGTAGCCTGGTCAATATCCTTTATTACTTACTAAGGATGAATATGGTTTATAGGGGAACAGGTAAACTGATCGTTTTAAAAAATTACTTACTGATTTTCCCGGCATCGCTGGTTTTCTTGTTTTGTTCCAGTTGTTCGCTGACTTTTCCGAATCGTCTTTCGCGTTTCTGATAGTCCATAATCGCCTCAAACAGGTGCTGTTTTCTGAAATCGGGCCAGTAGGTATCCGTCACGTACAGTTCGGCATAGGCGATCTGCCACAGAAGGAAATTGCTGATCCTGTATTCACCGCTGGTGCGGATCAGAAGGTCCGGTTCGGGGAGGTCATGCGTGTACAAATACCGGTTGAATACCTGGTCGTCGATTTCACCGGGGGATATTTTTTTCTTCTGGACATCGGCGATTACGGACCGCACGGCATCCAGGATTTCTGTTCTGGCGCTGTAACTCAGGGCAAGGTTGAGATGAAAACCGGTATTGTTACGTGTGGATTCCACCGCCTGGACAAGTTGTTTGTAGGTTTCCTGCGGGAGATGCTCAATATGGCCGATCGTGGTCAGCCTGACGTTTTTCTTGTTCAGGTTTTCCAGCTCGTTGTGGATGGTTCGCATCAGCAGTTTCATAAGCGCGGAAACTTCCCAGGCCGGGCGTTTCCAGTTTTCCTGGCTGAACGCGTACAGGGTCAGGACTTCCACTCCGATTTCACCGCAGCCCTCGACGACTTCCCGTACCGATTCCACGCCGCCGGAATGGCCCGCTACCCTGGGTAAACCCCTATCTTTTGCCCAGCGGCCGTTGCCGTCCATGATAATCGCTACATGACGGGGGAGATTTCCAGCGGCGATGATCGCCTCAAGCAGGGATTGGAGTTCTTTTTTTGAGAGCTTCTTTTTCATAGGAACAAGAAATTACCGGAACAGTTCAGTCAATTCATTCAACTAATACTAGTAATAACTAAAACAAAAAAAAATGTATAGATATATTTTGATATTATCAAGCTTAAAAACCGTATGATCAATATTTCATTTTTTCAGCGAAACATGGGATACATGCAATCCCGTAAAAGCCGCATTGGAAAATACGCACCCCGGAGGGTTACATAGGGTATTAAAGTAAAGTTTAATTGTTCTTCAATCGCATTTCATTTTCGGCGAGATGCAGTTTTTCGATAATTTCGCCGATCTGACCTGTCATGACCGATTCCAGATTGTACAGCGTGAGACCGATGCGGTGGTCAGTGAGGCGGTTCTGCGGGTAATTATAGGTGCGGATTTTTTCGCTTCGGTCTCCTGAACCCACCATGGATTTCCGCTGGGAAGCGATTTTGGATTCCTGTTCCGATTTCCGCTTTTCGAACAACCTCGATTTCATGACTTTCATCGCCTTATCCCGGTTTTTCAGCTGGGAACGCTCTTCCTGGCACTGGACGACGATGCCGGTCGGGATATGCGTGAGGCGGACAGCCGTTTCGACCTTGTTGACATTCTGTCCGCCCTTGCCGCCGGCACGGTAGATGTCGATGCGAAGGTCATTGGGGCTGATCACGATATCGTCTTTTTCAACCGCGTCAACGACAGGCAGAACGGCCACCGACGATGCGGAAGTATGAACCCGTCCCTGCGTTTCTGTTTTGGGGACCCTTTGGACGCGGTGTACGCCGCTTTCAAATTTCAGCATGCCGTACGCCCCGAAACCCTGAACCTCAAAAACAATTTCCTTGAATCCTCCCATGTTGGCTTCGGTGAAATCGATGATTTCGATTTTCCATTTCTGCGATTCAACATACTGCCGGTACATGCCGAATAAGTCGCCGGCGAAAATACCCGCTTCGTCGCCTCCCGTGCCCGCCCTGATTTCCATGATACAATCACCGTCGTCCAGAGGATCCTTCGGGATCAGCAGAACTTTCAATTGTTCCTCTACAAGGTTTTTTTTCTGTTCGAGATCGTCCAGTTCAGCCTTGGCCATGGCCCTGAGGTCCTGATCGTCAGAATTGTAAAGGATGTCCCTGTCGCCGTCGATGCTCCGGAGGATGTGGCTGTATTCCGTGTATTTTTCAACGATCGGTTCGAGTCCACGGCGTTCCTTGTTCAGGTTTTTCAGCGTCTCCTGGTTGTTCACGACTTCCGGCTGATACATGGATTCCGTGATCTCCTCAAAGCGTTTTTTCATTTTTTCAAGTTGCTCAATCATGGCGCTTTTGTCATGGGTATAAAATAAAAAAAAGGAACATGACAGGGTCACATTCCTTATTTGTTAAACAAGACCAGTTATTCTTGCGAAGTTTTGGAATCCTGGGTTCCTTTGTATTTCGCGAATTTCTTGTTGTATTTCTCGACGCGTCCTGCCGTATCGATCAGTTTCTGCGTTCCTGTATAGAACGGGTGGCAGTTAGAGCAGAGCTCGATTCGTATATCGCCGCTCGTTGAACGGGTCCGGAACGTGTTGCCGCAGGAACAAGTCACCGTAGACATCGGGTACGTCGGGTGAATTCCTTCTTTCATGATAACTCCTTATCGGAAAAAATGATAAAAACAATACAAAACAACTCAAGATCAATATATAATAAACTGAATGATAAATATCAATAATTATTTGTAAAAATATTTGTGACATGATTTGAACGGTCAATGACCCAAAACCGGATGTCGTTTAAGGCTGTTTTCCGGATAAAGAATGAATATGTTTGACAAAGTATCATTGCCGATACTTTAATATCCATTCTATCTCATCCAATGCACCGGTTATTCAATGCGTCGCTGTCCAGGAATAATTCATTTGGAAAATTTATGAAATATAAGTATCATTGCCGGAAAGCAATGTGATTCTTATCCGACTGGACAAGGAAATATGTCTGATGAAATATACGCTCTGACAGCGACGGCTGCGGGACTGGGTTTTATCCATACGGTTTTGGGTCCGGACCACTATCTTCCGTTTGTCATGATGAGTCAGGCCCAAAAATGGAGCAGGATAAAAACAATCTGGATTACTTTTTTAAGCGGACTCGGGCACGTCCTGAGTTCGGTCGTTCTCGGCCTGGCCGGTGTAGCCTTGGGGATCGCAGTTTTTCACCTTGAGGACGCTGAATCCGTGAGGGGGGATATTGCCGCGTGGCTTTTATTTTCGTTCGGACTCGCGTATATGATCTGGGGCATTCACAGACTCATTCGAAACAAAGCTCATACGCATAACCATGTTCACCACGGCGGCGAAGCGCACGTTCATACTCACGCGCATGATGTTCATCACGCCCATCTGCATACCGTCGAAGGAAGCATGAATATCACACCCTGGGTGTTGTTCACGATTTTTGTTTTTGGCCCCTGCGAACCCCTGATTCCGATACTGATGTATCCCGCCGCTCAGGAAAGCACCGCTGGAATGATCCTGGTCGCAATGGTTTTTTCGGTTACGACCCTCCTGACGATGCAAATCATGGTTTTGACGGCGATTTATGGATTAAGTTTCCTGAAAATTAAACTGCTTGAACGGTACACTCACGTTTTGGCCGGCGGAACCATCGCGTTGTGCGGCTGCGCCATATTATTTCTCGGACTTTGATGTTATGGATTGATGATGGAGGGATTTCAGATAAAGGATATGAACACCGGACAGATCGTCATGACGCCCGCCGGCAATGATTTGTTTCTGTGGGTATTTGTTATAATCGGTCTACTGGGCATCGGAATATTTATTTTAGCCAGACTAAAAACGCTGACGTCTGTTCCGCAGAACCTTCATTATGTTCTGCTGGGATTCGGACTTGTTTTTTCTTCGGGAGGTTTTCTGTTTATGCTGTCCGACGGGCCCGAACGGATTATCTTTGACAGATCGCAATCCTCCATGATCATTGAAGAGCAGAACGGGGATGATGCCCGGGAAACCCGCATACCCTTCGGGGAATTGTCAGGGTTCATTGTTCAGCCAAAATACGGATTATTGCTGTCACAGTCCTCATTTGAAAATAATAATAAAAGCGCTGAGACCGGATTGTACTTACTCAGGAATAACGGAGGGTTTTTCCTTTTGTCCGGTTCCGCCGACAGATCATCCATAATACGGGACGCCGAATCCCTTTCTTCTTTTACCGGAATGCCTTTTTCCACAACAGATACGGCGCGATTTTTTCAGGGGATTCAAAACAGGAATGATACCATTCTTCAAAAGCAAGAATCCGCGTTTTCTCGGTCAGGACCGGGAATGACGATGAAGTGGAATGAATACGGATCCTCATGGAAGTTGATTTTTCTGGGACTGGTTATCATCGGCTTCAATGTGATTGTTTTCAAAGCTCCTTTTCCGTCGAAATTCAGGCGCATCATTATGGCTTTGCTTATATTGGCTGTGGATACGGTTATGCTGAGCATATTTCTTTTTAACCTTTTCGGGCATCACATGCTTGAAGTGAATGAATCTGTAATCAGCTACCGGCATCTTGTCGGATCATATGAATTATCACTGCAGGAGATAAAAACCGGAGAGGTTGCAATGGTTTCAAGCGGAATATCTTCTGATGAACCCGGATTGCTGATTGTAAGCCGCAGGGGCATTCAGGTTTTGTCTTCTCTCATGACGAAATACGGACAGGAGCGAGGGCCGGGATTATCTGACGCGGTATCGGTTTTTTCCATGTTCAGCGCGTTAAGCAGGGAAATCATTCAAATCGAATCCCGATCCCTTTCTTTCCGGACCCGTTATGAAACCGATCAGGTTATCAGAAATTATTTACGATAAGAAACATTAATCAACAGGATCATTCAATTATGACAGAATCATCAATCCCGTCCGGTGCCTATCCCGGTAAACCCGCCAAGCCGTCATCAGCATTACTTTGGGTCGCGGCTGTATTTCTTCTGATATACGGGTCGTTTTTTTTCATCGCATTTCTGGGTGACCTGATCGGTGGGAATTACGAGGGAGGAAAAGCGGATCGCCTGCAGAAAGAAATGATTCTGAAAGACTCAACGGGTACCCAAAAAAAAGCGGAAGATACTTCGCTGGGAATCATTCTGGCCATGGGTTTTGTCTGCGGAATCATACCGCTGGGGCTATCGGGACTTTGCATTGTGAGCATTCAGCGACGGAAAAAGCGCTACGGGGAAATGATGTCAACCTGGCTCGAAACCTCTGTACTTAAATACGCTTCAACCCGGGACGGCCGCATGACAACCCAGGATGTCGCCATGGAATTCCAGATCGGCTTTACCGAAGCGAAGAAACACCTGGATCAACTCGTCATCAAAGGTGTGGCGGAAATTCTTGTTTCTGAATCCGGAGAAATGATTTATGCCGTTCACGGTTTCGGCGAAGATAAATCCAAGGCGGAAAAGGTATGACTACGAGCCCGGAATCCAAGGAATTCCAATACCCGATCGCTTTTCCTGAGCAGAAAAACAATATATACTTGATGTATACGGCAATCACGCTGCTTGCCTGTTTTGCGGCCGCGATGTTTTTTATTATTCTTGGCGTCATTCTCAAGGGCGATTATCAGGGCGGAAGGCCGGATTATGAGGGTAAAGGGAATATCGGCGGCCTGATCGGCGGTTTTTTCTGCTGCACGGGGTTACCGTTGGCTGCCTGCATCGTGTTGTGGGTGACATTCCGCAAAAAGAAAAAACAACGTATGGCTGACCGAAACCAGTGGATGATGTTTCACAGCGTACAGCTCGCGAAACAAAATCATGGCCGACTGTCTGTTCCGGAAATGATTATCAATCTCCAGGTTTCGGCTGATGACGCAAAAAAAACCATGGATGAGCTTGTTACCAAAGGCCTGTTTGAAGTCATGATCACTCCTTCCGGCGGGTTGGTGTATCAATTGATCAGTTTTGACCAGGATAAAGCCGTTTCTGTCACTTAAGGTTTTTATCATATGAGTGAATCCTCCTTTAATTGTCCGAAATGCGGAGCATCGATTGAACTGACCGAGGCCCTGAAAAAAAATATTCAGGAAGACCTGCGAGCGGAATACAACCAACGATGGTTGGATGAAAAAAAGAAAATCGAATCGCAGTTTGCAGCACAAAAACAGCAATTGGAAGATCAGATTAAAAAGCAGACCGAGGATCAGTTCCAGTTTCAGCTGAAAGACATCCGGAATCAGCTGGACGAAAAATCAAGAAAACTGAAAATCAGCGAGGACAAAGAGCTTGATCTCATGAAGCGACAGAGGGAGATTGAGGACAAGGAACGGTCACTCAGGCTCGAAATGGAACGCCAGTTGTCCGCCGAACGGGCAAAAATCCAGAACGATCTTGTGACGAAACTCAGCGAGGAATATAGGCTGAAAGACGCAGAAAAAGAAAAAACGATTACGGATTTGTACAAACAAATTGAGGATCTGAAACGCAAAGCGGAAATCGGATCCCAGCAATTACAGGGCGAAGTGCTTGAGCTCGAACTGGAAGAGCAGTTACGGCGATTATTTCCCGGCGACGAAATCGAGCCTGTGAAAAAAGGGGCGCGCGGCGGGGATATCATTCAGCGGATCACTAACGATTTCCGTCAGCCCTGCGGCGTCATCCTGTGGGAAGCGAAGCGCGCGAAGGACTGGTCGAAGGAATGGATCGTAAAACTGAAGGAGGATAAACTCGGAGCCAAAGCGAACCTCGGCGTGATAGTGTCGACGGTGCTGCCCAAAGGCATTATCCGGATCGGCAATATCGACAATATCTGGGTTTGCGATGCCGCGTCTGCGGAAGGTCTTGCCATGGCCCTGCGCGCGGGAATGATCGAAGTTGCCCACGCTCATTCCTCTAAAGAAAACATGAACGGGAAAATGGAAATCATGTACAATTATCTTTCCGGGCCCGAATTCAGGCAGAAGATGGAAGCGATCGTCGAATCGTTCATACAGATGAAAAAAGACCTCGACTCCGAAAAAGCCGCGATGTACAAAATCTGGGCAAAACGCGAAAAACAGGTCGAACGTGTCGTCATGAATACGACCCAGCTGTACGGTTCTCTCCAGGGTATCATCGGGCAAAACCTGAAACCAATACAGCAGCTCGAACTGAACTCCAGCCATGATGACGCCATTGATCCTGACAACAAATGATATGTAAAAATTCACTCGTATAATTTTATGACCGGCGACAATACGTTCTATAATGATTTTGATCAGACGCTGTTTAACTCTGAAAAGGTCCGTCAGCTTCATCACCGGACGCCTTTCCAGCAGGACCGAGACCGGATTATCTATTCATCATCATTCAGGCGTTTGCAGGCCAAAACGCAGGTGTTTTTTTCCGGGGAGTATGATTTTTACCGGACGAGGCTTACCCATTCCATCGAAGTTTCGCAGATCGGCCGGTCGATCTGTTATCATCTCCTGAAAACCAGTCCGTACCTGAATAAAGATTATCACATCGACGCCGATCTTGTGGAAGCGGTCTGTTTGTCGCACGATATCGGCCATCCTCCGTTCGGGCATGCGGGTGAAAGTTCCCTCCATCAGCTGATGAAGGATTTCGGCGGATTTGAGGGCAACGCGCAAACCCTGCGGATACTGACCGATACAATTTATTCTTCATCCGCCGGGCGTACCGGGATGAATCCCACCCGTGCTTTTGCTGACGGAGTGCTGAAGTATAAAACCTTGTATGGCCATTGTTGCTCCGGAGGCGGGATTCCTAAAAATCATTTTTTATACGATGAACAGAAACCCGTTATCCGGTTTGTGTTTGATCAGCCCGGCCTGCCCGGGGAACTGGATTCGGCGGATGCTCTCAATTCGTTCAGAAGTATCGAATGCCAGATCATGGACTGGGCGGATGATACGGCGTTTTCCATCAACGATGTTGTTGACGGAGTCGCTTCCGGATTGATCACTCTCCAGAAAATCGAAAAGTGGGCGTCGGGGGCTGGGTTAAACAGGGAAGAATCAGGATGGATCAGTAAAATTCTTGATATCATTCAGGCAAAAACCCTGCAAAAGCGGTTTTCCATGAAGATCGGCGACATGATCAACGCCTGTTCGATTGAACCGGTACAAAACTTCATGAGTGACCGCACCCGCCGTTATGCGTATAGTCTGAAAATCGATCCCGCTGCCCAGCTTGAGGCAAAACTTTACAGCCGTTTATCGAGAGAATTAGTGTTCCGGTCACCGCAGATCTATCAGCTTGAGTTCAAGGCTGAGCAGATGCTGAAAAAAATGTACGCCGCGTTTCGGGAGCATTACATGACGGATCAGCCGCCTCGGATGTCATTGCTGCCGTATGATACCGAACAGATGATTTTGCGTGAATCGGATATGAAGAAGCGCGCCCGCCTGATTTGCGATTATATTTCCGGCATGACCGATGTTTTCGCAATACGAACCTACAAACGCCTGTTTGATCCGGATTTCGGATCGATCGGGGATTTGATTTAATGCCACTTTCAATATCATTATATTGAGTGGGTTAAATTACACTGAATTCCATTTTTTCATATCATTTATATGGTTCTTTCCCGCAACCGGCGTGGTCACTTAATTATAGCCATGAAGATCGCAAGGCCGACCCGGTTTAAGTGATGCGGTACTGATAACTCCGTTCATTCTCCGGCCGTGCGTTGTTTTCCGGCAGCCGCTTTGTGAAACAGCGTCATAAGGGTCAGGTGAAATCGGATTTGTTGAACCTATTTGCCCGTACCAGACCGATGACGGAATCTTCCATCCAGTTGCATTTTTTTCGGATCAAGCATGATTTTATTAAAAGGATTCGTATTCGTTCAAGAAAAAAAATCAGAACAGGATTTCATTTCCGGAAGGAAATATTCAAAAAAAAATAAATTCACTTGAGAATTCGACTATTTTCCACTAAACTTACGTTATTCAAATCACTTTACCCGGAAACCGGTTTATCAAATAAATATATTTATGAAGTTTTTACGTTTGCAGATCAAACAGAAATTACTGCTCATCCTGTTTATTCTTAACCTGATCCTGACGACGATCTATACGGTGAATACCTATACGCTTCAGGAAGAACTGTTTATGGAAGGCATCAATCAGAAGCTCTATGCCGGGGCCTACGGAGTGAATCAGTTATACGGAAGCGATTTTCATGATCGCATACTCAATGCGGGTTCTGTCACTCAGGAAGAGCATTTCAGGAATGTGAAGAAACTTTCTGAATTTGCCGGGCAGCTTGGTTTGTTGTACATTTACAGCGCGATGAAATTCAAAGATTCGGTTTTTTTTGTCACTACATCGGCGACGGAGGAAGAGTTAGCCGGTAAAACCTATGACCGTTTTTTTACTTTATATGCGGAAGCGACGGATACCTTCAAATATACGTTCGAAGACAAGCAAATCCGGTTTGTGGATGATATCGAGGATAAATACGGGCGCTTTCGCTCCATCATGCTTCCGTTCACCACCCCAAAGGGCAAGGTGTACATTTGCGGGGCGGATATCGCCATTGACTTCATTAAGACAGAACTGAACAAGACCCTGCTGAAAACCCTGGCCGTAGGCGTTGTGATATTCCTGGCATTTTTCTTTGTAACCTACCTCGTCGCTGACCGCATGGCCAAGCCGCTGATTCATCTGACCGAACATATCAAAAAAACCATTGTTGATGAATTTAAGCTTTCCAAGGTGTCGCAGGACCGGCTGGATCAGATTTCAAAGAAATCCCGCGATGAAGTAGGCAATCTCGCCGCTGCTTTTATCTCCATGGAAAACCAGCTTCAGCTGCTGCTGGGACACCTGGAACAGCAGGTGACGATTTTCGGTAAGTTTGTGCCGAAACAGTTTTTAGAATGCCTGGAAATCAAGGATTTTACGGATATCCGGCCCAAGCAGGCCCGGTTGATTCAGCTGTCGGTCATTTTTGCGGACATCCGCGGCTTTACCCATTTGTCGGAGGCCATGACACCGCAGGAGGATTTTAACTTTCTGAATAATTATTTTGCCCGTATGACCGGACCAATTGAGCAGAATAACGGATTCATCGATAAGTTTCTCGGGGACGGGATCATGGCGCTCTTCACGGGTCATTCCGACAACGCGGTAAAGGCGGCGATCGGGATGAGGAAAGCCCTGATCCAGTATAATATCGACCGGAAAAAGGCCAATTACCGGCCCATCGATATCGGTATCGGCATCAACACGGGTGCCATCATTCTGGGGACGGTCGGTTCCGAAAGGCGCCTGGACAGCACCGTGATCGGCGATCCGGTCAATACCTCATCCCGCCTGGAATCGTTGACAAAAATCTACGGAGTGGGTATCCTCATTTCGGAACAAACCAAGAACCAGCTTCAGGGCGACGGATTTCTTATCCGCGAGATCGATTACGTATGCGTGTACGGCAAGGAAAAGCCCATCCGCATCTATGAGGTTTTTGACGGGGACGATGAACAGCTTCGCACATTGAAACTTAAGCAGCTGCCGCTGATGAACGAGGGTCTGGCGCACTATTATATGCAGCACTGGGACGCGGCGATCCGGTGCATGGAAGCCGGTCTGGCGATGTATCCGGAGGACCGTATTACCACCATGTACATTGAACGCTGCCGGCAGTTTAAACTGACCCCCCCCGCCGGCGACTGGAACGGATCATTTGTTCTCACGACGAAAGGATAACCATTTTTTTCTAACCATAACAAGCGTACACCATGGTCGAATATTTCAGAAAAGTTTTCCGCTTGCGTGAGGGTGAAGGGGGCAAGGTTTTCCGTTTTGCGTCCTTATTCGCGTTTCTGCAGGCGGGCATCGCTATCGGTTTCAGTACGGCCGACGCCATGTTCCTTTCGCAGGTCGGCGTGGACAAAATTCCGGTAATCTACATCCTCGCTCCGGCAGTCATGCTGCTGTACATTCCCGTCTACACTTACCTGATCAGCCGTTTCAGCCTGGATACGGTATTCAGACTGACGCTGATCGTACTGACGATAGGCGGCCTGGTCTTTTTCGGACTGCTCATGTTCCTGGCGGATTCCGCGACAAGCGCGGCTCCGGCATGGCTTTTTTATATCATCAAACTGTACACCGTATTGTGGAGTATCGCGCTGTACACGTTATTCTGGAATTTTACGGACAGTTATTTCGACATCCAGGACGGCAAGCGGCTCTACGCGATCTTCAGCGGAGGCGGAGCCTGCGGTGCGGCTCTGGGCGGAGGACTGGTATCGGTAATTGCCGATATCTTTCCCGTGAGTTACCTGTTCATCGTATGGGCGGGGCTGTCGTTGCTGACCATGCCCGTTCTGTTCTCGCTGCGCAAAAACGTGCGGAAAATCGAGACCGAAGATGTGGATGAATCGCCAGGATTTTCAGAGCAGCTGAAAGGCACCGCACGAGCCGTCACGAAATCACGTTATGTGGTGATCATGACGGTCGTTTTACTTTCGGTCCTGATTTCCTCGACCCTTTGCGAGTTCCAGTATTTCAACGTTTTTTCCATGAATAACACCGAACAGGAGCTGGCGTCCCTGTTCGGCATGCTGTTCGCCGTGATTAACGTATTTAACCTGCTGGTGAATTTCTTCCTGTTCAACCGCCTGGTGCTGTTTTTCGGCGTTCGCAATACGGCGCTGATCCTGCCCATCGTTTATGTTCTGGTGTTCGGGTATTTCATCGCTGATTACGGTGTTGTGGCCGCGATGTTCGGTTTCTTCGCGTATCACGGCATCGTCGTTTCCATCGACATCAATAATTTTAATTTTCTGTTCAACGCCATACCGGCCGCCGTCAAGAAGCAGGTGCGGACCATTCTGGAAGGGCTATGCGAACCGTTGGCCACGTCCATTGCGGGATGGTTCCTGCTGATCTGGGCGACCGACATGAAGCCCGAAGAAATTGCCTATGTTTCACTCGGCGTGGCTTTCTTTTACCTGATTGCGGTGATTTTTCTCCGGTATGAATATGTACGTTCCATGATCCAGAATCTGAAAAGCGAATGGTTCGATTTCTCTAAGCCCGAAGAGTCCGTGATTTGCGGATTGCAGGGCAGGAACCTGAATGTGGTTCATGAACAGCTGCAGACCCGGGACTTGTCGAGAGTCGTGACCGCGCTGCACATTTTGTGGAGAAACGACAAGCTGGCCACCGTCCACAACCTCCTTGAATTCCTGAAAACAGTACCGGTGCAGGAGCAGGAACAATTCAAACCGTTACTGACCGAAATCCTGCGCGAGGAAAACAATGAGATCATCCGCATGTTCCTGGAGTGGCTGGAATCGAATCATCACCGGCTTTCTTATTCCCTGAAAGAAGCGCTTGCCTGTTACGACTTCTTCACGCCCCAGCAGGTCAAACTGCAGAAGGGAAGAACTCAGGCTGATGATCTTGGTGTCCGCGCAACGGTCCTGGTGAAAAGCTGGCACCTGGATGACCGTATCGAAGGTCTGGAAATTGTCAGGGATCTTCTGGAGGGGCCTTCGCAGGAGGTCATCGCGGCGATACGCACGATCGGCCATTCGGAGATGGAACGGCTGGCGCACTTTATTGTTCCCTATCTTCATCACAAATCCGGAGAGATCCGACATGCCGCGCTGGAAGCGATCAACGAGCTGATTAATCAGAACTCTTCACGGCTGCTCCCGTCACTGCTGAGCACCATTCATAACGGAAACGCGGAAGAACGGATTGAAGGAATGAACGCTCTGAGGAAAATCAGCGATTCCCAGGCCGTTCCTGCTCTGCTGACGATGAGCCACACTTTCACGCCGTTTGAGCGGAGGTACGCCGAACAAGTGATCACGTCCTTCGGCCTGAAATCGGTTCCCACACTGATCTCGGTGATCCGCAGCAACCAGTATCCATACAAGGGGCGGTCGATCGCCGCCCGCACGCTGACCCGGATTGCGTACCCGCAGATGGAGCAGCTGGTGCCGGACCTGATCCAGCTGGAAATTGAACGGGCATACCGGTGCGTTCAGTATTATTCCGTTTTGTCGCAGCATCCCGCGGAATCCAGCGGTTACGGGGTCCTGATGAAAGTCTATCATGACCTGCCCGAAACGATCCTAGATTTCATACTGGAATTGCTGGCCCTTACAGGCCGCATTCCGGATTATGACCTGCTCATCGCGTCGCTTCATTCCTCGAACCTGAAAGACAAGGGAAATGCGATTGAGACAGTGGAGCAGGGAATTGATCGCCATCTTTTCCTCGCTTTGGCGCCCTTGATGCGCGATTACGGAATTCAGGAAAAAATCCAGTATTACCAGACCCGTTACCGGTGGCCCGTTCCGACAGCCGGCCAGATCATAGACGAAGCGCTGAACCAGAGTTCTTCGCTGACCGCCGCCGCGGCCGCACAGCTGTTATGGGTGCAGGACCAGGGCCGGGCCCGCATGACGCTCAGGGAAAAGCACTCAAGAACGAACCGTTCCGATTTCCAGCAAGTCATTCAACATTTGCTCACCGAAACCGGAGACGAAAAAGAAATGACCATCATTGACCGGATGTATCATCTTTCCAGAACGGAACCTTTTTCCAGGCTGAATATTCAGGAACTGAGATATCTATCCGGCATTGCATCCCTGACGGTCATGTCTTCAGCCGTGACGCTGTATAAGGAAGGCGACCCCGCGGATTTTTTGTATGCGCTGATCAGCGGACAGATTTCCGTTACCGCGGAAGGTGAAACTCAGGCGGTTACGGCCGGAGCAACGGCGGGCATGGAAGCGGTCCACGGATACGCGGTTTACCGTTCATCGGCACGAACGGATTCAGCGACAGCCCTCCGGATATCAAGAAACGACCTTACCGAAAGCGCGAATATATTTCCGCGGATTGCCGTCACCCTTCTCAACTCTCGTTTGCATTCCTTACCCTATGATAAAGTGAACGGATTATGTTAAAGAATTTTAATGTAACGATTCAGGCGATCATTCTAGCCACCTTAGCCGCGCTCCTGCTGCTGATTACGTCGGTCATCGGGTTTCGCACGTATTCGCAGCTCTACGCGATCATTTTGCAGGGTTTTGACCAGGAATTGTTCGCCCTCAGCACCACGACGGCCGCATTTATCGATGCCGATGAGCATAACAAACTGCTTGAGGCTAAAACCGTGACCGGCCTCGCATGGGATGAATCCGGCCAGGTCCTTTTCGGGGTCGACCGGTTCGGATACCTGTCCCGCATATCCGAGGAAGACGGTAGCGCGGTTGAAATCGGTCAGACCGGCAACCTCAATTTGTGCGGTCTGGCTTTTGATCCGGCAAAGAAAATGCTGTACAGCATTGACACTTCGGGTTTCCGGTTCCTATCCATCAATCCGGCCAACGCCGAAACAAAAACGGTGGGTCCTGTCGGTTATCCCTGTTTCGGACTCGCCTATGACAGCGATAAAAAAGTCCTGTATGCCTCGGGCGCAAACCTCTATATTCTTGACCCGGTTTCGGGCAAAGGCCGCGTAACCGGTACACTGGATTCGGTTGTTGTCAATGGATTGACATGGAACCGATCAGCCAGCATGATGCTGGGGACAACAGTTACAGATAACCGTCTTGTACGGATTCAGCCCCAGCCCTTCCGGTATGAATTCATCGGGACACTGAAACAGGAGCCCGATACCTCCGCAGCGGACAAAAATCCTGCCGGAGAGGAAGAGGAAGCCGGCGAAGAAGAGTCCGAAGACAGCGAAAATGCGGAAACGATCGTGTTTCCCAATTACGCACTGGCGTGGATTCCTTCCGCAGGCCGATTATACGGGGCGACCGACCGGTTAATCCGGATCAATGATTCCAGCGCGGAAGTGAGCTTTTCTGATTTTGTCCAGGGCTACCGGAACGCCCATGATGAACCTTATCTCAAATACGTCCGCCCCATGCAGCGCATTAAAGACAAAAAAGATATCACTTACCTGTATACGAACGTACTGCTGGACAGCACCTATCCGGTAAACCGTTTTTCATCGGAGGATAAAATCGATTTTAAACACGTGACAAAGATCGCGTATGTATTGGACGCCACGCATCCGGACAGTTCGGATTACAGCCCGATCGGTTTTGTCGACGCCAATCCCACCGAACCGAAAACCCGCGATGTTTTGCTCAAGGACGTCATCAATCTTTCCGATATCAAATTCTGGGATCAGTGGGGGCTGATCAAAACAGGGATTGCGCCGATCTATAACCGGAACAACGAAAGCAAGGCGATTACCGGCGTGGATATTAATATATCCATTATCAATTATAAAACCCGCGAGGCATTAATCCAGGTGATTATCATCGGTTTAATAGCATTTTTCCTGAGTATCGCGGTTTCGGTATTTATAGCGCGCCGGCTGACCCGTCCGATCGCACAGCTGAAAGAAGCCGCTCTCCGGGTTGCCGCCGGACAGTACGACCAGACCATCCCGGTGCAGGAGCCAAGGGAACTCGGGGAATTGTCCGGAACGTTCAACCATATGAGCCAGACGCTCGATCATACGCTGAAGACCATCCGGAAAACCAATTACGATCTGGCCGCGCAGAGAAGAAAGAATGAGCTGGTCCGTGCGATAGCTGAAGCCGTCAAATCCTCGGATTCCACGGATACCGTCATTTTCTATCCCGGAAATGATGTACTTTCACCCGACGCCGGCGGATGCGTGAATCATGATAAAATATTTTTCGGGTGGCTGTCCTCGGCACCGCAGGATCCTCTGGAGGCCGTTAAGATCCGGTCGGAAATAGCGATGGCCGCCGGCACCATCATCAGGCATTACGATGGAAATGCGGACACCGTGTGGCCGCTTTGCCGGATGCTCCGGAATGAATGGATCCATACAACGGTTTTGTATAACCGGGAAACGCACGTCCTTCACGGGGAATCCGGCGGACAAACCCCAGCCTGGCTTCTGCAAAAGGACGGACGCATGATCCCGGCCAATCTGCCGGATTATCTCGGATCGTCCCTTCCCGCACAGGCGGTTCTCGTGATGTCTTCTGAATCCGTCAACTGGGATGGATCGGCTGAAGAACTTCTTGCAAGATGTTTATCGGAACCGGATTGTGATGTGAACCAACTGGCAGGAATCCTGCAGGGCGCTGTTGTCAAAACGCCAGGGTGCAGGGAAACTGCTTTGATCATTATAAAGAATTTCTAATCGTCCATGATTTAACCAAACATTCGCCATGACCATTACAGAAAAAATATTCGCGTTAAAGTCTTCCCCGCCGTTCGATAAACTTAAGGATTCGGAAATCATACTGATTGCGGAGATTGTCCGTGAACGTCATTATACGGCCGGGCGATTGCTGACAGGCGGTGAGAACCCCCTCAAGAATCTCTATATTACGGTGGAAGGCGGGGTGTTTCATTCCGGAGGCCGTTCCCTTCCGCCGGTGATTGGCATGGCATCGCTTTTGTTCAGCCGGGTCACAGGCCCCCTGAAGGCCTCACAGGATAAGGGTGCGCGCTGCCTTGTGATCAGCAAAGGCCAGTTTTTTACCATCATCAACGAATGCCCGAATTTATTATTACGGTATCTGGAATTAATCAACGGCGATCCGTCATGGATTATATAATTTACAGGAATACGCCATGAAAATCAGAACCCAGAATCTGCTGACCATCGTTCCCATTTTTATCGTTTTGGCCGCCATTACCGGCGCTCTTTCCTTTACGTCCCAAAAGCAGGAACTTTTATGGGGAATGAGGGAATGCGTATCCTCCATTGCCACGACGACAGCCGAATTCATCGACGGGGACGCTTATCCTGACTGGCGCAGCAAAGGGATCCGGACACGGCCGGGACTGGAGTTCACGGTTGCTGTGAATCGTATCATGAAGTGGAAGCAGGCCGACCGTTTATACGGCCTGACGGCTGAAGGCAGCACTGTCACCTTTACCACGGCTGATACGACCGTTCCGTTATGGCATCTTCCTTATGTGAAGGAGATGCAAAACGCGATTTCCGCCGATACGGTGAAAGAAATTTATATATCCGATATCATCCGTACGGATTCCGCACGGCATGTGATGGCGGCGTTTGCTCCCATCAAAAACAGCAAAAACGAAATCACTGGAATTCTGGCTGCCGAAATTGATGCCGCCGGGTATCTCGCGAGCCTGGAGGCTGTCACCCGCGAAACTTACCTTATCGCGGCGGGAATCATCCTGATCGGGCTGATCACAGCGGTTCTGCTGTCGCGATACCTGACAAGACGCATCACGCAGCTGACACACGCTTCCCGTGTGGTCGGAGCCGGACAATATGAGTTTGAAGTGAATATTCGGTCACCCCGGGAACTGAAAGACCTTAGCAACACGTTCAACACCATGAGCAGCGTTATGAAAGACGTCCTGCATAAAACCAAGCGGTCGCTGCTGGAAGAGGAGCATTTCAAGAAAGAGTCCGATCTCGCGAAGACTTACGACGAGACCGTTCCCCGATCATTCGGTAAAAAATTCGGCGGGTGGTGGACGGCGGGATGTGTTTTTTCGGCACACTCTTATCATGAATTCGTCGATAGCCTCGAGAGCGGGGACACTTTTTATATGCTGCTTGGATCGGTCAAACCCGGTGAACCGCTGCAGGCGGTCAGGCAGAAAGCGGCGCTCCTTTCGTTTCTGAAACCATTGCTTGCGAAAACGGACCTGCCTGAGGCCGTACGTCTGGCACTGGAGCTTTTTGAACCTGAGGAACTTCACGTTGTGAAACTCCAATCGGGTTCCGGTGTCATTCACAAATGCTCCGCAGCGAACGGGAGGATCACCGTTGAAAATCCGGTATTGACCGAGCAGACGCCTTTGGCTGTTCACACGGTGGACGATGCGTCATTTCATACCATTTCAAGCTATATGAGGCAATTGTCCCATCTCCCGCTTCAGGATCTTGCGTCGGATCTTCACCGGATTTTAACCGGACGAACAGACGGAGGTCTTTTGCTCATTCAGAACACTACATCCTAAACACGTTTTTATATGAAAATAGTCATTTGCGTGAAACGCGACCTTGTTGGTAATATTACGCTGAACCGCTTGATCCGTGAGTTAAAAGGATATGAAACGTTCATCATATTGTCCGACCGGGTGACCCCGACCGAACGCCGTGTACGGGCCTCTTCGCATTTATTGTTTTATGAGCGCGACCTTCTGATCGGGCAAATTTTCCCGTTGCTTGAAGCTCAGGCACAGGAGCCGGCCGAAAGTGAAAAACTGATGACTTTCAGGCAGATCGCGCGCCGGTACGATATTCCGCTGAATCTTTTCGCTGATATCAACAGCGCAGAGGGCATCGCGCACCTGAAAAATATCGGGCCGGATTTGATCCTATCCGCGGGATTCGATTTTATTCTTAAGAAACCCATTCTGGAAATTCCTCGATTGGGTGTCTTCAATATTCATCCCGGAGAACTGCCAAGGTATCAGGGCGTTTTTACCGAATTCCGCGCGATGGATGCCGGAGAGAAAAAAGCCGCCTGCACGCTCCATGTGATCGATGAAGGCATCGACAAAGGGCCGGTCATCGATATCCGTTATATGGATATTGATTATTCGCGCTCCTCGCTATGGCTCAGTATACAACTTTACGGACTCGGGATCGGCATGTTCATGAAAGCGCTGAAAACCCTGAAGAACCATAAAGCGATAACCGCCGTACCCCAGGATAAATCGAAACAGCAGTATTTTACATTTCCGACCAATGAGGAATTTACCCGGTTTTTTGAAAAGGGATTTAAGCTTATTGATCACGCCGAATACCTGGATATCCTGTCGCTGTACCGGCTCCAACCGGGAATAAGCCTGAAACTGAATCCCATAAAGGAATTGCAGAGCGCATAATCATATTTACATTACAGGTGATTGTCATATTTATTATAAACTAATTAACCCATTTACCAGAAACAGAGAGAAGTGTCATGAAAAAAGCAATGTGGATCATGCTGAGCCTGTTATTATTATCGGGTTCAAATGTTATTTGGGCGCAGGAATCTGAAGAAGAAGGCGGCGTCGGTATTGAGGCCTCGATCGATGTGACCAGCAGGTATTTATGGAGAGGGTTTGATCTGAATCATAAAAAACCCACTATTCAGCCGTCGGTCACATACTCTCCGGCCTTCATCAAAGGATTATCTTTAAATGCCTGGTCTTGGATCGGAATCGGGACTGATAAAGCCAAGGGAGATGAAAAAACCGGGCTGGACGAGGTGGATTTTACGCTCACGTATGAAAGAGAACTTATAGCGGAAAAATTGACCGGTTCCGTATCGCTGATTAATTATAATTATCTTTCGGACTGGGCATCGGGCGGGAAAACGAATAAAAACGACATCGAAGTGAACGCGGCTTTATATTATGTCGCGATGGCCAATGAAAAAATGTCGATTGTTCCTTATCTGTCCTACTACCGCGGGCTGGACAAGGGCGAATCCGATGGGATTGCCGCCAATTACCTCGAATTCGGCGCCGCGTATTCATACATTATCAATGAGCAGTGGAGCGTATCTCCGGCATTGAATTCCGCATGGACTGATCAATATGCCATCGACAAGAAATTTTCCTTTGTGGGCTTTTCGCTTCCCGCGACGTACGCTTCCGGCGCATGGAGCTTAACCCCCTATCTGAATGTCGTGAAACCGATCGAAGATCTCAACGCGGATAAGAAAAAATTAGTCCTCTGGGGCGGGCTTAATTTCACGTACGGATTCTGATATTTCAATTGATTCAACATCAATGCTGACAGGTTCGGCGCAAACGGGCTTGTCAGCATTTCTTTTTTATTCCGGTTATTATTTGGGGTGCGGTTATGAGAATACTGATAGAATTGCTCGGCAATCTGGCGAACGTACTGTATGTACTGGGGTACTTAGTCAAGGATATCATGTGGCTTCGCGCCTGGATCGCGGTCGGCAGCGTGATCGAGGTCGTGTACAGCTTCATGGTCGCTGAACGGCCGTTATGGACGAATATATTCTGGTGCAGTCTTTATACCGTCGTAAATACCTGGCAGGTACGCAGTCTGGCCATGGAACGCCGAAAAATCAGCTTTAACGAAGAGGAGTCTAGCCTCTACAGCACGCTTTTCAGCAATTTCACCGATCATGAATTCTGGAAAGTGATCAAACTCGCCGCATGGAAAGAGTACCCGGAGAATCATATTCTCATCGGGGAAAATCAGGATGTGACCCGGTTGACGCTTATTACCCGCGGGTCCGCGTCGATCGTGGTCGGCGGGAAAACGGTCAGCGCGGTGAAAGAAAACACATTCGTCGGCGAAATGGGATTTTTAACCGACCGGCCCGCGTCCGCAACGGTACAGGTAACCAAAAATGTACGCTGCGTCGAATGGGACAAGCAGACGCTGAAAAACCTTATGGCAAAAGATTCCAGAATCTATGTCTGTATGCAATCCATTTTCACCACGGACCTGATCGCGAAAATAGTTCATCAGAATGTCGCCGTTGCTTCAGCGCAGAGCAAAGCATAACAAAAAGTGTGTACCTGTAAATTCCGGACCTTTTAAATATCCTTAATATTTAATGTATATCGACACTGATGATCGGACGTTTCAGGTAATCCAATCAGGAGGACTGAAATTTACAGTACATGCTTGAGGCTACCGCTTTTCGAAGGCGTGAGAGCGCTCTTCAGATAAAAACCGTTGCCAGCAATCAATATCCGGAAATATCAATCCTTCATTTTTCCGGTATCATCTTCATTATCAATTTCACGTACGATTTCCTTGCGACTCTTCATGGACGGCTCAATCGTTTCATGAAAAGACAGAAGAGCATTACCAAATGATCCGGTCCTGTGTTCGTTTTTTCTCCTGTGAAGCTGAAAGATTCCGATGATACAAAAAAACAAGATGACTAAGATCATAAGGATTTTAATAAACATCGCATTCAAAGTTTGGCGGAAAAATTCTGTTCAGAAGGCATTTCATTATCCGTTTTTTTTCTTAGGTTGCCTCTCACCATCGAAGCCCACAATCCGGCAACACACAAAATGACAAAAACTATAAATATGTGTCTGAAACTCAACATGAACTGAGGAAGATTTTCAGCCGATGGTTTGGCATATCCGATATGATAAGAAAAGATGAGCGTGACAATCGCCATGCTGACGACCTGTCCCGTTAGTCTCATGGTGCCGACGATGGCCGATGCCACTCCGTACAATGAACGGTCGACAGAACTCATGATCGCATTGGTGTTTGGCGAGGAAAATAAGGCGAAACCGGTGCCAAACAAAACCAGGTTGGTAATAATCATCCATAATGAAGTATCAGCATCGAGAAAAACAAAGACAATCAGTCCGACAATCGTCAACAGCATTCCGGCGGATGCGACAATCCTCGGTTCGATGCGGTCAGATAATTTCCCGGCAACAGGGGACAGCAAGGCCATTATCAAAGGCTGAGACACCAGAATGTAACCCGCATACTGCGGGCTCAGGTCTTTCATGTATTGCAGGTACAGGCTTAGCAGAAATCCGATCGCGAATGTGGCGCTGTAATTGATCAATGCCGCGGCATTAGAGAAAATAAATACGGAATTGGTCTTGAATGCCGAAATATTCAGCAGGGGATGCCGGGTTTTCATTTCGATAAAGAAAAACAGGATAAGTCCGGCGACACCCGCAGGGAGCATGATCATGCCGGCGGTTTCGGTCAGATGAGACGCTCCGTACATGAAGATGATGAATGATAAAGAATACACGGAGGTTCCGGTGATATCAAAGGGCGCATGTTCGGACGGGCGGGAGTCATGATTTAATTTGCTCCATCCCAGCCAAAGCGAAATGATTCCTAAGACTCCGTTCAGATAAAAAATACTCCGCCAGCCGATAAATTCTGTAATCAGCCCGCCGATAAAAGGACCGGCCGATAATCCGAAATATACCGCCGCGACATTAATTCCGAGGACTTTACCGCGTTTCTCCGGCGGAAAGCTTGAGATCACGATGGCCATTCCGGTCGCGAACAGCATGGATCCCCCGAATCCCTGCAGAACACGGCATCCGATCAGCATCGCGACATCCTGACTTAATCCCGAAAGCAGTGAACTCACCGTATATATCAGAATGCCGCCCAGAAATATGGATCTGCGGCCGGCAATATCGCTCAGTTTACCAAGCGGCAGCAGAAAGATCGCAGCGGACAGAAGGTACGACGTCGCGACCCAGCTTAGTGTAATGGCGGTAAGGGAGAATTCCTTACCGATCGTTGGCAGTGCGATATTTATCGATGATCCCATAAAGGGAATGAGAAACGCCGAAAGCGTTGTGACGAAGAGAATGATTTTCGGACTCGATTGATTTTGATTCATGGGTAAACCTAACAATTTTTAATTTTTTTTCAAACAATAAAATCATGTCAAAACGGTAGAGATAATCAAATCATCATTCTGTTTTGAAGGTACCGGATGTCAATTTTTCTCTCATTGATTTTGTGAATGGTTTATTTTAGATTCTTGATGGTTTTAAACATCACTCCTTTTATACAGGATTTGAAATAATTATATAATATACGGAGTATCCTATCATGAAACGAAAACATGAAAAAACCAAAAAACTTCATTCTGTCCGGTATGAAATCCGCGGACCTCTCCAGGATCGGGCGAAACAGCTGGAGGCGGAAGGGCATAAAGTTATCAAGTTAAATATCGGCAATCCCGGCCCTTTCGGCTTTTTAACGCCGGACGCGATTATTCAGGACATGGTCGCCAATCTCCAGAAGGCCGAGGGATACAGCGATTCCAAAGGGATTATTGAAGCCCGGCATGCGATCATGAAAGACGCCAATCACAAAGGCATTCCCGATATCGGACCGGACGATGTTTTTATCGGCAACGGCGTCAGCGAACTCATTATCATGACATTACAAGCGCTTCTCAATCCCGGCGATGAAGTGCTCGTACCCACGCCGGATTACCCGCTGTGGACGGCAGCGGTGAATTTCTCCGGAGGGAAAGCCGTGCATTATTTGTGCGACGAGGAAAACGAATGGAATCCGGACCTGAATGACATTGAAAAGAAAATCACACCGCATACCAAAGCGATTGTCGTGATCAATCCGAACAATCCCACCGGAGCGGTTTATCATCAAGACATCCTTGAGCACATCATCGGTCTTGCCAGGGAACACGATCTCGCAGTTCTTTCCGATGAAGTGTACGAGCGGATCATCTATCACGGCCTGAAGCATACCCCGACGGCATCGCTGGCGAATGATATCCTGATGGTGACATACAACGGACTTTCCAAGTCGCATCTGATCTGCGGGTTCCGTGTGGGATGGATGATGATCAGCGGCGACCGTGAGCACGCGAAAGGATTTTACGAAGGCATGAACCTGCTGGCGTCCATGCGTCTCTGCAGCAATGTGCAGGCGCAGTACGTGATTCCCGCCGCTCTGGAAAAATGCCCGAATATCGATTATCTCATTCAGCCCGGAGGACGATTATATGAGCAAACTTTCCTTGCGCATAAGCTGCTTAACGAAATACCCGGCGTCAGCTGCGTGAAACCGAAAGGCGCGTTTTACCTCTTTCCGAAACTCGATCAGAAAAAGTTCAACATCCACGACGACCAGAAATTATTTTACGATCTGCTGAACGAAGAAAAAATCCTTTTTGTCAACGGCCGCGGATTCAACTGGCCGCATCACGATCATTTCCGGGTTGTCGCGCTGCCGAATGTGAATGACCTGAGTGAAGCGCTGAAACGGCTTGGGGAATTTCTTTCAAATTATAAACAATAGCCAATTTACAGGAGTATAAAGTGAAGGTTTTATTTTGCTTGTTTTTTCTGCTGGGGACCATTAACTATTCTGTTTCGGCACAAGGCTGTAAAAAATCATGCGCGACTTCAACCGGATGCGGCGGTGAAAGCAAAAACTCCGCGACAATGATTAATTCCGGTGAAGTTCTCGCCTGCATCGTTGATTGTGATACCGACAATTCAGAATATGCCCGCGCGCGCTTTATAGGAAAAGCCGATAAGGGTGACGAAGTGGAATGGATCAATCATTCCGACCCGGCTGAAATCGGGAAACGAAGAACCGTCCGTTCGGTGATTCAAAAATTCCATGCGGCACAATGGAAAGAATTATCCGAAGGCAGTATTGTGCTGATCCATGAAGGAAGAATATTTAAAAAAGTGAAAATTCAGTCACTGGATGAGAAAAATAAAACAGTTTCGGTCCGTTTGAAAAATGGCGGTCGATTATTGACGAGCGCTGTTTCATTACAGTCTATTCTGATTCCTGACTGATAATAATTGCAGAAACTGACTGGCGTTTTCAGAAGTCCGTCAGACGGCGAAACATTCATTTATTCAAACACGGAGGTGTGTGATGGCAAGCGGTAAAGTAAATGTTTATGTGGGTTTTCTGTTTTTACTATTATTGACGTTCCTGATTCAACCGGCAAAGAACGACGCCTGGTCGCAGTTTGACAAGATCAAAAAAGCGGTAGACAAAGATAAAAAAGACGATAAAGACAAAAAGGACAAGAAATCCGATAAGAAAACGGACAAGGGCAAGAAAACCGAAAAGGAAGATCAATCGGGCGCGGCATCTTCCGGCGGCACTTCCAAAACTTCCGGAGGATCCCAGGATGTTAAAGGGAAATCCATTGACGACTGCGATGACGCGAAACAGGCAAAGGGCTATCTGTATTGGGTCGAACAAAATCTGACCAGCTATAATAATCCATTTAAGGCCGACGAGTATATTGAGAAAACCAAAGATGCACTAAAGAAAGCCCAGTCATCATGTCCGGATGTGGATGTCACTTCCATTACCGGTAAGTTAGCGGATTATGAAAAGCAAGTCGCTGAAAAAATCAAGGAATCGAATTCCAGAGAAAACGCTGAAAAATTATTGGATCAGGCGACATTTTTATTTTCGAATGTGACCGGAACCGGCTGGGTCGGCCAGTACAAGAAAAAAGAAGAGGCCCAAAAACTCTACGACGAATGCGTTAAAACGGATTACCTGAATTACAAAAAACAGCTGGATGACGTTCTTTCCAAAGATGCGGATCTGAAAGCGAAAGCGAATGAGGAGTACGGCGGATACACTTCGATGACGAAGAATTACCGGAAATTCGAGGAATACGTCAGTACCTTCTTGCTGAATGAAATCAACCAGGCGATCGAGGAAGCGTATGCGCAGAAGTCCAAGGGAAAGAACAACCTGAATAACGCTCTGGACGCCGGAGAAGCCGGAGTGCTGACCGCTCAGGCGATTCTGCTGGTGATTCCGGACCATGCGAAAGCACAAAAACTTCTGAAGGACGCTCAGGCGGTTGTGGCGTCGGTCGAGAAAGACATGGGCGGTTCCATTTTCACAAGCGCGCTGCATAAACAGAATGTCGGCAAAATCGTATTCTCCAAATCGCCGATTGCCATCAAGGCCGAAAATACAGCCGCTTTTGCCAAGGATTTTACAGGTAACGATTACATTTACGGCATGGCCTACCTGAAAGGTCCCATCGAGTCGCTTGCATACAATTGGGAATGTGCCGTAAGGATTTACGTTGATGATAATGAAAAAATGTATCGTCGTTTTACCGCGTCCGATCAGGCAAAAAAACAAACATGGCTTGATTTTGAAATCATTCCCGACGCTGCGACTTCCACACAATACGGATGCGTCGAATATTCGAAAGCGTTATCAGAAATATCACCGCGGCCTCATGTGATTAAAGTTGAATTCTGGGATAAGGAATTCATTAATCTGCTGGCAACCGGTGAGTTCAATCTCGACGCGAGCGAGGGAATGGAAACCCTGCAGGGTAACGCGAAGAAATTATCGCAGAAAGCGCTCGACAAAATCCGCATGCCCGCCGCAGGAATGCAGAACGCTTCATTCGAACAAATTATAAAAAGTGACTGGACCAACGAACGTTACAAAGCCCTTCGCGCGGTAGTGACCAGCAAAGACTGGTCGATACAGCGAAACGCCATTACCGGCGTCATTGAGCACCGGTATGTCTGGTGCGCGGTTGCCGTGAAAACCACCGACGGTGATTGTAAAATATTTTATATGTCCTACAAACAGGACTGGAACGGATCCGCGTACGGAAAACTCAATTCATGGGGCATGGGAGATAACGAACTCATTAATTGCGATAATGTGATGAAATGAAAGGTAAAGTTAATATTACCTCAGGTGATAATGGCAAAACGATTTTCAATTATCCGGTATTGTGAGCCATAAGAGTCATATCGGCATCATCACTGAAAATTTAAGGAATGATCTATGGGAAAACTAATTAAATCGGCGAAAATCATTGCGATGGTTTTCACTATTTTTTTTGCGTTAAGTATTGTGAACCCAGGCACACAGTACGCACAATTTGATAAAATAAAAAAAGCCGTTGATAAAGAAAAAAAGGACGATAAAGACAAAAAGGACAAAAAATCCGAAAAAAGAACCGATAAAACAAAAAAAGAAAAAACAACGGCTGATGAAAATTCAGGAACATCAACCTCCACTGGCGGAACAGGGACTAATACCGGCACTGCCGTGACAGGCAATCAGCAAAAGGACAGGCAAGCCATGCGGCAGGAACATGAAAATTTCCTTCAATCATTAAGAAAAGACGCATGGGAATATTACGATATGCCGGTCACCATAGATTACGGAACCGATAATTCCGCTACGATTCTCAAACTGGCACGGACTTTTGATTATTATCCAAGGGTCGTCATTGCGGATTCCATATGTTACAAGGTTTATACCCCCAAAGAACTCGAGACCGGAACTATTTGGCCGAATTTTGTCTGGGTCGCAAAAACTTTCTGGGAACTTTACCCGAACAAGCTGACGAAGGAATTTGAACCGGCTATTCAGGGATGCATGAAGAATGCAGCGGATTACAAAGCCAAGGGAAATCTGGCGGAAGCGAAAAACTGGGCGGCAGCCGCATTGAATTATGCTAACGCGCTTAAAATCATTCAGAGCGCTAACCATCAGGACGGGGCCAAAGTTGCCGCGACCTATGAAAAGGACGCGCAAGCCCTCTATTCAGATCTGAAAATGAAGATCGGCGCGAAATTTTATACCAGCACACTGCATGCAGATCAGGCGCTGAATATTGTTTTTTCTTCAAAGCCAATCGTGATCAAAACTGAAAACCAGGCTTCATTTTCAAATGCTTTTACTCTGGGAGATAATATTTACGCGATGGGCTATTTTGAATCGGATCTCAACGCGTTATCCACATCGGAAAAGAAATATAATGTATGTTTTTACGTCGATACGGATCCGAACTACGCCGGTGAACCGGATTTCTTCGTGACCACCCCGGTTACGGCAGTAACCGGTAAAAATTCCTATGCGTCCGTAGAAATTATACCCGCGTTCGCCGCCAATAACCAGATCGAATCCCTGGAGATCATGCGGAATATAAAGCGTCTCAAGATGGGCAAGCACAACATGATGGTCAAAATTCTTAACTTAAAAGCGGATGTTCTGGCGAAAGGATATTTCAAGCTCGACTGCTCGGCGGACGGTATTGCAAAATTTGACCAGCTGATTGCCCCGTTCGAGGATCGTGAACTGGAAAAAGTACGTATGCCCCGAGCGGAGCAAAGCAATCCCGCCCTGGAAGCGGATATGAAAAGGGTGCTAAAGGAAGTTTATCCGGAATGGACGGTGCTGAGGCTGGCGATCGCGGAAAAAAACTGGACGATTGAAAAAAACTCCATAACCGGAGAAATTGAATACAGGCACATCGGCACATCAGTCGCGATCAAGGATCAGTCCGGGGAATGCCTCGTGTACTGGGTTTCCTTCAAGCAGAATTATGCAGGCGGAAAATACGGTGAACTGTGGAAACATGGCGTGGGTGGAAACGAAAAAATTAAATGTGATAATGTGATGAAATAACCCGTAAAATAGCCAATAAAAAAAACCTCCCTGCATCCGGGAGGTTTTTTTATTCATTCAAAACTGATTCGGAAAATTTATTATCTGGATTTTTTTCTTCCGCGCTTATGATCGTTTTCTTCGTTTCGTCCCGGCTTTTTAATGAATTTTTTGACGTCCCTGATTTTTTCATCGGCAAACTGAACGTTAATTTTTCTTCCGGCGAACTGTAAGCCGTTCAGTCTTTTTACGACATGGGAAGCGAAATCGGAATCGACTTCAAATTCGGTAAACCGGTCCTGAATCCTGACTTTGCCGATATTGCGGTTCTGTATGCCCGCGGTATTGCATATCACGCCCACTAACGCGCCGATCTGCACATTATGCTTCGCGCCGGCGTCGATGGTGAGAGAAACCTGCCGGGGATGACTGCGACCGGGTTTTCGCTCTTCCCTGAATGAGGACGATGTATCCGCGGCATTCAGTTCTTTATCGTCTTCATATTTCTCAAGAATTTCGCGGCATAATAGGGTCACGAAACCGCGTGCGATATCATTGCGGTCAAACGGCTGCAGCGCTTTTTCCCACTGCAGGAAATACTGATCAAACTGGCCGGGCAGTTCAAGCGCTTTTTCAAATTCACCAATGGCCGAGAGCATCCGGGAGGTCATGATTTCCTGCAATCCGGGGATCTTGGACTTTGTCAGCCGTTTACGGGTATTGCCTTCCAGCCGCCTGATTTTATGGCTTTCGTTGGGATTGATCAGCGTGATGGCGATGCCTGATTTCCCGGCGCGGCCGGTTCTGCCGATACGGTGAATGTAACTGTCTGATTCCATCGGTAAAGAATAATTGATCACGTGCGTTAGGTTATTAACGTCAATGCCCCGCGCCGCCACATCGGTCGCGACGAGCAGGCGTACGCCTTTGGATTTGAACTTTCTCATGACGTGATCGCGCTGGGCCTGATTCATGTCCCCGTGCAGCGCCTCGGCCTTGAAACCCTTAAGCACGAGCTGTTCGGCGATCTCCGCCGTCTGGACTTTGGTCTGGCAGAAGATAATCGCGTACATGTCCGGCGCGTGGTCGATAAGGCGGCACAGCGCCTCAAGTTTGTGCTGTTCCCGGACGACATAGTACAATTCTTCCGTGCTCGCGATCGTCGCCGTCTGATGCTTAATGCGGATTTCTTCCGGTTCGTTCATAAATTTATTGGCAATAGAACGGATCGGTCCGCTCAGGGTCGCCGAGAACATCCATATCTGTCGTTCGTCCGGGGCATGAGTAAGGATAGCGTCAATTTCCTCCAGGAATCCGCGGTCGAGCATTTCATCGGCTTCATCGAGAATAAAGTGACGTATGCCGGAGATATCCAGAGATCCGCGGTGAAGATGATCAATCACACGGCCCGGCGTGCCGACAACAATGTGAACACCCTGTTTGAGAAGTTTTAACTGAATATAGATCGGCTGGCCGCCGTACACGGAGATGATTTTAATTTTTTTATATTTCGCGATCCGGTTCAGCTCCTCGGTGATCTGGACGGCCAGTTCACGGGTCGGCGCGAGTATGATCGCCTGAACTCGGCTTTGCGACAGATCGATCTGCTGGATCAGCGGTATGCCGTAGGCCGCCGTTTTACCTGTTCCCGTCTGGGCCTGTCCTATGAAATCTCCGTCGTAATCGAGTAATACCGGAAGCGCCTGGGATTGTATTTCCGACGGTTTTTCATAGCCCATTTCACCGATAGCTTTCAGGATATCAGGATCAATCGGATATTTGTTAAACGTTCCCATAAGTTCTTTCATGTTTATAGATTTGCCGTTCTTCATATTCGGCGGATAAGCTGAAGTGTTTCATGGCGCAATATATATGAATTTTAGTATTAACCTAAAGAATTAAAAAATTTTCGCAAACCCGGGAGATGGGTCAGGACAGGTTTCAGTTTTTTTTCAGAATGATGACCGATAAATCGTCGTTGACGCGCGCCAGTCCGACAAAAGCGCCGACGTTGCTGATCAGCATTTCTCCGAGACGATCAGCGGGAAACTGACGATGGATGGACAAAAAGGCTTTGAGCCGGTCAATGCCATAGAATTCTCCCGATTCATTGCATGCCTCGGTGAGGCCGTCGGAATAAGTGACAAAAAGATCACCGTTGTCAATTGTAACCGCGCGTTCAGTAAAGTCAGCGGCGGGGGAGAGGCCAAGGGCCAACTCGCCCTTATCCTGTTCTATCGCACCGGCAGATGAAACAACGAGCGGGGGGAGATGTCCGGCATTGACGTACCGGATGACGCCGGATTCCGCGGAGATTTCGATATACATGAGGCTTGCGAAAATCGACGCGATACTGTCGCGGTGAAAAATCCTGTTGATGTTTCCGCATAATCCGGTCAGGGATTCGTTTCCGGTTGCCAGCGCCCTGATTGTCGCCTGTAACTTAGCGGTCAGTAAAGCGGCGCGGAGGCCTTTTCCGGCGACATCCGCCATCGCCAGTCCCGCCAGCGAGTCCGAAAATTTCATGATGTCCACCAGATCTCCGCCGACATCGTTCGCCGGGCTTGTGTACAGCCATATTGACCAGCCCGGGAATACCGGGATCCGTTCCGGCATGAGCGCTGTCTGAATTTTTCTGCCCGCGGCCAGTTCATCTTTGGCGAGACTTTTGTCTTTCAGTTCCAGAAGCAGTACAAAAAGGATTAGAAATGTTCCCCAGATTGTATTGTCCGAAATCGCATCCGGCCCGATTTGGAATGTCACGGCATTAATATTCATGACAACGCCTAGAACGGCCATCAGCCGCCGGGTGGGCGATAATTTCAGGAACATGCTCCGGATCAGCCACCAGATAAAATAGAACCACTTACGGAACCATCCCATTTCCCGAAGCCGCCCCTGAAGCCTTGGATCCAGATAAAAATCCCTGAAATCCCGGTATTCACGGCTCAGTTCGTCGATATGATCGACAGCATTCAGGTCTTCTTTCAGTTTGCTGAACAGACCGCGATCATGCTGTGGATTTTGTTTGCCTGTCATAAACGGGGGTTTTGTTTATTTATAGAATACGCACGGCAGCATGAATTGTTTCATAGGATTCGGGCTGTTCAGTGCAACGGAACAGATGAAAAATCTTTGTTTAAAAAGCCGGGGATTATCCCTTCCTTTTGAAAAACTCAATCGTTCGCTTCAGTCCTTCGCGGATATGAACTTTAGGTTCCCAGCCCAGGCTTTTCTTCGCTTTTGAGATGTCCGGGCGCCGGACGGTGGGATCGTCGGTGGGTAACGGTTTGTAAATGATCTCGCTTTTGCTGTCCGTAAGTTCGATGATGAGACGCGCGAATTCAAGAACCGTCATTTCGTGGGGATTGCCGATATTCGTCGGATGGTGCTCTCCGGACAGCATGAGTTTATAAATGCCGTCGATAAGGTCGCTGACAAAGCAAAATGAGCGCGTCTGCTGGCCTTCTCCGAATACGGTGATCGGTTCGTTCCGCAGGGCCTGGTTGATGAACGTCGGGACGACGCGTCCGTCGTTCGGGCGCATGCGCGGGCCGTAGGTGTTGAATATTCTCACGATCCGGGTGTTAACCTGGTGGAACGTGTGATACGCCATGGTCATCGCTTCGGCGAACCTTTTCGCTTCATCGTAAACGCCGCGGGGTCCGACGGGGTTGACATTGCCCCAGTACGCCTCGTGCTGGGGATTGATCAGCGGATCGCCGTACACTTCGGATGTAGAGGCCAGAAGGAATCCGGCTTTTTTGTTTTTTGCCAATCCCAGCGCCTTGTGCGTTCCGAGCGAACCGACCTTTAGTGTTTGTATCGGCAATTCAAGATAATCGATCGGGCTGGCCGGACTCGCGAAATGCAGGACGAAATCCACCGGGCCGTCGACATACAAATAATTGGTGACGTCATAATGAATAAATACGAATTTCTCTGACCGGATATGTTCGATATTCGCGACATTTCCTGTGATCAGATTGTCAATGCAAATGACTTCATGGTCCGTTGCAAGTAAATGATCGCATAAGTGGGAGCCCAAGAATCCGGCTCCTCCGGTGACTACTATCCGCATAACGCTCCTGTTTTAAAATATAGATGCAGAAATTTACAACGCTTTCCTGAAACGTGCCGCGGGGATCCGGATCTGCTCGCGGTATTTGGCGACGGTCCGCCGGGCGATGGGAAACCCTTTCTTGCCCAGTTCCTGGGCCAGTTCATCGTCGCTCAGCGGATGCGCCTTGTCCTCCGTTTCGATGATGCTTCTCAGCGTATCCTTGATTTGCCGGGTAGATACATCATCGCCGTCCGAGGATGCCATCCCGGTGGAGAAAAAGTATTTCAGTTCAAAAATCCCGTAGTCGGTCTGGACATATTTTCCGTTAGTTGCCCGGCTGACTGTGGATATGTCCATTTGAATGATTTTCGCCACATCCTCAAGCTTCATCGGCTTTAGAAATTCGGTTCCCCGGATAAAGAATTCCTTCTGGATGTCTGCAATCGCCTGCATGGTCCGGCGGATCGTGTCACGCCTGCGGTACAAAGAATTGATCAGCCACTTGGCGGACTCGAGCTTGTTCTTCAGGAATTCCCGTGCGTCCCTGTCCGTTTTGCTTTTTTCCATCATCATCCGCCTGTACGCGTGATTGATGCGGAGATGGGGAACGGAATGATCGTTAAGCAGGATCTCGAGATCGTCATGAACCCGCCTGACAATAAGGTCCGGAACGATATAATTCTGTTCGGGCACGACATACCCTTCACCGGGTTTCGGGTTCAGGGACAGGATTTCGAGTATGGCCGGTTTCAGTTCCGCCGGATTCAGCTGAAGTTGTTTCTGGATTTTATCGTACCGTCTGTGGATGAAATCATCGTAAGCCTCCTCAATAATCCGGACGGACACGGAAGTGCCGGAGTCGTAGTATCCTTTCAGGCGCTGCCGGAGCTGTATCAGCAGGCATTCGCGGAGATTCCTGGCGGCAATGCCGGGCGGGTCGAATGTCTGGATGATTTCGAGAACCATGAGCACTTTTTGCGGATCGGCATTCAGGTCCGCAGCCACGGAAAAGGCAGGATCGTGATTTTTTCCCGAAGAGGTTGAAAGGGCCGTTTGTTCGGGGATTTCCTCTGCCGGTTTTCCGTACTCATGCACAGTGTTCTCATCCGCGATCAGGACGCCGTCATCCGTCGAATGGGAACTGAAGGACTCGATATCCCTTGCGGTTTCGGAAGTATCGTTATAAACCAGATATCCGACTTCGTTGATATTCCAGATGATGTACTCGCCGATTTCCTTTTCAGGTTCCGTAAGGGCTGTGAAACGAAGCTGTTCCAGAAGATAATCGGCGAGTGTGATCCTGGAGGGCGGGGTCCAGTCGGTTTCCTCGTCCGGGGAGGGGTCTCTCGGGGCGCGGGCCTCGAAATGCCTGTCATCGTTCAGCACTTCACCCCAGTCAATTTCCTTGTCTTCGGCGAGCGCCTTTTCCTGAAGCGTTTTTTCCAGGCTTAGTTCCTCACTCGGATTATCGGGCCTTTCCTCCTCCGTTTTCAGTTCCGGCTTTTCTTCCTGCTCCAGTTCGGGTTCGGTGTCCAGTTCAAGGGATTCTTCAAGCAGGGGATTCAGTTCGATTTCCTGCTTCAGTTTCTGCTCAAGCGCGAGCAGCGGTAATTGCAGAAGGCTGGACAGCATAACCTGCTGAGGGGTCAGCTTCATCTGCTGGGAGAGGGTTTGTTTGAGGGAGTGCGCCATGAGGGATGTCGTATTTTCCTGTTATCGCAGCTGGAATTGTTCGCCGAGGTAGAGCTTCCGCGCTTCAGGGTCTTCGGCAAGGTAACCGGACGTGCCGCTTTTCAACACTTTGCCGTCAAAAAGCAGGTATGCGTGATCCGTAATCGCCAGCGTCTCATGCACATTATGATCGGTAATGAGGATTCCGATATTCCGGCTCCGCAGGTTTTTTATGATAGACTGGATGTCCTCGACAGCGATGGGATCGATGCCAGCGAAGGGTTCGTCCAGGAGCAGAAATTTGGGCTGAGCGGCGAGTGCCCGTGCGATTTCGGTACGCCGCCTTTCACCGCCGGAAAGAGTATAGCCCTTCGAGCGGGCGATTCGGGTAATCGACATTTCGTTCATCAGAAGGTCCAGCCGTTCAATCCGCGCGTGCCGTGAGAGAGGAAGAGCCTGCAGGACAGCCATGATATTCTGCTCGACGGTAAGCTTCCGGAAAATCGATGCTTCCTGCGATAGATAGCCGATTCCCATCCGGGCGCGGCGGTACATTGCCATGCGCCGGATATTTTTTTTTCCGAAAAAAATATCCCCGTGGTTCGGGCGAATCATGCCGGTAATCATGTAAAAGGTGGTGGTTTTGCCGGCCCCGTTCGGTCCCAGCAATCCCACGATCTCGCCCTGCCCGACGGAGATATCAACGCCGTCCACGACTTTGCGGCCGCCGTACTTTTTCATCAGCCCTTCCGCACGGAGAATTGTTTTTTCGGCGGCGGGCTCCTCAACGTGATTAGATCCAGTCTGATCCGGGTTTGGTTCCATTTGATTCACTCTATTTCAGTCATTTACGTTTAGCCCGCGTAATGTTCTATTTTTTTATCAAATATTCAAATTTTTTCGGATAATAAGTGCCTTCCGTTCCGCCGGTGACAATGAAATTTCTCAGCTTGGAGTCATCGTCAAAAAAAAGGGTGATTTTCGGGCCCGACATCTCATTGGCGCCTTCGCCGCTTTCCAGATAATACCGGTTGTACGCGTTGCCTTCGGCGACCATCGTTTTCATTTTCCGCTTTTCGATATTCATGACGATGGATTTCGCGCTCAGGCGGTTCCGCTTTCCGGTCAGCGAATCTGCTTCGGTGGTCGCGACCGCTTCGGCGGTGACGGAGATGCGATCAACCTCCCTTTTGACAAACTGTACGGCGATGACTTCGCCCGAGATGTCACTCTTGTCGTAAACGGCCACAGGTTCTTGGGTCATCGTAAGGAGCTCGTTCTTAGTATGATAAACAGCGTGATCGGCCTTTGCGGTCAGTTTATCACGGGTGAAAATGACGCTGTCCCGGACATATACAAGGTGGCTGTCGATATACGATTCGACGAACTGTCCATGGATGGTGATCTGGTCTTCTGGTTTGTACCGTTTTGGATTGCCGAGGCTGTCTTTTGATGGCGGCGAGGGCAGGTTGCGTGTCAGTCGCGCGATATTCTGTCCCTCATAATAAGCTGAATCATACTGAATGAGGTACGGATCGCCCCTGGCGGAGGAGTATTTCTTTTTGACGTCGTAAAAACCCTCACGGCCGTAACTCGTAGCGGATTCAACGCTGTCGTAGATCACCACGCGGCCCTGCGCGTACAGCTGTTCGATATTCTGATAATATACAAGCGAGTCGGCGACAAGCGTGGTCCGGCCGTCCACGAAAAGCACATTGCCTTCACAGACCGCTTTTTTCTGCCTGGCGTAATACCGGGCGCGCTCGCTGAATATCCACCGGTGCTGGTCGTGAAGTACCACATGGCCGATCAGCAGCGCGATCTGCCGGTCACGGAAGAACGCCGCCTGATCGCTTTGGGCGGACAAGGTATCCTGGGAAAACCGGACCGATCCGGATGCCTTCATCACGTCTTTTCCGTCAATCGTCTGCTGCTCTACCTCGTCGGCTCTTTCTAGCCTCAGCGGTTTGTAGGTTTCCCTGGAAGCCGTGGACCTGCTGAGCGAATCCAGATTCTGGGAATGAAGGAAGAACCAGTGAGGTGCGATCAGCCAGGCAGCGAGGATGATGTTCAGCAATACTGTTACCGGGTTCAGACTGGATATCCGTTGAGGCAGTGATTTTTTTCTAAAATCGGTCATAATGATTACAGTGCGGTGTTTACAGGTTTTATGGTTCTTCCTTCAGGATATCTTTGACGCCTTCATCCAGCTGACGGGATTTCTCGTCATCGTCGGCTGAACGCGACCGAACGGTGCCGGTTCTTATGTCCACGTCTTTGGCGGACTGTCCGTAAGCGCGTTTGATTTTCCAGTTTTTCAGGTCGCGGTCGGACTCAAAATCATATCCGTACAGCGTGTCCTCCTGAGTGGTGATCTGCACGAAACCTTCCGCGCGTACCTTTTTTAACGGCTCGTCCCAGAATAATTTCCGGGACCGCAGTGAGACCCCGCTGTCAGATATCACCACCACGTTGCCCACAGCGACCATTTCATTCGCCGAGGGCCGCATCATACCGCTGTCGGAAGTCAACACCGCCGTATGGGTGCCTTTTTCATACAGGTCGATGGTCAGTCCGCCGCTGAAAGACGTCTGCTGCCGCTGATCCCACCGGAGCATGTGATGGTATTTCAGGATCATTTCGGTAACGCCGTCCCGGGTCACGATGACTTCCGAGTCCCACCCTTCCTGGTTCGGGCGGTCTGAAATATTCACCTGGAATTCGGATTCGTCGGGTATGGCTTCGCAGGCGGCGGTCAAGACGATGAGCAAAATGAAGTAACGAAAAGTCATGATTTCTGAATGGGTAAGGTGTTCAAATGCCGGATTTCCTCCACATGGTACTGCAGATGGTTTAATACGGCCGCGAATAATTCCTGCTGCGCCTGTCTTGAGATGATCATATTATCAATGCCGTTGCCGCGTGATTGTATAAGTTGTCTCAGGACGCCGACTGCTTCCCTTGAAACTGGAAAACTGAACATGGACGGCTGTACGGGGCATTGTCTGCAGACGATCCGTCCCCGCTCGATATGGAAAAAATGCTCCGGGTGATTCATCACGTCCTCGCAGTCGGGGCAGTGCACGGCTTCGATTCGGAATCCTAATAGTTCGGACACCTGAATCATAAAGTACAGGACGGGGTTCGGAACGGGTTTGTCCTTTTTATTGAGATATCCGAGCACTCTGGCGACCAGTTCGTAAATCGCGTGGCAATCTTCGTTTCCATGGACCGACCGGTTTGCGATTTCAAGAACGGATATCGCAGCCATCAGCCGTTCGGCCTGATTGCGGATTTCGAAAAAATGTTCGATGATGGATACTTCGGACAAATACTGGATTTCCCGGGATTCCTTTTCGTAATAAATCATGCTGATCAGGTTAAACAATTCCAGCGAACCCCCGAATTTGCTCCGGGTATCTCTTGCCCCCCGGGCCAGCATGGTCACCTTTCCGTGATCTCTGGTTAAAATGGTCACAATTTTGCTTGATTCACCGTAGGGAATGCTTTTTAAAACAATTCCGTCACTTTTTAATATGGCCATTTCAGTCTTTTTTGGCGTACATTTTGCTTAGATGATAATATCCATTTCTGAGTGCAAAATCAATACCAATATGAAGCCTGAAAATTGTCAGGCAGCGTTGAGGTAATTAAAAGGCAATCAGAATGTGAGATATAATTTTTCTGTTTTGAAATTCATCAGGAATAGCTTAACTTATCGTCCAATTCAAACCAAGGGAATTCATATGAAACGGATTGATTTCAGGGCGTCATTAACATTATTGCTTTTATTCATACTGACTGACATTACGGGATGCGGGACTTTTTCGTCAAATGTCCAGACCGAGACAGTAATTGTGAAAAAAAGTCCGGGTATGCCTGCCAATATGGAAAGAAGTAAAAAATTTGAACGTTTTATCATCGCCGGACAACCGAATGAGGAGGAATGTAAAGGGTTGGCGTCGATCGGGGTCACGTATGTCTGTAATGTACGCGGATACGACGAGATGAACAACCGCGCGCTGGTTCATTTTGACGAAGATTCATTGCTCCGGACGCTGAACATTCCCTATAAGCAGATGCCTGTCAGCGGAGCGGCTTATCCCTACAGGCCGGCATTGCTGGATACGCTGGACCGGATTCACAAGTCCACGGAAGGCTTTATACTTCTGCATTGCACTTCCGGCGGCCGCGCGGCCATGGTCCATGCGGGTTATCAGGTTAAGTTTCGGAATGTTTCACCGCTTGAAGCGATGCGCAATCTCGAGTCATACGGCATGTGGCCGTTGCCCATAGAAAAACTGACCGGCATTCCGATGAACCTCGACAGAGCGGATAAAAAGGAATAAAAAAATCCTGTGTCGCTTCATGTCAATTTTTGGTATGAATGAAAAAAATGCCGCATCGGGATAAGCGATGGATCAAGAAATGACAGAGGTGCAAAAGTGGTACAGACTGACGAATGAAATATTGGGATGTATCCAAATCTGGCAGAAAATGACACATCAAAAATCCGGGATTTTCTTTTATTGATCACTCGCTTGTTCTCGTTACCGCCTTCAACGTACTCGAACCGACGAGTTAATTTATGGGACTGCGTGCTCTTTCGTAGCAGCTCCGTGGGCGAAACGGATGGGCGTATCAAAAAAAACAAAAAAAATAAAAGGAACAATGCAATATGAACGACATTGAGTACATAACCGGTCCCATGAGCAGTCCGTCCGTTTGCCGCTCAAAGAAGCCTATCCTTAACGTCACAAAGAAATTCTATACGACTGACAATGAGCCGTGCGTGAAAACCGAATTCGAGATGCAGGAATGGTACCACGGAACCGGGTTACCGCCTCTTGAACATCCCGGGATGGATTATCTGCGAGTGCTTGAACGTGACCTGCCGAAAACCGTCTGTGGGTACTGCAAAAGCAAAAAAGTTCTGGTCATCGCGCTTCAGGGTTGCGTGCATCCGATGTCCGGCGACGCGTATTATGATTATGAAGTTGTATGCAAAGATTGTGGAGGGTTCACATGTTTCGCCTACGCGGAGAATTGATTTGGCAACACGTTATGCAGCGTTAGTGATCGCCTGTATTGCGATAACGCAGATCATTGTCTGTAAACCGGTCAGGTATTCCGCAACCACCCATCATAGCGGGAAACAGTCCTTGAATCCGGACCCGGTTAAAAGTTACAGGATCATCATAAAGAGTTACTATTTCGGCAGGGTTCAGTATCAGACGATCCTGACCGCGGACAGCCTTGTAACTATTCACGATGACCTGAACGGAAAGCAAACAATCCAGGCCCGCTCGCTGCGGCCCGATGAAACAAAGAAGATGAAACGGTTTCTTTCCGGTTTTCCTCTTGCGGAACTCGGAAATCAATATATTAATGACAGGGTCGAAGACGGAATCAATGTTGATTTTGACATTCGGATCAACAGCGAACACAAGCTAATTCATGTCTCAAATTATTTTCAGGACGATCTGGGCGAACTCGCTGATGTGATCCGTCCGATGCTGAAAGAGGATTATATCGCTTACAGGAAAGAGTATTTCAGTAAGTAAAAGTAAACTTCTTGAGGAAGTCAAACTTTTACACCTTTCATTATACCATACATTTCGGAAAAATTACCGGTGCCGCTTCCGCGATGCAGGTAAAGCTGCTTTCTTTCTTCACATCCGCGTCTCAGGATTCCAGTCCGTTGAAAATCACGGTCCGTATTTTCCACTTTTCCGGAAATCCGGGCTTTTTGAATTCAGAAAAGACTTCACCCTTTCCGTAACCTTTATTCCGTTCTTGCTTTCACAATTTAATACCGGCGTAAACGGAGACAATACCGCCGGTCATGGTATAGGACCGGACATCCGAAAAATGTTTTTCTTTCAGTAAAGCGGAGAATTCCTGCCGGCTCATGAACTGGTCCACCGATTCCGGAAGATAGCGGTAGGCTTCCGGGTTTCCTGATATCCATGCGCCGATGCGGGGGAGTATCCGTTTAAAATAAATCCTGAACAATGCCCGGAAAAGAAAAAATCCGGGTCTTGAAAATTCCAGGATCAGGACGATACCGGAGGAAGAGAGAACGCGGTGGATTTCTTCCAGAACGCGCGGGATGTCGTTCATATTGCGGATTCCGAATGCGCAGAGGACCGCGTCGACCGATTCACTGCGGAGAGCCAGGTGTTCCGCGTCCGAGCAGACCGGGTAAAACAAATCGCCGAGCTCTTTCCGCCTGAATTTTTCCGCTGCCCGGCTGAGCATCTGTTCCGAGTTATCAATTCCGATAATCCTTGTCGCCCCGTTGCCGGCCGCAAGAAGGGCCATATCGCCCGTGCCCGTAGCCAGGTCGACCACTCTCCGGTTCAGACGAAAATTGATCATGCGGACAGCCTGACGCCTCCAGTAGATGTCGGCGCCAAAACTCAGCAGGTGATTCAGCAGGTCGTACCGGTGCGCCACGCTGCCGAACATCTTCCGGATATTTTCTCTCCTGTCCCCTTTATCAGAACCGTTCACTTCGGCCGACTGATTATCAGATTTTTTCAAGTAAAATTCCCGGTTAGGTTTTTTCCTGTTAACCCGCGAGTATATTAAAACTGCGGATCATAAACTAATAAAAAAAAAAATCAGTTATTCTTGATTGTTTGAATGATTTTAGATAATTTTCAAGTACAGATCTAATTTAAAAAACCTGCCCCGAATGTCCAATCAGGGAGAGATGCCATGGCGGAAAAAAGCAATTCATCAGAAAAACTGACGACCACCAACAATCCTTTGCGGGAAAATGACGTGGAGTCGTTAAAAAGGTCTTTTATCGACCATCTGGAATATTCGCTTGCGAAAGACGAGTATTCGGCAACGGTCCGGGACAAATACAGGGCGCTGGCCCTTGCCGTCCGCGACCGGCTCATCGAGCGCTGGATCGAAACTCAGCAAACCTACTATAACCAGGACGCCAAGAGGGTGTATTATCTTTCCCTTGAATTCCTGATCGGACGTACGCTCGGCAACGCGGTTGTGAATCTGGATCTACAGGGCGTGCTGGGTGAAGCCATGAAGGAGATGGGCTATTCGCTGGAAGACCTCACCGAAGAGGAGTGGGATGCCGGGCTGGGCAACGGGGGACTCGGCCGCCTTGCCGCGTGTTTCCTGGATTCTATGGCCACACTGGAACTTCCGGCCTATGGTTACGGAATCCGGTATGAATTCGGCATCTTCTTCCAGGCCATCCGCGACGGATTCCAGGTCGAAACACCCGACAGCTGGCTTCGGTACGGAAATATCTGGGAATTTCCGAGGCCCGAATACCTGTATCCGGTCAAATTCTACGGAAAAGTAAATCAGTATTTCGACGACAAGGGGAATTTCACGAATGAGTGGGTCGATACGCAGGAAGTCATGGCGATGGCCTATGACACGCCCATTCCCGGCTACGGGAACAACACGGTCAACAACATGCGGCTCTGGGCGGCGAAAGCCTCCCGTGAATTTGACTTTACGTATTTCAATCACGGAAATTACGAACAGGCTGTCTCCGATAAAAGCCATTCCGAAACCATCTCCAAGGTGCTTTATCCCAACGACAACGTTTTTGAAGGAAAAGAACTCCGTCTGAAGCAGGAATATTTCTTTGTCACGGCAACCATTCAGGATATTATCCGCCGGTACAGGAAACACCGCGAACAGAATTTCGCGGATTTTCCCGGTAAAGTCGCGATCCAGCTTAACGATACGCATCCGGCCATCGCGATACCGGAACTGATGCGGATCCTCATGGATGAGTATCATCTGGGATGGGATACCGCGTGGAAAATCACCGTTATGACGTTTGGGTATACCAATCATACCGTGCTTCCCGAAGCGCTCGAACGCTGGCCGGTGCACCTGATCCAGAAAGTGCTTCCAAGGCATCTGCAAATCATTTATGAGATCAATCAGCGTTTCATGGACCTGGTGAAATTGAAATTTCCGAACGACAACGACCGGTTGCGCCGGATGTCTATCATCGAGGAGGGAGAGGAAAAGAAAGTCCGCATGGCGAATCTCGCGATCGTCGGCAGCCATTCGGTGAACGGCGTGGCCCAGCTGCATTCGGATATCCTGAAAGCGGACCTGTTCCGGGACTTTTACGAATTATGGCCGGAGAAATTCAACAACAAAACCAACGGGATTACTCAACGGCGATGGCTGAAACTCTGTAATCCGTCACTGTCCGGGCTGATCACCCGGAAAATCGGAAATGCATGGACCACCGATTTATTTCAATTGAAAAGACTCATTCCTTTCGCGGATGAACCGTCGTTCCAGCAGGAATGGCGTACGATCAAGAAAGCCAATAAAGTCCGGCTTGCTGAACTGATTAAAAAGTCAAACGGCGTTGCCGTTAATCCGGATTCGATGTTTGACTGTCAGGTCAAGAGGATGCATGAATACAAGCGCCAGTTGCTCAATATCCTGCATGTCATTACTTTATATCATCGCATCAAATCAAATCCCGGGGGCGATTTTGCGCCGCGAACCGTTTTATTTGCAGGTAAAGCCGCACCCGGCTATCACATGGCCAAACTGATTATCAAACTCATCAATTCGGTCGGCGATGTAGTCAACAATGATCCGGCCGTCCGCGACTTGCTGAAAGTTGTTTTTATGGCAAATTATTCGGTGTCGCTGGCCGAAAAAATCATGCCGGCGGCCGATCTTTCGGAACAGATCTCGACAGCGGGCCTGGAAGCGTCGGGAACCGGAAACATGAAATTCGCCCTTAACGGAGCCCTTACCATCGGAACGCTCGACGGCGCGAACGTCGAGATCAAAGAGGAAGTCGGCGATGATAATATTTTTATTTTCGGCCTGACCGCGGAGCAGGTAGTCGCAGTGAAACGCGGCGGATATGATCCGTGGGGCTACTATTACCGGAATCCGGAACTCCGGCAGACTTTAGACAGCATCCGCGACGGTGAATTCTCTCCCGAGGATCCGGGATTATTTAAACCGATCATCCATTCATTGCTGGACCAGGGAGATACGTATTTGTTGCTCGCTGATTATGCCCAGTATATTCAATGTCAGGATCGTGTGCGGCAGACCTATCTGAACCCACGCGAATGGACCCGCCAGTCGATCATGAATGTTGCGAACATGGGCAAGTTCTCTACGGACCGGACTATCCGTCAGTATGCCGATGAGATCTGGGGCGTGCAGTCGGTGCCGATCCAGATTCTGAGAGCGCCGGAAAAAAAGAAAAAATGATTCACACTGTCACTGCATAAATAGCGGTAATCACATTACCGCTATTTTTTTTCGGATATTTGAAAAAAAGTACCTGCCGTTATTCATCCGAAATTCAGATGCCGGGGAGAATTCTTAAAAGCCTGATGTATGTGATTCTATATTAAGGATCAATCAATCGTTGGCCGTTTCCTGAAGCCTGCAGCTTTCAAGAATGATGTTCAGTGTGGATGTTTTAACGGTTTGCGGCTCGTCCGTAATATCGTGCTGCTTGAATGTAAACTCACCGCGTTTCCACACGGAAATGATGAACATGGCTTTCTCGTCCCTGTCATCGCCGAGTTCCGCATGGATGATTTCACCGGTCTTGATGACAATCGAGGCTTCCGGGTAATACTGCCTGCGGATTGTAAGCGTGCCTGATTTCTTGTTGATGTGGAGGAGCTGGAGGATTTCAATCAGGCTGAGCTCGGAAAGATCCCCGCTGAAAGAACCGCGCTGGGGCGCGTCGATTTCATTGATTTTGTTCACATGCTTGAGCATGTCCCGGACTTTCGAGAGTAGGACTTCCCGGTTAATTTCGGATTTGATGAGATATTGGTCTGCGCCGGCCCTGAAACCCCTCTTCTGCGTGACATCGGCGTCAATGGACGTGAGAAACATGAACGGGACCATGGAAATATCGGTCTCCGTGCGGATTTTCTGGCACAGGGAAATGCCGTCCAGTTTCGGCATCATCACGTCAGAAATGATCAGGTTGGGTCTTTCTTTCTTTGCCTTATCAAATCCCTCTTCCCCGTTCGCCGCGTGTATGACGTTAAAACCTTCTTTTTCAAGGTTCATGCTCAGCAATTTTGAAATATGCGGGTTATCGTCTACAATGAGGATTAATGCTTGTTTCATAGGAATTCCGGTTAAGTCTGGGTTCGGTATGTTTCTCGTGTAAAGTTAATCGTATCATCCCGGAAAATCAAGTAAAAAATCATCACCGGTTTGAGCGGTTTTCGTCAGAAAAAAAATGTTTTTTAAAAGGAATCTTCGTATATATATTTAAGTTATAATAGAGATAAATCTAAACCAAGGAGAAGATATGAAAATAGCGAAACAATCCCATATCATTGGTTTTACGTTTTTGGTTTTGGTCCTATTCATGGATTGTTCTGTTTTACAGGCACAAGCGGTATCTTCCTGGCAGAATCTGGGACCCTCGGGAGGAATCATTAACGGACTGATCGTTAACGCGAAACAGGCCGGAACCCTGTTGGCGGGTACGTCCACGGGCGAAATTTACAAGACCACCGATGACGGGCAAAACTGGTTTTACCTGAACAGCGTCGGCAAACCTGTCCGCAGAATGATGCTCGATACGGTTTACGGCAATAACCTTTACGTCTTCGCGAGTCATGAAACCGACCCGAATCCCCAGGTGTTCGTTTCGACCAACGGGGGCCAGACATGGAGTTCCGGTTATACCGCAGATTTTGGAAACATTTTTGATTCATATATCATTCCGCAGAACATCACACAGATGTATGCGATCAGCCGGGATGGACTGTTCCGAAGCATGAATCAGGGAGCCAGCTGGTTTCCCATCCGGTCAGCGGGTGATACATCCGAACTGATCGCCATGGCCGTCAATCCGCAGGATCCTTTCCACAATTTTTATATTGCCTATGTGAATAACGAAGATCGCTGTATTATCCAAAGGACTATGGACGGCGGGTATTATTATGATTTCCGCACAATTTTGCCGGTAAACTGGTCAGTAAAAAAATTATATGTCGCGGATGATCCTGCAGGGACTGTTTATGCCGTGATCAGTGACGGGGACAGCGTAAAAATCATGTTCAGCCAGAATAACGGAGCGAACTGGAGTACGGCGTATGCTTCGAATACCGGCATCGGGGATGAATATGAAAAATACAGCTGGCTGGTTTTTCCCGACCGCAAAACCTATGTCGTCAATCTCCGAAACAAAATCCTGAAATCCAACAACGGCGGCATGGACTGGAACGAAATCACCATGAATCACCCGAGTTCCGCACCGATCGATTTTCTGACCCGGTCTTCCGGTGATACAAGTAAATTTTACGGATTTAACGAGGGATTATTGTATAAATATATACAGGGTACATCCGGAACACTGGGTACGATTGCCATCATCAAGGGATTGACGGCAGGGCAGATCAACAAAATCCACTATGTCGATGATTCAAAAATCGTTGCCCAGTGGGAGAATAACCTGATTTTCAGTAAAAATCTCGGACTGGATTACGAAGTGCTAGGCACTTTTTCCCAACCCTACGGGGCTTTTTACTCGGAAACGGCACAGTCCTTTATCTGGACAGAGGAAGACGGGAGATGTTTTACGTCCGGTGACGGCCGAACCAAGGATACGCTGTCAAGGGTATTCTCTCCGGGAACCGGTGTAATAACGAACGGTTTCAGCATGAATGTTTTTTTTGATACGGTCCGGACCCTAATGCTGGTCTCGGTCTACTCCGTTGATCCGGCGCAAAACGGCGTCTGGATGTCCGAAAATAACGGGATCAGCTGGTCGAATATCACCGGGAACAGCGGACTTGGCATTAAATTGGTCAGATCACTTTCAGCTTATCCGACACTGGTCAATGACCAGAAGCGCATAAGGATTTTGGCGGCGACGGAAAACTCAATTCACGCGACGCTTCAGGGGAGTATATCGTGGAACAATAATGTTTTTTCCGCTCCTGCCGGAACCGCGGTCCAGGAAATCTCATCCAACCGGAACACGATTATGATTTCGGCAACGAACGAAACCGGGTCACGTTTGTATTTCAGCCGGCTGGAAAACTCGCAATGGAATGCCTATGATGTGACCTCAAGCATCGAAACTTTATATACTCAAAACGGACCGGGGCAAATCATTCATGTCAACAGCGCGTTAGATGGGAATTACCTGATTCTTGAGCATTATCAATTATTCGAACCGACTAAAAGAAAATTATATAAAATCGGACGTGATGTGGATCATCCCCGATGGGTGGAAATCTCAGAAAATCCTGTTGATTTGTTTTTGTTTAATTCCGTCGGACTGAATCTCTCCTTGGAAGACTTCAGCACCAATGTTTACGCAGCCTCAAACAACGGGATATGGAAACTGAAGCAGATTCCGGTCATTACGTATGATACGGCCACATCGGCTCCTTCTGCGGAAGTACTCACCGGTGAATCTGATTTCTCTGTGCCTTACCGAAACAGCGGCTCCGCATACGGGTATATTGACAGCTTTGTCTTGGTTGACCCGGAAGGTAATTTTTCCTTCACGGACCCTGCGGATGAAACGGAAGGATTGTTTCTGGACATAAAAACCGAAACACCGCTGGAATTGCTCTTTCATCCGCGATCTCCTGGAATCAAACAAGCCAAGCTAACGGCTTATCTCCTGCAGGAAAAGTCCAACGGTTTGGATGACAGCGTCATCGTGATGACCACGACGCTGAAAGGACTGGCACAATACGCACAAATCGGCACGGGTCTTAAAGGTGATACACTGAATATGGGCGCGACTATGATCGGAACGACGCTCACCAAAACGTTTTATGTCAAAAACACAGGCACCGAAATCCTGGATATTTACGATATGTACCTGGAAAGCGCCGGTACATCGTTTGACCTTTTGATGGATACTACCGAATTTTCGCTTGCGCCCGGTGAATCGAAACCCATATCCGTCAGTTTCGACGCGGGATCCAAAGACTCACTGATTACAGGAAACTGCTGGATTTATTCTTCATCGTATAACAGCAGCCTGAATCAGCCTGACACTTTACGGAAGATTACATTTACGGCTCGAGCAAGCTGGATGCAGTGGGTTCAGTCCGACGATCCTGTCCTAAATCAATCTTATACACTTGAAGTCAGCCTGTCTGAAATGAAAAACAGTACAGCGACGGCAACACTGAAATACTGGCCGACGGGTTCGCCGGCTTCAACCCTGAAAAGCCGGGCTCTGGCACAGGTATCTTACCCGGATAATCACCTTCATCTTAACGTAAGCATACCATCGGAGGATATCACCGAGAAAGGCGTCAGTTTCTATATTGAAGTGACCGATGGCGCCCAGATCAGGCGCTTTCCGGAAAACGGCGACAAATCACCCGTCCGTCTGGCCGTAAAGATACCCTCGCCGGGACTCAACAGCAGCAGCTGGGTTACAATGCCCGGAGGAACCTCGCGTAAGGATTTCCGAATGATTTCGTTTCCCATAGAACTTGACAATAAATCGGTACAGCAGGCTTTTACCATGAGCAATCTTGGGGAACTGGGCGATAAAGGCGAATGGCAGTTGTACCGCTGGGACAGAAATCAGAACCGTTTCATCAAAGCTACGGACGGCAACCAGTCATTCGGTGACATCAACAGCGGGAAATCCTACCTTCTGATTACGCGTCAGGCTAAAACATTAAATTCAGGTCCGGGACAAACCGTCGTTCCGGGTTCCGCGCAGACACTGATACTGCCGGGATGGAACATGATATCGAATCCTTATACGTACCCGATTTTATGGAGCAATGTGGTTGCGGAAAACAACCGGTCCGATTTTCATAATCTTGTCACTCTCAGCAACGGCCGGTTCGAGTATGTTGAAGATAAAAATCTCCTGTTCTTCAGGCTTGAACCCTGGAAAGGTTATTTATATTATTCGGACTCGGCATTTGTCATGAATTATCCGGCTAACGACGCAACGGTATTCAGCAAAGTAATCAATGAAAAACAGGTTACCCCGAGATTCGCCATTCAGGCTGAACTGTTCTCCATGCAGAACGAAATTCTCGGGAAGATTGAAATCGGAGAACACGCCGAAGCGGCGGACAGCCGCGACGCTTTCGATAAGCCCTCCCTTCCGTCCCTTTCCGGCGATGATATCCGGATCCGGCTGATCGCTGATGACGGTAAGACACTCCATACCGACTTCAGGAGAAATTCAGATTCCGGATCGATTTGGGATTTTGAGATCGTACATTTGGCGCAGGATCAATCCGTGTCGCTGAAATGGAACGGGACGGATCAGCTTCCCGAAGGATATGTGCTTGCGGTTCTTAACCGCGCGTCCGGAAAACTTGAATATGTAACGTCCGGTGAGGATTTTCGTATCGGCGGAACAAAAAGCGGCGATGTCCGGTTCAGGGTGATGGCGGGCACGAAAGAGTACATTGAATCCCAGTCGCAAACCGCGATCCCGTCAGAATTCTATCTTGCCCCGAATTATCCGAATCCGTTCAACCCGTCAACGACCATTCAATACGGACTTCCTTCCGCGTCAACTGTGGAATTGGTCATTTATAACAGTCTCGGGCAGGAAGTACGGACCCTGTTCAGTGGTGTCCAAAACGCTGGTCAGCAGCGCATTCTCTGGAACGGAAGAAACGATAACGGTGCGCCTGTATCCTCCGGTATTTACATTTTCCGGGCTACCATCCGGTCGCTTGAGGACGGCGGGACGTTCCGCCAAAGCCGGAAAATGATGCTAATCAAGTAAATCGCAAACTAAGATTAAAAGGATTTGACTATGAAACCCAGTATCGCCATCATGATTGCCCTTCTAATATTCGGTTCCTATGAACGATCGCTGAATGCCCAGGAAAAAAAGCCTTTGGTCGCCGTACTCGATCTTCAGGTTACCGGCGGAATTCTGAAATCCGAAGCGCTGGCTTTGTCTGACCGGCTCCGGAGTGAATTGCAGAGTTTGAAAAAATTTGACCTTATTGAACGCTCACAGATGGACGCGCTGCTGAAGGAGCAGGAATTTTCCATGTCGGAGTTCAGCGAGGATGCCGCGGCCAAAGCGGGAAAACTGCTGAGCGCCGAACAGGTTGTGGTCGGAACGATCGGTAAAGTCGGCCGCACGTACACGGTCGATGTCCGGCTGATCGATGTAACCAGCGGCAAAGTCATCAACTCCTCCCAGCAGGATTATGACGGCCCGACGGAAGGCCTTGTCCAGGTGATGCGCAATGTGGCGCGGACCTTCGCAGGACTATCGCCCCTGAAAATCAAAATTGCTTCCAATACCAAATGGTACATCATGGGCGGAGCGGTTCTGGCCGGCGGGGGCGCTGCGTTTCTGCTGATGCAGAAGGACAAGAAATCCGGAGTCTCTTCATTTTCCGGTCCTCCCGCGCTCCCGTAACGCTGGTAAAAAATTCATGTAATTGAAAGCCCCGAAGAAAAATCGGGGCCTGACGTTCAGATATGCTTCGATGTTGAATACATCATATATAACTTTTCGCATGATGAAATTATACGGTCAGTGAGCGGATTCGGTTTGTATTCTCCGGATTTAACCCTTTCCTTTCAGTAGTCAAAACCGATCGAGAAATAATGTTTTGCATCGCCGCCGGTAAACCGCGGGCTCGCGATGTTCCAAGACAAATCATATCGAAGCACGAAGAAACCGACGTATCCGCGGATTCCGAATCCGTATCCCATACGGATATCCTGAAATACGGTTTCTCCGCTTTTCAGGGTTTTGGTCCAGTTGAATTTGCCTCGGTTGTATATGATGTTCCCGTTCTTATCTACATAACGGTAATTGCCTCGGCCAACCAGAATACTGTCCCGGTCATAAAAATTGTAATCCGGTCCGCCCCATGCGGCGCCGATGTCGAGAAAAGTCACGCCCCGGATCTGCTGCAGGAAAACCGGGAGCGGGAATCCGGCCTGGAGATAGTGAATCAGGGGAAAGCGGAATTCGAAATTGGCCAGGGCATAACGCGTTCCCTGCAGTTCATAGTAATAACTCCCGCGTACGGGCGTGACAAATGTCGCCAGAAAATCCTCGAAAGTGTCGACGAGAATATCTCCGTTGGTGAAACTCGGTGCGATCCAGTTATCCATTCCGCCCACGAAAAAGCGTTGTGGGTTTTTACCGTATGTCGCCCCGGCGCTGACACGAGTCGCGACCGCGTAATATTTTTTAAACCAGAAATATTTCCTGTAATCCCCTGTGATGGTGGTGAAATTCATCGCGTCTTTCTGGATGCCGGGGCTCATCGTCAGTTCGATCTGCGCGCGCCGTCCGTCAAAAGGGCCGAAAATCGTGAAGAGGGAATTGTCCGTCACCCATGCCGTCGACACGATCGTGTTGCTTGACCTTCGGTTCGGGCCAAGGCCCGGAATATCCTCCTTTTTCAGCCCGGCCAGCTTCAGGTCATTCGTCAGTTCCGTTTCGCGGGAAAGCGTGAACTGCGTAAGCGCGACATCGAACCGGTTGAATTTGTTCAGGGGACGGGATGCCGAAACAGCGGCGCCGTAATACCTATAGCGAACCCAGCTATCCGCATATCCGTCGCTGAAACCCGGAACAGGTGTTCCCCCGATCTCATACACATAATCGGTGAGAAAGGAATAACCGGTATGAAACGCCATGAATCCGTAATCCGTCCGGTTGGACAGGTAATAGTAAGCCCCGGAGAAACTGCTGTTTTTCAGGTCGAAAAACAGGTTCGTGCCGAACAACAGCCTGTGATTGCCCAGGATGTCGCTGAAAGCGAGTTGCGTCGTACCTTCAAAACCCGTCAGGGTGTTGAATCCCGCGGCTCCGTAAAATATATCCGGCGTGAATTTCACTTTGTATTTTCTGATCCGGTAATCGCCGTCGGAATTCAGGTAACGATCCTTTGTGAGTTTCACAGGTTCGATTTCTTCTCTTGCCGTGTCTTTTCCGTAATCGGCAAAGATATAATTCCGGAATGATAAATCGGCACGGGGCTTGGTCCCGGAAGTATCTGAGGATCCGGAGGCGCCGCCGGAAAACAAGTTTCCGGACGAAGTGTCTTTTGAAGCGGAATCGGCGGATATCGCGTTTTGATCTTTCAGCGACTCGGGCAGGTCCATGTCCTTCCGGAATTTCTTCATGGAAACGGTTAAAGTCAGGTCGATGGGCTTCTGCTCAAACGGCCGTTTCAGGGTAAAGACGTCGAATCCGCTTTTGTTGAATCCGGTGAATGCGACCAGCAGGCCGTCCCTGCTGAGCGACGGCTGGAAAATGCCGCTGAGATTGTTTGTGATCGCGTAGTTGCTCTTTGTCTCAAGATCGGCGATAAATAAATTACTGACGCCGTTCCGGTCGGAAGTGAAGATCAGTTTTTTCTGATCGGGGGACCATTGCGGCCAGTCGTCGTTCATGGGATCGGTGGTGATGCGTTCAATTCCTCCGCCTGCGGCGTTCATGACAAAGATATCCGTCTGGGAGAAATCAAACTCGGCTTTTTTCATACGGCCGGACGGAATATCGGCAGAACCCCGGTCCGAGACAAAAGCGATTTTCAGCCCGTCGGGGCTGAAAGAGGGCTTGGAATCGCTGAAAATGTCATCGGTGATTTTCAGGCGTTCTTTCGTTTCAAGATTGAAGACATAAATGTCGCTCTGGCCGGACCGCATGCCCGCAAACGTGATCTTTTTTCCGTCGGGGCTAAAATTTCCGCCGAACACGCCTTCTAGGTCGTTCCACTTGTATTTTTCGATGGTACCGGACGCCGCATCGATGACCATCAGCGCGTCATTGTCACTGGCCTTCGCAGAGATCACGATTTTTTTTCCGTCCGGGCTCCAGCACATGCCGGGGCTCAGCCAGTGCAGTTCCTCAAGATCCGGGGTTTTCTCGCCGGAAACAATCTTACGCAGGATTTTTCCGTCCACCGCGTCCATCAGGTAAATGTCGGCGTAACCGTCGCGGTCAGACAGATAGGCGATCTGGTCGCCGTTCGGGGACAGAGTCGGTGTATAATTATAAAAATGCTGGTCGATATCATGCTTGGTGAGCTGTTTCGCGATTTCCTTCACCGACTGCATCGAGGCGATGTCCGGATAATAGGTTTTCCGCTGATACAGCGCCCATTTGTCGGAGAACTCCTCCATTTTCATTCCAAACGTGGCCTCGATCGTCGAATTCACCGTTCCGGAAATCCGGAGCTTGGTGATGAATTCGGCTACTTTTTCCCTGCCGTACCGCTCCTCAATGAAACGAAAAACGGTCGGTCCTACCGTATAGGACGCATAGCCGTCAATCTGATCGAGTTTCGGAAGATAGCCCTCAATTACGGCATCGCGAACATGCATGTCGGATTGTGTATGAAAATGGTGATGCCTGGATGAGTATTCGGCGTATCCCTCGGCGAACCAGAGCGGGATCTGGATACGGATGCGTCCCGTGATCAGCGACTGCATCGACCCCCCGTACATGAAATCATTCATCACACCGTGTGTCAGCTCATGATGGATGACATGCCGGAAATCCTCATAGGATCCTTCGTAGGGGATGACTATCCTGTTTTTGAAAAGCTCCGTCACTCCGCCTACGCCTTCGGGCATGTATTCGTCAATCACGTTATTCTGCTGAAACTGGTTGTGAGAGTTGTAAAGAATGATCGAAATCCGGTTCTGGATTTCATATTGGCGGAAATCCTCAGCGATCGGTACCAGAGCGCTTTCAGCAACCTCGGCGGTGAAGCGGGCCAGCCGGTCTCCCCCCCTGTAAAAATATATGTCAAAATGCTCGGACTGGATGAAGTTCCAGTCATAATTCCTGTATTGCACTTTATTCTGGCCAAACCATTTTTGTTCCTGCTGACTGAATACGTTTCCGTAGAGGAGCATCATGAATACGGGGAGCATCAAAAAAGTGACGCGATTCATAGTTTTTCCTTTAATTGCTGATCATCATTAGACGTTCTTGAGTTCGGTCCGTTTAATCCGGCGAAAGTCTGCGCGAATCAAGACAGGTATCATCATTAAACGTAATTAACATCAGGTCATTCCCTTTGCCGGACAAAAACAGATTTTTTAAAAATGATTTGAACCCTATTACGAACTCGTTTATATTTCAATAATGAAGCTAAAAAAATCCATGAGTTATTGCAAGTAATAAAAAAGAAACTTAAAGTTCACCCATCCAAATCCGGAGAACTTCATGCATCATCACACTCTCGCCATTCTTAAGCCCGATTGCCTCAATCAAAACAAACAAGGGCAGGTAATTGACCGTATCCTTAAAGCTGGATTTAAAATCATCGGAATGAAAATGATACGGATGTCGAAAGAGCATGCGGGGATATTTTACGAAATCCACCGCGGACAGCCGTTTTACGAGGGTCTTACCCATTTTATGAGTTCCGGCCCCTGCATGCCGGTTGTGCTCGAAAAGGAAAACGCAGTTTTGGATTTCCGGCGGCTGATGGGCGCAACCGATCCCAATGAAGCCGCCCCCGGAACGATCCGCAAAGACTTCGCGACCAGTAAACAAATGAACATCGTTCATGGCTCCGATTCCGATGAACATGCCGCGATTGAGATCGGTTTCTTTTTTACAACATCCGAATTGATTGCGAACCCGTAATTGTTTTTATCCAAACCCTGACAGGCTGTCGATTTGAAAACTGAAATCATTATCATTGGTGATGAAATCCTGTTAGGCCTGATCCGGGATACCAATTCGGTTTATCTTACCAGGTATCTCGCAGAATACGGCATACCGGTGCGGCGCATTACTAAAGTCGGCGATACATTGGACGCTATCGCCGAAGCGTTCGAATCGGCATGTATGCGGTCAGAACTGGTTATTTCCTGCGGAGGACTCGGCCCGACCCATGATGACAAGACCCGGCATGCGGTTGCGGCCTTTCTTCATTCGCCCCTCGAAATGAACGAACCGGCCATGGATGAAATTCTTGCCATGTACAAGCGGATGAACTGGACGATGAGCGAATCCAACCGAATCCAGGGCATGATTCCGAAGGACGCCGGTTACCTGAGCAATACCTTGGGAACCGCGCCGGGCATTCGTTTCCGGCACCTGCATGCTGAAGGATTCGTTCTTCAGGGAATTCCGCGTGAAATGGAGGCGATGGTCGACAAACATATCCGCCCGTTCCTGGAGAATCTCGGGTTTGTCAAAACGACACTTCACAGGACGCTGCGAACCACGAACGTCCCGGAATCGGTATTATTTGAACAAACCAAAGACCTGATCGTGCATTATGAATCCTTATTCGATGTGGCATTTCTTCCCAAAATCACCCGGGGTGTGGATATACGACTGACCCTGAAAAAAAGCATTCCTGCCGTGACACAGACAGACGGCTTTGAAGAGCCCCTGAATCTATGGAAGGAACGCGTTAACGAGCGCTTTGACAACGCCGTCTTCGGCATGGATGACGATACGATTGAGGAAACGGTTGCCCGGCTGCTGTTGAAAGCAGGGATGACCGTCGCGACCGCGGAATCCTGCACGGGCGGAATGCTTGCGAACCGGCTGACCAATATTCCCGGAAGCTCCGGATATTTCATGCGCGGTGTCGTTGCGTACAGCAATCAGTCGAAGTGTGAACTGCTCGGAGTTCCTGAAGAACTGATCCGGGATTATGGTGCGGTGAGCGGGGAAGTAGCGATGGCCATGGCCGAGGGTGTGAGAAAAAGTTCAGGAACAGATATCGGACTGGCAACGACCGGCATCGCAGGGCCGACAGGCGGGACAGAAACCAAACCCGTGGGACTTGTCTATATAGGGTTATGCATAGGAGATAAAACTACGGTTCATCAGCCTTTTAAGACACTGGTTCCGCTGGACCGTCTTTCGTTCAAAGAACGGACTGTACAATTCGCTCTGGATGTATTAAGAAAAAATCTGTTAACCAAATAAACGAGGTTAAAAAACATGACACTGTGCCGAGTGACAGGGTCCGTAGTATCAACGCATAAAAACAGGCATATCGGGGGATATAAAATATTGATCGTTCAGCCTGTCGATCTGGATCAAAATCCCGTCGGCAACGACATGCTCGCGATCGATCAGGTCAACGCCGGAATCAACGATCTAGTGATTGTCATGCGTGAGGGAGGTTCAGCGAGGAAGATTCTCAGGAACAGTAAAAATCCCGTACAGGCCGTCATCGTCGGCGTAGTGGACGGGATGCATGACGAACGTGAACCGACAAGAAATCATGACTAATTAAACGAACAGGAAATTCCTCATGGAAAAATTTATTGTTGAAGGCGGACATACTTTAAAAGGAATATTTGTTCCTGCGGGAAATAAAAATGAAGCGCTTCCCGTCATTGCGGCGACCATGCTGACCTCTGAACCGGTCGTTTTGAAAAATGTTCCCGATGTAAGCGATGCCCGGAAAATGCTGGAGATCGCCGCGGCCCTTGGGGCGGAGGTGAAATCCACGGGCGCGAACGAATGGACCGTTCAGGCAAAACATATCGCCACCGACATTCCCGATCCGGACATGGCCTCTGCAATCCGAGGATCCTTTTTATTCGCGGGTTCCATGCTCGCGAGGCACGGAAAAATCTGTTTGCCGTCGCCGGGCGGAGATAAAATCGGGCGGAGGAGGCTGGATACCCATATCACCACGCTTGAACAGCTCGGTGCGGAGATCAGTCAGGACAATAAATTTTACCGCATGCGGACGGATGGTCTGAAAGGCAACGACATATTTCTCGACGAAGCCAGCGTCATGGCGACGGAGAACGCCGTCCTGGCGGCCGTTCTGGCAAAAGGGACGACGGTTCTGGGTCACGCCGCCTGCGAGCCGCATGTTCAGGGCCTTTGTCAAATGCTCAACGCGATGGGAGCCAGAATATCAGGCATCGGCAGCAATATTCTTACCATAGAGGGCGTGAAGGAGCTTCATGGCTGCGAACATGTTATCATGAACGATCATATCGAAATCGGCAGCATCATCGGATTGGCGGCCGCGACCAAGAGCGAGATTCTCATTAAAAACGCCTATCCGAAAAACCTGAGAATGATCCTGCTGGCGTTTAACAAGCTGGGCATCCGGCCCGAAATCCGAGGCGAGGACATTTTCGTGTCCGGTCATCAGCCGCTCGAAATCAACAGTGATATGAACGGTGCCATACCGAAGATCGACGACGCGCCCTGGCCGGGATTTCCGGCCGATCTTACGAGCATCATGGTGGTGACCGCGACGCAGTGCAACGGCCTCGCGCTCATCTTTGAGAAAATGTTCGAGAGCCGCCTGTTCTTCGTGGACGAACTGATCACCATGGGCGCGAGGATCGTTCTTTGTGATCCGCACCGCGCAGTCATCAACGGCCCGACGAAACTTCACGGTGAACTCATCACCAGTCCCGATATCCGAGCGGGCATGGCTCTTCTCATCGCTTCCTTGTGCGCCGAAGGTACCTCAACGATTCAGAATATCCGGCAACTTGACCGGGGATATCAACAGATCGATAAACGGCTGAACGCACTGGGCGCGAAAATAAGCAGAGAAAGCTGATCCGGCGTTCATAACATGCGTCCCGTTTCATTATCCAGAGCTTTTCTGATCACCGGCGCCGCGACGGGGTATTTCTTTCTGCTGCTTTTTACGCTCTTACCGTTTTTCAAGTCAGTATTATTCCTGAATCCGACTGTGTACTGGTTCATAACCGGTTATTTTCTTTTTGTTCCTCTCCTGACGGCTGCGTTATTTTTTGCAAGACGGGAAGGAAATCTTCATTTCCGGGAAGCGATGCACAGCCTGCATGTCCGGCCGATGACGCGCTATGACTGGGTATATTCGGTCTCTGGGCTGTTGCTTATCCTGCTGCTGACAGGAATCATTTATATCGCTTATTCGTATTTGCACCGGCATTACGGCGTCAGCATGATCCAAACAACGCCATGGTTCTTTGAATTAAGCCCTTTCCGGGGAACCGAAATCGGATATCTGCTGATCTGGCTACCCATGTTCTTTTTCAATATTGTAGGGGAGGAGCTTCTTTGGAGGGGTTATATGCAGGCAAGGATTCCGTCACGTTATTCATGGTTTATCGGTTCTGCCCTGTGGACGGTTTTTCATATTCCGTTTGGCCCGGATCTGATAATCATGCTTCTGCCCGTGATGTTGATCGTCCCTTTTGTATTCCACAAAACACGAAATACGGTGTCCGGAATTTTTATCCACGGATTGTATAACGGTCCTGCATTTGTAGCTTTTTCGTTGGGAATGATACAATAATCCGGCTGAATAGATTACGGATTAATATTTTCACTGCATATGTATTATGAAAAATTAATATTTTACATTTCGGAAGGAAATCATTACATTTCCTGAATGGGATGGAGAAACAAACTGGAATTGCAGATGCTCCTTGTAACTGAATACCGGCGGACAATCAGCGATTCTCTGAAAAGTCATTATCGTATCTTTTTTTTCATTCTTGTTGTTTTCAGTTTTACCGGAAACCGCATGATGTCCCAGTCCAATCCGATAGCTGCGGATCATATCACAATCGAACAGGGGCTTTCCCAAAGCACGGTCAACTGCATTCTGCAGGATAGTCCCGGCTTCATGTGGTTCGGTACACAGGACGGGCTCAACAAATATGACGGTTACCGGTTTACGGTTTACCGGAACAGCCTTACGGATTCATCTTCAATCTGTAATAATTATATCTCAGACGGCATGACCGACCGTTCGGGAAGATTCTGGATTGCAACGGCCCAGGGGCTTGCGCTTTTTGAAGTGAACCACAACCGGTTTACATGTTATACGCATATGCCGGATAATGAAAAGAGCCTGAGCGACAACTACGTTCGTGCACTGGCAGAAGACAGCAGCGGTAATATCTGGATCGGAACGGCCAACGGATTGACTGTTTACGAAAACAGCCGCGATGTTTTTTCCCGGGTTCCCATTGATTCGAAACATCTGGTAAAAGAAAACATATTATCTCTGTGCGTTGTTCACGATGGTTCTTTATGGATTGGTCTGAATGATGGTCAGGCTTTCCGGCTGGATATATCGGATCTGAAAAAAACAACAGTACTGGACCGAATCAGTCAATGGAACAACAAGGAACGGACGGTCAATAATAACATCTGGACCATTTTTGAGGACAGGCGTCATAATATCTGGTTTGGTACGGAATTAGGACTGTACCTGTATGAACCAACTGAAAAGAGATGGACTCATTACGAGCATAAAATGAGCGATCCGGGCAGCCTGACTGATAATTCTACCCGACAGATCTTTGAAGACCGGTACGAAGTCTTATGGATCGGAACGAATCAGGGGCTTGACCAGTTTGACCGGAAAACCGGAAGGTTCATTCATATCTCAACGTCCGGTTTCCCTTATACAGGCACTCCCAACGACCGGATCAGGCGGATTTTTGAAGACAGGCAAGGGAGATTGTGGATTGGCACAGACGGGGAAGGAGTGATCAAACTGGACCGCCACAAACATAAGTTTCACCATATTCTCCGCCATCCGGTATATGATTACGGATTAAGTCACAACATGGTTCTGAGCGTTGCTGAAGACCGTGAAGGAATATTGTGGATCGGTACACTCGGAGGGGGGCTGAATCAGTTTGACCGTAACAGAAACCGGTGGACGTACTACCGGAATGATCCTGCCAGACCAGGCACCATCAGTGATGATAATGTTCGCGCTCTGGTGTTTGATTCTCGGGGACTTTTATGGATAGGAACCCTGCAGGGAGGCCTGAACCGGCTTGATCCGGTTTCGGGAAGATGCATACGGTTTGTTTACAGAGCAGACGATGTTCACAGCCTCAGCAACAACGCCGTTACGGCCCTTTTGCACGCGCAAAGCGGGGTTCTCTGGATCGGGACGTATAACGGACTGAACCAATGGGATGAAAAAAACAAAAGATTCGTACGCTATCTGCATGATGAAAACGATACGGGAAGCATCAGTCACAACCAGATCCGTACCTTGTTTGAAGACAATACGGGTAATCTGTGGATCGGAACGTTCGGTGGGGGACTTAACCGTATGGATAAAGCGTCCCGCCGTTTCAGGGTTTTCCAACACCGTCCGGGCGATTTGGAAAGCCTGAACAGCAATATCATCCGCAGTATTCACCAGGACCGGAAAAACAGAATGTGGATCGGTTCAGACCGCGGCCTCAATCTTCTTGACCCGGAAAGCGGCCGCTGCGTCCGTTTTGATGAGCGTCATCATCTGCCCAATAACGTGATCTACGCGATCCTTGAAGATGTGGCCGGACTCTTATGGATCAGCTCCAATAACGGTCTGGCCAGATTTAATCCGGATTCGCTGGCCTCTCTTCCTCCCCTGCACTCCTATGCGAACATGATCCGTCATTTTACAGTCAGTGACGGACTGCAAAGCCTTGAATTTAACCAGAGTGCCGCCTGCATCACAGCGCGGGGGGAGATGTTCTTCGGCGGGATCAACGGACTCAACTATTTTTTCCCGGACAGCATCCGTGATAACCCGAATATTCCCCCGCTTGCTTGGACAGGTTTCAGGATATTCAACCGGCCGGAATCCGCTCTCTTCAATTCAGGTTTGACGGGCAGGCTGGAATTATCATATGATGATAATTATTTTACCGTCGAATTCGCCGCTCTCGATTATACGGATCCAGCCCGGAACCGGTACGCATATAAAATGGAGGGATTCGACAAGGAATGGGTTGATGCCGGGACACGGAGGTTTGCCGGATACACCAACTTGGACGGAGGGGAATATGTTTTCCGGGTCAAAGGTTCCAACAGCGACGGAGTCTGGAACGATCAGGGCATTGCGATGTCGGTCGTCATCATCCCGCCGTGGTGGCAGCAGTGGTGGTTCAGGGGATTGCTCGTACTTTTCGTGATAGGGATAACCTATCTTGTCTTTCGTATCCGTACGGAAATGATCCGGAATCGTAACCGGCAGCTTGAAATACTCGTGGCCGAACGAACGAACGACCTGAAGATAAAAACTATCCGTCTGCAGGAAGCCAATGCGGAACTGCTGAAGCTTAATGAGAAGAAAAATGAGTTTCTCGGCATCGCCGCGCATGATATCCGGAATCCGCTGGGTGCCATCATTAATTTCACACAGGTGATCCTTCGCGACCTGCAGAGCAGAAACATAAAGCCGGATGAAACGAAACAGGACCTGAAAAGCATTCTGGCTGCGGCAGAGCAGTCACGCAACCTGGTTAACGCTCTTCTCGATATCACGGCCATTGAATCAGGAAAAGTAAACCTTGAACTGCACCAGGAGAATATGGCGGACATCTTAACGGAGTGTGAGCTGCGTCACCGCCGCCACGCGGCGCAGAAAAAAATTCACCTGGAGATCAGCAGCCGCAATGACCTTCCTCTGATCATCGTTGACCGAACCCGCATCACAGAAGTGATGGACAATTTATTAAGCAACGCCCTGAAATTCACGTATCCGGGCGGCGAGGTAAGGGTTTTTTGCGAGTCCGGGCCGGATTCTGTGGTGACCCGCGTGCAGGATAACGGGCAGGGACTGAACGAACGCGACCTTCAGGAAATATTCAACAGTTTCAAAAAACTCAGCGCCCGGCCGACCGGCGGCGAATCCAGCACCGGTCTCGGATTGGCGATCGTAAAGAAAATCGTGGAACTGCACGGGGGAGAAGTTTGGGTCGAAAGCCGTTACGGGGAAGGATCAACATTCAGTTTTTCTCTGCCGGTTGTTGAATCGAAATCATGATTTTTCCGGTCAGCTAGGCGATATTCATTACTGAACGCTGAATTTTTTATCCTGAAATAGTTCATATCATTCTCGGGCTTCGGCCATGAATAAATTCAAGTTTTTGAAATTATCATTAATATAAACTTACTTATTCGCAAACCTTTTCTTGTTTTTACGCGGCTTTTTCGATACTTTCAAATAACAGGTAAAAGACTTGAAATATGAAATCATGAAAAAGAGTTTTTTGTTACTTCATACATTCCTTTCCCTTTACCTGATCATCGGGATCTGCACTCCGCATCGGGCATGGAGCGTTGATCCGCGAAAGGCCTTGTCCCAGTATATGCTGAAATTCTGGGATAAAAAGGACGGCCTTCCGCAGAACTCGGCCAATGCAGTCCTGCAGACGCGGGACGGTTACCTTTGGATCGGCACGCAGGAAGGCCTGGTCCGTTTCGACGGTGTTGCTTTCACTTTGTATGATAAAAAGAACACGGAAGCGATTAAAAACAATTTTATCGCGACAATGGCGGAAGATCCGACCGGAGTTCTCTGGATCGGCACGTGGGGAGGACTGGTCAGAATGGATCAGGGGATATTCACGTTTTTCGGGAACCAGGATGGATTTACAGACGATGCGGTCCGCGCGATCCTTGCGGACGGGACTGCCTTATGGATCGGTACCGACGGAAGCGGATTATTCCGGTTCGAAAATGGAAAATTCAGGCAATATACCGTTTCAGACGGATTATCCAGCAACCAGGTTTTATCACTGTGCGGCGCTCCGGGGGGCATGATCTGGATCGGAACCGATGGTGGCGGTCTCTGCAGTTACAACGGAAAAACTTTCAGGCAATTCAGCGACAGGGACGGTTTATCCCATAATACGATTCGTTCCGTATTGTCGGATTCATCCGGGCAGTTATGGATCGGTACCTGGGGCGGAGGTCTGAACCGATATCAAAAGGGAACTTTTATCCGGGAGCCGGCTGTGAACCCCAGCGCCCTGATCACCACGGTTTTTATGGACAGGCACGGATCACTTTGGATCGGTACGGACGCGCATGGCGTTTACAGGTTAGGCAGAGACCAGACAGAAACGCTGACGCAGAAAGACGGGCTTCCGCTGAATGTCATCATGTCTGTTTGCGAGGACCGTGAAGGAAGCGTCTGGATCGGTACCGGCGGGGGCGGACTGGGGCGGATCAGCGACTGCAGTTTCTTTTCCTACACAACTCGGAACGGTTTGCCTCATGACATGATCTGGTCCGTTTACGAGGATCCGGACGGGGATATGTGGTTCGGGACCGACGGCGGGGGCATCGCCCGTATGCGGAATCAGAATATCACTACTTATACAACCCGGGACGGGCTTTCCCATAACGTGGTTACGGCGATCTTCCGGGACAGGAAAGGGGATATGTGGTTCGGTACGCGCGTCCAGGGTCTGAACCGTTTTTCCGGCGGTATTTTCCAAAACTTTCCCGGCATCGCTGCTGCCAGTTCAAATACCGTCCGATGCCTGGCCGAGGATTTTGACGGGCACTTATGGATCGGCACGCAAAGCGGTCTTGTGCAAACACAGAACGGACGGATCATCTCCGTGTTCAATACATCAAACCAGTTACCAAGCAATATCGTCCGTACGATGCTTCTGGGTTCAGACAGTTCCCTTTGGGTCGGGACGAACGGAGGAATTCACAGGTACCGCCAAGGGGTTTTCCGGACCTGGAATACCGATCAGGGCCTGACGAGCAATGTCGTTTTATGCCTTTTTGAGGATCCCGGTGGTTACTTGTGGATCGGGACCTGGGGCGGAGGCCTGAACCGGATGAAAGACGGCCGTATCGCCGCGGTTACCACCGCGAAAGGATTGTACGATGACGGGGTTTTCTCGATACTGATGGACGACCGGCAGAATCTCTGGATGAGCTCGAACAACGGGGTTTTCCGTTCGGGCATTAAAGACCTTCATGACGCTGCAGACGGTAAAATATCAGCGATTACCTGTTCCGTGTTTGGCGAGGCCGAAGGACTGAAAAGCGCCGAATGCAACACCGGCCAGCCCTCTGGTTTCAGATCTGCCGACGGAAGGCTCTGGTTCCCGACCATTCAGGGAGCCGCTGTGGTGGATCCGGACAGGATTATCGAAAACATCTATCCTCCGCCTGTGCTTATCGAATATGCGCTGGTGGACGGAAAACCCGTTCATTATGACAACATGAATGAAATCCTGTTCGCGCCGGGTTCCAACCGATATGAATTTCATTACACAGGACTGAGTTATCTCGCTCCGGAAAAAGTTAAATTCCGGTACCGGCTGGATGGATTCGACCATGAATGGATCGACGCAGGTACCCGGCGGACAGCTTATTACACGAATATTCCTTCCGGTCACTATACATTCAGGGTAACAGCCTGCAACAACAGCGGAATCTGGAACACGGAAAACGCGGAATTCAGATTTTACCTTGAGCCCTTTTTCTATCAGACGGTCCTGTTTTATATTTTATGCGGGCTGGTTATCACGGGCTCGGCACTGGGAGTGTACCGTTTCAGGGAACAACAGTTTACCAGAAGACAAAAGGAACTTGAGGATCTGGTCCGGATGAAAACGCGGATTGTGGAATCCCAGAAATCCGAACTGCAGGAGGCGCTGGAAAACCTGAAAACTACGCAAATGCAGCTGGTTCAGACCGCGAAAATGTCTTCCCTCGGGCAGCTTGTTGCCGGAATGGCGCATGAAATCAACAACCCGATCACAGTCATCAACGGCTATCTTCCTCTGCTGTCTCTGTACCTGAACGACATTCAGAAATGCATCGATGGGTCCGGTTCGGGCATTGAAACAAGAAAGATTCTGGATGACTCGGAGGCGGTCTTGAAAAGCTGTTCCGGAGCTGTGGACCGCATCAAGCAGATCATTACCAATCTGAGGAGTTTTTCACGCCTTGACGAAGCGGAGTATAAGTTCGCCGACCTTCATGAAAACCTGGAAAGCACGCTGACGTTGTTCCTTCCGAATTACCAGCGACAGGTATGCGTGGAAAAAAATTACGGGGAAATTCCTCCTTTTTATTTCTATCCGGGACAGCTAAACCAGGTGTTCATGAACCTGCTGATCAACGCAGCGGAGGCTATTATCGAACGCAATCAGGCGGAGAACAGAGAACAAGGGAATATCCGGATCCAGACAGGACTGATTGCAGGTCATGAAAACGGAAGAAACGCACAGATTGAAATCAGCGACGATGGCATCGGCATACCCGAAAACATCAGGGAAAGGATATTCGATCCGTTTTTCACGACGAAATCAGTGGGAAGCGGCATGGGACTTGGGCTTTCGATCAGTTACGGTATCATTCAGAAGCATAAGGGCAAGATCGAAGTCTTTCCGGCGGAGTCCGGAGGTACGCGGATCATGATAGAAATACCTTGTTAAAATTGCTGAAAAAGTGTACGTTTTGTTAAGTAGTTGTGATTTCACTTAAAGGAGTGAAGCATTATGATCATCAGAATCGTAACAATATCGGCCCTTATGCTGCTGATTCCTATCGTTCAATCTGTGGGCCAGGTACCGCAGGGGTGGAAACGGCAGGGGAAAGGTTTTGACATTACCCTGAATAAGCACATATCTTATTCAGGTAAAACCAGCGTTCATTTCTTCCCTTCCGCAGATACGTCCAATTACAGATTCGGATGGCTCGGACAATTTATCAATGCGGGCCAATATTTGGGCAAGAGAGTCCGGCTGAGCGGATATTTTAAATCCAAGGACTTACAGGGTTATGCCTGCGTTTTCCTGTATGTTGTGATGAGTTCAGATGAAATCAGCGGCGATACGCGCGGATACAACCGGTCGATTTTCGGGACACTGAACTGGACCCGGGACGAGATCGTGATCGATATCCCGCAAGCGGCTAAACTGATCGCGCTCGGTATGGTGGTCAGCAGTGTTAACGCGATTGCATCCGGTGAATGCCCCGAAGTGTGGGTGGATAACATGAATTTCGAGGAAGTCTCTCTGGATGTGCCGTTAACCGAAAGTCGCAGAAACCAGCCTGTCAACCTTGATTTTGAACAGTAAGACAGATGACAATATTTTCCCGGAAAAGTTGCTGTGCCGGATGAGTACCAGTAAAGGATGAGCATGCATCAAAGCCACATTGGGCGTTGGCAACATCAGCACACATTTAACACTGACAAAAAGGATATTGAGAAACGTACTCTGATCGTTGTCATTCTGACGATGGTGACGATGGTTGCAGAGATTGTGGTCGGCTGGCTGACCCACTCGATGGCGCTTTTCGCTGACGGCTGGCATATGGGAACCCACGCGTTCGCGCTCGGAATATCATTTTTTGCATACCGGTTCTCAAGACGGTATGCGCAGGACAGAAGGTTCACGTTCGGAACATGGAAGATCGAAATCCTGGGAGCCTATTCCAGCGCCGTTGTGCTCGGAATTGTCGGCTTGATTATGGCGTATGCTTCAGTGGAACGTCTCATCCGTCCGCTTCCGATCTTATACGACCAGGCCCTGCTGGTCGCTTGCATAGGGTTGGTTGTGAATATTCTCAGCGCTTTTATTCTCATTAACCGGCCAACGACGCATACTCATACACACGAAACAGGGTCTCACGATCATCATCATGCGGCAAGAGAAGACGGCGACCTGAATCTGAAATCCGCTTACCTGCATATCCTTGCGGACGCTATGACATCGGTGCTGGCCATCATTGCTCTTTTCGCCGCGAAGTTTTTTTCATGGAATTATCTTGACCCCCTGATGGGCCTGGCGGCAACCCTGCTGATTCTCCGCTGGTCTTACACGCTGCTGAAGGAAACATCGGCTATTCTTCTGGACCATGAAAGCGAAGGCAGCCTGTCGGGAGATATCCGCAAGGAACTTGAATCCGACGGGGATACGACCATCAGCGATCTTCATCTGTGGAAAGTCGCAGACCGGAAGTATGCATGCATCGTTTCAGTTGTTTCAGGTGGAAATCAGTCGACGGAGCATTATAAGGAAAGACTGGGACATATCAGCGAACTCACCCATGTTACGGTTGAAATCAACCGCTGTCATCATCCGGAATGAATAAAGCCTGAATTTTCCGGAAAGTGCAAGCGGCCATTTTGCTGACTAATCAAAGTGTTCGGGAAAAGGGATGAACCCCGAGTCGTTATGATTTGACTCCGGAAGCCTGAATCTATTCTAGTGCGGACATTGCGGATACAGAATTATATTACGTTGACTTCCTCCGTAAGATCGCCCTCCGCAAAACGGGAGAAACGCAGGGGTTTCAGGTCGAACGAATCGCAACGGCCGTGAATGATGAGTTCCGATGCCGCAAGTCCTGCGGCCGGGGCATGCATCAGCCCGTGCCCGCTGAAACCGCCGGCGATGAAGAGGTTTTTCCACCCGGGAACGTAACCGATAATGCTGTGATGATCAGGCGTTGTTTCGTATAAACCGCCCCATGTTCCGGGGTATTTCATTTTGATTTCGGCATCCTCGAGGCAGGGCATCAGTTCAAGAGCCATGGTCAGCATGCGGTCAAGGATTTCCTCGCTGATGGTTTCGTCGAATCCGGGCGGTTCGTCCGGATTGGCGTACCCGATCAGCAGCCCGTTACCCTCCGGATGCATATATACGCCGGTCGTAACGTCTACGGTCATGGGGAATTTTTTTGTGACGAACTTCAGTTCGCCGGTGGTGGTCAGGATTCGGCGTACCGGTTCGATGGGGATCTGCAGACCGATCATATCTCCGATCAGCTTGGATTGCGGGCCTGTGCAGTTGATCACCGTGTCGCAGGCGATTTCACCTTTGGGTGTGACGACATGTGTGATCGACTTTCCGGCGGTTTTCAGTCCCGTGCATGGGGTGTCGGTCTCGAATTCGATCTGATGCTTCCTTGCCCTTTTAAAAAAAGTGTCCACTGTCATGGACGGATCGATCAGCCCTTCGTTCGGGCCAAAAGTCCCGCCCGTAACGCCCTGCAGGCTGTAATTCGGGGAAAGGGCAGCAATTTCTTCCGGGCTGACGAAACGCACATCAGGGCCGAACGACTTCTGGAATTCCATGTTCTTAAGGAATCTCTGTTTTTGTTCCTCTGACCTCAGGACAAACAGGTATCCGCAGGGAACATACTGAATGCCGGTTTCTTTTTCGAGCAAAGCGAACTGCTGAATGCTGTAATGACTCATCATGATATTTACAGGAGTGGTAAACTGGGCCCTGACTCCGCCGGCGCATTTGGCCGTCGCTCCGGTCCCGAGCATTTTTTCTTTTTCCAGCACCAAAACGTCACAACAGCCCGATTCTCCCAAATACGCGGCTACAGAGGTCCCGATGCATCCGCCCCCGATGATCACAATGTCATACCTGCTTTTCATGTTTTTCCCTTTATGGTTAGTTGCGTAGAAAAAGATAAAATTCCGGCCCGTGAAAAGCAAAAGAATTATCATCATGAAAAAGTCCATTATTCTTGAATATCACTTAAAACAAGGCAGGCCACTTAAAGAAGAATCGAAAGCCCGTCTTGCAGGGACAATTCAATCCAGAGAGCATTCAATTCGTCTTTCTTTAAACCTTGCGCGGACCGGTACTTTGTTTCCGTTTTCATTTGCTATCTAAAGAATGTTGCGCTATATTACCCGGCTTCCGGTCAGGGGGCAAATGTTATCTGAAACTGTAAATCCGGGATAATTAAATTTTCTGGTGCAAACAAAATGAAAGGCTTTTCATGATAAGGTCTGTATGGGAACTGAAACCTTTAATGGCCGTTATGATCCTGTTTTTTGGGGCTACACATTGTGCTGAACAGGTAACCGACAATCCCTTTGAGGTCAGTTTGGTTCAGGCAGTTACAAATGACGACGGAACCGTCACCATCGGTTTTGAAACCAGCGTTCCGGCACTCGGAACGGTCGAGATCACCTCCGATAACGTGAATTACAGCTATGTCTACAAGGCCGGGGAACGGTATACCATGGTTCATGAAATCACCGTGTTTGATCTGGCGCCCCATACGGCCTATAAATTCAGGGCACGCGCGAAAAACGCCATGGGACAGACCGGATATTCGCATCTGGCTACGGTTCACGTCGGAGCGGTGACCTATGCCCCCAAAGTTTTTCAGCTTCATATGATCAACATTCCGGATCCCGGCGATTGTTTTTACATTGTGTTTCCCAATGGAAGGAAAATGCTTTATGATGCCGGAAATAGTACGGCGAACAACGCGATTGTCGGATACCTTCAGGCCGAGGGCTGCGACACCATCCATTACGCCGTTGCGACTCATGCGCACGGAGATCATTACGGGAGTTACCGGTGGGGTACCGTACCGCAAGTTTTTCCCATCGTGAATTTCCTGAAACCGGATTCGTACAGTGAATCCACTTATAACTCGGTGTTCAGTGTGATTCAGTCTTCCAGCCCGAATGTGGCCATGCATGAGCTAGTGAGGGGCAATTCTAATGTCAGTACTCCGTTGCTCAATATCGATCCGGATATAAAAATCACAGTCATGAGCGCAGGAGCGTGGGATCTCGAGATCGATGAGGGAAACAGCGGGGGCTCGCCCAATTCCAATTTCAACAATGAATCTCTGGCGATGAAATTCACGTACGGGAATGCCCGTTTTCTGATGCCCGGCGATCTTGAGCAGGAGGCCTACCGTGAATACATTCAGAACAATGCGGCAACAGATCCCGAAGTCGATGTGATGAAGGCTTCTCATCACTTAAGGGTAGACGGAATGAACCGGGAAATCCTGGCTGCGACGAACCCGATCGTGGTGCTGGCCTCCACCAATAGCGAAGGCGGCTGCTCGGGTATCATGCAGTGCCCGGCTATGGACGAAGTGCTGGGCTATAATGCCGACTTGTTCCGCATCGACGCCGTGAATCCGAACCTGAACCGCATCCAGAAATCCGCTGCCAGCGATCCCGGGAATGTTGTAGTCATCACGGACGGGAGATCAATTATCATAAGGAAAAAATGACGGCAGCAGAAGTGATTACAGTCCAATTTACAGCGTTCGGTTTCCGGTTCGGGCCCGGTTGTACATCTCAAGGCAGGCCAGGCGTTCCTCGTCAGGATCGATGAGGGGAGGAACATAATCCGGATGAAGGGCTTTCTGATCCCTGTATAATTTCTTGTACAGAATTCTGTCGTGAATTTGCCGCTGGGGGACTGACCTGAGTTCAGGAATCCATTCTTTGATATATGCGGCATCCGGATCAAATTTTTTTCCCTGTCCGACCGGATGAAAAATCCGGAAATAGGGTGCCGCATCTGCGCCTGTGCCGGCGGCCCATTGCCAGTTTCCGTTATTACTTGACAATTCAAAATCCATCAATTTTTCGGCGAAATAATTTTCACCCTGCAGCCAGTTAATGTGCAGGTGTTTCACGAGAAATGAAGCCGTAATCATCCGGACCCGATTATGCATCCACCCAATCTGATTCAGTTGCCTCATCCCGGCGTCTACCATCGGGAATCCAGTACGGCCCGACCGCCATCGGTCAAACCATTCCGGTTCTTCGTTCCATCGGAGGCCATTGAAATTTGGCCTGAAACAAGAATCGGTAACGTGAGGATGATGGTGAAGGATCATCATGAAGAATTCCCGCCAGATCAGCTCGTTTAAAAAAGGGAGCCTCACTGAAGGGGGAAAATCAATGAGATCGTGGGCCATCCTCCGTACTGAGACCGTTCCGAAGCGGAGATGCGGGGATAAACGCGACGTGAGGTCTGATGACGGGATATTACGGCCTGATTCGTAATGCGCAAGACGGTGCCTGATAAATTTTTTCCATTGTTTCATCGCCGCATTTTCCCCTCCCGTGAAGACAGGGTCCGTAGGATTTCGAACCTCCGGATTTCTGCAGACAAATTCTTTTTTCAGGAACAAGGGTTTTAACTTTGCACGCAGGTCAGGGATTTTCTTTTCCGGAAATACGCCCGACATTTCCAGTGCAGAGAGCCATTTGTTTTTGTAAGGTGTAAAAACGCGGTAAACTGAACCGTCATCTTTTACGATGTCATCGGGGCCGAAAATGACCTGGTCCCGGTATGAATTGGTTTTAACATTTAATGAATCGCAAAGGCCTGAAATTTTCCGGTCGCGTTGCCGGGCGTCAGGTTCGTAATCCTCGTTGAAGAAGACAGAATCAATGGGATTATCCGCGAGGATTTCCGGAAGGATGACTTCAGGCCGTCCTTTGACGACGGACATGGAGTCTGCGTTTCTTCCCAGTTCTTCCCTGATTTCGTTCAGGGATTGCCAGATAAAATTTAAGCGATGGTCATCCGGAGAAAGAGTGTCTAAGATATTATCATCGAATATGAAAATCAGGGAAAGTTGCCTGCATGATTCATACGCGCGAATCAGTGCCGTATGATCAAAAAGGCGTAAATCCCTGCGAAACCAAACAAGCCCGTGATGGAACATGATTGTGTGTTGTTGAAAAAGTGAAAGTAATTTTTATCCGTAATATCCGGCCATAACGGTGAACAATCAGGATCGAACGAAAGCCGTCTTTTTCATCAGGGTGTTTTTAATTTTGGAAAGCAGTGCATCGGGTTCATAAGGCTTGGGGATAAATTCGATGCCGTGTTCGGACATGTAGCGGTGCTGTTTTTCATCTAGGGAATACCCGCTCGTGACCAGGTAAAAGCCCCTCTTGAAATTCGGGGCAATTTCACGGTGGACTTCGATTGCGTTTTTCCTGGGAAGCATATGGTCGATAAAGATAAGGTCAATACGGTCGGAGAATTTTTCAAATATCCGGATGGCTTCTTCTCCGTCACGGGCTTCCAGAAGTTCAAACCCGGCGGATTCCAGGATATTCATCGTCGCCTTCCGGATATAGTCCTGGTCCTCGACAATCAGGATGCATTCCTGGCCCCTGTGCGAGGGCCCGTTTTGTGTTGCTTCAGACGCGACGATGTGTTCCTTTACGGCGGGAATGAAAATCTTGACCGTTGTGCCGCGGCTGGTCTGGCTTTCAATATGGAAAAATCCGCCGTGGCTTTTGACGAGCCCGTATGCCGTGGAGAGTCCCAGTCCTGTCCCTTTACCGGTTTCCTTGGTCGTGAAGAACGGTTCGAACATCCTGTTCTTGATTTCATCGGACATGCCGATGCCGTTGTCCTGTACGCTGAGGCAGGCATATGCAGATTCCCTTGCGGCCGGGAAGGTCTGAGTGAAAAGACGGTCGACCGTCGCGTTGAAGGTCCGGATAGTCAGTACTCCCCCGGAGGGCATGGCGTCGCGGGCGTTAATGCAGATATTCATCAGGACCTGTTCCATCTGGACCACATCCACTTTTGAATTTTCCAGAAGCGGATCGGTAATGACTTTCAGTTCTATGTTAGCGGGGAGGATATGCTCAAGCATTTTCAGGACGGAGTGAACGACTTGGTTCAGGTTACTCATGTCCATGTTCAGGATGTGCGGGCGGCTGAACGATAAAATTTTCCGTGTCAGGGCTTCAGCGCGCTGGGCGGCGGCTGAAATCTGTTCCAGGGCATCCGACACGGACTCGGGATTCTGGGATTTCAGTTTTGCCAGCTGCAGGTTCATCTTGATTACGGTCAGCATATTATTGAAATCATGGGCGATACCGCCGGCAATGGTGCCGATGATTTCCATTTTCTGGGACTGATGGAGCTGGTATTCAAGTTTTTTCCTGGAGGTTATGTCTTCGACGGTCGCTTCGAAATAGTCCAGTTGTCCTTGTTCGTCAAAAACAGCCCGGTTGTTGATCTGGACATCGATCATGGAAAAATCATGGCGGTACCATTGCGTTTCAAAGGGCTGGATATCGTTCTGGAGCATGGCGATCTGGTTGATCCGGATGAAGTCCTCGTCATGCCGGAATATCCGTTTGCGGATATTGGTTTCAGAAAGTGTTTTTGCGTCCGGGTATCCGAGGATCCGGACAAGTGCGGGGTTTACGGTCAGGAAATCACCGCCGGAAGTGACCTGGTAAATTCCTTCATGGATATTCTCAAATATGGAACGGTATTTTCGCTCGGAATCCCGGATTTGTTTTTCGGCATTGCGCCGCTCGGTAATGTCGGCAAAAACGAGGACGACGCCGAGGATGTTGCCATCGCTGTCCTTGATGGGCGCACCGCTGTCGTCGATCGGGAGCCGCTTCCCGTCCCGTGTGATTAAAATTGTATGGTTTGCCAGTCCCACTACTATGCCTTCCTTAAGAACGCGTGTAACCGGGTTTTGTACGGGAAAATCGGGAAACTCGCTCTCGATGCGGAACACTTCATCGATCGTTTTGCCGATGGATTCTTCGGTTCCCCATCCAGTAATGTTGGAAGCGATGCCATTCATGAATATGATCCGGCTCAGGGTGTCACAGGCAATCACGGCGTCACCGATGCTGGAGAGTGTCACTTTCAGCCATTCGCTCTGGCGGTGATATTCATGGGTAGCTTGTTTGCGTTCGACCGCGAATGCGATTTCATGAGCGAGTGCGGAGAGCAGGTCGATGTCCGACTGGTAATAGGGTTTCGACCGGTCATAGCTTTGGAGAACCAGTGCGCCGATCGTATGCTGGCGCATTTTTAATGGAATGCCCAGCCAGCATTCGGGCACGGTTCCGATGACTTCGACCTTTCCGAGCGCAAGCAGATCTTTTTTCGTTTCAGGGGTGAAAAGCAGGGGTTCCCCGGTGTGAATCACATATTCGGTTAATCCCTTTTTCCTGATCCTGGGTTCCGGTTGCCGGTCGAACTGATCAACAAAATAGGGAAACGACACGAGGTCGGTCTGTTCATTGTAAATTGCAACATAGAAATTATCGGCAAACATAACCGCCCGTATGCTCTGATGAATCTGATAGAGGAGTTCCTCCAGGGAAGCGGAAGAATTGACCTGGTGGGCGATTTCGTAAAGAATGCGAAAACGTTCCTCGGCTTGTCTGCGGTGAGTCATGTCCTGAAGAAAGCTGAAATACCTCGTCGTTGTATCGTTTTCGTTTTTTAACAGTATAATGAAATCCTCGATCCAGCGGTTCATGTGATCCGGGCATTGTAACCGGTAATGGACCCGGCCCGTTGTCCGGTTTGACTGAATGATCGTATCGATTTCGTCATGAACGCGGGCACGGTCATCCGGATGAATGAGTTCCAGGAAAGAGCGCTGGGGCCACTTCTCGATGTGGTCGGGAAAACCGAACAGCCGGATATTGGAGGATGCATATTCGACGGTCAATCCGGAATCCATTCGTCTGCTGATTATGACAATGGGGCCGTCAATGAAGGGATTGGGTTCCGTTTCGCTGTTCCGTTCCACGGATGAAAGCTGCAATGACAATTCAGCAAGTGCCTTATAAAGATCAGTATGGTTTTGCATCATTTAAAAAAAAATGACAATCTGTTTAAATTTTCTACGCAAATAAACAAAAAAGGTTGATCAAAAACCATGATAATTATCATTTTTTTGAAATATCCGGGGCTTAATAATTGAAGTCATTCCGGATTCTCCAATTATAGCCTTTTAAATTCTTTTTAAAGTTTGTTTGGTATTTTTTAAAAAATTTTGTATGCTGACCGGAGCTTTGGATAAGTGAAACGGAGAGAAATGGAATTACATTGTTTGCATGTCGCCGATATTTTCGGAAAATCAGGACTTGAAATCGTTAAGGAAAAGCTTCCCGCACTGATCCGGGAAAGGCAGGCCGATGTGGTGATTGCGAACGGGGAAAACGCCTGGGACGGAAAAGGCATCTCGGAAGTGATCTGCGAACAGCTTTTTAAACTGGGCGTTCAGGTCATTACCAGCGGCAATCACATCTGGGACAAAAAGAAGACATTCTACAGCGAAAACGAAAAAATAAAGCAAAACCTCCTGAGGCCCGCGAATTATCCCCCCGGTAACGAAGGCAGGGGATCCGTTGTGGTTACGCTGGATAATAATTTCAAAATAGCCGTTCTGAATCTTCAGGGACGGACATATATGTACAGCATCGACTGTCCTTTCCGGACTGCAGACAAAGAGATTGAAAAGCTTCGTAAGGAAACCCGGATGATCATCGTGGATTTTCACGCGGAAGCCACGGCGGAAAAGATTGCGTTTGCGCATTACGTGGACGGCAGGGCCAGTACCGTGATCGGCACCCACACGCATGTTCCGACTGCAGACGAAAGGATTCTGGCGGGAGGGACCGGTTTCATTACTGATGTGGGTATGACAGGCCCGCACGACGGCGTCATCGGTATCCGGAAAGAAATCGCTATCCGCCGTTTCATTACCCAGACGAATTCAAAGTTTGAGCCTTCGGAACAGGATATCCGGCTGCACGGATTATATTTCAGGATTGATACGGAATCCGGAAAAACGACGCATATCGAACGGATCCGGATCGATAAAACTTGAAACAGAGAGGTACTATGAGCGCCCGAATCATCGATGGAAAGAAAATATCAGGTGACATTAAAGCAGAAGTTGCTGAGGAAATCCGGGAGCTTCACAAGCTCGGTATCCGGCCTCAGCTGGCGGCCATACTCGTAGGGGATAACCCGGCTTCAAAAATCTATATCAAAAACAAGGAACAGGCCTGTGCGGAAGCCGGGATCGATCATCAAACTATCCGGTTAACATCGGAAACAACCCAAACGGAACTTCTGAACCGGATTGAAAGACTCAATGAAGATGTCGCCGTGTCCGGAATCCTGGTACAGTTGCCTTTGCCTCCTCATATCAATGAGTCCGCTGTCATCGATGCCATTTCCGTTCAAAAGGATGTGGACTGCTTCCATCCCTACAATATCGGGCGGCTGATGACGGGCGAAGCTTTGTTTCTGCCGTGCACCCCGGCGGGTGTCGTTGAGTTGCTGATCCGCGAGGGATATATACCGAATGGAATGCATATCGTCATTGTCGGCCGGAGCAACATCGTTGGAAAACCTCTGGCGAATATGCTGGTTCAGAAATCATCCCGCGCCAACGCGACCGTAACTCTTTGTCATACCGGAACGGCGGATATGGCATCTATCACCCGTCAGGCCGATATACTGATCGCGGCTGCCGGAAAGCCCGGAATGATTACCGCCGATATGCTCAAGTCCGGTGCGGTTGTGATTGATGTTGGCATTAACCGCGTGGAGGATAAGGCTTCGAAATCCGGATTCCGTCTGGTTGGCGATGTTGATTATGAATCAGCTAAGGAAATCGCTTCCGCCATCACTCCCGTTCCAGGCGGTGTGGGACCCATGACAATCGCCATGCTGCTGAAAAATACGATCCTTGCAGCGAGGAAGATTGCGGGCCGGTAAGCCGGATTTTTCTCATGATTTTTTTTATTACTGCGTTGCCCGTAGAGGCAAAACCATTTATCCGCCATTATCGCCTAAAGAAGGATCAAACTTCTTTATTTAACCTGTTCGTTTCGGAAAACGTGAAACTGATCGTTTCCGGAACGGGAAAAGTGCAGTCAGCGGCCGCTGTCACGCATTTATTAACCGTCCAGAAGCATTACCATCATGCATTTCTGGTCAATGCCGGTTTTGCGGGTTCTCCGGATCTCCGGAAACAGAAGGGAAGCCCGTGGATGATCAACCAGATCACCGACGAATCAGCCGGTCGTACTTATTATCCGGATATGCTTTGGAAGCATCCTTTTCCTGAAGCATCCCTGACTACCGTTGACCGTCTGATCGGTTCCATACCTTCCGGCAACCCGGATAACGCTTTATATGACATGGAAGCATCGGGCTGTTTTCAGGCGGCCGCCAGATTCCTTAAAATCCATCAAATGGCATATATCAAAATTGTTTCGGACCACTGCAGCGGCGGCCGGATTCCGATAAATGATTTATCAGAAATGATGCACCGGCATGCGGATAACATTATCGGATTCGCCGAGGACATTCATACACAGCTCATCCGCAGTCCCTTATTTGAGGAAGACGATTCCGGTGTTTTAGAATTGAAAAGGACCCTGAAGCTGACGGAAACACAGGTTCAGCAGCTGCGTCAGGCTGTAAAAGCATACCGGATAAGGCATAACAGGGAATTTGAACTGCCTGCACAGTGTTTACTTCCGGAAATATATACTCAGGCCTCGAGGGACATCACATTCGAGAAATTACTGCATGAGCTGTACCGGTAAAATGTTTTCCCATATTTATATCGAGGAACGCGCCAAAGATTACCCGCTTACCTCTGCAATCATGAACCGGTTTCCTGATGCCTTACCATTGATTATAAGCAATTACAAAGATGTATTTAACCGTCCGCATCAGGATTACCAGGCCCAGAAACTCAGTCAGCAACTCATTCTGGCGGTGAAAGTTCCCCCGTTCCTGCACGCTGGCTCGGCTTTGTGCGGCCATGACCCGGGCAAACCCTTGTATTATGCCACTCCGGTCATAAACTGCCTTTATCGCTGCGATTATTGCTTTCTCCAGGGTATGTACCCTTCGTCCAATGTGCTGATTTTCGTGAATTCGGATTCTTTTATGGAAGAAGCTGAAAAAGTTTCAGCGGATACGGAAATCGATCTGAGCATATCGTATGAAACGGATTTGCTGGCGATGGAAAAAATAGTTCCGTTTTGTTTCTTATGGACACGCTGGGTAGCCGACCGTGAAAATGTAATGCTGGAAATCCGGACGAAAAGCGCGGATTTGCATATTCTGGACCGCCTCACTCCGAATTCCCGGTCAATTCTGGCCTGGTCGTTAACCCCGGAGCCGCTGATTGCCCGGTATGAAAAATATACGCCAAATTTGAACATGCGTGCCCACGCCGTACGGAATGCGGTTGAAAGAGGTTGGCAAGTGAGGCTTTGCTGGGACCCTTTGCTATTTAATGAAAACTGGGAACAGATGTACCGGCAGTCTATCGCGGAGGTATTCTCCGTTGTGCCTCCAGACAGGGTCTATGATGTTCATCTGGGCGTTTTCAGGATGAATGCCGATTATCTCAAAATCATAAGAAAACAGCGTTTCGATACAGATGTGCTGTATTACCCGTTCGAGCAGAATGTCAAAACGGTGCAATACCCGAAGGAAATTTCGTCATTGATGCTCAGCTCCGTAACCGGTTTTTTGCTGGATTATATTGGCCCGGACAAAATTGTTTATTCCGGGTTGCAATAATCCGAACACATTGAAAATCCTGTTCTGGGCTTATCAGCGTTTGCCGAGTTTCAGCTTTAACCGGGTCATTTTCTTATCCCGGATAATTTCGAGGTTGATCGTATCATCGACTCGCAGGTCTTCTCCCAGAATGACTTTCTGGATATCGTATTCGTTATTGACGGTGAAGTCGTTGATTTTCAGGATGACGTCGCTGACGAGCATGCCGGCCTTCTCGGCAGGCCCCTCCTTATCGATATCTGTCACCACGACGCCGGCGATCATGGTCAGTCCCATATACTGGGCGATCATGCGGTCGACGGCCTGGTAACGGAATCCCATTGTGAAAGATCGGTCTACGGCGCCGCGGGTTTTCAGGTCGTTAAGGATGCGTTTAACCCGGTTGATCGGGATCGCGAATCCGATGCCGATATTGGTTTTGCTGGCTCCCCCTCCGCTGTAAATGAAGGTATTGATGCCGATCACTTCGCCTTCCGAGTTGACCAGCGGGCCTCCGCTGTTTCCCCCGTTGATCGCGGCGTCTGTCTGCAGCATGTTCTGGTAAACATGCTCTCCGTCGACGAGCCCGAAATCACGGTTCGTCGCGCTGATCACGCCGACCGTGACCGTCGGCTGATTATTGATGTCGAACAGGCCGAATGGGTTCCCGAGCGCGATGACCCATTCGCCGATGATGGCGTCGTCCGAGTTCCCGAATTTCAATGGTGTGAATTTTTTCTCGGGCTTGACTTTTAACAGAGCGAGATCGGTGGTACGGTCCAGCCCGATGATCTGCGCGGGATATTTGGTTCCGTCGTTCAGCGACACGATGATCTCGATGGCGTTTTTTACGACATGTTCATTGGTCAGGATATAACCGTCATCGGAAATGATAAATCCGGAACCCAGGCCCTTGACTTTATCATAATACCGGTGTTGCGGAAAAAACTGGCTGAAAAAATCATCATTCATGAAAGGATTGGAATAGGAAAATTCTTTCATGGACACCACGTTTATGCCCACAACGGAAGGAACCACCTGCCGGATCGCCCTTGTCAGCGCGTTGTTACGGGAAGAGGAGATATCGCGTTGCCCGAACAGAAAGGGCGGCAGGAGGATGAAAATAATCAGGAAGATCGTTTTTTTGAACATGATTTTGTCCTTATCAAATTATGGGATTCTTTAGAGATGTATACGAAAAGGATTCCATTCCGTTTCAGAAAAAATGTCATCAAAGTTTAAGGACGCTTCGTTTTTTCCCAGTCGGACAGGAATTTCTGTATCCCGATGTCCGTCAGCGGGTGCTGGATCAGCTGTTCGATCACCTTGAAAGGCATGGTACATACGTCGGCGCCCATTTTGCAGGCTTCCACGACGTGCATCGGGTGACGGACGCTCGCAACGAGCACTTCTGTAGTATACCCGTAATTGTCATAAATCAGGCAGATATCCTCAATCAGTCTCATTCCGTCGGTGCTGATATCGTCCAGCCGGCCCACAAAAGGGCTGATGAAAGTAGCGCCGGCTTTGGCCGCAACCAAAGCCTGTGTCGGCGAGAAGCATAATGTCACATTTGTCTTGATGCCTTCAGAAGATAGTTTCTTGCAGGCCTGAAGACCGGGCTTGATCAGGGGAAGTTTAATAGTGATGTTGTCGTGGATTTTTGCGAGGTCATACGCCTCTTTTAGCATACCATCGAGTTCCATGCTTACGACTTCCGCGGAAATCGGACCGTCGACGATTTTGCAGATTTCCGTCAGCAATTCCCTGAAACTGATGTTCTTCTCTTTTGCAACCAATGACGGGTTTGTCGTTACCCCGTCAAGAACCCCTAATGTGGCTGCTTCACGGATTTCATTGAGGTTTGCGGTATCGATAAAAAATTTCATAGCAGTTCCTTTCGGTATTTATTTGCAAAAAAATGTTCATTCCATCGTCAGGGATGCAGGATTCAAATGAGGACAGAACCGTTTTGATTTTTTCACAGGACTTTCATCCGTTTTTGTTTTTTTCATGATATAATTCGATCAATATTTCAGCGGCCTGGGTAGGAAGGATTTCATCCCTCAGCAGTTTTGCCCTGAGATCCGGCAGCATTTGCTGAATTTCAGGCAAAGAAAAAAAGCTTACTTTCAGATGATCTTCGATCAGTGTCATCATCCATTCCGCCGATTGGTGCTTTCGTCTGTCGTCAAAGGCTCCGCTTTCCCGGGTTGCCTTTTGGAACAGTTGTATGATTTTCCATAATTCCTCAATGCCGTCGCCGGTTTGTGCGGAACAGGTAATTACTTTGGAGACCCATGAACGGGTTGCCGGCTGAATGTAATGAATCGCATGGGCGTATTCGGATTTCGATGCCAGAGCCCGCTGAACGTTCTGTCCGTCGGCCTTGTTGATCGCGATTGCATCCGCGATTTCGATCACTCCTTTTTTTATGCCCTGCAGTTCATCTCCGCCTCCCGGGATCAGCACCAGAAGAAAAAAGTCTACCATCGACCGTACGGTAATTTCATTCTGTCCGACGCCGACCGTTTCGATCATGATAATATCATACCCTGCGGCTTCACAGGTCAGGATTGTTTCCCGGCTTTTCCGTGTCACTCCGCCCAGTGTTCCGCCCGAAGGGGAAGGACGGATGAAGCAGTCCCGTTGCCGGGAAAGTTTTTCCATTCGGGTTTTATCGCCAAGTATGCTGCCGCGGGTGACTGAACTGCTTGGATCCACAGCCAGAACGGCGACTTTATGCCCCTTTTCGATCAGGTAGCAGCCCAGCGTCTCCACCAGTGTGCTTTTTCCGGCACCCGGTACGCCTGAAATACCTATTCGAAGGGATTTTCCGGTATGGGGCAGGAGTTTTTGCAGCAGCTCCTGCGCTTTGAGACGGTGGGACTGGGCGTTGCTTTCGATTAATGTGATCGCACGGCCAAGAAGGGTGCGGTCGTTACTCAGTATGCCCTGATAATAATCGTCGGTTGACAATGCCGATCTTTTTTTTGTGACGGATTTATTATGATTGTGTATGTCACTTTTCTCCGAGGCCGGATCGATTCCTTTTACAACCTTTGTGGCAAAGGCCTCACTGGCGTTTTCGGGAACCCAGTCTGGCTTATAGGTTTTATTTTCGTTCATGGTCTGCTGTGCATTACTGTTCACTGTTAAAAAAAGCTGACAACATCTTATTGCTCTCAGCGAGCCATTCTGTTTCTTTAGACTTGTACAGGTCTGAATCGGGCATGATTGTCTGACGGGTTTTGTCGATCCAGCGAATCATGCGGTCGTTTTTAAAATAAAGGCGCTCCTCGGTTTTTTTTGATTTTAAAGGATCATGCCATTCCGGATCATTGTTTTCAGCTGCCTGCAGTGAATCATAATATACAGGACGGTTATAAGTTACGATGACGTCAAGAATAAAAAAAACCCGCTGATTCGTGTAATAATATTCGATGACGCGTTTTCCCGATTCCCCGTAATATTCAGCAACAATCAGCCTGATCAGAGTATCTTCGATGTAAGCGGTCAGCTTTGCTCCTTCCGCGGATTCACCCTGGACGTCAAGTTTTCTTATCTGGTAATGATTCAGGTGGTTTCGGATTTCTGTGTATTGGTCGCGGATATCCTTAAAGTCGGATTCCTGGGAAAAAGAGAAGCCGGTCGAAACGGGGATGGCGAATACGGTGCTTATTATCGATAAAAAAATCGTTATGTTCATAATAAACCCGTCAGGAAAAAATATATTTGATTCTGTTGTTAAATTTTCTTTTCCCATCAACTCTGTATACAAAAAAATCATGGTCCAGCGAAAGGATGTCGCACAATTTGAATAGTTCAGCCGTAAGAACGAGTGAAGCGTCGGCAAAATCCATGGGAACGTCGTGATATTTTGACATGAGTTCCGATATGCGGTCGAGATGTTCCTTTTCAACAGAAAAAATATTTATAAAAGGATACTGGATCCACTTTAGGAAATCGCATTGTACCTGATGGTTAAAATCAAGCATATACATCGTTTCAGTGATGACCGGCCAGCTTGTGACCAGTTTTCCCTTAAAGTCCCGGAGAAAAGTTTTAACAGCAAGGTGATGGATGTCATCCCGGTTAAACAGGGCAATGATCGGCCCTGCGTCAATGAGTGTGTTTTGCACGGATTTTTCCCCTGATCAGGTTTTTATAGTTGGTAGAAAGGTTATTTTGGCCGCTGCCGTGCCGGCCAAAAAAGTCTTTACCGGCTTCATAAGCGGATACCTGTGAAAAATAATCCGTGATATACTGGACCAGCGCTTCCTTCACGACCTGGGATTTTGAGGTTTGTTCTTCCTCGGCGATCTGGTTAACCTGATCGTCAAGCTCGTCGGGTAAACGGATTGAAAACATATATGCATACCTTCCAAAACTCAAATGTAATACGTTCTGTATTACATTATTATTTTTTTTTGAAAATGTCAAGAAAATTAATCCCTGTTTTCAATAATTTGAAAACAGGGATTTCGGATATCTAAATACGATTATGCATTATAATCTGAAGCGTTTATTGATTTCATCCATCAGTATTAATGCCGCTGATGGGATTTTGGTGCCGGGACCGAAAATAGCTGTCGCGCCGTGTTGATAGAGGAAGTCATAATCCTGTGCGGGAATAACGCCGCCGCAGATCACGATAATATCGTCACGTCCCAGTTTTTTTAGTTCCTCAACCAATTGAGGAAGAAGGGTTTTATGCCCGGCGGCAAGTGAGCTCATACCGACGACATGGACATCGTTTTCAGCGGCCTGGCGTGCGGTTTCCTCCGGCGTCTGGAACAGGGGTCCCATATCCACGTCGAATCCCATATCGGCATAGGCGGTAGCGACGACTTTGGCGCCGCGGTCATGACCGTCCTGTCCCATTTTTGCGATTAATATTCGGGGCCGGCGTCCATCATGTTTCGCGAAATCATCCGTTAATGTGCGGACTTTACTGACTTGATCATCCTGATCGGTGCCGAATTCACTGCTGTATACTCCGGATACTGTCCGGACAACGGCCTGGTAACGGCCGCTGACCTTCTCAACAGCGGCGGAAATTTCGCCGAGCGTTGCCCGTGCCCGCGCAGCTGTCACGGTCAAATCGAGAAGATTGCCTTCCCCGGTCGAAACGCAGTGCGTAATGGCATTCAGACAGGTTTCAACTTCCCGGCTGTTCCGCCTCGATTTGACATCCTGCAGGCGTTTGATCTGGGACAGACGGACGGCAGTATTGTCGACTTCAAGGATTTCAATCGGTTCTTCCCTGTCGAGTCGGAATTTGTTGACGCCGACGATGGTTTCTTTGGATGAATCGATCCTGGCCTGGCGGCGCGCCGCGGCTTCCTCGATACGCATTTTCGGTATGCCGGCTTCAATCGCTTTGGTCATACCTCCGTAGGATTCGACCTCCAGAATGTGCTGCCATCCTTTTTTCAGCAGTTCGCCGGTCAGGTATTCCACATAATAAGAGCCGCCCCACGGATCGATGACTTTACAGATATTAGTTTCCTCCTGCAGATATAATTGAGTGTTACGGGCGATGCGGGCAGAAAAATCTGTCGGCAAGGCGATGGCTTCGTCCAGTGAATTCGTATGAAGAGACTGGGTGTGGCCTAATACCGCAGCCATGGCTTCGATGCAGGTCCTGACGATATTGTTAAATGGGTCCTGTTCCGTAAGACTCCATCCCGAAGTCTGGGAATGTGTCCGGAGGGCCATGGACTTTGAATTTTTCGGGTTGAATTGCCGGATAAGTTTGGCCCAGATCACCCGGGCGGCCCTCATTTTAGCGATTTCCATATAATAATTCATACCCTGCGCCCAGAAAAAAGACAAACGGGGGGCGAAATCATCCACACTCATTCCGGACCGGATGCCGGTACGTACATATTCGAGGCCATCCGCAAGTGTATAAGCCATTTCCAGATCGGCCGTCGCGCCTGCTTCCTGCATATGATAGCCCGAAATGCTGATGCTGTTAAACTTTGGCATCTCCCTGGCCGTGTATTTGAATATGTCCGCGATGATGCGCATCGAGATTTCAGGCGGGTAAATATAGGTGTTCCGGACCATATATTCCTTGAGAATATCGTTCTGAATCGTTCCGGTCAGAAGTTCATGCTTAACACCCTGTTCTTCTGCGGCAACGATATAAAACGCAAGGACGGGCAGAACGGCGCCGTTCATGGTCATGGAAACGGACATCTTATCCAGCGGAATCCTGTCAAACAGGATTTTCATGTCTTCGATGCTGTCGATTGCCACTCCGGCTTTGCCGACATCGCCCACCACTCGCGGGTGGTCCGAATCGTATCCCCGGTGCGTTGCAAGGTCGAAAGCGACGGAAAGGCCCATCTGTCCCGCCGCGAGATTACGCCTGTAGAACGCGTTGCTTTCCTCGGCCGTGGAGAATCCAGCGTATTGGCGAACCGTCCAGGGTCGCTGAACGTACATGGTGCTGTAGGGGCCTCGCAGAAAAGGCGGAATTCCGGATAAATAATCTAAATGGTCATAACCCGCAATATCCGATTCCGAATAAAGCGGTCTGACGGGAATCTGTTCCATGGTTTGCCACACGGCAGATTCAAACGGCTGGCCGGATTCCTTTTCAAACTGACTTTTCCATTCGGCATATTGCTGATGTGAAAATACTGTCTGGTATTTGATGCTGGTGAAATCAGGTTTCATTATTTCACTCCTGTTTTAAATTGGACGGAGGACAGGATCTGGACCACATCGGCTCCGAGATAAATAAAATTATCCACGCCGGACTGCTTGTGTTGTTCAATCTGATCTTTTGGATAACCCGCGAGTATGACTACGGCATCTTTGATTTTGGTTTTAATTTCTTTGACCAGGGGTGGAACCAGTTCGGGATACGTATCATCCGTCGAACAAATGACAATCACTCTGGATCCGGATTCAATAGCGCTGCTGACGGCATCGGCGGGGGTGGCAAAACCCGACGGGTAGATTACATCGAATCCGCCTGTTTCAAAAAAGCCCTTGGAAAAATCGGCGCGTGCCTTGTACTGTGAAAGAGGGCCCATCGTTGCGAGAAAAACCGAGGGTCGGTAACCCTTGGTTTGCAGGTGATTCTCGGAAGCCTTGCGCAGTTGTTCAAATAATACCGATGCCCGGCGGCTTTCTACCGGCATGATCCTTACAGGTTCCCCGGCCTGTGAGCGCAGAGCCTTGGAAATTTCACCAAGAGTTGCGCCTGCGAGCACCGCTTCAATCCCAAGATTGATGATTTCCTCAGAGTGCAGGTTGGTGATCTGTTCCAGCTTCTGGAGCACGGCCGCATTCGAGGCCTGATTTCCTGATACACGGTATTTCTGGAGGTATTCTCTGCGTTTCTTGTAGATCTGTTCATAATCCGGCACACGCGGCCGGATCATGTCCTCTTTAGGGTTTGTGTATAAATTCGTTCCGACAAGAACCGATTTTCGTCTGTGATAATCTGTCTGCCGCTGTTCAGCGGTTTTTCTGATTTCATCCTGAAAAGCGCCGCTGACGAGTGATTGGGCCATGCCTCCCTGCTTTTCAATGGCCTGAAAAAGGGTCCAGGCGGCGTCAGCAACGGATTCGGTCAGTGATTCGATAAAATACGAACCCCCGGCGGGGTCGATCAGTTCGCGCAGGTGGGTCTCCTCATTCAGGATCGTTTGAGTATTGCGGGCTAGCCTCCTTGAAAACTCGTCAGGAAGGCTGAATACGGCATCGAAAGGCTGCACGCAAATGCTGTCGGCTCCGCCGATCACGGCCGAAAATGCTTCTGTCGTCGTGCGCAGGACATTGACGTAGGGGTCGTATACAGTCTGGTTGTACGAGGAAGTTTCCGAGTGAATGAAAACCCCTGTTTCTTCGGGCGAAACGGAAAATGATTCGGCTATTTTTGTCCACAATATCCTTGCGGCGCGGAGTTTGGCGATTTCCATGAAATAAAAGGATCCGGTTCCGAATGCAAGCCGTATCCGCCGGAATAGGTCAGCGGTCTTTAAACCCCGGCTTGTCAGCTGATGGATGTATTCCACGGCGGTAGCCATAACTGCGGTGAGTTCCTGTACAGCGGAAGCCCCGGCGTTATGATAGGGCAGCCCGCTTACCCCGATTGTGCGGAGTTCTGACCCGTTGCGGCTGACCCAATCGGTTGAAAAAAACACTTCATCGAACACAGTTTTCATGTCCGCAGGTAACTGGCCATGTCCGGCCAGAAAGCCAAGCGGGTCAGAGATGCATCCGCCCGACAGGGATTTGAAATCAAAGTTGTTCTTTTCACAGAAGGCTTTCAGCAGGATCAGGAAGGGCATGCCGGAAAAACCCGCTTCTATGAAAACCGGGTGTCGCTTCAGGTCAACTTCCTTAAGGGCGCGGGCGATGCTGTTAAGCCCGGATATGGATACGCCATTGTTTCCGACCTCACCGGGCCTTGCGTAATCCGCATCCATTCCCATTTGTGTCGGATAGTCCAGCGGAAGAAAAATACAGTTCATCCCACGTTGAAGATCATGACGGAGCGCTTCATTGTATTCCTCGGCCAGTCCATAGGGCAGGTCCTGGCAAACAAGCCAGGGATGGCACAAATAACCGGTTACCCGGGAGCCCCTGCGAAAGGGCAACATGCCGGGCCAGGAAGAATCTGTTTTTTTTCCATCTGAACCGGCGGAGGTGTAAATCGGCTGAAGGTCGATACCCTCATATGTTTTTGATACTAATTTTTTTTCAAAGGGAACGCCCTTCAGGTCGTTTTCGACTACTTTTCGCCAGTCTTCATAAGTTGGCGGTGAAAACAATTCCTTCAGATGAAGGTCTTTGTCCGGAAGAATTTCTTGTCCAGCCATTGTAGGAAACTCCATAATGATTGTATCGGTTCCAAAAGCGGAATAAATTACAATCAATTAAAGGAAATCGCAAATAAATTTTCAGAAATGATATTTTTTCAGGTCACCGGATTCGACTTTTTTATGCGGCCGTTGCCGGGCAATTGATAATAATACAAAACAGAATATATTATTATGAAAGTAAATTAACGCAGGTTTCATGAAAATTTTCATAGGTTGTAATAAGTTCCTTTTGCCTCTGATCTTCTTTTCATAGCCGCCGATTTCCGGGTGATCTCTGTATACAAAGATTTTTTCCGGAAAGGCAATGTAGATGCATTGCTGATGATTCTGTTTTAGTTTTTTTTCTGTATACCTTCCAGATTCGGCTTTGTCACCGATGTCCGCTGTTACTGGTGAACCAGAAAGAACTTGATGCAAAAATTCCGAACCTGCTTTTCTGGCTGAAACTCGGGCATGTATTCGTTTTTATATATATCCCGTTTGGACTTATGGTGTTTTTCTCCGCAGTCGCCGGTGTGTACAAGGGAAACGGCGAACTTATGCTCTAGGTGGTTCTGCTGATGCCCTTGACTCCGTTCCTCATCGGTTGGGGGATGAGTTCTGACCAGCTCCCGGCCGGGAGAGCGGATGCCCGGAATATGAATGGATTATGCTCGTTTCTGCTGAACTCCGGCTTTAATGTCGTATTCGCGTTTACCGATGTCACTTTCACAAGCCTGGGCGACTGGATTTGAATGAGTTAACCCGTGAAATCACCGGTGATTGTCACGCTGAAGTCAAACTCCTGTTCCTTCTGAATCTTATTTATCAGGTACTGTTTATCTGGTTTGTGTATATTCCGGTCATGTGGTCGCTGATACCTGCTTACAAGGAAAAAATCAGGATTGCAGGATTCATGATATCCATATTGATTCTGTTGTTGAATGGAATCGCCTATTGAAACCCGGAATGTGCCGAACCGCAGGTGAAGGATCAGCGAACATTCCAGGCCGTTACAGCTGAAGAATGCTGTTATTTAGAAATAATCAGGTTATCGAATGCCGCTGTGGTATTTGCATCGACGTAGATGCCGATGGAACGGTCGATTGCGTTGTTATCCTTAAAGGATGCGATTCTCTGGTTGTTGACATAAAAACTGATGAGGTTGTTTTTGCATTCGATTTTAACCGTGTTCCAGTCCTTTAGTTTAATGGCCTTATGAGGCATATAATTTCTTGAAAAAGCCTCTCCGCTCAGCGCCTCGTTGTGGGCTTCATAGCCGTCTCCCGTAATTGCGAGCGAATACACTTTTCCCAGAGGAGATGACGATACGTCCAGGCTGAAGCCCATGGAAACGTCACCGCCTGTCCATTTTGTCTGTAGCGTCAATGTGAAATCGTTGTACACATCGGGCAGCCATACGGGCATCTCCGAATTTCCGTCAACAAGGTAATATCCGTTCCTGACAACTGTGCTTTTGTCTTCCTTCCAGGACCGCGTATTCCTGGTAAAATCCTCCGTGTAAAATTTTTTGTTTTTCCCGACATACGGGTCAACAAATTCGATCTTTACCTGCTGGCCTGAATTTTTAAAAAATTCCGCTTCCTTTTTTGCCAGAGCCCGGTTGAAATTTTTTGATAGGTTAAGATAATCCACCTCAAAAATTCCGTCATAATTGTCGTCGACCCAGCCGATTTGCCCGGCTGAGAATTCGCAGAGCTGAACGTCATTTGCTTTCATGATGCATTTTTTCTTTACAATTCCGCCTTCCTCGGCGTTTCCGTTAATGACATTCAGAAGTCCGTGTCGTTCATTTCCGTTGGAAGCTCCTTTGTATTCATCGAGCGCGTTGAAAATGTGTCCGGTTTCATGGGTGACGACTTCCCATACTTTGGTTTCACCCCAGTTTGCACAGCGGTTATTGATGACCATCAGCGGACCGCCCAAATTCGCCCAGGCAACCGCTCCGTTTCCTTTCCAGTCACCGTCCTCGTCATTGGTCGCGGGTACCACAAAAATGACAAATGCCCAGTTGGTCTGGTTCTTATCCCGCAACGCGTTGGCGTAGTTTCGGTTGATGTCGTATATGTTTCCGCCGCCGTAGCCCAGTTTCACGGAAACATCTTTTGTCCATTCATCAGCGTCATCTGAAGAATGCTGTATCGGTTCGTACTTGGTCCTGACGGTTTTGAATTCATAGGTCCATGTCAGACTGGCCCTGTATCCGCCTTTTTCGGTCCACCATTCCAGGCCTTTCTGGATCTGATGAAAAACGTCCTCCTTGTCCTCCTGGGTCCAGGATTCGGTTTTTTTATCAAGGGTTCCGTCACTTTCGATAAAAACGACACCGACAGACACGCTTCCGATCATGTATTCGCTGGTTTCATTCCGGTCGGCTTTTCCGACGGGTTTATCCTTGTTTCCGGCACGGTCATCCTCGCCGCGCATAGCCAGGCTTTGAATGAACCATTTGTTCCAAGAGTTGATGATGAACTGATCTTTTTTCTTGAGGCCCGCTGTATTCGGGTCGAAATGTCCGTTCACAATGTGGCTGACCCATCCGGTCTTTTCAATCTCGGTCTTCGCTTTTTCCGTGAGATAACCCTGCCAAATTCTGGGCGCAAAGCCATGTATCATGTGCCCTTCATTTTCTGTAATGATTTTTTTTATTCCAGTGAATGACGCAGTGTCCCTTGTGTTAAGAATGATCATGGATTTTTTGCCAAGAAACAGGGATTGACCTGAAGAGAAATCCGTGAAGGTTAATCCGAACATAATGAGAAGGATGATCTTGTTAAGCATATTTTCTCCTGAAAATTTGAAGCAATATAAATATTTCAGGGCATGAAATCAATCAAAGATAAAGATAATTTTCAGATCATTTTTGTAAAAACGAATGTTACGTATTATGCTTAATTTCGGCCTCTGCGGAAAATAATTAATTTACTTTAACTGCTTTTTTATTTAATTTACCGGACATGATATTCATGGAAAGAGGATCATGAAAAAAAGTACGGGTTCTTTCATTCAACCATGGGTTCTGGTCGCATTGATTTCAGGGATCCTATCCGGATGCGCCGAACTCATTGAACCGGACGATTCGGTTGACGGAAATGATACTTTCGATACGGCCCAGATCATCGAATCGGCTACGGCATCGATACAGGCGTTCGTTGAAACCCCCTTAGATACTGACTATTACAGGATCGTCGTCGATTCGGCCCGGATCATTACCGTTTCGTTATCTGTACCCTCATTACGGAATTATGATATTGAACTTATCAGCCAATCCCGGATGATTCTCAGTCGATCGGCTAAACCCGCGGGCCAGACCGAATGGATAGATATGAAACTGACTGCTGCGGGGCATGTATTCGTAAAGATCTGGGGCGAGGGCGGCTCTTTCGATGCCAGGCAGCCCTATTTACTGACGATGGCGCTGTCGGATACGGCAGCGGGTGTTTACAGCGTTCATATGATCACAGGGAATCCCAGCCAGGCTGAAAACAATGTGAATATGCCGGAGAATTTCCTGATGGTCAGGCCCCAGTACGCGCTGTCGTATAATAATGCGCTGGGCACCTGCAACTGGGTGAGCTGGCAGCTAAACAGCTCATGGCTGGGTTCGGTTACCCGTCAGGATGATTTTCGTGCAGATCCGGATCTGCCGTCCGGCTGGAAGGTGGTCAATCAGAATGAATACAGCGGTTCAGGCTATGATCGCGGGCACATGTGTCCTTCGGGAGACAGGACGCTCACCAAGTATGATAATTCATCTACATTCCTTATGACGAATATGATTCCGCAGGCGCCTGAAAACAATCAGGGGCCCTGGGCAGACCTGGAAAGCTATTGTCGAACCCTGGTATCGCAGGGCAGGGAATTGTATGTGATTTCAGGCGGGTACGGCTCGGAGGGTTTCATTTCCAACGGACGGATTAATGTTCCCGCCCATACATGGAAAATCATTGTGGTCATGGATGTCCCCGGTATCGGTACGCGGGGCATCAACGCCAATACAAGAATCATATCCGTGATTTTACCCAATCAGAAAAGCATAGCCTACAGTGACTGGCGGACGTACCGCGTATCCGTTGATGAAATCGAAGAAGCAACCGGATTCGATTTTATGTCTGTCATATCAGGGGACTTACAGGATGTTCTGGAAAGCCGGGTGGACAACCTTCCATGATCTGATCAGAGGATACGTCCCAGTCGGCCCGAAAATCCAAGATAGGCGGCGAGGAACAATACATTAGCTAGAACAAAAAGCCCTTTCATCGCCGCGGACATTTCAATACGCGTGACAAAACCCTCTATGATTCCGGCGATGACGAGCAGTACGGCGGTTCCCAGAATCAGTTTCACGGCCAGTAAACCATGGATCTGCAGGGCTTCCCTGCGCGTGTAACTTCCCGGGAAAACGAGTGCTTTGCCGATGAGCAACCCCGCGCCGCCCGCGATGAAGATTCCGGTCAGTTCGATTGTACCGTGCATCATTACGGTCAGTACGGACTCCAGGAGCAGTTGATTTTGAAAGAAAATGAAAAAGAAGACGCCCATGACCAGGCCGTTATAGAATAAAACGTATATTGTCCCTATCCCTGCGAAAACGCCCATTCCGAAAGCAAAAAAAGTGACTTTAATGTTGTTGGTCATGATGAAGCTGGACATGACAGGGCTGTTTTCCTGTTTGTACACAGCGAACGGGTCATTTTTTTGTATATTCGTCTGTGTCATGTCCACGTATTGGCTTCCAATCAGCAGTTTCGGAAGATCCGGGTTACTGAACGAACCGATAAACGAAAGCAATAGGGCCGTCACGAAAATCAAAGCGCTGATGACCGGAAACCGTAGGTTCCGCCGGAATGTCTCCGGAAAATCGAACAGAATGAACCGGAAAACGATGTTAAAAGAAAACGGTTTCGACCCGTAAATGATTTTATGCGCCCTGCCGATAAGCGTGTTAAGGTCAACCACAACACGTTCATACGGGAAGTTCGACTTTGCGTAGGCATAATCGGAACATGAGGACCGGTAAAGTCGGACCATTTCCGCCAGATCACGGGGGTCTATTTTTTTTGAGTTCTGGTATTGATGGACAAACGATTCGAGCCGGTACCAGCCGGATTTTTTGCTTCGGATGAAGACATCAAATTTCATAATCCGGAATCCATGTTCCTGATGGTGCGGAATAATTTCTCCGCCGATGTGACGATCTCATCCGGTGATTCGGATGAAAGGCCGGAATCGAGCGACCACATTTCCGCGCGCTGCATGGATTTCAGGTATTGAACCGGTTTCTTTGCTTTCGGCAGATATCCTTTTTGCGTGATGGGCCAGCGCGCCTGTACAGTCATCATGTCGAGCTGACGGGCGGGAATAATATCCTCATTCAGGCGGTATCCGACCATGAGGCAGCGTTCGAAACTGCTTCCCGCCTTGTTGACGGCCCATTCGAACATTCTTTTTCTTGGTTTGCTGGTTTTTACGATACCGCTGATGGCATGGATCCGGAAAAGAGGGAGCAGTCGCTTTTTTTCAAGATACACCAGGATGTCCCGGGGCTGGTCTGCGATCAGGCCAAGTGAATAATGAACCGACAACTGCCTGAGGGCATCTTCCACGCCGGGAATGATGATCAGGTCGTTCAGCATCCGTTCGCGGTAAAAATCATGCACCTGCCTGTGCCATGCCTGATAATCGGTCCTGGACAGGTACATCCGAGCGATCGTCAGGAACGGGGCCTCGTCATCATGACCGAGAATCAGGTCTTCCCGGCTGGCGAGAATTTCCTCGAACGAGAGCTGGATGCCATGTACATGAAGAAACCTCTGAAGGTGCTGGTAGACATTAAAGGACAGTTTGTCGGGGTTAATTAAAACCTGTTGGATTCCGAAAAAAATCCATTCGAGCTTCTTTTCCGGTTTGTTTTCTTTCATGGAGGTTTACCTCGTTTAGGTTTTCCGGATGGCTGAACATAATATAAAGTTTAACACTCATAATTCAAAGAAAAATTGGCGAAGAGCCGTCGTTCATCCCGGACGGGAAAAACGAAAATATTTGGAAAAAAAAGTGAAAAGGATTACATTCACGCAAAAGCCGGAAACGAAAAAAGAAAGATAATTCCATGACAGCCGTTGAGTCCGAAATGGTTGATTTTATCGTGATCGGTTCAGGGCCGGCAGGATTTGCTGCGGCGACAGAGGCGGCGCAGCATGGCAAAAAGGTGATCATCATCGAAAAAGAGGAAGATGTGGGAGGAGTATGCATCAATACGGGCACATTTCCGAGCAAAACCCTGAGGGAAGCGGTTTTACAGCTTACCGGTTTCTACCCGAAACAGATTTACCGGCATGTCTGGTCCGACCCGCCGATCGTTTCGATGGACCAACTCCGCGAACGCCTTAATTTTGTGCGTCTTCAGGAGCATCGGATCATCCGGAATCAGCTTGCGAAAAACCATGTCCGGCTGATCGGCGGCAAAGCGTCCTTTATCAGTCATAACCGGATCAGGATCATCGATCATAGCGGAAATGAGACGACGGCTGAAGGCCGCTATATTATCGTCGCGACGGGTTCGGTGGCCCGGCGTCCGTCGGATATCGTGTTTGACGACGAGTACATACTGGATTCGAAAAGCCTGCTTGATCTCCGCGAAATCCCCAGATCCTTAACGATTGTCGGGGGCGGAGTGATCGGTTCGGAATATGCCACGATTTTTGCGGCGCTCGGAGTGAAAGTCATCCTGCTGGATAAGGGGGACCGGCTTCTGAAATTCCTGGATGAGGAGATATCCGGGCACCTGAAGAAGCATTTTCCCTATTCGAAAGTACAGTACATTCCAGGCACAGGTTTTGGACAAATCACCAGAAAAAACGGGGAGGTCATCGTCACACTGGATAACGGAATGACGCTGTCCAGTGACCGGTTATTGTTTGCGCTCGGACGCCAGTCCAACACGGATGGGCTCGGGCTGGACAAGGTAGGGATTCCCCTGAATGAGTACACCTACATTCCCGTAAATGAACTTTTCCAGACAACCTCACCGAATATTTACGCGGTCGGTGATGTGATCGGCTGGCCGAGCCTTGCGGCTACCTCGATCACGCAGGGGCGACTGGCGGTGCTTCACGCTCTCAAAAAGAAAACATCGCATTTTCCGGACCGGTTTCCGTTCGGCATTTACACCATCCCCGAGATTTCCTATATCGGTCTGACCGAGGAGCAGGCGGCCGAGGAAAAAATGAGTTATATCGTGGGACGATCGGATTATTCCGAACTTCCCCGCGGGCAAATTTCCGGTGATACATCGGGAATCCTGAAGCTCATTGTACATGGTGAGACCCGTGAGATCCTCGGCGCCCATATCATAGGACCTGCGGCAACAGAAATTATCCATATTGCCCAGATGGCCATGCAGCATAACGGGAAGATCGAGATGTTTACGGAAAATATATTCAATTATCCTACATATTCCGAGTCATTCAAATATGCCGCTCTGGACGCCCTGAACAAAATCAACCTGAAAAAATCGGGCTTGAAAATATGACCCCAAAACGATTAAATTAATTGTATATTCTAATCAAGGGAGGTTTGTATGAAACTCATGTTTAATGTCCTGTGCGGAATGGGATTTCTGCTGAATTCATTCGCTTCCGGGCAAACCGAAAGCGCATGCGTGAGCGGGGACTGTGAGAATGGTTTTGGTGTTTACATATGGGGGAGCAACACTCAGTGGGCAGGCGACCGGTATGAAGGGAATTGGTCCGGAGGAAACCGTCACGGGCAGGGAACCTATTTTTATAGCAACGGATCCCGGTACAGCGGTGATTTTCAAAATAACACAAAACACGGATACGGTACATTTTATTTCACCAGCGGGGATATGTACGAGGGACAATGGGTGAACGACAACCGGGAAGGATATGGAACCTATACCTGGGCAGACGGTGAGAAATATATCGGTCAGTTTCAGGGCAGTAAACGGAACGGATACGGCACGTACTATTACAAAGATGGTGCGACAGAAAGCGGGAACTGGGTTGAAGGGGAATGTTCCGGCTGCCAGAAAGTGTACGGACAATCTGCGCGGGGAGGTTCTTCAACGGGTTGCATTTCAGGTAATTGCGATAACGGGTGGGGAACATATATATGGTCGAATGGTGACCAGTACGAAGGGAACTGGACAGGCGGAAAGAGGACTGGTCAGGGAACATACAGATATCCAGACGGAAAAAGCTATGTGGGTGAATACAAGGACGACACCAGGCACGGGTATGGGGTCTTCACATGGGATAACGGCGAACGATACGAAGGATACTGGGCGCAGGGGAACCAGCACGGGCAGGGAACCCTTTACAAGGCTGACGGAACGGTTAAGTCTGGGACATGGGAAAACGGCTCATTTACAGGATCTTCTTCAACGGCGAATGCAACAACCGGTTGCATTAACGGGGACTGCAATAACGGTTACGGTGTATATCTCTTCGAAGGCGGAGACCGCTATGAGGGAACATTCGCATACGGATCAAAACAGGGTCAGGGAGTATATGTCTGGGCGAACGGCGACCGTTATGACGGGAACTGGGAAAGCGGTAAAATGAGCGGGTACGGAACGTACACTTTTGCTACCGGCCGCCGGTATGTGGGCGAATGGTCAGAAAATAAATATAACGGGCACGGAACGATGTTCTATACCGACGGAACGCAGAAATCAGGACGCTGGAGCAACGGCGAGTATGTCGGAAATTGATAAAAAAAAACCGCATTCAGATGCGGTTTTTTTTATGCCTGAAATTATACGGGTGACGAACTCAGCTTTGCCCTTTACAGGTCAGGAATCGTGCCCGGAACATGCAAGTTTTGCTATTTCTTTAATATCATCTCATCAAGTCGTGAATCCACAAAAGAGGACGTCTGTCCGGCCAGATCAGCGGCTTCAGCCAGAAGCTGGCCGCATTTTTTTTGCATATCCGATATGTAGGCTTCATCCCGGATATCCTTGAGATTGATCATCACATTCCAAATTCCTCCGCGTACTCCGGCGTAACCCATTTGAGTTCCCACAGCGGCATCGGTGACGGAGTTGGGGTTTCCGATACGGGTTACTTCTGAAGCAAGTTTCATGGCTTCAAAACTGGCGGTGGCAGTGCGCCAGGGTACGTCGATGGCAATCTTGATCCCTTCCTGCATTTTTTGCAGCCGGTGTTCTTTTTCACCGGGAGTGTTTTGAGGCAACCGGCGTGCTTCCATAAACGCGTTAAATGCGTTGGTGTCGTCGTCGATGGCGGCAAGGAGCCGGTCTTTGATTATCTGAGCCTTTTCGGCGACAACGCACAGGGCTTCGTCCTTGCTCTCGGATCCCGCTTTTCCGTGCGTTAGGTTAGCCACCATGGCCGCAAGGGATGCTCCTAGGGCTCCGGCAAGCGCTGCGATGGAACCGCCTCCGGGGGCGGGTGTATCCCGGGAAACCTCATCGGCAAATTCATGGACCCTGAGGCTGGCCAGGGCCTTCGGATCGAACACGGGGAGGCCCAGTACCTTTTTCTCGACCTCAAACGGAGCCACATCATTCAGGCCCATTGAGAATTGGGCAATACGCAGCACATCAGATACGGGAATGCCCGTACTGCGGCCCTGTATACGGAGATAATGCCTGCCCGCTTCGAAAAGCGTCTGGAAGGGAACCAAACCCACAATCTCACTTCCGGTGACAACGAGTCCGCGTTCGACGGCGAGCCTGCGGGCTTCATCGTATACGGCCTGCGGCGGGGTCACTTTATAATTTGTGAGATTGACGGAAATCTGTGCGCGCTTGTATTCGTCCACATACCAGCCGATGGCTTTGCAGAAACTGAACTTCCCCGGTATGTACACTTTTTGTCCGACGAGACGGGAAGGGTCGACATCGTTGGCCCTGAGCAGAGCGGCCAGATCGTAACCATGGGCATGCTTGCAGTGGTCAAATATTTCTTTCTGGGTTGTGCTTATGTAATCGCAGGTGCCGCACGGATAGGCCCCATCTTTGTATAGAAGGACTTCTCCCTTGTTGTAATAAGGCCTGATGTTTCCGGTTCTGGCCACCCGCCCTTTTTCCCGGAGCGAAAAGGCAATGTCGGTGGCATGGTTTTTATCGGATGAATTGAGCGTGATGTTATAGGCCACCAGAAATTCCCGGGCGCCGATGATGGTTGCGCCCGAACGGGCGTTGAAAAGAGCAGGGCCGAAATCGGGTTTCCAGTTGGGATCCTGTAGTTTCTTTTCCAGTCCTTCGTATTCCCCGCGGCGAACGTCCGCCAGGTTCCTGCGGTCGGGCGTTGAGGCCGCTTCTTCGTACAGGTACACCGGAATCCGGAGTTCGGTGCCTATACGTTCGCCCAGTCTGCGGGCCAGGCCGGCGCATTCTTCCATGGTGATGTTTTCTACCGGCACAAAAGGTACGACATCGGAAGCCCCGATCCGGGGATGAGCGCCTTTCTGGGTGGTCATGTCAATGACCTGGGAAGCCTTTTCGATAGCCCGGAAAGCGGCCTCTAGCACGGAATCGGGGTCGCCGATAAACGTAACCACAGTACGGTTGGTGTCTGCGCCGGGATCGACATTCAGGAGCGTCACTCCGGATACGGTTTCGATGGCGTCTGTGATAATTTTGATCTTTTGGGGATCGCGGCCCTCGGAAAAATTGGGCACGCATTCAACAATCGGTTTCATGTATTCCTTTCCGTCGGGTTAGGGGGTCTTTTTCTCAAACGACTTGTAAAAGCGCATGTATTCCTCCGGTGTCATGTATTCCATTTTTTCCAGGTTCCCGAAATTCTTTTTATAACGCTTCGCGTTCCAGGATATCACGACCCGGATGTCTCGCTGGCGGGCCGTCGTGAAAATCATGCCTTCGGCCGTGTTACCCGTGTACTGCATGGTCAGCAGGACTTCGCTGAAAAAATGATCCAAAAAATACTCTGTGGACAGATCATAATGCAGCGGGTACACGATGTCGATGTTGTACGTACGGTCGAAGTTCTCGAAAAACCCGAGCAGTTCCTCTTCGCCGCAATGGGGAGCGATCAGGCTGCAGACTTCCAGCAGATTGAATATCGTGGTGCATTTTTTCGTGTTCTGCACCCGGTGCAGGAAGAGGTTGTTGGGTTCATACCGCGGATCGTTTTTGTAGAAATTATCGAGGATGAAAATATCGCTGTCAATCATGATCATGGGAATACCTCCTTAAGCTGGCGGTCGCGGCATCAAGGTTTTCGAATGGTATCTTATTCTCGATATTTGCGACAACCTGTTTGAGCTTTTCCCTTGACGAGATCTGCTGTTCGGTGGAAATATCCATAGTGCTCCGGCGCCGGATCTTCTCCATGGCCGATATACCCGGAACATGGGTTGCCACCTGATCGTGGATTTTTTCATCCGTAATGATGATCAGCAGTTTCGTGTTGTTCTCCAGGTCAAGGTCTTCCAGCGGTTCAATCTTTCCGTTTCGGAAAACGCCGTTGACGGTGCGCATAATTTCCTTTGCGGTGTAAAGTTAGGGATTAATGGGCCTTCAATTCGGCTTCGTTGATTTTTACCGACGGGTATTTCCGGAGTCTGGTGACAATCTCGTTCATGATGAATTTCAGGCGTTCCTCTGTTTTGGCCTCAAACCGGATCACCAGAACCGGCTGGGTATTCGAGGCGCGGACGAGTCCCCATCCGTCCCCGTACAGCACGCGTACGCCGTCGACGTCGATGACGTCGTATTTCTTCCGGAAATATTCCCGGACCTCATGGACGATTTTGAATTTTTCTTCGTCCGTGGTATCGACCCTGATTTCAGGCGTGGAAACGAATTTCGGGATGCTGTCGGACATTTCGGCCAGTGTCTGGTGGCTCCGGGAGAGCATCTGTACGAGGCGGCATGCGACATAGAACGCGTCGTCGAATCCCCAGAAATCATCCGCGAAAAAGATGTGTCCGCTCATTTCGCCGGCAAGGGGGTTGTGAAGTTCCTTCATTTTCGCTTTCAGCAGGGAATGCCCGGTTTTCCACATGACCGGTTCCCCGCCGTGATTCCTGATATCCTCAATCAGCGCCTGGGAGCACTTCACGTCGAACAGGATTTTCGAACCCGGAGTTTTTTTGTTGATCTCGCGCGCAAACAGGGCCATCAGTTTGTCAGCCCACACGATGCGCCCTTTCTCATCGATTGCCCCGACACGGTCCGAGTCTCCGTCAAATCCGAGTCCGAGATCGGCTTTGTTTTCGATCACCAGTTTCTGCAGATCGGCAACGTATTCCAGTTTTGTCGGATCCGGAAGGTGATTCGGAAAAGTGCCGTCGGGTTCGCAGTATAGTTCGATCACCTCGCATCCGAGACAGCGGAACAGGTGCGGAGCGATGGGACCGGCCGTCCCGTTGCCCGCATCGATGACAATCTTGAATTTCTTTTCCAGATGGATCTTCTTGAGTATCATATCGACGTATGCTGGAAGGATTTCTTCCTTGTACTGGTTTCCGGAGCCCGTTTTAAAGGCTTTCTTGTCGATCATCACCCGTAATTTCTGTATTTCCTCGCCGTATACGGGAGCCAGGCCGAGGCACATCTTGAAGCCGTTGTATTCGCGGGGATTATGGCTTCCGGTGATCATGATGCCTCCATCGGTCTTGAAATGAACGATGGAATAGTACAAAACCGGAGTCGGCACGATGCCGATATCGATGACGTCTAGGCCTGTGGAGAGCATGCCGCGGGCGAACGCTTCTTTCAGTGACGGCGAAGTGGTGCGGACGTCACGGCCGATGGTGACAATTTTCGCCCCGTGCTCGATCATGTACGTGCCGTAGGCTTTTCCGAGAAGCTCTACGACAGGTAACTGCAGGTCTTCCCTGACAACGCCGCGGATATCATATTCCCTGAAAATATGGGGATTCACGTGCACCCCTTTGCCTTTAACGGATTTGGCTTTTATGCCGGGGGCCTTTTTCTTCGGAGAAGTTCTGGAGATTTGTTTTTTAGGGGCGGTTTTAGCTTTTTTTAAGGAAACCTGTTTCTTTGGCGCTGTTTTTTTTGCAGACGTTTTTTTAGCAACTGCTTTTCTGAGGATCTTGCTGGTTTTGGATTTGGCTTTTGGCTTGACAGTCTTCTTCACGGCAGTCTTCTTTTTCGGAGTGGTTTTCTTCCGGGCTGTTTTTTTGGTTGTTTTTTTGGTAGCCATGTTGCATCTCCATGATTATCTGAATAAAGTGTAATGGTGTTCAATGGTTTGCTGCGTTCCGGTGATTTTCGGGTAAAGGTAATTTTAAAAAAAAAATTATGCAAGGATAAAATTCAATGTCGAAGGAAAGTAAAAAAGAACCGAAAAAAGAAAATTACAAAATTAAATTAAGTTTTTCATGATTTCACTTGCTTAAGTGAAAATGATTCAATATCTTACGGCCGATTGATTAATAGAATCCGTTAATGGAAAAAATGAAAAACAAACATCCCTTAAAAAAAACTCCCGGCATAAGTCCTGAACAAATCCGCAAATATCACTTTATAACGCGAGACCCTGAATAACTTCATATTCAGGGTTTTTTAATTTTAAGGAAGGTCATGAAAACACAGGAACTGGTAAAACAACTGCTGATCAATTACGGAGAAAACCCGGACCGGAAGGGTTTGTCGGAAACTCCCGAACGGGTCGAAAACAGCTATGATTTCTTATTGAGCGGTTACAGGGAAGATCCGGAAAAGGTCATTAAAGCGGCGGTATTTGAAGAGGATTTCAATGAAATGGTTCTTGTGAAAGATATTGAGGTGTATTCCTTGTGCGAACACCACATACTTCCATTTTTCGGCAAATGCCATATCGCTTACATTCCGAACGGCAAAATTATCGGTCTCAGCAAATTACCCAGGATTGTGGATATGTTCAGCCGGAGGTTGCAGGTCCAGGAACGCCTGACCCAGCAGATAGCGATGTGTATCTTTGATGCCCTGAATCCGGACGGTGTGGGTGTTGTGATGGAAGCCCAGCACCTGTGCATGATGATGAGGGGCGTGGAAAAACAAAGGAGTCTGACCACGACCAGCTGCATGCTCGGCTCTTTTAAGGAAGATCACCGGACCCGTTACGAATTTCTGAATCTGATCCGTTCACATGCGCAGATTCTGTGATATCCATGAATACAATCCCGATCACATCTCGGTGTGATGTTGAACGCGGGATTCTGTAACAAACAGGACTTTGAATAGGAACAATATCCTCTGCAATTTTCAGTTATGAATTATAAAATAATATAGATGTAAGGAGACCGCCTTGAAAAAAAATATAGACAGCCTGATCCTGCTCCAGGTGATTGACAAAAAACTTTATGACATCGAACAACTGCGCGGCGACCTACCCAGACAGGTTGATCAACTGAGCCGGGAAATGACTGACCTGGAAGAGGATATACGGACCGATGAAACTTCCGTCAAGGATTTTAAAGCCGAAACTGCGACCCTGGAGGATGAATTGTCAGGGAACAGCGAAAAAATCAAGAAATATAATGCTCAGCTGCTGAAGGTAACCTCTAATAAGGAATATGAGGCCACTTCAACCCAGATCGAATACTGCGAACAGGAAATCAAGCGTATCCGGGGAAGAATCAGTGAGATCGAATACAAACAGCTGGAACTTGAAGAAGCACTGAAACCCAAGAATGAGCGCCTGCAGTCGATTCGTGACGATTTTGCCCAGCGGGAAACGGAACTCAAACTGAAGACGGAGGAAACATCCAAGGAAGAACAGGAACTTCACAAACAAAGGAGTTCCATCCTTCCGGGCATCCGGAAAGATATCTATAACAAGTATGAGCGGATACGGAAGGCCAAGCAGGGCATCGCTGTTGTTCCGATCAACAAATCCTCCTGCGGGGGTTGTTTCAACCAGGTACCGCCACAGATTATCATTGAACTGAGGAAAAAAGATATGATCCGCACCTGCGAATACTGCGGCCGGATCCTGTATGTCCATGAAGCCATGGATGTAACGGCTAACGCCGTATCATGAATATGAATGCACCCTTTCAGGCAAACGAACGGAGTGTAATATGAGAAAATATTCGGGAACATGTCTGGGACTGGCCTTTTTGATTCTATCGTCGGGGGTTCTTCCGGTTTTTCCGCAGAAAATCATATCGAATATCAAAATCGTACGGGATAAATTGCAGGGTCGCAATCTGGATCTTTTCGAGGGTATGGAACAAAAGTTACAGGGATACATCAATGATTATGACTGGTCAAAGAATGACGATAAAACCCCTCTCAATATTGACGTTCAGCTGAGCCTCGACAAGGTCGCCGACGATGCCGGGCAGAAAAGGATTAACGCCACGCTGTTCATTTCCAACGGAAAGGAAATCCAGTACCTGGACAATAATTGCGTATTCACCATGAACAAGGGATATTCATACTATCATGAAGAGAATCCCACTGATCCTTTCCTGTCAATCATTGATTTTTATTTGTATATCATGCTGGGTGATGAACTGGATGCGGTAAGCCGTTTCAGGGGCACTCCGTTCTTTCAGCGGGCCAAGAATATTGCAGCCCAGGCCAAGCTGACCATTGCCATCAACGCGAAGGGTTGGGAAGACCGGCAGATCAAAGCCGACCTGTTCCTTGATCCGCGTTATCAGGACTACCGCATCATGAAAGATCATTACTATGAGGGGCTGGCTCAGTACGAGGAAGGGGAAGTGCAGACCGCCAGAAAGAACATACTTCATGCGATCGGGATGATGGAAACGCTCAATAATACTGTTTTTACGAGAAACCATACGGAGCGTTTCATCCAGGGGCATTATCTGGAAATATGCAGGATTTTTGAAACCTCCCAGGATAAATCGGTTTTTGACCGCCTGATCCTTCTCAGCCCGAAAAACAAAGATACGATCCTGCGCTTTAAAGACAGCCGCTGACAGCCGATCATGACACGACAAGAGCCAATCCGGATTCTGATCATCGAAGACAACGATACGATGCGGGAGGGGATTGCGGAAGTCCTTTCCAGCGAGGGTTTTGCCGTTCACAGCGCCTCCAACGGGCAGGCAGGCCTTGCTGCGTTCAGCCAGGAGCCTTTTGACATCGTTATCACCGACTACAAAATGAATCCGATTGACGGGATGGCCGTATTGAAAAGGGTAAGGGAGCTTTTTCTCGATACCGAAGTAATCATGATTACGGCTTTCGGATCGGTGGAGATTGCGGTCGAAGCGATGAAAAACGGAGCCTCGGATTTTATCACAAAACCCTTTTCCCCCGACGAACTGGTAATCAAGATCCGGAAAATCATCCAGGTTTGCATGGAGCGAAAACAGTTCGTGAAAACGAACGAGGAAAACCAGTATTTACGGAGTGAAATTGAGGATCGTTTTAATTTCGGCGAGATTATCGGACGCTCCCTGCGGATGCAGGAGGTTTATGAGTTGGTCCGGAAAAGCTCCGAAGCCGACAGTTCGGTTCTGATTTACGGCGAAAGCGGCACGGGAAAGGAGCTGATCGCCCGCGCGATCCATGCCAACAGCGGCCGGAAAGACAAGCCGTTCATCAGGGTCAATTGCGCGGCTCTGACGGAAACCCTTCTGGAAAGCGAGCTGTTCGGCCATGAAAAGGGAGCCTTTACGGGCGCGATCAAGTCCAAAAAAGGACGATTCGAACTGGCCGATACCGGAACGATCTTTCTTGATGAAATCGGGGATATATCGCTGAACCTGCAGGTAAAGCTGCTGCGGGTACTTCAGGAACGGGAATTCGAGCGCGTCGGCGGGGAGGTTACGCTTGCGGTCGATACCCGGATCATCACCGCTACCAACCGGAACCTTCAGCAGGCAATAAAAAGCGGCACTTTCCGGGAGGACCTGTATTACAGGCTGCATATCATACCGATTCTTCTTCCGCCCCTGAGGGAACGGAAAGACGATATTCCGATGCTGGTCGATTTTTTCATCCGGCGGTTTGAAAAAGAACTCGCGAAAGACCGGTTTTCCGTAAGTCCGGAAGCGCTGGATATTCTGCTCCGGTATGACTGGCCCGGGAATGTTCGCGAACTTGAAAACGTGATTGAAAGGGCCGTGGTACTGTCGAACTCCCCTGAACTTACCGCCGCGGATTTTTCCATGCTCGACAACATTTCCGGTTCCTTCTATTTTCCCCTTGAGGACATCGAAAAAACGGGATTAGATTCAGCGCTGGAACGGATAGAAAAGACACTGATCGAACAGGCTCTTCAGAAATCACAGGGAAACAAAAGCGAAGCGGCCCGTATTCTGGGCGTTAAAACCAGTGCGTTTTTTTACAAAATGGAAAAATACGGATTGACGTAGTATCTGTGCAGGGTCTGAACGGGAGCCATCACCGGAAAATAACTACTTGACAAGAACCATTTTCCGGGTCAGTACCCACTGGTTGAATTCAAGACGAATCATATAGATGCCGCTGGGAACAGGCTTTTCGTGCGAATCGGTTCCGTTCCAGAAAAACTCGTAGAATCCTGCCGTCTGTTCGCCCTCGAAGAGAATGGTTACGCGATTGCCCAGAAGATCATAGATTTTTAAGGTAACCAGTCCTTCTTTTTTCAGGCTGTAGGATATTTTCGTGGAAGCGTTGAAAGGGTTCGGATAGTTCTGATTCAATTCAAACGGCAGTTCCGCAATCCGGCGGTTCTTTCTTGAAAAAAGGGTTTCCCTGGAAGATATGATTTTCCGGATATTTTCAAATACGGTGTCAAAGCCTGCGAAAAACCGGAAACCGTCGATCCTGGCCTTTAAAAAATCAGGCTGAGGATTGCGGATTGCGCCGCCGATGGATGTAAATCCTCCCGTTACAACCTGAGATACGATCGTAAAAGGCTTGGTCTGAACCGGGGAACCATTGAGATAGAAAGACATGCTGTCTCCCGCACCGTCGCATATGAATCCGATATGCATCCAGTCGGATTCATTTAACAGACTGTCAAGAGTGAATATTTCTTTCTTTTCTTCCCGGATCTCAAGTTTCAGCTGCCTGTCTTCCAAGTACAAACGGTAACCGGAGATGAAGCCGTTATCGGAATTGACGATATCGCCATGCCGGACCGAGGTTTCCGCCTGTATCCACATCGATACGGAGAAGGCGAGGTTCCCTGTCATCTGTATGTCGGCTGCGGCCGGAAGCATGATGTACTGATCGATGCCGTTGAGTTCAAGGCAATGGCCGCCGGACGGGCTTGCGTGAGGGGGTATAGTGATCAGGTAATTTCCGTGCGTGATCAGCTGGTTGGTGAAACCGGATACGGAAAGGGATGAACCAACCGATTTTTTTGTGGCTATGAAATTGTCTTCCTCTCCGAAATTAAGTTCCATTTTTAACTGGGCATAGGAATTACTGACAAGCAGAATTGCGAAAATTATCGATACGATCATGATTTGTTTTTTAAAGACAGCTTTTGTAACAATGAGCATTCATACCTCGTACTTAAACCTGCCTTAACGAATCGGAATCACTCCGTTCCTGCACTATTCATTCCTGATAAGCAAGTTACCTGAAATAATTTCAAAATCCAAGTTTTTTCACAATTTTTTTGGTATTACGATACCGGAAAGAGGAACAATTCCAATGTTTAAAAAATGTTTATTATCTCGCATAAATTATATATATTCGCATGGTGCAGGGTAAGGAAGCCCGATAAGGTGATGAGTTACACTTTACTATTTGTGATGAGGATTTCATGAAGCCGTCATTTAATTCCGTTCAGAGTACTTTACTTTCCGTATCCGCAATTTGTATACTAATGTTTTTCTTCTCAGGGATTGGCATCAGGGCACAGGAACAAACCATAGAATTAAAACAATCGGTGGTCAGGACAGCCAAGGCTGAGGTTGGCCGCTATCTGATGATCGATTCCCTGGAAACCCAGTTTCAGTCGGAACTGCCCCAGAGCCTTAACCGTGCAATCGGTCAGAAAATGATCCTGCCTCCGGATATGCGAATGCTGGAATGGATTCTGACTGATGGATTAAGTGTGGAGATCGACCTGAACATGGGGATATCGGTGTTCTGGAGCGGTGATTTGTTAACCAGGAAAAAAATGACAGACGATCCGTACCAGGTTTTCCGGGCCGGGGGGCTGACATTTGAAATTGCAGAGCAGTCCATTCGTCTGAAAAATACGTTTGAAATCATGCAGGTTTTTGAACGGTTCTGGAAATACTCCAAAAACAATATCCGCGTGTTCAGGTATCATTTTCAGGATACAAAGAAAAAGGGGAAATCAGCCTGGTTCATAGCAATCCGGGAGGAATCAGGCGCGGGCACCGGATATCATTTCGTGGCGCTGGGGCCGGGAATGCCCAAACCAGCGGAGTTTTCCGTGACTTATAAGAACCTGTTCATTGAAAATGGAAGTGAAAAAGCGCCGCAGAATACATTCGGTATCGAACTGGGCATGTGGAACGAGCAATATGAGATCAGCGGTGCGAATTATACGGATATTCTCATCTCCGCATCGGCAGAACAGGCCGACAATGGTCTGCTGATGGTTCTCCGTTACCAGGAACAGGAATTTCTGGGACACGGCCTGTTCAATTACCTCGAAACGGCATCAAAATAAACTTGTATGCAGTCCTTCGCTTTTCTGCACGGAGTCCCTTTTGGCACACTTCATTTTCGGGGACAATTTTAAAATCCAGCCAATAGAGAAAAGAGATCACATGAATACCCTATCCGAACGCTACATCAAATTGATATTAAAAACGGGCTTGTTTGATCCGGACTATGTAGACGCGTATTACGGACCTTCTGCATTGAAAAACGAATCGGAAAAAGCCAGAGGCACACTGAATATCGGTTTGCTGAAAGAGGAGGCCGGAGAATTGATTCATTCGGTCCGTCAGTCAGATTTTTACGGACCGAAAAGTGATTGCCGAAGGCTGTATCTCATCAAACAGGTTCATTCATGCTTCTTCAGGTTGAGGATGCTGGACGGTGAATCATTCAGTTTTGACGAGGAATCGATGAACTTATATGACGCCGTGGCTCCGACTTACGGAGCATCCTATTTTGAAGGATTGCTGAAAGAACTGGATTCGGTTCTGCCCGGTAAGGGTTCTGTATCCTCACGGGTCACTGAGTACAGGAAAGATTATATTATTCCCAAGCCTTTGCTGGATTCGGTTTTTCATCTGGCCATTGGAGAATGCCGGGATCGATCCCGGAAATATCTTCAACTTCCGGAAGGGGAGAAATTTATCATCGAATATGTTTCGGACAAACCATGGAGCGGTTACAACTGGTATAGGGGTGATTTTTTCAGCCTGATACAGATTAATACCGATTTGCCGGTATATATTGACCGGGCCATTGATTTGGCCTGTCATGAAGGCTATCCGGGGCATCATGTGTACAATGCCCTGATCGAGTCTGAACTAGTGAGGAAACTGGACTGGAAGGAATGTACCATTTATCCGCTGTTCAGTCCGCAATCCCTGATTGCAGAGGGAACGGCGAATTTCGGGATTGAGCTGACCTTTCCCGGAAAAGAACGCGTTATGTTTGAATCGGATTGCCTGTTCCCGGCATGCGGTTTTGATCCCGCCGGGGCGGAACAGTACTACCGGGTTCATGAATTGACGCAGCGGCTGGCATATGCAGGGAATGAGGCCGCAAGAGGCTATTTGGACAAAACGATGAAATATGAGGATGCGGTGCAATGGCTGGTGGAATACGGGTTGTTTTCACCGGAGCGAGCCGCTCAGCGAATTAAATTTTTTGATGCGTACCGGAGTTATGTGATCAATTATAATCTCGGGCTGGACCTGGTCAGGTCGTATATCAATCACAAAACTCTGGGCGCAAGCGATCCGCTCAGCCGGTGGTCAATGTTTCATCAGATGCTGACGGAACCCATAATGCCTTCACAATTAACACAAATATCGAACGGGAAAATATGAAACCGATACGATGGGCTGTGCTGAGTGCCGGACTATTTTTATATGTTTCCTGTACTCAAAAAATCCTGGATACAGCGTATCCTACGCTTCGGGACGGACGGTTCGACAGTGAGTTCCCCTACAGGGACTGCTCGGTTCAACTTCGGGATGTTGGCGAGACCATACGGATGCTGTATTCGACGGCATATTATAAGACCTTTACTTTTGGTGAGCATCAGAAAATCACCGTTTCCGATCTTGCCGATATTCTGGCTCTGAAAAAAGGGAAAGAGTCTTTTTCGCATAACTCGGTTGTCGGTACGGCGACAACGATTTTTTTTGACGGTCAGCGCGTCGCGCTGCTGACCTGTTCGCATATCGTCGATTTTCCGGATTCGATCACGTATCTGTATCCCGGCAACCAGTACGTTAAAAGTTATACCCTTAAGGAAAAACAAATCAATTTCATCAGGGATTTTCCCGAAAGCGGCGAGCTGGAGGTGATCGCCCGTGATCCTCAGGTGGATATCGCGATTATCGGGAAAAAGTTCAGTTCAACAAATATCATGATGCCCGTTTTTAAATACCCGATCGGGCGTTCCAAAGATCTTGAATGGGGGACATTTATATACATCATGGGATTTCCGATGGGGCATAAGATGATCACGAAAGGAATTGTCAGCAGTCCGAACAAGGATAAAAAAGGATCGTTCCTGACCGATGCGCCGTTTAACCGCGGATTCAGCGGCGGAGCCGTTCTGGCTATTCGCGACGGTGTGCCTAATTTTGAACTGGTGGGCCTGGCAAAATCCGTTTCGGCAATCTCCAGTTATGTCCTTACGCCTTCAAAAGAATATGATCAGTCGTTGTATGATCCCGGTACGCCTTATTCGGGTGATATATTCGTGGATCAGAAAACCGACATCCGTTACGGAATCACCAGCGTCATTTCCACGGAAACCATAAAGGATTTTTTCGACCGCAATGAACAGGTCTTTAAGGACAAAGGTTACGATTTTAAATATTTATTCGGGAAATAGATTTCGTCACAAAGGCATTGAGACACGAAGTATGTCAGTCTTTATGGTCGATGTCTAAACATGTTGCATTGTGTTTCTATAAGGGGTCATGTTTTTTGGGCGGGTTGAGTTATTTTGGATTTTCTTTATCTTTGTGTTCTAGATCGTCTCTGGAGGATTCGTGGCAAGGTGTATTTTAAATATTTATGTTTAACGCAAAGTATTACTTAGGCATTCTTTTTCTCCGTGACTCTCTGCGCATCCTCTGTGGAACTCTGAGTTAAGTTTTTTCTTCGTGGCGAAGGATTTCAATTCGTAATCGTAATCGTCCATGTTGTTTCAAGGACATCATCAGGAAAACTTCCGGGAAGCGGGTCGAGAGGAAATGAATTCAGTACCGACGCGTAGGCCGGCGATACAAACGAACGGTCGCAATTATATTCAAGAATCCTGGAATCGATCAGTCTTCCTTTACGGTCGAGTTTAACGTAAATTTTCATACTGCCGAGTGGAGCAAAAGGATTAAAATTGATCCGGGATGTGATTTTGTACCAATGGCCGGTCATCCGGTCCTTCCATTTAAGCATATAGGGCGCAAAATCCCACTGATAGGTGTTGAGCTCATAGGTTTGTCCACTCCAGCCCCGCTGGCCCTCGCCGGAATTCGTAATACTTTCCAGTACCGACTGCCGCTGTTTATTGATGAACGGGATCACGTTTTCATTGTTCCGGAATTCGTTTTCGTTGTCGGTTTTTTCGGTTTCATCCTTTTCAATATTATGAGTTTTATTTCCGTCTTCTCCCGGATTCAGCGTCATGTCTTTTGGAACAGTTTCAATATTCGATTTGGAGTTGACATCTGAAAGAATATTCGCGCGGTTTGGTTTGATGCGGTTAGCCCTGGGATTTTCAAACAGTTCTTTCGCTTTCTTGATTTCCTCTTCCTCGTTCAGGTTCATGACAACCATTTTATTGGGATCAAGAAAAGCCTTATAATCGGGATGAACTACGCCGATGATTTTGATCAGCGCGATAAGAAACCCGTTTATAATCAGCGATAATATAACCGCGAGCAGCATTTTACGCTGAGGAGGCGTCAGGTCCGGCAGGGGAATGACCAGCAGAAATTCACCTATGCTTACGCGGATTTTCATTGTAAGTCCATTCTTTTCATAGTTGTGCAGAATAATGGTTTTTATTCAATTAATCAATATTTTGAAATGTTTAAACAGATTTATCCCGTTGTTACGCCGGTTTATCGGAATAAATACAAACCATTATACGTTTTATGTATCGAAAGGTTTAATGATATTAGGGTTGAGTTTGATAATTATTCAATTATATTCTCACTCTGTAAACGAAAGGAAAAAAGGTAAGGTGAATGTATGAACACGATTAAAACATTTTTTCTCTTAACCGGTTTGACGGTGCTGCTGGTCTTTGTCGGCAAATGGATCGGAGGACAAGGTGGCATGGTGATCGCTTTTATGATCGCGATGGTCATGAACTTTGTGAGTTACTGGTTCAGTGATAAGATTGTCCTTAAAATGTACGGTGCTAAGGAAGTTCAGTACGGCGACGCACCGGAATTGGTTTCGATGGTGCAGGAACTCGCGGTTAAAGCCGAACTGCCCATGCCGAAAGTTTATATTATCGAGGGCGATCAGCCGAATGCATTCGCGACGGGACGCAATCCGGAGCATGGAGCTGTGGCGGTGACGAGAGGCATTATGAAAATTCTTAACCGGCAGGAACTGGCCGGTGTGATCGCGCATGAGCTTGGGCATATCAAGAACCGGGATATCCTGATCGGAACAGTGGCGGCGACGATCGCGGGAGCGATCAGCATGATCGCGAACATGGCGCAATGGGCGATGATATTCGGCGGCCGCAGTTCAGATGATGAAGAAGGCGGCAATCCCATCGGCGCGTTGCTGATGATTATACTCGCTCCCATCGCGGCGATGCTGATTCAGATGGCGATTTCGCGGTCAAGGGAGTATTTAGCTGATGAGAGCGGCGCGCGGATCAGCGGGAACCCCGACTATCTCGCGGGCGCGTTGAAGAAGTTAGAGATGGCTTCTCAGCGGATTCCCATGGACGCCAAACCTTCCACGGCGCATATGTTTATTGTGAATCCCTTATCCGGAAGCGCGATCGCGAATCTTTTCAGCACGCATCCGCCTATTGAACGGCGTATTGAACGGCTCCGGCAGATGAATTTGCTGGGAGTTTAATGAAATAAATTTAGGCCCGTTTTTAAACCCTTATCTGTATGGTAGGGGTTTATTATTTTGGATCGTCGCAAATCTTATTGCTAAATTAATTCTTGAAACATATATTTGCTTATCAATTCAATCATTAGGTGATAAGCGATATGTATAAGAAATACTGAAATCCGCTTTGATATAAAGCTGGAAGTGCAATTCTTGTATATTGGATATAATCAAATTGAAATAAAATCATATGAATTTGACAGAATTAGAACGATACTTTGAAGAAATTCTTATAGCCGATATTAAAGCCATACCTCAAAAGGTAACAACTCTTTTTGATATTGCAGGTTTTCCTCACCGCGAAACGGTAATGAGTAATTTTTATGCTTTCTACTTAGATCCTAATGGACAACACCAATTTGGCGACCTTTTTTTAACCGCGCTTTCAGAAATTATCTACCAAAAAAAAGAATTAAAAAATGAATTATCAGTTATAAATAATTTCGACATTTGTAAAATTGAAAGGGAAGTGCTCACGAACAAAGGTAACTATATTGACATTGTTATCACTGAGCCATCGGATAATTTCAACGAAGCGGAAAACGCAATCATAATAGAAAATAAAATATACGCGGATGTATATAACGATCTCTCAGATTATTTTAACTCAGTTAAAGTAAAGAAAAAAAAGATTGGCATTGTGCTGTCTTTAAGAGTTGAGCAAGGTTTATCTAAAGATAAAGATTTCATAAACATTACTCATGATGAGTTACTAAGCCAGGTTGAGCAATCATGTGGTTCATATTTTTTAAACGCTGATATTAAACAAATAATAATTCTCAAAGAATTCATTCAAAACATTAAATCTATGACGCAAACAAACAACCTAAATGAGCAGTATGAATTTATTTTCAAGCATCAGGAAAAAATAAAAAAAATAAGTGAACTGTATTCAACAATCAAGGCGGACATGTTTAGACAAGTGAATGACGTATGTGATAAGTTAGGCCTTGAGTTAACATTGCAATCGAAATTAAATTCACAATATCGAATTTTCTTATCAAAATGTGGTATGGTGTATTTTACTGTATGGCTTGAAAATTACTTTAATAAAGACGGTAAAGTATACATTTCTGTTCAGCTAAATGGAAAAGGTATTGAATCAATTAGTAAAATTAATGAAATCCAATTTGATGAAGAAGAAAAAAAAATCATGCGTAAACTTGAAACCAACAGAAAGGATTATTTTATTTGTGCTGAAATAGCAGATAAGCCGAAAATTGAGGATATAAAAAATTTTACAGACTATGTATACAATAAAATCACACAAACACCTCTCATAAAAATATTTAAAAAAATTGAAGGAATATTAAGCAATGGAGATCAGAAAAACCATCGTTAAGAGAGATTGCATGAATTCGACATAAGGAAGGAAGAAATGATTAAAAAATTATTGAACGCATTTTCAAATTGGGAGAGAACAAAAAACTAACGAATTTAGTTAAAAACGATTTTGGCAGCAATTGGCGTGATGATCGTTATGGAAAGCATGCGCATATTATTTTCATAGATGCAAAGCCCATTCAGGTTATTAGTAGTTATATTTCATGGCCTTCGAAACCGGAGATTGTCAAGCCCAATTTCAAGGATTTTTTGGGAGGAATTGACCATACTGATTTTAATAAATTATTACTTCTTGTTACAACTTATCCGGAATATTATAAAATATGCAAACCGGCAAATAAAAGTCTAAAAATCAGAAATGAGCATCTTAATAGGTTTTTAAAAGAAACAAATGGGTGGCTTGTTTATAATCATCAGACTGTAGCGTTATATAGAATGGCGACCGGCGCAAATGATGAGCAGGCAACTATTTTTAGAAAAAACATAAACAAAAAACTTGAAGATACGCTTAAAGAATCAAAAAAAATAAATATATTTGGTACAACATTTCATGGAATTATCGATAATCGAATGAAAATTGGTTTTACTTATAATCCAAACTATCAAGGAACTTATAAATTATTTCAATATCTTAACAAATAGATATGTGAATCATAAAAATCCTTTAAATCCATAAATAAATTGTAACCAATAAGCTCATGTCCCTGAAGGTCAATACACACAAATCTTAGTATCTACGTCCTTTCATCATGAAGTAAGCCTCAACAATTCGGTTCATAGTACAATGACATTCTGATCATGATCCCGTTCCAGCGGCTCATCTTTAAGAATTCATTTTGTTAATTATTCTAATTTACATTATAGCATCAAATCGTATCCATGTAGAAATGAATGATGACATTTAATCAATTGTGAGTGAAAATCGCGCATTCTCTTATGAGGCTGAGAATTGAATCGTGACAAACGGGCCATGAGTATTGACCAATGAGAGATAAACAATTACATCGAAGAAATGAATGCTGACATTGAAGCATTAACCGGTGACAGGCGAGCAATGCCTCCTGACACTGAAGCCTTGTCATGTTACAAGGAAGCATTGACAGGTTACATTGAAGAAATGAACCGTGTCATTGAAGAATTGCACATTGACTTCAAAGAAATGTTCCGTTACACCGAAACATTGTCATGTTAGGATGAAGCAATGGCAGGTTACAACGAAGAAATGGACTGTGACGCGCAGGAAATGCGATTTGCGGTGAAGGAAATGCAGTTTGCAGTTCAAACATTGCTCTATGAAATCAAAGAAATCAATATGTTAACACAGTAAATGAAGAATTTGTATCCTTTTTTAAATAACGTATCTCATTTATCTAACTAAAACAGGGAGCTTTTTATGAACAAGCGTCTGGAGAACCGTTTGACGATGTATGAAGGGTTATTATCCCTTTTGCAGTCAAACATGGACAAGATCAACGCCGTCGGCGGGTTCGCCGATTCGGTAAACGAATTAACCGCCGTCATTAACGACGTGAAAACCAAGTCCGCGGAGGTTGATAAGGCTACGGTGGGCAAAACGACCATCAAATACGACTCCGAGGACGCGCTGGTGGCCGAATTGATACCGATCTGTTCCGCGCTGTTTTTGTTCGGGCGGAAACAAAATAACGCCGAGATCAAAGAACGCGTGGACATCAGCGAATCCAAACTGCGTAAAATGCGCGACACCGAATTAGCCGCTTACGGAATCGCCATCGCCGATTTAGCGTCGGCAAACGCTAGGGGCATCGCGGGGTACGGATATACCGAAGAGAAAATCAACTCTTTACGATCCAAAGCCCAGACTTATTCTACGGCCATCGGCGTAAAAGAGAGCAGCGTGGCCGACCGCAAAGGCGCGCGCGGAACCATGAGCGATCTCTTTGACAAAGCCGATGAAATACTGAACGAGGATTTAGACCGGTTCATGGAAATCCTCAGACCCACAGAAACGGAGTTCTATAACAAGTATTTCGCCGCGCGTGTGGTGAAAGACACCGGCGTACGACACAGGCCAGTGAACGGAACGACGACCATTCCGGAAACAAATAAATAGTGAGTCGATTCGAGTAGCGATTCCCGACGAAGTCGGGATGAGCGTATCGAGAACAGTTGGTGAAATCAAATCATACGCTCTTTCTTTTTGCGTGCCCAAAAAGAAAGAGCAAAAGAAAAAGGGCAGCCTTAGAAAAAATGCCGGAATCCACGCGAGCGATGTTGGTGGCGCGAAATAGCTCCATGTTTGAACAATCCGTGATAACGAACGTACATTCCGCATTTTGCGCTATTATTAAGTCGCTCGCATAGATTCAAAAAACCGGCATTTTTTCTAAAGGCATAGAATTATAGCCGCAAAGGAAAAGACACCGGTGAACGGCAAGAATCCGGAAGAAAAGAAGTAATTGGAAAACAAACAAAGCCGGGCTTCGAAAGGAGTCCGGCTTGATTTTTTGAAAAATTCTCAAATTTTGAGAAAAATTTAGTAAATCTAAACTATATAATATTCAGTGTATATTATTTCAAGACTCTTATTAGATAAATTACAATTTGGATAATCAGTTAAATGTTTAATATGAGTGAATTAATATAATATTTAACAATTTTATTGACTTTTATGGTGTTTTTGATGTATAATAAGAGAAAATATCTCTTATTATACATGAAAGATTTATTATGTTAGTCAAGTTTACTGTAGAAAATCTTTTTTCTTTTAATAACGAAGTTACGTTAAATATGATTGCCGGTACCGCTCGGTCTAAAAAAGATCATTATATCGCCGGAACATCAAGAAATGATCCTAAAATTTTAAAAACAGCTGTGATCTATGGTGCAAACGCATCTGGTAAATCCAATCTCATAAAAGCAATGGCTTTTGCTAAAACCTTAATTGTCAAAGGCACTAGCAATATTAATGAATTAATTCCTTTAAAAAAATTCAGATTGGATAAAGAAAACCTGAATAAGTCGGTTAAAGTTGAATTTCTTATAAAAATAAAAAAGCAATTTTTTTCATACGGATTTCTTGTCCATGAAGATTTTATCCAGGAAGAATGGCTTTATGAAATCGGTAAAACATCGGATAGTTTGCTATTCAAAAGAATGACGCAAGAAAATAAAGAGGTTGTTGTAACTCCGGGGAAAGTTGATTTTAAAAATCCAGAAGATAAAAAATTTTTTGAATTTGTCGGAAAAGGAACTCGACCAAATCAATTATTTTTAACGGAATCCATTCTGAGAAACATGAAAGTTTTTTTTGATATATATCGGTGGTTTGATAAATCGTTGGTTATTATATTCCCGGCAACAAATTTTCTGAGTATTGAATATCGTATTATGAAGGATGAAAATTTCGCTGAGAACATTAGCAGGTTTTTAGATCATTTTGATACGGGGATTACTAAACTGATTACTAAAGAATTGGATTTTAAAAAAGAGATACCTGGTGTACCTGATGATGTTAAAAATAATATTTATAATACCATTAATAACCAATCAAGGGTTTTTCTTAAAGATTTCACAAACAATGATCGTTTTACAGTTTATAAGAATGAATTTAATGATTTAAAAGCACTTAAATTACATACCGTTCATGAAACAAAGACCAATGAAGAAATATTATTTGAACTTAAAGATGAATCCGACGGAACGCAACGTCTTTTAGATTTAATTCCGATATTGATCAATCTTACAGCAGAATCTGAAAAGATATTCGTTATTGACGAATTGGATCGAAGTCTGCATTCCCAATTATCCTACAGTATTTTAGATTATTTTTTACAGCATTCGACCGGTTTTGAAAACCAATTGATAGCTACAACGCATGAATTGAATCTGTTGGATTTAAATTTGCTGAGGAGAGATGAAATTTGGTTTATTGAAAAAAATAAAAATGGAGAATCGCAATTGTACTCATTGGAAGAGTATAAACCCCGCTATGATAAGGATATCAGAAAAAATTATTTATTAGGTCGCTTTGGCGCGATACCGATCGTTCATAAAATAAAAGGATTAGGTTGGATTTAATGACCCCTTCATTCAAAAAACATTTCTTAAGACCATCCGGATTCAGAGATTCCAAATTATTTATCATCGCGACCGAAGGCGCTGAAACTGAAATACAATATTTTGAAGGCCTGAGAGAAGAATTACATAATCCGAAAATTCATGTTGAAATATTAATTCGCAAAGATCCCAGCCTTTCCGCACCTGAATACGTTATAAAGGAATTAAACCAATTTAAAAAGAAATATTCCATTCACAAAGATGATGAATTATGGATGGTGATTGATTATGATCGATGGGGAATTCCTAAATTAAGTCAAATTAATACTCTGTGCCGTCAAAAAAAATATTTCATTGCCGTTAGTAATCCGAAATTTGAATTATGGCTGTTATATCACTTTGTAGCCGATAGCCGTATACGTGAGGAGGATACGTTGGAGGTTCAAATTCGAGAGGTACTAGGATCATTTAATAGCTCGAATATTGATTTTGACAGATTTAAGGACCATATTCAAGCGGCAGTAAAAAATGCTGAATTGGTCGATGACGGGAATGATTGGCCAAACAATCGTGGCACACATGTGTTTAAGTTAGTTGATAAGATATTGAATGTTATTTCGTAATAGGCGTAAATCATGTCCCTCACACTCAATGAAATCAAAAAACGCGCGTTAGAATTCTCCAAAGAATGGATGCATGAAACCCGCGAGGATGCCGAAGCAAAATCCTTTTGGGACGGATTCTTTAATGTGTTCGGTATATCCCGGAGAAGGGTCGCGTCCTTTGAGGAACCGGTTAAGAAACTGAACCAACGATACGGCTATATTGATCTGTTCTGGAAAAGTACGCTGATCGTCGAGCACAAATCGCGCGGCGAGGATTTGGATAAAGCGCGAGCACAGGCGTTTGATTATTTCGAAGGGATCGCTGAATCGGATTTACCGAAATATGTATTGATATCCGATTTCAACCGATTCATTCTGCACGATCTGGAAGAAAAAGAAGTACATGAATTCGAGTTGAAAGATTTTCATCAAAATTTACACCGTTTCGGATTCATTACCGGATTCACGAAAAAAACTTACAAAGAAGAAGATCCCGTTAATATTGAAGCGGCGGAAATGATGGGCAAACTGCACGACGCCTTGCTTGCCAGCGGTTATAAAGGACATCAGCTTGAGCAATTATTAGTTCGAATTCTTTTCTGTTTGTTCGCCGAGGATACGGGTATTTTTCCGCGCGGACATTTTGAATATTATATTGACACGAAGACGAAAATTGACGGCTCCGATACCGGTTCGCAATTGGCTTTCCTATTTCAGATACTGAATACTCCGGATGATGACCGGCAGACCACATTGGACGAGGATTTAAAATTATTTCCGTATGTGAACGGTTCGCTATACCGGGAATCTTTGCCCGTTCCGGCGTTTGACAGCGAGATGAGAAATATTTTACTGACTTGCTGTCGTTTCGACTGGAGCCGAATTTCACCGGCGATATTCGGTTCCATGTTCCAGTCTGTAATGGACCCGGCCAAACGGCGCAATCTCGGCGCGCATTATACGTCCGAAAAGAATATTCTTAAAGTCGTACGCGGGTTGTTTCTCGATGAATACAGGGACGAGTACGATTCCATAAAAAATAACACACGCAAGCTGGAAGAGTTTTATAAAAAGTTATCCGGTCTGAAGTTTCTTGATCCTGCCTGCGGATGCGGAAACTTTTTGATCATTACCTATCGTGAACTGCGTTTGCTGGAAATTGACATTTTGAAACGCATCCACGCGATGAAGGGCAAACAAGATGAAATGGTGCTCGGCACGCATTTCCTGTCGCTGATCGACGTTGATAGGATGTACGGCATTGAATACGAGGAATTTCCCGCGCGTATCGCCGAAGTGGCGTTATGGCTGATGGATCACCAGATGAATATCCGCTTTTCGGAAGAATTCGGGGAATACTTTGTCCGCCTGCCTTTAAAGAAATCGCCGAATATCGTACACGGCAACGCGCTGAGATTGGATTGGAATACGATTATTCCGAAAACGGATTTATCGTACATACTCGGCAATCCCCCGTTTTCGGGTTCCAAGATTATGTCCGATGAGCAAAGAAGCGAAATTAAAAACTTGTTTATTGAAGTGAACGGATCGGGAGTTTTGGATTATGTCACAGGCTGGTATATGAAAGCGGCTCAGTATATACAGGACACAAAAATCAAAACCGCTTTCGTTTCGACTAATTCGATTACCCAGGGAGAGCAGGTCGGCATATTGTGGACGGAGCTATTGAATAAATACCGCATTAAGATTCATTTCGCGCATCGTACATTCAAATGGAGTAATGAAGCGCGTGGCATGGCCGCGGTTTACTGCGTAATTATCGGATTCGCGAATTACGACGTAAAGGACAAATATCTTTATGATTATGAAACGATAACATCGGAACCGCATGTAAGAAAAGCGAACAATATCAATCCTTATCTGGTAGATTATGATGATATTGTCATTCAGAAACGAAGCAATCCTATTTCCAAAGTTCCTTCAATGAATTTCGGGAATATGCCTCTTGACGGCGGTTATTTACTATTATCAAACGATGAAAAAATTGAATTATTGAAAACAGAGCCTGAATCAAAGCCTTATATTAAATCGCTTATCAGCGCTAAAGAATTCTTAAACAATGAAAAACGCTGGTGTTTATGGCTTGTTGATATCGAACCTAATGAATTGAAAGACATGCCTGAAATAATGAAACGGGTCAAAGCAGTCAAGGAATTCAGGGAAAAAAGTATCGCACCGTCAACAAGAAAATTTGCTTCCACGCCATATCTTTTCAGAGACAGAAATCAACCTGACTCTTATATTGCTATTCCGAGGGTCTCCTCTGAAAACAGAAAATATATTCCGATGGGTTTCTTTGATAAAAATTCAATTGTTAGCGATACATGCTTGTCAATCCCCAACGCAAATTTATATCATTTCGGGGTGCTCATGTCGGAAATGCACATGGCTTGGGTGAAACAAGTTTGCGGCAGGTTAGAGAGCCGGTTCAGATATTCCAAAGATATTGTGTACAACAATTATCCCTGGCCGGAAAACGCGAGCGAGAAGAATATCAAAAAAGTAGAATCCGCGGCGCAGGAGGTCTTAGACGCGCGCGAACAATTTAAAGATTCCTCTCTCGCCGATCTGTACGATCCCATTGCCATGCCCAAATCGCTCACCGACGCCCACAAAGACCTCGACAACGCCGTCGATCTCTGTTACCGCCTCCAACCCTTCCGCCACGACATGGAACGCCTCACATTCCTGTTTGATCTCTACAAGAAATATAGCATACCGTTGTTGGAAGGCGGGAAGAAGAGGAAGAGAGAAAAGAAAAAATAAATTATGAGTAATTATTACGGTAAAAGTTATTTGGATACAGATTCATTTATTAAGCACTGCCAAGAATGCTTGTTTCTTAAAAAAGAACAACTTGATAGTGATTTGTTATCATTTTTAGATAAAAATAATATTTTCAAACCCATCGTACGCGTTTCGTTTTCTACTGCTTATATTGATTACATTGATGATATTCGAAATAATCCTAATAATCCATATTACAATACCGAATATTATGAAATTCCCGAAAAATGGACCAAGATTCATATTTTATGTGAAGAAATAAAAAACGGTTTATCATTTTCTTATTTTCACATTCTTGATAAAAATAGAAATAAATATAAAAAATATATTTTGAAGGATATTTCAAATAAAAGCACAATAAATTTTAGAACAAAAACGAAATGTTTTAAGAATTATTATTCTTATTGGCAAGTTTATGAAATAAATGAAGTTTTAGAAAAGTACACCATTTCAATAATAGCAAATTATTCAGCAGCGTCTATTAAAAGGCTATTAAACAATTATCGGTTATCCAAAAGAGAGGTTTATAAAATATTATCAATTCACGAATATAGTTATTACTACTTTCATTTAAAATCAAATCAACAAAATTTTGAAGCTTTATCTTTTTTTGTACAATCGTTTAGAAAATATGATAATTCCCAGAAATTAGAAATATCAGATAAACTCAATAAATCTATTATCACCTATTCTGAATCAGACGTTAATAATCGTGAACGATTTTTAAAATGCTTATCAAAAATTATTCTAAATAAATATAATTTATCCTTTGAAAAGTCTGTCGAGTTTTTAAGATATTTATGTGATTTGTACTATTTTTACGAAGAAAAAAACAACAAATCATTATCATGTTTGTTAATTCAAGATATCGGCTATTTAATTATATTTATAAGAAAAACATTTAATAAAAATTATGAGGAAGTAAAAAATATTATAGGTTATAAGAACAGTAAATATTTGATTTTGGATGAAATATTTCCAAATGAATTAAATCGAGCGAAAGAAAGGACGAAACAAGTACTAAAATCCTATGAAAATAACAATGATTTAAAAGTAGCCCTAAAGGCAATTGCCGTTAATATTATATTAGCAGATAAAGATATTGATGACCTTTTATCATTCATGGAGGAAAAAAATCTTGATTTATTCTTTTATCAAATTAAACAGTTGAATATTGATTGGTTTTCAAACAATCCAAACGTTAATACAAGATTAAATCAACATATTGTAATTATTTCATTGTTATTTGAAAATCTAGTAAAGATTATCGCGACAAATAATGATAAAGATTTAAAGAAATCAATCAACAATTTGTTCGATTCATCAACAGGGTGGTGTCAGCAATTGTCAAATAATTACGATCAGTTTACTAAATTTACTACTAAGGATAATGTCAAACAGTGCATTGATAACATTAACGCTATTGATATTAAATTAAATACATGCGAACAAACAATAATAAAAATAATATTGAAAGCCGTTTTCGCAAGAAACATATCCGCTCATGCACAATTTAAATATTATGAAATTGACCGAGAAGAATATTTTGAATTAATTAACAGCGTTTTATTTGGAATTATCTTTACATGGAAATACTCTTGCCATAATAACAAACTCATGCAAAATACCGAAAATAAAGATAATGCATGAACACAACTATTTTAGATGTTAATGACCAGTCCTGGTCAACACTATTAACGGATTGGCAAATTTGTCATAAATGTAATTATGTTTTTAGTAGTATTGACACTAGAGTGGGCCAAATCTGTGAACATTGTAATCAAATACGTGAAACAAATGTTATTTTTTATGGTTTGGGTGTCGCTAACATTATTGATCTTATGCAGGAAATATATTTTCTCAAAGCAAAACCAATATCAGAAATTGATAATTCTTTCGAAACAAATAACCATCAATTGGCAATAGTAATATTTTACAGTACATTAGTAGAAGTATTGCTGGAAAAGTTTTTAATTAATATGATGAATAAGATGAATCTGCCTTCAAATGTAAAAGAACGTTTATTAGATGACAATCAATCGTTTCAACAAAAAATAACAACCCTATTTAAAACTATAACGAATTACTCATGGAATAATATTGTTAAACAATTAAATACAGAAAATGATATGGGATATATTAAATTATGTGAATTCAGTCGGGATGTCAGAAGAAAAAGGAATCTATTTCTTCATAAAGGAAATAAATATTGTATTCTACCGGATATGCCTGAACAATGTTGTCTTAATATCAGCCCTCTTTTACACTTATTTGTCGATTTGAATAATTATTTTGTATGCGAAAAAAATTATTCGGGTTCATTCAAATGAAGTTTTTTCAACTTTCAAACAGCCTCATCGTTAATTTAACTTTTTTCTTGGCCGAATTTATTTTTACAGTAAAAACACAGTTGCAATACCCAGATAAATAAATACGCCAAGCGTGTCGTTCGTCATGGTCACAAATGGGACTGCGGTCATCGTTGGTTCTCGATACGCTTCGCTATTCGAACCGACTAATCATAATTTAGCCCCTGATTCTTCAAAGCTGAATCAGGGGCTGAATTTTTTCATCGAATAAAAGCAAGCAGAAACAAAAGTGATGATGAACCCGACGAACCGCATCCATTCAGGATATTATTCGATGGTTGTGTCTAACGCTTCTTTTCGTTTTTTCACAATAAGAGCTGTGTCGCGGGCAATCATCAATTCCTCGTTGGTCGGAATAACCCAGATCGCGATTTTGGAATCAGGAGTTGAAACCAGGGCTTCGTCGCCCCGTTCTAAGCTCATGTTCTTCTTTTTATCCAGAATAATGCCTAAATCCTCGAGGCCTTCACAAATCACTTCGCGGATCGGACCCCCGTTTTCACCGACGCCGCCGGTAAACACAATCGCTTTCGTCCGGCCCACTACCGTCATGTATGCGCCGATATATTTCCTGACGCGGTAACAATACATCTGAATCGCCAGCATGGCTTTCTGGTTGTTTTTCTCAAACGCCTCGATTTCCAGTTCGCGCATTTCATTGGTCATTCCGGATATGCCCAGCAGTCCGGATTGCTTGTTCAGTACGGATTCGACTTCGCATATTGAAAAAGATTCTTTGCCCGCCATAAACGGAATAATGGCCGGATCAATGTCGCCCGAACGGGTTCCCATCATCAGTCCTTCCAGCGGTGTTAGCCCCATGGTCGTATCAATTGATTTGCCTCCTTTGATAGCGCATGCCGAACAGCCGTTGCCGAGATGAAGGGTAATGATATTCACGTCTTCCGGTTTAATATTGTTCACAATACCGTACCGCTGCGCGATGTAACGGTGAGACGTTCCGTGAAAACCGTACCGTCGGATTTTATGGCGCACATACATCTGGTAGGGAATCGGGTATAAATAAGCGTGTTCGGGAAGCGTATGATGAAAAGCTGTATCAAACACGCCGACCTGCGGCATGTCCGGGCCGAAAAGATCGGTGATGGCATTGATGCCCTTCAGGTTAGCCGGGTTATGCAAAGGAGCCAGTTCGATACAATCGACCATTTGCTTGATGACCGGTTCGGAGAGAATCACTGAGCCCGTGAATTTTTCACCGCCGTGAACCACGCGGTGTCCGATAGCATGGATATCCTTGCGGGACTTGATGCCCGGAATGCCGGCCTCCGGAGACGTGACCCAGTTGATAATCTTATCAATCGCGAGTTTATGATCCCTGACCTCGGCGATGGATTTTTGCGCGGGTTGTCCGTTGACGCGGAATGAAATCATCGCTTCTGAGCCGAGCCTCTCGACAATGCCGTACGCGAGACGACGGTCTTCGCCTTTTTCCATTAAAATCGAATCAGTTTCAATGAGCTGGAATTTGACGGTCGAACTTCCTGTGTTAAGTACTAATACATTCATATCATAGGTTTCCTTGTATTAAACATTAAATATGGTGATTGGGTAGAAAACAAATTTCATCGTTGATGCAAGGAACAAAACATGCTTTTTCCGCCACGGCCCGCCTGACAAAAGAAAACGGATTTAATTTTTTCAGACAAACCCTTGATGAGTGCAAGTTAATTCATAATCATGCTGAAAACTCAAACGAAACAAAGGATTGAAATCCGCAAATGAGCCGTTCTAAACCTTTTAAAAAGTTCATTACTTATTATTGTTCATGACATTTTGCGCGCACCGTGCCGTGTCGCGTGCGATCAGCAGTTCTTCATTCGTCGGGATCACCCATACGGCAACTTTGGAATCGGGCGTCGAGATGGTGGTTTCAGCGCCGCGTTCAAGATGCTGGTTCTTTTTATCGTCTAATTTGATGCCGAGGAACTCGAGGTTTTCGCATACTTTCTTGCGGATCAGCCAAGAGTTCTCGCCGATGCCGCCGGTAAAAACAATGGCGGCTGTCTGTCCGAGCACAGCCATATAGGAACCGATGTATTTTTTAATACGGTAGCAGAACATGTCAATTGAGAGTTTGGCGCGGCGGTCGTCGTGTTCCGTGGCTTCGCTTTCCAGTTCGCGTAATTCGTTCGTGAGGCCCGATATGCCGAGCAATCCAGACTGTTTGTTGAGAATCGATTCCACATCCGATACGGAATATCCTTCCTTCGCCGTAAGGAACTGAATAATAGCCGGATCGATGTCGCCTGAGCGGGTTCCCATCACGAGCCCTTCCAGCGGCGTAAACCCCATGGAGGTATCCATTGAATTGCCTCCCAGGATGGCGCAGGCTGACGCGCCGTTGCCGAGGTGAAGCGTGATGATGTCAACGTCTTCACGCTTGAGATCATTCAGCATGCGGTACCGGTAGGCGATGTAACGGTGCGATGTGCCGTGGAATCCGTATCGCCGGATTTTATGACGAACATAAAGCTGGTAGGGAATCGCGTATAAATATGCGTGTTCCGGCAAGGTATGATGGAACGCCGTGTCAAATACGCCGACTTGTGGGATGCCGGGGCCGAACAGTTCCTGGATCGCATAAATACCTTTCAGATTGGCCGGGTTGTGCAATGGCGCAAGTTCGATGCAGTCCTCAATCTGCCGGATAACTTTTTCGTCGAGCAGAACCGAGCCGCTGAATTTTTCCCCGCCATGTACCACACGGTGTCCGACGGCGTGAATGTCCTTCAGCGTCTTGATCCCCGGGATATTGGCTTCCTTGGATACAATCCATTTGATGATCTTGTCGATGGCGACTTTATGGTCGCGGATAGCGGCGGTCGATTTCTGCGGCGGCTGACCTTCCACGCGGAACGTGATGATGGCTTCGCTGCCGAGACGTTCAATCAAACCATAGGCGAGGCGGTGATCTTCGTCTTTTTCAATTAAATCAACGTCCGTTTCAATGAGCTGAAATTTTAAGGACGAGCTTCCGGAATTCAGAACTAAAATATTCATATATGACTCGACTTATTTAAAGGTTAAAAAATTAGGTTAATTATGATTTTTATCTTTAGTCGGCATAAGGATCGAACACATCATCACCCGCCATGACGACGCCGATGGGTTTCAGCGTATAAAGAATCTTCAAACTGTTCTGGTGTTCCCGGAGTACGTCATTCAGCCGTTTATAGCAATGTGGCGACTCGTCGGAACTGCCTCCGCGAATCTCCACCTTTTTTTCTTTCAGCCACCGGAACATCATGTCGCGCGTGATCTGCCCGCCTTCGCGTATACGCTTGCCTTTTTTGTTCCGTATCCATCGTCCCGCCGCGGCCCGCCTGCTCAACACTCTTCCGGCGCCATGCACGGTTGAATAGAACGCGAGCTTGGATTCCGCGTGATCCACCCCTTCGACGATGACCGAATTATCGCCCATAGAACCGCCGATGAAGCTTTTCTGTCCCGGAAAAGCCGGTGTGGCACCTTTGCGTATCACGACCAGTTTTTCGCCGCGGTGATTTTCCTCCCAGGCGTAATTATGATGATTGTGAACCGATTCAACTTCTTTCGCACCTATGATCGTGAGGACTTTATCCAGAACCCAGTTGCGCCCGGCATAGGCATAACGTCCGGCAATGTTCATACAGGCCCAGTACTCGCTGCCGAGATTCGATTTCAGATCAAACACCGTCGGAGGAGCGTCCATATTTTCTCCTTTCGGAGGAGCGTCAAAAGGATATCCGTGCGCGAGATTCAGGAATCCGCTGGCGATTTTGTGACCGAATCCGCGTGATCCGAAGTGGTTCGCGATCCATACGGAATCATTCTGGTCGGCGAGTATGTCGACAAAATGGTTTCCGGCGCCAACCGTACCCAGTTGTTCTATGGCCAGGGGTTTGAGTTTTTTCAGATACGGTAATTCATTCCACAAGGGATCATCAAACAACTCATGGTCAACGGATTCTTTGTTATGCCGGCCTACGCCGAAACTGATCTGTGAAGAAATATCGTCGAGGATGACAGATAATCGCTGACGGATGTCATGTACCGGAGCGTCTGTCCTGATAGCCTTGTTTCCGCAGGATATATCATATCCCACGCCTGATGGCGATACGCGGTTCCGGTACGCGACCACTCCGCCGATGGGCATGGAGTAACCTTTATGATGGTCAGCCATTAGCGCGCCTCCGGCAACCGATTCATCATTCACGCAGCTTTTAATCTGACGAAAAGCGCTTTCATCCACTACGTTCCAGACCGGTATGTTGTTAATGATTTTCATTGAAGAAATGTTACATAAAATATCTGTCAATTTCAAAGAGAAATGTCATCTTCAATTTTATGAATCCTGTCAGGCCGGAATGACTTTGATGGATTACCGGCTTAAAGATAAGAGAAGACAGAATATCTTTTCTTCTGCTGTACGGGGTTTCCAGAAAATTACGAATGACTTTCTTTTGTTTTTATGATTTACATGCAACGAAAGAATATTGCATTGATCAAAATATTCATTGATTTCACGGACTATTTTCGGATATATTACAATGCAGGTATCATCATTATTAATTTTCAATACGGATTGCCGGATTGATAAAACCTCGATAATGAATTCTTTGAATTAAAACCGAGAAATAAATGAGTAACCAGAATCAATGGATATTCGACGATGATCCGCTAGATGAAGCCATTCTTATGGACATCCTGAATGACGGCCAGGATCATAAGGAGCCCTTGACACATGTTGAATCTTGCGCGGAAGAGGAAGCGGAATGGAAGGGAATGGAACTGTTCCTCCTGGAAAAAAGCGAGCAATTGGCTGAAGAAAAACACTTGACATGGCAGGATCTGTATGAACAGTCGTACTCTTCTCTTTACGAAAAATACAGGTTACTGGGCATGAATGAATACTCTCTTCGGCTGGAACTCATCCGGCAGAAGCAAAATGACGCTTTGGAGAAATGGTACAGAAAAATGCCGTTTCATGAGCATTTTGCGGTTGTGCTGGCGCAGAAGCTGGCCCGGATATTTTTTGTTATCGATTCAGGCGATGATGTTGAGAAAAAATATTTTGAAGCACGCGCGATGTTTCCTTTTTTCGAATCCGACCTGCTTGCAGCGCTGAAATCAGGGATCCATCAGCCTTACGATATCATCAATGAGCTGCAACTGGTTGTCCACCCTTTGTTTGACTATAAGACACACCTGAATGTGCAAAAGTGGGCAACGCTCCCGCCGGTTGAATTCATAAAATATTTACTCAGTCTTTTAAAGGGGGATGAAAAAGTCGCAGGAACCCAGATGGTTCATCATGCCAAGGACATCATGAGGATATTCAAAATTACTCATATGAATTTGCTTGAGTGCCGGAAAGTTATCAATGAGTATTCGGCTTCCAGGTTCAAAGGCGACGAGGTATATTATCATGAAAAAAGGCGTCTTTCCACTCTTGATAACGATATCTGGTATGTGTACAAAGCCCTGCACGTGCATAACCTGACGCTTATCGGATTTCTGGAAATCGACCAGCTTTCCCATGCCGGGAAGAGGCTTATCTGGAAATATCTTGACCGACTGACCCTGTCGTTTCTCTATGAAATCGCGATGTTTCGCGTACCGATCGAAACTGACATTCCTGCGGACAAAATCGAAAACGGACAGTTTACCGGCGATATCGACAATGATCTGTGGGTTGCTTCTTTCAATCGGTTTTGGCGGCTTGAACTGCTTGATTACAGCATGGAATGGATCCGGCGGCTGAAGCAGATGCAACGATGGAATATTCCCAGCCTGAAATATCTTCGGGAAGTCGTACCTGCGGAACGTAACGTGAAGAAATCAACCGAATAAATTCCCCGTTCAAGTTCCCGGCTGTAACAAAATCAAAGCGCATATTTCTCTTTATGCCCGGGATGATAAATGAATACAGTGTTGTCTCTGCTTTATTTGCAAATTTTATAAATACGGAGAAATCAGTGCTGCATGTTCATTAACCGTTCATATTCTTCGCAACGTCCTGTATTGATGATTTCATTTACAACTCCCGAAAGGATACCCTCAAATTCATTTTCTTTATCGGTTCTTTCCAGACAGGTACGGATGGGCGCTTTCAGGTTCGATAAAAAATCTGCCGTTTGACGATGCCTGTTCTGTATACCCCGGAATTTCAGCAGGTATTCCATTTGTTCCAGCATGGCGATGATCCGCTCATCTTCATCGATATAATTCCTGAGCGGGTTCAAAGGGATCCGTATCGGGATTTTATATTTCTCCGCAAGCGAATAAAAATCCCTGTGAATGGATTCATAATAATCCCATCGCGCACCGCCCCATTTATCACCCTTGTACAGGGACAGGTATTTCGGGATCAGTGACGGATCATATTTACCGAGCGTATTCATGAAATAACCCTTCTGCCGGCCTTCTTTCAGGGTCATCCCGGAAAAAACAATAAAATCGGCCCCGGCGGATTTGGCTTCCCGGAAAACCGGGTCCATTTTATCGGGCGCATCGGTAATGAATGGGATTACCGGCATCAGAAATATTCCGCAGGTGTGGCCCTGTTTCTTAAATTTCTTTATCGTTTCCATTCGCCGGCCCGGAGAGGGGACGCCGGGTTCAAACGTGCGGCTCACTTTTTCATCCACGGATGAAAAACTCATGCTGATGATCACTTTTGATTTACGGTTTATATCGGCCAGGATATCCATATCGCGTTCGACCAGAACCGACTTGGTCAGAATATGAACCGGTAAGTCGTGTTCGAGGATCAGTTCAAGGGTTTTCCTGGTCAACCGGTATTTTTCTTCAGCCGGCTGATACGCATCACCGACGCCTCCGCCAACCATGATAAAACCTTTTTTCAGCGGGGTACCGTAGCGGCCCGGTCTCAGTTCGTTTTTCAGAATATCAGCCGCATTGATTTTGACGTCCACATCGCTGCCGAAATCACCCCAGACTTGATATTTTTCCGACCGGCCGTCACAATAAGTGCAATTATGGGAACATCCCCGGTAAAGATTCATCCTGTAGCGGGACAAGAACCAGGAGTCAGTCTTATGTTCCTTACGAAGGACCGACTTGGCAAGGATTTCCCTGATCATTCTTTTTCAGTCATCAGAACTGTGAGGCGGGTTTTATTCGGATTCATCCTGGTGATAATGTTCTTTTTTACATTTGGGACAAATGGTGTGTGTGACATTGGTATCGAAACTTTCTTTGATATATTCTTCCAGCGCCTGCCATGTTCCTTTTCCTTTTTCACATCCATCATCATCCCTGATATTTTTGCAAATGCAGCAGATGGGCAGAAGGCTCTCGAGCTTTTTAATATGTTCATTTTTCGCTCGTATTTCTTCTTTCAGCAGATGATCTCGGCGGTTGCGGTAATGAAAGAAGGTCGTAAAGGAAAAGGTTACGACAAACAACGCCCCGATCGTGACCGCGCTGAAAGTCAGGTGGTTCAGTTCGGACAGGATCAGTGCGCCTTTCCGGTCGACTCCCACGATGGCCACCACGGAGCCTTTTTTGTTCTTTACGGGCGCATAAGCCGATAAAAACGGTCCCCACTGGTCTTCGCCGATTTCGTTGTCGACCAACGCCCGGTCATACGCTTCTTTCATCTGCGGAAATTTTGATATATCGTACACATCGCCGCTGTGGGACATCTCGAGCGGATTGTCTTCCGCATCCACAACGAATTTCCACTGCTCATGGCCGGCAGTGCCGGTGGTCTTTATCATGGTGTAGATGAATTTAATATCATCCACGGCATGCCGGATGTCCTGGAGTTGCTTTTTAATGTTCTGGTACACTTCCGTTGCCTCATCTTCCGGTGCGGCTCTGAGCGTTTCATGTTTGCTGCCGTCAATCTGTGTCGCTGTGATCTTAGCGAGATTCAGCAGTTCATTCTTATGATAATGCCATGTATTATGATAGGAATTCGCGAAAAAAAAAGCAGTGACGGCGATGATAATACATGAACCGGCAATCCACCGGATTATGAAAATGCGGCGTAATTGCGTATAATTGGGTTCCATAAGTATATATCCTTTTTCTTTTAAAATAATCTAACGGATAAGCGATATAAACTCAAGGAATTTTATTCATTCCGCCTAGCAGAATCTTAAAAATGTATGTTTATTGTAATCTGAATCAAAAAAAAGATGTTCCGGGCGGGAACATCTTTTGAATGTGGACATTTTTTCTGTAACTATTTTACGGCGCTTTTTAATCGCTGGTAATTTTTCTCAAAAACACTCAGGTTCTGATCGTTTTTCTTTTTTGCTATCTGACAGGCCTGTTCATAACTGGCTACAGCAAGATCTTTCTGGTTATTTCTTTCATATGCGTCTCCGAGACTGTCATAACAGTTAGCCTCGTCCGGGAAAAGACGTACATTCGCCCTGAATACCGGGATCGATTCCGTGAGCCGGTTCTTAAAGATCATGTAATAACCGATGCTGTTGAGTTCATTGGCGTCTGATATTTCATATCTGCGTATCAACGTGTCCGGAGGCAGGGTTTCAAGAAATTTTGTATCTCCTGAAAGTATTTTCATGCTCAGATGGACCGATTTCATAGGTACGGATCCGGTGATATTTCTTATGACATCGGTGTATTCCGCTTTGTGGCTCATGATGGCTTCACGGACCATGAAGGCGTCATACTGGCGGTCCAGCGCCCCGAAATATGTCGCCAATGCGCAGCCGACTGCGCTGAGTCCCGAAATGAATAACGTATTGATGTCCTTTTCTTTCAGGATGCGATCCAGATCGGTTTTGGTAAACGCGCTGGGATAATTCTTTATGACTTTTGAGTCACTGTCTTTGATCCGGACCGATTTGGGAAACTCAAACGGCTCGCTGCCGGGTTCAGGCCCTTGTCCTATTTCCGTATGATATACACGTATTACCGGATACTGATTCGCCCGGAACCATTCGATTAACCGGTCAATCGCTTCCATTCCCGGCTTTACGTCTTTTTCATCCATGAGCGGGAGGTACGCATTCTGAATATCGATGACCAGCAACGCGGGCTTGAACGGGACCGGGGAAGATTTATCCGATTGCTGGGCCGACAGCAAAGAGGATAGGGTGATCAGCATCATTGTGAGTACCCATGCGCTTGTTTTTGCTTTCATGGTAATCTCCAGATTTAAATGGGTTGTTCGGATAATTATGCATAATAATTACGTTTCATCGATCAAATTGTTTCACGATCGGCAAGCATTTTTGCGGTATTAATTTAGGCTCATTCACCTGATTTTCCAAATGGTTTTCGATAAGCGGTCATCAGGCTTTATAAAATGCCCGCAAGGGCAGCGTATAATGATTTGCCATGGCATGTAAAGAGGCCGGTTAATGCGGATGTTTCTGATGCATCGACTCAGCCGGGTTCCGGCGATGGCCTATGCAGTTCATGTGATGCGGACGCGGTCGTTACCCTGGCACGGAATAAGTTGTTCTTGATTATTCATTTTCGGGTCATTATATTGCAGATAAAATAAAGTTCTTTTACAAGAAGACTGATGACGCCCTCATGAACCCGATGTTACTTGATGATGATCAAACGGCCCGGAAGCCCAAGGCGCCCGTGAACAGCCGCCGCGAAGCGCGCGAGGCGGTGCTGAAGATTTTATTCGCGTATGAATTTTCACCCGCCGAGCTGTACATGATAATCGATGACGTCTGTGATTCGTTCAGCGATCAGGCCATGGCGTTCATCAAACGACTTTCCGCAGAAACGGTCAATCATTCCGGGGAGTTTGACCTCCTGATCCGGAAACACGCAAGTAACTGGGAGTTTGACCGGATTGCCGTCATTGACCGGGTAATCCTGCGAATGGGCATCTGCGAATTTCTTTATTTTGAGGACATTCCTTCCAAAGTTACCATTAATGAGGCCCTTGAGATTGGCAAACGCTACAGCACCGACAAAAGCAGCCAGTTCATCAACGGCGTTCTGGACGCGGTTCTGATCGAGCTGACGAAAGAGAATAGGATCCAAAAAAGCGCATTGGGACTCCTGAAGCGCAAATAAGTGTTTGCTGCAAAAACCGGAAAACGAAAATGTCCGCTCTGAGGTTACATATCGCCGAGATCCTTTTCCGGTCCGAGGTGAACGGCCCCGGTCTTCGTTCCGTGATCTGGGTTCAGGGCTGCGGCAAAAAATGTTCCGGTTGCTGTAATCCGGATTTCCTTCCGCAGGCAGGAGGGATTTCCTATACGCCCGGTGAGCTGGCCGGCCATATTTCCGCGAATACGCATGAATTCAGGGATATTGAAGGCATCACTTTTTCCGGTGGGGAGCCGTTTGATCAGGCGGAAACGCTGCTGTCCGCGGCAGATGAATTCCGCAGGAACGGGCTTTCCCTTATGGCCTTCACCGGATACCGGATCGCTGAGCTCAGGGAAAAAAACCGATTCACATCTGCCCTGCTGGGGATGCTGGATATTCTTGTGGACGGTGAATATATCGAATCACTGGCGTGCGACCGGTTATGGAGAAGCTCGTTCAATCAAAACGTTCATTTTCTTTCGAATCGCTACCGTCATTACGAGGATCGGACAGACCTTCCGGTAAGGGAATGCGAAATGACAATCGACAACGGGCGGCTCGTGATCACCGGATTTCCGGTCCGGTCCGGCGAGTCGTTAGATCTATTTCATTCATTACATAGCCAAAGGTGATTTGTGGATTTAGCGGAAAAACTCAGGCAGGTAACTGACGAAGCCATCCGCCTGATGGCGATCGTCGAGGTCGGCAAATTACTCAACTCCACGCTCGACCTGGACAAGATTCTCGGGATCATTCTCGACACGGCGATCAAAAATCTTGACGCGGACCGGGGCACGGTTTATCTGATCGACCGTGAAAAAAACGAGCTCTGGTCAAAAGTTTTGCAGGGCGAGGATCTTGTCGAAGTACGGCTCCCGATGGGACAAGGCATTGCTGGCCATGTCGGGCAGACCGGGAAACGGGTTATTCTCAAAGACGCGTACAAGGATGACCGGTTCAACCCGGATTTTGACCGGAAGACCGGGTACCGAACGAAAACCATGCTCTGCACACCGATGAAAAACCGCGAGAACCAGATGATCGGGGTCTTCCAGATTATCAACAAGAAAAACGATTTTTTCACTTTGGACGACGTACATTTCCTGGATACTCTGTCGGTCGACGCATGCATCGCGATCGAGAACGCCCGGCTGGTGCAGGAAGCGCTCGAAAAACAGAGGATCGACAAGGAACTGGAGGTTGCCGCTACGATCCAGAGCATGATCATTCCGAAAATCCTGCCCCCGATTCCCGGCTACCAGATCTCCGGAAAGAACGATCCCAGCAAGCAGGTTGGCGGCGATTTCTACGATGTAATACCGCTGAAAGACGGCAAATTCGCGCTGATCATCGCCGACGTATCGGGTAAAAGCGTTTCCGGAGCGCTTCTGGTCTCCACTCTGCAGGCTTCCCTGCATGCTTACCTGGAATCCGATTTCTCCTTGACGGAACTCGTGAAAAAACTCAACCGGATCATCCTGAAAAATTCCACCGTTGAAAAATACATCACGTTTTTCATCTCCGTGCTTGATCCTGCCTCTCACACGCTGGTCACGCTCAACGCGGGACACAACCCGCCCCTGCTTTACCGGAAAGGGGAACTGATCAAGCTTAAAACCGGGGGTGTCCCGCTGGGCATGGTCGAGTTCAACGATTTTCAGTCAGAAACCTTTCATCTTCAGCCGGACGATGTGGTCGTGATGTTTACCGACGGAGTGACGGAGGCTGAAAACGAGGCGGAGGATTTCTTCAGTGATGAGAGGCTCGAAGCCACCGTGATTCAGTACGCCTGCGAAGATGCGGAAGCCATCAACCATAAAATATACGGCGACGTCAAAGCCTTTGAAGGCGAGGCCGAACAGGCCGACGATATCACGCTTCTGATTCTTAAACGCGCTTCAAAATAAACTGCGAGGAGGCAAACCATGATCCGCAAAACGAGATGGGGGAATATCTACATGGCCGTGGCGGTTACATTCCTGGCATATTCCGCCCTGCATGCTCAGAATCCTGCGGCTATAGTGCTCGATGTCAAGGGCACATGCCGCGTATCGAGGAGCGGTGCGCCGGTTTTCATCAAAAAAGGCATGTTCGTTTATGAAAACGATTCGTTGAACATATCCGCCAAGGGTGCCGTATTGCTGCTTGACAGCCTGGACCGTTTCATCACCGTGAAGCAGTCAGGCCGCTATCTCATGCCCGAAACTGAAAATGCCGAACCCAGGCGGTTCTTTCAGGAGTGGCTAGCCGCAAGGCAATGGTTTGAGAAAACACGGAAAAAATCATGGGACGGATTGCGCAGTTCTTCAGGTCAGGAAATCATGCTGAAATCACCCAGAAACACAAGGCTCCGTGAGTCGCCCGGTTCACTCAACTGGACCGCGAAACAAGGCCAGCCCACTGTCGAGTTATCCATCCGCTGTTACGAAAATGATTTTTCTTTCCGATCGACACTCCGGGATAACCGGTTCAGAATCACCGATGAACTGGGCCTCGAAAAGGGGCAGCAGTATCACTGGTCCGTGCAGCCTGAAAAAGGAGATCTGACCTCGGCTCCGGTTCCGGTCTGGTTTGAGATCATGACCGAACAGCAGAAAGCTCAGTTCACGGAGGAGCATATCCTTCTGAAAGACATTATGGCCCGTGATACGCTTTCCGTCGCTTATTCCCTGTTGTATGCCCAGTTGTTACACCGTCACCGGCTGTTTCAGGAATGCCGTGCGGAACTCGAATCTCTCATGAAAAAAGAAGCTGATCATCCTGTCGCGCTGATGTTCTACGCCAGAATCATGGATCAGATGGACTTGCCGGAACAGACAAAGCGGTACATCGAACTTACTGAAAAATTCGAACATTGACCATGAAACCGAAACCTGAAAAAACGATCCTGATCGCCGAAGACGAGGAAAACATACGAATCGATTTACTTATGAAATAATTAATCTTAATTTGTGTGCTTCGGGGGGAATAGAAGACTTCTTATATATTTGAGATTAAAAAATCCAAATTTGGTTTGAAATAAGTAAACGTTTTCTTTATTATATTATTATGACGAATCAACTCACCATCACAAAACAATCCGCGTCTGTCATGCTGGCGTTATGTTTATTTCTTCTCCCCCTTACTTCAGGTTACGTAACTCTGAATTGTGATCTGCGGCAAGACACGGGTTTGTCGTGCTGTTCTTCATCCGGATCATGCTGCGGTACGCATGCCGTAATCGATATGCCTTCGTTTCAGGCCGAACCCTGCTGTCCCTGCGGAAATAATACCACCGCTGCTCCCGTGACCCTGCCCGACATTGATATTCTTGCAAAATTCTCCCCTCTTTACTCCTCTTGCATCGTATCTTTCGTTCAGCCAGCATTTGACCCGCTCAATTGCCTCAACACGCGCGGCATCACGGAAACCATCGCCGAATCACCGCCCGGAAGGCCGGCGGATCATTTATCGCGGTTTCATCGTCTCAATATTTGAGATCAGCACGAATTAATTTTTAATCCAACCATTACTATATTCAAAGGTCGCTTTATGAAAGCGCTGATGATGGTTTTTATCATCGGCTGCGGTTACGCGCATGATCTGCGGCCGCAGCAACTGTTCGCCTGGCCTCCCGCCCTTGATTCGCTGATCTCCCGCGCAATGAGCGCTCATCCCGCCCTTGACGCGATGGATCATGAAATCAGAGCCATCGAGAGCCGAAAAGACCAGGTCACCGCATGGGATCCTCCTTTGCTGGGTATCGAATTCTTCCAGATTCCCGTACGCCAGTTCCCGAATCCGCTGGGAAAAAACATGGAAACGGATTATTTCATCCAGCAGATGATCCCCTGGCCCGGCAAAACGGCGTCCATGTCCCGCGTCATCCTCGCGCAGTCGTCCATGAAAAGGCAGGACAAACTGCGCCGCCGGCAGCAACTGATCCGGGATATCCGGATGAATTATATTGAACTCTTTATTAATGATCAGTTATCCGGGCTGAACCGCCAGCGGTACGATGTCATGAACCGGCTCTATGAATTATCCGCACGCCAGGTTTCATCCGGTTCTTCAGGCGTTCTTGAAACGCTGATGCTGAAGAACGATCTCTCGATGATCCAGGTCGAATTCATCCGTTTACGGCAAGAGCGCGAAGAATCGCTCGCGATGATCTCCGGCGCGGTTCCGTCGTTTCATGATTCGATGATCGCGGCGGTCTTTCCTGTTCCCGACAGCCTCCGGATAAACGCCGATTCGCTGATTCTTAAAGCAATAACCCGCCGTCCCGATCTAAAATCGATGGAATGGGCGATCATCATGAACGACCGCGAGATATCGGCCGTGCGCAGGGAGCGCTATCCCGATTTCATGATCAAAGGCATGTATAAAAACATGTCGGATACCGGCCGCGATTTCTGGTCGGTCATGATCGGACTGACGGTCCCCGCGGCATGGTGGTCAGGATCGCGCATCGAGGGCATGATGAACGAAAAGCGGTGGCAAAACCGGCAAACGGAAAAAGAAATCGAAAATATGAAAAACATGATCCGCGCGGACATCACCCGGTCAGTCAGGACGATCCGGAAAAACCTTGAACTGATCAGGATATACCGCCATGACCTGATTCCCGGACTTCAGTCGGCGTACGATCTCGCGCTCAGGCAGTACCAGACGGATCCTATGGCCGGACCCATGGCTTACGATACCGCACAGAAACTACTCAAATTCCGGGAAGAAGCGCTCATGGCTGAAACGGACTATTTAAAAAACCTCGCCGAACTCGAATTTAAAACCGGTTCGGCACTGCAACCGACAACGGACGAATAGGATACCACTATGATAGAACGCATCATTGAATGGAGCGCGCGGAACCGCTGGATCGTCCTGGCCGCTTATGTGCTGATATCCTCCTACGGTCTCTACCGTCTCACGGATTTGCCGGTGGACGCGATCCCGGATTTATCGGAAAACCAGGTCATCGTGTTTACCGAATGGATGGGCCGTTCTCCGGAAACGGTGGAACAGCAGGTCACCTTCCAGATCGTCTCCGCTCTCCAGGGACTGGCGCAGGTCAAGGCCGTACGGGCGTCCTCGATGTTCGGCATGTCGTTTATTTTCGTGATCTTCGACGACGGCTCGGATCTGTATTTCGCCCGAACCCGCGTCCTCGAAAAACTCAACACTATCCGCGGATCGCTTCCCGACGGGGTTGTACCGACTCTCGGTCCTGACGGAACCGGCGTGGGTCATATTTTCTGGTATACGGTCGAAAGCCGGAGCCATGATCTTGGTGAATTGCGGACTATCCAGGACTGGGACATCCGCTACGCGCTTGCCTCGGTGGAAGGCGTCGCTGAAGTCGCGAGTATCGGGGGCTATGTCCGTCAGTACCAGGTGGATATCGATCCGGTCAAACTGCGCGCGTATCAGCTGTCCGTTTCCGATATTGTGTCGGCCGTTCAGCGGAACAACAGCCAGGTGGGCGGAAAAATCATCGAGCACGCGGACGCGGAATATTTCATACGGGGACAAGGCTATTACAACTCGGTGGCGGATATTGAGAATACGCTGATTGTCCGGCGGGGCGGCCAGCCTCCCGTTTATCTCGGGCAGGTCGCCACGGTCCAGACCGGCGCCGATATCCGGCGCGGATCGCTTGAGAAAAACGGAGAGGGACAGGCCGTCGGAGGAGTGATCGTGATGCGGCACGGCGAAAACGCGCGCGCCGTCATTGACCGCGTCAAATCGAAAATTTCTGAAATCCAGGCCGGCCTTCCTGATGGGGTTACGATTGTCCCCTCGTATGACCGCAGCGGCCTGATCGACGCTGCGGTGGACACACTCAAGTGGGCGCTGATCGAGGCGGCGCTGATCGTTGCCATTATCGTGACCGTGTTCCTGCTTCACGTGCGAAGCATTGTCCGGATTCTCATCGAAATTCCCATAAGCGTTCTGATGGGAATTATCCTGATGGATATCTTTGATATCACGTCCAATATTATGAGCCTCGGAGGAATCATACTCGCGATCGGGGTGATTGTCGATTCGTCAATCGTCATGGTCGAAAACGCCTACCGGCATCTGGCGTCAGCGCTTCAGAAACAGGGTGAACTTCACCATCAGGATTATATCCGGATCAGCATCAACGCCGCGAAACAAGTGGGCCGCGCGATCTTTTTTTCCGAACTGATCATTCTCGTGTCATTTATTCCGGTTTTTCTGCTGTCAGGACAGGAAGGAAAATTATTTACGCCGCTCGCATGGACGAAATCGTTCGTCATGCTCAGTTCTGCCATTGTCGTCATCACGTTAATTCCCGTCCTCATGACTTTTTTAATGCGCGGACGATTCATTCCTGAGGAACAGCACGTTTTAACCCGGCTGTTTCAGCGATTGTACAGGCCCATCCTGCTTTTTTCGCTTCGTTACCGTAAAACCGTTCTCGCCATCAACGCACTGGTACTCCTGGGCACTATCCCGATGATCATGGACACCGGATCTGAATTTATGCCGCCGCTTGATGAAGGCTCAATCCTGTTCATGCCGGTCACCTTGCCAAACGCGTCGATAACCGAGGTTAACCGTATCATGAGAATTCAGGACCAGCTGATACGGACGATACCCGAAGTCGACCACGTGCTAGGAAAAACGGGAAAAGCCGAAACCGCCACGGATAACGCGCCGATCAGCATGATCGAAACCGTCATCCTTCTGAAGCCCCGTGATCAGTGGCGCGAAGGCATCAGTAAAAACGACCTGATCCAGGAAATGGATCAGCTGCTTCAGATTCCCGGCGTCCGCAACGGCTGGACACAACCGATCATTAACCGCATCAATATGCTGGCCACCGGCGTCCGTACCGATATCGGACTGAAAATATTCGGCCCGAATCTCGATACGCTTGAATATTACGCCATCGAGGCCGAGGGATTGCTCAAATCTGTCCCGGGCGCAACCGACGTCGTGGCGGAACGCATGCAGAAAGGGCTGTACCTTGACATCGAAATCAAACGACATGAGGCCGCACGATACGGGCTGGACGTTGCCGATATCCAGATGATCATCGAAACCGCGGTGGGAGGACAAAATATCGCCACCATGAACGACGGACGGAAACGTTTTCCGATCCGGGCGCGTTTTTTCAGAGATAACAGGAATGCCCCGGAATCATTGAAAACCCTGATGGTTCCGGTCAGAACAGAGTCCGGCATGGCAACTCCGGTAACGACACAATCCGGGGGCGGTTCGGCCATGTCCGGAGCCGCCGGCGGCATGACTTCTAAACGGCAGTTTTCTGCGACGCAGCCCGCGGATGACAACGGACCGCTTTTTCTCCCTTTGTCCGCGGTGGCCGATATCAGGATCGTTGAAGGACCGCCGATGATTAACAGCGAAAACGGCCTTCTCCGGTCATTGGTGTATATGAACGCCCGCGGCCGTGATCTGGGCACAGTGGTCGAGGATTCGAAACAGCTGCTTCAAAAAAATCTTACACTGCCTGAAGGATATCATACCGCGTGGACTGGTCAGTACGAACAGAAATTACATGCCCAGCGCACGATCATGCTGATCATTCCCGTTGTTCTGATCATTATCTTTTTTCTGCTGTTTGTAACGCTGAAAGATATCAAGGAAACTCTCATCGTGATGTTGTCCGTCCCGTTCGCATTGAGCGGAGGAATGGTGATGATTTATATACTGGGATATCACTTTTCGGTCGCGGTATGGGTCGGTTTTATCGCGCTTTACGGAATCGCCGTTGAAACAGGCGTCGTCATGGTCATTTATCTTCACGAATCGCTCGATAAAAGAATCAGGGCGCATCACAGCGGTTCGCGTGAGGCGCTGACGGAAAGTGACATCCTCGAAGCCACGACAGAAGGGTCATTGCTCAGGCTTCGCCCCAAACTGATGACCGTCGCCACGAGCATGATCGCGCTGATTCCCGTCATGTGGGCAACCGGCACCGGATCGGATGTTATGAAACCCCTGACGGCGCCTCTCATTGGCGGACTCCTGACTTCCGCCGCGCATGTTCTCGTCGTCACGCCGGTGTTATTCGCGATCATGAAAGAACGCGCTTTACGGAATAAAAAACTTAATCTTTCAGGCATGGCGCCCTGGATGACTCATGAATAAAGGAATGCCCATGAAATATTTAATCTGTTTGGTACTGGCTGTCGCGGCCATAACGGGGTGCGCTAAATCCGATAATTCCGGAACTGTCGCGGCTGCGTATTACTGCCCGATGCATCCCGAAGTGACATCGGAAAAACCTTCGGTATGCCCGATATGCCACATGGATCTGGTCAAGACTGGAGGAGACGCTGAAACGGAAAAAGACGAAATGCTATCACAGCTGAACATATCCGGTTTTCAGCAGACCCTGGCAAACGTCCGAACGGCTATCGTTAAAAAAACCCACCGCGATCATGTCATACGGGCGTTCAGCGTTATCGATTTTGCGGAACCCAACCGTAAAACGGTTTCCGCCCGTTTTTCAGGACGAGCCGAAAAATTGCTGAAAAATCAGACCGGTCAATGGCTGCACGCAGGCGAGCCCATGCTGATCGCCTATTCTCCGGATATCATCAAAACAGAAAACGAATTACTGGCTTATCTTTCATCCCGCCCCGGGCTCGATACGGCGCTTCAGGAATCCGCGCTGACTTCACTCCGCAAAAGACTTGACATTCTCGGCTTATCCGAATCCCAGATCATCGAACTTGAACGGACGCGCCAGGTTCACTGGAAACTTCCCGTGCTGTCGCCTTTTTCCGGACAGATCATCAGGAAAAATATCACCGAGGGATCTTACTTCAGCGAGGGCGATGTTTTATTCGAGCTTGACGATATATCGGTACTATGGAATACTTTTGATGTGTATGAATCAGATATCGCCTCTCTCCGTCACGGTCAGATGGTAAAAACGATTCTTCAGGCGTTTCCAAATGATACTTTTCAAAACCGTATAACGTTTATCAGTCCTGCGGTCAATCCGGCCACACGAACGCTCAAAGTCCGTACAGAAATCAACAATAATGATTACAGAATAAAACCCCAGATGTACGGAGAATCATTGATATTGATCGGAAAAAAAACCGCGTTGTACGTTCCGCAATCATCGGTATTATTGACCGGTAACCGAAATGTTGTCTGGATCAGAAAAGACAAAACAGCGTTCATTCCCGCCATTGTCACTTTGGGGATCAAATCCGGTGATGAATACGAAATTACAGCGGGATTATCTGAAGGAGATGAAATAGCGGTTACGGGAGGTTTTCTGATCGATTCTGAGAGCCAACTCAATGGTTTTTTCCCTCAAATGGATTCAGCTTCGGGCGTTAATCATGATAAAATCCATAAACATTGAGAAGATAGTTTTTGATGATATTCAAATTTTGTTAAATTATACCGAATAAATGGTTATATGATAAGTTAGTAAGGTAACCGTTACCGATATGACAAACGTTTATATATTGAAAGCCATCCGATGATACCGGTTTCATCCAAAACACTGAATGTCATTAAGACTGATAAAGAACCTGTGTCCCATTCAAACAAGGCTGTAACCGTTACAATCACTGTCCGCAATCTTGATTCTGATACCGATAAATTAAGGATAGAAAACAGGCTAAGACACGTTCAGGGTATCAACGAAATCACAGTCGATTTTGTTAACGGTACGGTGCGCGTCGAATATCAGCGCCAAATGATTACGCTGAAAAATATCATCGGTTATATAAGCGGTGCGGGATATCAGCCGGTTATCGCCGAAGACACATTTCCTGTCGAGGGAATGCATTGCGCGTCATGTGTCGTGAGCGCGGAAAAAGCGATTCTGAGCCATGCCCACGTCCTTGATGCAAGCGTGCAGTTAGCCGGACAAACGGCTTACATCGCCTATGTTCCGGGTTTGAATGTTTTATCTGATCTCAAAGCGTTGGTCAGAAATAAAGGATATCAATTGCTGACGGATTCATCCGTCGCTGAAAACAATATTGAATCAATCTATAATAAACACTATTCCGGCCTGAAAAAAAGGTTATTGACCGCTGTTATTTTCGGATTACCGGTATTTGTTCTCTCTATGCTCATGATTGATTTTCCAGGACTTCATGTCCTGCTTTTTTTTCTTTCTCTCCCGGTTATCCTTTACTCAGGCGGTAATTTTTTCCGGACGGCGCTACGTCAGGCCCGTCATTTCTCGTCCAACATGGATTCCCTGATCGCTGTCGGTACGGGAGCGGCGTTTCTCTACAGCGCAATGGTCACCTTTTTTCCTGAATGGGCCGGTTTAAACGCTCATGAACATCATGTGTATTATGAAACCACGGTGGTGATCATCACGCTGATCCTGTTCGGCCGGTTGCTGGAAGACCGCGCCAAACGCAAAACTACGGACACTGTTCGAATGCTTATGAATCTGAGGCCTCAAACGGCGACTGTTCTGCGTACTGATTCGACCGATGGTTTAACCCGTGAATCAGAAATGGTCGTTGAAACCGGCTCGATCAACCCCGGCGACCTGATATTGGCCAGGCCCGGCGACAAAATAGCCGCGGACGGAGTCATTGTGCGTGGAGCCACCAGCATCGATGAAAGCATGCTGACCGGTGAAAGCCTGCCGATCGGAAAATCACCTTCAGACAAGATTTTATGCGGAACCATTAACATTGACGGAACAATCGCGTACCGGGCGGAACAAACCGGACAACAGACCGCGTGGGCGCAGATCATTCAGCTTGTCCAGAAAGCCCAGGCCGGCAAACCGCCGATTCAGAAACTTGTGGACCGCGTGAGTTCCGTATTCGTTCCGGCCGTACTGCTGATCGCGTTGATCACTTTTTCCGGATGGATGATATTTTCACCCGAAACCGGTTTTCAGACTGCCATGATCCATGCGATAACAGTATTGATCGTTGCGTGTCCCTGCGCCCTTGGACTTGCGACTCCAACCGCCATCACCGTCGCAATGGGACGCTGCTCAGCCTCGGGCATCCTCGTTAAAACTGCCGAAAGCCTTGAATTAGCTTCCGCTGCCGACCTGATCGTATTTGATAAAACGGGTACCATCACAGAAGGCAAGCCCGGTGTGCATTCAGTAAAATATTTACGCGATAACCTCAGCGAAGAAGAACGCGAAGAACTGGCGGGTTTAGTTTATTCCGCAGAAAATCAATCAGGTCATCCTCTTGCGAAAGCTGTTGTCAAATACCTTAAAACGGAATATCCGGGGATAACGGCGGAACAACCGGAACAGTTTCATAATGTTCCCGGCTCCGGAATTACCATGAAAACAGAAACTCATACGGTCTGCATCGGACATGAACGTTTTCTAAAGGAACAAGGTATTGAGCCAATTCATCCGCCCGACAATCCCGGTGGAATGAGCATCGTCTTAACCGCGGTTGACGGCCTGCATATCATGACCTTCTTCCTGACCGATCCGGTAAAGCCTCATGCCAAGGATATGATCTCGATGCTGCATCAGTGGGGTAAGCGAACGTTGCTGGTTTCAGGAGATACGGAACAGGCCGTGAAACAATCCTCGGAGGTTGCCGGAATTCAGAATTTTATCTTCCGTGTTTCACCGGGTGAGAAACAATCGATTATTGCGAACGAACAAAAGAAAGGTATGATAGTCGCTATGGCCGGTGACGGTATAAATGACGCTCCCGCGCTCACTCAGTCGGATGTCGGCATAGCGGTTCATACGGGAACGGATATCGCCATGGAATCGGCAAACATCATTCTGATGCGGCACGACCTGAGTTTAATACCCGAATTAATAACTATTGGAAATAAAACCCGGCGAATTATCAAACAGAATTTATTCTGGGCATTTTTCTATAACGTTATCGGCATCCCCTTAGCGGCGGGTGTGCTATTGCCATTTGTACCGATGACGTTTGATCCGATGTTCGCAGCAATGGCAATGGCTTTCAGCTCGGTTTCAGTTGTGAGTAATTCACTGCGAATAAAGTTCAGGACTAAATGAACCGGTTTAGTTAAAACATTACTTCTTGATAAAGCAAAAGATATAATTTCTTCGGCTTCTATTTCTTTTTGGCTGTTTGAATGGCCATAAGGACTGCCTCGCTGGTCGCCGGAATATTAAGCTCCGGTTCGGCATGATTGCCCGCAGCAGCCGTTACGGCGTCCTTGATGGCCAGCCAGCACGATAAAGCGAGCATGAATGGAGGTTCACCGACAGCTTTGCTTCCGTGAATGGTATGTGGATTCGCCGCTTTATCAAGAAGTTCAACACGGAAATCCGCCGGGATATCCTGAACGGACGGGATTTTATAAGTATCGGGGGAATGCGTCATCAGATTGCCTTTGGCATCCCACTTGATTTCCTCGGTCGTGACCCAGCCGCAGCCCTGAATATAACCGCCTTCAACCTGCCCGCGGTCAAGAGCCGGATTGATTGAATCGCCGGCATCATGCAGGATATCCGTCCGGAGAATTTCTGTACGCCCCGTCAGAGTGTCGATCTGCACCTCGGTAACAGCCATTCCGAAAGCGAAATAATGGAACGGACGTCCCTGCCCTTTATCGCGGTCAAAATAAATATTCGGCGTCCGGTAAAAACCCTGTCCGCTGAGGCTGACCTGCCTGAAAACCATGATGGACATGGCCTCGGCGAACGAAATGGCCCGTTCCTGATGTTTGACGTCCGAAATTTTATCGTTGGCAAAAACAATATCTTCAGGATCAGAAACGACGGATGGGTATTTTTCGCTGAACCACTTCGCGATTTCGGGCGCGATGCGGGATTTGAGAATCGCGACCGCGTTTCTGACGGCCATGCCGTTCAGATCAGAGCCGGAGGATGCCGCGGTGGCGGATGTATTGGGAATTTTCGAGGTATTCGTCGGATTGACCTTGACGCGGTCAACGCTGACGCCGAGTTCCTTCGCGGCGATCTGCTGTATTTTCGTGTTCAGTCCCTGTCCCATTTCCGTGCCCCCATGATTGACCAGAACGGAACCGTCCGCGTAAATATTCACCAGAGCGCCGGCCTGATTCAGGAACGAGGTTGTAAAGGATATGCCGAATTTCACAGGCGTAAGATAAATGCCTTTTTTGAAGAATTCGTTGTTTGTATTAAACGCATCGATTTCTTTTTTTCGTTTGGTATAATTCGAAGATTTCATCAGCCTTTCGAACATGACGTACAATCTGTTGTTTTCGACGGTCTCGCCGTAGGGCGTTGTGTTCCGGTCGCTTAGCCCGTAAAAATTATTAAAGCGAATATCCGCGGGTTCTTTTTTGAGATACCTCGCAATACGGTCGAGAACGATTTCAATGACAGCCATTCCCTGCGGGCCGCCGAATCCACGGAACGCCGTATTGGATGGAAGATTGGTTTTCCATACTTTACCGGTGATTCTGATGTTCGGAAGATAATAGGCGTTATCCGAATGAAGCATGGCGCGTTCGAGGATCGCGAACGACAGGTCCGTCGCGCAGCCGCCGTCGGCGTTCAGATCGATGGTAACGGCGTTGATTGTACCGTCCTGATTGAAACCGGCTTCGTAACTGGATAAATAGCGGTGGCGTTTTCCCGTGATTTTCTGGTCGTCGTCCCTGAAGAGCCTTATTTTTACGGGCCTCTTTGTGGCATGGCTCAGCAGGGCCGTCCACGCGGCGATATGATTGGCCTGCGTTTCTTTGCCTCCGAACGCACCGCCCATACGGCGGATTTCAACCACAACCTCATGACGCGGCAGTCCAAGGACTTCGGAGACGATGGCCTGGGTTTCCGAAGGATGCTGTGTCGAACTGTACACCATCATTTCTTTTTGCTCTCCCGGAACACACAGACATGCATGGGTTTCCAGATACCAGTGTTCCTGGGCTCCTGAGCGGACACTTCCGCGGATTCGGTTCGGGCTCTTTTTCATAGCCGATTCAACATCGCCCCGTTCGATTTTCCGTTCCGGCCCCATCAGGCTGTTCTTCGTAATGGCAGTTTGGATATCCAGGACCGGCTCAAGGATTTCATATTCGATTTTGATTTTTTTTTCGGCCTCAAGACAGGCTGATTCCGTTTCGCCGGCAATTAAAAATACCGCCTGCCCGATGCAATGTACTTCGTTCACGGCAAGGCAGGGCTCATCATGCACGATCGGACCGACCTGATTCTGGCCCGGAATGTCCTGGTAACAAAGAACAGCGTGAATGCCGCATGTTTTTTTTGCTTCAACCAGATCGAAGGTTTTGATGTTTGCCTTTGCATGCGGGCTGTACACAACCCGTCCGTGCAGCAATCGTTCGCTTACAGACATATCGTCCACATAAACCGATTCTCCGGTAACATGGCCTATCGCGCTTTCGTGAGGGACAGATGGATTCATAGTTGCATTAAGTATTTTTGTTGCTGTAAATTTAAAAAATATAATCAGTTTTTTTGAATAATACCAAATGAAAATGTAAGTATGGTTGAATCGAATATGCGGACGGGGTCCGGAAGAAAAAAGGAACTGCGGTATTGATATCCGGTTTCATTTGGCCTGATAGTGTTTCATACATCGGGTTAATCATAAAAAAACAACGCCCGAACGGAATGTTTTAAGGATTTTATATTTCGACTGTTTGGAATGAGCTATCCTACATGAGGTTTGTACGCACACCGGTTTGATCGGGCCTTATCATCAACTTTTTCACAAAAAAATCCCTGATGGTAATATCAGGGATTTCGTGCCGAAGGTGGGACTCGAACCCACACGAGGTTTGTGCCTCACTGGATTTTGAGTCCAGCGCGTCTACCAGTTCCACCACTTCGGCTAAATGGTACCCATCCGTTTTTCAAATAACAACTTGATTCATCTTGCCGCCTCATCCCGACTTGTCGGGACGCGTCTGCCAGTTCCGCCACTTCGGCGACAAAAAAGCTTGGTGAATATAAAAAAATATGATTGAATTGCAATGAATTTTTTGTACATTCCTGTGAGAGTCTGGAAATCAACCGAAATTCAGGATGTTTCGATATTCCACATCATGGCCTTCAGCGGAAATCCGGGAAAACCTGATCAGGATTTCTGAGAAAACCATACAAGCCATTTGGCACTATCTTTTTTTAAAGACCGAACAGCTCATGACCGCCGACGGATTGCCGGTCAGGATCTTATTTCAGGGGCATTGGAACGGAGATTCAGGACCCGATTTTCTCAACGCCAAAATCAGGATCGGGGATGAGGTGCTTTCCGGCGACGTTGAGATTCACAGGAAAACCTCCGACTGGCATCATCACCGGCATGACCTCAATCCCCGTTATCACAACGTCATCCTGCATGCGGTTTATCATCATGACTTGCCGGCCGTCGCACATAAACCCGCCGTTCTTGAACTGAAAAATTTTTTATCCGAAACCATTGACCGGCTGACCGGCAAAATCGAGTCCATAGAACGATCCCGGAAAAATATCTTCTGTTATGAGGAAATTCCTGACTTGTCCCCTTCGTTTATTGATGAGTGGGTCCTGGAGAATGGCGCCGTCCGGTTTCATTCCAGGATTCAGGCGTTCAGGGACCTGAAAAACCAGTTCATGATGGAATGGGAGGAACTTCTGTATTACGGCTTCATGGACGCACTGGGATTTTCGAAGAACCGGGAACCGTTCCGCCGCCTGGCGGGACTGGTGCCGCTGGAATCTCTTATGGAAGCCATCCGCTCCGACAATGACAGCACGGCCCTGATGAAGACTCAGGCCATATTGTTCGGCGCCGCGGGTCTTCTGGATTTTGAAATCCATTCAGTCCGGGACAACACGCTGATACCATATCTTCAGCGGCTCAGCCGGCTCTGGCATGATTATCAGAGCGCTCATGTTGTAAAACCGCTTAAACCCGCCGACTGGCAGCTGTTCCGCATGCGGCCCGTGAATTATCCCACTCTCCGGATCGCAGGATTCAGCCGGTGGCTGTCCGGTCACCGGCAGGTCAGCCTGCTGGAATTGTTCGCTGGCCGGCTGCAGTCGTCCGTTCCGGAAAACGCTGTGCCGGACATGGAAAAGATACTGATGATTCCCGCTTTTGGTTACTGGAACCGGCATTATATCTGGAATGATGCAGGACGGACGCAATCACATGAACTCATTGGCCGTCAGCGCGCGCATGAAATGATCGTCAATGTCGTCCTGCCCGTGATGTCGCTTTATGCGGAGCGAACCGGGAACCATGAACTTCAGTCAAGGATCGGGTCGCTGTACAGGTGTTCCGAAAGCCGCGAAACGAATTCCGTCACGCGCTACATGACCCGGCAATTGTACCGGGAAAGCAAGCCGGCGAATGGTTCGGTCCAGTTTACGCAGGGACTGATCCAGCTGTACAAACGGTGCGTAGTGTACGACTGCTGCGACTGCCGGCTGTTTGAAAAAACCGTGGAAGCCGCATTGGAAAGGGATCAGGACGGATTATCCTGATACAGTTGGCTGTAGATCCAGCGGTCGAGCAGGATTTTCTTGATATACGAATGCGTTTCGACAAAGTCGACCATCTCGGGAAAAACTTCGGGGTCTTCCTCGCTGTAAAACCGCATCCAGAAAACAGTACGGTGGGGACCGGCATTGTAAGCAGAAAGCATAGCGGGGATATATCCTTTGAACAATTTCGCCTGCTGGTTCAGGTAATACGCTCCCATGCGGATGCTGACGTCGGGTGACTGCAGGTTCATCATCTGGAATCCGGGCATCTGCAGCTGCCGCGCGATCGTGCGGCCGGTGAACGGCATGATCTGCATCAGGCCCACGGCGCGTGCGGGTGATACGGCCCGGCTCCGGAATGCGCTTTCCGCCTTGATTACGGCGAGCAGCAGTGAAGGATCGAGCGTATACTGCCCGGCATGCAGCATAATGTGATCCCTGTAATACACCGGGTAATTCAGCCGGTTGATTTCATCGGCGGACATTTTCCTGTCATAATGTATGCGGAGCATGACGTTAGCGTCCACGGCGATATTGTAGCATTCCATTTCCTCGGCCAGATGTTTCAGCCAGATGTTTTTTTCAAACGAGGACCAGAACTGATCCTTGACTGTCATCAGTTCCGATTCGGCCCACCGGGGTCCGATCAGCTTTCCGGCGAGCAGTGCTTTCCGGATCGTCAGCCGCAGGCTGTCGTCCAGTGATTCAGGGATCAGCAACGCCGAACTTTCGGTCCGGATCTTCCGGCTGAAATCCGCCGTCCGGTCTGTTTCCGCGCCGAGGGACGGCAGAAGCGGAATGCCGGCGGTGTAGAAGATCCTGCGCGGAGTTACGGACACCGGATTGATATGGAGCAGTTCGCTCAGCATGCCGTAGTAATCGCTCATGCGGTGCACTGCGAGCTGCCGGTACATGATGTTGGCTTTATCGGGCCGGCCGGCCCTTTCGTGACATTTCGCGATCCAGTACTGGCAGCGGGACTGCTGTGCAGGCAGTCTCTGGGCGAGTTTTGTGAGCCGGACGACCGCCGAGTCGTAATCCTTCAGCCGGTAGAGCAGGTAAGCCTCACGGAATGACGCACCGGCTGCGTATACGGAACCATCCACGCTTTGCGCCTGAATGGCCCGGTATAGTTCCATGGCCTCAAGGGTTTTCAGGCTGTCCCCGTATGCCGAAAGGTTATTGGCCAGTTCGTACATGATATAGGTTTTCCATGCCGGATTCTTCACCGCCGAAGCGAGGTAATCGCGGTAAGCCTGTGTCGAGCGGTCCAGGTCTTCGTTGTAGCGGGATGTGCGGGCAAGATTGAAAAGGGCGTCCGCATGCCGGTTTTCCTTCCACAGCCTTTCAAACCGGGACATTGCTTCCTTATACAGGCCCATTGCGTAATAAGCTCTTGCGGTCTGGAATTCAATCTCCGCGTTTTCCTTTTCCGTGCCTGTGCGGTTCAGGTCCTTCAGTTCCTGCAGGGCGTCGGCGTAATGGCCCTGAAGGATCAGTACATTGTTGTTTTCGAGGAACTGAACCGTATTCAGCGGGCTTCGCAGGGTCCGGTGTATGGTTTCGATCCATTGCTTGGCCATCAGCGCTTCATCGGTATACCGGAATGAGCTGATCACGATCCTGAAATAATTGATCGCTTTACGGAACCGGCCGCGGTGATACTGGCTGATGCCCTTGAGGAGGGTCAGCCTCGGCTCATACAAGATACGGGTCTGGTACTGTTTCTGGATCATCGTCTGGGCGGCGGACAGGTACAGTTCCGCTTCCGCGTGCTGCTGCGTCCGGGACAGCCATTCGGTCAGCTGCAGGTGCGCTTCGATGCGGAACACAGACCGGGGATAGTTCCGGATCAGCTGCCGGTACAGGGCGATCGCCTTTTTCTGGCTGTCGGGAATCATCGCGTAACAGCCGGCCAGCTGGTACAGTGCATAATCGCCCATCAGCGGGTCTGCGGTCAGCGGATAGAACAGGGGGATGGCTTTACCCGGCTCGTTGACCTGTTTCAGGCAATAAGCGGTCCTGAACCGGAGGATCATATTCTTGTCCAGTTCGGGCTCGATCGCGCGGGCAAACGAATAATGTTCCATCGCGGAACCGAATTCTTCCTGCCGGTAAAAAAGGTCCGCCCGGTCGAGGAAGAACCGGTAATCGGCCGTGCCTTCCGGGAACCGTTCATACTCATCGATGCGGACAGGTTCTACGGCAAAGGCGGGTCCTGAAGGGTACAGGAAAAGAAATACGAATCCAACGAAAGTCAGGAAGAAAGTTTTACAGGCATACGTATTCATATTAAATAAGATAACCGAAGCGGTCCGCAGAAGCAAGAAACTTCAGAATCGAACGGGGAATATTCCTTTCAGAGTAAAAACAGCAAAAAACGGAACGGCCAGGGAACATAACATTTTCTCGAGAATCGGCCTGAAATTCCAGCGGAACGGTTACAGCCTTGTCCAGTAGGTAGTTCTTCCGAGCAGTGAAAAACCGATATACCCGCGTACTTTCAGTTTGTTTTGTTCGATCAGCTGCAGGTAGCATTTGTAGTCCTTGCCGTTTTTGGGGTCATAGATGCGGCCGCCGCTCCATTCCTCGTTGTCGATGTCGTATTTGAAATTTCGCAGGAGCAGGAGACCCAGTACCGGAGCGGACTGCAGGGATTCATCCGGATTTTTGAAATCGACTTTTGCCGCGCCCAGTTTCACGAGCGGGTGATCGTTTTCTTCCACGTCTTTCTGGGTATAGGTGGGTTCTTTCAGCCAGATCAGCTTGCCGAAGTACTCGTCGCCCTTTTTGAAGATCTCGATCTTGCCTGTGCCTTCCTCGTTGAGCCAGGTGCCGATGATGTCGTCGGGGTTGACGGAATAAGCCGGGTTCGGGCCGGTCATGAATATCAGGGCAAGGTAAAATAACGCATTCATGGTCTTCTCCGTAATAGTTTGAAAACTGAACCAAAAGTTAGATGATTTTTCTAAAATAGCAAATGAAAATATTTTGGCAGACGGTTATTCAAAGTGGCCAGGGTCTTTATTACCGCAGAGACCGCAAAAACCCAACAACCAAAAAGATCACGAAGCCAGGAAGACACCAAGTGTTGACAGGTTTTTTATAAACTCCGTGCCTCGTGGCTATTTATTTTCGCTTGTTTCGCGGGCAGGTTTTCTTTGCGTTCATGGCGATCTTTGCGGTAAAATGAATTTCTCCGCGCTTCCTCCGTCGCCTCTGTGGTTAAATCTTAGCGGGTAAAAAAAAACCGGCCCCTGAACGGAGCCGGTTTGATAATCATAAATGACTGTTTTACTATTTGACGAGCATCATCTTCATTGATTTGACATAATTCCCGGCATTGATTCGGTAAATATAAAGTCCGCTCGGTACAGCAGAGCCCTGGTTGTTCTTGCCGTCCCAGAGAACCGAATGATAACCGGCTTCTTTGGTATCGTTGACTAAGGATCGTACTTCCTGGCCCAGAGTGTTATAGATTTTCAGCGTGACTTTCGAATCTTCTTTCAGGTCAAACTTAATGGTCGTCGTAGGATTGAACGGATTCGGGTAGTTGCCGTGAAGTTTGAATTCATTGGGTGTTTCGGATAAGGATTTTTCAATAGGGTCGATTACACTATTGACGGTTACATTCATCGTAGAAGTAGCAGTCATATTCGTATATGTATCAGTTACTTCAAGACGTAACGTAAAACTGCTTGTTCCGCTGTTCATCGTAAGGTTTTGTGCAGTGCTAACTTGGGTTCCATTTTTAAACCATTTGTAAGTATAGGGTCCATGACCATTGTATATGTTTGAAAACCAAGTATTGTTGGTTCTTTTGTATACAGTAGTCGGGCCAGAAATTGTAGTTGTATGATATGGCTTATTCAAATTTTGATTTTCAATTTTGTTAGCAGGATATACTTTTAAAAACACTAAAGTATCAAGAGGATTTGTTATTGAATTACATTTGATGATCAATGCAACTTTATTTTCATAATCGTTAATCATGTCAGGAATAACATAATTCATTAATTCAGAATAATCACCATTCCAAATAAAACTGCCACCAAAACTTAAAGTTGAAATTAAATTATTTGGCAGATATAAGCTAGGTCCACCGCCAAATGAGTTCATATTCTTTATCAAAGAGACTTCGGTACTGATAATATTTAAACCTGATTGGCTATTAAAACTAATGTTTAATGGATTTTGTAGAGAAAATGATTTTGAGACATTATAATCACAATAATATGCTTCAATCGGATAGGGCTGCCATACACAATTACTACCCGCAGATTCACTGTAAACATTGTATTCTAATGTCGGTTTAGAGAGTACATTATATATCCCTAAGGGTTTACTATAGAAAGGTCTTTTTGTGTCGTTAACAGGAATATCCGTAGGAGCTCCCGGAATAACAAAGGAATGAGGAAAGAAGGGCGTAGACGTTGTTAAGGTGCCCGTTACATTGAATGTACCAGTAAGATCATGTCTCCATTGAAGAGGTATATATAAATGATTAGCCGATTTACTTCCTGTAAATGAAGTTATAAAACCTGCTAAGGCTCCAATTCCGGGAACAAAGGTTGAAACGCCACCTTGTGCCAAGCCAAGCAAAGTGCTTGACCACCAAGCAGAGGGATGGCTGTTGGCATAACTGGTCATATCATTTAAACCGGATGATAGCGTTTTGAAATTTTTACTTGCGGATAAAAATGATCCCGTAACTTTTTCTAAAGTATTGACGCCCGAAACATTTTTATATCGTGTCGCAAGATTGGCATCCTGTAACATTCCATGCAAATCTAAAGTGCCGTTTAATTCTACCATCGAGTTATTTCGAACCCAGATTTTCATATCAATCATTGAATTTAAAGGCAATGAACCGGTATTAGGGTCATATCCTTTTACATCAAAGTCAACAAATAACCAATCATTCGGGAAAACCTCCGCTACACCCATGGAGAAACGTTTATAATTACCATCAAAGTCATTAAGAAAACATTTATCGTCTGAAGTTAAAGCAAATAATGCTGATGATGAAGTTGCAGGATTATTAAAAGCTAATTCACCGAATACATGATTATAACCTTGGCCTGTTCCGTTGTATAAAAAAACTCTTAATATACCTCTGTACTTATTATAAAGGATAAAATATGGATAGGTAGGAAAGCCTGTGGGTGTACCGAAATCTCTAGCAAATAATTCCCATCCATTTGCTTTCGCAATATCAGGTACATTGTTGCTGGTTAACATAGGATAAATTCCGCAGTTGCCTTCAAAATACGGTAATCTTTTAGCTTGACCGGAATTCTGACCAGTTCCCCAATACAACCAATATGCATTATCTACGGTCCAATCCCAATTCGGATCTAAATTAGGATCACCTGTTGGCATAATTCTTTCAATTACATTTCCTTTGATTGGATCTTTACCTGCAAATGCCATTTCACTTTGTATCATGCTGGAAATAAGCATCAATGCGATTATTAGTTTTGTTAAAGCACTCTTTTTCATTTCCTTTTTCCTTTTTGTTTTTTTTAAATGTTTACTAAACTTAAACTAATTTCTTATCTTTCTTTTCGTGTTTTCTTATATTTGCTCCTTTCTTTTTTAAAACACTTCTTATAACATGAACAAGAAGTGTGCCATATTTTAAGTTTATTATTTATAATGTTTTCAATTTTTTCTTTTAGAAAAAAAATCAAAATTTTGACCTGTACATTTATTAAAGATCAATTATTTGACCTTTCAATTTATTATTCTTATATAGAGGTACAAAAAATATACCAAAAATATTATGAGTTTAAATATATGATTTTACTAATCATTATTGAGAAAAAAAAGATAATTATCCTTGGAATATAGAATTAATACTCTATAAACGATAAATATTATATAAGTAGTTATTATTATGTGTTTAATAATAGAAATACGATCTATTTGTATAGAACATTATACTTAAATAATATTGCTTAAAAACAAATAATGTAGTAACACTGCAGGGCTATTCTATTTGCCACGATCCGGCTTCAATTTCTGATGACGCAGAAAATCCATGAAGCGGAGATAATCCGACTTTGGCAGGTTATATTTTCTCAGTAACTTCATATACTGTCCGGTTTCGCAAAGGTCTTTCCCTATGATGAATCTCATCTGCCCGATATTGACTTTTCGTTTTTTGAAATCCGAATACAATGTATCCCAGAAATTCTCTCCCACCTTGAACCTCGCGCAATAGGAACCGTAAAGCTCTTCAAGTCCTTCTTCCTCGCGGTTTTTCCCCGTAACTTTGGATTCCAGGTCGCCGGTTCCGATGATGTTTTTGGTACTCATCCAGAATCCGTTCTCGACAATGTTTTTCAGTTCGCGGATGTTTCCCGGATAGTCATACTTTTCGAGGAATTCCAGGGCGCCGGGCGAAAAGGTTTTCCGTATGCCGTGCTCTTCGTTCAGTTGTTCAAGGAAAAACCGGGCAAGGTCGGCGCTGTCCCGGCCCCGGTCGCGGAGTGCGGGGATGTGTATGCAGAGACCGCTGATCCGGTAATAAAGATCCTCGCGGAAATGCCCTTTTTCGGCAAGTTCCCCGAGATCCCGGTGCGTGGCGGAGATGACCCAGACGTCCACATGCCGGATCTGCTTGCAGCCCAGCGGCTTGATTTCCTGCTGGTCGATCACGCGGAGCAGCATTTTCTGGGCGTTCATGGACAGTTCCCCGATCTCATCGAGGAATATGGTTCCACCGTCGGCCTGCTCGAAGATGCCCGCGTGGTCGGCGGCCGCGCCCGTGAAACTGCCCTTGCAGTGCCCGAAAAGTTCGCTGACCATCATGTTCTCGTCATGGAACTGTCCGCAGTTCACCGTAAAGAAAGGGCGTTCCCAGTAATTGCCCATCAGCGCGAGCGATCTCGCGAAAAGTTCCTTGCCCACGCCCGTTTCACCCGTCAGCAGGACGGGGGATTTCGACAGCGCGAACCGCACCAGTTTTTCATGCGCTACCATGATGGTCTCGTTCCCGCCGATATGGTAAACCGGCTTGTTCCAGCGGCTCATGGCCCGTTCATGCAGAAGCTGACGGTATATATCAAATCCGGTGAGATACAGCTTTTCCTGCAGTTCATTCAGCCATTCTTTTCGGTTCTCAAAACCGTCGGGGCAACCTGCGATCAGAAACCCGAACGGACGGCTGGAAAAATACAATGGTACACTGAGGCATCTCGGCTCGGAAACGAACCAGCAGCCCGGATTGTCAAATACCTTCGTTTCAAGGTTCTGAAGAATTTCCGCGCATACGCAGCCGGTACGGAAACACCCCTTTTGTTCGGTTTCGCTTATCAGGATGATCTGATAATGATCCAGGCCGGACTGAGCCATAAACCCGGCGATTTCTTCATTCCTGCTTTTTAAAACATCCGAATACATACGCACTACTCCCTGTAGCGCTCCTAAAGCATTGAACTACCACATAATTTATGGCTTTATGGAAACATAAGCAAATAAAAAGAAATCGTTTCGGTTGCTTTTTGTGATCCGGCATCCTCCCAAAATACTAAGTAGATTTATGCGCGAAATATGCGAAAAAGGAAAAATTCCTGAGCGCTCATAGACCGCAATACTGAATAGCCGCAAAGTCAGGAAGACACCAAGTGTTAGCAGGTTTTTTTAAACTCCGTGCTCTATCCCGACTGGTCGGGATTCGTGGCTATCTATTTTCGCGTTTTTCGCGGGTAGCTTTTCTTCATGTCCTGGCGACTTATCGGTAAATGGGTTTTCCCCGCAAATCGACCGAAAGAGATATTTGAGACAATAAAAAAACATTAATTTTCTACGGTAATACTTTTTTGATAAATAAATTCAGGATCGAGATCGATCCCTCCTTCCCATTCTATCGTATCGAAAGATATTCTGACTTGGGCAAATCGAACAGGATCATGAATTTTTTTAAAAATTCCAAAATCCAGATAAGGTTTCATATCCAGAAAGCGTTTTGCCCCGGATTGATAAACCAGTTCAAGAATATAATCATTCATCGGTTTGACATCGATGATGGAGTCATTGACATTCATATTTAATCTTTAACGTAAAGGTTCAATTTTAAATGGTTCTTCGCCGTTCATGACAAGTTTCCAGTCAGCCTGAAGATCCTCCTTATGTAATTCAGCCCATGCGATGACTAATTTTAATTGCTTTTTTGGAAGATCGCCATGCATGAGTTCACAGGAAGCAATATCGACAGAAGCTTTGAATTCATTATAATATAATATACGTGAAAATGCGGCGGGTTATGCTCTCCGGGAGCATAATACATCCTGATAATGATGCCATAAAACATTGAAATGGTCGGCATATATTTTCCGTTTCTTCTATTGATATCTTGTGAAGGTTACAAAATAAATGATTTGTTTTCAAGCAGTTTCATAAAAAAAACCGGCCCCGAAAAGGAGCCGGCTTTGAATGTCAAATCATATGAATTCTAGAACGTATAACGGAACCCGAACTGCATCTGCCACAGGGAAGCGATGCCCGAAGAAAGGAAACGTTCTTTGGTAGTACGGGTGAATGTAAATTGCGGTCTTCCGGTTGAGTTACTAATGCCCGCATAACGGATCGGTGAATCATTCTGGTTGGCGACATATTTGACACGTCCCCAGTCCTTGCTGAGCATATTCCCGAAATTGATCACGTCCCATGTGAATTCCAGTTTGCCGTACTTGTCGGCGACCGGAATGACCTGCGCGAAACGGATATCAATGCGGTTGGTCCATGGCGTTGTGCTGGCGTTACGTTTGATGACCTTTCCGCGGGCTTTATCTAAAGCGTCATCACCTTTGATATAGGCTTCTAACAATGCCCGTTGTTCACTTACAGTATAAGTGTGTCCGCCGGGAACAGGAGTATATTCAATCAAATTAATATCCAACGAATCTATTGGCACATAAATAAGGTCGTTGGTTGTCTGCCCGTCGGAATTTGGGTCTCCGAGCGATGAGGAACCCTGGTAAGTTGTAGAATAAGGCTGACCGGAACGTCCTATATAAAACAGAGAAACTGTGGTCGTCCAGTTTTCAATCAATGCGAACTGATAGGACAGGTTCGTGATGATCTTATGACGGATTTCATAGTTGGAAATTCCGACTTCAGGGTTATTAGGATCATCCTTTACCGGATTGTAACGCCAGTTAGAGTAGGCCTGGCTTGAAGTGCCGCTGTTTCGGTTGAATGCCCGTCCATAGGTATAGGCCATACTTCCGAATATTCCTTCGGACATGTTTTTTGTCAGCTGAAGTGTAATGTTATATTCATAACCATCGTCAGTATTCGAAAGATAAATGGCATTATTGAATTTATTCGATATTTTATTCACGGTTCTTGCCGTTCTAGACGATCCAAAACGAGAGCGCTGTGAGGCCACAGTATCCGTTACACCCAGAGGCATAGTTGCGGATGCACCAACCATATTGATGTCCTGGTAAAGGATTTCATTGATATTTTTAGATGCGACAATATCCATTGTAGCAACCAAGTCCCACCATGGCAGTTGCTGATCAACGCCTAAGTTAAACCGCCAGATCTGAGGCATCTTGAAATCCGGATCAATGAGGTCCACTTCGCTTGTCGGGGCTACATACACTTTTCCGGGCTGGCTGTCTACGTTTGTTACAAAATATCCCGGATTTGCATTTGTGCGTCCGATTTCAATCGCGGTATTGCCGTACTGGTTTGATATCCAGACATAAGGAGAACGTCCTGAAAACATACCGATACCGCCGCGGACCTGGGTTTGTTTGTCATTGAATGGATCCCAGTTCACGCCGATACGCGGTGAGAAAAGGCCATTGCCGCTTGCGCTAGTATTGGTTTTCTTATTGAAGTAATAATAGGCCGTATCATTTTTTGTCGGTTTGTCAGGCATGAGAGGCACATCATAACGGATGCCCAGTGTCAGGTTCAGGTTCGGCATCACTTTCCACATGTCTTGTGCATAGAACCCGATCTGATTGACGCTGAATTCAGCGGCTGGTTTCACATTGTTGGAATCCAGGGAGTAACTCAAGGTATAACCGTTCGGCGTGCCGTTACGAAGATTATTTAAATTGTTGAAAGAGTAGGCGCCAAAATAATTACTGATGTAAACGTTTTTAAAAGAGAAGAATTCGTTATGCGTTCCAAAAGTGAAAGAATGATCGCCGTAGAAATAATTGAAATTGTCTGTGAATTCGATGATATCCTGGTCTAGCTGATTTGCCGCTGAATAAGTCTCGGTTCCTGCAATGATCGCGTTGCTTCCAAAGTTGACCTGAACGGACGGGAAGTCTTTACCCGGATTTTTACGAATGTCGCGGATCATTGAATATCCCAATATGGCTTCGTTATACATGTTAGAGCTGATCTGACTCGTCAACTGCAATACGGTTGAGTTGGTCTTATTATCGATGGCATAACCTGAATTACTTAATCTGAAACCCTGGCCTGATGAACTGATTTGGTTACCCGTCGCTCGTGTAAGTTTATCATCAAAGGCAGAGATATAATTATTCCTGAAAGTAAGGTGATGCTTGTCTGAAATATTCCAGTCCAACCGGACAAAGAACTTGTTGCTGTTGGTTTTGAGTGAATTGATGCCATAACTGCCCGCGTTATAACCGTACTGGTCCCGGAGAATTCTCACGAATTCAGCGGCGGAGTCAACCGGAATTCCGAGAAAATCGCTGACCGAGCTGTCGCCTTTGATTCCCTGAGCCACCGGAGCGTCCTTGCGTGTCATTTCTGCGTTCACAAAGAAGAATAACTTGTCCTTGATGATCGGTCCGCCGACGCGGAAACCCATCTGTTTTTCATTGAATTTCGGATATTCGTTGCCGTCGAAATCATCGCCGACGAAACTTTCATTGCGGAAATAGTAGTAAACGGACGCGTCATATTTGTTGGTTCCGCTGCGTGTGATGGCGTTGATCCCGCCGCCGGTGAACCCGCCCATGCGGACGTCAAACGGGGCGACGACCACCTGGAATTCCTGGATGGCGTCGAGGCTGATGGGAGTGGAACCGGCTCCGCCGCCCGGCGTGCCGCTGGAGTTCAGTCCGAATAAATCATTGTTCACCGCGCCGTCGATCTGGATGTTGTTATAACGGTTGCTGCGGCCCGCGGCGTTGGTTCCTGAAAACTGGGGCGTCAGCTTGGCGAAATCCGTGAAGCTTCTCTCGATCGTGGGGAGGGATGCGATTTCAACCGATGTGACCGTTTTCGCGGCGCCGGTCCTTGATTCGCTGATGATCGGATTTCTTTCGACCACGATCTCCACGCCTTCGAGTTCAACGGCTTCCTCGACCATCGTGAAGTTCACCAGCTTGTTCTCACTCAGCGTCAGCATGATGCCGTCGCGGGTTTCTTTTTTGTAGCCGATGAAATTCACCGTGAGGGAATAGGGTCCGCCGACGCGGACGAAGGGAATGTTATACTTTCCGTCGGCGCGTGTGGCGGCGCCGAAGACGGTGCCCGACGGCACATGCGTCGCGACCACGTTGGCTCCGTACACCGGCTGGCCATTGTTGTCCTTTACAATGCCGCTGAATGACGCCGTCGTGACCGATTGGGCCAGGATCGTACCCGTTACGAACAAAAAGCCCGCAACCGATACCATCAGGGTCCGTACAAGTCTGTTCTTGTGTGACATGCTCGTTCTCCTGTAAGTTAGTGAGTGGGTAAATGGGTTACATGTAGGGTTTATTAGAATCATTTTCGGCATATTGAAAGACGTGACCTGAGTCAGAAGTGACTGGGAACAGTTTATCAAATTTATTACAAATCTTCAAGGATATTTTATATATTTCTCCGGATTTTTGGTTTACTTCTGAGGTTTCCCGGATATACATTATTTTTTTCAAATGATAAAAATCATTGAAATCGTATATTTTTTTTTTTACACTCCCGCTTGCGCAAAAACGGAGGCATGTAAAGCTGAAACCCCGTTTTCGAGAGAGCAGGATACAGCAATAAGTTCATTAACATAAGGAACACGTCCATGAAGAAAGCCCCCAGAAAACAGAAAAAAGCCGTGAAAAAACCGGCCGTAAAGGCCCGGAAACCTAAATACGTTTACATCTTCGGCGGTGGAAAAGCCGAAGGCAACGCGGACATGAAAAACCTGCTCGGCGGCAAAGGCGCGAATCTCGCCGAAATGGCGCTGATCGGACTGCCCGTGCCGGCCGGGTTCACCATCACGACCGAAATGTGCAACCATTACTATGAAAACAGGAAAAAATATCCGCCCCAGCTGAAAGAGGACGTCAGCAAAGCCCTGATGTTTGTCGAGAAAGTCATGGGCGCGGATTTCGGCGACAAGGATAACCCGCTTCTCGTGTCGGTCCGTTCCGGCGCGCGCAAATCGATGCCCGGCATGATGGAAACCGTCCTGAACGTCGGCCTCAATAACGTCACCCGCGAAGGGCTGATCAAAAAGACCGGCAACCCCCGTTTCGTGTACGACGCCCAGCGCCGGCTGATCCAGATGTACGCCGACGTCGTAATGGAAAAAGCCGCCGGGATCGAACCCGAAGAGGGCAAAGGCGTGCGCCAGCAGCTGGAAAAGGAACTGGAAAAAATGAAACACCAGCGCGGCGTGCACCAGGACACGGAACTTTCCGCGGACGATCTCAGGCAATTGATCGAAATCTATAAAGCCAAAGTGCACGAAGTGCTCGGCAAGCCGTTCCCGGAAGATCCGATGGAACAGTTATGGGGCGCCGTCGGCGCCGTGTTCCAGAGCTGGATGGGAAAACGCGCCGTATCCTACCGCAACATCGAGGGAATCCCCGCGGAATGGGGAACCGCGGTGAATGTCCAGGCCATGGTGTTCGGCAACATGGGTGATACCTCCGCGACCGGTGTGGCTTTCACCCGCAATCCCGCCACCGGCGAGAACATGTTCTACGGAGAATGGCTCGCGAACGCGCAGGGCGAGGACGTCGTGGCCGGCATCCGCACGCCGAACCCGATCAACGAACAGGGCAAGACCGAGCAGAGCCAGCATCAGGTATCGCTCGAAACCGCCATGCCGAAAGCGTACCATGCGCTTCTGTCCATCCGCAGGAAACTGGAAAAACACTACGCAGACATGCTCGACATCGAATTTACCATCCAGGAAGAGCGGCTGTGGATGCTGCAGTGCCGTGTCGGCAAGCGCAACGGCCCGTCGGCCGTTAAAATGGCGCTCGATATGCTCAAGGAAAAAATGATCACTAAAGAAGAAGCGGTGATGCGCGTCACTCCGGCCCAGCTGGATGAATTATTGCACCCGATCATCGATCCGAAAGAGGAAATCAGGCATCACGCGATCGCCAAAGGTCTGCCCGCAGGACCGGGCGCCGCGGCGGGTCATGTGGTATTCAGCGCGAAAGACGCCGTGGAATGGTTCAAACAGGGCAAGAAAGTCATTCTTGTCCGTGAGGAAACCAACCCGGAAGATGTCGAGGGCATGCGCGCCTCGGAGGCGATCCTGACCGCCCGCGGGGGCATGACCAGCCATGCGGCTTTAGTGGCCCGCGGATGGGGCAAATGCTGCGTGGTCGGAGCGGGCGCCATCAAAGTCAACTATCATGAAAAATATTTCGAAGTCGGCGGGAAAAAGATCCACGAAGGAGACAGCATTACGCTGAACGGAAGCAAGGGATATGTCTACGAAGGATTGCTGCCGATGATCAAGGCCGCCGAGGAAAATCCCGATTTCTCCGCGTTCATGAAAATCTGCGACCAGATCCGGCGGCTGGGCATCCGTACCAACGCCGACACGCCGGAGGATTCCGCCAAGGCCCGTTCATTCGGCGCCGAAGGCATAGGACTCTTCCGCACCGAGCACATGTTCTACGGCAAGCATTCCGAACAGCCGCTGTTCCTGCTCCGCAAGATGATCGTTTCCAAGTCGCAGGAAGAACGCCGCGCTGCGCTGAACGAACTTTTCCCGTTCGTGAAAGCCGACGTCAAGGGCACGATGGCGGTGATGGACGGTTACCCGGTCACGTTCCGCACGCTCGATCCGCCGCTCCATGAATTCGTCCCGAACCATCCCGAAGAGCGCGCGCGTTTAGCCGAAAGCCTTCACATTTCAGTCGATGAGTTCAATCACCGCGCCGATTCACTGCACGAAAACAACCCGATGATGGGGCACCGCGGCGTCCGCCTCGGCATCACTTATCCGGAAATCACGGAGATGCAGGTCCGCGCGATCCTCGAAGCCGCCGCCGAACTGATCAAGGAAGGCAAAAAAGCCATGCCCGAGATCATGATCCCGGTCTCCTGCGCGGACACCGAACTGACGCACCAGTACGACATCATCGAAAAAATCCATGATGAAACCGCGCATAAATTCGGCATGAAGAAAGTCCCGCATCTGGTCGGAACCATGATCGAGATCCCGCGCGCGGCCATCACCGCGGACAAGATCGCGAACGTCGCCCGGTTCTTCTCGTTCGGCACGAACGACCTTACGCAGATGAGCTTCGGATTTTCGCGCGACGACATCGGCGGATTCCTGCCCGATTATCTCGACAAGAAAATCCTGCCCGTCGATCCGTTCCAGGTCATCGACCGCGAAGGCGTCGGGTTCCTGATGCGCGTCGCCGTGGAACGCGGACGCAAGACCCGCCCGGATCTTAAGGTCGGTATCTGCGGCGAACACGGCGGCGAACCGAATTCCGTCGAGTTCTGCCACATGCTCGGCATGACTTACGTAAGCTGCTCGCCGTTCCGCATCCCGATCGCGAAACTCGCCGCCGCCCAGGCCGTGGTGAAAGAAAAAAGAAAACAGTTATAATCCGTAACTGAACCTTTATGCGCCCGTGATCCTGCGTCCAACGCAAGATTGCGGGCGTTTCTTTTTTTCACAAAAAGTTAAACTTCTTCGAAGAAGTTTAACTTTTATCCTAACAGGAGACCGTATGAAAACCCTGATCCTTCTCATCGGCGTTATCGCCCTTTCCTGTAAATCAAATCCCCCGCAAAACCATGAGGGAAACAGCATGTCCGATACGACTTTTACTTTTGTCCTGACCGATTCGTTCAATGAAACATCCAAGGACTCGCACCATTATTCGAAGTCGCTGTCCCTGAAATCGGGGGTACTCCGGTACGATTATGTCTACCGCGGTTTTCCGGACGATGAGGAAGAACATAAAGAGCTTCCCGCGGATGATTCGATGGTCAGGGCGATCCGGGAGAAGATCAGGGAACTGGGGCTGGATACGAATTATGTCCGCAGGTATCCCGTGGATGAAAGGGGCTTTATCGTCAGGACGGGGATGCATCTTACGGTACAGGACGGTTCGGTTAAGCATTCCGTGTCCGTTACGGGCGGCCGTCCGATGGATATCGACGATATATTTGACCATAAAATGTCGGAATTGTATTCCTTCGTGAACCGGTTCTTTGAGAGGAAATAAGATATTGAAAAAAGTTAAACTTCTTGAAGAAGTTTAACTTTTTCTTTTTGAGGATTGCCGGGAATTTTTTTGTTTTCTGTTCCGTGCATCATGGCGGCTCATGCTTAGCGCCCTTGCGTCTTGGCGAAAGAGGAGTATCTCGCGAAGCCGCAGAGCCGCCAGAAATGAAAGGAAATGAAATACTTTAAATTATCAAAATCCTTTGTGCCTTTGCGCCTTGGCGAGAAGATTTTTCTGATTTCTTAACGTCTTGCGACTTCGGGCAACGGTAAATAAAAAAAGCCTCACGACCTGAGTCATGAGGCTTTTTGTGAAATTTTCTGATCTTACTTGATCATGATCATCTTGCGTGTCTGCACGAAATTCGGGGCGTTCAGGCGGTAGAAATAGATGCCTGTGGAAACGGCTCTGCCCGCGTTGTCGCGTCCGTCCCACTGGATCGCGTGCTTGCCGGCGTTCTGTTTGCCGCTGAACAGCGTGCGGATTTCCTGTCCGAGCAGGTTATAGACCTTGACTGAAATGTCCGATGCTTTCGGCACTTCATAGGTGATCATTGTGGTGGGGTTGAACGGGTTCGGGAAATTCTGGCCCAGGCTGAAAGCTTTCGGGTTGATCAGTTCATCGTTTTTGACCGAAATGGTGTAATTCAGGTCAGACGCGTATCGCGGGATTAACTGATAGCCTGAAGTGTAGGGCGAGCCTGATTTGTATTGGCTCATGATGCCCTGTACATTGACCACGGTGCCGGGAATCGACTGTCCGACGATGTTCTCGTTGTCCTTATCCACATAAATCAGGTAATTAGATGTGCTGTTGAATGTATAGGCCGAGTCATCCGCGACGAATGTGCCGCTGGCGTCAAAATCCACACCGGTAATCACGGCTAACAAACCTTCATTCGATTCATTGAACGCGTCGCCCGGAGCAAGAACGACCGGTGCGGGCATTGCGCCTGCGCCGTTATCGGTGATCGTCATATTCGGCGTCGTGATTTCCAGTTTTCCGTTGAAATGATTGATCGTGCCCTCGACCGTCAGGTCCTGTCCGTCAGGATAAAGAGTAAGTCCGGATTTGTAAATGTTGACTCCGCCCGTTGCATCCTGGATGAAAATGTCGGTGTTGAATCCTGTAAAAAGGGTATCTCCGGCGGTCACGATGCCGCGAACCCGGACCGGCGTACCGATATAAGTGTTCAACCCGTTTCCGTCATTGACCCGAATGGCTGAAATCGTGGTTGTGCCTCCTAAATACTTCTGCGTCGAACCGATGGTTACGGCTCCGCTGTCATCCACAGCCTTGATGAAGTAGGTGACGTAGGTGCCGTTGGGTTTTGCAGGGATTTCAGCTTCATAAGTGTCTGCGCCTGTCGGGTCCATCGTCATACTGTCGGTAGTGCTGTTAGCCGTATAATATAATTTGACGTCCGTGACAATGTGGTCATCGGTGACCGTCGCGCCGACTAACGCTTCATTCACGGGAATATACGGATCGCGGGTTAAACCGGAAATCGCGGGAGGCTGATTCGCGGTAGAACCGCCGCCGGTTACAGCGTCTGCCCAGGTTGTGGCAACGCGGATACCATCAACGGTTACCGCTGCAGCAGTTGAACCACCACCTTGACGGAGAGCTATAGCCCCGTAATTGACTGGATCACTATCAAAATCAGTACTTGTGACTGTTGCAGAGGGTTCTGCACCGCCAATTGTTGGATTAATAAATAGTTTGGCATTTTGTCCAAATTCACATTTAACGACTAAAAGGTAAGTCGTGCCAAATGCATAATCAAACCCCGTATATACGGGATTTGTTCCTTTGAAACTAATACCAAATGCGACATTATTTGAAGCATCCCTTTTTACATGAAGTCTTCCCCGAAAAACATTTAAACTGAGATCAGTTGGGCTAAAATGGAAGAAATAATCCCCTCCAATTGACGCGGACGTAATGTTAACCATTATAGCACCAAAAACTGCACCACTAGTTTGTTCGGAAAACGGTTTATTGACATCTTGTCCTGTTCCCGCACCGAGCGATGCTGCATTTCCAACACCTGAACCTGCATATCCGGTATAAACCAATCCGGGCGATGTAACAAATATTTCAGGATAAGTTGTTCCGGCTGAATGTTGAGTCCACCCATGAGCAGTCAATGAATCCCCAGCAGTATAATCAAAATTCTCAGTCAGCAGCTGTGAATAAACCAGAGAGCCGCCCAGCAACATCAGCGCGCAAAGCGTAAATAACTTTTTCATCGCGTATCCTTTCGTTAAAATAAAAAATAAATTAAATCTGTTACGTAACCATTAAGATAAGTAAATAAAGGGGTAAAGTCCAATATTTTTTTAAAAAATAGTCATCGGGCCTGTTTCGTGAGCGATATTGCCATATATTACGGAAAACTTGTGAATGTAAATAATATGGTTCCTGCTTTTTTTTACCGCTTTCCTAAAGCTCTTGATTTATTCATTCAATGTTTTTAATTCACCGGCATGAATTACCTGTCCCATTTCTACCATAATTGCCGGATTCTCGGTCATCCGCTGACGGCGGGGGAATATTACTGGGGGACCATACTGCCGGATCTGGCCCGCGTTTATGACCGTAACTCCAGGTTCAGGACATCCGTGATCAGGGATCTGGCCGGGAAGAGCGGTTCCTTGTCGGTTTGGGCCGGAATGCTGAATCACATCCGCGCCGACGAGGTGTTTCACCGTTCGGATGTGTTTCTTGGGTTGCAGAAAGGATTCATGAACCACTTCAAAACCGTTCGCTCCGGCATGTCCGAGCGCCAGCAGAGAATCACAGCTCATCTTGGGGTTGAATTCCTTCTCGACCATCATTTCCATACGCGTGATCCCGGGATGACGGATTTATTTTATGAGACGCTGGGGCGAGTATCTTCAACGGCAGTCGCTGAATTGTTAATACCGGCGTTCCCCGGCGCCCGCGGAATGGCGGATCATATCGGAAAATTCATCAGTTCGAAGTTTCTGACCCGGTACGGCGATTTCGGTTATCTTGCCGGGGTGATGATGTACAAAATGGATTCACGCGGTGAGAGCGGGGATAACCGGCTGAAGACGGATATCATTGAATCGTTCAGGGCGATGAAGGATGAAACGGGGAACTGTATGGATGAATTCGATTGTTTATTGCGTACGATCCGTATGTGAAACAATGAAGTGATGCCATCGGTTCCCGGTACGATGCGCTACTCGAACCGACTAAAAAAAGGGGTCGCCTCGAGTAGTCCAGACCAGTCGGGACGTATCGAGAGGCGGTTGAATGGTTAAAGGAATCAGCCCGAAGGCAGTATCGGGAACAGCAAAAAAAGTAATCGATTTGATTTCGAAGTCGGTTCCCGATACGCTGCGCTACTCGAAAAGACTCAGGTTCATTACAAATAATCTCTACGCTTTTGTAGCGGAGAAAACGGTCTCGATGCGACAATTGCTTTTGTTCACTCACAATAATCTCAGCGTTATAATAACGTAGTAAACGGTCTCGAACCGACGAATAAAATAATTACAATCTCTTCATCAGCTTTTTCAGCTCGGAACGGGCGTCCGCGAGAATCTGTTCCTCATCTAGCGTTTTTAACGTACGGTTTTTCATCACGACTTTACCGTCGATCAGCACCGTTTCGACGTCCGCGGATTTAGCGGAATAGACGATTTGAGAATAAATGTTTTCAAACGGCTGACAATGCGGCTGATTGAGATCAAGAATCGCGATATCGGCTTTTTTATTTACTTCGATGCTGCCGGCCTCGTTGCCGATTCCCAGCGCGGTTGCTCCCGAAATGGTCGCCATGGTGAAAACCTGTTCGGCGTTGAGCGACGTGGGGCCGAGGCGGGGTTTCTGGATCAGCGCCGCGAGCCTCATTTCATGGAACGCGTCCAGATTGTTGTTGCACGGCGCCCCGTCGGCTCCGATGGATACGGTGATGCCGGAATTCAGCATCTCGGGGATTTTCGCGATGCCGGATCCCAGCTTCAGATTCGCGGAAGGGCAGTGCAACACTTTAGTTTTCGTGTCACGGATCATCGCCATTTCTTCGTCCGACAGCCAGATGCAGTGCGCGAGGCACAGGCGTTCGTTCATGATCCCGATATGCCTGAAGTAAGTGATGTTGTCCATGCCGGTCTGTGTCCGGACCGCGCTGACTTCGTCCCGGTTTTCCGAGGCGTGGGTATGGTAAATCAGCTGATGTTCCGCGGCAATATCATTGACCTCCTTCATCAGCCGTTCACTGCAGGACAGCACGAACCGGGGCGCCACGGCGTACCGGATCCGGCCACCGGCTTTCATGTGCCATGTGCGGATAAGCCGTTCGGTTTCCCTCAGGGATTCATCCGTCGTTTCGCGAAGCCCGGGGGGCGCGTCCGGACACTGATCCATCATCGCTTTTCCGCAAAACGCGCGCATGCCGCTGTTCTCGATTTGCTCAAGTATATAATCCGTATGCCGGACTGTTCCCATATCGAGGATCGTCGTCGTACCGCCTTTAATAAGTTCGGCCAGTCCAAGCTGCGCTGAAGCCCTGATCGATGAGGCATTATGGGCGCCTTCAAAAGGCCATATTTTGAGTTTCAGCCAGTCGAGCAGTTCGAGATCATCGGCATGATTGCGGAACAATACCTGGCAGAGATGAACATGGGTCTGGATCAGTCCCGGGATGATAATCCTGTTTTCGGCGGATATCTTTTGCGCGCCTTCATGATCCGGCGGTTTCATGCGGCCGATTTTTTTAATGATCCCGTTTTCAATTAACACGGAACCTTTGATGATTTCACGCCGGGCGTTCATCGTGACGATGGTTCCGTTTTCAATGATGATGCGTTTCATAACAAGTTCCGTCAGGTTAGTTCAGGTTTTCGGGTGGATGTGTTTGACTAAGTCATTCAGGAGAATCGCGCAGGCCATGGCCGCGTTCAGCGATTCCGCTTCCCCGTAGCGCGGGATATGAATCTTATGTTCACAGGCATTCACAATGTTATCATCAAGTCCGTGCGCTTCGCTTCCGATGACCAACACGCTTTTTTTGGTCGGGTTACTAAAGACTGAAGAGGAGTCCATGTCGACGGTCGCCGCATAGGTCGCATAACCCCGTTCACGCATGTCGGTTAGGAATTCCGGTAAGTGGATGTTTTCATAACCCCGGACGCGGAATACAGATCCCATGCTGCTTCGCACGGCTTTAGGGTTATGCCATTCCACGCACGCTGGATTCATGACGATCCGGCTGACTCCGAACCAGTCCGCGCAACGGCAGATAGTGCCGATATTCCCAGGATCGGAGATCCGGTCCAGCGCGATAATCGGAGAGTCGGCGGTATCGGATTGGATATCTCCGGCGGTAAGGGGACGATAGGGTACTGCGGCTACAATTCCCTGCGGCTGTTCAGTATCGCAAATCTGCAAGAGCTGGTCTTCGGAGGCGATATGAGTCCGGTCGGCGTGAAAATGCCTGAGCAGGGAATTCAGCGCGGAATTTTTCTTCAGGAAAGCGTCCGTGGTTACGATCCATGCCGGGGGAACGCCCGTTTTCATGGACTCTTCGAACAGGCGCAGTCCCTCGATCATGAACAGGCGCTCTGTTTTCCGGAACCGCTTTTCGCGGATCTGCCTGAACGATTTGAGTCTGGCCAGGGATAAAGGCTGGAATTTCATGCGTGAGCCGGATTAATTGGATGGGCGAAGAAAACGCGGGGTTTTCAGGTCGAACTGGATGTAAATCCGGTGGATGTTGTTCAGCGCGTCCGCACCTTTATACGATGTGAACGTGTAATCAAAGCGGAAGAGTCCCATTTTCACTCCGGTGCCCAGGGTCCATGCGTCCAGTTCATTGAAGCCGGCGCGAAGGAAAAGGCCTCGCTTGAACTGGTATTCCAGCCCGGCGTGAAAATCGGCGCTCCAGCGTCCCCAGTGCCATTGCGACGCGGTTCGGCGGTTTTCAAACCGGTGCTCGATGTCGAGCATGGGAATGAACATATGGTCTTCGCCGGCTGCAAACACATACGCGGCGCCTGTTTTCAGGCTCGGGGAGATCCATTCCCTTTTTCCGGTATTCCAGGCCACGAGCGTGCCGGTGGCGTCATGCAGCGTCACGCCGAGAAGGATGTTTTCGGAATGGGCGTACTGGATTCCGGCGTCGAACCCGATTCCGTTCGCCGAGGCGTACCGGTTGCCGTTGTGCATGAGCTTGACATTCGCTCCGACAGTGATGTGTTCCCTGTACCGGCGCGCGTAGCTGAACAGGAAGGCATAACTCGCGTAATTGAAATAATTTTTAATGCGAGTCCGGTCCGTAGAGGGATCATACTGGCCTGGGGAGACAAGTTCGATATCGCCGTTGGGAAGTATCCGGTAAGCTTCAGTGTGCGCGATATTATCCACGGCCAGCCGGAGAACGGAAAAACCCAGGGACTGTTTCGCGCCCCACGGGACGGCCACCGCGCCGTAATCGTAATTCATGTCGGATATGAAAAGCTTCGTGTGATTATATGCGATCTGTGCGCTGCCAATCTGCATCAGGCCCGCGGGATTGTAGAAACCCGCGGATACATCGCTGACGGATGCGACCGCCGCCCCGCCCAGGGCGGAAGCGCGGGCTCCGGCTCCCAGCGAAAGGAATTCACCCGCATACTTGTTCTGGGCCGAAAGGGAAAATGACAGAAAAACGAAAAAGAAAAAAAACGGTACAAAATAATGGCGAATCATAAAATTCCTTTAATGACTGGAAAAACGCCGGGAACAGCAGGTTACTTGAACAGCGTTTCCATATCCGATCTCTGTTCGGCGGCCTGTACATTAACCGTAAAACGCAGTACGATCTGCTGGTTGTCGGTGTCGTTGGAAATCACGGAAACGGATTTCCGGTTATTGCCGGGTCTGCCGTGGGAGTCGAAAACGGTTTTAATTTCACCGCTGAGGCCCGGGGCAAGAATCCGTTCGCTTACCAGCGCGGCGGTGCAGCCGCAGGAAGCACGGACATTGGTGATGACCAGCGTATCAGTGCCGATGTTGGAAAACTTAAATATGTATTCCACCGTTTCCCCTTCAGTGATGGTGCCGAAATCATGTTCCGTTTTTTCGAATTTGATTTTTGGTTTTTTACCCTTGTCGTCCTGATCCTGAAATCCCTTGCCGTTCAATATGGAGGTGTGGAAAAAAAGTCCGTAGGTCAGGACAACGGCGGTCATCAGACCGGCGATGGCGAGAATAATGCGTTTCATAGTCTGTCTTTGTTTTGTTGTACGTAAAATTTGATACCAATAAATAATATCCTTGATTTACGAAATAAAAGCAAGTTAAAATTTCATAAACAATAAAAACCGGTGCATGAAAACGGTACAGTGTTATCTGTTTAATATACCGAATAAGATTTTTCTTGTTCCGGAGGATAAAGTCCATTAGCTTAATGTTTTAAACTTGCAACCCTGCATTACGGAGTTATAATGTTACTTCATCACCAATTTGTCCGCATCGCGAAACAATATGAAAAAAAGGTGGCTATCATCGATCGGACACTGAACCGGAGGCTAACCTACAAGCAGGCTCTGATAGGCAGTCTGATCCTGATGAAAAAATTCAGCAAATTCGATCCCGGTTTTCTGGGAATCATGCTTCCGAATTCAGCCGGTTCGGTGCTTTCCATTATGGCCACACTCATGAGCGGCCGCATTCCCGTGATGATCAATTATTCCACCGGCGCCGCAATGAACTGTGAGTACGCGCAGAAGAAATGCGATTTCAGGATGATCATCACATCCCGGGCGTTATGCGAGAAAATCAGTTGCCGCAGGGTCGAGGGAATGATTTACCTCGAGGACCTGATGGAATCGGTTTCCGCTTTTGATAAGATCAGGACATCCCTGAAGACGGAATGGCCGGCCGACCGGATCCTGAACAGTATCCACAAAGGAATGGAAAATGATACGCTGCTGATCCTTTTTACCAGCGGCAGTGAAAAGGAACCGAAAGGCGTACAGCTGACGCACCGGAACATCCGCACGAATTATGAAAGCCTGATGGAAGCGTATTCTTTCTCATCGGAGGACATTTTTCTGGCCAATCTTCCCTATTTTCATATATTCGGTCAAACGGCAAATTTATGGGTACCGTTGCTGGAAGGAATGACCATTGTCACATACGCAAATCCTCTTGATTTTAGTACCATCTGCGATATATCACGGGAAGAAAAGGTAACGCTGATGGCCGGAACTCCAACCTTTTTCTGGGGTTACCTGCGAAATTCCAAAGCCGGTGATTTTGAATCCGTCCGCATTATGTTATCCGGTGCCGACAAATGTCCCGAAGCTCTCCGGGAGGGATATCTGAAAAAACACGATAAGGTATTATTTGAAGCCTATGGCGCCACCGAAACCAGTCCGGGCATCACCGTGAATACGCCGGAATATAACCGTCCAGGAAGTGTTGGCCGTCCGCTGAAAGGTGTCCTGGTGCGAGTCGAACATTATGAAACGGGCGACGAATGCCGGGTCGGGGAGATCGGCAAGATTCTGGTCAAAGGGGACAATGTGATGAAGGGATATTTCGACGATTTCGAACAGACCTCACTGAGCATCCGGCACGGGTGGTATGACACGGGCGATATGGGGTATATGGATGAAGACGGTTATCTTTGGCATGTAGGACGGTTAAAACGTTTTCTGAAAATCGGGGGAGAGATGGTTTCTCTGATAAGGGTGGAGGATGTTCTTGAAAAATTACTTCCTCCGGATACCGAATGCTGTGTGGTTGAAGTACCCGACGCGCTTCGCGGCGCGAAGATCGTTGCGGCCGTTACGCAGCCGGTCGATGAAAAAGTAATTCTGAAAAAAATGTCAGAATCGCTTCCTAAAATCGCCCTGCCGAGCTGGTTCATCGTACTCCCGGAAATGCCGAAAACGGGAAGCGGAAAAATTGATTTCAGGGCCATTACCGACCAGGTGCGTGATATTGTACAGCGACAGCAATAATGCCCGCCGTGTTTAACAATATCAGGAAGATCAGAGATTCGGTCCTGTGTTAATCCAAAACTTTACGTTTGCTGTTCGAAAACAAGCATATCGTTTATGATGTCTACCGAAGTAAGAATGCATTTCTCACAGACGGTTTCATGCAGGTTATGGTCTTTGATATATTGCCGGCCTTCGTCTGTTAATAGATCACAATTCAGCAGGCTTCGGCAGGATGTTGAGTTGTGATGCTCAATAAAACGCCGGTTAAATTCTCTGATCAATGGGTAAGCGAATTCCTTTCGTTCGGCCGGATCGGAGAGTTTCCGGTAACTGTATACGCCGATGACCATGAACCCACCGGTTACCGCTCCGCATGTATCCTGCATACGGCCCATACCCGCGCCAAACCCGCAGGACAGAGCTGCCGATAGTTCTTTGTCGAAATCACATTTATCAGAATAAGCCGTAACCACGGCTTGTGCGCAGTTGTATCCCGCGCGGAAAGACTGAATGGCCTTTTCTTTGATGTCTGACATAATATACCCTTTTTTGATTATAGAGCGTCTTTACTCTTTCGGCAAGCGTATCAATGACTTTTCCATTTCTGCGGTAATGATCGTCATTATATTAAAATATGTGATTAAAATTCAAGTCCATGAAAACGAAATTTACTATTTTTGCAGTTTTTTGTATTGTATTCATCTATCAATTTTTTTAAGTAAGCCAATGGAAAAATCCTATACCTTGATCTTTCGTCATCAGACTTAGCTTTTTCATCGAATTTTGCTAACTCAATGCAATCATTTTTGTTTTTGGTATATTGTGTTCCGTATTGCTGTGGTTTGCCTGAATACAATAAATACCGGTCGTAAGATGCAGCTGCTAACCATTTGGCTATATACTCAAAAGTAAAATACAAATCCATATCGATTGCCTTATTACTAAATTGATCTGCCAAACGATAATTTGCAGTATCGATGTTACCGCCGCCATGGTACAAAATCATTGCTGAAAAAAAGTAATCTTCAGCGGTATGTAAGGAATCTTTTTTTATCAAATTCTTTACTGATTCTAATCGCATTTTATCATTGGTATCAACGAATTCAATCGGATCATACATAAATACCATCACACTCTCAAAATGGCGCCTGGCTTCCTGGTCGTCTTTATACATATGATAGAGACTGATTTGTCCTTTGTTCAGTTTTGTTAAAAAATCGCGGTTGATCTCATCAAGGTATTCCAGTAATTGTCTAAGAGATTTTTTTGTCATCCATATCCGAACATCGTCCTTAATCGCTAATGTATCGAATTTTCCTAAAACAGCACAACCGTAACCGTCGGCATGAAATTGTGTGCCGTATATTTGAGGTTTTTTTATACTTTGCAAATAACGATCTTTAGTAGCAGCAAACAACCAGCGGTTGTCTTTATTTGAACTGTCCATCAGCATAGCTTTTGACGCTAATTCATGAGCGGTTAAAAGTGATGTAGAATCCCAGTGATGCTGAAAAATCATTCCTGCGTGAAAATAATCTTCTGGTATTTTCAATAGGTTCTGTGACATTATTTTTTTTACTTTCTGACGCCGTACAGAATCTTTGTAAACGATTTCAAATCCCATATTGGGATCGACTCGGTCTAACTGATCTTCTAAGTATATTTCAAAGAGTTCAATATTACCCCCTTTTACCTTATATTCAGATACTTCGTTAATTATGCATAAATCAACGATTTCCTTCCATTCTTTGAGGTTATGCAGCGGTATAAAATCATCATTTAATTTCAATTCAATGACATCCTTGAAACCTTTTTTAATAGAAACATCTAAAAACCGAAATGCTTCATGAGTATTTCCAATATTAGAATAACAACAAGCGATGTTATAATAGTACTCATATTTTGCCGGGTCAATTTTAATTGAATCCTTATACTTTTCAATACTAGCTTCAAAACCCGCTTGATCGGATATGCCCAGATTTTTCTGAGTATGCTTAAAATTATACTGCGCATAAGAGTGAGAGGATAGAAATAATATATGCAGCGCTAATATTGTTATCGTCTTTTTCACAAATGATACCCTTTCAAAAGAAATTTTGGAATTCTTAATATCACATTGATCAACAATAAATTTATCAAAACAATGTTTTTTAGTCAAGGAAGTTCATTTTTATGTTTTTTGTGACCAGCTTTAATTTTCTTCCATCTCAACTGTTCAGCCTTTGCGGCTCCAACACTGCTGCGCAATTCCAGAAACCTGATCTCACGTCGCATTTTGAGGAAATTTTTGTATCTCAGGACATCTAATTCACCGGTGAGCAGCGCGTCCTGAACGGCGCAGCCCGGTTCCTGTTCATGCGCGCAATCGCGGAACCGGCATTGTCCGGCAAGCCTTTCAATATCCTCAAAAGCCGCCTCAAGGCTCTCCGTACCGCTCCACAGCTGAAGTTCGCGCAAGCCCGGCGTGTCTAACAGCAATCCGCCGCCGGGAAGTATAATCAATTCCCGCCTGACCGTCGTATGACGGCCTTTGTCAAGATACCCGCTCACGGTTTGCACGTTCTGCCTCTGTTCACCCAGCAGATGGTTAATGATCGTTGATTTTCCCACGCCGGACGAACCCAGCAGAGCCGCGGTTTTCCCCGGACGGATCATCTCCCTCACTGCGCTGATTCCCTGATCGTTGATTGCCGATAACACACAAACTTCTGTCTGACCCGCGATGGTCCTCACTTCATTCACAATCGTACTTACATCGGTACAAATATCGGCTTTGTTCAGTAATATAAACGGTTCAGCGCTGCTTTCCGCGGCAAGGGTCAGGTATCGCTCCAGCCGTCTTGGGTTGTAATCGTGATCAAGTCCTGATACGATAAAAACCTTATCGATATTAGCCGCGAGAATCTGCTCGTCGGATTTATCGCCCGGGGTTTTCCGTGAGAATTTATTTTTTCTCGGCAACAATTCGTGAATCATCGCGAGATTACCGTCGTTGAAATATTGTATGAGAACCCAGTCCCCAGCCGCGGGAAAGTCCTGCCGGTAAACCGCGCTGTACCTGAATTTTCCGGTGATTTCAGCCCAGCATGAACCGCATTCGGTATACAGTTCATACCGTTCCTTATGCTCAACCGCGATTCGTCCGATCGTTAATCCGTTATTTGAAATTGCCCGGTAATGGGATTCAAAAAAGCTGTTCCATCCAAAAGAAAATTTATCCATGGAAAAATGTCTCCGTAATGATGTGAGTTGATTTCTTTACGGAGCTGATTCGATAATATCATATCAATGTTCTGTATGATCAGAAATGACAAAAAAATTTAGATAACCTGAATCAAGACTCCGTATCGGTTACAGATATCCGCGAATGATGTAATAAAGCAATCATAAATAAGTCCTTTAAAGGAGTAATAGATTCAATTTTTTAGAAGATGATACTAAAGACATATAATCTTAATTGGTTTGAGAATCAGAAATAATCCTGCCTTTTTCAAGTTTGATAATGCGCCTGGGGATTTTCCTGACAATTTCATAATCATGCGTGGCCATGACGACGCCTGTTCCTCCGGACTGGATCTTTTTCAGGAGTTCCATGATTTCCATGGACGTATCGGGATCAAGATTGCCGGTCGGTTCGTCGGCGAGGATGACCATCGGGTTATTGACCAGCGCCCGGGCAATGACGACACGCTGCTGTTCGCCGCCTGAAAGCTCGTGCGGTAAACGGCTTTTCATGTTGGAGAGCCCGACTTCGGCGAGAACGCGCATCACTTTTTTCGGGATCTCGTTTTTAGGCGTGTCAATCACCATCAGCGTAAAAGCGATGTTGTCATAAACGTTCCGGTCACGGAGCAGCCGGAAATCCTGGAACACAATGCCCAGCTGGCGGCGAAGATAAGGAATCTCCCGCTTTCGTAGAGTGTCCGAGGAAAACTCTCCGATGCGCACAACGCCGGACGTCGGGAACAAATCCATGTAAATGAGTTTAAGAATGGTGCTTTTTCCCGCGCCGCTCGATCCGAGCAAGTACACGAATTCGCCGGGTTCAATCGCGAACGTAGCATCCTGCAGACTGTTTTTGGTCTGATGCGTTACGGTGACATTGTTAAAATGAATCATGCTATTCCGTACCCTGTACGATAAACACGCCGGCGTATCCCTGTTGAACCAGTTTTGATTTGAGGTCATCGGCCATGGATCGTTCGGTAAACCCGCCGATCCAGACTTTATAAACCGATCCGGCTGTTTTGATGATGACCTGGTCTTTGAATTGCGTCTTTAGTTTTTCGAACAGCGTTTGAGCGGAGGATTCTTTCTGGAACGATCCCATCTGGACCCAGAATAATTCGACCGGTTCCTTTACCGATCCGGAGGTTTGCGGCATTTCCTTGACCCACGCGCCGCTGAAACCGAGTTCTGTTAATTTAACCTTGGCGCTGTCGGCTTCCGGGCGAGTCATATAATTTCCGATCCAGACCTTCCAGAATCCGGATTCGGCATCGTGAAGAACATACACATCCGTCGCGTTATGGTTTCCGGTGTATTGATTGTACAATTTCTGGGCATTCGCCGCGCTTCCGGAAAATACTTGAATGCGGTATTTCGCGCTGATTGTGGGCGGGACTTCCGTGTAACCGCTGTCCGTCTCCGAAACCGATCCGCTGTCGGCGGGATAGTATTCTTCGTTCGGGAGTTTTTCATCCTTCAGAAAATCCAGTTTTTCCGACTGGTTCTGATCGGATTCCGCAATCGCCTTATTGAGTTTGTCATCCGATTGCCTGGTGCTCTGGATTCCCGGACATCCGGTGAGAACCAGAACGCCGGCAAAGAACAATGCATACCGGAACATAATCAGCTCCTCTGAAAATTTTAGTTTGAATTTTGTTTTTTTCATCATCGTCCGCTAAGACATTCATTGATAAAAGCCATGGACATTTGCATGACGGTTGCCTTGTCATAATCCATCGTAGCGACATGGAAACCGTTTTTTAAAATCACCTTTCGCTTCATTTCGGATCCGATTTTCCGGTAGCAGTGCTCCATGCTTTTGATTCCGATGACGTGATCATTGACGGCATGGATAAAAAGCACCGGGGACTTGATCAAAGGTAATCTATTTTTGACTAATTTCAACACCTTTTGAACCTCACGGATGCTTTTCGCGGGCATTACCGGATAATGAATTTCCCGTTTTTTGGCTTCCGGATCGCAGATATCGGCGCCGTTTTTTTTCCTGACAAATCTTATGATGTACCGGAAAACAGGGATCATGACGCTGAAAGGGTCTTTCAGCCGGGTTCCTGCGGAAATTGCGATGACGCCGGCGCAGGGACGTACCGACGCAAGATACAGATTCAGCATGGCGCCCAAAGACTGGCCGGCCAGAAAAATCTCATGATACCTTTCGGACAGTGCCTGGTATTTCCCTTCAACCGCGGAAAGCCAGTCTGCCCATTTTTTTTGTTCAAGGTCTTCCGGCGAGGTCCCGTGGCCGGGCAACAGCACGGAATAAACGGACAGCCGTTCTGTCGCAAGATACGAGCCGTATTCCCTCATGGAAAAAGGAGTAGAAGTAAATCCGTGAACGCACAGAACTGCAGCCGAAGCGCGTTCCGATTCGAACTCGAAAGGTCCGGAATCCGTGATCATCGTTCGGGATCAGCGAAAACCGTCCAGACGGGCCAGAATAGCGGTGATATCGATCCCTTCGGTCGTGCCGTCCGCGGATAATTTATCAATTAATTTTTTAATGTAACCGATCGAGTCATTGACCAGGCTGATATGGCCGGGAGTGATGGCGAGGGTTCCGTCTTTGGCTGATTTAAAACCGTTCTCAAGTTTAAAACCGATCTCTTCGATGGGCGTTAGTCCGAGCATGCGGGAGGCGCCTTTCAGGCTGTGCGATGTCCGGTGCAGAACCTCAATGGCCGGTGCGCCAGAAGGATTGGCAGTCAGTTCTTTCATTTTCGCCTCAAGAGTCTGAATCAGCTCATTGCTTTCTTCCTTAAATACTGCCATGACTTCCATTAATTCTTCGCGTGATAATTCCATGTCGTCACCTGTCGTTCATATTACCGGTTAAGTTAAAGGTAAGGTTTTATACGCTGATCTGCAAATGTAAAAAATCATTTGGTCATATCCGCAATAATGGGCTTCAGGCCGCTGAAGAAAAACTCGACCGCGATCACCATCACGATCAGGCCCATCAGTCTCATCATGACGTTATTGCCCGTTTCGCCGAGAAAGGAAATGATCCGTGATGAACTGTAGAGGATGATCATCGTTAACGCCAGTACGACCGCAACGGCGGCGAACAGGATCATTTTCTGTTCAACGGTATGCGCGTCTTCCATCAGAACAATGGCGTTGGTAATGGCGCCCGGTCCGCAGATCATCGGTATCGCGAGCGGCGTGACGGAAATGTCGCTGATATAACTTTTAACTTCGGAGTCCTGGACTTTGACTTTTCCGAGCCTTGCCTGAAGCATGTCCATGCCCATGATGAAAAAAATCACACCGCCGACGACCCGGAAGCTGTTAACGGAGATGCCGAAGAACGTAAAAAGAACCTGTCCGGACAAGGCAAAGACTACGATGGTGAGAAAAGCCGTACATACCGCCTTTTTCGCCGTACGGTTCCGCTGATGTACGGTCAGTTCGGAAGTCATGGTCATGAAAATCGGCAGGACACCGAGGGGATTGATCAGCGTGAAAAAGGATGTAAAACATAGAAGGGCGAATGTGAGAAGATCGGGCATACCGGGCTTTCCGTGCAGTTTTATATTATCAGAAGAAGGATGATTTCGATAACGGAACATAACGAGCCGAAGGGAATATACCATAGAGTGGCCGTTGAAATTGCGAGCCCTGCGTACCATGCCCATAAATGGTCCGCGGCAAACCCGAAAAACACCACAATCCATACGGTGCCAAAAACGATAAAAACAGAGCCCATATTCATCGGATTCCATCCAATGCGGCTAATGAGACGGCTCCATGGGCCGGGTTTTTCTGGGCCGAAATACCTGCCTTTCATCAGGACATGAATTCCGTCGAACAGCATCCAGCTTCCGTTGAGCAGTGCGAAGAATAAAATGAGAGGTTTGATCATCGAAATGCCGGGGTTACGGTTCGTCCAGTTTTTTCCGGACCGCCTGAACCAGCGCATCGGGTAAAAAAGGTTTTTGGACAAAGGCGATTTCATCAGGGCTCAGATTCATGGTTGACAGTTTTTCTTCCGCATAGCCTGACATGTATATCACTTTTAAGTCGGGAAGCGCTTTTCTGGCCGCGTCGGACAATTCTTTGCCGTCCATCTCCGGCATGATAATATCGGTCAGCATTAAGTGTATCTTTCCCTTGTATTCGTTTATGATCTGAAGGGCCTGTTCTCCGTTCAGGGCCACAAGAACATGATAACCGGAATTCTCAAGGATTTCCCGCACCAGTCCGCAGACCGTTTCGTCATCCTCGACGAGAAGAATCGTCTCATACGCATCAGACGGTTCGGGCTGGTTTTCATTATCATTCGCAGCGGGCGGGACATCCGAACCGAGCGGCAGATAAATTGTGAAAACAGCCCCTTGTCCGGGAACGCTGGAAACTTCAATTTCGCCACCGCTTTGTTTCACAATTCCGTACACGGTTGAAAGTCCGAGTCCCGTGCCTTTCCCCTTATCCTTGGTCGTGAAAAAGGGTTCGAATAAATGCGGCATGGCCTCGGGCGCGATTCCACAGCCGCTGTCCGACACGGAGAGTATGGCTGCGTGTTTTTCCGGATCCGGTTCTTCCCCGGAAGCCCGTTGACGGCCTGTCGAGACAGAAATATCGATGTGTCCCTTGTCCTTAATAGCGTCCCTGGAATTGATGACCAGGTTCATGAGAACTTGTTCGATCTGGTTCCGGTCGGCGAGGATAGGGACCGGTTCGGGATGAACGTCCGTATTTAATTCGATGTTTTCCTCAAGGATCCGGCGAAGCAGTTTGCAGTTGGAAAGGACGATCTCATTGAGATCAAGGGGTTCAAAGTGCATCGTTTGCTTCCGGCTGAAGGCGAGCAGCTGGTGGGTCAGGCCGGCCGCGCGTTTGGCGGCATTCATGATTTCCTCCACATCTTCACGCAGGGGGCTTGATGCCGGAAGCTTGAACTGAAGCATGCCGCCGTACCCAAGGATAGCTGTCAGGAGATTATTGAAATCGTGCGCGATGCCTCCGGCAAGCCGCCCGATACTGTCCATTTTTCGTGACTGTTGAAGGTCCGCTTCCATCTGCCTGTGGCGCGTGATGTCTTCCTTGATCGCCAGAAAATGCGTGATTTCATTCTTTTCATTCCAGATCGGCGCGATCACGGCGGATTCCCAGAAATGCTGACCATCCTTCCTGATGTTCCGGAATTCGCCTTTCCATTCCTCGCCCCGCTGAAGGGTCTGCCACATCATCCGGAAATCACGGTCCGCCAGAAAACCGGGTTTGAAGAAGTTCGGTTTCCGTCCGAGCGTTTCAGAGATGGCATAACCGCTGATTCTTGCGTAAGCTTGATTTACATACTCAATGACGCCGTTCTGATCGGTGATCATGACGACTGCGGGGCTCTGTTCGACAGCCTGGTAAAGCTTGCGCAATTCGCTTTCACTGTGCCGGCGCAGGCTTTCGATCTCGTTCACTTCCATCGCGTAGGATACATCCATTCCGAGTTCCTTCATCAGGCCGACTTCCTGCTCGTCAAAAAAACCGGAGGTCCGGCTGTGAACGGCGAACATGCCGATCCTGTTTTTTCCGCAGAAAAGAGGAATCAGCGCGAATGCGTGGATATCCCACTGGGAGGAAAGGTACTTGACAAGCGGGTCGAGATCCGAGTTCTGGACCGAGTTGAATATCAATGGATCGTTCTTTTCGTGGTCAAGCGGAAGGCGGGCGATAAATTGCTGGATATCCCTGATTTCCAGTCCGTAATAGTGAAAGGCCCGAAATGACCTCTGATCTTCCGCGAACACACCGCTCCAGGCAAGCCGGAAATGGCCGTAACCCACGGCGATGGAGCAGATCTCCTTCAGGATAAGATCGCGGTCTCTCTGGCGCAGGATCACCTGGTTAATCTGGCTGAGAAGTGCGTACAGGTGATAGAGCCGAAGGATTTTTTCTTCCGCTTCTTTATGGAATGTGATATCAGTTGCGACTCCGACGATCTGCGATACTTCGCCTTCCGGCCCGAATACCGGCCTTTTCACGGTCTGAAGCCAGCGTGCGGAACCGTCGGGCATGATAATCTTTTCTTCCGGAATGAACACCTCAGCGCGGGTTTCGATGACGCGGCGGTCGGTCTCCGCGTACCGGACGAGTTCCTCGGTATGAGGATTGATTTCGCTTTCGGTTTTTCCGGTAATTTCCTCCGCTTTCATTCCACGAAGTTCAGCCAGGGCTTCATTGGCAAGGACAATCCGTCCCCCGGCGTCCTTGACGAAAATGAAATTCGGACTGATGTCGATAATCTGTTTCAGGTACTGCCGCTGCTGCTGGAGCCGGGTTTCGGTTTCCACACGGGTGGAAATATCCCTGATGATTGTGCAGATACACTCCCTCCCGTTCCATGTGGAAAGGCAAACCGTCATTTCCGTAAAGAACACCGTGCCGTCCGACCTTCTTTGTCTGATGAGCGGAACGTAATGATGTCCGTCGTTTTTCGCCCGCTGAAAAGAATCGATCAGGATATTTTTTTCATCGCAGAGGTCCAGCGCGGTTCGTTTCGGTAATTCCGTTTCCGGGTATCGGTACATTTCGAGTGCAGCCGGGTTTGCGTCGATACAATTGTAGTATTCGGCATCGTAAACCAGGATAGCGTCCATTTGCCGGTCAAACAGCTGGCGGTATTTTTCTTCGCTTTTCTTTAAGGCTTTTTCCGTTTCAGACAACTGCCTGATATTGGATTCCAGCGCCGTTGAATGGCTGAGCTGTTCGTTAAGCAGCCCTGCAAGACGGCCGAAAATATCACGACGTTTCAGGAACGGTCTGATCCATTTCGGATCCCGGCCTGCCAGAGCCCGGTCGATTCGTCCAAGCGGGTAAAGGGTCCATCGGTAAATCAGAAACGGAAAAACCGCGAGAAGGATCAGGGAAAAAAAAATTCCAAGAAATGTCTGAACAGCCGTATATTCACTGATTAAAAAAACGACCGGCCATTCATGAACGGCTTTCAGCCATACGGCCGGGCGCCGGTCAAGACCGGGCAATTCATGATAAAAAATCATCTCATGATCGGAGATTTCCTGATCCTTGGCCGTATCGGGGGGGGCAGAGGTAACCGACAGGCGGCTTCCGGCCATCGCGCCTGTTTCATTTAAGTATCTGTCGGACCAGAACCGGCCAAAAAGAATATATCCCGCGGGTTTCGCCTTGCGTTCCATATCCGGGGAGGGCTGGACCGGAGCTCCGTAAAACTCGATAACGCTCTGGTCAAAAGGGAAATAAAAATGAACAAAGGCTTTATCCGACAGCCAACGGCCTATGACCGGAGCGGAAACGGGCGGCTGAATGGAATCCCGGTAGGGAAGAAAATGGCGTTGATAAACAGGCCGACGGGAATCATCATATAACCAGATGGCGTCTGAATTGAAGTTAAACATAGCTGTTTCGATGTTTTCAAGCGCCCATTTCCGGTCCGGCCGTTTTACAAAAGAAACGATCTCATCCCCGCGTGAGAAGCCGGCGGTAAGGTTTTTCAGGCTTGTCCCTTTCAGGTCCAGCATATTTTCAAGGTCTTCGCGGATGTGCCGTTCCTGAATCCGGTGTAACGATCCGATATGTTTCAGCTGGATTTGCCGGGTGATGAGGATGATGAAAGTGGTGAACGCGATAAAGGTTACGATTGAGAGAAAGAATTTGTGATGTAACTTCATACGAAAACCGTTTGTATGTCACGGAAAGTAAAGAAATAATTCTTAAAACAAAACAAATTATTTTTCATGATCGGGACTGCGACTGCCCTTATCTCGATATTGGGACAGGCTGACTGTGCGGTCGCCGGAAAACCGGACGCCTTCTTTTTCCAGCAGGACTTTCTGCATCAGGGCGCCTTCGGGGTCCCTGATGGATATCGTACCTTTTGAACTGATCACGCGGTGCCAGGGAAGGTTATATTTTGATGACATGGAATGGAGAATCCTTGCCACCTGGCGGGCTCCTCCCGCGTTACCGGCCAACGCGGCGACTTGTCCGTAGGTCATGACTTTCCCTCTTCTGATTTTTCGGATGATCCGAAGGATTTGCCGTGTAAAATTTTCCATGGGTGTGACCGGCAGCTGACGGAATGGCCGGCGTTAAAATTTATAAATACCGCCGGACTTTATTTTTGTATTCTGTCCACAGATCGCCGAACCTTTCGGAAAGAAATTCTTCTTCTTTCAGGATGACCCTGTGATGGATGATCATGGCGGTAACCGCAGACCCCCATGTTACAGGATGAAAACAAAACAGGCAGGCGCCGATGCAGACCATGAAAAAACCGAGATAAATGGGATTACGGCTGAAACAATACAGCCCTTTCGTTTTTAATTCAGTTTGAGTTTCCGGAAGCCCGACTTTCAGGGATTGTCCGAGATGAAACAAACTGACAAGTCCGATAACGGAGCCGAATCCGATAAGAAATGACGATACAAATTCTAACACCGGATGATGAATCAAAGTTGTACCCGGCTGGAAAATTTGCAAGCCGATGCAGCCGATGCAGATAACAAAACATAATTTTCCGATAATCAGTAATACGGGATGAATCGGGCTTTTTCCGAAAATTTCCATAAATCCAATATACCTCAAACAAGTGAAAAATCAAAAAAAAAAAACCCGCTGATCAACGCGGGCTTTTTTTAAATATTCAGATTGATGATTACAGATTATCAACCGTGCTTTCAATAGCGCTTTGGATGGACGTCGAAACATTGGACAGAAAATCATAACCGGTAATGGATTCGATGGAATCAACGCTGACGCGGAATGATTTCCAGTCGGCGCTCATCGATATCTGGCTGTTGTAATTGGTCATGTTTACGGCGATGACACGTGTGGATGTGGAGACGCGCGTGACATCATTGGTTCCTTCGTCCAGTACGACAATCACTTTCCATGTATTGGTCGGGACGACGATATTGTTATTGTTAATTCTGGACTGTACACCATACGCACCGGAATAGATATAAAGTTCCTTGCCCTGACTGACCAGCGTCCGGCAATAGTCTTCCAGTCTGGCCCAGGGACCCTGGTTATTATTCGGGGCCTGCGGAACCATGTTGGTCATGAGGAAAGTCGATGAATTATCGGCGACGGTTTTCGTACGGTCGGCGGAAGGGCACATATGGCCGCGGTCGAAGCCGCTGCCGCTGTAGCTTGATCCGCCAACCTGATACCATCCGGAGGGAAGCGTAGCATCGGCGCGGAAATCATCCTGACGGGCTGTCGATCCCAGCCATGTGCTGTTCAGATGCCAAGCCGTCCAGTTCGGCGTGGCGCGGTCTTTATTGTAGGACAGGCAGTACTGGGTTTTTTCCATGAGATAATTAGTCGTATAGGTTGTATTCGTGACAGCGCCGCTCGGATTTCCTAAAGTCAAATGCACGCTGGTGGAACCGCCGCCGCCCCCGCCGGTTACACTGGCCGTCAGGGAATAGGTGGACGTCGTACTCGATCCGGAATACGAAATAATTTTAATATAATATGTACCAGCCGTCGTAACGGAATAGTTGATTGATTCGCTGGCGCCGGTTCCGTTTTCGGAAGAAGCGACATTAATCAGCGAGCTGTTTTGCAGGTAAATGTCATAGTCCACCGAAGAGGGGATCGTAAGTCCGATCGTAACCGTCTGTCCTGCTGTCGTGGTGATTTTGAAATAATCGATATCGGACGTCGCGCTGATATAACCCGTCAGGGTTGTCGGGAAAACATTAATCGCGTTGGCCGTGGCTGAAGTGTTGTTCGATTCGGTTTCCGTGTTACCGCCGCCGCCGCCGCCGGCATAATCGTTGACAACGATGTCATCAAAGTTGGTGCGGTAGGAATCCGAACTTGTCTTCCGGATTTCTAGCCGGACATTTCCTGTTTTATTGATGGTGAAAGAAGCGGTCTGCAGTGTCGTGGATGATGTCGTGATGGTTGAACCGGTCTGGATCCAGGAACTGCCGCTGTTGGTTGAATACCACAACTGCCAGCTGGTATTGCCGTCTGTGCCGTATTTCGCGTGTTTGATAGTGACGGTGCTGATACCATCGGTGCGGTCGAATTTCATGGTTAGTTTTCCGGTATTTCGCACGCGGGCGCTTTTTGTGCCGCTTTTCCGGTCGCTGGTGGAATTACCAATCAAAGCTTCATTTAAATTCCATGTGCCGGATCCAAGGGTTACGTCCGCAGCTGTATAACTTGTTTTTGTTCCGGTTTCAAAACCTTCGGATATGGTCACCTTTTCAAATGAAGTATACCCTCCTCCATTCGTTTGATCATCATATTCTGTCGGCATCTGCTCGCAGGAATTGATCACTATCATCGCGAAAAATAATCCCGCAACCAATAGTTTCAGTAAGTTTCTTTTCATAGCATTCTCCCGGTAAAGTTAAAAAATCAAAAAATATAATATGACAAATGATATACCAAAAAAATGATAAATCAATATTATTGTAAAATAAAGGTTTAATTATTCTTTTCATTTTCAGTAATGTAAATTTTTTGTAACACAAAAATCAGATATTCACTATTATTGTAAACAAATTCGCAAATTCGCCTTATAATAGCAACAAATGTTGTTTTTAATCAATTAAACAAGGTGATAAAAAACAGAAAATTTTAATTAACTGATTAAATAAATACATTTAAAAAGGCATTCGAATAAAGTATTGGATCAAATTTTAAACTCAAATTTATTTTGCAGATAAAAAGATAGTCATATTTTATTATGCGCAAAATAGTTCAAATATATTGCGAAATTGTAAATAAAAACTTACATAAATTCTTTCATTGAAGCCCCTGTACATCATGATTCAATCGTTTTTACAAGAATTCCGTGATGGTTGGAATAGAATAATCTATCTTTCTTTTTCTTTGAAATGGCCTGTTTGATCCGGTTTATGAAGAATCGAATTCATCGTCTAAAACATGTTCCTTGGGCTGGGTAATGAGAAATCCCTCTGAGGGTTTGAGCGTATCATGGATCTGTTGGAACAAATCCTGTTTGTCGGGCATTGTGTGGATTACGAATAAAAGAATTCAAACGATCGCGCCAAAAGTATCAATTCAGGAGATTTTTCCTGAACATTCACATATCACTTTGCTGAACGGACCAGTCCATAAGATTATGGTCAGGTTGAAAAATCCGTTTTGGGGCCGATTTCGAAAAATGTCATTTCTTCAGGGATTTACGGGTTTACAAATTATAAAGATATTGCCTGAATTTGGGGAATGGATTGATGAGCAAATTCTTATTCCGCAACGGAAGATATGATCATGTTCCGGATGACCGGCTGTGATTCTATCTGCTCGGGAATGTTCACTCAAAATAAAAAACAAAACCCTGCGGATTTCTCCAGGTCCGGATCAGTTCAGCAAGCTTTGGATAATCTGAAGCGCCGATGATGTTTCGGTTAACCGACAGAATGCGTTCCACGGTCAGTGTATGACCGCTCAGACCGGTGCGGATTTTCACTGAACCCACTTCATGTTCGATTTTCATTTCGACAAGCTTTTGGCTGAATTTCAGGTTTTCCGGGATGTCAATGTGCCATACATAGGATTCTTCGATGGCATGTGGCAAATGTATTGGGGTTGTTCGTGCTGTTGTCTGAAGGGGAATACGCCAGGATTCAAATATGCCTTTGGGCAATTCCAGCACAAAAAACTTTCCTGAGGCATCGCCGGAAAGGTTCCCTGTAAGTTCGCCGGTCCATTCAATGGATTTTCCCATGACATGTTTGACGGAGGACGCCGCCAGCAGATTGTCCACAAAAGGTTTGAATCCGCTTTCGTTCATGTTGAACCGCATGAATCCGTCATTTTCAACGGTTCCCTTACCGTCGATTTTAAACTGATCACTGATGGTGAGCGTACCATCAAAATTGAATCGATTGGGCAAAGATTCATTTCCAATCAGAGCGACATCCGGATTGCTTTTCAGGATAACGCATGGGTATCCGTTCAGCGCGGCGGGAATAGTTGTATTTTGCGGATTCACGGGATCAATCCATCCGTCAAATCCTTTCACGCGGACAAGAACGGGGTTGTACATCGGGAGGAAAGAAAAATCATTAACCACATTGATAAAATTAGATACCAGAACCGGCTCGGCGTCGAATCCTGCGGAACGGTACGCAGCGGCCAACAGTATGGCTTTGTCGAGTTGCGAACCCACATTATTGGAGAACGTCTTCTCCGCGGTCATCGCGCGGTAACCGAGTATGTTTAGATCGGCCGTCATTGTTCCCGCGGATGTACGGATAAAATCAGCGATGGCAATGACTTTATGGCGAAGTTCGGTTTTGTCCTTAACGAGATCCTGAATCTGGTTTTTCAGGGATTCAGGTACCTGATAATATTTCTTTTCATCGGGAATGATGTGCCTGCAATTGGTTTTCGGATCGCTTGTGCTGAAAATGAGAGCGGGTGCGATGCAGTCCAGCGCGGGTTGTCCCTGTTCAACCGCGATCATCGGTACGTTCTCAATGAGCCAGGTATAGACGGTCATTTTTCCGTCTTTGCGTATCTCGGGTTTGAATTCGCCGAACGTTGACGAGAATTTCAGCGTTTTCCCGGAGGGAACATTGATAATGACGGATAATTTTTTAACCGGGCAGCGGTCGGCCAGCAATACTTTTCCCGTGAGCCCGGGAAAATACCCTTTTTTCGTATCGATCGTGTAGGCAAAATGGACGACGGCGTCTTTCTCGATGCCGGTATGCGTCACGACCATTTCGCGTAAATGCATATAGGGAGCGGCATCAGCGGCGAATTGCGGAAGAACCTCGTTGAAGGCGTTCGGCGGGGATTCGATTTTTGTGCCGTCCGCCATTTTCGTTTCCGATTTCAAAATGTTCAGCTTCTGGAATTGAGGGTTGTAGATAACGAAGGATTCGCCGTACTGCCGCGTGAAAGCGAACGATGTTTTCAGCCGCAGATGATGGGCGTACCGGTACGTGACCGATTCATCCTTGTTCAGCGTATATTCATGGAAGATATGTTCATACACCGCGTCGGAGTTATCTTCGGAGTAGGTTGTCTGAGCGGACAGACTGAATGTCCCCAGGAACAGGGATGCAGTGATATATTTGAGAAAAGTGTTCATGAGGGAATTCCTACTTTTGAAGAATGATGTTGGATTGGATTAATTTATGCCGTTCGGTCAATGCGGCTTTGAAACCCGGCCAGTCGGATGATTCGTAAACCCGTTTGTGCAGGGTATGACTCGCTTTCAGTTTCAGTTGCCGTCCGTCCAGGGTGTATGCCGCGTCAAATTCCGCGGCTTGGTTTTTTACTGCATTGAAAGAGGGTTTCCACTTCATATTGTAACCGTCAGGTAGCGTCAGGGTTTCGTTGAATTCCGCGAGTTTGGAACAACGGGTTGTGAAGCCGTGCTGGCGGTTTTGCAACGAAGTGTCGATCGTCAGTTCGAAAGCGTTTGTGCCGTCATTGAACGGATTTGCGGCGGTAACCAGCCTGAAGATCATTGTATTTCCAGAAATCGAAGCGAACGAGGGAACGGTAATGTTCATGGTCATGCGCATGGGAACGGATAAATCGTAGGGATCGCTGCAGGAATAGTCCTTGATTTCCGCCGAAGGATACATCGCCGTGACAAGGTTCCGGAAATAATCCTTATGCGAGTTCAAATACGACCGCTGGAACACGCGGCGTATGCCCGCGTCCGACTGGCCCTCGGCTTCTAGCGTGATCGTTGCGGTGAGCGTCCCTTTGTCGTCAAGCGACGACTTCGCGTTAAATTTCCAGCAGTGATTTCCGGCAGGTGAAATCGGCGTGTACATTAAATCCGATCCGCCGGGAATGCCCATCAGGAATCCCTGTTGCTGTTCCGCGCTCGACCACAACTCGCGAACGCCGGGCACCCAGGTGGGATCGAGCAGCATCCATTCCCCGCTCCGGAGTTTCACGACGGTGATGCTGTGATTGAACTGATCCGCGGGGATACGGTCGATGCGCGAGCCCGCCATGGTCATAGCCGCGTAGGATTCGAATCCCGCCGCGCGGAGCATCGTGATCAGCATGCCGGCTTTGTCCTTGCAGACGCCGCACCGGTCGGTGTACGTCATCGTCCCTTTATGAAGGGTAAAACCTTCGCCTTCACCCATGGAGATGCCCGAATAACGTATTTCCTCGGCCACCCAGTGCGTCAGGACGGAAATGCTGTCCATTTCATTTTTCGCGACTTTCAGCACCTCGCTCGTTTTGTCTTTAATGGTTTTGTCATAATCAAAACTTCCGAAATCCTCGTTGACTTTATGAAACCAGACGGCTTTTTCATACCATGTTTTCGTGGTGGATAACAGCAGTTTCGGCGCAACATCGGAGAGCGCGACCATATTGCGTTCGCGTCTGAACGGCTGAATATCGGACATCTGCCACTGGTAGATTTTTTTGCCTTTAGGTTGGGTAAAATCTTTGACCGGCGCTTTGGCGGCTTTGATGGTTTTAGTCGGTTCGACGTATACGACTTCGCATTTGTCGTCGGTCACGAAATGCGCGAATGAATACGCGGGGCTGTTGTAGAACTCATACTGAAGGTCCATCGTCACGGGAAGATAAAGCCGGTACACTTTGTTTTTGACGGGCAGTGCACTCCAGAATTCGACGATGTCGTAGAAATGGCCTTTCATAGGCGGAATGAATTTATCGTCGTCGTCAGGATTCTGCAGAAGCGCGTAGGTAAAGCCTTTGCGGAACGCGACGGTTTCGATGGCGTCGCCGGGTTCGAGCCGGCCGAAATTGATGATCACCTGCCGTGCGCCCCAGTATATGGCGCGTGCGGGCGCGGGAATATCGATGACGCGGGATGAATCAAGTTCCTCCACGGTTCCGTTTTTGCGGACAATCACCGCTGTCAATATTTTAACGTACGCGGAGAGAGGGTCGTAATCGAATTTAACAATCTTATTTTGTTCCGCGCCGCTGACGGTCATGATCTTCGTGAGTTTGCGGATCGTCACATACGTCAGGCCGGTGGGCTGAACGTCCACGGTCATACTGTCATAAGCAACGACGGCGTCGGCTTTGGGGTAATTTTTGTCGGTGATGGATTTCAGAATACCGAAGGAGTCATTCTGTCCGTGCACAAGATTCAGGCTGAGCGCCGATATGAACAGGGTCAGCAGGATTTTTGGTTTCATGGGAAAAATCTCGTTGAGGTTGATGATTTCCATTTTTTTACTACGGTAGTGTATTTATTATGGTGAAAAGAATCAATGGATTTTTTATTGCCTTGAGTTGAAGCAGGAACTATCTCTTTTTGATAAAAAGTTGATGAATGCCTGAACGGTTCAGAAGAATTTCATTGCCAGAGGATCCGTTCCATTCAATTTCGATGACTTCTTGAGTAAAGGTCAGCGATTTTTTCGTCATCCCGGAGAGCGGGGCATCGTTCTGTTCTGCGTTTACAACAGAAGTGAGACGCAATTTGCCGTCGCACATTGTATAAGTACCCTCGATGTTACAAAGCATGCTTCCGCCTTCGAAATCATGATATGAGAACTCCAGGCAAAAAAAATGTCCCTGCCCGAAAGAGTTGTAAAAAGCACAAGGCGCGAGATACAGCGAATACACGGATTTCGTTTCATTGTTCGTGGATTGATCCATGGTCGCAGGGAGTTCCGTCGTGAAATATCCGGTAAAACCCGCAAGCGATGAATCGACGAACTTCGAACGGCTCATGGGATATGTATCACCCGAAAGACTGAATTGAATGAATTCCCTGTTGCCGTATGTTTTCACGGAACAGACCTGCGAGCCGCTGATCTTCTTTCGTTCAAACCCATTCGGGGCGGAATGAGTGATGAATTTATATTTCCGGGTTTCCTGTCCGGTGAATTCAAAGACGATTTTCGAACCGGATTTCAGGCTGGTTCCATTTAAGGTCGTATGTATGGTAAACCACTCGGATTTACTTTTCACCTCATACGACCGCGCGTAAAATGAAAACGTCGAGTCGGAAAAAAGCTGAAGAGAGGCGATCCGTCCGTTTTTGTCAACCGGCATGGAATAAGTTACAGCCGAATCACTCTGCTGGAAAAGCGAAATTAATGTAAAAGCAATTGAAATCAACATGAGTGAACCCGCAAATTAGCATAATGTAGAGGAATGAAATAAATTTCAAGTTATAACTTTTTTTTATATTCAGCGGTATTCCAGACGGGATGATCCGTATTCTCAACGTACAAACGGATGATCGTCCCGCAAGACTTACATAAATCCGCCAGTAGTGGTTCCGTATCCCATGTCCATTGTTTTTCCTTGTTTTTATAACTCAGGAATCCATAAGCCGAACCGGGCAAATGAAAACTCAGCCGCTCAATGATTTCGCCGCTTTTGCAATGACTACAAGTGTTCATAGTACTTTCTCTGATGATGTTATAAATTTTGGGAATTAATTTAATTTTTTGGTTCTAAAACGTTAACCGCGTCGCAAATTTTTGAAATCATAATAATGAAGAGAATTAAAATCACGGGCGCGAGAACAAACAAGAACGGCAGTGTAGAAGCGATCATTAAAATATAAGCAGTTACAAATAAACCTTTTGGTAAAGGTTTAGAGTTGATTGAGTTTCTTTGAATATAAGTGTTAAAATCATCAGCAAAACCCACATATACCTGATACCCCCAATAAATATTGAATACAGGAACGAATAAAAGGCCGACCGCTTGGCCGGGCGTCATTCTTGCATGTCCGTCCTGTATCACAGTCCACATTTTATAAATCATATTGATGACGATGATCATTCCGGCAAAAAGAAATAATAAAGCAATTGCGAGTATGAAGAAGATTGCTGTGGTATCGTCCTTTCCCCATTTTTTAAGCGTGAACAGAACAATGATAGCTGCGGATATCAAAATCGGGACGCCGTAAAGCACGGTTATCGATAATGTATGAAAACTTTTTGACAACACCTCTTTCTTGTCCGAAAATTGCGGCCCAGAAGTTCCTGAGGCATACCAGCCGGCCGAATAGATCAGAGCGGCAATTCCCATTGTTACCGTCGAAAGAATACCCCAGAATAATTTTGAAAACAAATCATCGGATTTCATCTCGGTCAATTGCAGCAGGACTTCTCTTACCAACGCATTACAAACAGCGCCGCCAACGAAAGCAACAAGAAAAACCAGCCAAAGCGATTTATTAAACCTTAGTGTAAGAGCAATAGAACCCAAAAAAATGATGTAATACAAGCCCGGCGCAATAAACCAGTTCAGAATAGTTTGGAATTCCAACAGATTTTCTGCCGGCATGATGTGGGAATGAAAAAAGACCGGCATCAGAAATTGCTGAATGACAGTATTTAACACAGCGTATGAAAATCCGGTAGAAATTATCGCAATCCAAGAAACAGAACTGAGTCGAAACAAAGCAAAAGCGATAAATGAAAAAAAAAGCCCGCTGATTATCCACCGAAAAAAAACATAAGCAGGATATACATCAAATAATTCAATACTGTAACCGGTTTCCGAAGAATTTTCCAGTGAAGGTGATACAATTAAAAAAAGGTAATCGGCAATAAACAAGGAAAAAAACAGAAATAAAATCCTTTCCCAGTGAACATCTTGTTTCCTTGCGCCCAGAAAATCATGAATCGTTGTATTCATATTATCCTCCTTTAATCGCAATTAACAAATATCCATGATAAGGTATCAAACCAACAAGTCGAAAGCAATCGATTTTTTGATTTCATTTATTTCAACTATGAAGCATAAGTTTTTATGACAATTTTATGCTTTATTTGAAAAAATTGTATATATTAATAATAATAAGACACGTCACAAACCAAAGAAGATAAAATGGAAAAAGAATTGATCGATTTGCGGGATTTGGTCATGATGATCAAAGAGAAGAAAAACATGAACGCCAATCTTTCACTGGAATTTGACTGCCGTATCGAAGTCGAGGATTATAAACCGCTCGTCAAAGTCCTGAATTACGCGATTAATTATATCAGCCAGCTGACCGACCAGCCGATGCAGATCACACTGAACGCGGGAAGCGGGGGATACATGCTCGCGTTCACGGCGTTTACTTCGCATACGGAATTCGCCCCGGTCAGCGAACAGGTGATTGACGCGCTCAAGCCTTACGACGCGACGATTTCGATCGGTGGAGAACCCGGTAAATACGCGAAAGTACTGCTGCTATTTAAACAATAAATCTCCGCTTCTATGACAGGAAGATTGAGAGCGTAATTCCATGCCCCGTCATTTGAAGCTTGGTCGATGCAGATGTATAATGATTCGAAGTAATATTATTTATAAAATATAAAAAAAATCAGACAGACCGTAAGCCGAATTCTGTTTCCCGGTGAAGGGACGGTAATCATTCATCTTCCAGTTCCGGGGAACCGGAACCGGACGCCGTTCTGACGCCGTATCAAAAGGTACGGAACCGAACGAGGTGCGATCTACCCGAAGTCGCCCTTTCGAATCGGATAGGCGATCCTTTTCCCCCGACAAGTCGGGGGAACGGCTTCCTATTTGATCTTGCTCCCGGCGGGGTTTAGCATCCCGGCGGATTGCTCCGCCGGGGCGTGCGCTCTTACCGCACGATTTCACCCTTATCCCGGTATCCGTTACCGGATTACCGGGACGGTATGTTTTCTGTTCCACTTTCCGTTGCCGGCGCTTCTCAGCGGCGACACCCGTCATTGAAACGATACCTCGTTTCTCTGACGGCGCCGAGCCTTGCGGAGTTCGGACTTTCCTTCCCGGCGGCCTTTTACAGCCATCAGGACGATTACCCGGTCTGCCTGAATATTTTCAAAGAACAATGATCAATCCCTGTTACTAAAAAAAGTAAATCATAATTTTCCGCCGCAGAATTTGCAGAATTCCGCATCGGTATCGTGTCCCTGTTTGCCGCAGTCATTGCACGCTTTCGTGCTGGTCAATGCTTTCATGGTCCGCGCGAGCTCCACAGAATAAATGCCCGTCGGAACGGCGAAAATGCCGTATCCCATCAGCATCAGGAGAACAGCGATGAATTGCCCGGGCGTCGTTTTCGGCGTTATATCGCCGTAGCCCACCGTAGTCATGGTGACGACCGACCAGTACATGGATTTTGGTATGCTCGTGAAGCCGTGTTCATCACCCTCAATCACGTACATCAAGCTGCCCATGATCATGGCCAGGACAATCAGGGAGTACACAAAAAGAAAAATCTTGCGTTTGCTTGTTTTCAGGGCTTCCACGAGAATATGCGCGTCCTGCAGATAAGGCACCATTTTGAAGATGCGGAAAATACGCAACAGCCGTAACGTTCTCGCGATCAGAAAAACATTAAAGCCGGGAAGCAAAATACTCAGATAAGTCGGAAGAATCGCCATGAGGTCGATCAAGCCGTAAAAGCTCGTCATATAACGCCGGGGCATACGAACACTATAAATCCGAAGACCGTATTCGATCGTAAAAAGAACCGTAAACAGCCATTCGAGGAATATGAGAGCATCGCCGGCAATGTTCCGGACCGATTCTACGCTTTCCAAGATCACGCAAAGCGTGCTGAAAATGATTGCCCAGATCAGCGCGATATGGAATATCTTTCCCATTCGCGATTCTGATTCAAACAGCGTTTCATGAAACCGCAGACGGAAACCGGTCAAGTTTTGTTTTTGATCAGTCATAGTGTTTTATATGAATGAAGAATTATTCCCTCCGTTTGGATTTCTGCATTTCAGCCTTGAGCGTGATTTCTTTTCCGCTCCGCTTTACGATGATATCGACTTTGTCGCCGGGTTTATGATCTCCGAGGGAATAGGTGTAGTCGTAAATATTTTTGATCACGCGTGCTCCGAATTTGACGATGATGTCGCCTTTCTGTATTCCAGCTTTATCCGCGGCTCCGCCGGGATTGACCCCGTCGACTTTCAGTCCCTCGCCGCTTTCGGCCATGTTCGGTACGATGCCCAGCGTGACGCGGAATCCCATCGGTCGTATGTTGGTTTCACCTTTGACTTTAGTGAATTCCGGCCGCTTGTCAAGATTGACTAATTCCGCGAGACAGTCAAAAACCATGTTTGTGATTTTTTCCTGTCCCTCAAAATTGATTTTATCCGCATCATCGGACGGTTTATGGTAATCGTCGTGTACGTTCGTGAAGAAATAGAGTACGGGAATATCTTTTCGGTAGAATTCGGCGACGTCGCTCGGGCCGTCTCCTTCATTGCGTAATGTGAGATCAAGGCTGTAGGGTTTGTTTTTTTCTTTTACCATGTCCGCGAAATTTTTGGAAGTCCCCATGCCGTACACGATCAGCTTATTTTCTTTCAGGCGGCCGACCATGTCGAGGTTGATCATCGCGGCAATGTTTTTGACTTCGATGGCGGGATGTTCCAGAAAGTGCTTCGAGCCGAGCAGGCCGATTTCTTCCGCCGCGAAAGCGATGAATAAGACGCTTCGTTTAAAAGTCGATTTCACGGAAGCCGATTTCTGCGCGATTTCCAGGACGGACGAGGTTCCGGAAGCGTTATCATCGGCGCCGTTGTGGATCGCCGGCTCCCCGCGGTACGTGGAGTTGACGCCGCCCCAGCCGAGATGATCGTAATGCGCGCCGACTACAATGATTTCAGATTTCAGTTCGGAATCGGTTCCCTCGAGAAACCCGATCACGTTGGATGTAGTTGATCGCTTAAAAATTATTCTTGATTGCAGAAATACCGGCTTCTGTGAAGCGAGAGGGCTGACGGGTTTCCTTTTATTCAGCTGGGTTTGTAGCTTTTTAAATTCTTCAGCTCCGATATTCATCATCTTCATCGCGATGTCGCGTTTGACAGAAAACACGGGAATACCGTAATCCCCGGACGTCATATCATATCGCAGCGCCGGCAGATCGTCGTCTCCGTCAAGGAAACCCGTAGTGATCAGTACCGCGGCGGCTCCCTTTTCAGCGGCCACCCCGGCCTTCCGGCGGACGGGCGTTTGATTGCTGAACGGCGATTTACGGTCGTCTCCGTCAGGTCCGTTACGCAGGATCAGTACGATTTTTCCCTTGATGTCAAGGTTCTGATAATCGTTGTATTTTTGTTCGGGTGCATCAATCCCGTAACCCGCGAAAACAACCTGCGCTTCAACCGTGTCGTTCGATGAAAATGAATACGGTATAAAATCGGATTTTAACTGATAAACCGCATCACCGGACTTCAGGACGTTTGAACTGTCGGCAATCACATCATTCGTGATTTCAAACCTCTGAAAATAACCTGACTCGCCTTTGGGAGTGAGTCCGTATTCACGGAACGCGTCAGCAATGTGCACCGCCGCCAGGGAATCGCCCTTCGTGCCGGAACCGCGGCCTTCCAGTTCATCCGACGCCAGGTAAGATAAATGGAATTTAAGATCATCGGAAACAATATCGGGTTTGCTTTCCGGGTTTTGAGGCCCGCGGCAGCCCGAAAATATTGTAACAAGGACAGCAAACAACAGCCAATGTTTCATCATGGTGACTCCTTGCATGTTTAAGTAAAGGCAACATATAAAACAATTATTATATCCGCAAGGGTTGAATGAAATGATTTACAGTCATCGGCCGGAAATCGGCCTCTTAAAAAAGATGACCCTTGCGCAACCTAAAATTAAAAATGAGAGATTTCTGTCGAACGTACATTCAGCCGGTGATTGAAGAGAAAAAAACCATAAATGTAACGGCAGAAAAAATGAAAGTCGAATGTATCAAGATTTCAATTCTTTTGCCGCAAAGTCTGGAAGAAGTTTTTCAGCAGAAAAGAACACTCCTCTTCCCGGACACCCGCAATTACGTCGGTCTGGTGATTGAGACGATGATCGCGGGGAATCTGGTATAAAGATGCGCAGGCCCCGGATTTCAGGTCCCGTGCGCCGAATACGATCCGGTCAAGCCGCGCGAGCACGATCGCTCCTGCGCACATCGCGCAGGGCTCGATGGTCACATATAAAGTCGCCCCGTTCAGCCATTTGATTCCAAGGGTCGCAACCGCGGCGGTGATCGCTATCATTTCCGCGTGCGCGGTCGGGTCACCGAGCGTTTCAATCTGATTATATCCCCGCCCGATAATCCGGTTTTCATGGACGATCACTGCCCCTACCGGAACTTCATTCTGCCGGTATGCCTGTTCGGCTTCCCTGAGCGCATAGGTCATCCATATTTCCAAATCTTCCGGGTTCAATTTTATTGACTTCCCTTATTTAAACGGTTTAAATAAAAGCTTTGATAATTAATAATAAATAAATTATAATTTTCCAATGAAATTCATGGGATTTATTCTGCGCCATATGCGTTAAGGAATAAAGGAAATTTTACAGGGATGAAAAATGGAACAGATCGGGATTAATAGTAACGTTTTTGCGGGCGGGAAAATGTATCACATTCAGACCGCCGGTAATTTCGGGCACCTGAGCATCAAGTCGGAAATCTGGGAAACGGGAAGGGTTATTTTCGTTGAACGGACAAAAATGGAAAACCGTACAGGTTCTGCGATTACGCCGGAGGAATTCAAGGATTACATGAACGCGTTTCACCAGGAAGTAGGGTGGGAGATTGAACTGCTCTATATTATCCGAGAAAAAGTACAGTCCATCAAACACCCGGTATCCTCCAATAAAATGGGACTGGTCTTTCTGCACCGCGGAATGACTGACGAGGCCGTTGCTGAGTTCACGCAGGCCCTGTCCTATCAGCCGGATATGGTTGACGCCGTCCGTAACCTGGGCCTTGCCTATATCCAGAAAAAAGATTATGAGAAAGCCATGGAATACCTGAAGCAGGCGGGAGAAATGGCTCCGAATTACGCCGATATCAAATTTCACACAGGTATTGTCTTTTACGGCATGAGGAACTACGTGGAAGCCGTTGCAGCATTCCAGAGCGCTCTTGAAATCAATCCGAAGTACTCGGAAGTACTTCTCTATCAGGCAACAGCAATGGTAGAATCATCCATTCACGAACCCGAACAGACGATGCTGGGTCCGTTATCGATCCGTAAGAAAAAAGCGCTTGAACATTTGCACATGTACCAGTCTCTGGCTCCTTCTTCAGAAGAGGATACAGCACTGCAGAACCTGGTCAGGCAGGCAATCGCTGAGACTGAAGGGGATGAACTCTCCAAAGCCATTAAAAGTATGACGGAGATCAGGGAACTGGCGAGGAAAGTTTCCATTGATGAGATGATGCACACCTTTTACCTTAAGTTTTTGTTCGGCGGGGCGGGCAAGGATGAAAAAATCCTTTACAAGTATCAGCAGCAGCTTGAAAAAGTCATCCTGAAAAACCCGAATTTCGCCGATGTACACAACACGCTGGGACTGGTTTACCTGGTGCAGTGCCGCAACCTTTTCCTGAAAGCCGCGGGCCAGTTCAAAAAAGCATCCGATATCAATCCGTCCTTTAAGGCGGCGTATCGCAACTGGCGGCTTGTTCAGAACGACGGCCGTGAATTCCTTAATTTACTGCGGGCGATTTTAAAATAATCCGGTACAACGAGGCTATCTGTGAAGACAGGGTATTTCATCCGGGAGGGTTTCAACGGTTTGTCCAGGGCCGCGCTATCCAGTTTTGTATCCGTCGTGACCATTGCACTTGCGCTCAGCCTGCTGAGTCTTTTTCTGATCGTATCGTCCAATATTTCATTCCTTATCGGGGATATCCGAAGCCGTGTGGAACTGGAGGCGTATCTCGACAAATCCTTATCTGATAAGCAGAACCGCAAAATCGGGGAACGGATTTCCGGTATCGACGGAGTGGCTTCGGTGCAGTACGTATCGAAAGAAGAGGCTGCGCGGATATTGAAATCTGTCATGGGCGAACAGGATATTTTTGACCTTGTGCAGCAGAATCCTCTTCCGGCTTCCTATAAGATCAAACTGAAAGAGGAATACCGGACCCATGAGGCGCTTTCCCGTATCGCGCCGGCGATCGAGGCTATTGAAGGGGTTGAAGAGGTGAATTACCAGAAAGAGCTGCTAAAGGCACTGGACGAGCGGATCGGTATGTATCAACGGATCAGCCTGTACATCGGGCTGGCGACGGCGGTGGTTGCTGTCTTTCTGATATCCAATACCATCAAGCTCAGCATTTTTTCCAAGCGGGACCTGATCCGAACGATGAAACTCGTGGGTGCGACCAACCGGTTTATCTCCGCACCCTTCATTGTCGAAGGGATTGTCCAGGGATTGCTGGGGGGCACATTAGCCTCGGGGATGGCCTTTGGAATATATCATATTGCGAAAGAATTTGTGCTGACGGGTATTCATCTTGACCTGCGCATACCGGTTGTTCTCATCGTAGCCGGGATTATCCTCGGATGGTTCGGCAGTTTGGTTTCCGTTCGCTTCTTCCTGAAAGAACGGATATCGGATCAATGAATCAGATTTGATTCTTTTAAAATGAACAACATTTTTAGTTGATATTCGTTCTACAGTAAGGTATATTATCGAAATAACGAAAGATTTATGATTAGCCAGTATCTTTCAAAAAAGCCGGTGATTCCTTCCTCCGTGTTTATCGCGCACGGCGCCGTCGTTGTGGGTGATGTGGAGTTCGGGGAAGATTGCACCGTGTGGTTCAACGCGGTCATACGCGGGGACGTAAATTATGTCCGCATCGGCAACCGGACCAACATCCAGGACGGTGCGATTCTTCATGTAACGCTGAATAAGCACCCGCTGATCATGGGCAGCGATATAACGGTAGGGCATGGCGCCATCCTGCACGGGTGCACGGTTCATGACCATGCGCTGATCGGACTCGGGGCGCGTGTGCTGGATCGTGCGGTTGTGAGATCCAACAGCATAGTTGCCGCAGGAGCGCTCGTGAAAGAAGGATTTGAGGTTCCTGAATACACGCTGGTTGCCGGCATTCCTGCGCGGGTTGTCCGGCCCCTGTCGGATGAGGAAATTTTAAAAATTGAAAGATCCGCGAACAATTATATTGAATACGCCCGGACCTACCGGAGTCTGAATGTCTCGAATCACCTTTGAGCATTGATCCATTCATTTCACACAGGATAATGCCATGCCAAAAAAAATTCTGATCATTGATGATGATGAGGAGCAACTGCATCTTTCGTATAAAATCCTGACCCAGATCGGCGGTTTTGATGTCTTCGCCTGTCAGGAACCGGCCGAGGCGATAGCCGCCATAAGGAATCAGAGACCGGATCTGGTGCTCCTGGATATCATGATGCCGAAAATCGATGGTTTCACGCTCTGCAAGCAGATCAGGGAAACACCGGACATTAAAGACATAAAAATCATTGTGCATTCGGCCAAGATTTTTGATACCGATAAGAAGAAAGCCATACAACTTGGCGCGAATGCCTATATCTCAAAAATCATTGAGTCGCACAAACTGATTGACACGATTAATGAATTGCTGAATAATCCGTAAATTTTTATTGGTTTACATTTTTTTTTGTGTAAATTACCTGTCGAATAAAAGAGCGCTATTTACATGCGGATAATCAGATGAAGATAAAGTTCTGGGGCGTCCGGGGATCCATACCAACGCCGGGTCCCGAAACAGTCCGGTACGGCGGGAATACTGCCTGTGTAGAACTGAACCTGGATGACGGGAGTATCCTGATCTTTGACGCGGGCTCGGGACTCCGTATGCTGGGTAATGACCTGTTAAAACGGGGACTAAAACCGATTGAGGCAATCATATTTCTCAGTCATACGCATTGGGACCATATTCAGGGATTTCCTTTTTTTGTGCCTGCTTTTCTTCCCGGAAATAAATTTGTGATCTGCGGGGGCGATGAACCGGATAACCCGCTGGAAAAAATTATCACCGACCAGATGAAAAGCGCATATTTCCCGGTCGCACTGAACGATTTGCCGTCCTCCATCGGGTTCAAGCATCTGTATGAGGGAAAATTCAAGATTTACGGGGCGAAAATCAATACGATGTTCCTTCATCATCCGGGAACCGCGCTCGGATACCGGATTGACCAGCAGGGTAAGTCTGTCGTTTATATCAGCGACAACGAGCCGTTTCCTGTAGAAAAAACCGAAAATCCCGAGTGTGAAGGGATGAAATATCGCGGTACCAATAACTTACGTGTCGTGGAATTCGCACGCGAAGCCGATCTGCTGATTCACGATTGTCAGTACACCCCGGAGGAATATTCCAAAAAAACCGGCTGGGGTCATTCTCCCTACGACTATGTTGCCGAAATCGCTTGGAAAGCGAACGTCAAACGACTGGTCCTATTTCATCATGATCCCTCGCATCATGACGGCATGGTCGATGAAATTGTCGCGAACGTGAAAAACCTGCTGAAAGAAAAAAAATCAGCCGTGGAATGCTTCGGCGCTCAGGAAGGTCTTGAAATTGTTTTTTGATTTATGATAAAAGTTTTTCATATCCTATAACTATCAACCCAGGAGCACTTCCATGGTCATCAGGGAAACGGACAGCATAGTTGCCAATCTTACCAAGAAGATAATGGATACCAAGCCGAATATCACGCTCAATGAGATCAAGCAGCGGGACATCCCCAATTTTATAAAAAATTACTTTGACCGGGAATCGGAAAAATGGATCCGGGAAGAATCCTCGATGTTCTTATCGTCCGGGCGTTTTAACTATGATCTTCCCGAAGTCCGGAAAAAATTCGATGAACTTTATGAAGTGCTGAAGAATACCGCTATTTTTAACCGGGCCAGGCTCGTCCGGATTCTGGAGCAGGGCGTCAAGCTTCAGACCAACTTCCTGATCCAGCCTCAGCGCACCATGGTGCAGTTTGTGTACCGCGACGACGATGTTATTACACCCGCGGAAGTGATCGATTCCATGAAATATTTCGTGGATTATGAGTATTACTACAAGGGCCTTGAGCAGTATTTTCAGGCCAATCCGATGGAAAGCATATCCCGCGCGAAGTTCAAGAACTTCATTCAGCAGCTCGATGAAAAAGCGATCGGGCAGAATAAAACTTCGACCGCGATCAGCGTCGCGAAAGTGGTTGTCGGATTTCTGAATCTCGGACGCGATAAACAATCGGCCCAGGTCGAACCGGATGTCCTCATCGGCGCCTACCAGGACCGGAATCTTACGGAATATACCGCCGCTATCAAAAGCCTGATCAGCAAGAAACTTGAACCCATAGACGTCAACCTGCTGGAGGGCATATTCAAGTCCTACCTGGAAGGCGGAGAAGCTGAAGCGAAACCGGTAACCGAAGAATTCATCAAGACCGAAGATCTGACCAAGCGAATTACCCCAGTTGCGCACGTCGCGTATGAGGAAAAGAAGGAAGTTGTGGCAACGGATAATCTTTCCTCTCTGGTTTCCCAGATCGAGGAGTTTGTCGAGGAACCGGTTGAACAATCCGTTGATTCATTCTTCGAGGAGGAAGAAGATGATATTGAGCTTCCCCCTCCGCCGGTGCAGCCTGCCAAGGAAACCAAAGCTCCCGTGAAGGAAGAGAAACCTCCGGCGAAGGAAGAAAAGAAGCCTGTCGTGGCAGAAAAGAAACCGGTCACGGAGGAAAAGAAACCGGTGAAAGAAGAGACCAAGCCGGCAGCGGTTCCCGCCGAAACCGGGGAGAAAGCGCCATCGATATCGGATCTGTTCGCGGATCACATGGCCAAGCAGATGGGACAGGCGTCGGTACTGGAAGATATTTACAAACTTATCGAAGACCGCGATAAGAAAGTGTACATCAAAAAACTGTTCAAGAAAAAAGACAAAGAATTTTTCAATCTGCTTAATGACATTAACGCTGCGAAAACCTGGAAAGATGCCAATACGATTATTGAAGATACATTTTATAATCTTGAAGTCAATCCGTATCAGAAAGAAGCCATTACATTCACAGATGCCGTTTACGGGCGCTATTTTCCCAAAGAAAAAGACTAAATACCGTTGGTCAGTCAAAAGCCCCGCGAAGAATTCACGGGGCTTTTTTTTTGCTTGATGATGGAAGAGTATGCGGCTTGTGTTTTATATAGCGGAATTTTGCTCTCCGATACTATGTCGGAAACGATTCAGCGCTAGAACGAATTAATAAGGTCGACCAGTTTACCGAGTCCGCCCATACCGGTTTTCGCGAAAGTGGCGTCGGCACCGGCTTCCTCGGCTTTCGCCTTGTACTCTTCCAGCGATCCGGTATGAAAAATGATTCTTGGGCGTGCCGGATTTTTCTGTTTGACTTCCCGGCAAACTTCCAGGCCGTTTTTGTTGGGCATATTCGTATCGAGGATTACGACATCCGGGTCGAAAGATCCGATCTTTTCGATCGCCTGATTTCCGTCTTCAGCATAATCCAGTTCAAATCCCGATTTGGACAGAACGATCTTCAGAAGACTCCGGACGGTGTTTTCGTCGTCAACAATGAGGACCTTTTTTGACACGTTTGTTTTCCTTTGTTAGTTATTTCAGCATTTTACGAAATGTTTTCCGGCAAGTTGTTTTGCGGCGCCGAGAAGTTCCAGACTAAGAAGTTTTGTCAGCGTGTCCGAAACAGAAAGATTTGCTTTCCGGGCAATTTCATCGATATGAACGGGTTCAGGAGAAAGACAGTCATAAATGATTTTTGTCCCCGGAGGAATTTCCGAAGGCGGGGGGGATTCTCTGGTTTTTTTTAACGCCGGCAACTTGGCATCCAAAGCGGACAAAATGTCCTCGACCGAATCGACCAGCTGCGCTCCCTGTTTGATCAGACGGTTCGTGCCTTTGGCCTGTGTGACATTGGCTTGCCCGGGTACGGCGAAGAGCTCGCGGTTCTGATCGAGCGCAAATCCGGCGGTGATCAGCGCTCCGCTCCGTTCGCCGGCCTCAACGACCAGTGTGCCGAGAGACAGACCGCTGATAATGCGGTTGCGGCCCGGAAAGTTTACAGCATCCGGAGGTGTCTTCATCGGATAATCGGATAAAATAGCGCCATGCTGAATGATGTCCGACGCAAGCCTGAAATTGGATGATGGGTAGATCCGGTCCACGCCGCAGCCCAGTACGGCGATGGTTCGCCCGCCGCTGCGCAGGGCTGATTCATGAGCCATGGTATCGATCCCGCGCGCAAGACCGCTGATGATTGTAATTCCGCGGATCGCGAGTTCACGGCACAGGGTATCGGTTATGACGCGTCCGTAAGGCGTGGGTTCGCGAGTCCCGACCACAGCGACCGCATATTGGTCCTGTTCGGTCATTGTCCCGCGAACAAAAAAATATGCCGGCGGATCGTAGATCTGTCGTAAATATCCGGGATAATCGCTGTCCTGCCATGTGATGCACCTGACGTGATAGCGTTCCATCAGGGCAATCTGCTCCTGAACGATATCCTCCAGTTCATCGGCATGGGATTTGATTTTCTCAGCCGTTTTCTTATCGAATCCATCGGTTGCGGTTAACTGCCCCATGGTTGCGCGGAAAACCTGCTCGGCGGAACCGAATTTACCGATCAGCGTCCGAAGCCGGGCATGTCCGATACCAGGAACGTGGGCGAGTTTTATGATATAACGCAAATCGTTCATAACTGAATATGATACAAAAAAAGGGGAGGAAATGCAAGCCTAAGAAATGCACACAACCGGCAAAGTTTTATCTGTCCGGATATATGTACAACGGGCAGAATAGAAAAACCGGGCGGTACATCCGTGAGTTGACCGGTATAACATTATCCTTCATGAAACACGAAAAACAAAATCCGAAGAATCATTCATGAATATAACCGGAAAGCGATTCAAACCCTACGGGGCCTGATCGTTTTTGTCGTTCTGAAAATAAAAAGACCTCATGAAGAATTTGGAACGGTCATTCAGCGTGAAATCCTTAGGCAGGCCGGTCAGCGTGAATATTAATGAATTGTCCGATTGAGAAAGATTCACGTTTATGCCGTCTGCGATAATCCAGGATTCACCCTGCCATTTCCAGATTCCAGGAATTAAGCCCTCCGACAGGGATTGCTGAATTGCATTGCTGCCTGCGCTTTTTGCGCTGTACGCGCCTATGTTATAATCATTAACACCGTCACCGTCGATATCAAAGTACAGCGACCAGTCATACTCAGTCTGGTCAGCTTCGAGAGATTTGTGATTAAAGGTTAAGGTTTTCGGTATGTCCGCCAAAACAAATTCACAATACAGCTCGCCGGGTTTGGATTGTTCGACATAACCTTCAATGATATCAATGAAAGAGGGCGTTTCTCCCGAATCGTCTGTAAAATACGCTTTCTTGTTTTTAATCATGAAATATCCGTCAGATGTCGCTACCGCCGTTGAAGATTTATCTTTCTTAATGACTGCCGTTTCTTTTTTTAACGTTTCTTTGGTTTCTTTTGAGATGTTGTCGTTCTTACCTTCATCAGTATAATAGTCTATTTTTCCTTTCTCGAAATCAAAATGAGGATATTCCAGTAACGTACATGGAAGATCGAAAAACTCCACGGAATAATTGATCGGGACATCTTTGCCGGTAAGATCTTTTACACCTTTAATGATGACCGAGTACTGATCGTTCGCAAGATAAGTAGCTTTTTTATCAAGGCCAAAAACGATGGTTTCCGGCCAGTAGGGATTTCCCTTGAGCACGCGGAGAAAAGATTTTTCCTCACCGTGCGAATCCTGATCAACATAATCAATTTTTCCGATCACCCATTTCGCGTTGTCCGCTTTCCGGGTGACTTCGACGGAGATATCCAACGGGTTGATGATCTTGTGTTTTTTACTATTGATCGCGACTGACCAGGGATAGAAATCGCTTCCGGTTTTGTTGTCATTGAAAAAGACGGTGGGAAAATAACCTTTCGGAGGCCACAGGATGAAATCATAATCCGGTTCTTTTACCCGGCTTTTGTCGCCGACATGGTTGCTTGAGAATTCCAACATGGAATAATTCGTGTTAGTCCCGTCTTCAGTGGACTCTTCGATTTTGACATATCCGAAGCCGGTTTTCTTCAGCATGGGCCGGAGCATGTTCCTGCGATGCGCCACGCGGGTTACGTTGCGGGAATCATTGTCAGCCGCGTAGCCGATCAGCGAGGACAAAATATGAAAATTATAACCCTGAGCGGTGGCGCTGCCTTTCCCGTAGAACCAGCCGTTTACGGATTCGATCCGCAGGTTGCATTTGATGGCGTCTTCGGAGGCGGGCAGAAAGAGATCGTCTCCCATGCCGGCGGGCCGTGTGGGTTTATGGGAATTGCTTCCGTTCACCGCGTTGACCAAAGTGACCGACTGTGAACGCTTATTCAGGGTTTCGTCCATTTCGAGATCGTCCGGAAGGCCGGCGATATACCGTATAAAATTAAGGAACCGCAGCGCGTCCTCATAATGTTTCTCATTGCCCTTGCCCAATGCGTAAGGCGGTTGTAAAACAGGTTGTTCCAGAACCAGATTCTTATAATCGTTAAAAAGCGGTTTGGCTTGTTTCCATTTCGCGATAATGTCTTCTTTGGAATGAGCCGTTTCGCTTGCCGATAAACCGCCTTGCCCTGAACCGGTAACCGTTGAGGTAGTTATTTCAGATGAACCGTGTTTTAAGCGCTCCAGAAATTTTTCAGAATGGCGGTCGCGCCAGTACAGAATATCATTGATAACCATGACCGGCATCTGAATCGTATTACCCTGGACCCAGCCGTCTTTTCTGAGCAAAGCGTACATTTCGTCGTTGGCTCTGCCGTTATCGATACATCGGTCATTAACTTTGAATTTGTTTTTTTTCAGGTATTCCCGGGCTTCGTTTCCAAGATTGCAGTTACTGTTGGCGTAGAGCGTGATGACACCGCTGACAACGATATCGTCAGGGCTGTCCTCTTTGGTGTATCCGTATTTATCAGGGTCCGTGCCGTAGGTCAGTGTAACCCAAAGAGCTTTTCGGTTGTCTAACAACACCATTTTATCTTCGCTGATCTGTGGCGAACCGCTGTAATATCCCATATCGAAGGCGACTTCGTCAATATAGAGATCCATATTCTCAATTTTCCATTTTCCTTTTTTAATGACTTCGGCATCGCCCGCGTCACATTTGATTTCTCCGCTCTGCAGTGAATAGGTTTTATCCGGGAGGAAAATGTAATAGTTGTCCTTTTCGCACGGTTTGCGGTTCTTGATCGTGGATCCGTCAGCGTTTTCGGCCCTGCACAGGTACCAGCGTTTTCCGGTAAGAAGCTTTTGATCGATGCTTTGGGCGAATGCGTCAGTTAACATGACTCCTGCCGCGATCAGACATAATAATGCTTTCATAAGTTGGTCCTAAACGAAGGTGAACTGTGAAAAATATTAATAAACGTTTTCGGGAATCCAGATTTGGGATTTTCTGTGTTTAAGATATAAAGATTTGTCTAATAAAGAAACAGATTTTTATACATATTGATTCTCCCGTTAAATCTGTGTAAAATATTTACGATACGGATTAACCAGGAAAATGGAAAAACCATGTATAAACACCGATCGATAACCGCCATCATACCCGCGGCCGGCACAGGAAAACGTATGCAGGCTGTTTACGGCGATGTACGGAAACAATTCATTCATATTCACGGGAAGCCTGTTTTGTATTATACGCTGATGACTTTCCAGCAATCTGAAATAGTGGATGAAATAATTATTGTTTGTGAAAAAGACCGGATCCGTTATATAGAAGTTGAAATCGTTGGAAGATTTGGATTTTCCAAAGTAAAAAAAATCGTTCAGGGGGGAGAACATCGCCAGGACAGTGTTTATAACGGGTTTCAGGCAATTGACCATGAAGGAATCGTTATGATCCATGACGCGGCCAGGCCTATGGCATCCGCAGACATTCTCCGCTGTTTGGTAGAAGCGTGTGACCGATTTCGGGCGGCCATTGTTGCCGTACAGGTAAAGGATACGATAAAGACCCGGAACGCGGACCTGTTCGTGGGAAAAACGGTCGACCGTTTAAATCTGTGGCAGGTTCAGACGCCGCAATGTTTTGAATATTCACTGCTGGAAAAAGCATTCCGCGAAGCAACGAAGGATGCGTTTTATGGTACGGACGAATCAATGCTGGTCGAACGGATTGGGCATCCGGTCAGGATAATTGAGGGTGATTACCGGAACATCAAAATTACTACGCCTGATGACATTCTTTTGGCGGAACTATTCCTGAAACCATGACGGAATGGGTAGAAAAAACTTTAGTCTTGCGAACGCTTTGGCAGAATCCGGGCCGGGTACTTCAGATCAGTTTCGCAAGGACATATCCCGTGGCCAGTCCGGTAAGAAAGACCAGGACCATCAATCGGTAATTCAGAACTGTTTTTCCGTGGCCGGCTTTGATCGCAACGATGGATACAAAGTAACCAAGCCCGTTGATGATCCATAATAATGACGAACTGAGGATCGTTACCAGCGGTGCCCCGATGAACGGAATGAGCGCAATACCGCTCAGGATCATCGCGCCGAGCCATGAGAACGCGCTGAAAATCAAACCCACGATCACGACCACGCCGCCGACGATTTCCTGATCCCAGCCTAAAAATTTGCCGGTGACGATCAGGGACAGAATGGCTATCCACAAAATGACCATTTTTTTCGTGTCACGGAAAAAGGCGGAAGTGCGTGAAACCAGTATTTTCCTTCCCAGCCGCATACGGCGCCAGAATTTCTTCCTGGTCCTGCGTACGGCGGAGTGAGTATCGGGCTCTGGAGTCATCTCCTCGGTGATGTCAAGATGGAGATATTCCCCAAGATCTTTCGAGCGTTTGTTCTCAGTGTCCGCAGAGTGCGGGGCGGCGGTGTCGTTTGTGATTTTATCTTTTTCCGGTAATGCCATGAGCCCGATTCTAATATGGTTATTCGTTAAATAAAAACGCCGATGCGGTCAGGATCCAGAACGATTCGGTCGCTTTAAACTGATTGACACGACAGGCAATATCAACCCGTGCGATCCTGTAGATATCGCCGAATCCAAGGCCAAGCTCAATCAGCGGTTTTTTCGTATCACGGACGGGATAAGAAACGAAACGGCTGGTTCGTGCCGATGTTCTGACATATCCGACACTGACATTCGGAATCATGTCAATGTAGCCTTCTTTCAGGACCGGCAGTCCGGTCCGTTCCATCCATGCTCCTCCGAAATTGTGTTCGATTGTCATCGCCGCCATGTAATTTCCTTCCAGCTCCCCGAGAGCGGCCGTTTTCAGCATATAGGGAAGGCTTCCCCCGTACAGATCGAATACATATTGCCGCGGAACCGATTTGGTCGCGTATCCAAGATAAAGACATCCGTCCAGCGAGCCCCGCCGTGTGGTCGGTATATGATAACGCAAAGATCCATAGTATTTTGAAAAATGAAAATCGCTGTGAAGACGTCCGGGTGAAGAGTAATCCACGGAACCCCGGAATAAATAATAAGGTTCCCGGGACGCAATACCTTTCCCGTTTCCGATCCTGAAATTTCCCTTGACGGACAACTGGCTCAATCGTCCTTCATTGACCGGATAAACCGGTTTATATTCATAAAGAAACCGAACAATCCCGAATTTTGAATTCTGCCTTGCCGACCGGTCATCGCGTCTTGTATAAACGGCCTCCAGTTCGACCGCATATACGGGTTTCACTTTCAGGAATAATTCATAACCGCGGGTATAAAAATAATTGTAATTATCGTACCGGTATCCAAGAGCCGTCAGTGAATTCATCAGGAGACTGCTGGTAAAAAGATTTTCCTTATGCTGAATGTGATCGTAATACCTTCCTCCGGCAGCGAGGCGTTTCCCGAAAAATGATTTGTCCGCGCCCGCCAGCCATTTATGCCGCTTGTCCCTGAACCCGTATCCGTATTCGCCTTTCAGGGTAAGCGTTCGCAGGTAAGGGCCCAGTGCAAGATCCCTGAATTCGGCGATACCGCCAAGAAAAGCGCCTTCCACACGGTTAAAGCGCGGATCAGGCATGGGGCTGAATCCGAATCGGGTATCTTTTTCATGTATAACTTCATCCCATTCGAAGGGGTCGGGATGGGCGATTTTCTTGTTTTTGGGGAGATTCAGCAGGAATTGTAAACCCGCCTTTTCTCGTTCACTCAGGGGCAGGATCTGATGCAGTTCCCAGAAAGACGAGTCCTTATATGCGGCCAGCTTTGATTTTTCCAGAGGCGGTCCGGAAAAGACCGATGGGGGAATGTGAGGATTGATTTCTGCCGAATACACTTTTGTCATGGTGCTCCAGATGCCGCTGTAACTGATACCCATGAAGTCGATGTTCAGCTGGTAAGAGTATTCAAATTCATCCGGAAGCCAGGTATCCTGTTCATGGTGTGAAAACGTCTGCCTGATCCGGAACGACACAGGATCAGGCCAGATTTTGACCGCTTTATTGAACGTCATGTCGGCCCCGATCAGACAAAACCCGGAATCCGCTATAAACAGTCTTCCACTGAATAACGGAATATGTTCCGATTTCGGAGTGACTAAAACCTGATAAACAGGGATATTCATGAATTCAGTCCTGTTCTCAATGCTGAATTCATAAAACAGGGCGGCGTGTTCCGACAAAGGACCGGGTACCGATGCGTTGACCATGGTGATGTGATCTGAGGTGAAATCGGCGATGAAATCAAAACGGTAAGGAACGTATTCATCGGTCAGCAGACCATGAACGCTGCGTTCTGCAATTTCAATGGTTTTGGATTTATCAGGGCTTTTCCAGTAATGTTCGGTGAGAAGCAGAGTTGCTCCTTTCATTTTATATTCTTTTGATCCCGGTTTTCCGGTCTTAAAAAACGACTTGGAAAAGGCCGTGATTTTATAGCTTCTGAGGCGCTTTATGGCGGTCAGAGAAGTTTCCCTTGCTTTCCGGATGACAGTATCCGCAGAGATGATATTTTCCTGCGCTTTCAAACGAGGACTGCATGAAATTAAAAAAATCAGCATGCAGAAGAGGGTTATTTTGAAGGGGGAAAACGAAAGTGTGAATTGCATCGGGACTTTCACAGAATTAATGAACGGTTAAAGAATTGACGAACAGGGACAAATCATCCAGATATTTCTTACCTCCTACGGCCAGACAGTCGTTATGATGTGCGCCATGAACAGGAAAAAGAAATTTCGGTTCAGGCGCGGCGCTGAAAAGCTCCCGGCTCATCGAAAACGGGATCATTTCGTCCTGGGTTCCGTGAACGATCATGACCGGGGACTGAATGCGGCTCATTTTTTCAAGCGTGTTGAACTGGTTCCGGCTGAAAAAAACCATTGGAAAAACGGGCAGCATGACTTCCGCCATTCCGAATTTGGAGGTGAATGTGCTTTCAAGGACCAGAGCGTGAAAGCGGTAATGGCAAGCCAGTTCAGCCGCTACGGCTCCGCCCAGCGAAGTGCCGATCACGGTGATCTTATTCGCTGGAATTCCCTTTTCTGCCGTTAAGAATCTTATGGCTGCATGGCCGTCTTTGTACAGTCCCTTTTCCGAAGGATGTCCTGAACTTTTTCCGTAACCCCGGTAATCAAAGATCGCGACCGAAAACGCCCTTTCGTACAGAGCCTTTATTTGTTCCATGCGGTGCGAATTGTTGCCTCCGTTGCCGTGACATAAAAGGATAACATGTTGCGAGGACGGATAAGGAAAAAACCACAGATTGATTAAAACGCCGTCATCCGTCTGGATGTAATGATCTTCATGAAGGATCCATGAATTGTATCCTTCGGAAGCCATGCGGACCGGGTGATACAGGGACATGTATTCAAAAAGGTGTATCAGCAGAACCGCAAGTACGTACAAGGATAATCCGATGACAATAATTTTAACCTGAAAATTTGACATCTTAACTTTTTTTTTACATATTGTTCCGGTGGTAAATGTAAATCAAAGTATTGGATATGTCAATAAATTTATAAATTTACATGATTCATCCGGCAGGAATATATATAAAACAAGAACTGTAAAAATAATAATATAACGAACGGCGAAAAAGATGTGGATACTAAGACTTGAAAGCAAACGGAGATGGCTTCTGACCTACGGAATGATTTTCTTTTTTTCCGTTTCAGGATATTCTCAAAGTGAAAGCGATGTGCACTTAAGCTTTATTCACTGGAATGATTTTCACGCAGCCAATATGCCCTATCTGATCAGGCCGGCAAAGAATGACTCATTCCAGGGTTATACTGTCGGCGGTTCGGCTCTGCTGAAAGCCTATGTCGATTCATTAAAAAACTCGAATGTGAACCCCACGGTTGTTTTCGCTGGCGATGATTTTCAGGGCAGTCCGATTTCATCGTTCACCCGGGGGCAGTCACAAATCGATCTGATGAAAATGATTCAGCCCGATGTTCTGACCATCGGAAACCATGAATTCGACTACGGCAGCGGCCGGTTTACGGAAATGATCAGGGAAACGAGCCTGAATTACATTTCGTCCAATATTTTTTACGCGAATTCCGATTCTTTCTATGTGCCTTCATACTGGATCCGGGACGTCGATGGCATACGTATAGCGTTCATCGGGAGCATTACCGATGAACTCATCAAGTTGTCGCTTCCCGTTAATGTTTCCGCCATTGTCACAAAACCGGCCGTTGACATGGTGGAGTCCGTTATGAGAACCATCCGCCTGACTGAAGGGGAGCCAAACCTTTGGGTATTGGTCTCGCATTGCGGGTTGGACCAGGACACCGTTTTGGCAAAAAAGATTCCAGAACTTGACCTGATCATCGGAGGACATACGCACACGGTCCTGAAAAATGAAATGGTCATCGGTAAAACGAAAATCGTTCAGGCCGGCGCCAGGGGCCGGTTTGTCGGCGAAATTCAATTGACTTATTCAAAGAAACAAAAAAATATCAGCCGTTTCCGGTATCGGCTGCATGAAACCCGATCCCTCACCCTTAAACCTGATTCTGCGGTCGAAGCGGTTGTACAGAACCAGGAATCCCAGATCGGCAAGGAACTTGACATGGTTATCGGAGAACTGAAAGTCGATTGGAAAATGCCCAGGGATCGCCGCGAATCCAATCTTGGAAGTTTCGAGGCGGATATTTTCAGGGAATACGCCGGAGCTGACATCGCGTTCATGAATAACGGCGGGTTACGCAAGGAACTTTCTGCGGGACCGATCCGGATACGTGACATCTGGGAAATCAATCCCTTTAACAACACACTGGTCGAAATCTCTGTCAAAGGCTCACAACTTATTCCGATGATGAATTATTCGATTCACCATGCCGAATCATTTGTCCAGGTCAGCGGCATGTCTTATGTCGCAAAAAAAATTGCCGACCGAAATTATGATATCATCGATATGAAAATCGGCGGCAAAGAAATCGACCCTTCACGGAATTATACCATTGTCATGAACAATTACATGGGGCAGCAGCTGGATAACATATTCGGCCTGAAAAAAGATGATCACCCGATCAGGGATTACGGAATTTCTGACAGGGATGTGATCATTTCGGTCATCAAATCCAGAAAAATCGTCGATCAGGAAACCGACGGACGAATCCGTTTTGTAGACTGAATTGATGTTTTCAAATCAAAAACTTTTATACCGACATTAAACCGGCATGACAAACCGGTTTTTTTATTGCCTCCGATACGGTTCATACCCGGGTGAAAATCCAGTTTGCTAATGTCCTCATGCGATTTTTCATATTCCTGCATTCAACGAAACATCCTCGGGAATAAGGAAAAAAACCGAATTACTGCTTGAAAATTTGATATATTTTTTATAAACTAAGAGGTTAGAATGTATTGGCAATAACTACAAAAACCGAGGAGCCAGGCTTATGAAATTTACGGTGACCCAATCTGATCTGAACAGGGCTTTATCCCGCGTCATCGGGATTGTACCGGTTAAAACCACCTTACCGATTCTGAGCAACATACGTCTTCAGGCCGACCAGGAATACCTCCAGCTGACCGCTTCCGACCTGAATGTTTCGATTACAACCCGTGTCGCCATCGAAGGTTTGGCGGACGGCAGTCTCACCGTACCGTCCAAACCGTTTCATGACCTGGTGAAAAACCTTCCGAATATTCCGCTGCATCTGGAAAGCGACGCTCAGAACAAGCTTCACATCCGCTGCGACAAGGGCGATTACAGGATTTCCGGGGAATCCGACGACGATTACCCGGCTCTTCCTCATGATGACGACAAGGGATTCATGAAAATCGATTCCAGGCAGCTCGCACACATGATCAGCAAAACGGTGTTCGCGGTATCTTCCGATCCGCTCCGCGTCGCCCTGACCGGCGTTTTCATGCAACTGACCAGCAACGAATTCAAAATGGTCGCGACCGACGGTCACCGGCTTTCGAAGATATCCTACAGAAAGTTTGAAACATCGGTTGTCGAACCCATGGATATCATTGTATCCAGTAAAGCGCTGAACGAGGTTGCCAAGGAAAACCGCGATACGACGATGATCGTCTTCGGTGAACATCATGTTCAGTTTGATATCGGGCACACCAGGATTTACAGTCGTATCCTGGAGGAAACGTACCCGGATTACGAACGGGTGATTCCGGCGGACAATGACAAACATATGATCGCCGATACGGCTACGCTGATCGAAGCGTTCAAACGGGTTTCCATTTTTTCCAATCCCATCACGCATCAGATTCAGCTTCAGTTCAGCGGCAAAGGGCTGGTCCTTACGGCAGAGGACATAGACGGCGGAAACACAGCGACCGAGAATATACCGGTCGAATACAATGGCGATTCTCTGAACATCGGATACAATTCGAACCTTGTGCTTTCGGTCCTGAACAACGTGGATACAAAGGAAATGAGGGTCGAATTCAAAACTTCGACCAGCGCCGGGGTGATTACGCCAATCGACCAGCTGGAACATGAACATCAGATGTTTCTGATCATGCCGGTTCGGATCAATAAGTAATATTAAAGGCATGTGGATCAAGCAATTGCGGTTAACTCAATTCAGAAATTACTCTCAGGCCGGACTCGAACTATCCCAAGACATTCATGTGATCCAGGGGGCCAACGGGCAGGGAAAAACTTCCCTGCTGGAGGCCATTCATTTTCTTTGCTTATCCGGGAGTTTTAAGACATCGGCGGACATACATGCCGTTCAGCACGGATCCGGAGGATTTTTCCTCGAGGGATCGTTCGTTCATGATGATCAGCCGTCTTCACAGCCGATGGAAAGCTGTGTCCGAATGTCCTTTCAGAATGAAAGCGGAAAGTCGGTTTATGTCGATAACAAGAAAATCGACCGGTTGTCGCTGCTTTTCGGGATGTATCCGGCAGTTGTTTCATCCCCGGACGATATCAGCATCGTGAACGGCTCGCCCTATGACCGCCGCCGCTTTCTGGACCAGACTCTATCGCAGATTTCGGCGCTGTACCTGAAAGACCTGCAGGATTACCGCCAGGCCCTGCGCCAGAGAAATGCAATATTGCAAATGGAGCGCATTCGCCCCGATATGCTCGATTCATGGGATCTGACATTGTCTGAAATCGGCAGTCGCATTATCATGAAGCGTATTGAATTTATTCCTGATTACGAAACCATGGCCCGCGAAATTTACGGTTCTCTTGTCCCTGCCGGGGAGTCCGTTGAGGTTCGGTATATGAGCACCATCCTGGACGATGATCAGGGAAATCCGGCATTTACCGGGTATACGGCCGACCGGATCCGTGAGCAGTTCGCTAAGATGCTGCGAAACAACCGGCCGAAAGATATCCTCAGAAAGTCTACTTCCGCCGGTTCCCATAAAGATGATCTTGCTTTCATTCTGAACGGCTTTCCTTTGAAGGACGTTGGTTCCCAGGGACAGCTGAAAACATTCGCAATCGCTCTCAAAACGGCCGAACACAGGTACTTTTCGGAACATCTGGAAAAGAGACCCATTCTGCTCCTGGACGATGTTCTTTCTGAACTGGACGCGCATCGGCGTATGAGGCTGTTTGAATATCTTGAGCAGGCTCATCAGGTTTTTATCACTTCCGCCGAACCGAAAGCCCGCTGGACCGTGAAACGTGAAATCAGGTATTGGTTCATAGACCGCAACCAGATCATACCGGAAGCATAAGGATGCAAAAAGAAGCGAAAAAACTGGACATAATCCTCAACGAACTGATCGATCAGCTGGGACTGGGCAAAAGGCTGGAGGAACAGCGTGTGATCGCGGAATTTGGGGAGATTATGGGATCTGAATTCTGCAAAAGGGCCAGGGCCGTGCGAATCGATCACGGAGTGCTTTACCTGCAGGTAGTAAACAGCGTCTGGCGGCAGGAGTTGTATTATCAGAAAACCCTGATCATTGATCGTCTCAACCATGCTGTCGGTATGCCGATCGTACGTGAAGTTATTTTCAGGTAAATAGCCGAATGAATCATTTATTTTAAGGATAGCGTATGGTATTAGTCAAAGAAGAAGACAAGAAAAAAGCGGCGGATCAGTACGATGCCGACAAGATCCAGGTTCTTGAAGGTCTTGAACATGTGCGTCGCCGTCCCGCCATGTACATCGGCGATGTAGGGGCCCGCGGGCTTCACCATCTGGTATATGAGATCGTGGACAATTCCATCGATGAGGCGATGGCAGGTTTCTGCAACGAGATCCAGGTTTCGGTCAATAAGGACAACAGCATAACGGTTACCGACAACGGTCGGGGCATTCCTGTGGACATGCATGCAACGGAAAAGAAACCGGCTGTGGAAGTGGTGATGACCGTACTGGGAGCCGGAGGTAAATTTGATAAGAGCACTTATAAAGTATCCGGCGGTCTTCACGGAGTCGGGGCATCAGTGGTCAATGCCCTGACCGAATGGTGCGAAGTCCGGGTTTCCCGTGGAGGAAAAATATACCAGCAGAAATACGAAAAAGGCAAAGCGAAGACCAAAGTCGTGGAAATCGGAAAATCAAAATCCACAGGGACTACGGTCATGTTTATGCCTGACAAGACTATCTTCAAGAAAATAAGCTGGTCCTATGAGACGCTGGCCGGAAGGTTGCGTGAACTTGCTTTTCTGAACCGCGATCTGAAAATCACGCTGTCCGACGAACGGGACGGAAACAAATCGGAATACCATTATAACGGCGGGATCATCGAGTTTGTCCGGTATCTGGATGAATCCCGGACATCTCTCATGAAACAGCCGATATTTATTTCCGGAGAGAAGGAACAGACGCCCGTTGAAATCGCATTCCAGTACAACGATTCTTACACAGAAAACGTGTTCAGTTACGTGAACAATATCAACACCATCGAGGGCGGAACACATCTTTCAGGTTTCCGGAGCGCCCTGACCAAGACGCTCAATACGTATGCAACCAAAAACAACCTGATCAAGGAAAAGGACGGCATTGCGATCACCGGAGAAGATACCCGGGAAGGCCTGACCGCGATCATCAATGTCCGCGTGCCCGAACCTCAGTTTGAGGGACAGACCAAGACAAAACTGGGTAACAGTGAGGTCAAGGGGATTGTGGAATCCGTCATGGGAGAGGCGCTGGGCGAGTATCTGGAAAAAAACTCATCCGTTGCCCGGTCAATCATAGAGAAATGCGTTCTTGCGGCACGGTCACGCGAAGCGGCCCGGAAGGCCCGCGACCTGACACGGAGGAAAAACGCGCTCGAAAGCTCAAGTCTCCCGGGAAAACTGGCCGATTGCTCGATCAACGATCCCCAGTTCTGCGAAATCTACATGGTCGAAGGTGATTCCGCCGGGGGATCGGCAAAACAAGGCCGGGACCGGAAATTTCAGGCCATCCTCCCGCTCAAAGGGAAGATCCTGAATGTCGAGAAAGCCCGCCTTGACAAGATGCTTTCCAACGAGGAAATCGGCGTCATTATCAGCGCTCTCGGAACGGGTATCGGAACCGAGGATTTCAGTCTTTCCAACCTCCGTTACGGAAAAGTCATCATCATGACCGATGCCGACGTCGACGGCGCGCATATCCGTACGCTTCTGCTGACGTTTTTCTTCCGGCATATGCGCGAACTGATCGAGAACGGGCACCTGTATATCGCCCAGCCGCCTCTCTACCGTCTGAAAAAAGGCAAGGAAGAAAAATACGCTTTCGACGACGAGGAAAAGGAACATGTGCTCAAGCAGTGGGGGGCCAAGGAAGACAACATCACTCTTCAGCGATACAAAGGACTCGGGGAAATGAATCCCGAACAGTTGTGGTCCACCACCATGGACCCGGAACGACGGGTTTTACTGCAGGTGACGATCGACGATGCTGCCACCGCCGATCATATTTTCTCAACGTTAATGGGTGATGCCGTCGAGCCGCGCCGCAAATTCATTGAGAATAACGCAAAATATGTGAGAAACCTCGACATATGATGATTCTTCTTAACCGGAACACCCAAAGGATTTGACCGGATGAGCGAAAATCTGACGGAAATGACGGTTGTTCTCATTCATTTTCAGACTCCGGATCTTCTTACCGATGCGGTAGGCACATTCCGGTCTTTCTATCCCGATGTGCAAATGATGATTCTTGACAACGGATCCCGGGATCATTCAGAACCCGTCCTAAAAAACATGGAAAGGAAGTATTCCGGAAAGATTCGCATGGAGTATCTAAAGGAAAATATCTATCACGGTCCCGCGATGGACCTGGCTATGCGGACTGTCATGACGCCGTTCGTGTTTTTCCTGGATACGGATGTCCGGGTAAAAAAAGGGGGATTCCTTGAACCGATGATTGAAGAATTCCGGGATCAGGGTGTGTACGGCGTGGGGCGGTTAAACACGGTGAACAAGAGGGGATTTTCCTCTGATTCCGGCACAACGATCATACTGACTCCGTATATGATGCTCCGAAGAACCGCTTATTTTCAATTTCCCCCGTTTGGTCATCACGGCATGCCGACACTGAAAAATTTTTCGGAAGCGCACAAAAAAGGATACCGGTTCTGTTCTTTTCCGGTTGATGATTTTATTGAGCATTTCGGACGAGGCACGGCGGGCCGTTACGGATATAAGCTTGGTCTGAAAGGCCGGTGGTCATTTGTGATGAATAAATTGGGGCTATAAATTATTTGTAATAGGATTTATAAATGTTATATTATTTAATGGATATTTTTTAATACAGGAGTTTTTTAGTTCATGGCTTTGATCACTGAAAAAATTGTGCCGGTCGATATTGAACAGGAAATGAGAGACAGTTACATCGATTATTCCATGTCGGTTATCGTTTCCCGCGCGATACCGGATGTCCGGGACGGACTCAAACCGGTTCACCGCCGCGTTTTGTTCGGGATGAACGAACTTGGGCTCGCTTACAACAAACCGTATAAAAAATCCGCCCGTATCGTCGGGGAGGTGCTTGGTAAATACCATCCCCATGGCGATACGGCCGTGTATGATACCATCGTCCGCATGGTACAGCCGTTTTCCCTGCGTTATCCCCTGGTCGACGGGCAGGGCAACTTCGGTTCGATAGACGGCGACGCTCCTGCGGCGATGCGATATACGGAGGCGCGTCTTTCCCGAATTGCCGAGGAAATGCTCAAGGATCTTGAGAAAAACACGGTACGCTTCGTCCCGAACTTCGACGACACTCTCACGATGCCCGAAGTCATGCCGTCGGTCATCCCGAACCTGCTCATCAACGGATCTTCGGGAATTGCGGTCGGGATGGCGACCAATATCCCCCCTCACAATCTCGGCGAAGTGGTGGACGGGGTGATCCGGTTGATCGATGAACCGGAGAGCACCATCAAGGACCTGATGAAGCATATCAAGGGACCCGACTTTCCGACCGCGGGAATTATCAACGGAACGACCGGCATCAAGGAAGCATATGAAACCGGCAAGGGAAAAATCATTCTCCGGGCGCGCGCCTCGGTTGAAACGGCGAAGAACGGGCGTATCAGCATCGTCATCACTGAAATACCCTATCAGGTCAACAAGTCAAATCTAATGGAAAAAATATCCGAACTTGTCCGCGACAAGAAGGTTGAGGATATATCGGCTCTGCGCGATGAATCCGACCGCGACGGCCTGCGAATTGTGATTGAGCTCAAGCGTGATGCCAACGCACAGGTAATCATGAACCAGCTGTTCAAGCATACCCAGATGCAAACGACCTTCGGCATTATCATGCTGGCTCTGGTGAACGGCCGCCCGGTAATCATGAATATTAAGGACATGATCAGCCACTTTATCGAGCACAGGCACGAAGTCGTTTTGAGACGAACTCAATATGATCTCGAAGCCGCTGAAAAACGCGCGCACATCCTCGAAGGCCTGAAAATAGCCCTGGAAAACATCGATGCGGTCATCTCACTGATAAAAAAATCCAAAGATGTTCCGTCGGCCAAAGAGGGGCTGATGAAGAAATTCAAGCTGTCCGATATCCAGGCTACGGAAATCCTGAAAATGCAGCTTCAGCGCCTGACCAGTCTTGAAGTCCACAAGATCGAGCAGGAATACCGGGAAATCATCAAGCTGATCGAGAAACTCAAAGGCATCCTGGCCAGCCGGCCCAAGCGGATGCAGATCATCAAGGATGAACTTCTTGAAATCAGAAAAATATTCGGCGATGAGCGACGTACCGAAATCAATAAGCAGGAACTTCAGGAAATTGAGTTTGAAGACACGATCGCGGAAGAAGAAATGGTAGTCACGATTTCGCACCAGGGTTATATCAAGCGATTCCCGGTCAGCGGATACCGCAGGCAAGGCCGCGGGGGGGTCGGTGTTTCGGGGGGAACGACGAAAGAAGACGATTATATTGAGCACCTGTTCGTCGCGTCCACACACGAATATATTTTATTCTTCACGAATAAGGGCCGATGTTACTGGCTCAAGGTGTATGAGATCCCTCAAGTCGGAAAAACCGCCCGCGGAAAGCATATCACGAACATGATCGAACAGCAGGCCGATGAAAAAGTCCGCGCCTTTATTGCCGTCAAGACTTTTGATGAGGAACGGTCGGTGGTCATGGTGACCAAAGAGGGTGTTATCAAGAAAGTCAATCTCTCTGAATTTTCCAATCCCCGGAAAGCCGGTATCATCGCCATTACCATCGAAGCGAAGGACGACCTGGTGGACGCCAAACTGACGGACGGAAAGCAGGAAATCATTCTGGGAACACGGGAAGGCATGGCGCTGCGGTTCAAGGAATCGGACGTCCGTGAGATGGGCCGGACCGCGAAGGGCGTAACCGGTATCCGGCTGGATAAGAAGGATTATGTCATCGGGGTGGTGGCGCTGAAACGGGATCAGGCATCCATCCTGGTCGTTTCCGACCAGGGATACGGAAAACGCAGCGACGTCTCTGATTACCGGATCACAAGGCGCGGAGGCAAGGGCATCATCACCATGAAAGCAACTGAAAAAACCGGACAGCTTATCGCCATCCGGGAAGTGGTGGATAACGAAGACCTGATGATCATTACCGAGAGCGGCATGGTAATACGGCTGAAGATGTCTGAAATCCGAACCATGGGAAGAAACACCCAGGGAGTCAGGCTTGTCAAACTGAAAGAAGATGATACCATTTCCGATATCACCAACATTCAAGAAGAAGAATCCACAGAAGACGAATCCTAAGAGGAGTTGCGTATGGGAAGAAAAAAAATACGGCATTATAATTCAGACAGCCCGCTGATGCAGGTTCCGGAATCAACCATCCGCAGGATGTCGATGTATTACCGCCTGATTGAATCGCTTGTGGAAAAGGGAGTGGAACAGATATCCTCAGACGAAATCGGCACCTTGCTTGGATTCACCTCAGCGCAGATAAGAAAGGATTTTTCCTTTTTCGGCAGTTTCGGGCGCCGGGGCCTGGGCTACAATACGAAAGAACTGAAAAGAAGCATTGCCGCGATCCTCGGGCTCGACCATCTCTGGCGTGTTGCCGTGATCGGCGCCGGAAGTATCGGGTCTGCGCTGATCCAGTACCCCGAATTCGTATCCCACGGCTTCAATATTTGCCTTGTTCTCGACAACGATCCCTATAAGCTGGGACGGCCGGTCGGACAGTTAGTCATCAAGGATATCGCTAACCTGGAGGATGAATTTGCAAAGGAGGCCATTGACATCGCGATCATTGCCATACCGGCCAAATTCGCGCAGGCCGTGACGGACCGGATCGTGACCACATCCATCAAGGGCATACTGAATTTCGCGCCCTGCCAGCTTTTGATCCCGTCCCACCTGGTCATGAGGCAGGAAAATATGGCGCTGGAACTGGAAGTGCTGACCTATTTCATCCGGAATAAAAACCGGGACGTGATTGAATAAACAATCCATAGTCTGAGAGGTTCGATCATGCTATCAATTTTGGTTGACAACCTATGCCGCCAGCTCCTGCAAAAGATCGGCTCCGCGGGAGAACGGTTTTCCTATTTTGAACTCACTCATCACGATACGGACGAGGTGATCGGGAAAATATTCCTGTGGCGGTATGAACCTGTATTTATCAGGGAAAAGGAGCGGATCGAATCCGGTCCGAAAGAATTTGCTTTTCAGGCGGATCATGTGCAGAAAGGGATCGCTCAATACCTGAATGAGCTGAAAAAGGCCTGGGTTTTTTCCCGCAAGGAGGTTGAATCGATCCTTCATGATGCGCTGATGGTCCGGATCAATTATATTATCAAGCCCCTGGACACGGCCGAACAGCTGTTGTTTTCGGGTTGCGAGGCTCGCAACGTAGGTGAAATTGTTCAGTGCATGAAAGATTTCGAAAAATACCGGTATTATCCGGATGCCCTGAACAAATATGCCTCCGCGAAAAATATGACGCATCTTACGAAAGGGCAGTTCCGGCTTCTGATTACGGAGATTAATCAGAGTTTATTCGGAAAAGGCCAGCTTGAAAACATTCTCAAGGTTTGCGGTCTCATCATGAAGGAGATCAACGATCTCCGGGGCCAGACAGAACCAACCTTATCGATCGATCTTTATATGGAAGCTTTCCGGGACCGTTCCATACGCGATTTTGAAGTGGCTCTGAATATCGAAAAGGAACTGGGCAACCAGGAAATCAATCTGTACGGTTTACGCCAGGTACTGAGCCGTTTTCTCATTCTGAAGGAAAAGAAAACCGTTCCGGATATGACACCGGGAGAGACAGAAGGCATGCAGGCCGTGATGCCCCCAAAAACGGAGGCCATATTCCCGAAATCGGTTCCTGAAACGGAAAGCGAAAAATCAAATAAAAGCGGGCCGGTTAAGAAAGATGAGGACAGCGGTGAACTGATCGATATCAATGAGGTTCTGCTGTCCGAAAAGGCCAGGACCACAGGCATTCATCCGGAACCCCCTCCTGCAAAGGAGCCCTCCGAAGAGATTGACCGGGAAGTGACCGGCGAATTCATCCGGGAAGAGCTGGTACCGAAGTTTTCCGATGACACCAAATCGGTGAAGATATTAAACCTGAAAGAGGCGGAAATCCTGGAACCTCTGGAGACGCTCATTACTCCGAAAGATGAAAAAATATTCATGAAAAAAATATTCGGAGGGAATGACACCCTTTACGGGGAATTTATACACCGGATCAATTCTGCCAGGCGATGGAAACATTCCATGACCGTCATCGATGAGGTGCTGAACCGGCAAAAAATAGATCCCTATTGCCGGGAAGCCATCCGACTCAGTGATATTGTCTATCAGCGTTACTATCCCCCGGCCGAGAATCCGCTATGATCGGATAGCCCTGATATTCAGTCGCGTTGTAAAAAGGCCGGATTTTCTTTATGAACGGCATTCACCACGAAGGAATACTATGGATCCTCTGATTTATCTTTTTCTGGCGTTTCTGTTTTTATGGGGGATTGTTTTCATCTACCTTCTGAAATTGTTCAGACGGCAGAAGGAGCTTCTTGTGGAAATCAATCGCCTGCAAAGTGCATTAGGGGAGTATCAGCGGCATATTGCGAACATCAGTCCGGATCAACCGCCACCACAATAGCCGTCAGATTATCCATCGCGCCGCCTTCCAGTACTTTTTTGCGGAGGATGTCGCAGGTTTCCTCAGGAGTGGGATTATTCGTAAAGATCCTGACGAGCTCGTCAGGCCAAACGTATTCGGACACGCCGTCAGAGCAGAGAAGAAGCCGGTCGCCGGGCTTAAGTTCAACCATCCTCAAAAACACATCAATTTCGGGCTTATGGGCAATGCACCCCAGAAGTACGTTGCGCATAGGGTGTCGTTTCGCCTGTTCCGGAGTTATGACGCCCTTATCGATCATTTGCTGGACCATGCTCTGATCCCTCGACAGTTGTTCGATGCTTTCATCGCGGTAAAGAAAAATCTTGCTGTCGCCGACATGACCGATGAGACCCGTTTGACCCAGTATGTATAACACCGACAGCGTTGAGCCCATGTTATGAAATTCCGGCTTCTGAGCTTCCAGGTGCACAATCTGGTTTACTTTTTTTATAACTCTCTCAATGACCGCCAGTTCACCCTGAGAGGTGATCCCGTTTTCCCGGGTCGCCTCATCGAAAAAATCCCTGAATTTCTCAACGGTCATTTTGCTTGCGATTTCCCCGGCCAGTTCGCCGCCGAGTCCGTCTGCGACTATAAACAGGGGTTCTGCGATCAAAAAGCTGTCTTCATTATTAAGACGATTCGGATTTAGTCCGCGGTCGGTCACACTGGCGCTTCGGAGGATCATGTTAGCCTCAAAAGATGAATGAAAGACGTTCTATGAAAAATAATACTAAATAATAAAAAGTAAATCAAGTTCTGATTATGTTCGGGCATAAATAGCAAATGGAGTTACCAACAAATGGAAAGGTGACAAGTTGTTTTACGGGGATCGATCCGGATAGACATACTGCAGATTTCCGCCCTCATGGACAGGTTGTCAGCGCAAATTCAGGAAAGTTGCGGACTATACGTTGTGTGAAAAATTGAGAGTCATGTATGCGTTCGGATAGGATGTTCGGTCATTTTCACCGGCCGAACTATTATCTTTATCCTTCCAGGGAAAAAATCGTTTGTTCCGGAAACAACTTTGCGGATGTATAAATACAAGTGAGTCACTCGTCATATAAGACGCGTACGATAACATCACCCACTTCCTTCAGGCTTTCGGGACTGCATTTGTCGGGAGTATCTTGGAGCGTGTGCCAGTATCCATGGCGATCGTCGGGGTAATTAAAATCGATGATGACGATCGATGGGATTCCGATGAGCTGGAGGGGGATATGATCGTCAATGATATAATCTTCCACGGATTTTCGGAATGACTTTTTATCTATATCCTTCGCCTTGTCCCAAACCTTGTTCACGACATCCTTCGCACGCTGATAAGAATGACCTTCGATCGGCAGATCGAGCTGCCTGTCGCCGACCATGTCCAGAAGGATGCTGTATGCCGGCCAGTAATTCTGGTTGTTTTTCGCAAAATAGTCCGATCCGACACAGTATGGATTCAAACTGTCGGGTTTGGATTCATGCCCGTGATCCCCGTAATCCTCGATATCAAAGAGAACGATATCCACCCCGATATCCGGCGGCTGATGATGCATGATTCTTGCCAGCTCAAGAAGGACTGCAACTCCGGAAGCGCCGTCATTGGCTCCTAAAATCGGCTTGGCTCTGTTGGCCTCAACCGGATCGCGGTCCGCCCATGGACGGGAATCCCAGTGCGCGCAAAGCATTACGCGTTTTTGGTTTTTCGGCTTCAGGTTGATCGATGCGATGATATTCGTTCCGTTAAGCACAACCGAAGTATCCTTTTTATCACGGTAGGTGAAGGTCTGGTGCTTGACGAGCTCGCAGTATTTTTTTAATTCATCCGTCAGATAGTCCAGGCAGGCCTTATGCCCGGCTGATCCCGGGTTACGGGGACCGAAAGAGCACTGCTTTTCAAGGCTGATGAACGCATTTTTCCCGTCAAATTCGGGATACGACGTGAACCAGCCGCATGAAAATAACACCAGGGGGGTTACTGACAACAACAAAGGAAAAATGACACGCTTCATATGATGTTCCTTAAAGTAACAAGAATGCATTAATACACGCTGCAATCAATGGATAATGCCCGTACCCGTTTTGCGATATCGTCCAGTTTTCCGCGGTGTATGCTCTTGATTCCCTTTGAGGGCGGATTACGGTCCAGGCTGTATACCATGACAGATTCCGGGTCGATCAGTGTAATGAGATCCAGCCAGGCCTCAATTTCGCAGTTTTCAGAATTATCCATATGCCGGCCTTCATGTTCCCCCTGCAGGAACATGCTCTGAATCACGCAATGTCCGTTAAAACCCTTCAGGGACGCGATGATGCTCTGGAACCCCACAGACGATTCCGGTATATTGATCGCCCGGAACGTTGTTTCAGTTCCCGCATCCAGTTTAAATATTCTTTTGTCGGCTTTCATCAGTGCATCGATCATTCCTCTATTCGAAAGGGTCGTTCCGTTGGAAAGAACGGCGATTTTTGATGCGGGAGCCCACAGATTGCGAAGCCTTACAGTAATGTCCATAACAACTCCGAAATCAGGATGAAGCGTGGGTTCGCCGTTTCCCGAAAACGTAATGTGATCGGGAATCCGACTATGTTCATGAAGCGTTTTCAGAGTCGCTTCAAGTGCCTCTGAAAAAGCGGTGATACCGGGAAACGTCCCATGTGCCCGGGTGTTGGTCCACCCGCATTCGCAATAGATGCACTCAAAGGAGCAAATTTTTTTTTCGGGTGGAAGCAGATTGAGGCCTAACGAATATCCGAGCCGGCGTGACCGGACAGGACCGTAAATGATGTCGGGATGAAGAAACATAGAAACGGGCCTACACCAGGTACTGATCGGTGATGTCCTCGGAACGGGAATTCATGACCCTGAACTCATCGATGCGCATTTCTTCTTCCGGAAAAAGGGATACCCATACACGGTATTTCCAGAAAAACCTCCTGATCTTGATTCCGATCAGGTCGCACATATCCGGATGCATGGCGATCTGGATCCTTGAAAAAAGTCGGTGGTCCTGCTTATACCGGCGCATCCACCGTTCGATTTTGTTGATGAAAGTCGACCGTTTCGCGATCCAGCCGGTTCCGGCGCAGGCCGGACAGGGCTCATTGATGGCAAACATGATGCTGGGGCGGATCCGCTCACGGGTCAGTTCGATCAGTCCGTATTCGTCCATCGGCAGGATACTGAACTTGGCCTTGTCTTTCCGGAGTTCCCGTTTCATTTCATCCAGCAAACGGCGGCGGTTTTTCTCATCACGCAGATCGATGAAGTCGATGACGATCAGCCCGCCGATATCGCGCAGGCGCAACTGACGCGTGATTTCCCGGGCGGCCGTCAGGTTTACCGATAGGGCGTTTTCCTCGTAGGGCCCCCTGCCAATGAATTTCCCGCTGTTGACATCAATGGAAACCAGCGCCTCGGTATGTTCGATAATGATGTATCCTCCGTTTTTCAGCATGACTTTCTTTTCTGTGCACGCCTGGATATCCTGCTCGATGTTATACATATCGAACAGGGGTTTCCGCTGCCGGTAATATTCCACACGGTTCGTCAACTGGGGCGAAGTGCCTGAGATATACTGCAATATCTGGCGGTGCAGGTTCCGGTCATCGATCAGCACGCGGTTCACATCGTTGGAAAAAAGGTCCCGGATCACGCTTGAGACCATTTCCATGTCCTTGTAAACAAGATTTGGGGCGGGTACGGATTTGGCCTTCCTGTCCAGGTCTTTCCAGCTTTCGAGGCACATCTCAATGTCGTTTCTCAGGAGCGATTCGTCCTTTTCCTCGGCGTTCGTACGGACGATCAGGCCGAATCCCTTTGGTTTTATTTCATGGGCGAGCCGCTTCAGCCGTTTGCGTTCCGGAAGGAACGTGATCTTGCGGGATATGCCGATCATTTCATTGGGATTATTCGGAATGAGAACGGTAAAACGGCCGGGGATAGATATTTCGGAAGTGACACGCGCGCCTTTGGTCGAAATCGGCTCCTTGATGACCTGAACGAGAATTTCCTGACCGACTCTCAGGAAACGCCCTTCACTGTCATGGCTGTGGATGACTTTCCTGCGAGAACGTTGCTGCGTGGGCTGGATTTCTGTATCATCGTTGTCATCCTCAGCCGCCAGCGCCGGATAGACGTGCGTATTGTCGCCTATATCCGAGAAATGGAGAAACGCGTCCTGTTTCATCCCGATATTGATAAAAGCCGCTTTCATTCCCGGCAGAACCTTGGCGACGCGTCCCTTGTATATGTCACCGACCATCCTCTCTTTTTCGGGGCGTTCGACGAAAACCTCGACAAGTTTTTCATCCTCTACGATTACAATTCGCGTCTCGTTGGGTCTGGCATTGATCAGAATTTCTTTTTTCATGAAGTCCTATCCTATCCGGACAGGGCGTTTTCCTTCATCCACAAATTGAAACGGCGGCCGGGGCACGAATATACCGGCCGGAACAGGAATGCGCCCTGATGACGACTTGAAACATCAAGGCTCTCTACAATGCCCGGAACCGCCTTTGCATCTATCATATTCAGGTTCATGAGGGCTCTGCCAGCCTTCATCAGGATGGGATTCGGCAAAGACTGGCTTGGTTCAACAATTTTGGTAAAGGGACTACCCGGTTCAGGATTGAAAAAATTATGTAATAAAATATGCATGATTTGTAATAATACTGTTGCCGTAATATTTGCGGGGGCAAGTTAGAAATCCTTTTGAATAAATGCAAGAAAAAATGATATGAAAAACCAGGTCAGGTCTTTGCAGCCGCCAGAGCGCCTGTCGCGTCGTCATCCCAGCCGTAGGAACTCAGGGCATAACATCCAAGCGCCAGCAGGAGAACGGTTTCATCCGGATCTTCGATTTCTTTAATGATGATTTTCGCGCGGTCTTTCAGTCCCGTCATGATCTGAAATTCGATCATGACGGTTTTATCATATTTCTGCCAGGCCCAAATCTGATGCCAGAAGCTGACATTCATCAGGTCCAGTACCTGACCGTCCTGCCGTTTGTAATTCAGCAGGCCTCCCCATTTGTTTGAGAACGGCAGGTGAAGGTCGTCATCCATGGATCCTTTCCTTCTGATGGATATATAGGGATGCCAGAAACCCATCCGCTTAAAGGACCATTGCCGCCCCAGAAAATCAATCTCCGCGATCGTTCCCGTAAGCTTTGTAAAACGGACAGACCCGACCCGCTGATCTTGAGATCGCAATTCAAAAAAGCGCTCGGCAAGATGTGGTTTGGAAAACTGAAGTTCGTGGTATAAGAGTTCATCAACCGATGACATATGATTCTTTCTTCTTTATTCATGCGTTAAGATTCCGGATACAAATTCTTATGATCAATATGCGAAAATATTTGTCATTAGGGAAGTTTTTTTTTAATTTCCGGAACTGATGATGGCCGATAAAATTACGAGGACTTAAAGCTGTGAGAATTGTTCAGTTTGGAATTAAATCAATTATTGTTTTTTTCATTGTTACGCTGTTTGACATCATTATGGGTTCCTTGTATAAAACCATAACCAGTCCCCCTGAAATGTTTTACAAGGATGACAGGCTCGGATTGCGGCACATTCCCGGTATCGACAAGTCATCGCCCTGGCCGGAAGCAAAGAAAGGATACGTCACATTCAGGACCAACAACTTTGGATTTCGTGAAAATGAGCCTACTCCGGTTATCTGTGACAAAAAACGGAGGATCATGGTATTCGGTGATTCACACACCGATGGAGTCGTGGACAATTCCTGCTCGTTTCCGAATCTTGCAGAAAAAATGTTCAATCAGGATGATCCGCTGTCGGCGGATATTATCAATGCCGCCAGCGGCCATTCGAGCATTTACCAGCAATCGCTTCATCTGGAGGAATGGCTGTATCTCAAACCGGATCAGGCCGTATTTGTATTTTATTCGGGAAATGATTACCTGGAAATGCTGTGGGATTTTATTCCCCATCCCGGCTGGGACGGGAAGGACGAACTGATCGCCTTACCGGCTGAACCTCAGCCGATTGACCTTACTAGCCACAGTATATTACTTCGCGTACTCCGGAGATTTGACAACAGCGTAAGAATGAAAGCGGAACGCATCAACCGGTATGCCGTCTGGCAAAGCCTTTCCCAGGCATATTACTTCCATGAGCATGAGGATGCATTTGAACAGTCATCACGATTCCATGACGCGACAGTAAAGAAATTGAGAAAAATCGCAGAAGAAAACCGGTTTGAATTGCTGTTCCTTATTCTTCCGACCAAATATCAGATCGAGCCCGGAACCGATTCGGTTTCTTTCGGTAAACTGGAGCTATTATTCGGTCTTTCGCCGGACAGCAAAACCGATGACAGGGTCAGACAGGATTTCATTTCCATACTGACGGAAAATCACATGAATTTCATTGATTTGCACGATTCACTTTTTTCAGCAGCCCGCAACGAGCCTTCGAAACCGCTATTCTGGAACAGCGACCATCACCTGAGTGAATTCGGACATGAGATTGTTGCGAAACAATGGGTGGAATATGAAATGAGTTTATGGAAAAAGAAAGAAAAATAAACTCAAAACAAAACGTCAGAGCCTGTTATTTTTTTTCGAATTCAGAATGAACAATACGTTAATATACTCATGCGCATGACTTTTTTCATTATAATTTGTTCAAAAGCAAAATATTATTTCAGAAAAAACGGATTATTGATGCCTTCTGAAACGATGAAACAGGATATGCAATGAGCTGGATATTGGGTTATTTCGGTCAGCCTTCGGCGGAAATAAAAAAACAATTCAACAGGATTGCGAAGGATCCATTGCACCGGATCATCTGCGAAGACTTTTCATTCTTCGCAGGGGGCTTACCTTCGACCTGCCATCATGTGCGTCATGAGCCTGCAGAAGAAAACGGAAAAAAGGGGTATGTCATCACGGGAATAGGCCTTCGGCTTTCGGAAAATGGCGCTGAAATACTCGATCAGGCCGGCTGGTCCGATCAAGTGCCGCAATTCAGTTCGCAGAAAATGGAAATCAACGGGCATTACGTTATTCTCCGTTATGATGACAATCAGATAGAGGTCATGACGGATCCTCTGGGTTTTCGAACTTTTTATATCATGAACCGGGACCGCGTTACCTATTTTTCAACGCGTTCCGACTGGCTCGCGAAAATTACCGGATGTCATTCTGTGGATTTTAAGGGAATGGGTTCGGGCTGGCTGTTCATGAATTCTTTTACATATTCCTCGCATATCGAAAATATCGAGCGTATCGGACCTTATGGCCGGCTCATCATTAACAATGAGGGATTCAGTTGTGATTACCGGCGCTGGATGCCGGATATGACAAAGAAAACAGAAAATGATTTTGCCGGAGTCCTCAATGCATTTATGCGGCCGAAACCCGATTTATTCGATACCATTTTCTTTGGGTTGTCAGGTGGATTGGATTCCAGGCTGTTGCTGTCCCTGCTGAACAGGGATGAATTAAACCGGTTGCGGATTTATGTTTTCGGTGAATCCGGAGATCCCGATGTCCTGATAGCCAAAAGGATTTGCGGTACCCTGAAATTGCATCTTTGTCACTACGAAGCATCCTTCGAATCATCCGATATCTGGATCAGCCGCGTTAAAGATTATTGTGCTTCCACCCAGGCGGTGAGTCCCGCGTCGGCTATCGTGAATTTGTCCTTTTATGAACAGCTGAGGGGAGAGAAAGCCCTGATGATTGACGGGGGATTCGGGGAGATCGCGCGCAGGCAGTATTTCAACAGGCTCTTGCATTTCGGGCGGAAACATCTGTACGGAAAACAATGGCCTGCTCTGGTTCCCTTTGTTTCCAATCACAGAGCCGGTATATTCAACCAGGAAACAAATGCGGTCATGCGTGAGGCTGCAAAGCGGCATATCGATGAATATTTCAGTTCCTACCCTGTTAATGAAAGCGGAGGGCTTGAAGACGCGATGGATCAGCTGGCCATACGCACCCGTTTTCCGAATTTTAATAGCCCTGAACAGGCAAGGTTAGATTCCATAACCCTGAATTACATGCCCTTTGCGCAGACTTCGATTTTGGATATCATGTCCGGAATCCCTGTTCGGATACGTTCCAATGGGCACATGTTCAAGGAAATCATCAAAAAAAGGAACAGCTGGTTGTCCGGATTTCCGCTTGTCAAGGGTAATACCACTTATCCGTTTTGTTTTTCTCAGGTTCCTGCTTTTGCCTGGGTCCGGATAAAACAAAAAGCAAGCATGTATCACAAAGCCACTCAGATACACCGTTTTTATTCCTTGTTATCGGAATGGATCCGTGACATAACCGGGTCGCAGTCATTTAAAAATTATCCGTATTACGATCATACGAAAATCAGAAATATTGTCGACGGTTATTATTCAGGCAGGCTGGAATTTGTGAATGAACTGGACTGGTGGCTGGCTTTTGAATGCTGGAGGCAGTCGCTTCATTATTGAAACCAGATTTACCCGGGCCGCTTTCGCAATTGTGAGCATCATTTGAATGAATTCAGGAATAAAATTGAAGCGGGAATACGGACGAATAGCGAGATAATTCATCTCATTTATTTCAGGCTTCTATCGGCCGTAAATAAAAACGGGTTTTTCTTTACCCTTTAGAGCTTTTTCTCCAAGATTTGACCAATCTTTAAGTTTAAATTCATCGGATAAATTAGTATAAATATTATGGGATATAATTATCGTAGTGCTCAGTTCCTTATTGAGCCCTTCCAGCCGTGATGCGGTATTGACTGTATCGCCGATAAACGTGTATTCCATCCGGTCCTTGGATCCGATCTTCCCGGCGATGACTTCCCCGCAATGGATTCCGATGCCTATGCGGAAAGGCTGATTCAGTTTGGAATTGATATCATCCATGCCCGAAGCCATCTCATTGGCCGCCTTAACCGCATCATCAGCCGCTTTACATGAGTCGTCGAATCCGAAGACGGCGAAAATCCCGTCCCCGATAAATTTGTCAATAATTCCGTTATTACGGTGGATGATATCGACCATGTGAGAAAAATAAATGTTCAGGTCACTGATGATCACTTCGGGAGAATTACTCTCCGACATCGAGGTGAAATTGCGTATATCTGAAAATAAGACCACGACCGAAATTCTTTTCCCGGATAACATGTGGTCGTCAGTTTTGTTCAGTATCATGTCGGCAACACGCGAATTGACAAGTTTTCCGAAAATAGATTTGATCCGTTCCTTATCTTTGAGCCCGTCAATCATGAGGTTGGTATGGCTTGCCAGAAGCGCGAATTCATCTCGGGATGGTATGGACACTTGTTGGTCATAGTTTCCCTTTTCTATTGACCGGAGAACGGAGAAAAATTTATCGAAATATAATTTCAGATTACCGGCGTAAGATAAAATCAGATTAAGGAACAATAAAAACAAAGTTGCGAGCGCAAAGAAAATATCTTTCAGGATATCAGGTAATAACGTATTAAGATTATCGCCGTTAATCAATGTTTCTGCGGTTATAGATTGAAAGTCCTTAACGATCAGTAAAGAGAGGATGGTAATGATAAGAATAAGGCCTGACGCCAGGATCAATCCGATTTTCTTAGAGACTGAAAATAACCGCCGGTCTTTTAAATGCTGGTAAGAAATGGATGTCGATGAGAGAATGACGTCCCGCTCTGTTTTTAGCGCCATTTCGAGTGCGAAGAAAAATCCGAGTCCGATCACGCCGATGAAGGCCTTCATACCGCTGCCCAGCGGAAAATGGAAAAAGATCAGGTTATTGACGGCGATACTGAAACCAACCAGAATAAAAAGCGAAAAGTCAAATAAGAACTGACGAAACGGTCTCCCGATTGGATCTGAATGTTTCAGCGCGTAGTTATTGAAGATCAGCCTTAATACGAACGCTACGGCGTAATAGGCGAGAAGTGTTCCCAGCCATTTGACCACGGTCAGCGAATGAATGAACTGACACACCTCCGCGCCATAAAATAAAAGAACGATAACGCTTGCGGCATAATAAAAAAACAATTTGATCATCAAAAATCCCCGGATTATTTACGGTCAAAGAACGGATTCTTGGATGTTGCGCTCAGGGGAATTCCGTAGATTATTTTGATTTCGTGTCCAAGCAGATTCAGTTCCCTTGCCGCCATACCCACGGAATACATGATCCGGTTGTCGACGCGGTGGTCCATCGCGACGGAAACAGCCGAACCGACCGCGATGCCGAGATCGCCGGTATTGAACGCGCAGGGATGATCCGGGTGAAGGTTTTTCTCATCGCAATTCGCGAATCCGCATAGATTACACCCTTTTATACCCTGCGCCGCGATGGATGTACCAAGGAGTACGATAACGTCCGATTGAAAAATGTTTTTCGCATCACGGATGAAAAAATCACCAACGCGCTGCTCGTTCGCCATTTTGATCATGGTTTCCGAAAGTTGTTTAATGATATCGCCGGTTACATAGGCGAGCGCGAGCCTGTCGATTCCGCGGCCTTTCGGCGCGGTTCGGGCAGCGGTCAGCATTTTTTGTGCAACATCAATCAGAGAGTTACCTCGTAAAGATTCTTCTTTTATGAGTGTCATGGTGTAACGTCGTATTTAGTTATAACTTCATTAATATTTCAAGAATCAGCCTTATTCCGAATCCGGAAGCGTGATGTTTCGCGCAGTATGCGTGATCGTCCTCGGCGTAAGCGGGTCCGGCGATGTCGAGATGGATCCAGGGAGTTTTTCCCGCGAAAACTTTCAGGAAGGCGGCTGCGGTAATCGCTCCGCCCCAGCGGTTTCCCGTATTTTTGTAATCGGCGATCACGCTCTTGATCAGGGACTCATTTTCTTTCCAGATCGGCAGTTCCCAGACTCGTTCGGCCGTCTTCACCGATGCGGATGTGATCCGTTCCTTCCATTCAGCGGATGTTCCCAGCATTCCCGCGGCTGTCGGGCCGATAGCGACAACGCATGCCCCGGTCAGCGTGGCGATGTCAATGATCACATCAGGCCTGAACGTTTGGGCGTAACTGATCGCGTCGGCGAGCAGAAGCCGGCCTTCCGCGTCGGTGTTCATAATTTCAACCGTCGATCCGTTGTGCATGCGGATAATGTCGCCGGGTTTGAAAGCGCGGTTTCCGGGCATGTTTTCGGCAAGAGGAATCAGCCCGATGAGGTGACAGGACAATCTCAAATCGGACGCTGCTTTCAATATCCCGGCTACCGCCGCGCCTCCGGTCATGTCCATTTTCATCTGGTCCATGTTCGCGCCGGTCTTGAGATTCAGGCCCCCTGAATCGAATGTAATTCCCTTTCCGACAAACACGAAGGGTTTTTTGTTAATCGGTTTAGCCGGTTTATATTCAATTTGCAACATGCAGGGAGCTTCATGGCTTCCCGCTGAAACCGATAATATGCCGTTCATTTTCATCCGCCTGAGAGAGTGTTTCGACAAAACCGAACAAACAAGCTTGTATCCTGAAACATTTTTTTTTACTTTGTTTGCGAAATGTGACGGCGTGCAGACGCTCGGTGGTGTATTGCCCAGATCACGCGCGAAACAGACCGATTGTGATATGATCAAGCCTTTTTCCAGTCCACGCTGCATACCCTGATTGATTTTAGGCACTTCAATTGTGACATGTACGGGAGCGTTGGGTTTTTGACCGGTCTTAAATTCATCATAGCTGTAATGTCCGAGCATGATTCCTTCAGCGATAAGCCGCGTGACGGATACATCATCCATATACGGAAGTTCTGACAAATCGGGATAAGTAATGATAAGATTCCGGTTTTTTGATTGTGAAGCCTGACGGATAATTCTGGCTGCGGATCTTCGCAAAACATCCGCTTCAAATTGATTTTGGTTTCCAAGCCCGGCGAGAATCATTTTTTCTGATTTTTCTGAATCCGCGGTATAATAAGTAAATACCGAATCCTCGTCGGCGGTAAAATCACCGGAACGGATAAAGCGTTCAATTTCTGAGTAATGTTCAGGATAATGTATCTTCTGTTTTTCAGCAGGTACATTCCTGAATACAAAAAGAGCATTTAATTTTGTCCGCCGGTCCGTCCGCGTTTTGGCTTTCAGCTGAATATGAATCTTTGTTCTCATCATAGCTCAGAGATTATGAATCGCAGGGAAATAAACGATGTAAAAAAATAAATGTCCGAATGAAACCGGCTGTCCGTCAAGTTATTTTGAATAATTCGTATTGAAATATTCGATCAGTTCACTGACTATTTTTTGCATCGCCGGCATAAAGGGTTCTTTAATTAATATTCCCGACGCACTGAAATGCCCGCCGCCGCTGTAGCGTTTGGCGAAGGCCTGCACATTGACATTTCCCTTGGCGCGCAGGCTGACTTTCGTAAATCCTTCCTGCGTTTCGTAAAAAAAGACGCCCATGCGGGAATGCTCAAGTTTCAGCGTGTAATCCACATACCCTTCGGTATCGCTCGGCTGGGTATGGGTTTTACGGAAATCATCCTGCATCAGATACGTCCAGTGAAACTGGTCGGAGCATTCGCCTTTCATCCTTTCCAGCAGTAGCCCCAGAAGCTTGATGGTGTTGATGCTGCCCTGTTCAAATACATTTGAATAAATGTCGTTCGGTTTTACGCCCAGTTTCAGGAGTTCCGCGCCGATGATCAAAGTGTCGGGACGGGTAGAATTGAAACGGAAATTACCGGTGTCGGTGATGAGTCCCGTGTACAGGGCGCGTGCGATTTTGGCATCGATTTTGGCTTTGAAGTGTTTTTTGATCAGATGATAGACCATTTCGCAGGTGGCCGGAGCCTTCTCGTCGGCCCAGGTATGTGCGGCGAATCCGTCATTGTCAAGATGGTGATCGATGCATATTTTAACGGCGGGGGATTCAAGCACGGCCTGCTGCATCCGCGCCAGTCTTTTCGATACGCTGATGTCCAGCACAAGAATGACATCGGCTTTCATCAATACTTTGTCATGTTTTTCGGCATCGTACGTTTGAAACATGCTGCCTTCATTCAGAAACTGATACTGGCGCGGCGTTTCACTGGTGTTGATCACGGTAACTTTTTTCTTCATCCTTTTCAGGACATACGTCATCGCGGCTTCGCTTCCGAGTCCGTCGCCGTCCGGATTCACATGAGTTGTCAAAAGAACTGATTTCGCCTGTTTCAGGATTTTAACGATAGCGGAAATCTTTTTTTCCGATGCATTCATTATTTAATTCCTCCGGTAGAGTGAAACTGATAATGCCGGTTCACAAAGATGCTGAATAAAATGAACCGATGTAAACTCTGAAAAATGCTGAACATAGGCACATGTTAATAACAAGTTAATAATTTTTTAAAGTGATTTCAAGTTTTTTTATTAAAATGCTAAGATAAATATAACTTTTTTATAATTCGTTATTTATATGAAAATATTCGAATTCAAAATCGGTTTGTCATGAAATTATCTGAACATAAGTGATAAAAGATTCAAAGAATAATCTAAGATAAACATTAATAATATACGGAATTTACAGGAATAATGAAAAAAAACGTTAATCGCAGAACGATGTTATAATCTATTGATCCATTCAATGCTTTCCTGCACATGAATTATGTATGCGCTGGTCTGGGAATGACTGAGATCAACGAGTTTCAGCCGGACGTTCCGCTTTTTTGATTTCATGACATTGTAGGCCGTCTGCACATCGGCGTATCCGAATGATTCGTCCCGCTTTCCCTGAATGATGTAATGAGGTACTTTGCCCGTCAGGAATCCGACAGGCTGGGAAGCCACAGGAATCGCCGCGCAGAATAGTTCAGGGTATTTATCGGCAAAGTGCCATGTACCGATACCGCCCAAGCTATAACCCGTAACGATGATACGTTGTGGATCAACCGGCCAGACTTCTTTTATAATTGTCAGCAATGAAATGACATAATCTTCGGTTCGGCTCTCCAGCCAGTTGTCTGCCGGCAGATCCGGTGCGATAATGATAGCGTTCAGTTGTTCAAGTGAGGGCTGGACGAAATACCGGAGATAAGGTTCGCTCCTGAACAGGGACTGATTCGCCGCCCAGTGAAGAGCCAGCACAAGAGGAACGTCGTGGCTGTCCGCAGCTGCCGGTACCCATATACAGAGTTGCCGGGTGAAGCCATCAGTTGCGTTCAGATTGATGTTATGATAACCCGGGGTAAGAGATATCGCGGCGAGGTCATCCGGATTCAGTATCATTTCGGGAAAATCATCGCCGCAGGATGAAAATATAAGAATGAAGGTTATGAGCGGAAAAAGTTTTTTCATGTTGGTTTTTTCCCGCTAAAAGGATACCGAAAAAATTAATTATTAACAAGATTGATCTTCAAAATGATATTTCTTACTTTATGATGTAACTGCAGAGAAAAGGAATGATGACTCATCCCAGGCTTCCGGGAATCCTTGCCGTGATACTATTCATGCTTCAGGCGGCGCAAATCCATCCGCAGGATTCTTCCGGGCACGAAATAAAATATTATTACAGCGGACTGAATTATATATTCCCGTCGTATCCGGACGATCTTCAGCGCCGGATCTCTATTCTTAGGCGTTCGCCCGGTGTTTCCCGTACGCCTGCCGGGATTGATGTGATCGGATTATACTGGCCGTACGGAAATAAGCTTGCGGGGGTGACGATGAGATGGTCCGTGGATAATTATTCCGGGTACGGAAACCGGTTCACGGTGGAATATTACCGGATTTCAGGGAGCGTTCTTTATTATTTCATTCACCCGGAAAAGCGGGATAAACTTTTTTTCCGCGGAGACCTGGGACCGGCCTGTCTTCGACTCTCTTCAGGTGATAAAGGGACGGAAAAAATCAATTTTGGCTGGGGAGTACTTGCGGGATTCGGTTATGCTTTCCGGATTCGTTCGGTTTCCGTCATGCCGGCTTATCATTACTCAATCATGTTTATCATGAACAAAAAACACAGGATGAGCGATGTGGGAGTGGGGATGCTGTACTAGCCTGAAAGAGGTCTTTCAGCCGGATCATGAAAATACCGTAATCGTGTGCCGTTTTATCTGTCGAGCGTCCAGAGATCCCCGTTATACAATTTAAAACCAATGATACCGGTGCCTTTGGAGTAATAAAGCTCACGGCAGTTCAGCGCATTTCCCGGGCCGGTCGTGTCCATAGCGGTAGCATAAAAAACATTTCTGAAAATTTTTCCGTTCAGACTGACATAACCGATTTCGCCTGCGGTGTTCATAAACTCTAAATACCGGTAATCATCAGGATCCAGGCTCGTTGTGTCCATGTTTCTCATGGAAGTAATCCTGTACATGTACATTCCATTCATGCTGACGTACAGATAATCAAATAACATGGTGTCGACAGTCAGTCGATCGGTCCGGGCCGTTACTTCCCCGTAAAACGAGAAGGAATCCTTCATGAATTGGTAATCGATGTGCTCACAATTCCAGTATTTGACCTGGCTGTCAAATCCTTTTTGGCAAAGGAAATCTACGGCTATAATATACGATGTATCCCTTAAATAATAACACTTCAAACGGAGGGTGTCGTAACGCTGGTTAATATAAGTCCATTGAGTGTCCGTGGAGGCCGGGAGACAGCCGATGGTAGCGGGATCAAGAACTTTTTTCCCTAATTTGATATCCGGACGGCAGCATTCGCAGCTGACATACAGAAAAGAGAATAAAAGGACCCACAAACATTTCATGATTTGACCTGAATCAATTACCAGGGTGTCCCTGTTTCATGTAATATAAATATATTTCAGAAAGAAAACAATCTAAGACCGGTTATTTGCCGTCAATCAGAATAGACAGCAATTTTATTGATCCTTATGGTCGGTTGACCCGAACTGACCGGAACACTCTGACCGTCTTTTACGCAGGAGCCCGTGACTGTATTCAGTATGAGATCTTTTCCTATTCCGTCAATACGCATCATCATATCCCGTGTATTTCCTGCCAGGGTCATCGGTCTTGCCGGGTTGGAAATTTTTCCGTTTTGTATCAGGTAACTTTCATTTACCCTGAAAGCGAAAGTTCCGGTCAGGGGATTAGCCTGGCCATGAGTGATTTCAGTGATATACAGTCCCCCGGATGCCGAACGAATCAGGTCGCCGGGTGAATCCGTCCCGCCAGATAAAAAAGTGTTGCTTGCCCTTGGAAGGGGAGGATGCACGTAACTTTCCCGGCGTGCGGAACCGGTTTGAGGTGTGCCTGTCTGCGCAGATGTGATGCGGTTATGCAGAAGGCCCTTGAAGATTCCGTTTTCGACAATCGATGTGCGTTGAGCGGGAAAACCTTCGTCGTCGAAACAGCATGTTCCTCTGCCGGCCGGGATAGTACCATCGTCTATGATTGTGACGGACGGAGATGCGATTTTGTGCCCGATCATTCCTTCGAAACAAGAAAGTCCCCGGAGGTATACGTCGGCCTCCGCCTGATGGGCGATGATTTCGTGAATGAATACGCCGCACGCACCCGGCGCGAGTATGACGGGATATTCCCCGGCAGGGATGGCCAGTGAACCGATTTTCTGCAGGGCCCTGTCCACGCTGTTTTTGCCGATGCGGACCGGATCCATTTCCGGTAACTTCCCGCCGGCTACCAGCCCGCCCGTATAAGCATGTCCGACATAAACCTCTGATCCGTCCTTAACTTCTGTCTGAACGGACAATGTAACCAGATGTTTTTCGGTTTGAATGTCCATGCCCTCCGAATTGATGATTCGCACCGACCGGCAGGATTCTTCCCAGTAAGCCGAGACGACTTCCGTTTTCCAGTCCCGTTTCCAGGCCTGATCATGGGCCGTCCGGATCATGGACATGGCCTGTTGAATCAAACCGGTTTCATCCTGAACAGGGCTCATCTCAGCCGGATACTCGTGCCGTAGATGTATCATGTGAGGACTGTGAATCATTTGGGCAATGGCCTCAACGGCCCCTGCGTTCAGATGACTTACAAAAAAATATTCTTCCTTGTGATCATGGATCGTCCGATGGCCGATACCTTCGTCAAAGTCGTCGGCTAAAACTTCGAACTGACTATTTTGGAGAGACAGGCGGAGTCGATAGGTTGATTCAATGAACAATTCAGAAAAAGCCGCTTTCCGGCTCCGGGCAGTATTCAGTCGGTCCAGCAGAAGTCCGGGATCAGGGTAAGCGATATTAAAATCCCGGAACGACCGGTTCCGGTGAAATGGCCGCTTTCCGCAGGGAATCACAGGTCTTTGCTGTCGGACGCTTTGTTGATGTCAATGATCGATTTCGCGCCGGCATACGGAGTGGTTTCGTATTTTCTGATCCGCTGGATTTTATGGATCACGTCCGTCATACGCTGCAGGCACTCATACAGCATTTTCATTTCATGGTCAAATTCAGATTTCTGGTTGTTCATCTCGTTTTTGGCAAGGATGATCTGAATAAGTCCCATGGCGGAGGTAATGGGTTGCGCGAGTTCATGAGCGGCGGCTCCGGCCATTTCCAGCATGACTTTCTCTCTCTCGGAGTTGACCACCATGGTATGAAGTTCGAAAATACGGAGCTGGGCGCGGATACGGTTGTAAATGTCCGAGTTGTCGAACGGGCGGAGGATGAAATCATCGGCGCCCCAGTCAAGCGCGGCCGTCCGGTTTTTTTTGTCCTCTTTGTCCAGCAGCATGATTACCGGAATGTGGCGTAATTGCTCGTTTGATTTGATTTCCTGGCAGAGTTTCCACGGTTTGGCGTAATTGATCTTCACGTCGGACAGGACAATGCTGATCTGTTTTTCCCGAAGGGTCTTATCAGCTTCATCAAAGGACTTCGCGGTGATGATCCGCAGGCCCAGAAGGGTATGCAGGGTAAATTCAAGCTCGGACGCCTCATCATCGTTGTCGGTCCACAGGAGTCCGTTGCGCCGGTTGTAATACCCCGGCGACCGTGCATCATTGCTGGTATGACTGGTCATAACGCCGTTCCTGGTTTAGTGTTTTGATTATAATCCTTTGCTGACTTCGTTTAATTTTTCAAGGTCCTTGCGGAGCCGCTCCAAATCTTCCCCGTATTTCGACCAGTTCCCTTTTTTTACGGATTCCTGGGAACGCAGGTAGTTGTCAAGCGCGGAACGTGTGAGTTCCTTGACTGAGCGAAGCGACTGCATCAGCGCTTTCTGCGAGGTCTGGTCCAGTCCTGCAGATTTGACCTCGTCGGACCGTCCGGTTGGTTTTTCGGCGATTGTGCTGACGATGCTTCCGAAAATTTTATCCAGCGCGAGTTCCAGGTTGTCTTCCATCGCGATATAATTGGAATAGGCGACAATAACTTTTTTAAGCTCCGGCATCCTGCTCTGTTCGGACTGCAGGTACAGGGGCTCGACGTACAGCAGGGAGTTGCGAATCGGCACGACCAGCATGTTTCCCCGGGTGACTCGGGAGCCCTGCTGGTTCCACAGGCTTAGTTTTTCGGAAATATCCGGCGTCTGATCGATTCGCGCCTCGACCTGGTTGGGTCCGTAGACAAGTTCCGATTTCGGGAAACGGTATACCAGCAGTTTGCCGTAATTGTCTCCGTCGCTGCGGACACACAGCCACGCGATCATGTTCGCTTTGGCGTTGGGCGTGTAGGGGATCATCAGCATGAATTCTTCCCGGGCTTCGTCCGGAAGCCGCATGATCATGTAATAGCTTTCCATGGTTTGTGTATTCGAACCGTATTTCTCCTCCGCGATGTTCCATATATCTTCGCGGTTGAAGAAGACATTGACATCCTCGACATGATAGGTGGAGAACAGTTTGGACTGAATGTCGAACAAATCCTGCGGATAACGAAGGTGGTCCTTTAGGGAGGCGGGCATTTCGCTGACCGGTTTGAACACTCCCTTGAAGATGTCGGCGTAAACCCGGATCAGCGGGTCGTTTTCGGGCTGGAAACTGTAGAAGGTAGTCTGGCCGTTGTACGCATCGATGATGACCTTTACGGAATTCCGGATATAATTGAACGAGTTTCCGCCGAAAGGATCGGAGGATGGCTCGTAATACATTTTGGAATACGGATACTGATCCGTGGTCGTGAATCCGTCGTAAATCCAGTACAGGCGGCCGTCGGCGATGGCGAGATATGGATCGGCGTCAAACTTTAGATAAGGGGTGATCCGTTTTACGCGTTCCGCGATGTTTCGGTAATAAACGACTTTGCTCCCTTCCTGGATATAATCGTTGAGGAGGATATTCATTTTGCCAAAGCGGATGGCGTAAAGGAGTTTCCGGCCGAACGAACCGATATCGATGCCCGTATCTTCCTTATAAAAAGTATGCTGGTTCGATTCCCCGATGGGATAGTCAAACTCCTCCTTGCTGGTTTTGATGATGATGTAATCGTCGACAGCCTGCATCTCGCCGAAATAAATCTCGGGCCTGTCCAGTTTTACGTCCACCGTGCTTTCCGGGGGAATGTTCTTGATAAAGAATTCCGGCTGGCCCTCCTGGCTGACCCGGTTGACGGGACTCATGACGATGCCGTGCCCGTGCGTGTAGATGAATGTCTGGTTGATCCAGTTTTCGCCTTTAGAGATCTTGTTCAGGTTCAGTTCACGGGCCGATAACATGACCTGCCTGTATTCTTTGTTCAGCGTGTACCGGTCGATGTCGATGTCGTTGAACATGTAGTACGGGCGGATTTCCTGAAGCTGGGAGTATGAATCCTTCAGCGGGCGGTAATCCCACAACGTGATGTTCTTGACCGTCATCTGATTGTCCCGGATGTCCTGGGCCGTCAGGTTTTGCTGGTAGGGGAAATCCTTTTCGGTGATTTTGTCCAGCTGAAATGCCGCTCTCGTGCTGAGGATATTTTCTTTGATGAACGGGGACTCTTTATCGAGAGCGTTCGGCGTGACGACGAATTTCTGGATGACCGAAGGATAAATCCCGAGGACAGCGATCGCGAAACTGATCATGAGGATCACCGAGGCGGCCAGATGCTTCCACGCGGATTTAACGGCACCGATCACGGTCAGTACGCAGGCCAGAGCCGCGATGAAGCTCATGATGCGGTAACCGGTCAGCGAGGCGTTGACGTCCGCATAACCGGCGCCGTAAACCGCGCCCTGTTCATTGTAGAGCATGTTGTAGGCGCTGTAATAATAATCCCAGATATAAAGCGCAAAAATAATGCTGAAAAGAACCAGAATATGGCGCTTTGCGCTGGTTCCCACCGTAACACCCGTGGGAAGAAAGAGAATGCCCCGTCTCAGAATGTACGTCAGCGCTGTGACAATAATCATTAAAATCAAAACGACAAAAATATAATTGATCATCCATTGAAAGAACGGCAGGTCAAACACGTAAAAGCTGATGTCATTCTGAAAGACCGGATCGGTTTGTCCGAAAGGCTGTGCATTGAGGTACTGAAGAATGACCATCCATTTTCCTGCCGCCCAGGATGACAGGTGATAATTGATGAATAAAATACCGCCGATGGAAAAGAGAGTGACCATGCGGGCGGCCGGAAGGGGCATTTGCCGCATGAAATCAGCCCCGCCGACAGGGACGGCCCGTTTGGCGAAAAAATAATTCAGCCAGAAGAGGATTCCTGTAAGGATGAAAAATGCGATGCCGATGACATATTCCATGGTATACATGGTCCAGAATGTTTCTTCAAATCCAAGGGACTCAAACCACAGGAGTTCCGTATAAAAATCGACGTAGGTCCTGAGGCCGGCAAAGATAAGGATGACGATGACGGCGATCGCGATAACTTTTTTCATGAGTTCATTCTCCCGAGCGATATATTGGAATAAGTTATTTTGACTGATCCGCTGAAGTGATGCGGTAATCGTTGAGTATGTCGTACAGGGCGAGCGCTGCCCAGAGCCTGACAATCATGTCCGTATCATTGATCATGCGGTCATAGATTTCCGGGATGATGGTCTGGTCGACCAGCTTACCGTCACGGATACGGCCGAGTGCGGATACGGCGGCCGAACGCATGGAATAAGCATCGTCGCTAAGGTAACTGACCAGCCGTGGAATCATGTCCTTGCCTCTGAATCTCGAGAAGACCGAAAGCGCGATTTCGCGTACATCCTGGGAAGGGTCAGTTTCAAGCGCTTTTTCCACGATTGACGCCGAGGCAGTATCGTTCATTTTTCCGATGGCTCCGATCACGGAAATCCGTATCCATTCGTTCGGGTCTTCGATCAGTGGAGAAATCACTTTCAGGATTTTGTCCTTTGAGGCCTGATTTTTTACGTCGCCCAGCGCGAGGATGGACTTACCGCGGATATCATCATCATAGGACTGGATACCCTGCAGGATCACGGGGTAGGCCGACATTTCATCCGTTTTCAGGAGTTCGATAGCGGCGCTGATGCGAACCGATTCGGAAGGGTCTTTGGTCATCAGTTCCCGGATCAGATCCAGAGCCGGCGGGGAATTGATTTTTCCTAGCGCTTCTGCGGCTTTGGAACGAACGTAATCAGAGGGGTCTTTCTGAAAACGGCTTAACAGTTCCGTGCTTTCACCGGGCTGTATTTCACCCAGCGAATTAACGATCGACAATCGGATCTGGAAGGACGGGTCTTTCATGCCTTTCTGGATATACGTTATCCCGTCTTTTTGTCTGTATTTCAGAAGGGCGATGCCGATTTTTGCGCGCAGTTCGTTTTTTTCATTGGCGGTGGCCAGGGAATCATACAGCAGGCTGTCCACGACAATGCTGTCGATGTCCCGGAAGGATTTCCGGAGAATCCGGACCATGATGGAATCATCGTACAGCGGTCCCAGATGAACGAGGCCGGCAACGGCGCGGGCGCGTATCTGAAAATCGGACGTGCGGAGATGGTCGTGAAGCGACTGGAATGCAAGACTGTCCTTGATTTTTCCGAGCGTGTTAACGTACGTGCGGACCAGCGTGGGTTTTGCCTTCAGGTCCGAGGATTGCAGCGCGATGACCGCGCGGCGGGTTCCGATGCGGCCGAGCAGCCGCATGGCATGGTTCTGAACGAATGCGTTCTTGTCCTTCATCCCGAGTTCCAGCGTCTGCCAGCACATGCTGAGTATGATCTTACGGTCTGACGGAGCCTTGGATTTCGGCGGTTGTTTCATGCATCCGAAGGAAAAAGCCATCAGCAGGCCGGACAGCGTCAGGACTGCTGAGCGCGTGAATGTCAAATGGTGCATCAGAATCTCCGTTTTGACGTTGAACCGACCGGGATAAAAAAAACTTGCGTATCGGTTTAAATGTTTTTATAATGACAGCCCGTTTTAAGTTGCGGGCCGTTGGATTTCATCTGGTATGGTGAACCGAGTCAATCGGACGTACCGGTTTCTTTTTTAGTGTGCTGAAGATATTAATTTTTGCAAATAAAGTCAATTGAGGAATTTATTCCCTTTCATCCTACTTGTGACAATTTTCCATGAACGAACAAGACAAACCGGTCCCGTCCAAGATCCCTTTATGGTACGACCCGTCGGTTGAAACACCTGCTAACAGCCGCCTTCTGATGATTGACGATGATGACGATACGCTGGCCATACTCAAAATGATTTTTGTCAAAGTCGGATACCAGGTTGACGTGGCCCATGACGGGCAGGAAGGGCTCGAACTGCTGAAACAGAGGAAACATGACCTGGTGATCAGCGATATCATGATGCCGGTGATCAACGGGTACAAATTCTGCGAACTCGTCCGCTCCGATCATGAGATTCGCCTGACGCCCATCCTGCTCATCACCGCTAAGAAGGATTTGTTTGACAAAGTGGTCAGCCTGAACATTGGCGCGGACGATTTTATGACCAAGCCGTATAATGTCGCCGAATTGAGGGCCCGGGTTTCATCCCTTTTGAAAATGAAACGTCTCCGGGATGAGCTCATTGCTCGGGAGAAAGAACTGGAAAGGATCCACACGCTGGAAAAGACCCTGCTGGCGATCTCCCATCACATCAATAACGCTATCGCGCCTATCTCCGCGCGGGCGCAGGTCTGTCGTCCCGGCAATGCGCAGGATGTGCAGAAACTGCTGGAGGCCTGTAAAAGCGGAACCGCACGGGTGACCGAAACCATCCGGATACTGGCGCAGGCTGTGGAATGGATGAAAACACCCTCAGAAGGTGAGTCTTTCCAGTCCGGGCCGCTGAGCGTCAATGAAATGATCGCCACCTTAAAGGACAATCCGTTGACTTTTTAATTCCCGGCAATTGTGTGACTGATGTTTATTTTCATAACTTTCTCATTTTAGTCCTATGATTCCGCACGATGACCTGAATCTGTCCCTTGAAGCTGCCGAGCATCCCGGCCGTATCCCGCCCCAGGCGCTGGACGTGGAAGAAGCCGTTCTGGGCGCGGTTCTGCTGGACGAATCGGTCATGTCGAGGGTGATCGAAATCCTTGATGAATCGTGTTTTTACAGGGAAGCCCACCGGATCATCTTTACCGCCTACAAGCGCTTGTATGCGAATCACAATCCGATCGACCTGATTACTGTGACCGAAGAACTCCGTAAACTGAACCATCTGGAACGGATAGGGGGGAGTTTTTTCCTGACAGGCCTATCTCAGAAACTGCCCAGCGCGGCTAATATCGATCATTACGTAAAAACCGTGTATGATAAATCGCGGCTTCGGAAACTGATCCAGGTCGGTTCACAAATCGTTTCCATGGCTTTTCAGGAAACCGACGATGTCGACCAGTTGATCGATCAGGTAGAGCAGGAAGTGTATAAGGTATCCGAGGACCGTTCCAATACTCCCTTTCAGGAGATCAAATCCATTCTGATGACTACGCTGGAGCAGATCGAGAAATACCATTACCGTTCTGGAGCAACGGGCGTTCCTTCGGGATACCGCTCCCTCGACGGGCTGACCAGCGGATTCCAGAATTCGGACCTGATCATAGTCGCCGGCCGTCCGAGCATGGGGAAAACAGCACTGGTACTCTCCATCGCGAGGAACATTACCGTTATGGAAAAAAGGCCGGTAGGGTTTTTCAGTCTTGAAATGTCCAGCCTTCAGCTAGTGATGCGTCTGCTCTGCGCCGAAGCGAAAGTGGATGCCCATAAAGTACGTACGGGCATGCTGCCCAACGATGACTGGCCCAAATTGTCGACATGCCTCGGCCGTTTGTCCGGCGCGCCGCTGTATATTGATGATACCGCCGGCCTGAATGTCCTCGAACTGCGGGCCCGTGCAAGACGTTTGAAATCGGAGAAAAACATCGAATTGCTGATCGTCGATTATCTTCAGCTGGTATCGGCATCCGCACGCGCCGGCGCGAACCGTCAGGAGGAGGTTGCTATGATCTCCCGTTCGCTGAAAGCGCTCGCCAAGGAACTGAACATCCCTATCATCGCTCTGAGCCAGCTTTCGCGGGCCGTCGAACAGCGCGGAGGGGAGAAAAAACCCGTCCTTTCAGACCTTCGCGATTCCGGCTCCATCGAACAGGACGCCGATGTCGTGATGTTTGTGCACCGTCAGGATTATTATGAGCAGGAAGAGCTGGAACGCAGGAAAGATCCGGTGGTCGCGGATATCATTATTGGCAAACAGCGGAACGGCCCTCAGGGCGAAATCCATCTGAACTTCATAAAAAAATATGCCCGGTTTGAGGAAATCGAAACTCATCACGTGCAAAACATTCCGCCGCCGGTGAATATGGATGAGCCGGCGTTCTGATCATCCTTACCCTGACCGAACCCGATATGACCCACGAACTTTCATGCCCATCCGATCCACCGCTTGTCTCCGTCATCGTGCTCAACTATAACGGCATGCGGTTTCTTGAAACATGTTATGCCAGTCTCATGAAAACCGGTTATCATCCGGTCGAATGGATCATGGTGGACAATGCATCGTCGGATGAATCCGTTGAATATATCCGGGCGAATTTTCCGTCGGTGACCGTCATCCAGAGCGGAGAGAACGCCGGATTTTCCCGCGGCAATAATATCGGCATCCGCGCTGCAAAAGGAAAATACATCGTCCTGCTCAATAACGACGTGCGGGTCGAGCCGGGATGGCTGACTCCGCTGGTCGGGGAAGCGGAAGCCGACGGTTCGGTGGCCGCCCTTCAGCCGAAGATCCGTTCCATGATTGACGACGGGTATTTCGAATATGCGGGCGCCGCAGGCGGCATGATCGATAAATTCGGATATCCGTTTCTGCGCGGGCGCGTCTTCGACGTGATCGAAAAAGACCAGGGCCAGTACGACAACGGCTGCGATATTTTCTGGGCCAGCGGAGCGGCGATGTTCCTGAGGGCCGAAGTACTCACGGAAACCGGTCTGCTGGATGATGATTTCATTTACCATATGGAAGAAATTGATCTTTGCTGGCGCATACACCTTGCCGGATACAAAATCCGGTCCGTGCCGGGAGGAGTGATTTATCATTTCGCCGGAGGAACCCTTCCCTCGGGCTCGTACCGCAAGCTTTACCTGAATCACCGGAACAATTTGTTTATGCTTTTCAAGAATCTTCACTGGACGTCGGTAATGAAGCGCATGAGCGTCCGGTTCTGCCTGGAAGGCATCAATGCGGCGGTCGCGCTCGCCAAATTTGACTGGACTTGGTTTTGGGCGATTCTCAAGGCGCACGCATGGTTCTGGACGCACCTTCCGATGATGGCACGTAAACGCCGGATCGTGCAGAAACAGCGGCGGGTCAGCGATAAATCAGTGTTCAAGGCTGTGTATCCGCGCAGCCTGGTCATCGATTATTTCATCAGAAAAAAAAGAACCTATACCGATTTGCAATATAAAATGAAAACGAATTCATGAAACTGATCAAGCATCCGACCCGTTTTCCCGAAGTTTGGGTCATTGAATTGCATTGCTACCGTGACGAACGCGGATTTTTTATGGAAACCTATCACCGGAAGGATTTCGAAACCGCAGGACTGACGTCCGCATTCGTGCAGGACAATCATTCCCGGTCCGTGAAGGGCGTTCTCCGGGGCATTCACTATCAGGACATGACCGCTCCGATGGGCAAGCTGGTAAGGTGCACATACGGATCGATCTGGGACGCTGTAGTGGACCTGCGTCTTGGTTCGGAAACATTCGGTCAATGGTATTCGCACGAACTGACCGCTGAGAACCAGCTTCAGCTGTGGTGCCCGCCCGGATTCGGACACGCCTTTCTGACCCTCTCCGACGTGGCCGAGGTTCAGTACAAATGTACGAGTTATTATTCCCCATCCGCGGAGGGAAGCGTCCTCTGGAATGATCCTGAAATCGGGATTGAATGGCCGCTGAGGGAAGTGACCCTCTCAGGGAAAGACCGGATTGCACAGACGTTGGAATCCTACCGGAAATGCCCGGCTTTCCGTTATCCGGTTGCGAAAGGTCCTGATTCAGACATGACGGCTTCATAATGAGGGCCTGATCATTTTTTCGGGGTTTTACTTGAAAGATACAAATAAATTCAGTAGCTTCCTCCCGGCTTTGAAAAAAATGAAAAACAAATGAAAAGAATCCTACTCATTGGCGCGAAAGGTCAGCTCGGACGCGACATTGAACGCGTCTTCCAAACCGGGTATCATCTGACAGGAATGGATGCCGAGGACTGCGATATATCCAATCCTTCCCAGGTCAGTGATTGTGTCGTCAGTGCCCGCCCTGAAATCGTCATCAATACCGCGGCATGGACGGATGTCCCCGGCTGCGAAAAGAACGATAAGAAGGCCTTTGAAATCAACGCGGTGGGCGTGAAATATGTCGCGGCGGCCTGCCAGAACGTCGGTGCGAAACTGGTGCACATCAGCACCGATTACGTGTTTGACGGCCGTCAGCGGATGCCCTATACTGAAAACGATATTCCGCGTCCCCTAAACGCTTACGGCATCAGTAAACTGGCAGCAGAATATTATATTGAATCCATACTTCCCCGGCATCAGATCGTCCGGACTTCGGGCCTGTATGGCATTCATGAATGCGTCGGCAAAAAAACGAATTTCGTGGAAACCATGCTCCGGCTCGGACAGGAAGGGGGGCTCGTTCGGGTGGTGGACGATGAGGTGCTCACGCCTACCTATGCGTTCAATCTCGCGGAACAAATCCGAAGCCTGGCGGAATGCGAAGAATACGGAATATTCCATTCGACCAATCACGGATCGTGTTCCTGGTACGAATTCGCCCGTCAGATATTTAAAATGGCGGATATGAAAGTCAATCTGGAAAAAACCTCTATCCGCGACTATCCCAGTTCCGTGAAAAGGCCCGCTTATTCAGTATTGGAAAACGCCCGTTTGAAACACCTCGGTCTGGATTGCATGACTGACTGGCAGACCGCGCTGGCTGACTATTTCAATGACCGCAAAAACGCTATTTTAACAATATAGGGAGTACATGAATTTATGATGTTCAAGCGCATAAACCTCTGGACCGCATTGATTGTATGGTCGATCTCTTTTCTGGGGTACCTTTTTTCCATGGCGCCCACCGTATCCTACTGGGACTGCGGTGAATTCGCCGCTTGCGCCTATACCATGGGAGTGCCTCATCCCCCGGGTTCGCCCCTTTTCCTGATTGTCGGACGGATTTTCTCGATGCTTCCGCTCTCGGAGATCGGGTACTGGTTGGGAATCGCGATGACCGACTACGACATCGCATTTCGTGTAACCCTGATTTCGGTTGTCGGAACGGCGTTTTCGGTTCTTTTCTTATACCTGATTTCCGTCCGGATGTTCCTGCAGTGGCTTCCGAAACCGGAAGACTGGTTTGGTACACTGAAGATCGTGATTCCCTCGGCTATCGGGGCGCTCACGTTCGCGTTCACCTACAGCCAGTGGTTCAATGCCGTGGAATCAGAAGTGTACGCGGCCAGCATTTTTTTTACCGCGATTGTGGTCTGGCTGATTATGGTCTGGCTGGAAAAACCCGATGACATCCACAGTGACGCATATCTTCTGCTCATTGCGTACATGGTCGGTCTGGCGATCGGAGTTCACCAGTTGAATATCCTTGCTCTTCCGTTCATATTTTTCATCATATATGCCAAGAAATTTGAAATTACCCTGAAATCTTTTTCCCTGTTTGTTCTGACGGGCGTTTTGGGGGTTTTTGTTGTATACAATGTGTTCGTGTTATGGAGTATTGAAATCCCGGGGTTTTTCGACCGGTTCGGGCTGGGTACGGTTTCCGTGCTGTTCCTGTTTGCGATCCTGATCTATTTGTCTTATTATTTTATCCGGAACAACAATCATACCGGTGCGCTCCTGATTATTTCCACGTTACTGATCTTTATCGGCTATTCTACGTATGCCATGGTGATGATCCGTTCGGGCATGAATCCGAATATCGACCAGAATGATCCCGAGTCCTGGAAGGCCTTTTTAAAATACCTGAATAGGGAACAGTACGGGGAATCCTCCATCATGCCCCGTGTTGCGCCTTTCTGGGAATATCAGGTGAAAAAAATGTTTATCCGGTACTTCAACTGGCAATTCATCGGTCGTCCGGATGAATACGCTTTATCCGTGATTGACCATGCCAGAAACGCCATTGGCTGGTCCGTTGACCGGTTTCAGGATACGGAGGAAGACCGTTACAGCTTCATGTACAAAGTTTTCAGCCTGCGCGGCCTCTACGGGATTCCGTTCCTGATAGGATTGTGGGGAGCGTTCTATCATTTTGCAAGGGACTGGAAACGTGCGCTGGCTACTCTGGGACTGTTTTTCGCGACCGGGATTGCGATCATTATTTATCTGAACCAGCCCGACCCGCAGCCCCGCGAAAGGGATTATTCCTATAACGGTGCGTTTTTCGCGTTTGCGTTATGGCTGGCTCCGGGAATCTATTCCATCATTGAATGGATTGAGCAAAAAATTAAGAACCCTGATCTGGGCCGGAAAATTATCTTTGCCGTCTACGGGCTGATCCTGATCCTGCTTCCCCTGAATATGTTTATTTATAATTTCCGGACGAGCAGCCGTCAGGCTAATTATGTCGCCTGGGACTACTCCTATAACCTGCTTAACACCTGCGAACCCAATGCGATACTGTATACCAACGGAGATAATGATACCTTTCCTCTGTGGTATCTTCAGGAAGTGGAAAAAATCCGTCCCGATGTGAGTATTGTCAACCTGAGCCTCGTCAATACCGAATGGTATATCAATATCAAAAAGAACGTTCAGTTGACCTACGAATTGAAAAACGGAACCCTGTTCAAGGCTATGAAAGTGCCGATCAGCTACAGCGACCGTGATATTCTCGGCGACCCGAACATTCCTAATTCCTCCATTCAGCCTCAGGGATGGAAAAAACGGTCATTCAGCGTGGAGGTTCCCAAAGATGTGTATTGGAAGGACTGGACGGAGTCGGGTAATGTTTTGCCCGCAGGCTGGGAGACAATGCCTGTTCCGAAGATGAGTTTTGATGTTGAACCGACATTGCAGGGACGTGGTATCCGCGTCCAGGACCTGATGATTCTCGACATCCTGTTCTCGAACAAATGGCAGCGTCCCATTTATTTTGCGATTACCACAAGCCCTGATAATTACGTGGGCCTGCGGCGTTACCTGCGCATGGACGGTCTTGCGTTCAGACTGATCACGGTACCGGATCAGGACAAATCCTTCGGCAAACTGTTTGAAAATACTTTTAATAAATACAAATACCGAAACCTGAACGATCCCGGCATTTTTTACGATGACAATGTGCGTCGGCTTACAACCAATTACCGTTCACTGTATCTTGAGATTGCTAATTTTATCCGCCTGAGCAAGAATTCCGGTAACCGGGAAAAACTGAACCTGATCAGCCGGGTCATGCCCGGGTACAAATCAGACAACGAAAGGATCGCTGCAGTACTGGATTCCATGGAACAATGCATGCCGGATTCGATTATCCCGATGCGCGATTATAATATCAAGTTAACTGTCGGACAGTTCTATTCGGAAGCGGGCAGACCGGAAAAACTCAGGGAATATGTCCGTGAAATCCTTGACCGGGAACGCCAGTACAAACTGGACGCCGGAGCGAAAATAAGGATAGCGGGTGTCTGTCAGTATATGCTGAAGGATTACGATGCTTCCATTGAGATATTAAAGCCGGTTGTCGAAAACGATCCGAATAATCCGGAAGGACTTGGCTGGTACGTACAGGCCCTCGAGGGAAAAGGGGATCAGGCATCCCTGTCAGAAGCCAAAGCCCAGCTGGAGCGATGGCTTACGAGGAATCCCGGCGACAACAGCGCACGGACCAAACTCGATGAACTGACGAAAAAAATGCAAGAAAAAAAATAAGTGTAGAAATAAAAGATTATTGAAAAGAAATTTCCCTTTTCAGAATTGAAAATGTTAAACCTTGAACAAGGCATTGATAAAGAAAATATCCGGGTTGGCACTGAAGGTTGCCGTCAGTTCTGGAGTCATTTACTTTACCGTATATCAGCTGGAGTTTGATGCGCTTTCCCGGCTTTGGCTTGGTATGGACGCAGGATGGATCCTATTGTCCGCTGCTTTGATGACCGCAAGCTATTTCGCCGGCGCGTATCAGTGGATGCGCATCCTGATGATCAGTCAGTACCGTATTCCGTACCGGTTGGTTCTGGGTTATTACTACGTTGGCCTTTTTTTCAATAATTTTCTGATCAGCGGCATGGGCGGGGATGTTATGAGGGTATACGATATTCACAGGCATTCGGAAAACAGGGAAAGATTGTCGCCTGCGCTGGCGACAGTATTCTTCGATCGTTTTGTCGGTTTCATCACTCTTGTTTTTCTGGCTACGTTAACCGGTTTCTTTGAAATCGGGCACGGCGCTTCGGTCCGGATGGTACTGCTGATCATTGCTCTTCTTGTTTCATGGATTGTCCTCATGATCGCCCTTTTTTACAAGCCGGTCGCCGACTGGACGCTGAAACCGGTAGGCCGGTTGTTGCCGGAAAAGATCTACAGCCGGTTCCAGCACTTGTATTACGAAATTAACCGGTTCGGAACGGCGAAACGTGAATTGGTATACATTTTCCTGGTTTCCCTCTCCGTACAGGCTCAGCGCATTCTTGCGATCTGGGCCATCGGCCGTGCTCTCGGAGATACATCGCTTCTGGTTTATTACGTGATTTTTGTGCCCTTGATTGCTGTGGTAGCGAGCCTTCCGATTTCGATCGGCGGAACCGGCCCGCGCGAGCAAACGACTGTTCTTCTGTTCCGGCGTATCGGCGTATCGAAGGAAATCGCCTTTTCCATCGGCTTTCTGGCATACTTGGTGTCTATGGCGACTACCCTGCCCGGGGCGCTGGTGTTTATTATCCGGAAAGGAAAAACCCGCTATGCGTAAGATATTTCTTTTTCTGCCGGCGCTTCTTCTGGTTGCATTATCCTGCGAACGGACCAAACGTGTGGCGATCGGCGGCGACGATCAGGTGATCGTATTTGCCGATTCACTGCACTGGCCCGCTCTTTTGTTTCCCCTGCAGAATACGTTCGAGAAGGAATTCAGGGTTCCGCAGCCGGAAAAGGAATTCTATATCCAGTTTGTAGACCTGTCGAATTTTGATCATTACAGGAATTACAAGAATATTGTACTGGCCGGAACGCTGTCGCATAACGGACCTGTATCCCGGTTTATTCAGGATATCCTCAGCGAGGACGCCATAAAAGTAGTTCGTGCCAGGGAGCATTTCTGGTTCAATAAGAGCAATGAATGGGCGTACGGCCAGTTGCTTATGATCTTTGCATCCGATTCCATCGCGGACCTAGCCGACTTCATTGACCGGAATGATGAGGAGATCTTTCGGGAGGCGCTGAAACATAAGAACGAGCTTGTGGCGGACTTCGTATTTTCTACGGGTAAATATTTTGAGAAAAAAAATCTCCCGGGCTATCTCATGGATAACTACCGCTGGACCATGAAGGTGCATCCGGATTACCGGCTCATGGACGAGCAGCCGGCCAGGGGTTATGTCCGGTTTCATTCCGCTTCCATGAATAAATCTCTGCAGCGCTGGATTTCCGTTCACTGGATGCCTCTGCCGGGGAATGTTTCTCCCGATTCAGTCATCACCGGGACATGGATGACGGAAACACGAAATAAGATCGGCAGCTGGTTCGTAGATACGGTCGTGACGGTTCCCCAGTATGACCGTTTTGAACGTTCCGCATTTGCGGGCTATTCTGCAATGCAGTATAACGGCGTTTGGCGCACTCCGGTTTCCAGAAAATTACCCTACGGAGGAGCTTTCAGGGCTTTCGCGTTTTCCGATTCCGTCACATCGAGGATCTATTTCATCGACCTGGCCGTGTTTTTTCCGGAAGAGCAAAAAAAACTGAAAAATCTCCGCGAACTGGAAGTGATTGCCAATACGTTTTCCACCCGGGATTTGAAGGATTAAAGGATGAAAAACCATTCCGGACAGGAGCATTCCGACAGGATTTTTACAGTTTCCAACGGCTTAAGTTTTCTGCGCATCCTCGTTCTTGCGCCTATCTTGTATTACCTGCATCTTGGAGCGTTACAGCCGGAATATAATCTTACCGCGCTTGCGCTGATGTTAGCCGGCGCACTGACGGATATGCTGGACGGCTGGCTTGCGCGGAAACTAAATCAGGTCACGAATTTCGGCAGGATCATTGATCCGATCGCCGATAAAATAGGAATCGGAATCGTATTTCTTTTCCTGGCATTCACACGTCCTGATTTCCCGGTTTGGTTCCTCATCGTGGTGGTTTTGCGCGATCTTCTGATCTTTTCCATCGGCATGATAGTCCGTATCCGTTACAGGTTCCTTTTTGAGTCCAATATGATCGGTAAGCTGACCGTGACGGTTCTTTTTGCATACCTGGTGGTTTTCATCCTGAAAGACCTATACGGCCTCGAGACCTTGGTCACGGTTCTGTTGTGGACTGGCCTCGGTTTTATTGTCCTTTCCATGATTTCCTATGCACGAAGACTGGTCCTGTTTTTCGGGGAAATCAGGGAACAAAAGGCCGCCAAAGACGTAAGAAAATAAGATTCCGATGTATACCCGGGTATCAGCCATACCGGAAAAATCAGTCTATATCGGGTATGTTTCCTGTTTCATTTCAATCCATGAATCCTGTTGACTGTAATGTTAAAATTATGTACAATGTCATCGCTTATCCAAATTCTTTACATAACCGGTTTTTTAACATTCTGAGGAAAGAATATGTTAGTCAATAAGATAAAAGAACTGGCGACAGATCTCGGGCGGGTTTATCAGGATCTCCGTTCCCTGCAGCTGGATATGCGCCTGACCACAACCGATGAGCGAGAAGTGGATATCGACCAGATCATCGAGGATCTGAATATTCTGAAACTGAATGTCACGTACCTGAGACTGAAAGCTTCCGAACTGGCCGAAGGGAAAAGCGGCGAACTGGCCGAAATCAAAAAGGATATCCACTATTTTGTGACATACATGAAACACAGTTTCGAAACATTCAACGAAATCTGCAACAGCCTTCAGTACGGCGGCCGGAGCGGCGATGAAGTGGCTTATCAGAAATCCGTGGAGGAAATCCTGATCCTGCAGAGGCATCTCCATGACATGAACGAACATCTCGATCAGATTAACGCTAAATTAGGCAGAAAATAATTTTGATATGACGGATCCAAAAAACACCATGAAACAAAGCAAAAAAGTGAAAATCGCCCCTGAATCCGCAGTGAAAGTTACTACGCAGCGGATCAACGAAAACCTCGCGATCATTGACATCGAAGACAAGCTGATGACCGACGAGCACATACAGTTGCTGCATAACGCAGTGCATGAAATGCTCAAAGAAAACTGCAAAAACCTGATCATCGACCTGTCCAAAATCAAGCGAATCAACAGCATGGGGCTTGGGAGCCTGATTTCCCTTTACACGAATATCCGCAATGAGGAAGGTACGATGAAAATCGGCGGAATGAATGAATTCGTGAAGAACGTGCTCAGCATCACGAAGCTGATGGAGATTTTTGAGGTGTTCCCCACCAAAGAGGACGCGGTCAGCAGTTATAAATAATTCCTGGCCGGGTGTTCCTCATGCATGAATTCGGGTATCTTTATATACTTTCCGGTATGATCCGGTAGCAAAAAAAAATATTATGTCCCAACATCATCTCCGCAGATATCCGATGATGAATCATTTGCGGGATTCCGAACCTATTCCTGTTGATGAATTGATCGTCATTTTGCGGAACCATCACCTTTTCATCACTTCAGGAGGGGGAGGAGGTAACTGGCATACGTTCAGCGTCGGCGAGGGTGATGCTACGACGGTTTTCGGGGTATATCTTGAGCGCAGGACAGGCGATGCAACCCGCCCTGTCCGGCTGCCCGATGTGGCGGAATCCCTGATCCGTGAAAAAGTCCCGCCGGATATGATAACCGGAAAACAGGCCAGGCTGTCCCATAAAAGGCTCGAAGGACCGCTGCTTGAAAAATTGTTTCTGCCTTATGCCGATCTGTGTGGCATTGCGTGCATCCGGCAATCCCTGAAAAACGCTTTCCTTGAAGGCTCGCTCCTGGTGGACTCGGACTTGACCAGATCCGATTTTACAGGTGCGAATCTGAAGAACGCGGATTTGTCAAGATGCGACATGGCCGGGGTTTGTATGAGGAATGCAGATCTCACCGGAGCCGATCTGGAGGAAGCCGACCTTACCGGAGCCGATCTCCGGGGTGCTGTTCTGGAAAGGGCGAAACTTAAAAATACACTGATGCAAAACACAATCCCGTGATCTGGCATGCCGTTTCATGCAGATGAGCAAGAAATTCAGATTCTCTTTTACAATTTATTAATTTACCGACTGTATATTCACCTAATTCCATACGAAAAATTCGCACTTTACACAATACTCATCCGTGAGATAACGGAGTGATTGTTTCGGGTCTGATACAGGACAATTAAAAACGTTTGCGGTTTTCTTTATTACTGTCTATCTTAAGACGCAATAAGGAGGGTTAATGCCTGATATACCTGAACAGCGATACATTATACATGTACGGATGTTCGTATTCTTCGCATTATTCTTTACGCTACTATTACCGGTGCAGATCTATTGTCAGGCCGATTCGAGCAAACAAGATCTTAATTTTGATTTTGGCATTACTCGGGGAAAAAATATTTATTTATGGCCTCTGGTCAAACGCTACAAATGCCAGGAATACAAAGAACTGCAGATCATGTTCAGCGTATACGGGAGCTACCAGAATTATGTCAATGGTAATTCCTCTTCTCATCTGTTTCCATGGTACTTTTCAGAGAACAGTGAAAAATCAAAAGATTTCAGGCTGATTTCAACCTTTTATCCAAGCCTCTATCATTACAATGCCAATAAGCCGCGGGAAATACAGTCGTACAAATTATTCGACCTGGCGCCCAAGATTTCTATGCTTCATATCAGCCGGTCGGCGGACGGATTATTTGTCGAGAATAATATTTTCTTTTTTTTGCTGTGGAAGAACGACAAAAAACTGAAAGAAGCTTATTTTACTTTGTTGCCTTTTTTTTACTGGTATTCCTATCCCGGTTTCAAAAACACGACTTTATTTCCTTTTTATTCCGCCGGTAAAACCTATCACCGGTCGCGCGAAAGGACGAGCCCTGAAACCGGAAAATGGGAATTTACAGAGGGTGATTCAATTCAAACATCATCCTTTCAGGTCATAACCCCGTTTTACTGGCATACAGAGTCTCCCGGCAAATCATCGCATTATCTTTTCCCACTGTGGTATTACCGGAAAAACATCACTGAAACACGTAATACAATTTTACCGGTAATTTTTTACAGACGTAATGATTTATACCGTTCCTTCACTTTTTTCCCGGTCTATTCGAGCGGCCGGTCGCCGGATTTGTCCAGGAGTCATCTGTATCTCGGGGGATTGATTTATGTTAACCGCTGGCAAGGCGGACAGCAATCCGTTATTTTGCCTTTCTGGCTGAACCGAAGGAATAGCGGTCAATACTGGCAAAGTCAGATAAAAATGTTTTTTCCATTCTATATTGATTCAAAATTCCGGTACATGACGGATTTGAGTTTTCAAAACAACCGGTTCCTTCTGCCTTTTTTATGGATTCATGAAAATCAGTCATACCGCTCCACCTTGATATTTCCGCTGTTGTTCCACGGCAGAACTGCTGATTCGGCTTACAGCCAGGCCGCCGTGACGCCTTTGTACATGAAGTTTACCGGTCCCGATACGCGCAGGACCTTCCTTTTTATGGGTTTGTTCCAGAACCATCATTTTGAAGATTCCATCAGAGGGAAAGATAAGTACATCGCGCTGCCGCTTTTCTGGCAGACCAAACGATGGGATACAGAACCGCGGTTTACGGAAACATCCCGTCTGCTGCTTCCTTTGTTCCGGAGCTACAGTTACAGCGATTCGGCTGTGAGGAAAAATTCATGGGTGATTTTTCCGATAATCTGGAATATACAGAACCGATACGGTCAGGAATGGTATACCAGCAACACCATAATTTTCCCGGTCATCTATAGGCTCGAAAATGAGAAGCACCGTTCATTTACATTTCTGCCGCTGTTTTCATCAGGCCGTTCGTCGGATGCATTGCGGCGACATCTGATGATTACACCGCTTTATTTTCAGACGAGCAGGCCGGGATTAAATGTAAAACTTTTGCACCCGATATGGTACAGCGCAAGAATGGAAGAGCAGGATTCGAAAAGCCGGATCAATCTGTTATTCCCGTTTTATTTCTCAAAACACCATGACCGGCCGGATTATTATGAGAATTACCATGTGATATTTCCGTTTGTCTGGAATTTCAGGAATTCCAACTGGCGGTCGCTGACGGTTTTTCCTTTTTATTCCGCGGGAGGCCGGGCCGATTCTTCGAAGAAATACCTTGCAGTCACTCCGTTCTATTATACCTATACGGGCCCAGGAACTCAAAGTACGACCGCTTTACTGCTGATCCGGAAATCGAAATACGCGGATTCACTGAAAACTATAAAACGGTTCACGGTTTTCCCCGTATACTGGCAGAATGACGAACAACTTCGCCTGACAAAAAAGGAAACCCATAACCGCGTTCTGTTTCCGGTAATATGGCGCCTGAAAAATTCAGTACGGATTCATTTCTCAATCTTTCCGGTTGTTTTTTACAGCAACCGTTATGATGAATTGTCAAAAAGTTTTTCGGTATTTCCCGTCTATAAAAACACAATCAATGACCGGGAACGGTTGAACCGGTTTCTTCCGTTATGGCAATACCGCCGATACGAAGATCAGTTTAAGACAGAATCAAAATTCACGAGTTTATTGTACTACAAATACAGTTTGATTCTCAGGAAAACAGGATATGCGGAAAACACAAAAAGTTTGCTGTGGATTGCGTGGAAATCCAGACTGCATTACAGTGAAACCTACGCGTTAGTGCCCTGTTTCTGGCATATTAAAAATTTCAGGGACAGTTCAACAACGCTCGCGGTTTTGCCGTTGTACTGGTCGAAATCCACTCCGGACCGGCAGAGAACAATCGTTTTTCCTTTATTATGGTACTCGTCGGGTCCGCATCACAGGTCGGTTACCCTGTTGCCGCTTTACTCCGGAAGTTCAGATGCGGCATTCGGGAATTCACACACGATGATAACGCCGTTTTTGTGGTTCAACCGTATTAACGGCCGGAAGCACATGAATCTGATTCCTTTGATGAGTTATTCAGCTAAAGATTCCGACAAACGGTTCAGCTTATTTTATTTTCTCTTCAGCATGAGAAGCGATTCAGGTTTGTTGAGGACCAGCCTTTTGTGGCCGTTGATTGATGTTACCCGAAAATCCGCATCACTTTCATGGCGGGCAGCTCCGTTGCTGTGGTACAGCCGTAGCGAAGATAAAAAAATGTTTTCCCTGATTCCGGCATTTTATTATTCAAAAAAAAATCACTCAAAAACGTTCAACCTCTTTTGGCTTCTGTACCATTACCGGCGCGATGATTCGGTGGGCACATCTCATAATATATTGTGGAAATTCTTTTCCTCTGACCGGTATGCAAACGGAGATTACGAGACCCGCCTGCTCTATAAAGTATATTCGAATGTCAGGCTTCTTAAATACCGCGAGAAAAGTGTCTTTCCGTTTTATCACTGGTCGATACGCGAGAACGGAGACGAAAACAATTCTTATATGTTCGGATTTTATAATAAATTCCGTCAGAAAATCCCCGACAGTGAGGAATATTATTATGAAGACCGGATATTCTGGTTTATCAGATTGCGTTCGAATTACGAGAGCCTGAATGAGCGGGGGATAAAGGTGCGATAGATTATTTAGCGGTGGTTATTGATACAGATCAATCAAATTCTTTGATTGATTTTGATCCGCAATTATTTTTACCTTAAATCTGAATTCTTATTTCAGAATATATATTCAGGAAATCTAATATGAAATCATTGAACATTTTCATCACAATCGCATCGGTTGTATTCATAATTTCAGGTATTCAGGCACAGCAGCAGCAGAAAAAGACCATCGCCGTGCTGGAATTCAACAGCGACGATCTGTCGAAAAAAGAACTGAATATATTGACCAATCGTTTCCGATCTATACTCGTAAAGACACAGTCCTTTGATGTACTCGAGCGTGACAAAATGGCCGATATTCTCAAGGAGCAGGACTTCACGATGAGCGATCAGTGCAATTCCGCAGAATGCGCTGTCCAGGTTGGGCGGCTCCTGGGAATGGAACTGATGGTGGCCGGCGACGTGGGTTTGCTGGGAAGTACTTATTCCATTGATCTGAGACTGATTGACGTTACAACAGGAAAAATCATTCAGACGGAAACACAGGACTATGAAGGAAAGATCGACGGTCTCCTCGGCGCTATGACCACAATCGCGAATACGTTTGCGGGCGTCAAATCATCGGTATCAGATAATCAGAAAAGCACCGCTTTGGCGCAGTCATCATCCGATACATTCACCGATCCACGGGACGGGAAGGTATATAAAACCGTGAAAATAGGCAATCAGGTATGGATGGCGGAGAATCTGAATTACGATGCGGGTAAAGGGTCGTGGTGCTATGATAATAATTCTTCGAATTGTGACAAATATGGACGTCTGTATGACTGGGAAACTGCGAAACGTGTAGCTCCGCCAGGATGGCATTTACCAAGTAAAAATGAGTTTAAAACGTTATTAAAAAATTTAGGTGTTGATAGTACGAACATATATGAACAAATTATTCTCAATGGGTCTTCCGGGTTTAATGCATTGTTCGGGGGTTCGCGCAGCCATAATGATAGTTACAACAACGTGGGCTCCGGTGCGGGTTTCAGTTCGGCTACAGAGCGCGGCAGTGATCGTATGTGGTGCCTACATGTGACCAGAGGTGACCAGAGAGCCAGACTCAACAGCTTCACCAGGACGGGTGCTCTTTCGGTGCGTCTTGTCATGGATACAGAAGATAATAAATCAATTAATAAAAATGATGACCGGAAAATACACAATAATTCAAATAACAATGAATCTGATAATTCATTCACCGACCCGCGGGACGGGAAGGTATATAAAACCGTGAAAATAGGCAATCAGGTGTGGATGGCTGAGAACCTGAAATATGATGCCGGCAAAGGCTCGTGGTGCTATGGTAACATTTCGTCGAATTGTGATATATACGGAAAGCTGTATGATTGGGAAACCGCAAAACGCGTGGCTCCGCCTGGCTGGCATTTGCCGAGTAAGGAAGAAATTATGACCTTAATAAGAACCCTTACCGATGAAGAGAACGCTTATAAACAAATTATCCCAGGGGGTTCTTCCGGTTTTAACGCGTTGTTTGGCGGTTTACGAGACAACGAGGGCGATTCCTACGGCATTGGAAGGGAAGCCGTCTTCTGGTCTTCTACAGAGGGCGATGATGTTTACGGGACGGGCCTTTGTGTGAACAACATTCAACAGAGAGCACACGTATACTTCAATTACAAGAATTACGCATTCAATGTTCGTCTACTCAAGGATTAATTGACTATTGGATTAATACTCTTATAACGAACGGATATTTTGGTTCATCCGTCTGCGGTCGAATTACCAGAGCCTGACGGAACTTGGGATTAAGATAAAATAGATTCAGGCTGCCTGAAAGATTTGGCTAATCTGTCTTGAAAAGGCCCCTATTAGTTTTTATAATAACATCTGAAATTGGCTTCAAAGTCTGATTCATATTATACGAGGTAAAACATGAAACCATTTGTTACTACAGTCATCTCCATAATCATGTGCCTATCATTTTTCCATTCCATAACCGCCCAGCAGCAGAAGAAGAAAACCATCGCCGTTTTAAACTTCGTCAATTCCGGAGGTGTGGATAAGGACGAGATATCTATCCTAACAGACCGGTTCAACAATTATCTGGTGAATACGAATATTTATAAAGTTCTTGAGCGTGAGAAAATGGACGCGATACTGAAAGAACAGGATTTTACCATGACGGATAACTGCAATTCCGCGGAATGCGCCGTACAGATTGGACAGCTGTTGGGTATGGACCTGATGATTGCTGGAAAGATTGGCAAATTCGGGGAAGTATACACATTAGATTTGCGGATTATTGATGTATCAACCGGAGAAATCCAACGTACGCAGTCCGAGAACTACAAAGGCGAGAAAGAGGGATTATTAGACATGGTAGAAGCCCTGGCATTTACGATTGCCGGACTTACCTCTTCCGTAAAAAAAACGGAAACAACCACCGGTAAAAACACTTCCGATGATGCATCCGATGAGATCAAGATAGGAGTCGTAACCAAGATCTTTGGTTCTCTGGAGATTAAATGTGAAATGAACGGTGTGTTGTATATTGATGACAAGCAGATCGGTGAAGTTGCCGCCGGTTTAATTATCCCGGTTGAAAAATTGAAGATTGGAAAGAGAAAGATTAGTATTAAGGGCAATGAGGGTGAGTTTTCTAGAGAAGTATTGATCGAAGAGAATAAAAAAACGGCCATGACAGCTAAAGCAGAAAGCGGCAAATCATCTGAAAACGTTAAGATCAATGAGAGTCAAAAGAATAAAGACACCTTGATTTCGAATGAAGTATCAACATTCACGGATCCGCGTGACGGAAAGACTTACAAAACCGTAAAAATCGGCAAACAGGTTTGGATGGCGGAAAATCTGAATTACGATGCTGGAGAGGGCTGCTGGTGTTATAATAAAAATTCATCGAATTGTGAGAAATACGGACGATTATATACATGGGAAGCAGCCAAACGGGCGGTCCCCAAAGGCTGGCATTTACCGAGCAAAAAAGAATTTGAGACGTTGCTGAAAAAATATGGCGGAATAAGGGAGGCTTATAAACATATTATTCTTTATGGTACGTCTGGTTTCGATGCGAAGTTAGGGGGTATGTGTTTCGGCAATGATCAGGAATTCCAACTTATTGGCAAAAAAGCCTTCTTCTGGACGTCTTCGAAAGAAGGGAAGGATCGTGCATGGCACTTCATAGTTGAATCCAACGGCGGTGGTACTGATTTGTACTACCATGGCAGCTTGTGTTGGGGCTATTCTGTTCGTTGTATCAAAGATTAGTGTTTTTTGAATATTTGTCTATTTGTTCCAACAGAAAAACGTATAGAAGAAACGATTCCAAAAGTGAATATGAAATTCAACCAGCACTTCATTGAAGACCATTAATCGTGCACTCGTATTGTTTTAACCGTACATTTAGCGCGTGAATAAAGCATGCAATGTATCCGATTTGTAGTTATAACATCCATATTAATATCTTGAAGTATCACTTGTTCTTTGTATTTAATCAATCTATTCAATGTCATTCCGTTAATTGATTTTAACCCGAATAATTTGTATTATCTTGTCGAAATCATTATTACCATAATTCAATTCAGGATGTTCTTCATGAGAACTGTAAAAATTCCCGTAGTTTTAATTTTTTCGGCCATATTCATGATTTCAGGAATTCATGCCCAGCAGAATAAAAAAACCATCGCCGTTTTGAACCTCGTCAATTCCGGAGGTGTGGATAAGGATGAAATATCCATCCTGACAGACCGGTTTAATAATTATCTTGTAAATACAAATGTATATAAAGTTCTTGAACGAGAGAAAATGGATGCGATACTGAAAGAGCAGGATTTCACCATGACAGATAACTGCAATTCCGCGGAATGCGCCGTACAGATCGGGCAGTTGCTGGGGATGGAGCTGATGATCACCGGAAAGATTGGCAAATTCGGTACGATGTATACGCTTGATCTACGTATCATTGACGTTACCACGGGAGAAATCCTTCGCACGAAGTCAGAGAATTACAAAGGCGAGAAAGAGGGATTATTGGACATGGTAGAAGCCCTGGCCTATACCATAGCCGGACTGACCGTTTCCGAGAAAAAGACGAAAACGACAACCGGTAAATCGAATACCGATGACGCGGGGGATGATATCAGCATTGGCACGGTTACTGAAAAACACGGTTCACTTGAGATCAAATGCGAAATGGACGGCGTGTTGTTTATTGGTGACAAACAAATTGGAGATGTATCCGCCGGCACAAAAATACCGATTGAAAAACTTAAAACAGGCAGACATATTATCAGGATAACCGGTTCAGGCGGTGAGGTCATTGAAAACGTAAACATTGAATATAACCAAAAATCGACTCTGACCGTCAAAGCTAAAAAGAAAAATGAGATTATATTATCCGGTCACAGCAATGAACTGGTGTTCATAAAGGGAGGCACATTTCAAATGGGCGACACCTGGGGTGATGGTGAGTATTATGAAAAGCCCGCGCATACGGTAACGGTTGGCGATTTCTATATGAGCAAATTTGAAGTAACACAGAAACTGTGGTATCAGGTCATGGGCAATAACTCCTCTAATTTTAGTTGTTATGAATGTCCGGTAGAAAATGTTTCCTGGAACGATGTACTGGAATTTTTAAGGATATTGAACGCTAAAACAGGTAAAAATTACCGCCTGCCGTATGAAGCCGAATGGGAATATGCGGCGCGTGAAGGCGGGAAAAGTAATACCAAGTATAGCGGAAGCGATAACGCGGATGAAGTGGCTTGGTATTACTACAATTCAGATAAAATGACGCATCCGGTTGGCCAGAAGAAACCTAACGCGCTGGGATTATATGATATGAGCGGTAACATCGATGAATGGTGCGAAGACTGGTATGACAATGCATATTATGCAAATTCACCCGCTGATAATCCGAAAGGGCCTGCCAGCGGATCAAAAAAGGTTCTTAGGGGCGGGGCCGCGTGGATTAATTTGATGAAGAATTTGTCATATCGTTACGGATTTTCCCCGAATGTACGTTACAGCTATATCGGATTCCGTCTTGTTCTTCCGGCACAATAAGCTGCACTTGCAAAATTTTATTCTTTCTCATAGCGAAAAGGCAAAACGCCTTGAAAAGGCGGTTTACAATTACTATATTTTAAGGAATTACGGTATTTTGTAATCACTCTCAACCGGAGAAACCGCATGAAAAAATTCGCTTCTTTGTTAACGTTAATAGCAATGGGTGTCTTAATAGTTAATCCGGTTGAGGCCCAGCAGCAGAAGAAGAAAACCATCGCCGTTTTAAACTTTGTCAAATCCGGAGGTGTGGATAAGGATGAAATATCCATCCTGACCGACCGGTTCAATAATTTTCTGGTCAATACTAACGTATATAAAGTTCTTGAGCGAGAGAAGATGGACGCGATACTGAAAGAGCAGGATTTTACCATGACGGATAATTGTAACTCCGCGGAGTGTGCCGTCCAGATCGGTCAGTTACTGGGCATGGATCTGATGATTGCTGGAAAAATAGGCAAATTCGGGACTATGTATACACTGGATATCCGTATCATTGACGTTTCCACGGGAGAAATTCTTCGCACCAAGTCCGAGAATTACAAAGGCGAGAAAGAGGGATTATTAGACATGGTAGAAGCGCTGGCCTATACGATTGCCGGACTGACTGCCCCATTGAAGAAGACGGAGACGACCACCGGCAAGATGAATACCGATGATACGGACGATGAGATCACGATAGGGACGTTGACCAAGAGCGTCGGATCGCTGGATATCGAATGCGAATTAGATGGCGTATTGTATATTGATGAGAAGGAAATGGGTGAGGTCTCCAGCGGTACCACTATTCCGGTTGAAAAACTGACAGAGGGTAAACATGAAGTAAAAATTATACATACTGCCGGTGAGTTTGTTGAAAATGTAAATATAGAGTACAACAAAAAAACATTGCTGATGGCCGGTATAAATATTTTTAAAGATTACAGAGACGGGAAAAAATATAAAATCGTAAAGATCGGCGATCAGGTCTGGATGGCGGAGAACCTGAACTACCAAACGGACAACGGTTCCTGGTGCATTGATGAAAAATACGGACGATTATATGACTGGGAAGCGGCAAAAAAAGCTGTACCATCCGGATGGCAATTACCCAGTAAGAAAGACTTTGAAACGTTATTAAAAAATCTTATAAGCAATGGCGCAAATCCTTATGAAGAAATTATTCCCGGCGGTTCGTCGGGTTTCAACGCGTTACTCGGTGGATATCGCGGTTACAATGGTACTGTCTACGGCAAGGATGAATATGCCTGTCTATGGTCAATCACGGAGGAAGGGAATGATAATGCATATAAACTGATTTATAAAATTAGTTCCAAAACGACCGATCTTTACGATATCAGTAAAAAATACGCTTTTTCAGTGCGTTGCATAAAGGAAAGTACTTCGCAGATAAAAGGCGGAAGATCATCAGGATCGATAAAGACTGACGACAATCAAAGAAATAAAAAAACTTTTACTACGAATGAAGTATCAACTTTTACGGACCCGCGTGACGGCAGGACTTACACAACTGTAAAAATCGGAAATCAGGTTTGGATGGCGGAGAACCTGAATTATGACGCCGGAAAAGGCTCTTGTTGTTATGATAATGATACGTCCAATTGTTTCAGATATGGAAGGTTATATGATTGGAAAACCGCTAAACGCGTTGTTCCTCCCGGATGGCACTTGCCGAGCAAGGAGGAATTTGAAACGTTGCTGAAAAATCTTGGCGGTAACCTTGGAGCAGGCGGTCGGGACACTTATAAACAAATGATCCGGGGCGGTTCATCGGGTTTTAATTTGCAGTTTGCAGGTTACCGCTATGTGCTTGGAACATTCTCTGACGCTGGAAAGTACCAAAGAATCTGGACTTCCACAGAAATCGGGAATGAAGCCTGGCATATGTGTGTAGACGCCATCGGTGAGTCCGTTCACGTTAGAGGTACTATTGCAAAGAAGTCTGTTTTAAGTATCCGTTTAGTTAAAAATTGATACAACATGCAAGTATCGCGTTGTGCTGAGTTTTAATAGCGTTTATGCTGATTTAATTTTTAACGAATTCAAATTTTTAAGTAATATCAGATATGAAATATCCAATTATCACTTTAATTGCTCTCACGTTGGGATTAAGCATCCTGTTCCCTGTAAGCGCCCAGCAGCAGCAGAAAAAGACCATCGCCGTTTTAAACTTCGTCAATTCAGGCGGTGTGGGCAAGGATGAGATATCTATCCTAACTGACCGGTTCAATAATTATCTGGTGAATACGAATGTCTATAAGGTATTAGAGCGTGAGAAAATGGATGCGATACTGAAAGAGCAGGATTTTACCATGACTGACAACTGCAATTCCGCGGAATGCGCCGTCCAGATCGGTCAGCTGTTGGGTATGGATCTGATGATCGCCGGAAAGATAGGAAAATTCGGGGCGGTGTATACGCTGGATATCCGTATCATTGACGTTTCCACGGGAGAAATTCTTCGCACCAAGTCCGAGAATTACAAAGGCGAGAAAGAGGGATTATTAGACATGGTAGAAGGACTGGCCTATACGATTGCCGGACTGACGGCTCCCGCGAAAAAGACGGTTACGACCTCTGGTAAAATAACTTCCGATGATATATCAGATGAGATCAAGATAGGTGACGTGATTAAGAAATATGGTTCGCTTGAAATCGAATGTTTAATGGACGGTACATTATATATCGATAACAAACTAATCGGTGAGGTTTTCAACGGTTCCACCATTCCCATAGAAAAACTGAAAGTGGGCGCGCATATCATAAAAATTGATAATCCTTTTGGTGAGTTTATGGAAAAGGTGATTATTGAAAACAATTTAAAGGTGATATTGGCGGCTGGTATTAATATATTTAAAGATCATCGGGACGGTAAGTTATATAAAACCGTAAAGATCGGTAATCAGGTCTGGATGGCTGAGAACCTGAATTATGACGCGGGCAACGGCTCGTGGTGCTATGCTGACAGTTCTTCGAATTGTGAAAAATACGGCCGATTATATGACTGGGAAACTGCGAAAAACGCTGCGACCAAGGGCTGGCATCTTCCAAGTAAATCTGAATTAGATACGTTATATAATTATTTAGGCGGCACGTATAAAAACGTTTATCAACAAATTATACCGGACGGTTCTTCAGGTTTTAACGTGATATTTGGCGGATGGCGCCATAATAGTTATGCCTACAACATAGATGGAAATTACACCTATTTCTGGGCATCCACGGAGGATGGTAGTAGTCGCGCGTATTTCCTATCGATAAATAGTCATCATCAGGGAGTCTCCATGGGAGTTGCTAACAGGAGCATGGCGTTTTCAGTTCGTTTAATAAAGGATTAATCATTCAGGGATGATGATATTTTTAAAGAGTGAAAGTTGAAAAAAGAAAATATTCTTCAAAGACGGCATTCATTTCATTAAAGGAGTTTATTATGCGAAATGTTATTTTGATGTTTCTGTTATGCCCGGTCATGCTATATGCGCAGACAACGGGCCGCTTCACCGATCCCCGTGATGGAAAAGTGTATCAAACCGTGAAGATCGGAAACCAAATATGGATGGCGGAGAATCTGAATTATGATATTGGTGAAGGATGTTATTGTTATGAAAATGATTCCGCCAATTGCGAGAAGTACGGACGATTATATACATGGGAAACCGCTAAAAAAACACCTCCGAAGGGCTGGCATCTGCCGAGCAGAAAAGAGTTTGAGGTTTTATTAAAAAATCTTGGCGGAGAAACCGGGAAAGTGTATCCTCAAATTATTCCAGGAGGTTCTTCAGGATTTAATGCTTATTTAGGAGGCTGGAGAAGCGTTGGAGGTTATTTTGGCGGACTCGGAAAAGATGCTAATTTCTGGTCGTCCTCTGATGGCGATGATATCAGCGCTTGGGGCATTAGTGTGAAGAATGATAATCAGACAGCCGAAATGATCTTCGGTACTAAAGTGACTGCGTTTTCGGTTCGTTTAATAAAGGATTAAAGTGCGCCACGTATGCATAGATCAATTCGGGATTTAATAAATTTTATTAGATGAAACATTTCTTTGTTACATGCATAATATTTACTATTGGATTATGCATTCTTCTTCAGATCAATGCCCAGCAACAAAAGAAGAAGACCGTCGCCGTGCTGAAATTCGTAAATTCTGGTGGCGTAGATAAGACCGAGGTATCCATTCTTACGGACCGGTTTAATAATTTTCTGGTCAATACAAACGTATACATGGTTCTTGAGCGTGAGAAGATGGACGCGATACTGAAAGAGCAGGATTTTACCATGACGGATAACTGCAATTCCGCGGAATGCGCCGTACAGATTGGACAGCTGTTGGGTATGGACCTGATGATTGCCGGAAAGGTAGGCAAATTTGGAACGGTGTATACGCTGGATATTCGTATCATTGATGTTTCAACGGGAGAGATACTTCGTACGAAGTCTGAGAATTACAAAGGCGAGAAAGAGGGATTATTGAATATCGTAGAAAACATGGCCTATACCATTGCCGGCCTGACTGCTCCTGGTAAAAATACTGAGACGACCACCGAGATGTTAACTACCAATGATACATCTGATGAAATCAAAATAGGAACTGTGATAGAAACTCAAGGTTCTCTCGAAATCAGATGCGAAATGGACGGTGTACTATTTATAGATGACCAACAGATTGGTGAAGTATCAGCAGGGACAAAGGTTCCTGTAGAAAAGTTGAAAACCGGTTCGCATAAAATAAGGATTAAGAGTAGCAGTGGTGAATTTGCCAGAGAAATACTTATCGAAGAAAATAAGAAAGCGATCATAACCGCTCAGTTTGAGGTCGGCAAATCATCAGGAATGGTTAAGTCTGATGACAGCAAAAAAAATAAAGTTACTTTAACTTCGAATGAAACATCGACTTACAAAGATTCAAGGAACGGAAAGGTGTATAAGACCGTAAAGATCGGCAATCAGGTATGGATGGCGGAGAACCTGAATTATGATGCCGGTAAGGGTTGCAATTGCTATGATAATAGCGCTTCGAATTGTGAGAAATACGGAAGACTCTATACATGGGAAGCGGCCAAACGAGCGGTACCCAAAGGTTGGCACCTGCCGAGCAAGAAAGAATTTGAAACATTGCTGAGTAATGTCAGCGTTGATATGGAAGATGCTTATGAACATATTATCATTGGTGGTTCCTCCGGTTTTAATGCGTTGTTTGGCGGTGACCGTACTAGCAATGGTAATTTTTTCTACATGGGCGAGTGTGCCTACTTCTGGTCTTCCACGGAGTACGATAATAGTAATGCGTGGTACCTGGGTGTGCTCAGCGGTAGAAAGAGTGCCGAGTGGATTAACTACCTAAAGAATAACGGCTTCAGCATGCGTTGCATTAAGGACTAAAATCAGCAAAAAAATTATTAAATTTGAATGAAGAAAGTGAGAAAGTTAAAAGCGAAAATAAAAGCGATGCCCCTTTGGATTGCGACGTCAGGACGTCACTTGTTATAGCGGGAACTCGTTACCGAAATCCAAATAAGGACATCGCAATAAACATCCAACATCGAATATCGTAGTTGTTTTTCCTTTAACATTCGAAATTCCTTATTCCATATTCGTTATTCAGGAAATGACCCTGAAGCCGCAAACAGCCGCAGGAGGTTGAGGTCAGATAGATTTAATATATTATAGATAAAAGCATTGCTTTTTTTCCGATTTGCCTTTAATTTTTATTGATTAAAGTTTCTTGTGAAGTTATTCCTCATAATACAGTTTCAACAAAAGTGTATTTCTGATTATCTTTCCAAGGATAAATTATGAAAAGAATTTTTACCTTTTTCATTCTTCTTTCGATGTATTTTAATATTTCTGTTTTACCATTAAAAGCACAGCAACAGAACGAAACGATATTATCAGGACACACAAACGAAATGATATTCATCCGGGGCGGTACTTTTGCAATGGGTGATAATTTCAATGAGGGTTTAAAAATTGAACTTCCTGTTCATTTTGTAACACTGAACGATTTTTACATGAGCAAGTATGAAGTCACAGTAAAGATGTTTAAACAATTCATAGATGAATCCGGTTTTCAAACAAAAGCAGAAATGGATGGAGGCAGCTATATTTGGACGGGAACAAAATGGGAAAAGAAAAAAGGAATCAACTGGATGTATGACGCAGGTGGAAAATTACATGACAGTTCGGGATATAATCATCCTGTGGTCCATATTAGCTGGTATGATGCCAAATCTTTCTGTGAGTGGTTATCAAAAAAAACAGGTAAAAACTTTCGACTTCCCTACGAAGCTGAATGGGAATACGCCGCACGTTGTGGGGGTAAAAAATACAAATATTCGTGGGGTGACAAAGAACCCAATGGCACTCAATGCAATTTCGCTGATGTTAACACTAATTTTGACTGGTCTGTAAAAGATATAAATGATGGTTATCGCTTTACATCGCCGGTAGGTTCTTATCCGGCTAATGAATTAGGAATATATGATTTGACAGGAAATGCTTGGGAGTGGTGCGAGGACTGGTACAAAGATAATTATTATACAATTTTCGATGCAGTAAATCCAAAAGGTCCGAATATCGGAAAATACCATGTCATTCGCGGTGGTTCATGGAACATTCGCCCAATGGAACTCCGTGTAACTTCACGTTTTCCTGTGCCTCTTGTTCGAGAAAGAAGTGGCGGAATTCGTTTGGTGAGGACTGATTAAATTGTATTGTACACTTACAATTTTCGACTTTTCAAATTTTCAGTACTCGATGATAAAATATTCTTGCACTTTATGCCATTTGCCACTAATTTCACATTAAGTCAAATCTGTAATTTAAAATAAACTCAACCAATCTTCGAGGTACATCATGGATTACCGCATTGAAACCGACAGCATGGGAGAAGTCAAGGTTCCCACGAACAAATATTACGGCGCGCAAACACAGCGTTCACTGACCAACTTCAAAATCGGCGGCGACCGATTTCCGCGTGAACTGATACGCGCTCTTGGCATTCTGAAAAAAGCCGCGGCGCTGACCAACAAGGAACTCGGCACCATCCCCGCCGACAAAGCCGATCTGATCATCAAAGCGTCCGATGAAGTCATCGATGGCAAGCTGGACGAGCATTTTCCGCTCGTGGTATGGCAGACGGGCAGCGGCACGCAGACGAACATGAACGCGAACGAGGTCATATCCAACCGCGCGATCGAAATGGCCGGCGGCGTGATCGGAAGTAAGAAACCCATTCACCCGAACGACGACGTGAACAAAGCCCAGTCCTCAAACGATACGTTCCCGACCGCGATGCACATCTCCGCCGCGGAAGAAGTCAACCGCCGGCTGATCCCGATGGTCAAGAAACTGCGCGGGACGCTGAACAACAAAGCTGTCGCGTTCAAAGATATCATCAAGATCGGCCGCACGCACCTGATGGACGCTGTACCGCTCACGCTGGGGCAGGAATTCTCCGGTTACGTGCAGATGCTCGATAACGACCTGAAACGAATCGATATGGCCCTCGATGGATTGTACGAACTCGCGCTCGGCGGGACGGCCGTCGGTACGGGGCTGAACACGCATCCGAAATTCGCCGAAGTCTCCGCGAAACATATCGCCGACATCACGAAACTGCCGTTCCGCACGGCGCCGAATAAATTCGAATCGCTCGCCAACCATGACGCCATCGTGTTCTTCAGCGGCGCGGTCAAGACGCTCGCGGCCTCGCTGATGAAAATCGCGAACGACGTACGCTGGCTCGCTTCCGGCCCGCGCTGCGGCCTGGGAGAAATCCTCATTCCCGAAAACGAGCCGGGAAGTTCCATCATGCCGGGCAAAGTCAATCCCACCCAGCCGGAAGCGATGACGATGGTCTGCGCGCAGGTCTTCGGCAACGACGTCGCGGTCAACTTCGGCGGCGCATCGGGCAACTTCGAGCTGAATGTGTTCAAACCCGTGATGATCTTCAACCTGCTCAACTCCATCCGGTTACTGGCCGACGCGTGCGAATCCTTCGAAGAACACTGCGCCATCGGTATCGAGCCGATCAAAGAGAACATCAAGAAACATCTCGACAATTCGCTGATGCTTGTCACCGCGCTGAATCCTCACATCGGCTACGACAACGCCGCCAAAGTAGCTAAGAAAGCGCATAAGGAAAACCTGACGCTCAAGGAATCCGTTGTCCAGCTCGGTTTATTAACCGCTGAGAAGTTCGATGAAGTCGTCCGCCCGGAGAAGATGATCGGGCCGAAATAAGAAGCAATAATTATGTTGATAAACCTGCCGGGTAAAACCGGCAATGGTTTTTAATTATCCCTGCTGGATGAAGTTACTCTTTTCATTTTTTGCATTCATTGGTTTTGCAACCGGGTGCAGCAAAACCCCTGTTTACATGGTAAATCTGCATCCCGTACCCTTTCATACACAGAAAGGGAAACTGAACGGGCAGGAATACACTTCCTCCCAGTATAGGATGCATTAACCGCGAAAGGTCATTATTACAGGGTGTATCTGCAGTTCGCTTCGGGATATACTTTGAGAAAAATGAATTACGGGTTATCTGTTGCAATTTCGGGTGTTTTTTTCAGGAATTACAGAGAATTCAGGGTTCACAATCCTGTCCTTAAAAAAATGGCGAAGCGACAGGCTATTTTCTGAAACGTAGTTCTACGTGAAATTCGGATTGCCCCGATTTAAAGCAAACAGCCAGATCGGATACAATTATTCCGATCCGTTATACAGAAAAAAAGAATTACGGCATTATTGCATTGCGGCAGGACAGGGAAATGAATATTGTTGGAAACTGTATTAAAACTACATGAATGGTTTCTGCCGATCGTAGGTTCTCAGGAAGGCTGATTATCCTCTTCATCAAGCACATCCAGGATTTTTGAGATCGCTTTTCCGGTGACGGTGACAGGACCTGAAGATTTGTATTCTTTTACAGGTTGAATCATATCGTCCTTGTTTTCAGGCAGGCTTTCCGGTTTTGTTTGTTCAACAGGTTCGGCCTCCTGAATATCCGTGACGGCTAATTTCACGATAGCCAGGCCGATCGCGGTCTGAACCTCAAGACCCGCGGCAAGGTTGGTCATGCCCGTGATTTTGATGACGTAGATTCCGTCTTCCAGAGGTTTGGCCGGAGTAGACGTGGCATCGGCCGGATTGAAGCCGTACGTGATTTTCCGGTTGCCCTGGGGAATGCGTGTCACGCGCCAGTATTCCTCGATCTTCTTTTGTGCGTTTTCATCAGTATCGGCGCCGGATTTGATATAACGGCCGATAGTGATATTGAAGTAATCGATTTCCATCGGGATCTCGACATGCGTACTCCAGAAAAGATCCCAAGGCTGACCTCCTAAAGACAAAGTCTTGTTCTGAGGTTTGGGGGTTACAGCACTTGCGCGGAGCTGAATCAGGAATTTCTCGGGGTTCGATGACATTTACCAGTCCACATCCACTTTAATGGTTTTATTCTGCAAATCCAAATAAGCAATAAAGCCATTTTCTTTGCCAAATTCAACAATATCTTTCAGGACCTGGACGTCCTGCCTGCAGTATTCGAGGATTTCGCGGACACGTCCTTCCTTCCACCATTTAAGCGCCTGGAGCCCGTCGCTTGATTTACCCGTACCGAGCGTCGCGGTTGCGACGGCATCCAGTTTCAGCCGGTGCTTGAGGCGCTGGTTGAAATACTGAGCCACGTCAAACGAACGTTCGTGAATGCCGGTTACATCGCCGTAATGCGACAGCACCTTGCTGTCGAACTGGTCTCCGTTATATGAAATCACCACGTCAAATCCGGACAGGTAACGGATCATTTCGGGAACGTCTTTTTCCGTCCAGTCCCTGAATCCGGCTTTGTCATCATAGGAAACCGCAACGGAGACAAGCATCTGATCGGCGTTATTCCAACCTCCGACCTCGTCGGCCCGTTTCTGCGTCTCGACGTCGTAATAGATCACCTGTTTGCCTTCCAGGGAAACCGTGGATGCGGGCTGCGTATCAAGGAAGCTGTAACAGCTGAACCAGTATTCGGGCGGATAACGTTCTTCGTGGAGCGATGAGATCTGCATTTATTCTCCGTGATACTGTACGAGTGAAATCAGCGGAAGATCCGGCAGGCGGTCCCGCCCCCGGAGAAAGGAAAGTTCGATGACGACGCCAATGCCCGCGACGGACGCCCCGAGCCGGCGGATCAGTTCGCAGGTGGCCAGAATGGTCCCTCCGGTGGCAAGCAGATCGTCGATGATGATAACACGGGCGTTCGCGGGAATAGCGTCCTTATGGATATGCAGAATGTTCTGTCCGTATTCAAGGTCGTAAGAAGCGGAAACGGTTTCGGCGGGAAGTTTACCGGGTTTTCTGACCGGGACAAATCCCTTGCCGAGTCGGTAGGCGAGGAGAGATCCGAAAATAAAACCCCGGGATTCGATTCCGACCACATGCGTAGCAGGGATCGCCTTAAAATGATCGTAAAGGTCATCCGTGACTTCCGCAAGCGCCTTCGCGTCGCCGATCATGGGGGTGATGTCCTTGAACATAATGCCCGGTTTGGGGAAATCAGGAACGGTACGGATCAGCTTTTCATAATATTTCATCATACGGGCGCAATCATTATTTTTCAGTGAATGATAGTAAAATCGGAATAACGGCCTTCAAAATCGCTCCAGTCCGTACTGACTCTTGAAACGTCTGAAAACGAAGGTCCTGCCCACAGCGACAGAATCATTTCTTCGATGCTTGATTTGTCGCCTTCGACCCGTATGATCACCCGGCCGTCATCCAGGTTCTCTGCGGTGCCGTTCAGCCCGAGCTCGCGGGCTTTGCGCTCGGCAAACCAGCGGTAGCCGACGCCCTGGACGGTTCCTTCGACTGTGATCCGGGCAGACATTTTCATGATTTCAATTTCTTGTATTCATCCGTGTCCGAGTACAGGATCACCCGGTTCCGTCCCTGGGTCTTTGCGGCGTACATGGCGATATCGGCCCATTCCACCATTTGGAATTCGTCCTTGATCAGATCGTCAGGAATGGATGAAATCCCGATGCTGACTGTCCGGTTGATGGTTACGCCCTCATGAGTGAAAGGATAAGCCTCGACTTTTTTGCGGACACGGTCTCCGACGATGAAAGCCCTCTCGAGGTCGGTGTTCGGCAGCAGAGCTATGAATTCCTCGCCCCCGAATCGTCCGCAGACATCCACTTCGCGGGCCGTATCGAAGAGGATGGCGGCGATGTCGCGGAGCACCACATCCCCGAAAGCGTGTCCGTATGTGTCGTTCACGCTTTTGAAATGATCGGCGTCCATCATCAGGCATGACAAATGATGATGATAACGCGTGGCGCGGCGGAATTCGTCGTCCAGTTTTTTATTGATATGCCTCCGGTTGAAAAGTTTGGTCAGCTCATCCGTGATCGAAAGCGCCTCAAGCTGACGGTTAGCGAGACGAAGATTATCATTAAGCTGTTTGATTCTAAGCATGGACTTGATTCTCGCGGTCAGTTCGCCCATTTCATAGGGTTTGGTGAGGTATTCATCGGCGCCGCAGTCGAGACCTTCGATCTTGCTGACCAGTTCATTCTTTGCTGTAAGGAGAATGATCGGGATATACTGACCTTCAGGTGAGCCCTTGATTCTTTTGCAGACTTCGAATCCGTTGAGTTTGGGCATCATCACGTCGAGAAGGATGATATCCGGGATCAGAGCGTCAGCTTTTTCCAGGGCTTCCTCGCCGTCCTTGGCGGTGTGAACCTCGTATTTCATTTTGGAAAGAATCAGCTTAAGGATATAAAGTCCATCCTCGTCGTCGTCCACAGCAAGCACTTTGGTTTTTCGGTTGTCTGTTTCATCGGGTTTCATGTCATTCCGCGGGGGTAAAATCATATTGAACGTTCCTGACCAGTTTATTGGTCGCCGGTTATGGGTTTGATTACAATTTCATCGATCGAACTGCCGGATGGGTGTTCATAAATCCATAGGACAGTATGCGCCACCTCCTCCGGGGAAAGCATCAGTGATGTATCGAAGCTGTTTTCAAAAGACTGCCAGAAAGGCGTACGTACGGTTCCGGAAATTAGCGCCGTGACTCTGATCCGTTCAGCACGGAGTTCTTCCCGCCAGACTTCGGTCATTCCCAGTAAGCCGAATTTAGAAGCGGAATAAGATGTGCATCCGGGAAATCCCTTTTGACTTGCAGTGGAGCAAAGATTGATGATATGAGGTTTGTCGCTTTTTTTCAGAAGAGGGAGGCATCGCTGAGTAATATAAAAAGGTCCGCTCAGGTTGGTCGCTATCGTTTCCTGCCAGTGCATACGCGTCGTCGTTTGCAGGGATTCAAAATATCCCACGCCCGCGTTATTGACCAGCAGATCCACTGACGGATACTTTTGTGAAAGCGCCTGAAATGTCTTGTCGACCTGGTCCGGGTCGGATATGTCACAGGAATAAATATCAAGGCAGGGCGAGTTCATCTCCAGCCGCAAGCCGTTTAAACGGCTTGCGTTCCTTGATAAAGCCAGGACCGTAAAGTCATGCTGAAGAAGGTGTTCGGTCACGGAAAATCCGATTCCTTTCGTTGCGCCGGTTACCAATGCAGTTCTCATACATGCAAACTCAAAACATAATTTAAAAAAGGTAAATAAATTAGTCCGTACTTTCAATAATATTTTATAAAATATTGAAAATCACATGAAATCTTGAGAATCAGGTTTTTTTCGGATAATCTTTATTAACCGGTAAGGATGGAGTCAAGTTCATGCTGTCGTTTGCGGATTTAAATCCGGAACTGGAAGATCAAATATTCATATTGCATAATTCCGGAAATCATTTTATTCTGACTTTGTGGAACACAAGAATCATGAGGATCAGCTCAGTTTTGATTTCTGTCATGAAATACCGAATCGGCAGGAAACGCCTTCCGGACTGACCGAACGGATTAGCCGCCTATTTCAGGAGGTTTTTGATATTTACCGTAACCGGTCGAGGAAGAACTATCCGATCAGGCACATCCATATATCGTTTCATCCCTACAAAAGCCTAAAATATACGATACGCGTCAAAGGGACATCGGCGTATGTCCGGATAGCCAAGTTCGCGAACGGCCAGCCGGATGAATTCTTTGAGGGGCTCGCTCACCGCATGTGGTCGGATATGTATGGGATGAAATGCCATCCGGAAATCCTCAGAAAGTTCAATGAGGAAAATTCGAGACTTCACCGCAGACTGGACGCAGCAGGAACCTTCCCGGAAACTCAGAAGCGGTTCGTATCCCAGGGGAATCATCATGACCTTCAGCGGATTCTTTCAAAAGTGAGCCGGTTGTATTTTCAACATGCCGCGAATGATCTCCGGATCGGATGGAGCCTGCGCAAAGCCGTGTCCCGGCTCGGTCATTATGACTCCCGGGCCGGTATGATCATGATTTCCGGAATGCTGGATGATCCGGAGGTGCCTGGGTATGTGGTTGAATATATCGTGTATCATGAAATTCTGCATCATATTATTCCTGCCGAACCTACGCCGAAGGGAAAAAGAAATCACGGCTGGATATTCAGGCAAAATGAAAAAAAATATCCGGAGTACTGTAAAGCATGCAATTGGCTGAAGAATTCGTATCCGGCTCTGGTAAGAAATATCCGGAAGAAAACGTTCAAGTCGGTCATAGGAAAAAGAGGTCAGGAAAAAAGGACAAAAAAAATGATGGCAAATTGTTCTGAAAGATGATATATTCACGCATGCGGTTAATCAAGTACAATTTTCGCTGAATACCCAGGAATTCATCATGGCAAAAAAAATACTCATTACGGGCGGTACAGGAACATTGGGAAGCCATCTTGTCCGGCAGGCGGTAACGGGAAACCGCTGGGAATCGGTACACGCGACATATTATTCGGTGAACCCCAATTATCATAAGGTTTTTTGGCATTTCATGGATGCCCGGAATCTCATAAGGACTTTCCTGGAGAAAATCAGGCCCGATGTGATAATTCATACACTGGCCATGTCCTCGCCGGATGAATGCGAAAAGAAAAAACTGGATTCTTGGCAGATCAACGTCGAAACGGTAAAGGAAATCAATCATTATTGCCAGGCTCATTCCGCACGTCTGGTCTTTACTTCCACAGATCTGGTCTTTGACGGGGAAAAAGGGAATTATGCTGAAACGGACTCGCCGAATCCTGTCAATTTTTACGGAGATACCAAGTATGAAGCCGAACAGGAAATCCTCAATCCGGAACATACCGTCAGGCCCGCTGTGATCCGCTTAAGCCTGATGTACGGCATCAATCTGAATCTGCAGCCCACTTTTTTTCACCGCATTCTGCATTCGATGCATCATCGCCAGGATCTCGACCTGTTTCAGGACCAGTACCGCACGATGATCAGTGTTTCCAACGCTGCGGAGTGCCTTCTGGAAATCGCCGAGTCTGATTTTTCAGGGATTCTGCACCTTGCCGGCCCTGAACGGATCAACCGGTATAATTTCGGAGTCCGGCTCGCCGCTCATCTCGGATTACCAAACGATACCCTGAAATCAAGCAACATTGACAAGGCTAAGTTGACCGCACGACGCCCCGCAGACGTTTCGCTGAACAACAATCTGGCGGTTTCCATTCTGAAGACCCCCATTCTAAGCATCGATGACGGATTGGAATCCATTTTTGAGAACAAATCCTATAAAGAATTGATTGCCTGATAACGGAAAAAACCGATTTCATCAACCATTCCAGGAGGTGCATCATGCCTGATCCAAATTCCAACCGGATGGCTCCTTATTATGAACTCGTTGAACGTGTCATCAGCGGCCTTGGCGCGCCCATCGGGGATTGCCGGGTAAAAGACCAGAACGGGGTACCGGTGCAGGGGCAATGGAACCTGCAAAAAGGCTCTGCGACGGTTTATGTAGACGTCTATATGACGCAGGACGGATACGCGTATTTCTGCATCGCTTCTCCGGTCATGCGTATTGTCACTCCGAAACTGAAGGAATTGTACGAAAAACTTCTGATTCTGAATCATGACATGTACGCGGCAAGTTTTTCTATCCATGACGGGTGGGTCTGGCTCCGTATCCTGAGGGAATGCGAGGGCATGGATGAAAACGAATGCCGGGCCAGTTTCGACCGGGTAGGATGGTATGCCGATAAATATGATGACGAACTGAAGAACGAATTCGGAGGATAACTTCGTTCAGCAATGTGGGGGCCATGGCCATTATTCAAGAAGTTTTGCTTTTACAGCCATGGCCTCGATTTTTTTTGAAAATAATTCCAACACTTCCTTCTGATCCGCGCCTGAAACCGATTCGATAAACGTTTTATAGCTTCTCAGTACCTGGGTAACCACGTTTTTGGCTTCAATGTTTTCATTCTCGCCGGCCCCGGGGGATAATGCGATTTCTAAAGTAATCATGGCTTCGGTGATCTCACGTGCCATCGTGATTGATTTTTCCTTGGATCGGGTATTCATTTCATCAACCCTTTGTCATATTGGTTTGCTTAAACAAGTATAGCAAATTCTCTCCAGCTTTTCAAATCATTTGTGTCAGGAACGATCGTTCTTTGGAGTCTTACGCTCTATGCATGCAAAGGTCCGCGGAAATTAGTATCTCACCTGGGATAGGTAGAACCGGTATACCCAAACTTTTTATTGAAACCGATCTTTACTTTGTGTATCATCAGTTTGATTTTTCGGACGTTTTAGGGCCCTGCTGTGGACGCATTATTATCTTACCTGAATTTGAAATGGTATCTCATGGCCGGGGATTCTGCGGATCCCGTTTCCGGCGACTTCAGCGCTGCCGTTACTGTTGTCGGCAACCGGGAAAGCAAAACTTTCCCTCTTCAGGACAATGAGGAATCCTTTCAGCCGCTGATCCGGTATTTGGGTCCGGATCCGATCAGGACCGGATTATTGTATCTGTCGTGGAATGACAATGACCTTGAGGAAATGTCGTGGATGAAAGAGAGGCTTGATGCGCAATTATCAGGAAGCATACAGGTCTGCAGGCTTGAAAAATGGCTGCGGCTGATTATGCCCGTTCTATCCGATTATCAATGGCCGGAGGTTGAAAAAATAATTTTCCCGGAATTGAATTCCGGTTCCGGACCCGGCCTTTACATTGCTTTTTACAGGATGCTGGAAAGGTTTGCTCAGATTGATCTGCAGGCGCTGAATGCATTTTCGGAGCTTTTTTCCGGAAAGGGCGACGCTGAATATCAACTGATTGTCCGCATCGCTGAGTACAGAAAAGAACATTCCATAGAAGTTTTTCGCTATCCGCCACTGCCGGTTCTCCGGATGCCAGTCAATTTTATCGGCACAGACCAATGGCCGGACAACGACGGAGAATCGGGTGAGGAATCGATGATATCTCAAATCAGGTCCTGGTTCGGGAAAAACGGAAAACTTGAGAACGGGCTGAGCGGGTACGAACTCAGGACCGAACAAATTGAACTCGCATCGGTGATCGGTGAAGCATTTGAGAATGCTTCTTTCCTTCTTGCTGAGGCCGGAACGGGCACCGGAAAATCACTGGCCTACCTGATACCGGCCTACCTGTTTGCGACCGAGCCGCGCAATTCCGGCGAAACCGTCGTGATCAGTACCCATACCAAGAATCTTCAGGACCAGCTTTTTTATAAGGATCTCCCGCTGATGCAGTCGCTTGCCGGGCGGCCTTTCAGCGCCGTTCTCCTGAAAGGACGTTCCAATTACATTTGCAGGCACCGGTGGAACCAGATCCTTTCCGAACCGTCCTATCATCTGAGCCCGTATGAAAGGGATGCGGTTCTTCCCGTTCTGTTCTGGCAGCTTTACACTTTAACGGGAGATATCAGCGAATGCACTTCCTTGCCCGAAGGATTGTCAAGGTTTATATGGGACAAGGCCTGTTCGGATAAACGGTACTGCCTGAACCAGCGGTGCCATTTCTTCGAACAATGTTATGTGAAAAAAATCCGTGATCTGGCGAGACGTTCCCACCTGACCATAATCAATCACTCCCTTTTATTCTCCGATATCAACGCCGAGAGTTCCATACTCGGTCCTTATCATCATCTTGTGATCGATGAAGCCCATCAGTTGGAAAAAGTCGCACAGCAGTATCTCGGCCTGGAATTCACCCTTTGGGGCATGAAGGCTTATCTGGGGCATTTGTACGAGCGGGACCGTTTCGAGACAGGCTTGTTCATTCAGTTGCGGGCGCAGTTGCAGAAAGCAGGTCTGGCTCAGGTCCGGCGGAAGAGACTGGAAGAACTCATCGGTCAGGCAACGGATGCCTGTGTGCAGACCTGGATACAGGTGCAGTCATGGTTTCAGCAGGTGACGGTCAGGTTATCCGCGGGAAACCGTCAAAACGGTTCCCGAGAAAAGAACCACGCCGGACGGAAAAAAATTCGGTACCGCGGCGATCTGCCGTCATGGACCGAGATTTCTGATCTCAATGATTTATGGGTCGAGCCAGCCGAACGACTGCTTTTGTCGCTGCGAAACATGATGACGGCGCTGCAGTCGGCTTTCATGAAAGATCTGGGTCTGTCTGCCGATTTTCAAATGCAGGTCAAATCACGGTACGAGGAGCTGGAAGAACTGATCCATCACTTCCATGTGCTGATGAAGGCGGAGGAGGAAGAATTTGTATTCTGGTATGAACTTCCCCAGAGCGACCGTTCATACGATGTACGGTTTTACGGGGTTCCGCTCAATATCGCGGATAAATTGCGCGAGGTGCTGTATGAAAGGCTGAAAACTTGCGTATTTTCATCGGCGACTCTGTCCGTGGCGGGAAAATTTGATTATTACAAAAGCCGCGCCGGACTCGGCGATCATGCGGGTCTGTCAGTCTCCGAATACGCGGCGGGTTCTCCTTTTGATTTCAGCCGTCAAAGCCGGCTGATCATCCCATCCTATCTTCCCGATCCGGCCCATGAGTCTTTTCCGGGTCATATCGCTGAAATGATTCGCCGGATTGCGGTGACACACAGAAGGGGAACCCTTGTACTGTTTACATCCTACCAGATGATGCGGCAGTGTTATGATATGCTGCATGAATCCATGAAAAGGGAGAAAATCGTCCTCCTTATGCAGGGGCAGGATTCATCGCGTACTGCGCTGACCCACCGTTTCCGGCAGGATGTTTCCTCGGTGCTTTTCGGCACGGACAGCTTCTGGGAGGGCGTGGACGTACCCGGTGAGGCGCTGGAGATGCTGATCATCACGAAGCTTCCTTTTGAGGTTCCGTCCGATCCTCTGGTCGCAGCGAAACTGGAACGCATCGAAACAAACGGAGGAAATCCCTTTTATGATTATTCCCTTCCTGAAGCCGTCATCAAATTCAGGCAGGGTTTCGGACGGCTGATACGGCATAAAAACGACAAGGGTGTAATTCTGCTTTCGGATAACCGGCTCGTCTGTAAGAGCTACGGAAAATGGTTTCTGAAATCTCTTCCAGCCGAAAGCAGGGTCGTCAAAACCGAGGATGGACTGAACGAAGCGATTGGCACATTTTTCGGAAATCATCAGAAACCCAGCGCCTGAAAAACGAAATACCATAGGCTCAGCGTAAGGATTGAAAGAGGGATGCCGATACCAAGGAGCAGCGTCGCAAGAGGGGGATCAAGCTTATGCTCAATCGCGACAATCGAACCCATGATGATCGGCGGCATAGCCGCTTCAAAAAGAGTGACCTGCAGAACGGTTCCGGTTCCCTTCAGCATATACACAAATAAAATCAGCATGAGAGCCGGGCCGATGAATAATTTGAAGGACAATCCCAAAATGATTTTTTTCAGGTTTTGCTGAATAGCGTGGAAGCGGATCTGGAAACCCACGGAAAGCAATGCAAGTGGAATCAGCGTCGCGCCGACGCGTTCAAGGAACAGGGAAGCCCATTCAGGAAAAGAGTACGGTTTCAGGGCAACTGCAAGAACGAAGGCGTAAAACGGGGGAAACATGAAGATCCGCTTGATCAACTGATGAAAAGGGACCTTACCCGTTGAATAATGTGTGGCCGCGATGATTCCGAGAGTGGATAACGCAAGGAAAGTTCCCGCCTGATCCACTACAAGCCCCACGCTTAGGTTTTCCTTGCCGAAGAACGCCTCGATCATCGGCAGGCCAACAAAGGAAGTATTGCCCAGCGCGCACGTCAGGATCAGGCAACCGGTGCTTTTTGCGGGTATGTTCATCCATCGGCCGGCTGTTATGAAAAAAAGGGTTCCCGCACCGAAGAAAATCCAGGGCATCACTGCGGAAAAAATAAGCGTATGGTCAAATGTCAGATTATGGATGTGGATCAGTGTCAGCGCAGGAAGGGACAAATGGACGATAAAAGCATTCAATGCGGAAGAGGTATATTCGGGCATGCGTTTCGTTTTTCTGAGCAGAATGCCGAGACTGAGACAGATGATCACAAAAAATATATTGGCCATGATTTCCCCGGTTACTTCAGGAATAAAATTTTTTTCGACAGGGTAAATGATTGTCCGGAAAAGCGCAGCAGATATATGCCGCTTGCCGTGTCCCGCCCTTTGCTGTTTTTTCCGTTCCATTCAGAAGTGTGCCAGCCCGGGCCCGCTATGCCCTCATAAAGTATCTTTACTTCCTCACCGAGAATATTGAAAACCGATAACCGGATCATTTCTCGCTGAGGTACATGATAACGGATGGAGGTCGTTCCGTTAAAAGGATTTGGAAAGTTCCTGATGGCAAACTGAGACGGGCGTTCAATACTATTCTTATCACAGTCGGTTGCTACCGGGGGAATTGTAAAAATTCCGTTGGTTTCGGTGGCGACAATGACCGGGTGTCCATTGGAGATGGCCTTAATGTTTCTCATGGAATCAGGTCCGGGAAACATTTGCCATGAGTCTCCATAGTCGTCTGAAAAGTATAAGAATCTTCCCCCTGAAAATATTCGCTGTTGGTCTTCCGCGAGGGCACGAATGTTTAAATGGGGTAATCCGTTGTTGGCGGATATCCATGACAGTCCATGGTTATCGGAACGGAAAACACCTCCTCCGTCTGTTGCGGCGAAGACAATTCCGGCATGATTTACCAATACATCATAAACAAATAAATTTGTCAGTCCGGAATTAACGGCAAACCATGATAAACCCAGATCCGTCGAGCGGTACACTCCGTGTCCGGGCGCCGCGGCGAAAATGCCGGTCCCTTGAGACACAAAAATATTGCTAATAAATTGGAATAACAATCCGGTCATTTGCCATGAAAAACCCGAATCGGCGGAACGGAAAATTCCCTTTCCGGAAGTGCCCGCAAATAGCACGGAATCCGATTGAGCCAGAGCTGTTACCGGAACAGGCGGCAACCCCTGGTTCGATGATGTCCAGTTCGATAATGTTGCATCCGACCGCAAAATTCCAAACAGCCGGGTTCCGGTTAAGACAGAATGATCGGACAATTTCAGGGCAGCATTGATATCCATGTTTGAGTAAGGCATCGGTATCCAGTGCCAGTGCGTCCCTGAGTTTGTTGAGCGGAAAAGCCCCTCCTGGAAAGAACCCGCAAAAACAGTGTCCTGGAACCGTGTGCCCAGGGATTTCAGGCGTACGACGGGTAATCCGTATTGAGTCCAGTCCAAGTTGTTCATGCTTGTCCGGAAAATGCCCCTGAGATCTGATCCTGCGTAAATATTGCCAACCTGATCGCTGGCCAGCGACCAAAAAACCGAATCCGGCAATGTTACGGACACATAATTCCAGCTTTGTCCGAAGTTCGAAGAACAGTATATACCTTTTCCCCGGGTTCCGGCGTAGAAAGTGCCCTCACCGTTTATGTCGAGAGCGTTGATGTAGGATTCGGTCAATCCGACCGGAATCCATGAATTGCCGCTATCCGTTGACCAATGCACGCCTCCGCCCATACTGCCTGCCAGCACATGTTGTCCTCCGGCTGCCATGGACCAGATGAATAAATTTGATAAACCCTGATTTACGGCCTGCCAGTTCAATCCGTCGTCCGTCGATCTGAATACTCCCTGTCCGGCGGTTCCGGCGAATATATTTCCGGAAGAATCCATGGCAAGAGACAGGATCATATGCGCGTTCATACCCGCTGATGAAGCTATCCAGTTCTCTCCGCCGTCGGTCGAACGGAATGCCCCGCCGTCCGCGGTACCCGCGATCAGTGTATTATGGTTTGTTACCGCCAGAGAACGTACATCCAGGGACGTTAATCCTCCGTTGACCGCATACCAGCTCTGACCGAGATCGGATGACTTGTAAATTCCTCCGTACAGGGTTCCGGCAAATATGTGAAGCGATGAATTCTGAGCAAGACACCATACGGATTTGTGTTCCAAGCCTGTGTTTACAGATGTCCAGTAATCCGATCCCGGAGAAGCTCTGAATATGCCGAAATCATCTGCTCCTGCAAAACGGTTTCCGTCGGGAGAAATTAGAATCGTTTTGACTCTTCCGGCGTAAGGTCCGTATGCGAGAGTAACGCTTTGGGAGTTACCTATCCCAAACGGTAAAATCAGGGATAAAAAAATCAGGAAGCAAATATGAGAATAAAAAAACCTGACAAAAAAAAACATGCTATTCCTTGCTCGTCTGGTAATCGTCATAGAAATTTTTCAGTTCCAGCGCCCGGGATCGCACGACAGAGACCCTTTTACCGTAGTAAAACGTCCGGAACATGGTGCCCTGCATTTGTCCGTACAAGTAGGATAAAAATTCAAACTCGGCGTCCCTCAGTTTGATCCAGGCCAGTTGTGCGGCTTTGAGTTTCTTCTGGGTTTCATCGTCCGTGGCGGACATCAGTAATTTGTAATTACGGTTTAGTTCCTCGTCCCATTTCGTTTCAGCTTCCATATAACAGTTGATTGAGCCTGAAGTACTGGGATCGGCTTCCATGCAGTCGCCCGTTGAAACATCGATCGCATGTTCCTGTGAGTATGTTCCGGAAACGGATAAAAGGAGCAGAATGCTTACTGTAAGCAACGGCATTTTCATTGGAATTTCCTTTCATCATAGGTAATAAATGTTATGTATTCCTGTACGGGCGGGCATGTGCAGCCCGATTCATATGGACAACACCATGCGGTACCGGGCTTGGTTTTTTCTGACCTTTTCGATCGCCGTGTTCACCTGATCCAGGGGCATCAGTTCTGTTTTTACGGTTACCTTATGCCTAGCCGCGAACTGAAGCATTTCGTTCATGACGCTTCGTCCGCCAATGACGCTGCCGCAGACCGATTTCTGGCCCATGACGATCGAACCCACGGGGATATTGAGGTTTCCGACCGTCGCTCCTACGAAGCACAGCTTTCCGTTAGGACGCAGCGCGCTTAAGAAAGAACTCCAGTTTAACGGCGCCGTCGCGGTTGACAAAATGAAATCCAGTTTTCCGCTCATTTTCTGCATCGCCGATTTATCAGTGCTAATGACAAACCTGTGCGCGCCGAACGATTTCGCTTCGGATTCTTTTTCAGGCGATGATGAAAACGCGGTAACCTCACAACCCACCGCACGGGCAAATTGTAACGCGATATGTCCCAGTCCGCCGATTCCGATTATGCCAACGCGCTGGCTTGATTTTACCTCATACAATTTCATCGGTGAATAAACGGTAATCCCGGCGCATAATAACGGAGCGGCGTTTTCCGATTCAAGTTCATCAGGAATCGGGAAAGCGAACCGGTAATCCGTTCGTACGTGATCCGCGAACCCCCCGTGATGTCCCACGCAGGTTGCGACCTGCCGGAAGCACAGATTTTCCTGTCCTGAGAGGCACCATTCGCAGTGGTGGCAGCTGCCGGATTGCCAACCCACGCCGACCCTTTGACCTGATTTTAATCCCTGAACCTCGTTTCCCATCGCCGTGACCGTCCCGACGATTTCATGTCCCGGAACCAGCGGATATTTAGAAATAGTCCAGTCGTTGTCAACGAGATGAATGTCGCTGTGGCATATTCCGCAATGAGTGATTCTTATCTCGACTTCGGTCGGCGATAATTGATCAGTTTCATAAGAAAAGGGTTTTAATATTGATTTCGGCTCATGAGCAGCAAAAGCGTCAATTTTCATATTATTTCTTTCATAAAAAAATTGAACAATTCCATTTACTTCTATAAAGATAAAAGAAATTAATACTAATCATCATAAAATAAAACAAGAAAATACTCTGAAATGATGATTACTTTTAATATGCAATTTTGTTTTACTTTTTAACATTCAAAATGATATATTAAAAAAAATTTGCTTTGATAAAATTCTGACAATAACAAAAATGTGGAGAGAATAATGAAACCGAAGATATTTATTTTATCTTTCATTATATGCATAACATGGCTGAAGTCATATAATGAACTATATGCTACTGCGACAGGTAAGGGCGACATTACCGGAACAGTATTTGATAAAAGTACAAAAGAACCTTTACCGGGTGTGAATGTTATAATCGACGGTACAAAATATGGAAGTACAACAAATAAATACGGTATATTTCTGATCAAAGATGTACCTGGAGGAGAATATACACTTAAATTCAGTATGATCGGTTACTCGAGATTGACAATGAACAATGCACTTGTGGTTCCCGATTCAGTTACAAAATATGATGTGTATTTAGTTGAAGAATCTGTAAGCGGTGAGGAAGTTGTAATTAGTGTTAGAGGTGGAAGGCCAACTGAAACCCGTGATGACGATATTTTCGGAACATTAGATAAAGCCTTATCCGGCGGCACAATCGACGGAGCAGGTAAAAGTAAATCTGATGATGAAAAAGGAAGCAAATCAAAAGAATTTGGTGAAACGAAAAAAGATAAAACAAAACAAGTTACAGCGTCAGGCCTGAAAGCGGGCTTCGCCGATGATAATAAGCAATTCAGTTATTTCGTCAATTTTCTTGACCAGTACGCATCTACGGTTAAGCATATTCCGTCTGGGATACAGGAACGGATTGTGCTCAGGGTTCATGACCTGAACGGAAAACCAGTTCCGAATGCCGTCGTCACGGTTAAATATGATGATGATGAATTGACGACCGGGAAAACCTGCGCGGACGGATCGTTCCTCTTCTTTCCCTCAATGTATAAAAGTAAAATGAAAGAATTTGATGCGGAAATTTCTGTCGATAAATTCAAACAGGAAATCCGGTTCAAACGGGACGGAAAAAGAGAAATCGATGTTAAACTCAATTTTCAGCGATCTGTTCCGTCGAATGTACCTCTTGATATCGTGTTCATACTCGACGCGACGGGAAGCATGGGAGAGGAAATCCGGCAATTGAAAAATTCCATTGAATTAATAAGCCTGAATATTTCTGCGTTGTCGACAAAACCTGTTGTACGCTTTGGTTTAGTTGCCTACCGCGACCGCGGCGATGAATACGTGACCCGAAAAATTGACCTTACCGACAATCTGGATTTATTTCAGAAACACCTTGATAAAATCGAGGCCGGCGGGGGGGGCGATGAACCGGAGGACCTTCAGGCCGCCTTACGGGACGCCGTACAGGACATGTCATGGAATGAAAACGGATTGCGGATGTGCTTCATCATCACCGACGCACCGCCGCAAATGTACAAAGATCAGTCATTCAATTATATGGAAGCTGCGCTTGAAGCAAAACAAAAAGCAATCAAGATTTTCAGTATGGGTTGCGGAGGACTTGATCTTCAGGGCGAGTTGATATTAAGGCAGATCGCCCAACTTACAAGCGGAAAATATATTTTTATGACTTACGGCGAAAAAGGGGAGAGTGATGGCGGCAAAACAGGCAGCGTCAGTCATCATACAGGGTCGAATTATGAAACCGACAAACTCGAGGCGCTGGTCATCCGTTTCATTAAAGAGGAACTGCAGTATTTGAGCGACCAGAAAATCGAGGTTGCCGATGAATATTTTGAGGCCATCAGAAATGATGATGAATCTGCCACGGAAACTGTAAACAAACTCATGGCGATGGCTTTAACCCAGCTCATCGATTACTCGTCCTGGAGGCTTGACGATCTCACGACCGTCGCTGTCATGTCGCTTAATCCGCAGGATACAACGCTGAATCTGAAAGCCGATCTGGATTACCTGACCGAACATTTGCTCCTCAATGTCAGCAGGAACAAAAAGTTTCAGCTGGTTGAACGGCAGCAAATTGAAAAAGTGCTAAAAGAACAGGATCTGCAGATGACTGATCTGGTTGATGAAAATACATGCGTCAGGGTCGGGATGCTGGCGGGAGCTAAAACGATGCTGATGGGAATGCTGTTCGAGAAGGAAAAACAATATGAGGTATTTCTCAAAATGGTAAAAGTGGAGACCGCGGAAGTTCTTTCGGTAACGAAACTGAAGATTGATAAAAAACTCGGGGTAATGGCTAAAAAATGAAAGTTTAGTTCAATCAAAGAAAAACCGCCAGTCCTTTCGGATCGGCGGTTTTTTAATTTAATCCGTGAAATCGTGAAGTCAGGCTTCGTCGAATTTCACGTTAACTTTCAGGTTACTTCAGGAACATCATCTTGTGAGATTTCACGAAGCTTCCTGCTTGCAAGCGGTAAATGTAGAGTCCGCTTGAAACCTGTTTCCCGGCGTTGTCTTTGCCGTCCCAGGTAATATGATGTTGTCCCGCATTTTTCGTTGAATTAACCAAAGTCCGGACTTCCTGGCCAAGAGTATTAAAGATCTTCAGTGTGACTTTAGCGTTTTCCTTCAGATCGAATTTAATCGTAGTAGCCGGGTTGAACGGATTCGGGTAGTTCTGATACAGTTCATATTTATTCGGGTTTCCGGCGATATTGTCATCGATGCCGATCGTTGATTTCAGCGTATCCATGATAACGCGGAAATGATAATCGGTAGCCGTGGCCGGAGCGGCCCATGAGGCTCCGTCGAATACGCTGGCGCGTCCGTTGCTTCCCGGCTGGCGAATGGTGATCCACACTGTGTCGACAGCTCCGTCCGGGACGGTGAAACCGATATGGAACGCGGTAAGGTCAGTAAGCTGCGAAGCGTACGGGCGAAGGTCAATTCTCGTCATCGGGCTGGTGTTCGATAAAGTTGCTTCGGGTTTGACCTTGAACGGCGTGATTAAATCCGTTCCCGGCAATCCTGCGGCATCGCTCCAGATGTGCACGATCATCGAGTCATTCGGGCGGTTCACATCGGTGTAATTCCGGATCAGGGCCGTCACCAGGCGGGCCTTGTAATTAGTCGGGGTATTGAATCGGACCGCGGCGCCCGTTCCGGTTTCGAAATTCGTGACAAAGTCAACCGTAGGATCGTCGTAGGAAATGTAATTACCTGCAATATACTCAAATTCATCTGACTGACCGAAGTTATTATCCGGTGAATTGTCGGTCGCTTCGATCCAGTACTTGACCCATGAGCCTGCGGCTAAAACCGGAATGGTGAAATGATACATATCGCCGTTGTTGCTGTCCGGGACGATCGTATTCACGGATCCGTTGTCCACGGTGTATTTCAGTTCGGCGTTTTGCAGGCCGGACACGTCGATGATTTCAGCGTTCACCTGGCGGGCATCGATCGTGCCTTCATAGAATTCCGTACCGGTATGCGTAATCAGAGGAGCGGAAGCGTCATAATTGGAAGCGCTGATTTCCACGTCGTCGATATACATGCCGTCAAAATTGACCGCACCGTCGCTGAAGAAACGGAAGCGGATTTTCACGCTGCTGTTTCCGACAAACCCGCCGAGGCTGTAGGTGTACTTTTGCCAGGGCACAAGAACATCGCTGTCATAGGTTGCCAGATTGACCCACGTGGTTCCGTTGGTGGAAGCGTCAAGATACATATAGTCAAATCCGGCTTCAATCTGATAACGGCCCCAGAAGGACAGGGTTGCGTCCAGAGCGGTGGAAAGATCCAGGCCGTTGGTCAGCGTCGCTGTGATGTTATTTAAGTTGTGTGCATATAAACCGGTCGGGCTCTCCGTCAGCGCATGGGTCGGGGAATGAGACTGTGTTGTGGATAATCCCCAGGTACCCTGCAGTGTCCAATTGGTTGTGCCGGATTCAAAATCATCAAAGAAGATCACGGTCGGCGGAGGCAGCGTACGCACGACATTCATCGTGAATGTTTCAACGCTGTTAATGTCAAACGGTCCGTCGCTGGAAACGACTTTCCAGTACAGAGTGATCGAATCGCCAAACGGGACGCCGAGATCATCCGTATAATCTTCCAGACCGTCCAATTCGGCTGTCCATACCGTATCCGCGCCCGAATTATTAGAAACGGTCCAGTACAGATCCCCCGAATCGAAGGTCGGAACCACGTCAAAAAATACCTTATAATCGACAGGATCGGATTCGGGATCAATGGAAGCCGTCCATGTCATGTTCATCGTATCGGGCATGTTCGGATAAACAACAATTCGGACACCGTTATCGGGGAACAGAAGATGAGAGGGTGTCGGAGGATTGTTGACCAGTAATTCACGGACAACATTAACCTCGAATACGCTGCTGCTGATCACGTTATGGAATCCGTCTGAAGCGGTAACCGCCCAGTACAGGATGATCGAATCGCCGGGCGCCACGCCAAGGCTGGAAACGTAGGCATCAATTGTATTGATGGCCGTCTCAAATGAGGTATCCGTACCGGTAAATTCCGCCCATGTGGTCGGGCCGAAAGCCAGGCTGCTGTCAAGCATCCAGGTATATGACATAGCATCGCCCTCGGGATCAACCGAAGAGCCCCAGGTCATAGTGGCGGGATCCGTATTGGTTGCGCTTACGAAGGCCCGGTAACCGTTGGGAGGGGATATCAGGTCGAAAGCCGAAGGGATGTAATTATCACGCACCACGTTCAAAGACCAGATTTCAGTACTGTTGGTTGTCAGAGTACCATTGGAGGCGATGACTTTCCAGTACAGCGTCATTGAATCGCCGCGTGCGACACCAAGAGTGGCCAGAAAATCGTCGATGTCATCATAATTCATGGTGAATACAGTATCCAGTCCGCCATTGTTGGAAGGGACTTCAATTTTTGTCGCGCCGAAGCTCATGCTGCTGTCCACGACAAACGTATAGGTAACGGTACCGGGATCAACCGAGGTTGTCCATACAGCGTCCGCTGTCGCTGATGAAGTGCTGTGAACGAGTAAACGTGTGTCATCCGCCGGTTCTAACAAGTGGAATGCGCCCGGAGGCGTTCCGCCGCTGTAAACACGCATGACATCTAAACCCCAATAATCAGAATTACTTCCAGTTGATCCACCATCCCAAATTAAATAACGGTATGCGATACGGATTGAACCTGATACAGGAATAACATACCGTTTTTGAGCCCATGCATTGATCGGCACCTGATGGATACCATAGCTATAGGTAAAATCAGGAATCGTGGCACCGCCTGTCGGAGAAATTAAAACATCAATCGAATCCGGATAAGTACCATCCGTGCTACGGTACCAAAACGATAAAGTGTCATTAGCGTTTACCGTAATAACCGGAGAAATTAACCATTGATCAATCTTAGTGCCGTTTGCGCCCTGATAATTTTGAGCGGCGTATCCTCTTCCCGGTCCCTCATATGATGAAAAAACAGCCGTATTGCCCCCAAAAACAGTTGAAGTACCGCCGCCGTCGGAATTTATAAATACCCAGCCACGAGTTGCTAAACTATCAGGAGTAAGACCTTCATTGAACAGTTCTTCGAAAACAACTGTCTCAGTGGAAGAACTATGCTCTGAATATCTGCTTTTATCCAGATTGACATAATTCCCTTTGCTTCCGTATTGCGACCATGACAATCCGGCCGTCAACATGAGGAGACACAGTGAAGTAATAATACTTTTTTTCATTACTTTCACCCTTTCTTGTTTGGTTATTAATTGGAACACATTTACTTTTAAAATCGTTTTACTTTCTTTCATCACCTCCCAGTAACTTAGTTAAATATAATAGTGCAAATAGAAAAGGTTTAATAAAATTAATTTATAAACAATACGCAAAAGTGCAATAAAAATCAAAAAAAACTAACATGTACTTATTTTTTATTTTTTAAAAGGCCGACCATGGGATTTTAATTTTTTTTTTCACATAAAGTAGTATATTTACAGCCGACTATTACAAAAAATTAAAAAACCAGGAATAAATCAAATGATCACCAAACAGCTTATTCAGCCGAACAGCATAGCCGTCATAGGCGGTTCGAATGAAATCACGAAACCAGGCGGGAAGGTCCTGAAAAACCTTTTAGACGGGCATTTCCCAGGACCCTTATATGTCGTTAACCCAAAAGAAAAATCCGTACAAGGTATTACGGCCTATCCGGATGTGCAGTCGCTTCCGGAGACGGATCTGTCCATTATCGCCATTGCGGCGAAATATGTGCCGGCCACCATCGAAGTCCTTGCAAAACAAAAAAACACAAAAGCGTTTATTATTTTGTCAGCGGGATTCAGCGAGGAAAGCGAGGCCGGTAAACAACTTGAGAAACAGGTTGTGGAGATCATCAGCAGCGTCGGCGGCAGTTTAATCGGACCAAACTGCATTGGCGTGCTCACTCCGTATTATCAGGGAGTTTTCACAAAGCCTATACCCAAACTTGATCCGAAAGGCTGTGATTTCATATCCGGTTCGGGCGCGACGGCTTGCTTTATCATGGAAGCGGGGATACCGAAAGGCCTTACGTTTGCCAGCGTATTTTCCGTCGGCAACAGCGCGCAGTTAGGTGTCGAGGAAGTCCTGCAATATCTGGACGAAACCTTTGATCCGGAAACCAGTTCGAAGGTCAAGTTATTGTACATTGAGACAGTAAACAGACCGGATATGCTTCTGAAACATTCCTCGTCGCTGATTCGCAAGGGATGCCGGATCGCGGCGGTCAAGGCAGGTTCTTCGGAAGCGGGGAGCCGGGCGGCATCGTCGCATACCGGGGCGCTCGCTAGTTCGGACGTCGCCGTGGACGCGCTGTTCCGTAAAGCCGGCATCGTGCGGTGCTTTGGCCGCGAAGACCTGATCAGCGTGGCATCGGTGTTCATGCATCCGGAACTCAAAGGGAAGAACATCGCGATCGTCACCCATGCCGGCGGCCCTGCGGTGATGCTGACCGACGCTTTATCCAACGGGGGTTTGTCCGTTCCCCATATCGAAGGACCGGACGCCAAAGAATTGCTTACGAAATTATTCCCGGGATCGTCCGTGGCAAATCCTGTTGATTTTCTTGCGACCGGTACCGCCGAACAACTCGGCATCATTCTGGATTACGTAGAAAACAAATTTGACCGGATCGACGGGGTTGCCGTGATCTTCGGAACCCCGGGACTTTTTAAAGTGAACGAGGTCTACCGAGTGCTGGATGAAAAAATGAAAACTGCGAAGAAACCGGTTTTCCCGGTACTTCCGTCAATATTGACTGCTGACGAGGAAGTGCGAGAATTCATATCATTCGGAAGAATCAATTTTCCGGACGAAGTAACTTTGGGCAATGCGCTGTGCCGGGTTTATCATACGCCCAAACCCGATTCAGAAAGTCATGGTTTTCTTTCGGTTGATCATCAGCAGATACGCCGAATCATTAGTTCCTGCGAAGACGGATATATCGATCCTGCGTCGATACAGGCGTTGTTTGACTCCGCTGGCATTCCGAGAGCGGGAGAGGCGGTTGTCTCGTCGAAAGAAGAAGCGGTAAAATCATCTGAACGGCTGGGATTGCCGGTAGTCATGAAAGTCGTCGGGCCGGTTCATAAATCGGACGTCGGGGGAGTGGCGCTGAATGTATCTTCAGTGAAACAGGTGGCGGATGAATTTGATCGGATGATCAGAATAAAAGATACCACCGCCATCCTGATGCAGCCGATGCTGGCCGGAACGGAATTGTTCATCGGGGCTAAGTATGAACCGAAATTCGGACATATGATTTTATGCGGGCTTGGCGGGATATTCGTTGAAGTCATGAAAGACGTTGTCGCAGGTTTAAGTCCATTATCACAAAACGAAGCATTGTCGATGATCCGGAAACTGAAAGGGTACAAGATCATTCAGGGAGTCCGCGGCAAACCGGGCGTCAACGAGGAATTATTTGCCGATGTCATGACGCGCCTGTCGGCATTACTTGTCACCGCTCCTGAGATCATGGAACTGGACATGAATCCTCTGCTTGGCACTCCCGACAAGGTCATTGCCGTGGACGCGAGAATTAATATTAAGAAATAAAAACATTACACGGAGAGCCACCGAGAAGTCACAGAGAGTCACCGACATAAATTAAAAACCAGTCTGCTTCTGTGTGTTTTTCCTCTGTGTAACGCTGTGAAAAAAAGTTATAATATGGAACGAAATCAATTAACCGGGCATATTATCGGAGCAGCTATAGAGGTTCACAGGCATTTAGGGCCGGGCTTGCTGGAATCCGCATATGAAGAATGCCTTGTTTATGAACTCAACAATCTTTCATTGCACATTGATCGGCAAAAACCGGTTCCGGTCATTTATAAAGATATTCATCTGGACTATGGTTACCGGATCGACGTTCTGGTCGAGAACACAGTAATTGTTGAACTGAAATCAAATTGATGGATTTTTACCGGTACATGAAGCGCAGATTATCACATACATGAAATTTGCAAATAAAAATATTGGACTTTTAATAAATTTTAACGTAACTGTACTGAAGAACGGTATCAAACGGTATGTTTTTTAACGGAACTTCAACATGAAAACCAAAGATATAGTTTTTATTTCGGCGCTGATTATCTTTTTATTGCCGTTTTTCATTTTTGATGAAATATTCAGATTTTATGAAGCTTTCAACAAGGATCACGGATTAATCACCAGTTTCATCAAATTCGCGTTGCTCGCGACTTTGGGAGAAGTCATTGCGTTAAGGATTCGCAAAGGCGTATACAATGAAAAAGGGTTCGGAATTCTTCCGCGAGCGATTGTCTGGGGATTTCTCGGGATGACCGTACTTTTGGCATTCAGGATTTTCTCCTCGGGCACTCCCGCTTTTCTCAGCTACATGGGACTTGAAAACGCAGCCGACGTTTTAAAAGGGGAATTATCACCGGCCAAAACAGCCGTGGCGTTTTCGATCAGTACTGCGATGAACCTGATTTACGCGCCCGTGATGATGACCACTCATAAAATAACGGATGAACATATCATCATGAATGGCGGTACGGTAAGGGGGCTTTTCAAAACTGCAGATGTCGCCGGGATATTTAAAAAAATCAACTGGGACATCCAGTGGCATTTTGTGTTCAAAAAAACGATTCCGTTTTTCTGGATTCCGGCGCATACTGTAACGTTTCTTCTCCCCCCGGACTATCAGGTTCTTTTTGCGGCGCTTCTCAGTGTTGCGTTGGGTATTATACTCGCCGTAGCCAGTTTAAAAAGCCGATGATGAAAATGAGCCGGTCGAAAAAAAGAAGAATCAATGAATGAAAGCATTCTTAATATACTTATCCCGGAGAAAGGCATGATGAAAGACACGCCCATTCACTCAGCAGTTGTTCTACAAAAAATAAAAGAAAGCAACATTCCCGTTTTGGGTAAAGCGTCGATCCGCGAACTAAAGCGCCTGGTCGACAACATCGAAAAAGAAACGGGCCAGAAATTTATCCGGATGGAAATGGGAGTTCCGGGGTTGCCCGCGGTGCAGATCGGAGTAGAAGCTGAAATCGAGGCTCTGAAGAAGGGCGTCGCGGCGATTTATCCGGATATCGATGGCGTTCCAGCTCTGAAACAGGAAATCTCACGTTTTGTAAAAAACTTTATTGATATCGACGTTAAGCCGTCTTCCTGCATACCGACCGTCGGATCGATGCAGGGAGGGTTCGCGGCATTCATGACCGTGAACAGGATGTACAAAGAAAAAAATACGACGCTGTTTATCGACCCGGGATTTCCGGTTCATAAACTGCAGCACCGTGTTCTGGGCATTCCCTTTGAAACCTTCGATGTGTACAATTATCGCGGAGAAAAATTAAAAGAAAAGCTGGAAAGCTATCTTAAAAAAGGAAACATTTCATCAGTCATTTATTCAAATCCCAACAACCCATCCTGGATTTGTTTCACAGACAAGGAACTGAAAATCATCGGCGAACTCGCGAATAAGTATAACGTTGTCATCCTCGAAGATCTTGCCTATTTCGCAATGGACTTCCGTAAAGATCTTTCTCATCCCGGAGTTCCGCCGTTTCAGCCTTCGGTGGCGAAATATACCGATCATTACATTCTGTTCATCTCTAGCTCCAAAGCCTTCAGTTATGCCGGCCAGAGACTGGGAATGATGGTTATTTCGGATAAATTATTCGGCACAAACGCTCCCGACCTTAAAAGGTTTTATTCTTCGGAACAGTTCGGATACGCGATGATTTACGGCACGATTTATTCACTGAGTTCGGGCACGGCGCATTCGGCCCAGTATGGTGTCGCTGCTATACTGAAGGCGGTCAATGACGGAACATTCAATTTTATTGATGTCGTGAAGGAATACGGCGAAAAGGCGAAGATCATGAAAAAGCTGTTTCTCGATAACGGCTTTACCTTTGTATATGACAAGGACGAAGACGAACCGATAGCCGACGGTTTTTATTTTACGTTTGCCTATCCGGGTCTCACCGGCGAGGAATTGCTCGAAAAACTACTGTACTACGGAATCAGCGCCATCGCCCTTTCGACAACTGGAAGCGAACGAACCGAGGGACTCCGGGCCTGTGTTTCGCTTGTTCACCGCAATCAGTTTCCGGAACTGGAACGACGTTTGAAGATTTTTTCGGAACATCATAAAAAATAAATATGAATGTTCCTTGTTAACCGTTCACTCAAACTTAACCAGGGAGAAATAAGTCATGGCAGAGAATTATTACATCGAGATTAACGGTAAAAAGTATGACCGTGATCTGATTGAAACCGCGAAAAAAGCCGTTGCCGGACGGGGAGACGGGCGTATCTCCAAAGCCGATGCCGATGTACTGCTGAAAAAAGTGAAAGACGGCAACAAATATACGGATATCGAAAAAGAAACGATGGAATATATCCGTCACAATTTCAAATGGACAGAGGAAGCCGATGCCTGGTTCCGTACCGAAATCCATAAATGGGCCGGAACGAAATAGCCGGATTGTTATATTAACAATTCTGTTTTAGTTAAATTAATGATCGCTTTTCAATAAATCACCGCGAAGATGCTTTAGCTAAAGCTCTTTGCGGTGGTGATATTTCTGTATGTGTATGAATAAATCGATTCAGAGAATAAAAAAAATTGTTTCTGTTTACGACCGGTACAGCCGTTACATATCCGCCGTTTCTTTTTTATTCGGTTTTGTGATCGATTTTATGGCCACGCGCCGTATCGACGCGATGACGGATAATTACATTCTTTTGGGATACGTTTTTCTTGCCGGTTTATTGATTGTTCTTTATTATATGTGCGTGCATGAACGAATTCGTATAAAATGGATAGCCGGGAACATCAACCTGATACGGGCGGGTATTGATTTTTTCATCGGAGGTTTGTTCAGCAGCCATGTCATTTTCTATTTTAAGAGTTCAGCCGGGTTTAAATCGGTTGTATTTATCGTCATTCTGCTTGCCCTTCTGATCATAAACCAGTTTTTCAGAAAACAGACGTCCCGCCTGTATCTGAGGATGGGGATGTACTCGCTTGCGTCTTTCTCGTTCTTCGTCTTTTTTCTTCCGGTGCTGACTCGTGAAATGAACCGGACGAGTTTTATCTGCGGCGTCCTGATCAGTTTTGTATTTACGTTAATCATCACGACGGTGGTCTTGATTTCAATAAAGAAGCCCGCTGAAAAACCGTTTTTCAAAATGACCGGTATGATCGTCATTATTTACGGGACGATGTGTGTATTTTACTTCATGAACTGGATACCGCCGGTTCCGCTGGCACTGAAACATGCAGGAATCTATCATCATGTGTCCAAAAGCGATTTTTTTTATACCCTGACCTATGAGCAGAAATCGGAATGGAATGTCTGGCAGACATCGGACGTGGTGTACAACTATCAGCCGGGCGACACGGTGTTTTGTTTCGCTTCGGTTTTTGCTCCCACGGCGATGAAAAAGACCATCTATCACCGCTGGAAATATTTTGACCCGAAACAGGGGGAATGGATTTTTGTGGAACGTCTCAGTTATGACCTGATGGGCGGCCGGGACGGGGGATACCGGGGATTTTCATACAAGACCTCCATCATTGAGGGAAAATGGAAAATCGATATCGTTACGGGGGAAGAGGTTCTGATCGGAAGCGTTGAATTTACGGTGAATGTCACAGCGGCTCCCGAACAGCGGAAAATGAAAACAATTTTGAGATAACATCCGCAGTTCACTCTTTTTCAGCGGAAAACAGTGGGTGGGCTTTAGTGAACCGAATTGTGAAGGTCGTTCCGGACCGTTCCACGCTTTCGACATCGATCGAAGCATTGTGATGGTCCAGGATATTCTTGACAATGGCGAGACCCAGTCCCATACTTGATGATTTGGTCGAAAAATGAGGTTCAAAAATACGGGTCAGGTTCTCCTTGGGTATTCCCCGTCCTTGATCCGTGATTTGTGCGATGACGCATTCGTTTTCATTTCTTGTTGAAATGCTGATCGGAGCCTGTCTTGACGGATCTGCTGCTGTGACTGCGTTGTCAATGAGATTCAGAAATACGCGCTTGATCGCGTCAATGTCGATATGCAGATCGGGGATTGATTCATCAAGGTCCAGGTCAGTCCGGGCGTGATGGCAGAGTGCAGTCACGTCCCTGATGATCCTGTTGAGCGGGTACGGTTTGTAATGAAAATCCGGAAGACGCGCAAATTCAGAGAATTCTTTTGTGAGCACCCGGAGACGGTCCAGTTCTTCCCGGATGATCGTCCCGCATTCGTTCAGGATCTCCGGGTATCGGGGATTGCCGGACTGATAAGCATCCTGGATCTGCTGCAGGGTCAGCTGGATCGGGGTCAGCGGGTTTTTGATTTCATGCGCGAGCCGCTGCGCGATTTCCCTCCAGAGCGCCATTTTCTCCAGATCCAGCATCCGCTGCTGCTGAAGTGATGCGTTATGGATGATGGTCTGGATGGAACGCGCAATCCGGCCGATGTCATCCACGCGCTTTGTTGCCGACAGGTGAAATTCCTCCCTTTGTCCGGCGATCATGCCGGTTTCATCTGCCAGAAGACGGACAGGCCGCCCGAAACGCCACGCAAACAAAGCGGTGACGGCGATTTGCAGGAGAAAAAATACGCCGTGAGTCACGATCAGGTTCTTTGTCCGCCGTTCTATCGCCATACGGTCCCTTTGTTCGATGCCGGAAAGATAAAGATACGCGCTTTTAATTCTCATACAGGGTTCTGAAATGGCCGGGGAAACGGCCATGGCCGTAAGCAGTAATCCCGGACGCTGATTAGTCAGAGTTACGGAGCGGTGCGCGATCATGATTTGGTCCTGCTCAAAATAGCGAACGCCGCTTATCATGCCGGATGGCTCCCCGAATACAGAATCCCGGATCAGTGTCTGGATTTTTGATTTTTGGTTCGGAAAGTAATACGTGAAGATTTCCTCCCGGTTATCCGTTCTGAATTCGATTCCGTCAAGTCCGGATAATCGGACTGCCGCCGAACCGCGGAACCTTTCATCATCCAACCGGGTCAGGCTCCCATTAAAATACTTGCGCTGATAATCCATGAATTCGTTCTGATAAATCAGCTCGCCCGATTTCTGCATCAAATCCCGTTTGATCTGGTTGATGATCAATTCGCTGAGTTCATAACTTTCGCGAAGCGTGAGATGCAATTTATTTTTCAGAATGGGATTGGCTTTCTGTGCGTATCGGGAATATACAAAGATGAAAACCGGGATATTGAAAAGCAGAAGAAGAAGCAAAAGCCACAAAAACAAGCGTTTTTCGAAAATAAGATGATTCATTCATCGGCTCCGGACAACCCCATAGCGGGGACAAAATTTTCGGATTGTGCATTGGCTGCAATGCGGTGAAACCGGAACGCAGATTTGCTGACCGAACATGACCAGCAGGTCGTTGTAATCCAGCCAGTACCGGACCGGAAGTTTTTTACGAAGCGCTGTTTCGCTGTCATCCGGAGTTCGTGACCGCACATATCCCCAGCGGTTGGAAATCCGGTGAACATGGGTATCCACGCACATCGCGGGCTTCTGGAAACCAAGGATCAAGACCAGATTTGCCGTTTTCCGGCCGACACCTTTGAATTCAAGAAGTTTTTCCATCTGGTCCGGAACCTGTCCGTTATATCGTTCGATGAGTTCGTGTGAAATCCGCAGTATCGTTCGCGATTTGGTTTTATAAAAGCCTGCCGGATAGATTAGTTCAGCAATCCTGGCTTCCGTTAAGCGGATCATCTCATTCGGTGTTTCCGCTTCGGAAAACAGACGCCGGCTGGCTTCAGCGGTTACGCGGTCTTTTGTGCGCAGGCTGAGTAGCGTCGAGATCAGTACTTTGTACGGAGAAGGCCGGTCCACGGATATCTGGCTCACGCTGGGCAGAGGCTGGTTTGTGGCCCATCGCTTCAGAACCTGAAGCACCCTGCCGATATTACGGGCGGTAATCACGGATTCCGCTGAATTTTATTGCAAATGCGGGGGACTTTTATTATCATTCGACGCCTTAAAATTTCTGATCATAGTATCAAATTTTGAGGTTGAAAACAAGTTTATTATAACAGACGAATGAAACCGTCGGAATGAACGAAATCACAAATACCGATCCTATTCTTAAAACCGAAGTTGATCCGGCCGCCACAGGCGAAACCGAAACGGGTAAGAAAGAAAGTCTGACGGATCGTCTCAACATTTTGCTCCCGCAGAAAAAGACTACTTCTTCAGAAAATATTGTCATCATCAATCCGATTCCGGTTACGATTCATCTCTTATGGATTGTGATCCTTTCTGTCGCGGGACTGTTGCTGTTTCTGGTATCGCTGAATACGCTTTTTCTCAGTGACCGTATCGTCTGGAATACCCGGATAGGTTCGGTCAATGTGGGCGGAAAGACAGTGTCCGATGCGCGAGAGGCGCTGAACGAACGGATCCAATCTTTCCTGAACGAAGAACTTCCCGTGAACACGGAAAAAAAAACTTATCTCATCTTACATTCATCAGTCGGGCCGGTATATGACCTGGATCAGGCGCTGGAGGCGGCCTATCAGGCCGGGCATGGATCGTCGTTCTGGAAGAATATGACGGCTCGGTGTCTGTCCTTTTTCAGGCCGCAGGAGGTGCCGGTAAATGCATGGTTCAATGAGGAAAAGCTCAGGCAGTCCGTTATCGGCATCATTCCGGAATACCGGGATCATCAGCCCGCGGACTCACGGGTAACCCTGAAAGGTTCCCGTTTTATCGCCGAACCCGGCACTGAGGGAACCGGCTTTGAGGATGAACCGCTGTTCAGAGCCTACAGAGCCATCCTCTCGGAACAGCATAACCGGGAAATCAGGCTGAAGACGATCCGGAGGATGCCGGACATCGATCTGGTGATGGCGGAGAAAGCGGCAAAGATCGCAAACAATGTCGTTCGGCGTTTCCTTGTCATGCGTTATTCCTATGACGGGTATAATTTTGATTCCTGGACCCTTTCCCTCAGGGAAGTCCGAGACTGGTTTGAGTTCAAAAAGGAAAAAGAGTATAACAATCATAATTTATATGTTGTTCTCAATAACGATAAAATCAGGAAGCACATCAGCCGGAGAATCGCACCCTATATGTATATCGCCAAGGAAGACATTGCCGTCCGGAGCGTCGACGGCAAGCCCGTGATTGACGGTGTAGCCAAAGATGGTTATTATCTGGATCTCCGCAGATCGGTGAAAAGCATCAATGACTGCATCAGTTTTGAGCGCATCGACACATCAGGAAACCTGATCGTCTGGCTTGACGTCGCCCATCTGATCGGCGGAGTGGCCAATCCGGACAATGAATTCGGCATATCCGACGTTCTGGCCACCGGAGTGACGGACTTTTTCGGTTCGCCGGAAAACCGGAAATACAACATTAAGCATTCCTCGCCCAGGTTCCAGAATGTCATACTGCATCCCGGAGAACGGTTTTCATTTATCCGGCAAATGGGAAAGGTCGACAGCGCAAACGGGTTTATGAAAGAACTGGTGATTGTGGACGGGGACAGCACCGAACCGCAGTACGGAGGAGGTTTATGCCAGGTTTCCAGCACGCTCTTCCGAACGATTTTTTTCGCGGGTCTTCCCGTGATCAGCCGCGTCAGTCATTCGTTTGAAGTCAAGTATTACCGGCCGGCCGGCCTGGATGCGACGATTTTTGATCCTTATCCAAACCTTGTTTTTGAAAATGACACGAAAAACCTTTTGCTCATTCAGAATTATGTCGATCTGAACCGCACAAAAATGTATTTCAAGTTTTTCGGAAAACATGACGGCCGCCGCCTGAGGTTTGAAGGGCCTGTCGTGAAAGACAGCGTAGGTCTGAAAAAAGAACAATACCGGGTTACCTGGTACCGCCATATCGAGTTTCCGGACGGTACGACCCGGACGGATAAGTTTAATTCCGTCTATCTGAACAGAGATCTGGTCAAGAAATATCAGCCTGAAAACCTGTTTATGCAAAAGGACAGCGTTTTTGTGCCGGTTGCCTATGACTCAACGAAGCAGACAGAAAGAAAAACAGGACCGGAAGAAAACAAGACGAATGAAGAGGAAATCAAATCAAACGCCAACGAAGATCACTCGTCCACAGGTGAACGCAATCCGTCTACGGATTAATTATTTTTTCCGCAAAGCTGTTCGACGATTTGGAGCGTGGATTTCGGAAAGGGATAACGACGGAGTTCCCCCGGCCGTGCCCAGCGGAATGGAATGTTCTTTTCTGTCTGTACGTTTCCTGATACATGCCGGCATTCAAAAAAATGAAGGTCCACGCTGTAATGACTGTAATGATGCGTAAACCGTGCAAGCAATCGGCTGACCCGGATACGGATTTTAGTTTCCTCATACACCTCACGGGTACACGCTTCTTCGGGTGTTTCACCCGGAAGAATTTTACCCCCGGGAAATTCCCATAGATTCGGCAGGATTACGCCGGCGGGGCGCCGGGTGATCAGGTACCGTCCGTTCCGGTGTATGACGGCAACCGCAACCGGCTGGAGCATTGGGGTTTTTCTGCCCTGAACAACCGGAAAGCGCTCCGGATTTCCTAACCGGCGCGCCCTGCATATTTTCCTGAGCGGACATACCCCGCAACGAGGACTCCTCGGAGTGCAGATTTTAGCGCCCAATTCCATCATGGATTGATTAAAGTCTGACGGGTTATTTTCCGGGATCAGTTTCCTCAGCAGAGTTGTAATCCATTTACCTGACTGACTTCCCGAAAAATTCTCGGCCGCGGATATGAGCCTTGAGCAAACACGTTTTACATTTCCGTCCACTGCCGGATAAGCCTGTTGAAACGCGATGCTCATCACGGCGCCGGCAGTATAAGGTCCGATGCCGGGCAATAATAAAAGTTTATTATAATCGTCCGGAATTTTTCCTCCGTGGTCTTTGACGATGAGTTTCGCGGATTCATGTAAATACATGGCACGACGGTAATATCCCAGACCCTCCCATAATTTAAGAACTTGCTCAAGTTTGGCTTTTGCAAGTTTCTTAACGGATGGGTATTTTCGGATAAACCTCTGATAGTAAGGAATGACTGTTTCTACACGGGTTTGCTGGAGCATGACTTCTGAAATCCATATTCGGTACGGTTCAGGTTTTTTTCTCCATGGTAATTCCCTTTTTTCATGGTGATACCAATGAAGAATATTTTTAATGATTGAAACTTTTGAGTTCAGCAGTTTTCTGATTAAGATATCGGTTTCCATATCCCGGCAAATTTTTGTTTGATAAAGTGAAATTTAAACCTATATTTGATAATGTACAATTGATAAACGAAACCAACAATAAACTATTCCTTCAAGAAATAGTTTATTGGGATCTGAAACAGATATTTCCGGAAAATGAGTATGGAAAATGGCTGATTTTTTCATGCTACCGTCATGAGAGCCAAGAAAGATCCTTTAAAACCGAGGCTTTATGGAATTAAACAAAACACTTCTGATCGTTGATGATGAACAAAAAGTCGTGGAAGTGCTAGAGAAGACTTTCGAACAGGATTATGAAGTCATTCCGTGCACGAGTTCACTGGCTGCGTTAGAGGCGATCAGGAACAGGCCGGTCGGAGTGATTCTGACCGATGAACGTATGCCTAAACCCACAGGACTGGATTTTCTGAAACAGGCAGGCCAGATCCAGCCGAATACAGTGAACATTATCCTGACAGCCTATGCCGATGTTAATGTGGCCATTGAGGCAATCAATACGGGGTTGGTTTACAGGTATGTTGTAAAGCCGTGGGATACCGAGGACCTCATGATCACCGTTAGGCAAGCCTTTGAGAGATTCAACATGTTCGATCAGAACCGGCAGCTGAATAACGAACTCATCCGGAAGAATGAGGAACTTGAAAAAAACCTGGCTGAACTGAAAGCGACCCAGCTCAGGCTCATCCGTTCCGAAAAAATGGCCCTGCTGGGCCAGTTGTCGGCCAGTATCGGGCATGAACTCAAAAACCCGCTTTCGCGGATCAAAGGCGCTGTGGCAATTCTGAGAGAAGACAGGGAATGCGATGCCAATGAGGCGAAAGAACTCCTCCGGATTGTCGATAATGAGGTCATGATATCCACCAAAATCATCAATGACTTGCTGGATTTTTCACGCGAACGTAAAGCCGTGCTAAAAAAACAATCGCTGAACGCCATCATCGATGCTACGCTTTCCAGGCTGACTATCAATGAGCAGATTATCCTTGAAAAACAGCTGGATATGCAGCTTCCGCAGCTGAATCTTGATGACGGACAGATACAACAGATCCTGATCAATCTTATCATGAATTCAATTCAGGCGATGGACCACGGCGGGAAGTTATATATTCAGACGGAAATTGAAGAGGGACATGCTGTCCTGACCGTGAAGGATACGGGCTGTGGCATGAGTACCGAACAGATGAACAACCTGTTTGAGCCTTTGTTTACCACCAAACCCAAGGGTATAGGACTGGGCATGTCAATCGTAAAGATTCTGGTGGAGAAGCATCACGGCGTGATTGAAGTTCAGAGCCGTCAGAATATCGGCACGAAAGTGTCAGTTACATTTCCCATTCCATCCTGAAAGACTTTCATATGACAATTCGTCCCGTTGAAGAGCAGCTGTCCCTGATAAAACGCGGTGCGGTGGATATCGTTCCCGAAGAGGATCTGATACGCAAACTAGAACGCTCATATAAGGAACAGAAACCGCTCAGGATAAAATTAGGGTGCGATCCCTCGCGTCCGGATCTTCATATCGGGCATGCGGTTGTCCTGCGCAAGCTGCGGCAGTTTCAGGTTTTGGGCCATGATGCGGTTCTGGTCATCGGCGATTTTACCGGCATGATCGGCGATCCCAGCGGCCGTAATAAAACGCGGCCCCCTCTGACTCTTGAGGAAACCCGCGTCAACGGCAAAACATATTTCGATCAGGCCTCGAAAATCCTTGATCCGGAAAAAACCCGGATCGTATACAATTCCGAATGGCTCGACCCAATGGGCTTCAAGGCGGTCATCCAGCTTGCCAGCAAATATACGGTCGCGCGAATGCTCGAACGCGATGATTTCGAAAAACGGTATCGGGCCGGTGAGCCGATCAGCGTGCATGAGTTCCTGTATCCGCTGGCGCAGGCGATGGACTCGGTGGCCCTGGCCAGTGACGTGGAACTCGGAGGGACCGATCAGAAATTCAACCTTCTCGTGGGAAGGGATATTCAGCGCGAGTACAGCCAGGAACCTCAGGTCATTCTGACCATGCCGGTTCTCGAAGGGACCGACGGTGTTCAGAAAATGAGTAAGTCCCTGAATAACTATATCGGACTGAACGATTCACCAAGGGAAATGTTCGGCAGAATCATGTCCATTCCGGATATCCTGATTTTCAAATACTTTGAGCTGGCGACCGATGTGAGTGTCGATGAGCTGAAAGTCATTGAGGGGCAGTTGAAAGACCCGTCATTTAATCCGTCCCTTCTGAAACGGAGGCTGGCGCGGGAAATCATTGCCATGTACCACTGCGCTCATGAAGCCGCCGACGCCGAAGAGGAATTTAACCGGGTGTTCAGGAATAAAATGGTTCCGGATGACATAGGGGAATTCACAACTGAAATTTCTCAATACCCCGTGGTCAAGCTGCTGACCGATACAGGAATGGCAGAATCGGGAAATGAGGCGCGGCGCCAGATCCAGCAGGGTGCGGTCAGCGTGAACGGCGAAAAGATCAGTAATGATAAATCATTATTGACAGTCGATGGCGAATTGATCATTAAAGTCGGCAAACGAAAATTTCTTAAAGTTATCCTCAAGAAATAACTTTCGGACAGGAACTCCTGACGAACTGAATTCAGATGAAGAAAACCGGGTAAAACCGGGTATTGAGGAAACCGTCTCAGGCGGGTTTCGGTGACGTGCGATCCTGCTTTCTGAAAACGGACACGATCGCCCTGACCAGACCTGTGATCAAGAAAAACAGCATAAACGGGAAGAGGATATAATAAGGATAAAGAAAAAACACCGGCAATAAAAGGATGACGATCATTGATTTGACGGTATCCCGTGTATTCCTGAATGTAAATGCAGGCGGCGCGTCATAACGGATTTTAGTGACCATCAGCAGACAGGACAGGAACATCAGTCCGAGCATCCATTCCTGATGCAGGAATGATCCGAATACAATCTTTTCAAACATTACAAACGAGGTCATGACAATTGCAGAGGAAGGGATGGGCAGTCCCTTGAAAAAAGGGTCCTTGACCGCATGGTCCGTGGTTTCCACATTGAATCGAGCAAGCCTTAATCCTCCGGCGGCCAGCGGCAGAAAACTTATAAGTATTCCCCCGAAATCCCATACGCTGAAAAAGGTCTGATACATGAGTACCGATGGGGCAAATCCGAAGGAAGAAACATCCGCCAGCGAGTCAAGCTCGCCTCCGAATTCCGAGGTGGATTTGACAAGCCGAGCGATTTTGCCGTCCACGGCGTCCAGTACCGCCGCAATGACTATCAGCCAGCCGGCCAGAAGGTAATCGCCCTGGATGGAATAAATGACCGAAAGAAATCCGGCGAACAGATTCAGCATGGTCACAAACGAGGGCAGATGTTTATGCGCGGAAGGCGACATGACGGCGTGTCCTTTAGGGTTTATTAAAAGTAGCGATGACGGATATTCCGCTTTTCACGGAGTCGCCCAATTTAACCTTGATTTCAGCCTGAAGGGGCATCAGAACGTCAAGGCGCGACCCGAATTTGATCATGCCCATGCGTTCTCCTGCACGGACAAACTGACCGCTCTCCAGCCGGCATACAACGCGCCGCGCGACCAGACCGGCAATCTGCTTGAAAAAAATCATTCCGTGCTCCGATTTGATTCCGATCACCGCCTGTTCGTTCTGGATCTGCGCCTCATCCTTATAAGCTGACAGGAATTTTCCGGGAATCAGTTCGGCATGAGTAACTGTACCGCTGACCGGATTCCGGTTTACATGGACATTGAAGACGTTCATGAATATGCTGACAAGCCTGGCTTCGCCCTTCATATAGCGGTCATCGGTAACGTTTTGAATCCGGATGATTTTACCGTCCGCCGGCGAAAGTACGAGATGATTTTCCGCTGGAGAAATGCGTTCAGGGTCCCGGAAAAAGTTAAGAACGATAAGAAAAAGTATTAGGGAAAGAAAAAGCACAAAATAAAAACCCGGGGGATAAAACAACCCGGTCAGTACGGAAAGGAGGACAGAGGCAAGTGCAATGATGATCAGGGTCGGATACCCTTCACGTGTGATAAGGGCCATGGCGTTTCGTGTTAAATTTCTATTTATGGGATACGATACGTTGTTTAAATTCAGCGTATATTTTTGCCAATTCCGATTCACTGCTCTGCTGAATCGTTTTATCCAGACGGTTGTCGTCGGCTGATTCCCAAAGCTTGACCGTATCGAGCGTGATCTCGTTTCCCAGCAGCACCTGGTTCTGATACCGGCCGAATTCCAGCCTGCACTGGATGAGTTTGTAGCCGCGCCGGTCAAAAAACGTTTTCAGCAATGCATTCACTTTGGCGGCGGACCGCTGAATCGACTTGACCTCTTCCTGATGGCTGATCCCGAATGCATACAAGTGATACTCATTGACAAATGGGTTTCCGAGTTTTTCGTTTTTCATATATAATTCGATTACCGGAACGTTAAGGATATCCCCTTCACCGATTTTGAAGGTCTTGCTGAATGATCCGGTGGCGATATTCCTCACATGCACCTCAACGGGAATCATTTCCAGCCGCTTTACAACCATGGTTTTATCGTCCAGTTTTCCCACAAAATGGGTAGGGACATGGTAACTTTCAAGGAACTGAAAGATGGCGCTTGAAACCAGATTATTGATCTGTCCCTTGCCTCTGACCTTGAATGGTTTCTTTTTTTCCTTCAGAGCCAGGTCGTTCTTGAACTCCATGAATACATATGAAGGTTCATTGGAGAGGAACAATTTCTTGGTCTGGCCGTCAACCAGAACCTGTTCTTTGACTAATTTCTTGATGTTCGTTTCCATAAGTTTGTTTACCTGGTCGTGGTTTTGGATTAATTAGATTTGGGATCGTTTATAAAGAAAATCGATATGCCGCAGGCTTCCGGATAAATCGAAACAATGCCGGATTTCTTCACGGGACAGGTGCTTCCGGACTCCTTCATGATTTTCGAGGGCGGAACTGAAATCCTCATTCGGGGAATTCCATACGGCCATGGCGCATTCCTGAACAAACCCGTAAGCGGTTTCCCGGGTCAGTCCTTTTCGGGCAAGGGCGAGGAGGACGTTCTGGCTGAAGATCATGCCGCGTGTCTGCCGGATATTATTCATCATGGCATCAGGGTAAATGATGAGATGTGATAAAATGTCAGTCATTTCGGAAATCATAAAATCGGTCAGTCCGCAGGCGTCAGGAAAAATCACCCTTTCCGCGGACGAGTGGGAAATGTCGCGTTCGTGCCAAAGGGCGATGTTTTCAAGAGCGGTGATACTGTAATTGCGGACCACTCTTGCCAGGCCGGTGATCCGTTCGCACCGTACGGGATTCCTTTTGTGCGGCATGGCCGACGAACCTTTCTGTCCCCTGGAAAAATGCTCTTCGGCTTCCCTTATTTCGGTATGCTGCAGGTTACGGATTTCCGTGGCGATCTTTTCAAGGGATGAGGCGGTTATTGCCAGTGCCTGCAAGAACTCAGCGTGAATGTCGCGGGATATGATCTGAGAGGCGTTGACAGGCTTCAGGTCCAGAAGTTCGCAGGCCCTTTTTTCGATATCCGGCGATAATTGTTCATAGGTCCCGACTGCGCCGGAAATTTTTGCCACGGATACCCTTTCCAAAGCGCTTTTCAGACGGCAGATATTCCTTTGGTTTTCGTCATGCCATAACAGGACTTTCGTTCCGAAGGTTATGGGCTGGGCGTGAATGCCGTGCGTCCGTCCGATGCAGGGGATGTTTTTCCATAAAGCGGCTTTATCCTTCAGGACGATGTCCAGTGTGGACAAGCCGTCAAGAATTCTCCGGCCGGCTTTTTTGAGCTGAAGGGACAGAGCGGTATCGACCACGTCACTGGAAGTCATGCCCATATGGATAAACCTCGATTCCTCGCCTATTTGTTCGGCGACAGACGTAAGAAATGCGATAACGTCATGTTTCACTTCGGCTTCGATTTCAAGAATCCGCGGGACATGAATGCGCGCTTTCCGACGGATGGTTTCAACGACCGAAGCCGGAATCGTTCCGGCTTCCGCGTAGGCCTGACATACAGCGGTTTCGACATCGAGCCAAAGCCGGAACTTCATTTCATCCGACCAAATCTCGGTCATTTCAGGATTGGCATACCGGTCAATCATCGTCTGGGGATTCCGTCTTTATTTGGATTTGGCAAATGCCGCTTCGGCTTCTTTTTTCATCTGGAGGTTCATATAAGCCGTTCCGAGATGCATCCAGGCCTGTTTGTGGTCATCTTTGTCCGCGACCACTTTTTTCATGTATTCTACGGCTTTTTCAAAATGCGGTTTCTGAATCTTGACCTTTTCTTTGTTTTCAAGATTATAATTCAGATGTCCTTCAAGTTCCGCGACGTAATTATAGAATTTTCCTATTCTGTAATTCGTCTCAATGATATCCGTGGCGGTGGCTAAATTGGTATCCATAACTTTCACGGCGTCTAATAGGGCGGCTTTTGCTTCTTCAATATTCGTTTTGAGAATTCCCGTAATCTTCTTCATATCCGCTTTGTCGCCACCGTTTTTTTCGATAGTTTCTTTCCTTAGGTTGAGATACATGCGGAACATCGCGTCCCCGACCTGGTAGTTGGATTCCACATCGTTCGGGCTAATTTTTTTTACGATTTTGAATTCAGCCAGCGCTTTGTCGGTTTCGTTGCGGGTCAGGTACAGGCCGGCAAGATTAAAATGCAGATCAGCGTTATTGGGATCGGCCTTGATGGCGTCTTCATAGACTTTCATGGCTTCTTCGGGACGGTTCAGGGTTTGAAGTAAAATCCCTTTACGGGCGATCATCTGAGTCTTTGCAGTTAAGGCGGTACTGTCCTTGGTCTCGATTTTCAGGGCTTTGTTGATCCATTCAACGGCTTTTTCGAAGTTTTCATCCAGGTCGTATAATTGCGCGACGAATTGAAAAACGGTCATGTTGTTGGGATCGTTTGCAGCCAGGAGTTCAAGATAACGGATCGCCTCATGGCGTGCATCCTTGCGTTTTACGTTGTCTGTCTCCTTATTCATCAGAAGGACATGAATCTGCGCCAGTGTGCCGTAAACTCCGTTGACATAGGGTTGCCCGTTAATCTCGACTTTCGGGTCGAATTGAATCAGGGAGGTGAACCGGTCGATCGCCTTATCAAAAAATATCCTCATGGTATCCAGCGCCGGGGAGTTCGCGCCGTCATTATAGGCCTTGGAAGCCTGATTGAAATATTTCAGTTTCATGTCATTGAAAGCTTCCTTGATCGAAAACAGGAGGATTCCGCCTGTCACTTTTTCCTGTTTTTCCCAGAATCGTTTTCCGAATTCAAGGGATTTCTGATAATTGTTCCAGGCTTCCTTGAAGTCGCCTTTGCGGAAATAAACACTTCCGAGGTAAAAATAAGACTCTTCGCGGTCTTTTTCCTTGGTGTTGTTCTGGATATCTGCGGTTAAAAGGTCGATACACTGCTGAAGGATTGCGTCTTTGTCTCCCCCTGCAGCTCGTCCCAGGCGTTCCCGTACGCCGGCTATAGTGGGGGAATGCCCCAGTTTTTTCTGGGAATAAAGGTCGGATGAGAGAACTAACCCGGCAAGGATCAGCATAGTCATAACAGTTAAGAAGCGGAATGGGAGTTTCATTTTTTCCTCCGGTATAAAGTTATAAATGTTATTTGAAAAAGTATTCGGGACCATAAAAAACCTGATGTTCGGTTATGATTGCTGAGATCATGGAAGCCGGCGTAACATCGAAAGCCGGGTTGATTGCCTGTGTGTTTTTTCCGGTGACAGCAATATTCCTTACATGCATGACCTCTTCCGGGTTACGGTATTCGATGGGAATGTTTTGACCGTCAGGGGTCAACGGGTCAATCGTTGAGGACGGTGCGGCGACATAGAAAGGAATCCTGTGTTTATCGGCTAATACAGCCAGTGAATAAGTTCCGATTTTATTCGCTGTATCGCCGTTCCGCGCGATACGGTCAGCGCCCACGATCACGCAATCGATTTTACCCAGCTGCATCAGGTAACCGGCCATGTTATCGCAGATCAGCGTATGGTCTATGCCTTCTTTTTTCAATTCCCATGTGGTGAGCCTCGCTCCCTGCAACAGAGGACGAGTTTCATCAACGTAAACATGGATTTTTTTATTATGGTTATGCGCAGTGGACAATACACCCAAAGCCGTCCCGAATCCGCCCGTAGCCAGTCCGCCTGTGTTACAATGGGTGAGAACGGAAAAGCCGTCCTTGATCAGGGTTTCACCGTTTATTCCGACCTTTTTACAAAGCAGGATATCTTCTTCCAGTATCGCATTGGCTTCTTTCAAGGCGATTTCTATGAAAGAATTAAGATTTTTATCAGTGACCGTTTTGACTTTATTAAGAACCCTGTTAATGCCCCATTTGAGGTTAACTGCTGTAGGCCGCGATTCAATCAGTTTAGCGGATATATTTTTCAGTAATTCAATAATATCATGATTCTTTGAAGAATTTTTTAAGCCAAGAACGATACCATATGCTCCCGCAATTCCTAAAGCAGGTGCACCCCTAACTTTAAGTTTTTTAATTGCTTGAATCAAATCGTCCACAGTTTGTAATCGGATATATTTTTCTTCAAAGGGTAATATTGATTGATCAATAATTTCAATAGAATCTTTTTTCCATTTGATTGTTTTGATCATTATAAAAAATTTCACTTAAGTTATTATAATTTATAATAAAATCAAGTTATATTTCATTCAATCCTAATTTTTTATATAATTTATACGTTATGGGTAAACGAATTGATAGTATAAATATTTGTTTATTATATAAATAAAAAAACCGATTACATAATTGTAACCGGTTTCTTGTGGAGACTAGGGGGGTCGAACCCCTGACCTCAAGACTGCCAGCCTTGCGCTCTCCCAACTGAGCTAAGTCCCCGGCAAAAGTGAACTACAAATATATAACTTTAAAAATTAAAATCAAGCGCAAAAACGGATTTTTTTTAAAAAAAAACATGCCACAAAGCCACAAAATTTTAATAACGGATGTTAATCTTTGCTTTGTATCTTCGTGGCGGCATAAACCGTTTTATCTCCTATTTTTTATACATTTTCATTGTGTATTCCGCGACCATGCGATCGGTATTAAATTTCGGGATCAGGGTCTGCATGGCACGTCTCATGCGCTTGATCCAGGCGCGCGGAATGTCATGGGCATCGCGGTCGTAAAACATCGGAATGACCTGGCCGGTAAGCGTTTCATACAGAGCAATTTCATCGCGTTTGATCTGTTCCTTTTCATCATCAACATGTTCGTCATTTCCTATCGCAAATCCGTTTTCACCGTCATAACCCTCGCGCCACCAGCCGTCGAGTATACTTAAATTCATTCCGCCGTGAATGGCTATTTTTTGTCCGCTGGTACCGCTGGCTTCCAAAGGCCGCCGCGGGTTATTCAGCCATATATCGCATCCGGAAATCAGATGGCGGGCGATGTTGATGTCATAATTCTCAAGGAACGCTATTTTACCGAACAGCAAGGGATGCTTGGTCAGTTCGACGATGCGTTTAATTAGCGCTTTTCCGTGGTCATCCTTGGGATGTGCCTTACCGGAGAAGATCAGTTGGATCGGCCGGTCGGGGTCGTTGCATAACGCAATCAGTTTTTCAAGATCCGAAAAAATCAGCAGGGCGCGTTTGTAGGTGGCAAAACGCCGTGCGAATCCTAAAGTCAGGACATCCGGGGAAAGCACGGTTTCGAACATTTTCATGCCGTCTCCGCCCAGCCTCCGTTCCTGTTCCCGGAGTTTTCGACGGACGAATTCCACAAGCGCTCTTTTCAGTGTATACCGAAGAGCCCATAATTCTTCGTCGGGTATGAAAGAAGGATCGGAAACTTTGGCCCAGAAATCCTCTTTCATGAGATGCGTTTCCCAGTCCTCGCCGAGGAATTTACGCCAGAATTTACGCGTGGGGGAGTTCATCCATCCTAAAACATGCACGCCATTGGTTATATGGGAAATGGGAACATCATTCACATGACGGTCAGGGTACAGCGACTGCCACATCGAACGCGATACATGGCCGTGCAGTTCACTGACAGCGTTCGATGCACGCGACATTTTCAGCGCAAGCGTCGTCATGCAGAACGGCTCTTTGTCATCCTGCGGATTGACACGGCCGAGTTCCACGATCTGGTCGATGGATAATCCAAGAACATTCGAATAATTCGCGAAAGAAAAATGCATGAGTTCTTTAGTAAAACGGTCATGGCCGGCGGGAACGGGAGTATGAGTGGTAAATACACAGTGATCCTTTACCCAGGTGAATGCGTCGGACATGGTTTTTCCGAGCAGCATCTGTTCGCGTGCCAGTTCAAGAGCGAGGAACGCGCTGTGTCCTTCGTTCATGTGATATACTGAAGGATGGATATGCATGGATCGCAGGAACCGGACTCCGCCTATACCCATCACGATTTCCTGGCAGATACGTGTCGTAATATCGCCTCCGTACGTTCGGGAAGTCAGTTCGCGGTAATGCTCTTCATTATCCGGGTGGTTGGAGTCCAGCAGATAAAGCGTAACCCGTCCGACGTTCAGGCGCCAGGCGATCAGTTTGACAAGGCTGTGTCCGATTTCGACGAATGTTTCCACAGGTTTGCCCGTTTTGTCGGTCACTAACTGGATCGGCAGGTTGGCGGGATTATTCATTTCATACGTTTCCATCTGCTGGCCGTCAAGACCGACCAGCTGTTTGAAATATCCCTGACGGTAGAACAACCCGATGCCAACCAGGGGTAATCCCAGATCGCTTGCCGATTTGATATGATCGCCCGACAGTACGCCAAGACCGCCCGAATAGATCGGAAGACATTCGTGAATGGCGAATTCGGGACTGAAATAGGAGATCGGATTTTTGAAAAACTCCTGCGCATTAACGCTGCCCCAGGTTTTTTCACGCCCCATGTACGCCTTGAAGTCTTTGATGACATTGGTCACTTTCTGTCCGAATACGGAATCGCGCATGCGTGCCTGGAGTTCTTCTTTGCTGACCGAATTCAGAATCACCACGGCATTATGGTTCGAACCGCGCCATGTATGAGGTGATAATTCCTCGAAAACCGACTGGGCCTGCTGATTCCATGTCCACCATAAATTGTAAGCGATTTCACGTAATTCCTGAACTCTTGGATCAATGACCATGTCAATTCCTGTTTTGTTTGGTATTTGTTTTTTTCGGTATGAAAAATATAAATATATATCTATTTATCAAGTAAAATAAGAACAAATCAGGGTTTTTCGGCATTATGAATACAATCATCTGTCATTGCTCTCGAAATATTCATGATGATACAATGTTTTCGAAGAGCCTCCATACCGCAAAGGAAAAGATTTTTTCTCAAAACAAAAAAAATATTTTCAATATACTTTTTTATTTATACATTATTATTCTAAAACAATGAAATTAATCATTAAACTCATTTGACAATTTATGGATTTATTGTTAAGAAAAACCAAGCAGCTTGAACAACAAATTGATAATTATCTTGAACTGGTGGTTCAGGGTGCCATTGTGTTCAGAGGAGGATTGAATTTCTATCTCGATCAGCAGATGGATCAATTCAATGAACGCGTTGAGAAATTAGACTTGCTGGAAGGAGAAGGCGACACTCTTCGCAGAACCATTGAAACGACGCTTTACATGGAAACACTCATTCCGGAGTCCCGCGGAGACGTGCTTGGCTTGATGGAAAGCAGCGACAAAGTACTGAACAGGCTGGCCAATACACTGGTGCAGTTCAATGTTGAACATCCCGGAATACTTGAGGAATGGAAACCCTATATCAGGGATCTCATTGACTCGGTAGCGGGGTCGGTTGAATCCATGGTGGTCGCGATCAGGTCGTATTTTATTGAAAGCGAGAAAGTCCGTGATAATATCAATAAAGTGATGTTTTATGAGAAAGAGTCGGACAGGCTGAGCGATAAAATCAAACGTATGGTATACGGTTCCGGTGTTGACCTGGCCTATAAAAATCATATCCGTTATTTTGTGCATCAGATCGAACTCATCGCGGACGACGCGGAAGATGTCACCGACCGCCTTGCGATCGCAACCATAAAACGGCGGTTGTAGCATGATCATCTGGCTTTACATCAGTACCGGCATCTTTCTAGGCTGGTCATTAGGCGCGAATCACGCTGTAAACGTCTTCGGCACCGCAGTCATTTCGCGTATGGTGAAATTTAAAACAGCAGCCATCATCGCGGGAATCTTTGTCGTGCTGGGAGCGGTCATCAGCGGCGCGGGTGCATCGCGGACACTAAATCAATTAGGCGCAGTCAACGCGATCGCGGGCTGTTTTACCGTGGCGCTGGCCGTCGGTATCGCCGTAACGTGGATGACGAAAATCAAGCTGCCGGTGTCTACGTCTCAGGCCGTCGTGGGAGGCATTATCGGGTGGAATTTATTTACCGGTTCACCCACCGACATGAGTTCGCTTTCAAAAATCATTTCCACGTGGATTATCAGCCCGGTCATTGCTGCGGCATTCGCTTTTCTTCTGTTCAGGCTGACGGTCTGGATTATTAAGAAAGCGAAATGGCATATTCTTCATCTTGACGCTTACACAAGGATAGGCCTGGTCGTGGTCGGGGCGTTCGCGTCGTATACGCTCGCGGCGAACAACATCGCGAATGTGATGGGAATGTTTGTTCCGGCTCAGCCGTTCGCGGATATCCATCTGACCGACTGGTTTACTTTTTCGGGTACGCAGATATTGTTTCTTATCGGCGGGGTCGCGATCGGCATAGGAATCTATACCTATGGTTACCGCGTTATGGAAACGGTTGGTAACGAACTTTATAAAATCACGCCGATTACCGGGTTGGTTGTGGTTCTTGCTGAATCGCTCGTGCTTTTTATTTTCGCGTCCGAAGGGCTTGAAAAAATTCTGATTGATTCCGGGATACCCCCCATTCCGCTGGTTCCGCTGTCCAGCACGCAGACGGTGATCGGAGCGGTGATCGGCGTCGGTTTCGCCCGCGGCGGAAAAGGGATTAACTATAAAGTTCTCGGGAAAATCGCGTACGGATGGGTAATAACGCCGATTATTACGGGTTTGATGGCCTTACTTCTCTTGTTTATCATGCAGAACGTTTTTGAGCGCAAGGTGGTGCATCTCCGCGATTACGAATTATCCGAACCAGTGATTTCGGCGTTAAAGGAAAAAGACGTTCCTGTCGAACATTTATCGGATATCGCCGGACAACGGTTCAAGGGCTCGGCGCAGTTCCGTTTATCGCTGATTGAGCAATTTGCCTGGAAAGAAAAGCAGATATATGACATCTTCTATTACGCGGAAGTGGATTCCATGGTAATCGATACCGGGCTGATACAAAGCGGTTTAAAAACGCAGGATTATTCCGATAACCAGATTACGGCGCTGAAAAAACTTCACGGCCGGCTTTTCATTCATCACTGGCAGTTTGACCGCGAACTTGAAACCATGCACGACGACTGGAAGTTAAGGGAGGGGTCGGAGAACCGGATTCACAACAAGAATATTTCGCGGAACAGGGAAGAACTGTATTCAGTTTTCAGCAAAACAAAAATCAGTGAGTTGAAGTAAAATATTTTTTTCTTGACATTTGCATTTCAATTCATTTATCTTTGTCTGTAATAAAGATTAAGTAGATTTTTGGGGTAAAGAAATCGGTTGAATTAAATTCTCAGTTACGAGTTTAATTTGTGTCTATATTTGTTAGTTTGTCTCATTAGTATTATTAATCCTTTATGATAATGTTAAATTTTTCATCATAGGATTTTTTATGAAAACAAAGAGTAGAATACAGATAACAATAGGATTCTTGTTTTTCATATTATGTTCTTGTAATTGCGACGATAAAGGAAAACTGCCTTGTCCCGATTTAGCCGATCCGGGATTGTTACCGGAAGTCATTTATTGGCAACCGTCTTGGCATCCCAGCGGTGATTTCATTTCATTTAATTATAGGCCGTTAACAAAGATTGAATATCCTATGCAGGATACATGTGTTGCGGAATACACATTTAATGATGATTCCGCGGGTTATTGGGCTGTCAATCCGGATGGATCGAATAAAAGAAGAATATTTGAAAAATATATCGAATATGTCGATTGGTCACCTGATGGACAATGGATTGCATTTAATAATGGCGGTAATATTTATAAAATGAGATTTACGGGCGAGACATTTGATACCACTACACTATATAAACTAACGAATAATAGCAATAATTTTCATCCAAGCTGGAGTCCTGATGGAAGTAAAATCGCCTATGACTCAAATAAAGATTCTCCCAATGGCATGTATTTCATTTGGACAATGAATTCAGATGGTTCATACAAGAAAAGAATTGCTTATGCTCCCGAGATAGGAGAAATTAGATTACCTAGTTTTTCTCCAAATTATTTGATTGCACACACGCGCCCAGTTAAGGATTCAAGTGTTATTGAAATTTTTACTATGGATACAAGCGGTCAAAATCCTAAACGACTCACTTATAATATTAACATGTGGAAATTCACTCCGAAATTTTCCCATAATGGAAATAAAATTGCTTTTCGCATGAATTTAAATAATGATTCCAGTGGTTATAATATTTGGACTGTCGATACAATTAATTTAGCTGTTCAGAAAATAAATGATGAAAATACAGATCAAGATGGTTATAGTTGGAGCACTGATGACCAATATATTGTTTATTCATACTATGGATTAAAAGACTGGACGTTAAGAAACAGCACCCTTTGGGTTGTTAATGTACAATCCGGTGTGAAAAGACAATTAACTTTTAATATTGGATAGTTATGAAAACAAAGAGTAGAATACAGATAACAATAGGATTATTATTTTTCTTATTATGTTCATGTAATTGCCACGATAAAGGAAAGCCTCCTTGTCCGGATTTTGCCGATCCGGGTTGGTTACCCGAAGTTATTTATTGGCAGCCGTCATGGCATCCCAGCGGAGATTTCATTTCCTTTAATTATCGGCCGTTAAAGAAAATTGAATATCCTATGCAGGACACCTGCTTTGCACAATACACTTTCAATGATGATTCGGCGGGCTATTGGGCTGTCAATCCGGATGGAATGAATAAAAGACGTTTATTTAATAATTATCTGGAATCAGTTGATTGGTCGCCAGACGGGCAATGGATTGTTTATAACAATAATGATCAAATTTATAAAATACATTTTCTTAATAATACGTTTGATACAAATTCCATTATTCAATTAACTTCTAATCGTAAAAACTATAATCCATCATGGAGTAATGATGGCGAATTAATTATTTATACAACTGTTAGTTACGGTGATACTTTTTCTGGTATTTGGATTATGGAAAATAACGGAACAAATAAACGAAAAGTTGCAACAGGTATTTCACCCGCCTTTTCTGATTCATTCAATAATCTAATATTTTATGTTGGATGGATTGATTCAACAAGCGGAGGTATTATAAAAAAAGATATAAATACGAATAATGAATTGTTAATTTATTCAGATGAAAATTATATATCAGATCATCCTAAATCTTTGAAAGATAGTAGTTATATATACATTATTAATCATAATAAAATTAACGGCCTTGATATAAATATTTGGACTATTGACATCAAGAAAAATATAGTTAAAAAAATTACTAATGAGACCGTTGATTTAACTTCAAATAGTCCATTTTCTTCAGATCCCCCAGGCAATAAAATAGTCTATTCATTTTATAATTGGAATAATTGGAAATTAGATAATAGTACATTATGGATTGTGGATCTAAATACTGGTTTAAAAAATCAACTGACTTTTAATGTAATAAGTCAATAATTTCTTTGGGAGGAAGCAATATGACTTGAATTATAAAATACCCTTGAGGTTATCCACGATTTTGATTTGAAGATCATAATATCTATGGTAACATTCATCAAGGGCTTATTGTACATTTAATAAAATGAATTTCTAACATCAAACAATTTTTGGGGTTTTTATGAAAAAATTTTTTTATATGGGCGTATGGTGGCAATTACTTATTTTAAATGTTTTTATGTGTCAAAAATTATCGGTCAGCCAAAATGTTGATACATCAACAAATTATGAAATTATTGTTTATTTTAAATCTGGTATAATATTAAATGATGATAATTCCATAACCATTTCTACAGATTTAAATGGGTTGTTATCGAAATACAATATACCAGTTTTTAATATTTATCCTGCTTTTTCACATTTCATTGAATCGGACACTAATGGATATGATGAATTTAATAATGTTATTAAATTACCTAATTTATCAAAAATTTTTATCATTAAACTTAATTCAAAAAATGATCAAAACTCAATAATTAGAGATTTAATTGAATGTAAAGATGTTATTTATGCTGAAAAAAATTTCATAGCAATTCCATTAGGAATACCTGATGATAATTTGTTTGGGCAACAATGGGCATTAAAAAATACTGGTTTGAATGGAGGAACTGTAGATGTTGATGTCGATGCTGATGAAGCGTGGGATATATATACTGGTAACTCAAGTAACATTATAGCTTTTTTTGACGGAGGAATAGATAAAAACCATGAAGATCTAAATGGTAAAGTTACAGGTGATAATGGAACAGGTTGGTACGGGCACGGCACAGCAACAGCTGCAGTTGCTGGTGCGAAAACAAATAATGACATAGGAATCTCCGGCGTTGATTGGAATACAAAATTATTAGCAAAAAGGATTGATAACCAAGGTGCACAAGTAGTATATGATAAGATTGTTTCTGCGTCAAATAATACGAATGTAAAAGTTATGAATCACAGTTGGATGACAGACCCTGGTGATTATAATGTAACATTAAGGCAAGCGATAGCTTATTCATATAAAAAGAATAAAGTTTCATGTGCAGCCACAGGAAAAAGTGGTGCCGTAGGTAAATACTATCCTGCCGCTTATAATACTGGAATAATGGCAGTTGGTGCTACGACAAATACAGATAATAGACTTGTAACATCAACTTATGGTGATCACCTCGATGTTGTAGCACCAGGACAAAGTATTATGTCTATTTGGGAAGATGGATCATATGGTCCTTGGTCTGGAACATCATTTTCAACACCTATAGTTTCAGGAATTGCATCTTTATTAAAAGGATACAAACCAACATTATATAATGATGATATAGTCCAGATTATTCAGATGACAACTGATGACATTACTATTTGGCCATCAACAATTGGATGGGATATTTATACAGGTTACGGTCGTGTTAATGCCAAAAAAGCGTTGGATATGGTTAAGAATAATATCATTACATATTATACAAGTACAGGAAGCAGTTATTACTCAGAATCGCCGTATACATATTTTAATTTTCTTGGCGCTGATGGACTTACTGACAGAATGTATTGGGGATGGAGATATGAAATACGAAAAACGGTAACATTTCCACATTCAATAAACCCTAAAGTATGGGGAAGAGGAATTGGATCAAACTGTTGGCAAAAAGATGAACAAAATGAGTATGGACAAAATTATCATTTTGGTATGCCTTTTTGTGAGGTTGTGCCAGGTACCGTAACAAATACCAGTGCAGTCATACGATCTTATATATATCAATTAAGCGACAATAGTATCGCTGGGCCATATTCATGGTACCCTATTACAGATAAAAATCAAGCGGTTTTTGCTTATACCGTTCTTTCAGAGCCATCAAAAATAGTCAATATTCAACAAAACATAGAAATAATATATCCCGGACAGACAGGGTACGTTACATGTAATACAAATGCCGATCAAATTATGACTTTTGAATGGAAATCGATTAATAAACCGGATTATATTCACATTTTTAATCTAACAAATAAAAGTGTAATGGTTGATAATGACTATAGAGGAAGTAATGAAAAAGTTGAGTTCATACCTACATTTAAGTTACGTTGTATTATTTCCAGTATGTGGGGCTTAGATTCTTTAGAATACGCTGTTTCATATAGTACTTCCGGCGGCGGATGTCCGTTCTTGTTCGTGAATACGGATAACGGGTATGTTATGGATAACAATATGCTGCATCGCTCCGAATTTGAAGGCAATACAGGCAAGGACATCAAAGATGTTTATAAGCTGAACGTCAAACCCATCGCGGATAAAAACAAACTTTATTTTAAGATTTTAGAATTGAACCGCGATCACAGTTATTTCGACCGGATCAAATTATTCTCGGTAGATCATCCCGCGGGATCGGAAATCGGGGTCACGGAAAATAATGATATCGTGGTATATCTGCCGACCGGCGTCGTTTCTTCATCGAACGCATTGCTTAATGATAAAGACGTTACTGATTTGATTCGGTATAATCTGAAGAGTCCCGGCGTGGAAGGAGTTTCCAATGATCGTTTATTCATGAATTTCAACGCCAAATCGTTTGATTTCAAAAACTTTCTGAAATCGCTTAACGCCGAAGGCGCCGCGGACAGCGTCGCGGTGATTTTGAATACAGAAGGAGTAGTTATCGACCCTATCGATCCACCGAAAGAAATCGCCGGAACGATTGAGGGAAACGAATCTGCGGAAAATACATTCCAACGAGGTTTCGCGCGGCGCGAAAAACAATCCGTTGTCATCGTTCCGTTGAGCCGCCTTACATCGCTCGACAGCCTGAATATCGATTGGCGACGCGATTATGATATGCAATACGCGGCAATCACACCTATTCTTTACGGCGGATATGAAAAAAAGGAATTAAATCTTGATACCGCTGATCATTCAGTCTATGGAAATATAAAACAGCAACTGAAAAACATCGATAAGGACTATGCCGAATTGGATACGAACGGTTTCATAACTTTAATCTTCAATACCGGCGGCAATGTCAAAGCGGGGTGGATGCGCGATTATGTGATTGAAACCGACGGTTATTATTTACGTCCCGGCGTAGGTGAAAACAAAGGCATGGCGGGCAAGTCTATACAGAAAGAATTATTATCAGGCTCCGCATTACCGACGACATTTGAATTGAACGCCAATTATCCCAATCCGTTCAATCCCTCGACGACGATTGAATACGCCGTACCGCACCAGGGACTTGTAACGGTTAAAGTTTACGACGTACTCGGACGCGAAGTCGCAACGCTTGTCAGTGATAATCATGCCCAGGGCAGATATAAAGTAACCTGGAACGCTTCGGGCTTGTCATCGGGAATTTATATTTACAGGATGACGGCAAAGGATTATAAATCGGTCCGAAAGATGTTGCTGATTAAATAATATTCGATAAACAATATAGCCTCTGCCGACCAAATTTGACAGAGGCTATTTTTTAATATACGGTATGCAAAGTATTAAATAAGAGATTCAGGTTCAAATATAATATATTTTAATACAAATATATTATATTCAAATAAATAACTACTATATGCAGTATCGGATATAATATATTCACGGGTAAATATCTTATATGCGATTATGAATATCATATATTCAGTGCTGAATATTTTATATAAAGTTGTGAATATGGTATATATTATCATACATATCTAATATAAAGTCATGAATATAACATATAACGCTTTGCATATAATATATAATAGTATGAATATAATATATTACCATAGGTATATCTTATATTCAGGTGCGCATATAAGATAATATTATAATACTAAAAGACTTATAAGGCGGAATGTAAGATAAAATCATATTAAATAAAGATATGTTTATATTTAAATCAGATTTTTATGCCCTAATATTTACTAACCTAATCATCCACTTAAATTAAGGAGAATTGTCTATGGCAAAGAACGAAACGCGGCGTTTAACGCCGTCCGTGATTCAAGCGGATTTGGAAGCCCTCGCGGCTTTGGAAAAAATCGAAGGTTATAACCCGTTCAAGAAAGAACTCACCGTGGAAAATCTGAAGCGGATGAGGGACGAAATGTTCACCGAACAAAACGCCGAAACTCAGTCGTGGACGTCCTACCAGTCGCACCGCGACAATGCCTGCGCCCGTGAATGGGAACTGCACAACGGTATCTTAGATTCCAAGACCACCGTTTCCGCGCAATTCGGGAAGAGTTCCAATGAAGTCCAGAGCATGGGCTTAAAAAAGAAAACGGAATACAAAACCGGCTCCGGTCGTCCGAAGAAATAATTTTTCTCTCACTTCTCTAACTTGAAACAACCCCGCAGGATGTTTCCGCTGATAAAAGGGGATGGACTGCGGGGGGATTTATGAATATTAAACATGTAGTGCAAATTTTGTAATGAACGTAAATGTAAAATTTGGTTTCGGTATTGATTGTTACCCCGCAATATATAATTCAAGTAAATTAAAAGTTGGTTCATTCGTATATGTAAAATTTGATAAAAATAATGTTCCAATTCATTTTTTTCCTAATTTCGAAGCAAACACAATAAAATGTATAATCACTTGGATAACTAAAGATAAATATGTCGTTTTACAGAAACCAAGACAACCAGATCAATCATTGGTATTAAAATTGAACAACCATCTAAAGGAATTCATTGATTCAGATACTATTAATAAGAAAGTAATAGATTTAACCCAAGAAGTTGAATACATATCAAATATTGGTCATCAGAAATTCGCTGGTACAAAAACAGGCAATATTTACGCCGTATTAGATAGATTGGAATTATGCAGTAGTTTGAAAAATGTAAAAAATACTTTATTTACTCAATATGAACCTTTGGTCACATATTTAATGTTGACCTGTTTTGATCTGCTAGGTCATAATGAAAAATATATAGATTTTAAAAATTGGCTTGATATTAATATCAAAAATAATAAGAAACATGAAATTGAAAGTGAAAATTGCTTTAAAAACGCTCTACGTTTGTATCAGGAATATTTGAATATGTATAGTATGAGAAAATCCTTTTATAGTTTTATTAATTCGTTATTACCTGTTCATGCAAGAAGTGAATTATTGAATTCATTTAAAGTAAATATTATGTCAAATCATCCTAATTTTGAGACTAAAGAAATAACAGGAGACAGGAAAATTTCATATTTATATGATTTACGAAACAACTACACGCATCAAGCCCAGTACATTCCCGGTTCATTAAATTTTCCTGAAGATATTGATAAAAATATAAATATTGCTTGGCATATAAATTACCAAATACACACTATTAAAAATGTAACAACCTTGAGTGTTCATGAATGGCCTGAGATTTTTGTTAAAACTGTTAAAATTGGACTTTCACAATATTTATTGAAATTTTGATAAATAATATCTATTAAAGTAAATAATTTCTTATGGCAGAAAAAATATTGTATTTCTTAGGCGCTGGCGCAAGCTGTGAAGTGGTACCTTTAGTCAAAGAATTTGAGAAAGGTTTATCGTTATTCGTTGAACAGTTAGAACGCTCAGGCCCAAAAGATGATCTTTATAGCGAACCTATAAAAGCAAATAATCCAGTTTGGGACTCATATAGATATGATTTAGCAAATGCAACACGATGGTTAATTCAAGGATCGTCAAATCACGCCTCGATAGATACATTTGCAAAAAAATTATTTTTAAAAATGGATTATGAGAATTTAAAAAAATTGAAAGCTGTATTATCAGTATTTTTAATTATTATACAAGGGCAATTGCCTGTTGATAAACGTTATGACAGTTTTTTCGCATCAATACTCAAACGGGTTGGTAATAAAATTAAAATTCCGGAATCCATATTCTTTTTATCATGGAATTACGATAACCAGCTTGAAAAATCTTTTTTCGATTTCTGTGAAAATGATGATGATGTAATGAATGAACTCACATTAAGCCTTAAAAACCGCTTATATAGAATCAATGGATATTGCGGTACAACTCAAGCTGGACATATTGGTGACGAATTCAGAGCTGTCTGGCGCTTACAAGGGGATAAGTTATGGGAAATCGGTATTAAATTATTTCAAGAATACATGACCGATGATCTCTCGGATCCAGATATACGATTTGCTTGGGAAGATTATACGCTTAAGTCCTTATTAAATAACTTAGCTTTTTTAGAAAATATTGATATCTTGGTTATAATAGGTTATTCTTTTCCTTATTTTAATCGAGAAATTGATAAAATAATTTTAAATAAGATGTCAAACCTCAAAAAAATATATTTACAGTATCCGGAAGGTGAACATATTTCTGTTACTGATAGAATGTTAACTTTGAGTTCCAAATTACCTGAAACAAAAGTTAAAATTACCGAACAAAAATTATTTCACATTCCAACAGAATTTGAAGGGTGAAAAAACCTCGGTCAGGAAAGTTACACCCACTATTTATTTGTAATTTTTTTGATTTGACGCTTAGAAAGAGATACATCGGACAAACTTAAGTTCGTCCTATAGGAATAAATGAAAAAAGAAAACATTCGGCTATGGATTCGGCGAACAAAACGTTAGGTTCGGATTATCGGTTTATTTGTAAAAACACAGTGAAAACATGGAAAACAAACTATCATCAAGAAGTACATTAAAACTTTATAACAATTTGTCCATCCCCGTGCTCGGGCTGGGCGTATGGCAGATGCGCGACGGGGGAGAGACGAAGAAAGCCTGCCTGCACGCGCTCAAAACGGGTTACCGGCATATCGATACCGCGGCGTTTTACGGAAACGAAAAAAACGTCGGCGCGGCGGTGCGCGAATCCGGCATCCCGAGAGATCAGATTTTCGTCACGACCAAATTATGGAACGACGATCACGGTTACGATAAAGCCATTCGTGCGTTCAACGAAAGCTCCAGGAAACTTAACATCGGCCCCGTCGATTTATACCTCATTCACTGGCCGGAACCGGGCCTGCGCAAAGACAGCTGGCGCGCGCTGGAAACGCTCTATGATGAAGGCAAATGCCGCGCTGTCGGCGTCAGCAATTACACCGTCAGGCATCTTGAGGAACTGCTCGGTCACTGCCGGATCAAGCCGATGGTCAACCAGGTCGAATTCCACCCTTTCCTGTACCAGAAAAAACTTCTGGAATTCTGCCGGGAGAATAAAATTATTTTAGAATCGTACAGTCCCCTGACGAAAGGAATCAGGCTGAATGAGCCGGCCCTTAAAGAGGTTTCCGCGAAATATTATAAATCAGCCGCCCAGATCATGATACGCTGGGTTCTTCAACACGGCGCCGTCGTTCTGCCGAAATCATCCGACCCGAAGCGGATTACCGAAAATGCGGACGTGTTTGATTTTTCATTTACCGATGACGATATGAACAGAATCGACGCTTTAAACGAAAACTGGCGTTGTACGTGGGATCCCACGAACGAGCCCTAGACTGCCAATAAGCCTTGAGGGTCTGCTGATTTGAATATAAAGTAAAGTGTTTATCGGGTTCAGTCACAAAGTATAAAATTGCCCACAAATGCAAAACGTAAAAAATATGAAATTATTAACACAAGATTTCTCCCTTCGGTCGAAATGACACAAAAGTGAGGCAACCCGATAAGCAAGCAAAGTAAAACTGCTTAATAATTCAGTCATACATTTTTTTTAGACCAGACCTTCAATGTTTGAAAGAAATATAATTAATAAAACGGAGAAAGAATATGAAGACGTTCCTTTATTTATCAAGCGTGTTATTTTTTTGTTTCACAGCAATTCAGGCCCAGGAAACCATTCAGTATCCGGTAACAAAAAAATCAGACGTCACAGACGATTATTTCGGAACTAAAATCGCCGATCCCTATCGCTGGCTCGAGCAGGATACCGCCTCGGAAGTGATAGCCTGGACGAAGGAACAAAATAAAGTCACGCGCGATTACCTGGATAAAATTCCATCCAGAAACGCGATCAAAAAAAGAATGGAAGAAATGTGGAACTATCCGAGATACGGTTCTCCTTTCAAACGCGGCAATTATTATTTCTATTATAAAAATGACGGCTTGCAGAATCAATCCGTTCTGTATTATCAGAAAAGTCTGACCGATGAGCCGGAAGTATTTCTTGATCCCAATACTTTTTCTGAGGATGGAACCGTCTCCCTGTCCGGGATTTCATTCTCCAAGGATGATAAGTATATGTCCTACCAGATATCAGTATCAGGTTCGGACTGGAAAAAGCTTTATGTGATGGAAGTCGCGACAAAAAAGAAACTTGCCGATGAATTACTCTGGCTGAAATTCAGCGGTGCGTCATGGAAAGACGACGGGTTTTATTACAGCCGGTACGATGAGCCCGCCGAAGGAAGTGAATTGACCAAGAAAAATGAATATCATAAAGTATATTATCATAAACTGGGAACGGATCAGTCGAAGGACGTACTTGTGCATGAGGACAAGGACCATCCGGGCAGATATTTCAGCGCGTGGGTTACCCAGGATCAGCGATTTCTCATATTAAACAGTTCCGAGGGCACGTATGGCGAAGAAGTTCATTATATGGACATTCAGGCAAAAGACAACGCGTTTAAACTCTTGTTCAAAGGATTCAAATATAATTATTCAGTTATTGACAATCTTGATAATCAGTTTCTGGTGCTGACGGAACACGGCGCGCCAAAGAATCATCTGATCCTGGTCAATCCTGAAAAGCCCGATTCGGCCAACTGGAAAATCATCATTCCCGAAAAGGAAAATTTACTTGAATGGGTGTCCCTGACAGGAAATAAACTATTTACCAGTTACCTGATGGACGCGAATACAAAAATTTTCCGGCATGACCTGACCGGCAAACTGGAATTTGAAATGAAACTGCCGGGAATCGGCTCGGCCTGGGGATTCAGCGGCAAACGAAACGATATGGAATCGTTTTACACGTTCAGTTCGTTTACCGTTCCGCCGGTAATCTACCGCTACGATATCGGCAAAAACGAATCAACGCTTTTCCGCAAGACGGAAGTCAAAATCAACATCAACGATTATGAAACACGCCAGGTCTTTTATCCGGGCAAGGACGGAACGAAAATTCCCATGTTTATTGTTGCAAAAAAAGGGATAAAATTAAACGGCAGGAATCCGGTTCTGCTGTACGGTTACGGCGGATTCAATTCCAGCATGACTCCTTATTTTTCAATGTCAAAGATGGTCTTCCTGGAAAACGGGGGAATCTACGCACTGGCGAATATTCGTGGCGGGGGAGAGTACGGCGACGCCTGGCATAAGGCGGGAATGCTTGACAAGAAACAGACGGTGTTCGATGATTTCATCGCGGCGGCAGAATACCTGATCAGGGAAAAATATACCTCGAAAGACAAGATCGCCATCCAGGGCGGGTCGAACGGAGGTTTATTGGTCGGCGCCTGCATGGTTCAGCGGCCGGATTTATTCAAAGTCGCGATTCCCGAAGTCGGCGTACTGGATATGCTGCGGTACCATAAATTCACGATCGGATACGCCTGGGCCGTGGAATACGGAAGCAGTGATAAAGAAGACCAGTTTAAATACCTGATCAAATATTCACCGCTTCACAACCTGAAAAATGGCGTCTCCTATCCCGCGACACTGATTATGACCGCCGATCACGATGACCGCGTGGTGCCTGCTCACTCATTCAAATTCGCGGCGACCCTGCAGGAGATGCATACGGGATCGAATCCCGTCCTGATTCGCATCGAATCCAAAGCGGGGCATGGAGGCGGCACGCCAATGAAAAAATGGATCGAACAATACGCCGACATCTGGGCGTTTGTGTTCCATCATCTTGGTATGAAGGTTCAATAAAGAAAGATTATAGAAATACAGAACCGGAATGTTCCAGCGGATATTGCCATTATGAACTGCCCATCCTGCCGGAAAGACATGAAATGCGTTTTCAGCATTCATACTGAAGTCAGCGGACGACCGGTTGAAATCATATATCAATGGTGGTCGTGCAAAGCGTGCGGCGCCCGTTATTTCGGCATTCTTGAAGAATCCAAAGTGAATGTTTTAAGCGATTCGCTTGAGCACACCGGATACCTGGCCGACCTTGAAGTATGGGAAAGATCCTTAAAATGGGCTAAAGTATGCAGAAATCCCCGCGAACCATCATGCGGATGTACTGTTCATCAATCCATACCCGGTGAGGGATTTACCGGAACATTGGCGTGGTATACCGTCACATAGAAATACGGGAAGAAATTATATTTTAATTTTAGTGATCAGCGTTTCCAGGTATCTTGATTTCATCTGTTTCGAAGCCATGATCTGCTTCACGGGCGGCAGTTTCAGTATGACGCCGAGTATCGCCGCCATGGCGCGGTGACTGAACAGCGCGCGGTTATCGAATATCAGGTTCTGAAGCTTTCCGCGTTCGATCGCCATGACCACGACACGATGTACGCCGTTGACAGGCGTAATCACCCGCTTCGGACGCAGCTTCAGGGATATGCTCTTCGGCCGGCATACCCTGACGCAGACCCCGCAGCCGAGGCAAACGGTTTCATCAAGTATGGCTTTCATCTTTTTAGGATGCCTGGGATCGTTGGCGGAACAGGCGGACAGCGCTTCTACCGGACATACCTGAACGCATTTCATGCAGCCATTGCAAGACGACTCATCGATCACAGGAAGAAAATTTGTTGTGTGAACCGGTTGCATGACGCCGAATTTCCTCGCAGCGATCATGGCCTCACAGCAGCAACCGCAGCAGTTGCATATAAAACTGACATGATTCCGCACATTCTCACCGAACTGTACCAGGTTGTGATCGTACGCTTTATGAAGAAGATCCATGCATTCATCCGCGGTGATTTTTCGTGCGAATTCGTGACGGATGAGCGCGTCAGCCGTATTGCCGAAAGTCATGCAGATATCCATCGGCGCGTCGCAGTTTTTTCCGACATGCTCCATCTTATGACGGCAATAACAGACGCCAACCCCGATCGCTTTTGCTGACCGGATAACATGACTGGCCCGCTCATAGTCCAGCACATGCAGGGCATTGTCTTCAGATAACGCCACTTCCTGCACAAACGTGCGCCCCAGCTGGGTTTCGCCGTTCGCGAATAAGGATTTGACAAAATCCTCTTCGACGTTCAGATACTGATACAACAGCTCCGCCAGCGCTTGTTGATTGATATCGTTCCTCACGCGCATCAACGAGAATTCAAAGAACCCGGCCATCGGCGGGGGAAGCGCGTATATGGTTTTTCCTTTTTGTTCGACATCCAGAAGAATGGCTTTACCGGCCAATCTGTCGAGAATAATCCGGGCCTGCGCTGGCGGTAATTTCCACGCCTTCGCTGCTTTCTCTGCCGTAAAGGGTTTGATCGGGATCAGCGCGAGCAGACGGGCCTCTTCCTCCGACATAAGAATTTTAAGAATTTCAAAAAGCGCGTCGGACGGAGGAGCGCCCTGCGGAAAACGGTTCAGCCGTTGCACGAAATACTGATATCCGGAGCGTGATGTATGATGAGCCATAAAAAAACCAAAAAAAATAATTTCGCGTAGTATGTCATATTCACAGCTCAATCGCAAATAAAAAATATAATTTCTTGATTTTGTATTGTAAAATTTAGTAAAATAAAATAATCAGATGTCTTATCATGAACGCATTTTTACAACAAGCCGATTTTAAAATAAACAACAGGAATTTTTTATGAGCATGGATATCAAGCCCAAAAACATTCCCTATTATTTCTTTAAAAGTGTTCATAACCATCCGGACCTTCCGGCATTGTCCTTCGTTGACGGTACGCCAATGAGTTTTAGGGTAATATCAGATGAAGTCCTTCGGTTAGCCGGGAAATTAGCGTCCTTAGGCTTTGGAACCGGGGATCAGGTGGCTGTTCTGGCTCCCAATTCACCCCGGTGGGGAATCAGTTATCTTGCCGTATTATATACCGGTGCAACTGTGGTTCCCATTCTCAATGATTTTACAGAAACTGAAATAACTAATATTCTGTCTCATTCCGAATCCAAGGCGGTTTTTGTTTCAGCCAACCTGAGAAATAAAATAAGACGTGACCTGTTGCCGTCACTGCAATATGTTTTTTCCATGGAGGATTTTTCTCCCGAGCCGTCAGAAAAAGATGCCGATGGAAGTCATACGCATCCGGTATTCACTTCTGGTGATCTGTCTCTCATCCTGTCGGCCCTGAGCAAGATTCCCGAAGATCAGATCGCCGCGATTATATACACCTCCGGAACTACCGGTTTTTCCAAAGGCGTCATGCTGACACATAAGAATATTGTGTCGAATATTATATCAACCTACGGCATTCAAAAAATCATACCCACGGATCGGATGCTGTCCATTCTGCCTTTGTCGCATACGTACGAATGCACACTTGGATTCCTGATGCCTCTGTTTTACGGCGCGTCGGTTTATTACCTGGCTGGCGTTCCCTCACCGACCATTCTTCTTGAAGCGCTAGGCAAGATCAAGCCGACCCTGATGCTGAGCGTACCTCTGGTGATTGAAAAAATTTATAAAAACCGGATTCAGCCGAAATTTGCCTCCGGATTACCGAAGGTTTTATACCATTTTTCTCCCACGCGGAAAATGCTGCACCGGATTGCGGGGAAAAAACTGATGGAATCATTCGGAGGACAAATCCATTTCTTCGGCATCGGCGGGGCGCTGCTGGATGAAAGCGTGGAGCGGTTTCTCTGGGAAGCCGATTTTCCTTACCAGATAGGTTACGGGCTGACGGAAACAAGCCCGTTAGTCGCCGGAACGCCTACGAAAAAACATCTTTTCCGATCCACAGGCTACTGCCCTCCGGGCCAGGAAATGAAACTGATAAATATTGATCCAGCCACCGGTGAAGGGGAAATCGTGACCCGCGGCGATAACGTCATGAAAGGATATTATAAAAACGACGATCTGACTCAAAGCGTTTTTACAACCGACGGTTGGTTCCGCACGGGCGATCTCGGCTATATGGACAAAACCGGCCGTCTTTTTTTCAAAGGACGTCTGAAAAACGTGATTATCGGAGCGAACGGCAAAAATATTTATCCGGAGGAAATCGAAGCGGTCGTCAACCGGCATAAGTTCGTAATCGAATCCATTGTTTACGAGATGAAAGGCAAACTGATAGCGATGGTTCATTTGGATTACCAAAAGGTGGAGGAATTCTACAATCAATTGAAAGATAATGCCCAGGCTTTCCAGGACGATATGGAGAACCAGATAAAAAAAATCTTAGCGGAAATTCAGCATTTCGTCAATATGCAGTTGAATGTCCACTCCCATATCGCGGTGATTATTGAACAGCCGGTGCCCTTCGAAAAAACACCGACCATGAAAATTAAAAAATATAAGTATATCGCCTGAGACCGCATTAAATAAAGCTTTATTACCGGACCTGTTCAAATCCCGATTTTTACGATTTTCCTTTAATTTGTAGTCTGAAACGATTATATTGGCATCCGACTGATTACAGTTAAGCAGGCCAAAATATGCGCATTCATATACACAATCAACATTCACGCAAACTGCGGGTTGCGGTTGTCCTGCTGTACAATGACCATATCGGTTTTACTTAGATAGCGATAAAACCGATTCTCCGTTTTTAACACACGTTACACTATAAAACAGTTGAAGGTGAAGTATGAAAACTCAAGAATATATTGAGATGGAAGAGAAATACGGCGCTCATAATTATCATCCTCTGGATGTAGTGATTGAGAAAGCCGAAGGCGCCTGGGTATGGGACGTGGAAGGGAAAAAATATCTTGATTGTCTGGCCGCATATTCGGCCGTGAATCAGGGACATTGTCATCCGAAGATTCTGCAAACCATGAACGAACAGGCCAAACGCGTAACGCTGACGTCGCGCGCGTTCCGGAACGATCAGTTACCGATGCTGTACAAAGACCTACACGATCTGACCGGCTATGATATGGCACTGCCGATGAACTCGGGCGCGGAAGCCGTAGAAACCGCCATCAAGGCGGCGCGTAAATGGGGTTATAAGGTCAAAGGCATCGCCAAGGATAAAGCCGAAATCATTGTTTGCGCCGATAATTTCCACGGCCGCACGACGACTATCATCAGTTTCTCAACGGACGAACAATACCAGGACGGATTCTGGCCGTTGACTCCGGGATTTAAAATCATTCCTTACGGTGATATCAAAGCACTCAAGGCCGCGATCACACCTAACACCTGCGCGTTTATGTTTGAGCCGATCCAGGGCGAGTCGGGTGTTATCATTCCGCCGGAAGGATTCCTGAAAGAGGCCTATGACGTTTGCAAAGCGAATAACGTTCTTTACATTACCGACGAAATCCAGTCCGGTCTGGGCCGCGCGGGAAAATTATTCGCCCATTTGTACGAGAACGTGACGCCCGACGCCGTGATTATCGGTAAAGCGTTATCAGGCGGGTATTACCCGGTATCGGCAGTGCTGTCCAAAAAAGAAGTGCTGGGCGTATTCAATCCCGGTGATCACGGAAGCACGTTCGGCGGCAATCCGCTGGGTTGCGCGATCGCCCGTACGGCATTGAAAGTTCTGCGGGAGGAAAACCTGATTGAAAATTCCGCGACGCTCGGAAAATACTTCCTGGATCAGCTCCGCAGTTTCAAGAGTCCGCACATGGTGGCCGTACGAGGCCGCGGATTGTGGTTCGGCATTGACCTTAATAAGAAAGCCCGACCGTTTTGCGAAAAACTAAAGGATGAGGGTATTCTCTGCAAGGAAACCCACGAAGTCACGTTCCGTCTCGCTCCGCCGCTCGTGATCAAGAAATCCGAAGTGGACTGGGCGCTGGAACGCCTGAAAAAAGTGCTTGAAGGTTAATTGATTTTAAAATATTTAAACTGGAGAAACAAACATGGAACGCATTAAAACCCTGATTATGGGAGCCGCCGGACGCGATTTTCATAATTTCAATACGATCTATCGTGATAATAACCTGTACGATGTGGTCGCCTTCACCGCGACTCAGATTCCGGATATCGACGGCCGCAAATATCCCGCAGCGCTGGCCGGAAAATTATATCCCAGGGGAATTCCCATCCACGCCGAAAACGAACTGGAAACGCTGATTAAAAAACACAATGTCCAGGAAGTTGTGTTCGCTTACAGCGACGTACCTTACAATTATGTAATGTCCCGCGGTTCTAGAGTGATGGCCGCCGGTGCGCATTTCAAGATTCTCGGCGCCCAGCCGACGATGATTCCCTGCAAGAAGCCGGTTGTGTCCATCGGAGCCATCCGAACGGGTGCGGGCAAGAGCCAGACCACGCGCCGCGTAGCTGAAATCCTGAGAAGCAAAGGACTTAAGGTCGCCGCGATCCGGCATCCCATGCCTTATGGCGATCTTGTTCAGCAGAAAGTCCAGCGTTACGGTAATTTAAACGATCTTAAGAAACACAAATGCACGATCGAGGAGATCGAAGAGTATGAACCGCATATCGTGACCGGGACAATCATATACGCCGGCGTGGATTACGGCGCGATCATTGAGCAGGCGCAGAAGGAAGCCGATGTGATCCTGTGGGACGGCGGCAACAACGACACGCCTTTCTACAAGACCGACATGCACATTGTGATCGTGGATCCTCTCCGAGTAGGCCACGAATCCACGTATTTCCCCGGCGAAGCGAACCTGCGGCTGGCGGACGTCGTCATCATCAATAAAATTGACTCGGCGGATATCAATTCGGTGAACACCCTGCGCGGAAACGTGCGCAAGATCAACCCAAAAGCCGTGATTGTGGACGCAGCCTCTCCGCTGACCGTGGATCATCCCGAGAAGATCATGGGCAAACGCGCGTTAGTCGTGGAAGACGGCCCGACGCTGACTCACGGCGAAATGAAATTCGGCGCCGGTATCGTCGCGGCGATGAAATACAACGCCTCCTCGATCATCGATCCGCGTCCTTACACGGTCGCGAGCATTACCGAAACCTACAAGAAATATCCGGATATCGGAACCCTGCTCCCGGCGATGGGCTACGGCGCCAAGCAGATGAAAGACCTCGAAACGACCATCAACCGTACGCCTTGCGACGTCGTAGTCATCGGCACCCCGATCGACCTGAGCCGTATCATCAAGATCAAAAAACCGACAGTCCGCGTGAAGTATGATTTGCAGGAAATCGGCACACCGAATCTCGATACGATTCTCTCAAATTTCGTGAAGAAGATCAAATAACCGATACAAAATTTGATTTAATAAACCCGCTTCGATTGAGGCGGGTTTTTTTGTTTAAAAGCGATTCAAGATATCCGGCAATTCTCGAAAGTCATTTATTTGTATAAGGGAAAGATTATTTGCGACGGTTGCATGCGAAAAATTATACCATATTGCCCGAATTCCATTTTTCTGAGCTCCGTAAACATCCGCCTGATAATCATCTCCGACCATAATGACTTGATCGGATTTAACATTCAAATCATGCAATACATACCAAAAAAATTCCTGCGATGGTTTTTTATGCCCGATTGTACGATAACAGAATATTTTATCAATAAAATCCAGTATATTAGCTTTTGTCAGCACTTCACGGATATCGTCTTCGGTTGAGTCTTCCGCGTTGGTCGCGACGGCGATGTTCCACTCAGAATGAAGAACAGACAGCGTTTCCGGGACATGCGGTATAACCTCAAGTTTAGACCAGTTTTTCATCGGCCCGGTCTGGTCGGGAAACACTTTCATCAGCGTATTGCCCCAATCGAATAACAGCCATTTATGTTTAGTCTTGTCAATCATCGGAACGATCAGGATTCGGAACGGATGAAATGAGGCATACTGACGGGAATCTCGAGCGACAATTCCACAAAACCGCTGTAGACGCCGTTCTTATACCATGGCGTCTGGTAAATCATTTTTTTAATACCCTTTTTCTCGATGGTATACGCATTCGATGTTTGATTTTTAAGCATACCTAAGAGCATGCTTCGCGAGGGTTCCGGATGGCAATCCAGCAGATTCTTTCCGATCAGATCCCGTCCGCCATCGTTCTTAAATATGTCGCAGGCTTTGTCGTTCATGTCGAGGATGACGCCGTGTTCGTCGCAGACGGTTATCGCTCCCGGGAATTCCTTAATCCATTGATCCATGTCTGATCCTTTATTTAGATTTCGTCAATAAAAATTCGTTCAAGGGCGTTTAAGTCGTTGGTTTTATCCGCGTTCGATTTGTACGTCGTTTCGATTAATGACAGGAGGGTTTCTTTAAAGCGTTGATTCGTTAAATGGTTCCAGAAATCCGTAAACTGTGCGTATAACCTCCCGCGAATCAGGATCTGTTCCATAATCATTTTTTCTGTTTCTGATAAGACAGCATCGGATATGTCCGGTTGTTCGTCCTGCAGTTTGTCTGCACTTTTTTCAGCGGCGTCTTCCAGAAACGCAATCAGTGTGACGCAATCCTGTATGGCGCCAAGATGATCCTGCAGGGTTTTAACCGTATTGATTTTTTCCCTGAAAGACTTATCGAAGCAGAGTTGGTATAATTCCATGGAATACCGGAGCCGTTTAGCGGCAATTCTCATCATATGCAGCGCTTGCCAGTTTTCGGGAATCAAGATCTCTTTTTCCCGGTTAAAAAGGTCTTTGAGGCGCCGGGGAAGCGCAACGAACATCTGGAAATAGAGACTTTTTTCCGGTATGCCGTTTATTTTGGATTGTGTTTTAGCCATGCCGCAGCAGTCCGGTCAGCGTTATGATTTCCTGAGGAAAATTCTCTTCGTCCAGATGACCGAAAAATTCCGAGAGACGTTCCTGTGCATTGAGCCGACGGATCGCTGTTCTTTCTTGAAGTAAATGTAACGTGGATATTCTTTCGGGGCGGGTTTCGTCAGCCATCGCAGTCATTTGTTCGTCGAGAATATCCATGTCCCTGATAGCGCCGAGTTGTTCAGTGATTTTTTTTGTGATGGCAAGAATTATTTTATATTGAGTCTTTGGAATACATGAACGAAAATCGGCAAGCACTGCCCGTAAACGGCGCGACGCGACTCTCATATCATGGATGATTTCAGGATCATGATCTTGAAGGACCGTGTTCCGGTAGCTCCACATGATATTGAATTTTTCCTCAATATAAAAAGCCGCCCATTTCCTTGCGGAATCGCAGGGCTGAATCTCCTTACTTTTTCGCATCAGAAATTTTATCTCAGAATATTTGTATAAATAAAAATGACTTCGTCGGCATATGATTATGCATCAAGGGAAAACGTAGTTACAATTTCATCTTTTCCTTCACAAATTGGAGTTTATTCTGAATAAAGGGCTTGAAAGATGCGTATTTCTGCGGATACGGCATTTTCGCCTTATTGAGGGCCGAATCCATGAGATCGCTGATAATTTGTTTCTGCGGGTTGATCAGGGTATGAAAATTCTGTTCTTCACGGACAAATTCGATTTGTTCCTCGGTGAATTTTTCGATCTGGGCTTCGAGGAGAAAATCATAGCCCCTTTCGCAGGCGAAGGCCGCGATGAGGGCGTGCGCCTCGGTTGGCGCCGAATTAAGCGGATGATGGATAGCGTCCTTATACCGGTCGAGAATTTCATCCACCGAGTTCCTGTTCCTGCTGCATTTCTTGAGGAGAATGGCCGTAAAGCTTCTGTCATATGAATCCGCGGACAAATCCACATCCTTGGTCAGGAAAAACAGAGTGCCGAGATGACTGTACGTGACCGCCAGTTTTTCGATTTCGACATTATAAAAGGTTTCATCCTCCATATCCGGTACTTTGATGGAATTCATCAGTTCGAAGACTTTTTTGATATTATGCTTTTCCTTTTCCACAAAGCTGAACTGCGCTTTGCCTTTAGAGTAACGTTCGGCTTTGAGCAGGGAATCGCACCATTCGTATCCGATCGTGATCACCGTCTGATAGTTCAGGAAATCACGTGTAAGGTCATCCGCAGTCAGAATCGTTTCCAGGTGCTGCAGGCAGGTCTCGTATTTTTGGGCGCGGATGAGGAAAAAGACAAGTTGGGGGAGGAGATAGGCGAACATATCAATATTCACAAGTTTATCGGCGATGCTTTCCACAATCTGCACCTGTTCATCGCCGGATTTTTCCTGGATCTTGTTGATCATCCTTTCGGTGGTAATCCGCATAGCGTCTTCGATCTGGCCCCGGATGATTTCCTTGATTTTCGATCCCTCGGAAATCATTTTGAACAGTTCCACCGATCGTTCGCAGTAAAAAATGCCCTGGCTGTATTCGCTTTCCTCAAGAGCCTCGACGGACGCCTGGCATAGGTTGTAGATCAGGATCGTCAGCGCCTTGTCGGGTTTTACGCGGTTTTTTTTCAGCATTGAGGACAGCGTGAAAGCCTTGGCCTTGAATGCGGGCGTGTTGAAATTGTAGATCCGCCGGTATACGATAGTCATCAGCATCAGCAGGAGTACCCGGGAATCCTGTATCTGGTGTATGATGTAAATCCGAATAAATTCGTCAAGTCGTAGTTCTTCCGGGGTTTCAGCGGAAGCAGGCTGCTCATCCCCTTTTTCGAAATGGAGCATTTCGAGAAGCTTATGCAGGTAAGTTGTCAGCGCCGCCGACAAGGCTTTTGATTTTTTAATGTCCGGATTATATATATCCTCGATCATTTTCCGGTTGGTTTCATAGGAATTCATCAACTCCTGGGAAACCGAAAGGTCCTTGCTTTCCCTGAGGATGACCGTGATCAGTTCGTATAACTGGGATATGGATTCCCAGGAGGTCCTTCCGCTCGACTTCTCGAAATCATCCATGAATTCGACCACCGACCGGAGTTCCAGATTTTTACGGCGTTCTTCTTCCTTTCCGAAAAGATTGCTTTCTTGTGTCATATTGATTCCTCGTGGTATGATATTCGGCGGATCGTTAATTTCAACGCGTTATGATGATGGAAATCATGTCCGGACAAACGGTCAATATACTGACAAATGGAATATTCACAGACTTTCCAGCAGAAGTTTAACGATAAAATAACTGGATTTCAAGACTATTTTTTTGGGGAACAATTTATTCAGGTTTGACACAGGATCATACGGAATGCGGTTTGAATATCCGGCGGGCAAGGTATAATACCCACTCCCGCGGAAAAAAACGTTGCAGATGCACGGCGATTTTATTCGGCCAGCCTTCAATGATGAATGAACTGTGATTACTTAACGCTTTCATTGTAACCCGGGTAACCTGGTCCGTAGTTGCAAAACGGGACTTAATGGTAATTTGTTCACTGCCTGAAACGACCTGAAACTGCGTTTTTGTCCTTCCCGGACAGACTGCAATGAACGAAACGCCCGTGTCTTTGTATTCTGAATGCAGCGCCATGGTGAAACTCGTAACAAAGGCTTTTGTCGCACCGTACGTTGCCATGAACGGGACGGGCTGAAAGCCTGCGGTCGAGGAAATGTTAATAACCGCACCGTGGTTTCGCCGGATCATGGGTTGAATGAAATGATGAGTGAATTTCACCAGCGCGGAAATGTTCAACTGAATCATTTCCAATTCACGTGCGGCATTCAAGCCATGAAAATAACCATAACTGCCGAATCCCGCGTTATTAACAAGAAGATCGATCTCGATGTTTTTTTCTTTGAGGTACTGGATCAGTTTATCCAGAGCGTCGGGCTGAATAAGGTCAAGAGGCAACGTATTAACAGTGACATTTGACGTACGAATGTCGTCAGCGATTTTGTCCAGAGCCATTTTTGACCGGGCGATAAGAACCAGGGACAGTCCTGATTTTCCGAAAGCTCTTGCCAGAGATTCTCCGATCCCCGATGACGCGCCGGTAATGAGCGCTTGGGTGTATGGTTTGTGTTTTTTCATGACAGGTCGCTTATCATACAACGTTAATAATACAGGATAAAAAAAAAATGACTCAGCATCAAATTATTTTTATGAAAAGAAAAATTTTATTCCGGATCGGCTCTCCGATTTCAACATGTTGCTTGACTCTGCTCGAAAAAATCCGTACCATTATGCCGTGCGGGAAAAATTATTAAGGATGTTTCAATCCTGAAATATATCATCGAAATATGATTATTCATGAAACGACGACAGTTGCCAACCGGTATTTGCTGATCAGGCTGCTCGGCCAGGGCGGGATGGGCGAAGTATATCAGGCGACGGATACCGAACGTGGCCAGGATGTCGCTCTTAAGGTGCTCAGTAAAATTCATTCCGACCGCGTCTCGTTTTTCGACAATGAATTCCTGACTCTCGCAAAACTGAAACACCCTTACCTTGCGGACGTTTTTGATTTCGGCTGCATTGACGTCGAGGGTTCGGAACGGCGATATTTTACAATGGAACTTGTTGACGGGCTCAATATCGAGAAATTTGTGAGCGGCCTGCCCTCGAACCGTTTTCCTCCGATCTGCCAACTGATGGTACAGATTCTTGAGGCCCTGGCGTACATTCATTCACGCAAAATCATCCATGGGGACATCAAGCCGAGCAATATACTGGTACGATCAGCAGAGAACCAGACATTTCATGTCAAGCTGATCGATTTCGGACTGTCCCATTCTGTAAATTTGTTTATGGAGTCGGAACCGATTGCGGGTACGATCGAGTATCTGTCTCCCGAACGGATCAACGGACTGGCCGTAGACCGGCGGTCCGATATTTATTCGCTGGGCGTGGTTCTTTATGAATTGGTTTCAGGAAGAGCGTTGTTCAACGGAAGTCCGTCGGAGATCCTTACCCAGCATCTTGTGGAACCCCCGGTACTGCCGACTGCTCATTGTCCCGGAATACCCGCGAAACTCGAAAAAGTGATCCTGCGGATGCTGCAGAAAGAGCCGGCCAAGCGGTACCAGAACACTCACGAAATTATATCCGATATAGCGGAAATCGGGGAATGCCGGGTTCCATTGGAATCCAGGAAAATGATCGAAAGCTACCTGATGAGCGGCGGGTTTATAGGGAGGGATGAGACGATAGAATCTCTGCAGTCGCTGATCCGTCACCTCGAGACCTCCCAGCAGGGCGAGTTTGTGATCATTCACGGAGAAACCGGCGTCGGGAAGACACGACTGATGAACGAATTCCGCCGTTTCCTCCAGACCCACAAACACGTACTGTTTGATTACACCTGCTATGACGATCACAGTACCGAGTACAAGCCTTTCGCTGAACTGCTGAGACAAATGGTCAAATGGTCGGAAAGTTTTGCCCCTCAGGTTTTTGAGCAGCATGCGACCGGGCTACAACCGCTGCTCCCTGAATTTTTCGCGCTGGGAGAAAGACAACTTCCAGTCCGGTTTTCTTCGGCCGACCGAATCCGCTTGCTGGACGCGATCTTCCGGTTTGCTGTCAGGATTGCGGAAACCAAGCCGTATATTCTTTATATCGATGACTGCCAGTGGGCAGATGAAGGGACTCTGGAAGTTCTGAAATATTTTGTCAGGAACATCCGGGATTACCCGATCGGTATCATCATTAACCTGAATTCTGATTTTCCGCAGGCTAGGTCCATACTTGATCTTTTCAAGTCCATACATCCGGTTATCGATGTGAGGTTATCCAATTTCACGAAATCCCAGGTCGCCGAACTGATTTCGTCCATGCTGGGACTGGATGAGATCCCGGAAACCCTGACCGGTCATCTTATGGAGCAGACCCTCGGTAATCCTCTGTTCATAGAGGAATACATGAAATCCATGGCTGATGAGGAACTTATATTCCGGAAGAACAGCAACTGGGCTTTCCATCTGGAGGGACTTGAGCGCATCCTCGTTCATGGTCTGGATGAAGTCATCAACCGGCGCCTGGTGCGGCTGAACTCGAAACAAAATGATATACTGAAGATTTTTGCCGTCGCGAACCAGTCGCTAAGTTTTGACATGATCGCCCAGGTCGGAGATTACAAGCCGGAAACCCTTCAGGGAATCCTGCTCAGCCTTCAGGCCGATAAAATCATACTTCAGGAATGGATCGACGAAAAAGTCAAATATACGCTTTATCACAACAAGATCCGTACGCTGATGTACCAGCGCCTGACAGACCAGGAAAAAATTGAATATCATCTTCGCTTCGCGAAGTCCATCGAGCAGTCCTGCCAGGAATCCCCGCAGGCGGCGATCGAAATTTACAAGAACGCGGAACACCTCGCGTATCACTACCAGCAGGGACGCGCCGGAGAACTGGCGGTTCCGTACCTTCTTCAGGCGGGAAAAAAATCCCGTTCGCTGTACGCTATTCAGAGCGCGATCAAAACCTATCAGGATGCCCTGGCCCTGATGGAACAGGATTCCTTCCTGGGCCGTTTCGGCACTGAAAGGATGGAAGCCTATGATATTCTGGGAGAACTGTATCAGCTGCAGGGTATGCATGAAAAAGCGATCGAACAGTTCACGAAAATGTATGAACTGGCGGAATCCCGGCAGGCGCTTCTTTCCGAGGGCAAAGCTCTTGAACGGATCGGAGTGATCAATACGCTGCTCGGACATGGTACCGCCGCAATGACGAATCTGGCGAACGCGGAAGCGATATACAGGGAACAACAACACTGGTCAGGCGTGGCGGATGTCCTTTCGTTATTCGGAAACGCGTACTCGACGATGGGTGATTTCGAGCAGGCAGTCCGATATTACAACGAGTCCCTGAACCTCCGCCGGCAGGAAGGGGATCCGGAACGCATCGCCTCATGTTTCAACAACCTTGCGCTTATATACAGCAACCGGGGCGATTATGATCAGGCGCTGAATTACCATCAGCAGGCTCTTGCTCTGCGGGGTTCTGCCGGAGAACAAACCGACCTTTCGTCTTCCCATCTTAACCTGGGCGGCCTGTTGCTGAACAAGGGCGACTATGAGCAATCCCAAGAACATTATCTCAAAGGACTTCAGCTCAAGCGTCAGTACGGTGACAAGCCCGGGGAGGCTGTCGCTCTTCGGGGCCTGGGGGTTGTCTTCACCAATCTCGGTGAGTACGGCAAAGCGCGGAATTACTTTGAGGAGTCTTTTGAGATCGAACGCCGCATCGACAATCCCATCGGCCTTGCGCTGACGTTTCATTACCAGTCGGAACTCGAGATCTGCAGCGGATTATATGAAACGGCGCTTTCCAAATATGAACAGGCCCTCCGGATAATCCAGACCGCGAAAAACCTTCGTCTGCAGTCTACAATCCTGTACCGGCAGGGCCGGCTATTTTTCATCATCGGAGATGTGGAACGGGCCAGAAACAACATGATTGCCGCCCTGGATATCGCCACCAAGATCAAATTCCCGGCGCAGGCTGCAGAGATCAAAAGCTACCTGGGATACATCCGATTGATTCAGGGCGATCCGGCGGGACTGGAAATGATCATGGAAGGATCGAAGCAGGCCCATGCGATTGGGAATTTCTGGATCATCTGCGAGTGTGATTACATGCTGGCCTATGCCAACCTTCATCAGACAGCCTTTGAAACCTGCCTGAGAATCTGTCACGAACTGCTCGCGAAATGCGAAAAGATCAATAACCTGGAGTACAATTCCAAGCTTCTTTTGCTCATGACGCATGCTTTCATCAAAATGAGCCAGTGGGAGGACGCGCTTGCCTGCCTGGTAAAAGCGCAGAATGTGGCTCAGACCCTCCGGATGCCGTACATTGACATGAAAACCGAGAATTATTTCGGCCAGATCTATACCCGGCAGAGGCAATGGGATCAAGCCCGGCTTCATGCCCAGAATTTTCAGGCTCAGGTCGACGACATCCTGTTCCACATCCCGGAATTCTACAGGTCCTATTACCGGAGCGCGAAAGCCAGATACGAAGATATTGATTTCGATCTGCTGAAAAAAATTGATCATCAGATGGATGAAACCCAGAAGTTCGAAGAACAGGCGGCGATCGGGCATGAGATTCTCAAGGACACGATATCACGGATGGATTCGGTCCAGACCGTAACGATGAAAGAGCTTCACGCCATCTATGAAATGGCGCAGACGATCAATTCGATACTCGATCTGAATCTTCTGCTGGAAAAAATCATGGATATCGTCATCGAAACGGTGCATGCCGAACGGGGAATGATTTTCATGAAGGAAGGCCAGAACTGGATCGTGCATGTTGCGCGAAATATCAGCAAGGAAACCATCCAGGACGTGACAGAAGTCAGCCACAGCATCATAGAAAATGTCAGCGCCACCGGAAAAGCGATCTTTGCCATCGATGCGCGCGACGATCAGCGTTTCAAGGATAAAAAAAGCATCGTTCAGCTGGACATTGTGTCTTTCATGTGCATTCCGCTGAACATCAAATCGGAAAGCATCGGCGTGGTGTACGTAGACAACCGAAACATGGTGGGCCGGTTCAATCAGAAAAACCTGGATTTCCTTTCGCTGTTTGCGAATCTTGCAGGCGTAGCGATCGAGAATGCACGACTTCACGCCCAGCTGTTCAACGAAAACGTAAAGCTGAAGGAAGAAAACATACAGCTGAAAAGCGAGATCACGAGACAGTTTGAGATCGAAACCAACATTAAGGGTAACAGCGAAGCCATCCGCAAAGTGCTCGGTCTGATCAAGGTGGCGACCAAGGTGAACAGCAATGTGCTTCTGGAAGGCGAAAGCGGGACGGGAAAGGAGCTTGTCGCGCGGGCGATACATTTTAACAGCATACGGAAATCGGGCAAGTTCGTGCCGGTAAACTGCGGCGCGCTGACGGAAACGCTTCTTGAAAGCGAATTGTTCGGCCATAAGCGCGGTTCCTTTTCAGGCGCGATTTCCGATAAAAAAGGCCTGTTCGAAGAAGCCGAGGCCGGGACGCTGTTCCTGGATGAGATCACCAATACCACCCGCAATATGCAGGCGAAGCTTCTGCGCGTGCTTCAGGACGGCGAGTTCCGCCGGGTCGGCGATACACAGATTCGGAGAGTGGACGTACGCATCATTTCCGCGACCAATCTCGACCTGATGCAGGAAGTGAAGTCCGGCCGTTTCCGTGAAGATCTGTATTACCGGCTCAAGGTGATTTACATTACGGCCCCGCCGCTCAGGGAACGGAAGGAGGATATCGTCCACCTGGCCTATCATTTTCTGGCCGAACTGAACAAATCCGAAGGTCACGGGAAGAAGCTCAGTTCCAAGGCTATCGAACTGCTTCTCGCTTATGAATGGCCGGGCAACGTCAGGGAACTCCGCAACAAGATTGAACAGGCCTATGCGATCAGCGAAACCCCGGTGATCACGGAGGACTGCTTCCCGGAACTGGTTATCAGCGAAAAGCGCAGGGAACGTGTGACTGCCGGTTTCCTGAAAGACCGCATCGATCACATCGAACGCCGTATCCTGATCGAGGAACTGAGCAAACATCACTGGAACATCCAGAAAACAGCGCTGGATCTCGGTCTGTCGCGGCGTGCGATCTATGATAAACTTGAAAAATTTCAGATCAAACGCGAGGAAGAACAGCAGCATGACTATAAAACGTAGCCCGGGACAGCGATTCGCAAGCCGGGTCATGACGGCCTTCGGGCTGTTTCTGCAGTTGCATTTCATGGTATCGGGAACGGCCGTGGCGTCTTTCGATACAAAAAAAGGCGCCCGGCCACTCGGCATGGGCGGCGCTTTTGTGGCGCACGCAAATACCGGGGATGCCGTGTATTACAATCCTGCCGGTCTCTGGCAAATTGACTGCTTCCATGCCCAGATGTTCTATTCCGCCCCGTTCAACATGTCGGAACTCAATACCCTCACGGCGAACGCGACCTATCCGGCGGGATTCGGCAACATGACCGCGAATTTTGAAACCTATGGCTTCGATCTTTACCGTGAAACGTCATTCGGCGCGGCATTCAGCCAGTCGTTCAGAAAAAAACTGGTTTACGGTATCCTGATCAGCTATCATCACCTGTATATCAAAAACGGTGGTTCGTCGGGGGCGGCCGGGATTGATGCAGGTTTGATGTTTAAACCGCATGATCACCTCACTCTCGGATTTTACACGAGAAACCTCAACCGCCCGAGAATCGCACGTGAGCCTCTGCCCGTGGTGTTTGCCGCGGGACTGAGTTATTCGGGCATTGAGAAACTCCGGATCAATCTGGACGCCCACAAGGATATCAAATTTAAGGCCGATCTGAGGATGGGCATCGAATACCAGCTTATCAGACAGCTTTTTTTGAGGAGCGGCGTCAGTTCTGAGCCCTCAAGATTTAGCGCCGGATTCGGGTTTGATTTCGGCAGCGGAGTCATCGATTACGCTTTTTATACGACTCCGGGACTTGGTGTAACGCATGCCGTTTCGACTTCATTTTACCTAAACCGGCAACCGGACAAAAAAATCAGAAGCAGCAATAAATAATCCGGTCTGTAATGCATTCAACAAAAATCACAATATTTAGCATGTGCACCGGCATTGCGGTGATCATGGCTTGCGGAACCGGGCATACGATTTATGCCCAGGCCGAAGACGTAATCATTCCAGATGAGGACACGACCGTTGTTGTGGACACGGAAGACATTGAAGAAGCAGTCGAACAATTCCAGGAGAAGTATCTCGAAAATTACAGCGAAACCGATGATGCATCGGCGCTGACGGATATGATCGAAGTGCTCCGCCAAAACCCGATGGATATCAATAATGCGACACAACGAGACCTGGAGCAGGTTCCCGGTATATCTCCCATCCTCGCAAAGAATATTGTTGAATACAGGAAAAATGAAAAATTCCAGACTACCCGGGATCTTTTGAAGGTTCCGTCCATGTCACGAGAGATCTTTATAGATATCAGGGATTTCGTAACCGTTCAGCAAAAAACCGCCGTTAAACGATATGGTGGACAGTTTCGCCAGCGGACGAAACGCGCGATCGAGGAAAGCGGAAATTTTACCGGCAATAAATATGAGGGAAATATCTATCAATTGTATAATCGTATGACTGTGACTTATAAGCCTTACTGGAATGATGATCCGAATCAGTTAATCCGGGCCGGAATGCTGATTGAAAAAGATCCGGGTGAAAAGCGCTGGGACGATCACCGCGTCGGATATGTTGAATTCAGAAATATGCCGGCGATTAAAAAAGCGGTTATCGGAAATTACCAGCTTGAATTCGGCCAGGCGCTGGCCATGTGGAGCGGAAGTGGTTTGTCAAAAAGCAGCGAGACAATCGAATCAGTTAAAAAACGTCCCAGGAGCGTTAACGCCTACCAGTATGCCTCGGAGAATTCCGCTTATTTCGGGGGTGCGGTTGAATGGGATTTCAGTAAATTAAATTTGTTCAAGAATATTGACCTGGCAACTTTTTACTCCTACTCAAATTACGACGCATCAAAGAACCGCAACGGGTCAATCAATAGCATACTGATCGACGGATATCACCGCACGCCGACAGAAAAGGAGAAAAAAAATTACCTGCTGGAAACCATGGGTGGATTTAACATGGCGTACCGTTTTGGCTCATCGTCTGTGGGCATTACCTATTACGCGTCCCAGTATAACAGGCTTTTTGTAATATCCGATACAACCCGAAGCGGAAATGAATTTACGGGTCATAAAAATAATATTCTCAGCATGAATTATGACTGGTTTTACGGAATTATTAATATTTTCGGGGAACTGGCCAAGGACAAAGATAATTCCGTAGCCGGAAATGCAGGACTGCAGGCACAATGGGACAAATTCGAGATGGTCTGGTATTACCGGAATTATTCAAAAAACTTTCAGAATCTTCACGGCTACGCATTCGGTGAGCAGAACGGAAAGACACAGAATGAAGAGGGTATTTATACAGGAGTGAAATTTAAACCGAACCGCAAGACGCTGATTCAAAGTTATTTTGACATTTTTCGTTATCCATGGCGGAATTATGAAGTCCCAAAACCGGTATACGGGAATGATTTTTTAATTCAGTGGGAACAAAAATGGTTCCGTTCTTTTCAGTCGCTGGTGAGATTCAAGCAGGAACGGAAAGATGTATCCTATACCGCCTTTGACGAGCTGGGGCGGCAGACGCAGGTCGTGAATCCCGCTCAGACACGCCGGCTGAGATATCAGGTTGAGCAGTCCATATCGTCGCAAATCCGCATCAGGACAAGATTTGAGCACAGTTGGTATAAGATTGCCGAAAAGCCGGGTTCAGCTGAGAGCGGGTTTCTGATCTACCAGGACATCCGCGTTAAGCCCTACAAACCTCTGACTCTTTACGGGCGCGTATCGGTTTTCGATACGAAATCATTCAACACCGCGATCTATGAATACGAGAACGACGTCGAGGGTGTCTTTTCCAATACCGCGTTGTACAGCAAGGGTGTCCGCTGGTACTTGCTTGTAAATTACCGTTTTTATCAGCAACTCGGATTTGCCATCAAATTCTGGGAAATGTATAAAGACGGCGTCACTGAAATAGGGTCAGGCTTAGACGCGGTGAAGGGAAATGTTCTGCGGAAAATTACGCTGACGCTTAACGCTCAATTCTGATATGTTTATTTGAATGAAACGAATCATCCATTCCATATAATTCAGGATCATGTATGTCATCGCGTGGAAATTTTTCGGGTAAAATAGGATTCATTGCAGCCGCTGCCGGATCAGCTGTGGGGCTTGGCAATATCTGGCGGTTCCCGTACGAAGTCGGGTCTAACGGCGGTGCGGCGTTTCTGGTGTTTTATTTATTCTGCGCGTTTTTGCTTTGTTTTCCGATTATGATCAGCGAAATCGCGCTCGGACGCCGTTCACAGCTGAATCCCTACGGAACATTTGTACAGCTCGGCGGTAAACGCTGGGGATTCATCGGTATCATGGGCATTGTTAGCGGATTTATGATCCTTTCTTTTTATAATGTCGTCGCCGGATGGGCTTTCGGGTATTTTCTGCACATGTCGTCGGGAGATTTTGCCGTGGCGAAAGATTTTACCGGTTACACAACCGACTTCTGGGATAATCTTTTTTTCTCAGGGTTCTTCATGATCGCGACGGCGTATATCATTTCCAGCGGCGTTCAGAAAGGAATTGAAAAATGGTCGAAAATCCTGATGCCGGCGCTGGTGGCGATTCTGTTGTTTTTAATTATTTACGCGCTGACACTGCCCAACGCCTTGAAAGGGATCGAATTTTACCTGATTCCGGATTTCAGTAAATTTACCGGTAAAACCGTCTATATGGCATTATCGCAGGCATTTTTTTCGCTGTCGCTGGGAATGGGCGCGCTCATCACATACGGTTCGTATGTCCAGAAGAACGATAACATAGTAAGTTCCGCGGCTCTGGTTACACTGTCCGACACAATGGTCGCGTTTCTGGCCGGATTGATGATTTTTCCGCTCGTGTTTTCGCAGGGACTCGAACCATCAGCTGGCGCTGGATTAGTCTTTGTTACATTGCCCGGCGTGTTTGAATCGATGGGACCCGCGCTGGGCAGTATAGTCGGCGGGGCGTTTTTCCTTTTACTGTGTTTTGCCGCGCTGACGTCGACCATTTCACTGCTGGAAGTCCCGGTCGCGTTTGCGGTGGATGAATGGAAAGTCAGCAGGAAAAAAATATCATGGATACTGGCTTTCATTATTTTCTTCATCGGTTTACCCAGCATGTTCTCGACCGGCGCCGTGGACTGGTGCACGAATTTCATCACCTACGGCGGCCAGACAAGGGATTTCATGACGTTTATCACGGACGTTTTCAGCGACGGATTCCTGCCACTTGGAGGTTTTTTCATATCCGTTTTTACGGCGTACGTCTGGAAAAAGCATAATCTCGCTGAAGAGATCGCACAGGGCAATTCATGGTACAAAGGATCGGTGCTTCAGGTGGTTCTGAATGTGATGATCGCCTATGTCTGTCCGCTTATCATAGGTTCGATATTTATTATAACAATTCTCCAGAAATTCATCGGAATTCAGATTTTTTAATTTAGGGCGAGGCGATTCATGGAACAGTTTCTCGATCAGTTATTGCATGTGACCGACATTATCGCGACGAACATATGGTGGCCGGTGGTGATTCTATTGCTGGGCGGAACCGGCATCTACATGAGCTTTCAGACGAAATTCATCCAGGTTCGCCGGCTCGGTCTGGCGATCAAATTCATGCTGAAGGGACATTCCAAAAAAGAATCGGCCAGCCGGGAAGGGGACATCACGCCGTACCAGGCGCTGATGACGGCGCTCGCGGCAACGGTCGGGAACGGGAATATCGCCGGCGTGGCGACGGCCATCGCGAGCGGAGGGCCCGGCGCGCCGTTCTGGATGTGGATGACCGCCGTGTTCGGCATGGCGACCAAATATGCGGAAGCATTGCTGGGTCTCAAATATCGTCAAAAAATGGCGGACGGCACGTTCAGCGGCGGAGCGATGTATTATTTACGGGACGGGTTACCTTTCAAACGAATTGGAAAAATTCTCGCGTTCTGGTTTTCCGTCGCTGTGATTCTCATGGCAACGTTCGGCAGCGGGAATATGGCGCAATCCAATTCCATCGCGTTGTCCCTGCACAGCGATTTTAATATTAATTTTTTCCTTACCGGAACCGTTTTGGCTCTGCTTTGCGGTATCGTATTGATCGGCGGCGTGACTCGCATCGCGGAGGTGTCTGATAAATTAGTGCCTTCGATGATCGTTCTGTACATGGGCGCTTCGTTGTACGTCATTTTTGTAAATTACGTTCGCATTCCGGACATTTTCATGGTTGTATTTTATTCAGCATTTCAGCCGGAAGCGGTGGCCGGGGGCTTTATCGGACATACGGTGAAGGACGCGATGCGATATGGCATTTCAAGAGGAACTCTGTCGAATGAATCCGGCGTAGGGTCATGCTCCATTCCGGCGGCGGCCGCGAAAGGCCGTGAATGTTCAGCTCAGGGGCTTGTCGCGATGATGGGAACATTTATCGATACTATTATCGTCTGCAGTATGACGACGTTTGTGATTCTTGCCGCGGATCTGCATCCGCATGCCGACGGCCTGACCAGCACGAAACTGACAAAGTCCGCGTTCGCCGTGGGACTTGGGATGGACTGGGGCGGTTACATGGTGAGTATCGCGAGTTTTCTTTTCGGTTTCACCACGCTGATCGGCTGGTCGTATTACGGCGAGCAGGGCGCGCGTTATTTATTCGGACAGAAAAGCGTGAAACCGTATCGGCTGATCTTCTGTCTGTTCGTTTTTTTCGGTGCGGTTCTGCAGGGTAAATACCTGAACATCGTGTGGAATTTCGGCGATATCGGCAACGCGCTGATGGCGGTTCCGAATCTGATCGGCCTGATATTCCTCGGACATATTGTGCGGAAGGAAACTAATGATTATCTGAAACGATGGGACAGGGGAGAACTGGATAATCCGTTCGGAAGTTAACCACAAATTGTATTTGATGATTATTCTACAACATAAAGGAGAATGATATGAAAGTCCCAATTAAACCCGAATCCGTAAAGTTTGACGAACTCAAATCCAAACTCGAAGCTAAATTCCCTGCTTACAAATTTAAAGTCCGTTCCAGTAATTTTCTTGTATGTGCGAAAACAGGAACCATCGGATCTAATGTATTACTGAAAAAGGACAAGATCGTTGTTGTTGGAAATTTTCCATCCATGGGCCTGCAGATGCTTTTTACATTGAGTGTTGTGCTGCTGGGATTTGTCATTCCCATCATCATATATTTTGCGGCGTTTCATGGCAAATTTAAAGCGCTCGAAAAGGAAATCGCTGAGTACCTTCAGAAGGAATACCCGGTTCAGTAAATACCTTCATCCGTTTGGATGCAGAAATTTATTATTAATTGATATCGATTCTATATGTTCGAATCGTCTAGATGGATCTTTGACTTTCGATAACTTCTCAGAACAATTATTGAGTAAAGCAAAAAGGAGTTATGCACCTACTTGCAACGATTTATATTCGTCGCTTCGAGTAGATTCATGAGCGGGGCGAATGAATCATATCGAGAAGTGAATACTATTATGGTTGCTCAATAAATAAATATTAAAGACGACAAATCAATTTTATTGTCGAAATTGGATAAGTTAACATGGATCAGAATTTAATTGAAACAATCCGTTCCGCAAAAAAAATCGTCGTTCTTACGGGCGCCGGTATTTCCGCCGAAAGCGACGTTCCGACGTTCCGCGACGCGCAGACCGGGTTATGGGCCAGCTTCAAACCGGAGGAACTCGCGACGCCGGAAGCGTTTTTACGCAATCCGAAAATGGTGTGGGACTGGTACGCTTACCGCCGCGACATGGTTGATAAAGTTAAACCGAACCCCGGCCATTACGCGCTGGTCGAACTCGAAAAAACGGCTACGGATTTCCTGTTAATCACACAGAATATTGACAATCTGCATCAGCAGGCGGGGAACCGGAACATCATCGAACTGCACGGGAATATCAAGCGGGTGAAATGTTTCAAAGAGGGGACGGTTGTTTCGCAATGGCAGGAAACGGGTGATGTTCCTCCGCGCTGTCCGGATTGCGGGAATTACCTGCGGCCGGACGTGGTGTGGTTCGGCGAGATGCTGCCGTTCGGCGCCATGGAAAAAGCCACGGAAGCGGCGCGTTCCTGCGACGTGTTCTTTTCAGTAGGAACGTCTTCGGTTGTTTATCCCGCGGCATATTTGCCGTATGACGCGCTTCGCCGCAGGGCGACGGTAATTGAAGTCAATCCCGAAGAAACCCCGCTGACCGAACACGCGCATTATCATTTGCAGGGAAAAGCCGGCGAAGTCCTGCCGGAACTGATGCGGAAAATAAGGGATTTAAACCACTGACTCGCATTGTCATGAGATAGATCTACGATCGCACAAGTACCTTGATTTCTTTCAAGGCTGTGTATCGTTGATAAAAATCCTCAGTGCTTAGGATTTTTCATTGAAATTTCATAAACTTCACATACAATTTATTTTAGAGTTCTGCATATCGTTTATGCTAGAAAATTAATGACAGACATGTCAGGCCACCGTCCATTTTCCTGAATTCCGACATCTCCAATTCAATGATTCGGTGACTTCGTTCAATGATTTTAATCCTGGATTTCGGAAATCCTTTCGGTATGAGCAGATAATCATTGACACGCAGGCAATTGGCGGCATAATTTTCATCGGGATCCAGACAGATCAGATTCGGCGATTTGAACTGGTCTGCCAGTTCACGGATGGCAATGTAACTGTTCCCGCCAAGATAGGCGATGCCGGTTTTCAAATGCAAAACCGTTCCGACCGTGATTACGGATGATGTGTATCCGTATAGGGACAAGATATAAGACAGCTGGCCGGCGCCTTCTTGGTTCGTCCGCCCGGATAATCCGATGTAAAAATGGCTGTCCGCCCTCATGATGTCCCCACCGTCCAGAGTGCCCGGCAGTTGTATGGTTTCGGTTTTCCGGTATTGCGAAAGGATCTCTGCGATCCTGATTTCCTCCCCGAGCCTGGCGGGATTGCCGGGCTTGGTAATGACGGCCATGTTCTCCGTAACCACCGCGGTGTCCTCCACGAAACATCCGTCGGGATATTTTTCATCCGCTTCAAGAACCGTCACACTTAAACCGCAACGTGTCAGAGCGTCGCAATAGGCCGCATGCTGGCTGACGGCTTTTTCAAAATCAGGTTTTCCCAGACCGGATGTTGTGATGCCGTCTGCGAAATTCTTTCCGGGCTTTCGGGTAATGGCTCGTGTATACATTGTGTTCTTGTCCGTTATATTATTATCTGTCTGTATGAATGAAAATAAATACCCAACTATGATGATTCGGCTGTGATACTTCGCTGATCATACAAGCGGTAAAATAAAATTACTATTTTAAAAATCAGGACCGGAATAGCCGGAATGCTGAACGAATCAGGGCATGAGTAATCGTTCCTGTAAAATCCAAACAGTCCTTCCACAATTTTTTCCAAAAAAAAGATTTTCCAAATACGTTACGGATGGGGCCTGGACATAGCCGTTCATTCGCATGAACAGCAATTCGCAGGCTTTGATGACAGCCCGACATAATCTGCTATAATCCGCTCTTTTTCAGCAGAACCGACGCCTGCTGTACAAAAGGCAGCAGTTCCGGAACCGAATTTTTTAAAGTCTCATATACCGGTTCCGTACTGTCCGCCGTAATGGTGCCGATGACCCTGTTAAGTTTCGGGTAATCCGGGTCAAAGAGGGGAAGGCTCAGGATCACTCTCAAACCGGTTTTAACTCTTTTCTGGGCTTCCTGTGACAGCCACTGTACATCTTTCGCGAGGTCGGAGATCGCCATCGTTTTTGTATTCCAGGCCTTTCCTGAACATCCCTGTCCTTTCGTCAGGGATATGTTCAACTCTTCACTGTCAAATCCGGAAGTATGAGCGACGATTTTCAGCTGGGTGGATTGGGTGGTCATGATATTGAGCCGTATGTTTTTGATGCCCTTTTGGCTGGTCAGGAACAATTTGATTTCGCTGAGAAGAAGGTTGATGTCAGTTGCCGGATCATTCATTGGATTTCCCGTCTTATTGAAATATTTAATATTAGCCTGACACAAATTTAGCGTATAATTATTAAATTGCAAATGAAGTTAAGAAATTTTCGCCGGACCAGGCATCAATTATTATATTACTGTCCGGAAAGCTCATAATCGGTGCTGAACGCAAGGTGATTCGATTGATCCGTCTGCATAAACAGCGCACATTCGATAAGTGAATGTACAGTGAATTTCTGGTCTGATGTTCATTTTAAGATCCGGAAAATTAATCGATTCCTGAAGGGATTCCTCCTTCCGGAGCTGTGCAGCTTTGTTCAGCTTTTCATTTAGATTATCAGACATACGGATTATAGTTGCCGATCATCTATTCCGTGTTAATACAGTACCAAAATTCATCGTGAAACTCCGTGTATCTCAGCTGTTTGCGGGAACATATACACTATATCAGGCGTTTTAGTTTTTCATACCCGCTGCGGCTGACCGGAATCTGGGTGCCGTCTTTTAATATCGCGGCGCGGCTGTCCTTCGTCATCAGTTCAATTTTCGATAACCGCGAAACATTCAGTATGAACGAGCGGTGAACACGGACGAAATTCGCAGGATCAAGCGATTCCTCAAGTTCGCTGAGGCTTTGGTTTTTCAGGTGCTTGGTCTTTCCGGAGGAAATGCAGACATAATCATCCTGCGCTTCGATGAAATCAATGTCGTCTGCCGGAATAATATGGACATCCGAACCGTCCCTTATTAAGACCCGGGTCAGGAATGTACGGTCTCCGGTTTGTATTCTCCGGCCGGCTGCAGTTTTGGACGGCGCATGCGACCGGAGGCTGGACAGTGCCCGCGATACCGCTTCATTGAACCTTTCACGGCTAACGGGCTTGAGAAGGTAATCCAGAGCGTGAACTTCAAATGCCCTGATCGCGTACTGGTCGAACGCCGTTATGAATATGACATTCACAGGCTCGTCGATCAGTTCTAGTACATCGAATCCGCTCAGTTTCGGCATCTGGATATCAAGAAAGACCAGGTCGGGTTTTTGCGAAGCGACGGCTTTGATGGCCTCGTACCCGTTGCCGCATTCGGCGATGACCGCGATACCGGGAAAAGCGCCGAGAAATTCCCGTATGATCTCCCTGGATAACGGTTCATCGTCGACGATGACCGCGCGGATTTCAGTCTGATTATGATTCTGCATTTTGTCACCCGTTTACCGGAATTGTGATTTGGACCCTGAATATTCCTTCAGACGGATTCACGCAAAAATGCGCCTGACCATGGTAGATCTGTTCCAGGCGGTTTTTAACGTTCGCGAGCCCGGTTTGCGTTCCTGTTTTTCCCGTTGTGGACACGTCGTACGGATTACGGATTTCGATGCGCAGCCGGTGCGGTTCCGTCTTTATGTGAATCGCGATCACGCCTCCTTCAATCAGGTTGGATATTCCGTGCTTGACCGCGTTCTCGATCAGCGGCTGAAGCAGAAACACAGGAATCAACTGATCGTAACAAGGGTCCTGCACATGGATGTCGCACTGCAAACGCTCCCCGAACCTGACTTTTTCAATATTCAGGAAATACCCGATCAGTTCCATTTCATCGCGTATGGGGATGAACGGCTTCTGTCCGGTGGAAAGCGTCTTCCTGAAAAAATCCGCGAGCGCGTACGCCATGTTCCGCGCGGATTCCGGATCGGATTTGATCAGCGCATTGAGGGAATTGAGGCTGTTGAAAAGAAAATGAGGATCGACCTGCGAGCGAAGCATTTTTAACTCGTTTTCCTTCGCGAGCAGGGTCAGCTCAAAGGCCCGTTTTTCCATGGATGCCGACCGTTCAAACTCGATGATCAGGTAATGGATCACGGCCGACAGCCAGTAGAGCAGAAGGCCGACGAGGAACAAGACTGTGAAATACACCTGCGCGAAGGATTCATCAAACGGAACGTTAATCGAGGTTATGACAATCCCGTACCAGAGAAACGCGATGCCGCACCATATCAAATTGGAAAGGAGGCCCGCCGAGAAAAAAGCCGTCAGGACTTTCTTGTAATGCGTTTTCTCAATCGGGAAGACCCGGCAAAGGTAAAACACCGAAAGCCCGAAGAAGGCGTGAATCAGCCCGGGCGGAAGGATCAGGACCGCCGATACCAGCCAGTCCATGCCGGTCATCCATTTGACCAGTACGGACAGGAACAGGCTGAACAGAAGCCAGGATCCGAGATAGGCCGCGAGTCTGTATTTATGGTGAAGGATCGGGTGCATAAAACGGTTATTCAGCGGAGTTGGTCACTCGAAACTTTTTCCGGCAAGCATTTCCGCGCCGAAAATGAATCTGTTAGCCGATAAGTTATAGTTTACGATCCCGCGCGGCGCTATCGTTGTGGTCTCATCGGGAAGCCAGCGGTAACCGAGTTCGGAACCGATCCACCAATGGATACCTGTCAATTGCCCCTCGTCAGGAGTTTTGTACACCACAGATAATGAGACCCCGGTAAACGGGCGTGAACCGTTTTTGTCTTCAATCGGAGCGTAGAACCGGTAACCCGGTGTAATGACCACATCCGGATGATTGATGCCTTTCGTGTATCCCGTGCTGAAAATCGCCGCTTCAGCATTGAGGTAAACCGAATGATCCGGATTGATTTGGTATTCCGTCCCGACGTTGACCAGCCCCAGAAACAGTTTGAACGGGTTGAAGAATACGAACACGGTTCCCTTATCCTGCGCCATGGCGCTGTTAAAACAAAAAAGAGAAATAAACATAAAAACAATAACGGATTTTTTCATATTGATTCTTTCAAATTGGTTTTCATGTTTCATTCATTTATTGTCAGGCATGCCGCACTAATAATTTTGCAGTCATGTTTCATTCCGGCTGAAAGTCACTGATATATTCGCGAAGCCGCCGGGTCATGACCGGCTTAAATATAAGATTCCAAATAAATCCCGTGTCAATCGGTTCCCATGCTTTTTTGACATATTGCGCCTGAATGTCCTCGGTAAAAGGGATAAACGATTTTGATATATCCTGTGCCAGATCAGAATGAACATCCAGCACCATGGCGGGAGATTTTCCCGAGAGATCGAAATCATTTAAATCCACCCATTTGATTTTGCGGGATAAATACGTATTGAAATACATTCTTGAGTTTTTTAAATCGCAGACGATTGACCACTTATTATTTCCAAGGTTCAGCTGGTTCAGCACGGAAAAAGAATAGCCGGTCATGGACTGGGGCACACTGACCTCCGCGTCGGCGATCATTTTGAAAGCCCAGGAAAACCTCCGGTCGACGGACGTGTCGGCGAGATTGATTTTTCTTGTGCCGCCGAAACCTTCGTAAAGCTTAAGACTGTCTAATTCGCGTTTGTAAGATCGGTTGCAGAGGGCTTTTACCGGCATATCCTTCCCAGCGTGGATGACCGTGCGGCCTTCAATGAATTCGATCACCGCTGAATTTCCCGTGCGGTCGGCCACGAAAAAATGCCACAGGCAGTGCCCGGAAGGGATCACATTTTTAAGATCAGCGATCACTTCATCGACGGTCTGAAACCTGTCGAGCGCATACTGCATCCAGAAATGATGATACAATTCGGTCAATGATTCGTCTTTTGGGTATTTTGTCGCGAACAGAGTCATTTCGCCGACGTACAGTCCCGCTTCGTTCATGCCGCCGTCCGGGAATTCCTTGCCGAAGGTATTGTAAGTAACCGATGCGTATTGTGAAGTCCAGCGGAGTTTCGGCTTGCTTCTCCCGAATACCGATTTCAAATCATCCCAGGAAATGCTGTGTTTGGCGACGCCGCGGGGATTCACCACGATCAGTCCCGGAACCTCGATGTAATCATCCAGGTTGTGGCCCACCAGCAGCGTATCGTTTTGATTGATCATAAACGTCGAACAGGAATGCCTTTCCGCGGGCTGAACTATGACCGGGAATAATACGCTGATGAAAAGAAGCCGCGCAAAAAAAGCCCGTAATTTAATAATGGTACTGAGTAATGCCGTTTTCATGTTTTATCCGAGATTTTGTGGTTTAATTGGTTACGCTCACGCCGCCCATGATGACCGCGCCCTTGATTAACAGTCGCTTTTTGGTGGTCGGGTCAACCGGCCGGGTTTTGTCTTCCATTCCGCCGAGTATCGGAGTTCCCTGAATGGAAACAACCCAATCCGCCGGGACTTTGATATCGATACCGCCCATAAAAGCGAAAACATCAATGACAGCCTCGCGGTTTTCGATCGAGGCGTTTCGGAAATCGATTTCACATCCGCCCATGATGGCCGTGACCGAGCCGCCTGTGAAGTCCTGTGAATTGTTCTGCCGGTTGTATCCGGCGAACATCGCAAACAGGTTAACCCGCCGGTCAGCGTCATTTATGAAGATGACGCCGCTTCTCCCGCGGTTTGCCCGTTTGGGATCAAGCGCCTTGAGTATAATGATCACGCCGATCAGGATCAGGATAACCGGCCATATATCGCGGAAATAAAAATGAAGAATGCCCAGCGTGCGGAGGAGAAGCATCAGTCCGAGAAAAATGACAATTCCTCCGGCAATGCGCCCCGCATGGCTGGCGGCCTGGAATACAACAGATAAGCCGATCAGCATGATCAGAAGGGGCCAGAAACTGCGCACGATTCTGGTCTCGACAAGATCAAAATTGCTGAGTGTAAACAATACACCGGCCATCAGGATTGCCAGGCCGAGAATCATGTGAGCGTTGATCCGGATGTGACGGTTATTCATAACTGTTCTCGCTTTCCTGTTTGCCGAAGGTCACGGGGAGCAATTCCTTCGCGATCATAGTCAGTCCCCAAAATACCAGTATGAAAGGCCAGGTAACGGAAAACGACAGACCAAAGACATTCTGGATGGAGATATAAAGCCAGAGTCCCATGAAAATGAACCAGCTTCCTTTAATCAGATCATGGGTTGACTGAGTACCTATTAATTTACTGATTCCGATTATGACGAAAATGAACGGCCATAAACTAAAAATATGTCCGATGTAGATCCAGTTTAATTCATCCATGAGGAATAATAATCCTATCAGAATCAGAATTCCGCCTGTGATGAGTGGCTTGATGATTTGTTTGTTCATATAAAACTCCTGAAGTTAATGTACACATAAAACATACAACAAAAAAGCGAAAATGTTTCACGGTTTTCGGTGAATAACGGAAAATCATCGGTGAATGACGGGGCTTGTTCGGCATTCATCGCCGAAGACATAAAACCCCCGACTTATCAGGGCTAACCAGAGCAAAAAGCAGAAAACACGATTGATTATTTGATCAAATTATTGTATTTATGAAAGGCTATACAACAGGATCATGACATATGATATACGAATGGCTCAGTCGCGAAAATCTCGCGTTAGTAATATTCATTATCACGTATATCGGCATCATTTTTACCCAGTTTCCGAAAGTCAACATCGACCGACCTTCGGCTGCGTTTTTCGGCGCGGTGTTCATGATCGTTTTCGGCATTCTTTCGCTGGAAGAAGCGGTCCGGGCGATCGATTTCAATACCATCGCCCTTCTGCTCGGCATGATGATCATCATCGCGACGCTGGAGATCGACGGCTTTTTCTCCCTTATCGCTGAGAAAACCATTTCCTTTTCGCACACGCCGGTACGCCTGCTCATCATCATCGTATTTGTGACTGGCGTCGCTAGCGCGTTTCTGGTCAACGATGCCGTGGTGCTGTTGTTTACTCCGGTTATTATCGGCATTTGCCGTTCGGCGCGTATCGATCCTGTGCCGTTTCTGATTGCGGAGATCCTGGCGTCCAACGCGGGAAGCGTCATGACGATGACCGGAAATCCCCAGAACATGCTGATCGGCATTAACTCGAACATGACGTACGGCCATTTTCTCATCACGCTTCTGCCGGTGTCCGTGCTCAGTATGATCATGATCGTTGTGATGGTGCGAATGGTGTATCCCGCAGTATTCAGGGAAAAAAGCCGCTTTGACTATTATAAAACGGATTTCGAATACAATTACGCCTCTATGAAAACATCCGTCCCGATTTTTACCGGCGTCGTGATCCTGTTTTTCGTCAGTCATTTGCTCCATTTATCCATTCCGGTGATCGCGCTGATCGGCGGAGCGATGATTTTACTCCTGGGAAAAATCCGGCCTTCGAAAATCATCAAGGAAGTGGATTGGGTCTTACTGCTTTTTTTTGCTTCGTTGTTTGTCGTCGTGCACGGCATTGAAAAAACGGGATGGCTGAACTGGCTGCTTGAAGAACCGCTTCTGGCGGCCGACACTCACAGTATCGCCGTACTGCACGGACTGAGCCTGTTCGGCTCACAGGTCGTCAGCAATGTTCCGTTCACGATCGTCATGCTTCCGCTGATGAAAACGGCCAGCAGCGATCTGCTGTGGATTGTCCTGGCATCCGCGTCCACATTAGCCGGGAACGCGACGATTATCGGCGCGATGGCCAACCTGATCGTCATCGAATCAGCGGACAAATACGGCGTGAAAATCCCTTTTTGGGAATTCGCGAAATCGGGTATGATCGTCACCGCCATCACCATGATATTATCGATGCTTTATTTTATTTGGCTGATTTAAAAACCGGGCTTGTATGGGATTCTTATAATAAAATAATAAGATCGATTTTTTGACAATAAGAATTATTGAAATTTTCGTATGCTTGTTGATGCATGTCATGATGCAATTTGACCGTATCAGTGTCCGCCCGGGTTCCGGCGCCGAGTAATCATATGGCAGGGGCGACAGAACGGAATTACTGTTGCCGTCCATCAGACGATCCGTATTTCCCATTAAAAAGGTTAAAATCAATTAAAAACAACTTTTTTGTTTATAATAAAAAATCTTTATTTTTGATGTGAATTTTGTATAATAACGCATATAAGAAAGGAAAGTGAAGTGCGATCTGAAGATCATCAAACCATGCGGAATTATTATATCGATCACGAGAAATCTGAATTCCGCAATTCACTGATGAGGGAATTCACGCGCGCGAACATCATTACTCTTTTTTTCTGGGCGGGAACGGGTTTTTACCAGGGCCGGTTTGATATCTTTTTATGGCTGAAGATTTTTGCCACATTATTATCGATTTTTATAGCGGGCCTGATTGCCGACTGGCTGTGGTTCTGGCTGTTTTCAGGAAAATTTTCACGCCCGTTTTCATTTGCCGTCTACGCCTCCCGGTTGCCCCTATATGTTTTTATCACAGCCGCGATTGCGTTTCCCGCGTCTCAGTCCGTGAATATTTTCGGATCATCGTGGTTATGGACATTGGTGTATTGCATCATGTTACAACTATTTTACCAGTGTATTAATCAATGGATAATATTCAACAGGCTCAGGAAATTAAGTTTAATCGAATTATAAAGGAAAAATATGACCGAAAAAGCAATTCATAAAGTAATCATCATCGGATCGGGGCCGGCAGGGTTTACAGCCGCAATTTATACAGCTCGCGCTGACCTCAAACCGGTGATATTTGAGGGACATCAGCCCGGGGGACAGCTTACGATTACGACTGAAGTGGAGAATTTCCCGGGTTTCCCGGAAGGCGTGATGGGACCGGAACTGATGGAACATATGCGGAAACAGGCACAACGTTTCGGCGCGGATATCCGGTTTCAATCTATCCGAAAGATTGATGTCAGCCGAAGGCCTTTTGTTCTGACCGACGACAATGACGAAGAACATGTATGCGAGGCTCTGATTATCGCAACAGGCGCATCAGCTAAAATGCTCGGCCTGCCTGAAGACAAGGAATTCATGGGTCACGGTCTGTCGGCCTGCGCGACTTGTGACGGTTTCTTTTTCAAAGGCAAGAAAGTGATGCTTGTCGGAGGCGGAGACACGGCTCTTGAGGAAGCGTTGTACCTTACACGATTTTCCCCTCAGGTTACGGTGGTTCACCGCCGTGACGCTCTGCGCGCCTCGAAGATCATGCAGGAAAAGGCCATGAAAAACGATAAAATCAAATTCATGTGGAACTCCGTCATTACGGGACTGCTGGGTGATAACGACCATAAACTTCGAGCCGTCTGGGTCAAAGACACACAAACAAACGACATCCGGGAAGTGCCGACTCAGGGGCTTTTCTACGCGATCGGTCATGAGCCAAATACGGCTCTGTTCAGGGGCATACTCGACATGGATGAAAACGGCTACATTGTGACGAAAGGTAAATCAACCAAAACCAGCGTGGATGGCGTTTTTGCGTGCGGTGACGTGCAGGATCATTATTACCGGCAGGCTATTTCAGCGGCGGGATCGGGTTGTATGGCAGCGATCGATGCCGAACGTTATCTGGCGGATCATTCATCCTAAATTTGATCGGGGTTATATGAAAACCATGAAAGCAGTATTTTTAGTATCGTTGATCATTGTAATTTCAGGATGTGTTTCAACGAAAGTCATAAAAGAAGAATCAGCCCTTGATGTGATTGCTGATCAATATAAGGGCAGAAATGTGACTCTTTACATTTTAGATAATTTCTTTACCTGTACATTGAAAGAACTCAGAAACGGAGAACTAACCTTATGTGAGGATTCTTCCGGAATGACCATTCCGGGGGAATGTGTCACACAAATCCGCATCGATTCAGGAGGCAGAGGAACCAAGGGGATGATGATCGGAGGCATGATCGGGGGCGCGCTGGGATTTGCCGGCGGATGGCTTGTGGCGCGGGAAGCCAGCGAATCTGACGCCAACGCAATCGGTCATCCCATATCATTGGGACTTATGGTCGGAGGCGCGGGCGCCGGTATGATACTCGGAGCGGGCAGTAAAACCATCAGACAGTATCATTTTTCATCGCCGGCCAAGCCTTATATCCTGCATGATGAAGTCGGGGAAGATATTACTCCCGCTGAAATTAAATTGTTCTCCGTCTTTGATGATCTGAAAACGGAGAACACGCAACTTCTTCTCGTCCGGATCATTCAGTACGGTGATAACCGATTCCTTTTGCTTTATGATATTGCCTCTAACGGGGAATATATTACGAAGATTGAAAAAGTCGATGAGAATTACCTTAATTTTCAAAAAGAAAAAATAAAAAAAGTTTTATCATCCGGCGGCAATTAAAAACCTGTTCCGGCAAATTCAGGCATGTTCATGAATGACAACCCGGACAGAAAGCACTTTCCTGAAAAATTCGGGCTGATCGGATATTCTGTAACCCATTCCTTGTCTCCGGCAATTTTTAAATTTATTTTTCACGAATTTTGCATAAAGTCCGAATACCGCGCCTGGGATGTTCTTCCGGATAAGCTTGCCGAATCGGTAAATGAATTGCGCTTGTCCTCTGCCGGAGGGTTTAACGTCACGATTCCCCATAAATCGTCCGTGATGGGGCTTTTGGACCATATCGATGAAACCGCGGAACGAATCGGAGCGGTTAATTGCGTCCTGAAGACAGGTGGCCGTCTGATCGGTTACAATACAGATTATCTTGGAGTGATCCGGACCATAGAACCTTTCCTGTCCGAACTTCACGGGGAAAGCATATTGTTGATGGGATCGGGCGGGGCGGCAAGGGCCGTGATTTATGCGCTGATGCATCATGCAGAACCGGACAGGATTTATGTCTGGAGCCGGAATCCTGAAAACGCCCGGAACCTGGCCTTGCAATTTGCCGATCCGGGTAAATACGGAAAAATTCAATGCGCGCATCTGTCCGGAAATCAAAATCCGGGGTTCAGGAAAATCATAAACTGTCTTCCGCCGGAACCATTCGCAGCCTTTATCAGGGAACATGCTGAAGTCTTCCTAAACTGCGACTGGATTTTTGACGTGAATTATAATTCAGGCGGAACAGAAGCCCTGTATGATATTTCAGGGAAAAAACCGGTCGTCATAAACGGACTGAACATGCTCATTTATCAGGCCGCGGAATCATTCAGAATATGGACCGGGCTTGATTTTCCGTATGAAGAGCTGACCGGGAAACTAAAAAAACGGATTTTATGCCCTGAATCCGTGAAATAAAACGGTTAGAAACCCGTTAAATGGTGAAAAATGTTAATATTTATACTTGCTAATCGTTATTTGTTATAGTAAATTTTCTTAAGGATTTAGTAAAGGAAAACTCAAGGCGTTGAAACCTGGTTTTTTTGGCATATTTCTCTTTTTGATTTGCGCATTCCGGGCTACGGCTCAGGATGATTCCACACAAATTCAGAACGGAATCAGTGACACGGCAAAAACCGGGTCATCCGTCAGGACACAACCGATTGTCGGAACGCTGGACCTCTTTTTACCCGCTCCTGTCGTCTCTGGGCAGGGACGAGATGAATTCGATATCGCCCGCCGAATATTGAACAAGAAAAATTATTTTCTGCAATGTTATACCGGCAACCTGTCCAAATTTGATCCGCTGACTTTCCGTATCCGTTTTGAGATCATCGTCCTGCCAAGCGGAGAAGTCCAGTCGGTCAATACATTGATGAAGGGAACCAAAAACCAGGTGATGATCAATTGTATCAGGTCCGTTTTCAGGCAGATTCGTTTCGGGCCGTCGGAAAAAACCGGCACGATGATTATCGAACAATCCCTGATTTTCAGAGTTATATGACCGGTCTGATATCGAAAAAGAGGCCATTGAGCTTTCATTCCTCAGCATGAATATTTTTTTTAAGAACATAAAATGAATTTACTCAAGTATACAGAAATATATATATTTTATTAGATAATCAAAATAAGGAGACCCAATGAAAAAGATAATGTTATGGGCGATAGTATTGCTTTGCATGGGAATGACATTTGTTCAGGCTCAAAGCAGTTTTTCCGCATACCTCGACAAAACAATATCCTACCAGCTTACGGGTGAATACAACCGCGGGGGAAGCATATCCCCGGACGGCAGCAAAATCGCCGTCGGCGGGAAAGAGGGTTTACTTAAAATTTTCAGCGTATATGACGGAAGCGTTCTGAAGACATTATCCGGACACAGCAGCTGGGTCAATGGCCTCGCGTTCAGCTCGGATGGGACAAAACTAGCGAGCGGATGCAGCGATAAGACAGTTAAAATCTGGGACGTGAACGGCGGTTACGCCCTTAAAACCATAAGCGATTTTACCCAGGATGTGATCGCCGTGGCCTACAGTCCCGACGGCCGTTATGTAGCCGCAGGCGGATTTGATAAGCTTGTTAAGATCATCGACGTCAGCGGCGGATATGTGATCAAGACCCTTTACGGCCACAATAACTCAGTCTGGAGCCTCCAGTTCAGTCCTGACGGGAAATACCTGATGAGCGGTGACTCCGACGGCCAGATCAAGGTATGGTCGGTCGCGTCGTGGTATATTGAAAAATCAGCGTTCCAGGCAGGATGGATCACAAGCATCCGCTTTACGTCCGACGGGCAGAAAGCCGTTACGACAAGCGAATCGAACACTGTCCGGGTATGGTCTTTTCCGGCGATGTATGAACAAAAGACCATGAGTCATACCGGAGGCGTCTGGATGTGCGCCATCAGTCCGGACAACAAATATATAGCCAGCGGAGGCAAGGACAAGGTTCTTCGGGTCTGGGATATCAATACTGGCTATTCCGTGACAACCCAGTACGGGCACAGCGAGAATATCGGCGTGGTTCTGTTTGCTTCCGACGGAAAAAAAATGATTACGGCGAGCGATGATAACACCGTCAGGCTTTGGAATGTATCGGGAGTTTCCAGTGCGGGTTCCTCCTATTCCGGTGGCTATTCCGGATCATCGCAGACCGGCAGTTTCTCCGCTTACAGCGATAAGACGGTTTCATACCAGCTTTCCGGAAGCTACAACAGGGGAGGCGCGATCACGTCCGACGGATCGAAATTCGCCGTCAGCGGGAAAGACGGTTTGCTGAAGCTGTTTAACACATCCGACGGGTCGTTCATCCGCCAGTTCAGCGGCCATACCAGTTATGTCAACGGTCTCGCGTTCAGCGGAGACAACACGCGCATCGTCAGCGGTTCAAGCGACAAGACGATGAAAATATGGGACGTCAACGGCGGTTACGCGGTCAAGACGTTTTACGATTTCGGCAACAGCGTTATCGCTGTCGCCTACAGCCCCGACGGAAAATTTGTAGCGGGCGGCGGACCGGAAAATGTCGTTAAGGTTTTTGATGTTAACGGCGGTTACCTCATAAAAACACTCACCGGACACAACGCATCAATATGGGGACTGCAATTCAGCCCAGACGGAAAATACCTGATCAGCGGCGATTCTGACGGTAATATCAAGGTCTGGAATGTATCCTCCTGGTTTATTGAAAAGTCAGCTTTCCAGGGCGGATGGGTCAACAGTTTCCGGTTCACCTCCGACGGAACGAAAATGGTTTCCACCAGTTACAATAATACCGTCCGTATCTGGAGTTTTCCGGCGATGTATGAACTGAAGACCATGTATCATACCAACAACGCCTGGATGAGCGCGATCAGTCCCGATGATAAATATGTGGTAAGCTGCGGCCGCGACATGGTCCTACGGGTATGGGATATCAGCACCGGCAATAAGGCGGGTGAACTGTACGGCCATTCCGGAAATGTCGGAGTCGTCCTGTTCTCTTCCACCGGTAAAAGGCTTGTTTCCGCGGGCGATGACAACAATATCATGCTCTGGACCGTCTCCGGTGTCGGCGGGAAGAGCTCATCCTATTCCGGTTACACAGGCGGTTACTCATCGGGCGGCGGGGAAATTGTCGTTGCGAAAGACGGCAGCGGCAGCTATTCATCGGTTTCTTCCGCCCTGATTTCAGCACGGTCAGGCGATGTCATCAGGGTGAAAGCCGGCACGTATTATGAAAGCGGGCTTACGATATCGCAGTCGGGCGTCAAACTGACCGGTGACGGTCCTGAAAAAACCATTATTGACGCGGGCGGAAAATCTCCTGTATTGTCCATATCCGCCAATAACGTGACCGTGAGCGGGTTTACATGGAAAAACGGAAGTGGTCTCGGTGGGGCGATCAAGTTCAGCAATACGAACGTGACTTTTACCAATAATGTCGTGCGGGACATGAATGATTACGGCATCTATTCGTGGGACGGGACGCCGACGATTTCAAACAACATTTTCTACCGGTGCGGAGGCGGTGAATATTCAGCAGAAAAAGACGCCATCGCGCTGAACAAATCGAATGCGATCATCAAGAACAATATTTTTTACGGGAATTCCTGCGGAAGCGCCGTGGACAATGAAGGCGATGCATCGCCCGTGATCAGTTATAACATTATCCATTCAAGCGGACAGGGACTGAAGCGTTGTTACGGCGGGAGCGGCAACCTGTATTCCGATCCGCTGCTGAACACCTATTCCTTTACGCTGAATTCAGGTTCTCCTGCAATCGGCAGCGGTGAAAACGGAACCACCATCGGCATTTCGGGCGCATCCGGCTACGCATCGACAACTGGTTCAGTCACGGGTTCGGGCGGATCGGTTTCGGCGACGCTGGATAAAACCATTTCGTATCAGCTGTTTGAGGACTATACACGCGGCGGAGTCATGTTCCCGGACGGTTCCAAATTCGCCGTCATTTCCGGGAAAACCGTCCTGAAAGTTTTCAATACAAGCGACGGATCCCTGTACAAGACCTACACAGGCCATAACGGCTGGATGAACGGCGTTGCCGTCAGCAAAGACGGATCGAAACTGGCAAGCGCCAGCAGCGACAAAACGGCAAAAATCTGGAGCGTGACAGGCGGATATGTCCTGAAAACTTTTTCCGATTTTACGGATCATGTCATGTCGGTCGCATTCAGTCCCGACGGTCTGTACCTCGCCGTTTCCGGATATGACAAAACGATCAAAATCTACGATGTCAACAGCGGTTATCTCTATAAATCGCTTTACGGGCATTCGAATAGTGTCTGGTCTCTGCGGTACAGCAATGACGGCAAATACCTTCTGAGCGGCGATGACGGAGGAAACATCAAATTATGGAATACATCCTCATGGTATGCAGAAAAAACCGCGTATCATTCGGGAACAGTGGTTCATTTTACTTTTACCGGAGATGGTCAGAAGCTTGTATCCTCTAGCTCCGGAGGCTCGGCGAAACTGTGGAGTTTCCCCGCAATGAGCGAGCAGAAAACTTTCACGCACACTGATAAAGTGTGGATGTCATCCGTTTCACCCGATGACAAGTATTTGTTTACGGCGTGCTTTGACAAAACACTGAAGATCTGGGACCTCAATTCCGGAACCAACCTGAAATCACTTTATGGCCACACGAACAATGTGAGCGTGGTACTGATTTCGCAGGACGGGAAAAAGCTGGTTTCTGCGGCTGATGACAACACGATCAGGCTCTGGAACGTGACGGGCGTTACCGGTACAACGGGAGGCTATTCCGGAACTTATACCACCTCACAGTCGGGTGATGATTTTGATGTTACTCTTTCCAAGACGGTGTCTTATCTGTTGACCGGCGAATATAACCGGGGCGGGGCGATCACTGTAGACGGTACTAAGATAGCCATAGGAGGCAAAGAAGGGATGCTGAAAATGTTCAGCGCGTATGACGGCAGCCTGACAAAGACACTTTCCGGCCACACCAGCTGGGTGAACGGACTCGCTTTCAGCCCGGATAACACCAAACTGCTCAGCGGGTCCAGCGACAAGACTATGAAGATCTGGGATGTCAGCGGCGGTTATGCGGTCAAAACATTCAGCGATTTCAACAGTGACGTGATCGCTGTCGCGTACAGTCCGGACGGGCGGTACGTGGCCGGCGGCGGATTTGACAAGGAAGTGAAAGTGTTTGAAGTATCCAGCGGAACATTGATCAAAACACTGTACGGGCACTCAAGTTCGGTGTGGAGCCTGCAGTTCAGTCCCGATGGAAAGTACCTGATGAGCGGCGATTCGGACGGTAACATCAAAGTATGGTCTGTTTCTTCATGGTATCTCGACAAGTCCGCTTTCCAGTCAGGATGGATTACCAGTATCCGCTTCACGTCCAATTCAGCGAAAGTTGTGACAACCAGCTACGGGAATACGGTCCGTATATGGTCTTTCCCGGGTATGATAGAACAGAAAACCATGTATCATACCGACAAAGTCTGGATGTGCTCGATCAGCCCGGATGAGAGCTATGTGGTCAGTTCAGGCGCTGATAAGGTAATCAAAATCTGGGATATGAACACTGGATCGAATGTAAAGACACTGTACGGACATACCAATACGGTCGGTGTGGTGCTGTTTACGTCTGACGGGAAAAAAATAATTTCCGCGAGCGATGATAACACCATTAAATTGTGGAATGTCAGCGGTGTCGGAGGCAAGTCATCAGGAGTTTACTCCCAAACCTCAACCGGCGGATCGGGTTCATACGGGACAGCTAAAACCCTTACCGTTGCCAAAGACGGGAGCGGAAGTTATTCATCCGTTTCCTCCGCATTGGCGGTTGCCCAATACGGGGATATCATTCAGGTCAAGGCCGGCACTTACTACGAATCCGGACTTAATCTGAACAAGTCGAATGTGAAACTCATGGGCGAAGGACCGGGAAAAACCGTGATTGACGCCGGTGGCAAATCGCCGGTTCTGAGCGTTTCTTCGGCAAATAATTCAACCGTCAGCGGTTTTACATTCAAAAACACCAGCGGGACCGGAGGCGGAATTAAGGTCAGTTCATCCAATATTACGTTTTCAAATAATGTGGTTACGGATTTCCAGGATTACGGTATGTTTATCTGGGATTGCAGTCCAGTCATTTCGAATAACATATTTTACAAAACGGCAGGAGGGGAGTACTCCGCTGAAAAGGACGCGATCGGCCTGAACAAGGCGAATGCCATTATCAAGAATAATATTTTTTACGGTAATCTTGGCGGAAGCGCTATTGATAATGAGAACAATTCATATCCGACCATCAGTTACAATATCATCCATTCCAGCGGCCAGGCTTTCAAGCGCTGTTACGGCGGAACGGGAAATTCCTTCAGCGATCCGCTGCTGAATACATGGGATTTCACGGTCCAGTATGGGTCACCGGCGATCGGCAAAGGTGAAGGCGGTGCTAATATAGGGCTTTTAACCGCGAAAGGCGCATTGTCATCCGGGACATCAACCACTGGATCATCCGGTTATTCAGGAACCGTATCGGCAAGCCTTCACAAGACCTTGTATGGCCATTCAGGAAAAGTCCGGGGCGTCGGGATCAGCCCGGACGGCAAATGGGTTGCCAGCGGTGATTCGGAAGGAAAAGTGTTTATCTGGGATGCCATCAGCGGAATCCAGTCGAGGAGCCTGACGGGCCATACCAGCTGGGTGAACGGCCTTGAGTTCAACTCGGACGGTTCCAGGCTGGCGACCGCGAGCAGCGATAAAAACGTGATACTTTGGAATGTGAGTTCAGGATCAAAAATCGCGACATTGTACGGCCACACCGACCTGACCATCACGGCAAGATTCAGCAATGACGGCCGTTATATCGCAACCGGATCATTTGATAATACCGTTAAAATATGGGATGCGCAGTCCGGCTCATTGGTACGGACGCTTTCCGGCCATAAAAACAGTGTCTGGAGCGTGGCTTTCAACCGAGACGGAACTTTACTTGCTTCCGGGGACACCGGGGATGAAATCATTCTCTGGAACACAACAACTTGGAACAGGGTTCGGAGCATGAAAACCGGAAAATCATCCAATTGGGTAAACGGGCTTGTGTTTTCACAGGACAGCAAATTGCTCTATGCCGGCAATTATGATAATTCAATTGTAGTCTGGGATGTGGCGACCGGGGTCACGCAGAAGACGTTTTTAGGTCACACGAATCATGTCTGGGGTGTCGCACTGAGCCCGGACGGTAAGGTTCTTGCATCGGCAAGTGAAGACCGTACGGTGAAATTATGGGAAACCTCGACCGGAAACCTTATCAAAACCCTCAACGAACCCAAAGAATCTCTTTCGAATGTCTCATTTTCCGCCGACGGCACGAAGCTGACATCCGGCAGCGATGACAAGAATGTATATGTCTGGAACGTCACGGGCATTTCCGGGTCGGTCCAGCAGTATGTGTACCAGTCCGTTCAGACCCTGCCGCCCTACCTTTCCTCAACCGCTTTATTTTCAGACGCGAACGGGGATAATCTTTTATCTGCCGGGGAAAGCGGGAAAATTACCCTGACGATTAAAAACACCGGAAAAGGGCCGGCGCAGGGAGTGAATGCAAAATTCACGATCACAGCCGGTTCGCTCGGCATGTATGTCGGTATGCCGTCCTATTATATCGGCGAAATCCCAGCAGGAACGGAAAAAACGATAAGCACGACCATTGATGCGACGGATGATGTCATCGATCAGAAAGTCTCCCTGAAAGCCGAAGCAACCGAGAAAAACGGTTTCGGGGCCGATGCCGTAACGATTAACTTCAATTCAAAAGCCTCCGATCCTCCCTTGCTTACCATCAATAAATATGTCATCCGCGATGACGGCAGCGGACAGAGTCAGGGAAACGGGGACGGCGTCATCCAGAAAAAAGAGACGATTGAAATAACAGTTTTTATCGCTAATGGCGGTAAAGGTACGGCCGGGAATGTTAAAACGGTCCTGAAATCAACGGATCAGAGCATTATGGTTTCCCAATCCTCCGCTGACTTGGGTGAAATCAAGCCGGGTGAGATCAAAAAAGGGGTTTTCGTTTTTGCCGTCAGCGGCAATTATAACGATGCCATCGGTGGATCATCGCTTCCCCTCGCCTTGGACATCAATGAAAAACGAACCAAGTTCAACCGGACCGAAAACATGAATCTGAGCCTCGGCACGGATTACAAGAAGGAAGTGGTCGTGGACGTGGCATCCACACTGACTACGACTTCAACCGACAATACCGGAATGATCAGCACGAACCTGAAAGATAAAGTCAAAGCCGCGGTTGACCGGATGAATAATGAAATCGGAAAGATGAAGACAAACATCGGGGATATCGAACTGCCCACGCGGGACAATGTTTACGCCGTGATTGTAGGCATCAGTGATTACAAGTCCAAGGATGTTCCTCAGTTGAATTACGCAGTCAATGACGCGGCGGGCGTTTACGCGCTTCTGACCAACAATCTTGTCGGCGGACTGCCTGCGTCGAATGTCAAGTTCCTCAAGGGTGAGGAAGCGTCATTGACGGAAGTGAAAGTCGCCCTGGGCTGGCTGGTCAATCAGGGAATTGACGATGAAAACGCGACACTGATCTTTTATTATTCCGGCCACGGCGCTCCGGAGCAGGATGACCAGGGCAATGTCCGGACAGCCTATCTGATTCCTTATGACGGTCAGCCGAAATTTATTTCAGAAACCGGCATCAGCATCGACTATCTGCAGCAGGAACTCGGGAAAGTAAAGGCGAAAAACGTATTTGTTGCTCTGGATGCCTGTTTCACGGGGTCCGGACGGTCTTTCATGAAAAAAGGAGCCCGCGGAATCAACATTGTCCCGAAAGAAATAATCAAGGCGCAGGGTGAGGGCCGCATATTCATCACCGCGGCGGCCAATGACCAGTCCGCTTTCGATTTTCCAGAAAAAGAACACGGTTTGTTTACGAATTTCCTTCTCGAAGCCATGACCGGAAAAGCGGACAGTGACAACGAGACCGGAAACAACGACGGCTGGGTCACATCAACGGAGGTGTTTAATTACCTCAGGGACCGCGTTTCTAAAACAGCCCGCAAGAATGAAAATGTCAAGCAGGAACCCCAAATGGTCGGAACCGGGGAAGTCAAGCTGACCCGAATTCTTCAGAAAGAAAGCGGATCCATGACTCAGGATGATAAAATCAGCAAACTGAAAAAAGCCATGAATGACGGTACGATCAACATGAACCAGTATATCAAGGCCGTAGGGCAGGTCAAATCCGGAACGGAAAATCAGGTCCTGAAGGATTACCTGTCGGGTAAAATCGACGGAAAGAAATTCACCGAAAGCTTCTGACCCGGCCCGATGTCAGGGTGTTGTCCGTCAGAGGGCAACACCCTTTTTATTTTTTCATGGATATTGTTTCGGAAGATGGGTAAGTTGAAAAAAAATGAGGAATCGAAAAATATGATCAATACCGAAAACCTGAGAATCAATCCGATATGGCTGAGCCTGACCGTTCTTTTTCTGTTTACAGGCTGTACTTCCCTGTCAACCGGCAATCCGCAGGCAATCCGCTCCTACAATGAGGCTCGTCAATACCAGAAAAAAGGCACGGATTACTGGTACCAGGCAGTGAAATCCTACCGCAAATCCCTGATGCATGATACGCGTTTCATTGAGGCCTATCTCGCGCTCGGCCGGCTCTATGAGGAAAAGGGAAAAGTCAGGAAAGCCGCACAGCAGTTTCAGGCAGCGCTTTATATCGATCCGAACCGGGCGGATCTTTACCTGGATTGCGGACGGGCGATGTTCAATGCGGAACAGTACAAAGACGCTTTAACCTACCTGCAGCAATATCATGCCTTCTTTCCTAAAAAACCGGAGGGCCTTTACTGGATGGCGGAAACCGAACGCGCCCTGAATAATCCTGTCGCTGAGGATTATTTTCTGCAGCTGGTCCGCATGGATTCGACGGATGAAAGTTACACTCAGTCGCTGGCGAATTTTTACTTTTACAAGAGAGATTATCAGAAAGCGGCGCCGGTCTATGCCAGACTAATGAAAAGAACCAAACAGCCTTCGGGCCAGATGTATTACGAATATGGTTATACGCTGATCCGGCTTCAGCGCTGGAACGAAGCCAAAGAAATCCTTGAGAAGGCCGCGAACATATCCGGCAATAAATCCGTTGCGCACGATTACTGGCAGATTGTGACCAAGATCTCTCTGGGATATTTCAGTTCAGAGGTATTTCTGGATTATCTGGATGCGGTCCTTCTGCTTGAAGATGTCAGTCGCGATGAAACCAAGAAAACCAGTTATCAGCTGGTATATGAATATCTTAGGAATGCCGTCTCAAAGGAGCCGGATTTTACCTTAGCCCACAGGGAACTCGCAGGCGTATGTTATGTCCTTGGCAAGGATGATGAGGCGATCGCGTCATTTGAGCATGTGATCCGGTCAGGACGGGCCACCGCGGACGAATATACGGACGCGGCCTACCTTTACTTCAGGAAAGGGAAGTACGATAAGGCGCTAAGTTATTACGAACAATCCGTCAGAATGAAACCCGGTCAGTCGCATGTGGACAATTACATACAGACTGTCCGGAAAATCATCAGCGGTGAGACCGATAAAGATGCGTATTTCTTTTATGACCGGGGAATTTCCGCGATGTCGTTCGATTCCGCGGAATTCTATCTGAACAAGGCGCTGGAGGAGGATTCAGCATATGCCGAAGCGTTCCTTCAGCTTGGGGTAAAACAGCTGCAGACAGGACGTTTCAGGGAAGCCGAGAAATCCTTTATCGGCGGTCTGAAAGTCAACAGGGACACGTCGCTGGCGTCTGTATTCCGTTATAATCTGGGGCTGGCATATGCGAAACGCGATTTTCACGACCGGGCGATCGCACAGTTTGACACGGCGCTTATGCTGCAGCCCGGAGACGATGAAACCCTGTACCAGATGGCAAAAGTCTATGTGGACAAGTCGGATCTTGCGGGAGCCATTCAGCGCTATGACCGCCTGATCAGGGGAAACCCGAATTATTTCCGTCCCTCGGAAAATGACATGAAAGCCGTCGGTATCGATCCGACCGATTTTGAGGAAACCAATACCCGGATCGATTTCGGGACCAGGCTGAAAATGGGTCAGAAAAACAGGTATCAGCTGAAAGTTCTCTCAAAAGCGGATGCGCTTCTCGGGGCGGACATGAATGGCGATTTATCCAGGGAAATCACTGTGGTATTTACGGAACAGGTTGTGGATACCACTTCCTACGGAGTGACTGAACTGGCCATTGAAATTGAATCCGTTCAGGGCTATGCCCTGACAGCGATGGAAAAAAAGGCGGCAGGAAAAACCTATTACCTTCGGGTATCGGATGTTTTCGGCGTTACTCACATCTACGGCCTGATCGAGGAAAACCCGTATTCGCTGCAGAGGCTGGTCATAAATATTATGGAAGACCTTCACAGCGGGTATTTGCGGAAACCCGTGGCCGAAGGGGAATTGTGGCAGACGAACCAGTACGTTTTTAAAATGGGGCATGTGGATGCCGTAGCGGTGCTTGATGAATCAGACGCGAATGAGGCCTCAGGTAAAAAATATTTCGGAGTATTCGGAAGTTATGACGCCGCGAAATACGGGGAAGTCGGGAAAGTGTATATCCAGCTGGAAGGCAATGCATCGTTCGTGTTTGATACCCGGCAAGGCCTCATGCGCCAGTATAAGAATTCGTTTGTCACTAAAACATTCAAGGAAACTTCCGCTTCGCTTGAGGTGCAGACCGGTTCTTATGACCTGCAACTTCTGGAAATTACGCATGAAAAACTGGGACCTCCGGACCGGGTAGTGATTTCCGGAGTACCCTATGTGAAACAGCACGGGCCGCAGTGCGCCGCGGCTTCGCTTTCCATGATCATGGCTTTTTACAGGGATACGATCGATCAGGACAGCATCTATTCGGCGATCAAAAGCGATTATGCCGGCGCTCAGTCACATGATATCATCCGGTATCCCAGAAGCCTCGGGCGTTACAAGGCATTCGGATACATCGGGACACTTGAGGATCTGAAAAAACAGATCGACCATGGAATGCCAGTGATCGTGTTTCTCACTCCGTATGGGTACGGCCATGTCGTGGTGGTTATCGGATATGACGAGAACCGCCACCAGATCATCATGCACGATCCGACTGTCGCGGATCATCACGCGGTGGGATACGATGATTTTCTCCAGGAATGGCGGCAGAGCGGAAACGAGTGCGCGCTCGTCGTTCCGTTCGGGAAGGAGATCAACGTGACCGAGGGACCGATCGCGCATCATCAGGCCGTAGAGACAAAATGGCTCGGTGATAAGTCCATGGGAAAAAATCAGCACGACCAGGCGGTCACCAAATACCGTGAGGCGCTCGCCGCCCTGCCCGACTACGAAGGCGCGCTGGAAGGCGTGCTGATGGTGTACCTGGCGAAAGACCAGTTCGATCAGGCCTCCGCAGTCCTGGATACGTTATTGAACATGAATCCGGGCAGTGTAGACCTGATTCTCAGGAACGCGGGTATGCTTTTGTCCCAATACGCCTATGACAAGGTTCTTCAGCTGACACAGAAAATCAAACAGCTCGATGAATCGAACATTGTCAATTACCTTTACGCCGCAAGCGCTCTTTTTTCACAGAAAAAATACGATGAAGCCATCGTCGAAGTTAAAAAGGCGATCAATCTCAATCCTCTGGTTTCCACGCCAAGGAATATGCTGTCGGGCTATCTGGCTGAAAAAGGGGATTTCGGGCTCGCTTACGAGCAGGCGGAATTTTCGATCAAATACGAACCGGAAAATGTCGGTAATTACATGAACCTGAGCGGCATTTACCAGAGCGAGATTCGGAATCGTTTTCTTACCGGTCCGTTAAAAGCCCGGAAGATGGACAAAGCCCTTGAAGCCATGGATATGGTGAAAAAAACCAATCCCTCCCTGCCGAATCTCGACCAGATTTACGCCGATCTGTATGTCGAGGCTGACAGGGAAGAACTTGCCGATTCTTTATTCTTTGAGAACATTAATAAATATCCCGAGGAAAACGGCGCTTACAATAATCTTGCATGGCGCTGGGCGACCCGCGGCATAAAACTGAAAGAGGCGGAAGTTCATTCGAACAAATCAATCGAACTATCCAGGCGTAACCCGTATTATTTTGACACCATGGCCTGGATACATTTCAAGATGGCCATTCAGTACCAGAAAACCGGGAAAAAGGACTCAGCGGACATGTATTTCAGAAAAGCCGAATCGGGGCTGAAGGAAACCATAGATTACGACATGTACAGCGATTTCGCGTACCGTCATCTCGGCGTGGTCTATGAAAAATGGGGAAAAACCGATCTTGCGAAATCTCAGTATGACATCGTCATCGGATTATTGCCTGATAAAGCGAGAACCTGCGTCGAGATCGCTAAAGACTGCGAGGAAGCCGGATTGTACGACACGGCGGTCGATTTCTATCAGAAGGCGCTGAACGCCGATCCGGCCCTGGAATACGCGGCGTTCCGTCTGGCGTATCTGTATGTCAAAACAAAGAAAAACTTAAACGACGCAATGATATTCGCAGAGACCGCACTGGAAAAGGATTCTGTGAATTTCAACTATATCGGCGTGAAAGGGATTGTTTATTACGCGAAGAATGATTTTCCGAATGCGAAAATCCTTCTTGAAAAGGCTGTCCGTCTGCAGCGAGGATATTGTGACAGGGAAGCCCGCGCGCATTACTATTATCTTGGACTTGTTTTTAAAGCGATGAATCAGAAACAAAAAAGCGCAGAATGGTTCATGGAATACCTGAAAAAGGATCCCTACGGGGACTATGCTGAAGATGCGAAAAAACTTCTAAAAGGATAGTAAGTTTTCGGGATTATGTTTTTTAATGGATCATTATTTGGGAGGACATTATGATTCGTTTTATTTTTTCGGCGGGACTATTTCTCCTTTCCGTAACTTCAGCGGCTGCGCAGTCCCTGGTGTCCGTAACACCGCTTCCGAATAACAATTTTTTCGGGAACGGAGTTTACGGTTCGTACGGGATCGCCGCTACAGGCCTTGCGTCCGACAGCGGTCTGTGGATCAGCAGCAATTCGACCACAGCGCCCGCATTCAATTACCATCTTTACAATGTCAATACCGGAGGAATTCCTTCGGACAGCGCGTTCCTGAGGTCGAATTATCCCGGTAATTATCTTTTAGGGAGTCAGGGACTTACTTATGACGGACAACATTTCTGGTATTTTAAAAAACGTTCCGGTAAAGGAGCTTTTTTTAAAATCTCCCCGTCAGGTAACCTGATAGATTCAATTATTATCAATTATGAATACGTTGGAGGCATCGCGTGGATCGATTCTTCTTTATGGTATTCTTTGTACTATCCCAACACAAGCGCCGCTCTGTACAAAATGAATGTGAATACGAAGACCGTGGTGGATACTGTGCCTGCATACGGTACCCAGCCGCAGGGCATAGCTTCGGACGGAGAATATATTTACTATGTCATGGATGACAACGACGGAAATGACGAGCGGATTTTCGCTTTCGATCCCGCCCTGAACGACACGGCCTATTCGATTGCTTTGCCTGAGGGGTCGGGAGGAATGAGCCCGAGAGGCCTGGTTTATGACGGCAGGTTTCTATGGCTGATCGCGAAAGCGCCCGGAAATCTGTTCGGGCTTTATAAGTACGATTTGGAATCATCCGGAACACCCTCGCTGACAGTCACAGGCAGTGTGGAGTTTCATTATGTCCGGATCACTCATCCTTCTGCAATCAATCTTATTTTGCAAAATACAGGAACAGCCGATTTAACTGTAGATTCAGTCACGAACTCGCTCGGCTTTTTTACAACTACGGCCGATCTGCCCCGTATCATCCCGGCGGGTCAGCAATATTCAATACCGGTTACTTTTGATCCGTCATCGTACGGTCAGTTCATCGATACATTGAAGATTTATTCCAGTGATCCGATCAAACCGGTGAGCCGTGTGACACTGAAGGGCTTTGGATTGTATGACAATCCGGCCATGCATTTGTCAGAGGAAAGCCATGACTTCGGAGTGATTGCCGCGACGCCGGCAGAGGCCGTTTCCATATGGGATCTATGTGTGACCAATCAGGGCGGGCCGCAGCTGAGACTTGACAGTATCATTTTTCACTCAGTCGGGTTTGATCTTTTAACGGAACCTGCTTTTCCTCTGCTGATTGATTCGGCAACTACGATAAAAATCAGGATCACTTTTGAACCTTTGGCCGCCGGGCATTATATCGATACGATGAAGCTGTTTACCAACGATCCGGTGAGAGCTGAAACAGGAGTAAGTCTGTCCGGTACCGGGATCGACACGAATTATTCGCTTGGTCAGGCTCTGTGGACCTTTATGACCCCGAACAGCCCTTTTACAACTGTTCAGGATTATTCCGTGGAGGCGATTCGTTCCATTCCGGATGTGAGCGGGGACAGTTTTGATGATGTCATTATCGGAACGGAAAATTACTGGGTATTATGCCTCAACGGGAATGCCACGGGCGCGACGGATACCCTCTGGGGTTTCAGCAGCGGAAAAGACAACAACAATTCGGGCACGCTGGGCACAGAAGGTGATGACGCCCAGAAAGCCCTGATCATTACGGCTGACCTGAACGGAGACGGGTTTCACGATGTCGTCTGCGGCTTTGGCGGAGGTAACGAAGGCGTGTACGCCCTGAGCGGCCGGACCGGTGAGGTAATCTGGTATTTTGACGACCTGATCAACTGGGGCCTGGGTGACATCACCGCCGTGCATTCGTACGGGGATTACAACGGCGACGGTGTCAGCGATATTCTGGCTGTCAGCAGTGCCACCGATGAAAACGGCAGCTTCGGAAGGAGAAGGGTGTACCTTTTCGACGGAACTGACGGGGATTCATTATGGACGGCTCCGACCGGAGCCCATACAAGAAATGTCATCGGAAACTCGGATCTGGACGGCGATTCGGTGAATGATATCGTCGTGGCGACGGGTGCCCCGCGCAATTCGGTGATCGCGTTCAGCGGTTCCGCAGGAACTCTGATGTGGGAATACCCGGTGGACGCGAGTAATTCAGGAGCCAAAGAAATGATCATATACCCGGTTACGGGTTCATCCGCGGATGTGATCGCTGCCGGGTTCTGGAAGCATATATACCGCATCGACGGCGTAAGCGGCAACATGGTATGGACATACGATCTGGGTGGCTCGATGTACGGAAGGACGCCGAATCAGCTGATCCTGCTGGATGATGTCAACGGAAATGGATTCAGAGACATTACCGCGCCCGTAACGGGTACAACCACGATTGTATGCATCGACGGCGGCAACGGCGGTACGGTCTGGTCCGGTAACCTTCCGATGCAGGCCTTCGGCGCGACGCGCATCCCTGACGTTGACCGGGACGGTATCAGCGATGTTGCCTATGCAAGTCATGATAACAGGATATATGTTGTCAGCGGTTCCAACGGCCAGATCATTAACAGTGATTTTACTTTCGGCACGGGAGGGAATGCGGATGCTGCGGAATCGGTTCATTTCATGAATGACATCGATGGTAACGGAAATGTGGAAATACTGGCCGGCTGCCGGAACGGTATGGTCGCCGCTGTATCGGGAGCGGCGGTGCCGGTAAGTATCCGTTCAGGGAACGATCACCCGAAAGGGATTCGCCTTCTTTATAATTACCCCAATCCTTTCAATCCGACGACTGCAATAACCTACGAGACAGTCCGGAGCGGATACGTAACACTGAAAATATATAATGTGCTGGGCCAGGCCGTAAAGACGCTGGTAAACCGGACTCAAAACCCCGGGAAATATACGGTGGTCTGGGACGGAAAAAATAATTCGGGCGAAATAGCCGGTTCGGGTGTTTATATTTGCCGTCTGATCTCAGGCGGAAACGTTTATTCGAAAAAAATGATTTTAATACGCTAATACCAACTCATTTCTGAAGGAAACGGCCATGATAAAAAAGATGATTCTGTTCATTCTGGCGATGTCAGTTTACCAAAGGCATACCCTGCTTTCCCAGCAATGGATGGAAACCGCACAAAACGGAAAACTGAATTTGTATGAGGCCAAAAAAGCCTTTGAAACCTACTGGCAGGGCAAGAATATTAAGGATCAGTCGGTGGTAAAAGGAAAAGGCTGGAAACCCTTCAAGCGGTGGGAATGGTTCATGGAACCGCGTGTCAACGGGGAAGGCTATCTGGATCCGGCTGCTCTTTGGCACGGTTGGACTGAAAAGCAAAGGCTTTTCCCGGAAGAAAAAAGAAATACTTCAGTCAACTGGGTGAATTTAGGTCCGGAATCAAGCTATCCCGTTGGCGGTGGGGCGGGACGGGTGAACTGCATTGCCTTCGATCCGTTTGATCCGGATATCGTTTGGGCGGGCTCTCCGAGCGGCGGTCTGTGGAAATCCGTAAACGGCGGAGCGACATGGAACAATTCATGGGATGATCTTCCGAATCTCGGAATATCCTCCATTGTGATCGATCACAAAAACCCGGATACGATGTATGTGGCTACAGGGGACGGCGATGCGGGCGATACCTATTCCATCGGAGTGTTAAAATCCACCGACGGAGGTTCAACCTGGTTTACGACAGGACTGAGTTATGCGGTAAGTTCAGGCATCCGCATAAGGAAGCTGGTCATGCATCCCGTCAATAACCGGTTTCTCATTATGGCGGCCTCGGATGGGCTTTATTACACGGCCGACGGGGGGTCAAGCTGGAATCAGCCCCGTACCGGCGGTTTTTATGATATTGAGATGTTTCCGGGCAATTCCGATATCTGGTATGCCGCGCAGGGTACTAAAGTCTTCAAGTCCACGAATGCGGGAACGGCATGGTTTGCTAGCGGCAGCGGTTTGCCGACAACAGGTTTATACCGGATTGCGTTGGCGGTCACTCCGTCCGCACCGGGGTATGTATACGCCCTGATATGCAACAACACGGATTACGGATTCAAGGGTTTCTACATTTCAAGGGATTCGGCAAAAACATGGATCGCGCAGAATACGACAAAAAATATTCTTGGCTGGAATACATCCGGTTCAGACGCTGGGGGACAGGGATGGTATGATCTGGTGACCGCCGCCTCGCCGGCGGACAGCCTGACGGTTTTTGCGGGAGGCGTCAACATATGGAAATCCACGAACGGAGGGGTTACCTGGGTTCTGAACGCCCACTGGTACGGAGGGGGCGGAAAACCCTATGTACACGCGGATCAGCATGTCTTTGAATATGTGCCGGGAACGGAAAACCTCTGGGCCGGTCATGACGGAGGGATCAATAAAACCACAGATGGAGGAACGACATGGCAGGACCTGAGCTATGGTCTCGGAATCCATCAGTTTTACCGCATCGGATTATCCCGCTCGAATCCGAGACTTATGTACGGCGGAACCCAGGATAACGGAACCGACCGGTATAGCAGCGGCATCTGGACAAACGTGTACGGCGGCGACGGTATGGAGGCTCTGGTGGATTATTCGGATGAAAACATCGCATACGGCGAATTGTATTACGGCGATATGTTCCGGACTATGAACGGCGGAGCTTCCTGGGCATCCGTGAACAATGGTGTACTTGAGGACGGCGCCTGGGTCACTCCTTTTATCATCCATCCGGACTCGGCGGAAATCCTTTATAAGGCGACAACAAGGATCTACAAGACAACAGACCGGGGGACATGGTGGTTTCCGGTCAGCAATGTGCTTTCAGGGAACACTATCACATCTTTAGCGATAGCTGCCAAAAACCCTCTGTACATGTATGCGTCGAATGCATCTTACGTTTACCGAACGACCAACGGGGGAGTGAAATGGGATACCATTGTGAACAGCGGGATTTCCTACATGGCGGTACATCCGGATGAACCGGAAATCGTCTATGTGACAAAATCCAATTATTCTTCCGGTCAGAAAGTGTTCAAATCCACCAACGCGGGTGCAGACTGGATAAACCTTTCGGCCGGATTGCCGAATATCCCGTTTAACTGCGTGACTCTGCATCCGGATAACGGAAATCATGTATACACGGGATCGGAACTAGGAGTTTTTCATTCTTCGGACGCGGGATTCACATGGGAAACCTACAATCAGGGGCTGCCGAATGTTATCGTCAATGAACTTGAAATTCACAGCGCGTCCGGTAAGCTTCGGGCAGGCACTTACGGGCGTGGTTTATGGGAAACGGAAATCTCCCTTGTCGGGATTCAGGATGATATTACTGAAAAAGTTCCCGACCGGAACATGTTGCATCAGAATTATCCGAATCCTTTTAATCCGGTAACGACAATCCGTTATGAATTACATTCAGGCGGTGATGTGAAGCTGGACGTCTATAATACGCTGGGCCAGCAAGTCCGGACACTGGTACAACAGAAACAAGGACCCGGTTTCTATACGGTCATCTGGGACGGGAAAAACAGTGCCGGCAATAATGTCAGTTCGGGCATTTACCTGTACAAATTATTTACCGGAAAAGAATCCGTTTCCAGAAAAATGATTTTAATGAGGTAGTCCGTAAGTAAGATAGCAGGAACCCCGGTTTTGCAGGCACCGGAGTTTTTTCTTGAAAAAATTAGAATTAATACGTAAAACCATTTTGAATTTATACGATCACTAATAATAGATTACAAAACAACAGGGTGACTCATGTTGAATAAAGGCATTTTCATATTGGCCTGTGTATTATTATCACAGGATGTATTTGCTCAATCCGGCTGGGATCGTGTTCCGGATAAAGTAAAAGGACGAAATGCGTTCAAACGTCATGAATGGTTCTACCGGCAGCGCGCTTTACCCTATGATACGATTCCTTATGATGCGCTGGATAAGGCTATGAAGGCTGAAAAAATCAGGTACCGTGAAAGTAGGGATGGACAGGTCTGGACTCCGGTTGGGCCGGCTGGTATTGTCTCAACGTATCCCTCGCAATGGGGTGTGGTCAGCGGAAGGGTCCGGGCGATTGCCGTGCATCCTTCAGATCCTCAGACCGTGTACGCAGGAGTATCCAGCGGCGGTTTATGGAAATCCACGGACGGAGGCGATTCCTGGATCGATGTCGGTGCGAATCTTCCGTCGATGACCTATGGGGCGGTGGAAATCGATCCCCATAATCCCAATGTGGTTTATGCCGGATCCGGGGAATGGATGCGGTACTTTAACCTGAATACCTACGATGGTAAAGGAATGTATAAATCGACCGACGGTGGATCAGCCTGGACCGAAATTACGAACGGGTTCGGAAGCCGTACTCATTTTTCATCCATACGCGTGAGTCCTTACAATCCGGATGTTGTGTTTGCCACGCTCGGCAGCGGTTACTGGCTTTATGCAAATCCCGGCAATGAAGGGGTGTGGAGGAGTTCCGACGCCGGCGTGACTTGGTCCCGCACGCTGAATGTAGATGACGCGTTTGAGGTGATTCCGCATCCGGCGGTTCCGAACCGGGTGTTTGCCTGCATCGGAGGCGGTCAGTCGGGCTCCGGGCTTTATGTTTCTGTAAATGACGGCATAAGTTTTTCTTTAAACACCAGCGGAATACCGTACTCCGCGAGTGTCGACCGCATGCACCTGGCGATTGTGAAGGATGAACCGGCGGTCATGTATTCCCTGATCTATAATGGCACGTCTGATTCGATATGGCTGTACAAGTCCGTAGATACCGGTTCGACATGGTTTCCAACGCCGGCGCGTTATTCGTCCGGCCAGGGTTGGTACGATCTTTTGCTGGGCGTCAATCCCGGTAACTCAAACGAGGTATACATCGGCGACGCCGAACTGAGGCGGTCCGTGGACGGGGGACAAACCTTCAGTTATGTGGGCGGTTCGTACTGGTCACAGTCCATGCATGTTGACTTTCATGTGATGAAGTATTCGCTTTCGGATACTTCCGTCCGTTATATCGGCTGCGACGGCGGATTGTACAGGAGTGTCGATGCGGGTTCCAGCTGGCATCACCGGAACAGCGGACTGACGACGTTGCAGTATTACCGGATATCATCGCATCCGACCAATCCCGATATTATCATCGGCGGCGCTCAGGATAACGGACTTTACCGGACGACGAACGGCGGGACGGGTACGTGGGATCTCATCAGCACCGGCGACGGGATGGAGTCTTTTTTTAATTACTCGAACGGGAACATTGTCTATGCGTCGACCCAATACGGAGCCTTCAAGCGAAGCAATACGGGAGGTTCGTACGGGACATTCAGCAATATATCCTTCTCTGCGTCCGGACAGTCCTTTGCCTGGACCGCGCCGTTTTTCATGCATCCCAAAGTGAATACAACTCTTTTCGCCGCGGCTTTCCGTCCGTACAAGTCTACGAACAGCGGTTCATCATGGTTTCCTCTGACCACATCCAACCTGACAACCGCGGCTATCATATCATTTGATGTATCGCCTGCGAACCCGGATTACATGATCATTGGCGGGGCGCAGTGGCAGACCACTCCTCCGGTATTCGTGTCCACGAACGGAGGCTCCCAGTGGACAACCGTAACAGCAAATATTCCCGGTGCGGCGCGTTATATCACCCGCGTGGTCTGCCATCCTCAAAATGCGGCGACGATGTATGTGGTCCGTTCTGGATTCGGTTCCGGAAAAATATACCGTACGACAAATGCAGGCGCGAACTGGCTAGATATTTCCTCGAATCTTCCGGACGTGCCCCATAACGATCTTTTCATCGATCCCGAAATCCCTGAAGTGATGTATACGGCCAACGATCTTGGCGTGTACGTGACCACCAACAGCGGTGCTTCATGGACAAGGGAAAACGGCATTCCCTGGGTGCCTGCGATCGATTTCAGTTATGTGAAAATCGGCTCATCCAGAATCCTGCGGGCCGCGACGCACGGCCGTTCGGCATTTCAGTCCTATCTGCCGAGAAACCAGGCTCCCTTTGTAACTCAGTCGATTCCCGACACGGCACTGTTGGAGGATTTTTCAAAAACCTTCTGCCGGAAATTGTCCTACGCATTTTCGGATTCCGACGGCTCATCCCTGACCTATTCGGTCCAGGCTGTTCTGCCCGGAGTATCCCCGGTTGTGTCGGGAGACAGTTTATATCTGACGAGTGTGGAAAATTATTTCGGGCAGGCTTCGGTTCGGGTTACTGCATCAGACGGATCGCTGTCCGTGTCCGATACTTTTGCGGTAACCGTTGCCAATGTCAATGATTCACCTCTGACTCCTGTGATTATTTATCCTGCAAATAACGATACGTTTTATACGGATACTTTATCGGTTCTTTGGAATAAATCCTACGATGCGGATCATGATCCTGTCAGTTATATCTGGGGTTTGACCGGTGAAAACATCAGCACGGAAGGTTCGACTTCCGATACGGTTGTCAGTATTTCAGGGAATTATGTGACCGGTTCACCCTATATCTTTACAGTGCGGGCATCCGACGGTACGGATACGACTGAAATAAATACGCGCACATTCTACCGGGGACATCTGATCGGCATCTCTGACCCGCTTGTCACGGTGCCGAAAGAAATTGTTTTGTTACAGAATTATCCCAACCCGTTTAACCCGGTAACTACGGTCCGGTTTGGAGTTCCGTCGGTACTGAACGTGAAAATAACAATCTATAACATATTCGGACAGAAAGTAAAAACGATTGCGAACCGTTCCTTCGGTCCCGGTTATCATTCGGCAGAATGGGACAGCCGGGATGAAAAGAACAGCGCGGTATCCTCAGGTGTTTATCTGTACAGGCTTGAAACGCAGAATGGCGCGATGGTGCGGAAAATGCTGTTATTAAAATAGAAAATTTAATGCATTAAAGTTAGAAAAAGGAAGTCGATTCGAGATCCAATTGTGTTGTTATCGGAACATATCGAGAAGCAACGAACACTATCAAGGAGCTGCGCATGAAAACATTCACGGTTTTTGTTATTGTTACTTTGATGATCTTTCACAAACAGGCAACCTCACAAAATTCGGACGGTTATCTTTCCAGCAACCTTGGTCGTATAGTAGAGGTTGCGAATTCAGAAGGGACTTTACCGATGACCCATACACTAATCGGTTATGACACGACCGGATTGATCAAACAATCCAATTCACAAGGCATGTACAAAGTGTTCGGCTCAACACCAAACGTAAATTACCCGAATTCGGCATTTAATAGCACGAATAAATTCGGTGCCCCGTCCGGAAATGACAGTTATGAATTTCGTTTTGGGAGCGATTCGAGCCGTTACTGGGTTAACGCTACGCTGGCGCCTAATCAATTGCCGTTTTCAGTTTATAATGTCGGAAGCCGGTCAGGAACCGATACGTCTGTATCCGGAGGAGTAAAACTCTGTGTCAGGGTAAATGATGATGATGGTAACGGTCTCTTTACACCCGGAGAACGTATTTTTGTTTACGGTGATTTAGCATTACCGTTTGACAGCACATACAATGATCCGGTCGGCTCTGCGACAACATTGCCTTTTACCGTTTCCCGACAAATAATCGGAAATTTCCGTATCGGATTGAGTTCTGTATCTTATGATGCATCATCATTTAATGTATCTGCTGATGGATATCTGCCTGAGGATGGAACCGTAATCCGGTTTGTTTCTAAGACTTCCGATACGATAGCTCCGGTAATCCAGTTCCTGAATACCGTTCATGTCCCGATAACAGATACCCTATATCGTTTTCCCATATCATCGTATTCGTATGCCCCAGTTACATACTCATTGGAAAACCCGCCCACCGGAATGAACATAATGAATGATACCTTACTTTGGCAAATATCAGATTTACAGATTGGGCATGCCTATTCCTTTCAGATAAAAGCGACCAACCCTTTCGATATTAGTTCTAAAAGCATATTAGGAATAGCAGGCTATCTTTCGTGGGTATCAGATACGGCACAACAGATGTCTTTTACCATCGGGCAGATGCTTGACAGTTCAACGTTTAAAATTGTAAATAAAAGCAACAAAAGCCTGATGTATTCGATTGTTGAAAGAAATAATTTTTTCATGAAGTCTCCTTTGAATGAAAAGAAGACTGATGTAAAAGAATTGAACAAAACACCAGTACTCCGGAGTGTTAGCCCGATCTTGAAATCCACATATGGGCGATTCGACACTGAAGCCCAATGGGATGTAGAGTTTAATGAGAATTTATTCGATTTGACCGGATTTGATGACATGTTAAGTGTGTGTGTTACGAACAATGAAATATGGACATCAGAATGGAATAGTAATCATATTTGCAGATTTACCCTTGACAGGGAACTGATAGGAAGCTTTACTATAGTGGGTGTAACGGGAGTTCGGGGTTTTGCGTTTGACGGAACCTATGTATATGCCGGACAGAATACCACAACGATTGCGAAAATTGATCCTGTGACCAGGACATTAGTAGGCACCATCACTTCACCCGTATCGGTGAGATATATTACATATGATCCGGAGCGTAACGGTCTATGGATTGGCAATTCTGACATACAACCCAGATGTATCAGTATGACTGGGTCTACCATAGCAACAATATCAAATTGGTATCTGGGCTTTTATGGTGCAGCCTATGATCCTTATACAGAGGGAGGCCCGTATTTATGGTTTTGGTCGCAGGGACTTGGTGCAGGGAATCCACAATATGTTTTTCAGTACGATTTAAAAACATTATCTTATACGGGCATAAAATTTGATATTTTGACTAAAATCACAGCAGGTGGCAACAATGTTGCGGGAGGATTATTTATCACAAATCAATTTGTACCAGGTGAAGCGACAATGGTTGGTGTTTTGCAAGGGATGCACGACCGATTATGGGGACTTGAGCTGGGAAAAATAGGTTTTCCCTGGGCTGAGGTATCACCTGCAAACGGAACTATATTACCATATGACAGTAGCACAATCAAGATTTATTGGTGTTTAGATGAACCAGGTGATTATAACGGATATTTGCAGATTAAATCAAATGATTCTCTTTTCCGGGATAGTTGGATTCATTTACGTATGACAATACCTGTCGATATTGATGAGGACAAAGAATTAATCCCATTAGTCAGTAAATTGTATCCGAATTATCCCAATCCGTTCAATCCCTCGACTACGATCCGGTATGAACTGAAACAATCCACGAAAGTCAGTCTGAAGATATATAATCTTCTGGGTCAGGAAGTCAGAACATTAGTCAATACACAGAAATTATCCGGCGTTCATTCGGTTACATGGGACGGGAAAAACGACCAGGGCCAAAGAGTCACGTCCGGTGTGTATTTCTGCAGGCTGGAAGCCGGAGATTTCGTCAAGACCCGAAAGTTGGCACTGATCAAATAAATATTAAACGTTTCAAAAAAAAACTCTGATCCATTTAAATCAGAGTTTTTTTGTAGGGAAAATCTACATTAATCCGCCAGTAATTTCACTACAACGAATCCCAGAACCAGTAATACGACAAACGCGACCGACAGCCAGTCGAAATATTTATCGATGAACCGCTTGATTTTTTCACCGAACATGCGGATCAGGCCGGCGACGAGGAAGAACCTCATGGAACGCCCGATGACCGATGCGAGTACAAATGTGAAAAATCCGATTTCAAAAACGCCGGCGCTTATGGTAAAGACTTTATAAGGAATGGGCGTAAACCCGGCTGTAAACACGGCTAAAAAGGCGTGATCGTTGTATTTCTGTCGTACGATTTCGAAGATCTCATGAGTGAAACCGGGAATATAGGTAAAAAAGAAATCTGAAAATAAATGCCAGAGTTCCATACCGATCCAGTATCCCGCAATTCCGCCCAAAACTGAAAAGAATGAGCAAATCGCGGCATACCAGAGGCTTTGCTTGATCCTGGAGAGCGATAAAGCCATCAGCAGGGGATCGGGCGGAACGGGAAAGAACGAGGATTCGCAGAATGCCAGAACGGCCAGCGCCGGCGTTCCGTAGGGTGTGTGTGCCCAGTGAAGGACCCAGTCATATAACCGGCGGATGAAATGCTTTTTTTGTGTCGGCTGATTTTGTTCAGGGTTCATAAGTTTCCTGTTAAGTGAAGATAGTTTTGAAATACATTTTTATAAAACGCCATGTGTCCAGAAAATGCCGGATATGGCTGGTTTCATCTGCGTAGATCGTGGAAACCTGGACAAAGCCGAACCGCCACTTTTTTTTTCCGCCGCGGATCAGTATTTCTGACTCGGTTTCATACCGGTTGGTGTTGAGTGTGATGGCCTTAAGGGATTCGGCGCGTATGATCCGGAAACCTGACTGACTGTCGGGTATCCTGCATCCGGTTCTCAAAGAAATCAGCCATGACGTCAGCGTGTTTGAAAAAATACGGGCAGGCGACATTTTTTTCGGTTCTTTCTTCCGTGTTCCTATTACCAGGTCAAAGTTTTCCTCTGTCGCTTTCCGGATCATTTCCGGAAGGAATCTGGGATCATGCTGTCCATCCGCATCAATGGTAGCGATGAGAGTATAACCGTTGTCAAGTGCGTATCGGAATCCTGTTTTCAGCGCTGCACCCTTGCCCTGGTTCCTGGTGTGGGAAATGTAATGGATCCGGTTTTCAGATAAGAACCTTTCAGTCGAATCGGTGGATCCGTCATTGACGACAAGCAGAGAAAAAGGTATGGAAGACTCCTGAAGTGCCGCACGAATAGAGTCGGTTACCCTGCGTATGGACCGTGCGCCGTTGTAAACAGGCACAAGGATCAGAAGTCCTGCATCAGGGCGCATTCTGTTCTGTTCTTTTTCAACGGCTTGCATATTTGAATGATTTGTCGTCAATCCGTTATGTACAAAAAAGCCAGTCGCGGCAGAACGTTGACTGGCTTGATTCATTGTACACCCGTCGGGATTCGAACCCAAAACCTTCTGATCCGTAGTCAGATGCTCTATCCAATTGAGCTACGGGTGCGAAGAACGGAGCACTATAAAAAAAATATAATTTAAATGCAAGAGGAATTATTCAGTTCATGCAAAGCGCTTGGCGCTATTTCGTTCATCAGAGAGGCGGTTGCAGATGATGAAATCTACTATCATTTCAGTTCAGTGTGAAAATCCAGGCGATAAGTACGTTGTTTTGTCAGGTTATTAAAAACGTCACGGGTATCCGACCAAATAAAACTTGCTATTTTTAATCAAAAGTTTTAATTTTTTCCTGGTCATAATATCCTGATAATAATTTGGAAGATATTTCGAAAGTTTTGCATTCTATCGATTACTATTCTAATCTCAATTGAAGAAGGGAATGAGTCACTAACCATTAAAACAGGTAAAAAAGCAAAGGAGTAACTATGAAATTCCATCACGACAAATTATCACAAGTATTAATTAACACATTGATATTGTTTTCAGTTTTAGCCTTCAGTCCTGTTCTCTTCAGCCAGGCTCCCTTTTCAACCGTAAAGAATGATGTTCTGAAGGAATATCAGGGCGTAACAGTAATCGAAAGGGATAAAGGGGTAATTGAAATCGATAAGTCCTATATACCCAACCGGAAATATTATTACGCTTATGTTACAGCTTCTAACGGATTAAAAATTGAAGGGCATAATGTTACTCATCACCGGGATTTAGTCGTGACTTATGATATTACCAGCGGTAAAAATGTATTTTCTGAAATCACAAAATCACAGGAATGGTTGGTCGGAGATCTAAAACCCCCGGCATTAAATGAAGTTCAGGAATTGGTAAATAAAAATATTTTAAAATTCTTTACAAGTTATCTGGCAAATTACATTACAGAATTTAACGGGATAAAAGCCATCATCACCGACAAGTATCCCTGTTATCAATGTGATCATTTCTACTTTCCGGTAGGCGATGAGGGTAAATCAGTTCATTTTAAGGTGCTGGCCGATTATTCTTGTATCAATGGCACCGATTTGGAAAAACGTCAGGATGTATTTGAAGTTAAGTTTGTACGGGACGGAATCAACCAGCCCTGGAAAGGTTTTCCGGAAGGAACCGCTAACCGGTCCAATACTCAGACAAAAACATACGAGAAAAAAACATTATCCTCCCAGGAACAGGACTACTGGACGTGCAATACTTTAGGTGTAAAAGCCTGGAAAGAAAATGCCGTCACATACTTTAACAGCCTGCCTAAAGTTGAAATCCCGAAATTTGCCAAAGCGCAGGACATGGCCTGGTGGTTGCATAAATTCTTAAGGAAGGCAAAAGCCGAAGAAGTTGAATATGTGTTTATTTCATTATTGCAACCCGCGTATTTCTTGAATTGCGGAAGCTATATGCTGAATGAAAACGGCTTAAAGCTTATCGAGACCGTAAAAAAAATGGTCTCCCTCCCGCGGGGAAATTACGGTGATCATTACTGCGAAACCCCGGATATCAAACATCAGCAGGGAAATGATGCCGATTACATGGTGCAGTTTTTCCCAAAATACGGTCAGACTTTCTCAAGAATCAGAACGGGTTCTTTTAACGGCGCATTAAAGATAAGCGATATCCAATTAAGCATCTATACAAAAAAAGAAGATGTGGATGCGGTCATGAATGCTTCGTCTGATAAATGCAAAGAAAATATGGTTGCCTTGTGGAAAAATTACACTTTGAAAGAATACAAGACAAGCGCCTCATTTCCATCTGAACCCGCAAAACAAACATTTCCGGATCGTCCTGATAAACTCGCTTTGGCATTGCAATTCGATAAAATTGAATGGGCTATAACCGCTGAAAAAATATCTTCGGAGCAAATGGCGAAATTCAAGGATAACACGAAAATGCAGGCCTATGCGAAGCAATTAAGCGAATATACCCGTAACAAATATGAAGCTACGCCGGGTTCGGATAAAATCTGGCAAATCAGGGGTTCAAGGGGATATGAATCAAATTGGACTGTTAAAAAGGATGGTATTTACCTGGACATGAAATACCGGGCGGTAATATTTAAAGGCGTCTTTTATGAAATATGGGTAATGGGAAAATTTGAGCAAAAGGATTTAAACAAATTTCTGGAATCTGTTTCAATTGATACTTAAGGTTTAATAATCCTGATTTGAATCAAAATACGAAAAGGATCTGATGTGGTTTTGACATCCGGCCCTTTTTTCTATCTTACCAGAAATGAGATGAAAAAATCAAAACTTTAATTGACAAAATGGTCACGGGTTATTATACTTACGAATAAGATTAACTTTTCCGGAACAGGCAAATGAATTACAAAACCAAAGCGGTCATGCTTGATGCGCAGGACGTTCAGAGGGTGATCACCCGAATGGCGCATGAAATCATAGAAAAAAACCACGGCGTAAAAGACCTGTATCTCATCGGTATGAGAACGCGGGGAGAATTCATTGCCCGGAGAATCGCTCAGAAAATCTCTGAAATTGAGAATTTCAGAAACGAAATCGGGATTCTGGACGTCACTTTTTACCGCGATGACTGGCGCGCCAAACTGAAACAGCCTCTGGTTCAGACAAGCCATATTCCTTTCGATATCAGCGAAAAAAGCATCGTGCTTATTGACGATGTTTTATACACTGGTCGCACCGTCCGGGCGGCTCTGGATGAAATCATGGATTTCGGACGGCCGCTGAAAGTCGAACTCGCCGTATTGGTTGACCGGGGCCATCGTGAACTGCCGATTCAGGCCGATTACACCGGCAAGCTGATTCCCACTTCGATTGATGAGGAAGTTCGCGTAAGGCTGAACGAAGTCGACGGAGTGGATGAGGTGCTTCTGGTACATGTTGACCCGGAATGAAACATTGTAATGTGTCCAGTCACATGACGATAATGAATGACTGCCCGATAAAGTATTATATTTCTTAAAATTCAGCAAACGAACCGCTTACTGCGGTTTACTTGTATGACAGGTATTATGCGAATGCAGACTTTTTCCCGAACTGGATATCCTGAAGCATGAGTTGTCTGTATCTCTGAATCATCTGATGCACGGATTCAAGCAAAACATTGAAATCATAGGGTTTTTCCAACGCAAGCGTAAACGCATCCTCAAGGGCACGGGCCGGCTGAAGCAAAGAGCCCGATACGATAATGACTGGGAGGGTAGGATTGATTTCTTCCCGGATGCGTCTGAGCAATTCAAGACCGTTCATTTCCGGCATCATAACATCGGTGATGACCAGTTCTAGCGGCTGGCTCTTTAAAACTTCAAGCGCCTGACGCCCGTTTTCCGCGCTGATGGTTTCATATCCGGATAAACGCAGAATTTCTACCGTGACAGAACGCATCAGAGGTTCGTCATCGGCTATCAGTATCCTCGTCGCAGATTGCTGGGCGGATTTATGTGATTCGTTCATAGGGTCACCTGTCTTTGGTACATTATACAGATTTTGCAACAAACGGGCCAAAAAAAGCAGATAATTTGGATATAGAAAATTATTGAATTTAGGCAGCAATTATTGATGAAGATCACAAAAGCTGTTGACGAAACGGCTTCTGACAGCGAGAAAAGTTGTTTCAAATGCAGCAATTTTTCATGGTTTGTTTAATCTCGGTACAAAAGATAACTTGCACAAAGTATAGAAAGGTCATCAATTATTTAAAAGAATATTGGCATGCATAGGGACCTGTTATCAGACTTAAGATAATACAATAAAATAATTACTTGAGCAAGAGTAATTTTTTAATGACTGATTGATTGCCGGTTTTGAGCCTGTACAGGTAAACACCGGACGATACAGGCCGTTCATTAGAATCCTTGCCATTCCATGAAAGCCGGTAAGTATTTGCCGCTAAAAACCCAATGCACAGGGTTTTAACTTCCTGGCCCAGTGTGTTAAATATTTTCAATTCTGTATATTGCGATTTTCTTAGGTCAAAAGTGATAGTCGTTGATGGATTGAACGGGTTCGGATAATTCTGGTACAAAGTGAAATCGGCCGGGGTTTCATTCTGATCTTCACCGATACCGATAACTGCAGGAAAATAAGCCCGTCGTACAAGAGTTGAATCAAGGATAAATGGGTTTTTCTTTCCCTGATATGAAGCAACAGCATTGTTTCTGGTCTGTTCGGCCGTATCAGCCGGGTCCTGATAGTGCCACTGGCGCAGAATGTCTTTCTGGGGTCCGAAAAATGACGGATCGGCGTTATCGCAGTCTGATTTGTACATCGTATAGAGATAGAACATGGAACGGGCTACATTTCCTTTATGGTCTTCCCGGGGTTCAAATTCAGTGGAAGTGCTTTCGCTGTATTCGTCGATGTTGCTTGTGGGTATGGTTGTGATGTAAGTGGTTCCGCGCCACCACTTGGCGGTCAGCTGATCCGGAATTTCATTGAAAGGATTGCTTCCCCTGGCGTTGTTCGCATCTTCGAAGGTAGGGTACAGATGGTAAAGATCGCACCTTGGCTGGGATGCTTCATTGAACTTGGACTGAGGGTAGGTGTGTTCGCAATTGACGCTTTGCGCGCCGGCTAGTGAAGAGGCATTGGCAGAGTTGTAGGGGATATAGATCCGGTACCCGGTGTAAACGCAGGTCACGGTGTCGTTGTGATTGTCAATGTTCGCGTACATTTTCTGGCGCGCGCCATCATATCCGAGAGGGTTGTTATGCTTGTATGACGCTACCAGCCTTGCCAGAAGGCTGTCTCCGTAAACGCCCGGGAAAATGATCTCCGCGCCCGCGCCGGTTGTTATTTGGAACCCTGAGAGGGGACTTACGGTCAGGTAATTTGTTCCGTTCCCGCTTCCGTTATAGGAATAGATCTTATAATAATACGTTGTTCCCGCGCTCAGGCCGTTCTGGTTAAAAGTGACGTCGCTGCCGACATACGCGACCGTAGCGTCACCTATGGTATTACCCGCAGAATAAGAAGTTCCGTCAGCGGGATTGGACGAAGGCGCGGAGCAGGTTTTCCTCAATGAGATATAACCGGCAGGGCTTCCCGAAGCCGCTGCGTAACTGACCGTGAACGAAGTGTTGGTTACGGCTGAAAAAATCAAATTTGTCGGTTGCGCGGCGGGTTCGCTGGCCAGAGTCGCGCCGTTCAGTGTTACTGTACGCGATGTAGCGCCGGCGGAGGAAAAGGTGAGTGTCGCGGAATGGGTTCCGGTTGCATCCGGTAAATAAATGACTCTGAACCCATACGGTGAGGGCGTTGAGGCGATTACGGAATCCGGAATGACCGTAAAGAGCGACGCGTGAGTTCCGGTTATGGACGGGTAGATTCCGCTGACAAGCGATGAAAAGGATACATTCACGGTATTCGTATCCGGAACACCGGTCGTGGTTGAAAAATTCTGAGGCGATACCGGCTGGTAAATCGTCGGGCCTGAAATCGCGGGGACGCCGGTAAGGGATATATCATCGATGCACCAGAATTCGGCGACATTATTCGTTTTCGCTTTTATTTTTAAGGCAATCGATGCGGCTTCGTCCGGAACGGAAATTTTTATAGTCGAGTAATTGTTCGTGCTGGTTCCTGTTTGAGGCGAGGAATACAAGGCGTGATTGCCGGTGGTCGTTTGCGCAGTCAAAACCGCATCATACCCCCAACGAGCGTTATTTGTAGAGAAACCGGTGACGGTGATATCTGAAAGCGGGGAAAAGCTGGTTCCATCAAGTGAACAAAAAACATTTACGCTGTCCGTGAATTCGGTTCCCTGGTTATCGGCAGTCGCCGGAGACGACAGCCGAATAATTAGCTGAACGCTGTCATATTCAGCAATGTTTTTTGTTTCTAACAATAGGGAGTCGGTCATATTGCTCAGCTGCCATGATTTAATTCCCGTTCTGATCCTTTGGTTTGCGGGGTAATCGGATGACCCGGCGGTTGTTGATATTTTCTCCGATCCTGCTGTGATTCCCCATGTATCGCTGCCGCTGCCCTCAAAACCCTGAAAGGCAATCTGTGAGGTCTGGGAAAATAAAATAGCATTGGATAAAATCAGCATACCGCTTATTATCGAAAAAATATTCTTCATGGGATTCTTTGACCTTTTATCATAAAAAAATTGGTTCTATTAAACTATTGTAATAATATCCCAGTCATATATGCAAGGATTAATTTATCAATTTTTTATTGATTTGATTTGCATTTTGAATACCGGAAATTTATATTAAATAATTGTATGAATCATCAATCAGGAACAAATATCATGAAGATCAAAATGACCGCTCTCTTGGGGGGGCTAATCGTTTTCTTATTGTTATCGGCCGCCGCAGAACCCGTCTTCACCCAGAAAAAAGATAAGAAATCGCCCGTGGACACCATGTCTCTGGCCTATTTAAAACCGTTTGCCGCTTCAGAACTGCAGAAACTGGACGACATGTCCGGCGGCCTGAGAATTCTCGCGAAACTGTTCGGAGACCAGCTCAAAAAAGCCCGTTTCGCCCTGGATCGCTGGGACAAGGAACAGTCAGCCGATCATGAATCGGTTTTTTTGAGAGGCATTCTCGAAAAACTGGACGGGAATTACGAAAAAGCTGAACAGCAATTCTCAAAAATCAAGAATGATGCGGATTCCTATTCCACTTTCGGGTTCGACAATATCTGGATGCAGCTGGGGGATTTGTTTATCCGCCTTGAGCAATATGACAAGGCAATTGATGCTTTCAAGCAGGGCGCTTTGATGAACATTCACGATACGTGGCCGCTGATACGCATTTCAATGACCTACATGGAAATGAACAAGCCGGAGGAGGCTTCCGAAGCTTTTTACGCCGGTCTCAACGATATTCAGTCGGAGAAGAGGATCACTTCCCTTTTTGTTGATGTGACAGATATCGCGACGAGGGATGAGAAAACAAAATGGGACAGCCTGACTTTATGGACTGAGAAAAAGAACAAAGTTATTGAATATTATAAAACAAAATCCCCAGGTTCCGTTTTTATTGATTTGAAGGATATCGACAGTACAGCAAAAGCTGAATGGGACAGCATTAGACTTGTTCAGCTGGATTTCATGAAAATATTTTGGAAGCGCCGCGACCCGAATCCTACAGATCTCGTCAATGAACGGCTGGTCGAGCATTACAGACGGCTGAATATCGCGCGCACCCGTTACACAAAGACGCTTTCGCCGTATTACGACGACCGTGGCATGGTGTACGTACGCTGGGGCAAACCGGATGTCCTTTACGTAGGCAAACCCAAGCAAAGCATCAGGGAAAATGAAACCTGGGTATATGATAAAATCCAGAGCGGACTGACGCTCGATTTTGTCAACATGGGAGCCCAGTTCGAGATGCGGTCATTGCTTGAAGCGGTCGATAATTCAGCCCGGACCCAGGATATCATCGACATGTTCGAGGAACGGTCGATGTACCATCCCGTATACATGACACTGGCCATGAAAATCCGTGCCCAGCGTGACGCCGAGGTCCGCAGGATCAAGGATGAACTAAGGATGACGCCCTGGGGCACCGGATCGGTCACTTCCTACCAGGGACTGCTGGATAACGCGTCGCGTATGCTGCAGACGAATGAATACCGGCAGGACGATCTGGGCATCACCAAATTCAGCGGCGGACAGTTCTTTGAGTTCGATGCCGGCGCGCCGCATCTTCCGATTAATTTCAATGTCGCCTCGTTCCGGTCGTCACCGGGACTTTCACGCCTTGAATTCTACTATACCATTCCGTTCAATCAGTTGGTGTTTGTCCCGAGCATCAGCCATCCCGATAAGCATAATACCACCCTGAACCTGATCCTCAAGGCTTACGACCCGAAATATAACGAAATACGAAATGTAGAGCGTTCTTACACCATCACAGCGGCAACGACCGAGAAGGAAACGCATTTCTTCCTGGACCAGCTTGTCATCGACAGCCTGGAACCCGGAAAATACAATCTAGCGCTGGACATCCGGAACAATGAGAAGGACAGGGTAGGCATCTACCAGTTCATGATCTCGGTCAGGGATTATTCCGGCGATACGCTCACGGTCAGCAATGTTGAAATCGCCCAGTATGTCGAGTCCACGCTGAGCAAAGACCGTTATCTCAAGCCGAAAAGCAATCTGCGTGTCGTCCCGAACCCGGCAGCGGGTATCGTCAGGACAAAACCGCTATGGATTTACTACGAAATATATAATCTTACCCTGAACAATGAAGGAAAGAGCTCCTACCAGGTTTCCTATTCAATTAAGATGTCCGAACAGAACCAATCCTTCCTGAGCTCGGTCGCGGGTCTTTTCAGTTCGAAGCAGGATGCGGGCACCTCTTCCATTACGACGAAAGAGGGTAAATCGATCCATGAAAAGGAATATATTGCATTTGACGTCAGCGAACTTCCTAAAGGCGTCGCGACACTGGAAGTGAGGATAAAAGATATGCTTTCAGGCCGTGAAACCATGTCTGCGATTAATTTAACACTGATCGAAGAAGAAAAGAAAATGCTTGATGAGAAAAAGTAAGTGTTTTTGCATATTTCCCGGCTTGGTTTTATTCATTTCCGGTTGCGTATTATCTTCGTTCGCTCAGAATCAAGATCCGGGTTTTACCATGAAAGCCATTTCCTCACAGGAAGACCTGAAAAAGGGTATCTCTTTTTTCGCCGGAAAACCGGGAATTCAGGATAAGGAACTTTCCTTTTCAAGTGCAGGAAAAAAGAAATCAGTTCCGAAAGCTGTGCTGTTTTCCCTTGCCTTACCCGGTGCAGGGGAATTATACGCCCGGAAGGGAAATGAAAGCCTGATCAAAGGCATAGGTTTTATGGCTCTTGAGGCGATAAGCTGGGGTTTATATTTTAATTACAAGTCACAGGGAAAAAAATACGAAGACAAATTTGAAACCTATGCCAACAAAGAATGGGACGTTGACAAGTATCTTTCATTCATTGAATCCCAGCTTGGATTGCCTGACGGTGACTTGGGACGCAAATCCGCCGGGATCGACAAGCAAAAATTGTATCAGGCCGAAAGCCAGTGGGGAACAAAAACGGGAGTTTCGACGCATCATTTGTACGGCAGCGGAATGCAGCAGTACTACGAGATGATTTATAAATATCCCGAACAGTTCGCACTTGGCTGGTCAGATGCAGGACCGGGAATTGATCCGGATTATACTCCCGGCGATTCACCGACAGGATACACTTATAAAGAACTCACTACCCGGATGATCAAATACCGCGGCATGAGGAACACAAGCAACCGGTATTTCCGGTATTCGAGGAATTTAACCGGCGTTTTCCTTGTTAACCGTTTTTTGAGCGCGCTGGATGCTGCCTGGACTGTTAAAAGAAAAAACAGGGAATCGGAAAAGGTTACTCTTGGATTCAGGATCCATCCGTTATTTATTGACCGAAGAATGGTTTACGCATCGTCACTTCAACTTAAATTTTAATAAAATGCAGGAAACCTTATGAAAGCCATAGAAGGAAAAATTACGGCTCAGAACACAAAAATAGCTATCGTCCAAAGCCGGTTCAATTCTTTTATAACTGACCGTCTTCTGGATGGTGCAATTGATTGCCTGGTCCGGCATGACGGAAATCCGGACGATGTGGAACTGATCAAGGTTCCGGGATCATTTGAAATACCATTAGCCGCACAGAAAACGGCATCATCCGGGAAATACGAGGCCGTTATTTGTCTCGGAGCCGTAATCCGCGGTGGCACGCCTCATTTTGATTATATCGCCAATGAAGTAACCAAAGGCATTGCACATGTGAGTCTCAACACAGGCATTCCTGTCATTTTCGGAATTCTGACAACCGAAACGATTGAGGAAGCCATCGAACGGGCAGGCACGAAAATGGGTAACAAGGGATGGGAAGCTGCCATGACAGCAATGGAAATGATTCAGGTATTAAAGAAATTAAAGTAAGGCAATTCATGTTATTGATTCGTTTATCTCTTTTCCGGATATTTTTCGCTTTAACGCTTATATTTCTGCAGTATCATTCAGTTATCGCCCAGTCTGACCGGGACTGGAAATCTTATACATCCGCTTTTGAAACCAGGGATGCAGTCCGGTATCAGAATTCAGTTTGGTATGCCACCGGGGGAGGCGTAACCGAATTTTCTTTACAGTCACGAAATTTCAGTCTTTTTTCGAATACAGACGGTATCAGCAATAATCAATGCGGGAGCATAACCGTGGATACGGGCGGTGGCCGGATCATCGCCTCTGGAAGCGACGGCGTTCTCAATTTTTTCAGTCTGAGCAGCAGGCAATGGCAGTTGGTTTCTTCCTTAACGGGTACTTTGATAAATGATATGTCCGCAGACGGCGATTCCCTGTTCATTGCAACTTCCGGAAGTTTTGTACTTTTTGACCTGGAAAAGCTCAGCGTGATCGGAATTGCCGCAAGATTGGGAACCCTGAATTCAGGCACTCAGGTCCTTTCCTCCGTTTCCGATTCCCGGTATATCTGGTGTATGACATCGAATTCCATTGCGAAGGCGAACCGGTACCAGTCGAATTTCCAGTCTCCGGCTGCGTGGACTGTGTACAGCAATAACCAGGGACTGACTTCCGCTTCCATGAAATCATTTGTGGTTTATCAGGATCAGCTTTATGTTTCGACCAATAATCAGCGTATATTCAGGTTTAACGATCTTACCGGATGGTTCGAGGCGGTAACCGGAAATTTACCCTCCGGAAATTACACGCTGCTTGCGCAGGGTGAAGATCTTTACGCGTATAACGCCTCGTCCGTATATCGATATGAAACGGGAACATGGGAAAACCTGAATCTTACCCTGTCCGATTCCCTTGGTAATTCATTTTCGATAAGGTTTTTTACAGGATCTGTCGGCGGGAAAAACACCCTGATCAGCGACCGAAGTGATATCTGCGTTTATGATGACGCCTGGAAATGCTATACACCCAACACACCCCGAGCGAATTATTTTTCAGGCCTCAAATTCGATTCCCAGAGGAATTTGTGGTGCAGTTCCCTGAGTGCTTACGGCATACCCGGGCCGGGCTTTTACAAACTTGATACGCGAAACGATAAATGGGAAAATTTTCATTCATCCGGTTTGCCGGATTTGCCCACGAATAATTTTCAGAATGTAACGGTAGACGATTCGGGCAAAATCTGGCTTGGAAGCTGGTCTCATGGTCTTGCCGCATACAATCCCGCCACAAAAACGGTTCGGAAAATCGATTACACGAACGGGCTCGCCATTTACCAGGAACCCACGGGGCAATGCAATAGCGTCACCATGATTAATAATATATTCAAAGGCCCGGGAAATAACATCCTGATATCGGTGAATAAACCCTGCGATACCGAAAGGGCCCTTGCGGTATATCATCCGGCAACGAATCAGTTTTATTATTATACGCCCTCAAAGCTTCTTAATTGTGTCAATCCCTTTCGCATCCTTTATGATTCATACGGTCAGTATTGGGTTACAACTTATGCCGTGGATATAGTCTCCATCGGCAAGGGATTGCTGATTCTCCGTCCTTCGGGCAGTTTACTTGATGTCAGTTCGACGAGTGTGGTCAATTATACGATTAACGACGGATTGATAAGCAACAACACTACGGCTATCGCTGAAGACAGGGATTATACCCTTTGGATCGGAACGGATGTGGGCTTGCAGTCATACAATGGTTTTTTCAGCACGAAATACGAATATCCGGATGGGCCCAAGGGCGAGTATATCAAGGACATTCATGTGGATAAGTTCAACAACAAATGGATCGCAACCGCGGAAGGAGTCAGTCTTCTGACTTCAAACGGAAACTGGGTTCATTATAATATATCCAACAGCCGAATCGTAGATAACAATATTATCAGCATCACCTCCGACCCTGACGGGCTGTATCTTTATTTCGGGAGTTACAACAAAGGACTGTCCAGGCTGAAAAACCCGTTGGCCAGTGCGTCTGCCGGTGAAAACGTCACCGTTTATCCGAATCCGTTTATAATCGGTCAGCACGATTATGTATCCTTTTTATCCGTTCCGGACAAATCCAATATCACGATCATGACCCTTGCCGGCGAAATCGTAAAGAAAATCTCGGTCGCGACCATAACGGCGTCTGTCACATGGGACGGAAAGAACGGCAAAGGACAAAATGTGGCAAGCGGGATATATATTTATCATGTTTATCCCAGTGAAAGCGCTTCAATCCGGTTCAGGAAAATGACCGGAAAAATAGCTGTCATTCGAAAATAATTTTCTCCAGGCATGTTAAAGTCCTTATTCATAAAAAATTTCGCGCTGATCGGGGAGTCACATATTGATTTTGATCCCGGTCTGACGGTGATCACCGGGGAAACGGGCGCCGGAAAATCCATTCTGATCGGCGCCTTGTCGATGGTGCTCGGGGAACGGGCGTCCTCTGAGCTGATCCGTTCGGGATCGGACCGCGCCGTGATCGAGGCGGTGTTTGACATACGGGATAACCCTGTGATCCTGTCCCTTCTGAAAGACCTTGAAATTGAGGCGGAGTCACCGGTCACCCTGCGGCGGGAAATAACAGCAAAGGGCCAGAACCGGTGTTTTGTGAACGATATGATGATCTCAACCTCGGCGATGAAACAGATCGGCGATGTTCTGGCGGATCTTCACGGGCAGCACGAACACCAAAGCCTGCTGCGGCCGGAACTCCATATCGATTACCTGGATTCATTCGTACGGAACGGCAAAGAGCTGGAATCGATCCGGATGGTGTACGATGAAATCCAGTCTCTGATGAAACGCAGGCAAGACCTGATCCGGAACCGGGACTCCTATAAGGAAAAACATGAATTCTACACGTCGCAACTGAAGGAAATCCGGCAGGTCAATCCGCTTCCGGATGAAGATGAGAAGCTGCTCCGGGAAGAAAAGATCCTGATGAGTTCCGAAAAGCTCCACGCGCTGTCACGGTCAGTATATGAAACGCTGTATGAGACCGATTCCTCGGTTCTCGCGGCGCTTGACAAAATCCACAAACAGCTGGACGAACTCCGATCGACCGATTCGCGTGTGGATGAGGTGTGGGAGTCTTTTCAGACGGCGAAAATCCAGATGGATGAATGTACGCGGTGGATCGGAAACTACAGCCGGAAAGTCGTTTTTGATCCCGAACGACTGGAACATATCCGTATCCGGCTGACCCAGCTTCAGAAACTGAAGAAAAAATACGGCTCGCTTGAGGCGGTGATCACGAAACAACATGAACTCGAGAAAATGGTTCAGCAGTCGGAAGATTTTGATTTTGAAGTGGATCAGATCAACAAATCCCTCGATTCCGTAAGGTCAAAATATCTTGACCTTGCCGATGCACTCTCGGAACAGAGGTGTAAAGGAGGAAAACAGCTTGAAAACCTGGTTATTTCGAGGATGAAACAGCTGGGAATGGAACATGCGGTTCTCCGGACGAACAATGAAAAAGTCCCGGACCCCGAAAGCTGGCTGGTGGTTCAGGACGAACATGTCAGGGCCACGCCAAAAGGGTATGATGCCGTGGAGTTTTATCTGTCGGCCAATATGGGTGAGGAGCCGAAACCGCTTGCGAAAATCGCGTCCGGCGGAGAGATCTCCAGGATCATGCTGAGCCTGAAATCGGTTCTCGCGCATTCCGACTCCATTCCGACGCTGATCTTTGATGAAATCGATGTGGGCATTTCAGGACGTATCGCGCAGGCGGTGGGCAAGGAACTCAGGACGCTGTCCGCAAATCATCAGCTGATCTGCATCACGCATTTGCCGCAAATCGCCGCCATGGGCGACCATCATTATTCGGTTGTCAAGATCCAGTCGGAAGGCAGAACCACGACCGCGATCCGGCCTTTGCAGGCCGGTGAAAAGGTAAGGGAAATCGCAAAATTACTAGGGGGGGAAAAGATCACGGAATCAGCCCTCAAAGCGGCCGAGGAACTGATCGCTCAAAAATAGCAGGAAAATCCTGAAAAGTCATCCAAAGTATTTCAAAGCACTCAATTATTAGAAATTGCTGTAATTGTATTTGATCCGACTCCCGTCGGGATTTATCGAGATGGGACCGTAAATTTGTCAATATTAAGACGCCTTCAGCGTGAAGACCGGGAACCGCAAGGAAGAAAACTTCATTTCATTTTTTGTTTCTGATACATACCGGGGATTATTATCCATTGACGTTTAGCCGCCTCTCGATACGATCCGCTCCCGTGCTCGCGGATCTACTCGAGGAGACTGCCATTTTATGATTATTAAACAATTGCCGCATCGAGTGATCCCTACACAGTCGTGATGATCTGCTGATTGTAAAATACTGACGCTGTCGGGATTTGGCCGGAGACAAGAAATTTGTTAAATTGAACTACGAGATTCCAGAAATACTACAAAAACTCTTTGTGCCTTAGTGACTTTGTGGCAAAAAAAAGAGCCACAAGCGGGATTTGAACCTGCGACCTGCTGTTTACGAAACAGCTGCTCTACCGCTGAGCTATTGTGGCTTTATTTTAACAAACGCTAATATAGTTTTTAAAAAATAAAATGCAAATGATTTTGTCATGATCCGAAAATATCATCGTTTTCAATATTTATCCGAAAGACCTGATTATGTGTGGAAATCATGAAGCTCGATGTAATGTAAATTGAAAAGATAAATCTTGCTTTCCCGTTGCGTTCTTATTATTATAAAATTTACCATAACATATAAGAACCAGATCTCATGAATACAGGTTTTTTTGCATCCAAAAATATTAGTCTGATGATGATTAATAATTAAATATTTAAAACAAACATGGAGTAAAGCACATGAAAAGATTATTTACGATTTTTGCGCTTCTGACGCTGTGCGGATCATTGGCGCATTCGCAGTTACTGGTTGAAAATTTTGATTATCCGGCGGGTGATTCGTTAAGGGCGGGAAATGGCTGGTATTGTCACTCCGCAAGTGCTGGATTACCTTTTATATTGGTTTCCTCTCCTGGATTATCCTACACAAATTATATAGGTTCCGGAGTCGGTAATTCTGTCATAATGCCCGGAGGATTAACAGGATCCGATTTTAATAAAGCATATGCAACTCAGACGATGGGTGCGATATATGCTGCATTTATGGTTAATGTTGATACAGTTAATTCGACAGGTGAATATTTTATACATTTGGGCCCAAATCCGATTGGTTCGAATTTCAGGGGCCGTGTTTGGGTAAAAGATAATGGATCCGGAAGATTTTTATTCGGAATAGCGAAAGGAGGAACTCCGGTAACCTATACGACCAATTCCTTCAAGTATGATTCGACTTATCTGGTTGTCTTGAAATGTGAATTTTCGCAACCGTCAAAATTGTTTGTCAATCCTTCCCTTGGAGGAAGTGAACCTACCACGGGCATTATTATTACAAGTACTGATGTAACAACTGATCCGGCAAATTATGGAACAATAGGATTACGTCAGGGTTCAGCCACAAATTCCCCTAAAGTTTATGTCGACGGAATCCGTGTTGCAACCTCCTGGTCCGAAGCGGCAGCCGAAATTCCAAATGATCCTCCATATATCGCAAACGCGTTACGCGATACTTCATTCAGTGAGAATTTTGGCCGGTTAATGGTGCGCAAACTGACCGAGGTGTTTGGAGATGACGATACTCCGGCATTAACTTATGGAGTTAGTGTTCTGGGGAGCGGAATCACGGCGGATATCGGTACCGACACGCTGTACGTCAACAGCACGCTCGACTATACGGGCGACGTCAGTGTCCGCGTCACGGCAAATGACGGGTCAACGACGATCGCGGATACATTTGTCGTAACGGTAAGCGGGTCCGGTAACCAACCCCCGGTAGTTGCCAATGCTTTGCGCGATACTTCATACAGCGAGGATTTCGGCCGTATTATGGTACGTAAGCTGACGGATGTGTTCAGCGATCCGGATACTCCTTCATTGACCTATAGTATAAATGTGCTGGGCACAGGTATCACCGCGGATATCGGGAGTGACAGCCTGTACATCAACAGCAATCAGAATTACAACGGAAGTGCTGACGTCCGGGTCGTCGCCGACGACGGTACGACGACGGTTGCCGATACTTTCACTGTAACAGTGAATGCCGAGAACGACCCTCCCGTCCTGACGCGCAACACAGGTGTCGGTCTCGATGAAGGTGCAGGTATTACCATAACCGATCAGGATCACCTGAGATATGATGACCCCGACAACAGTGCGTCCCAGCTGACTTATACGCTGACTGCCGTTCCTTTGAACGGAACTTTGAAAAAAACGGGAATGGATCTGTCCGTCGGAAATACATTCACGCAGGATGACCTCAATACCGACAAAATCGGGTACACGCACAGCGGCAATGAAACCGTGACCGATACGTTTAAATTCACGGTCAGCGACGGAGCCGGGGGAAACATACCTGAACAAAATTTCATATTCACGATTAATCCGGTTAACGATTCTCCGGTGATCTCCGATATCACGAATAAAACCACGGATGAAGACACGCCGATTACCAATATCGCGTTCACGATCGGGGATGTTGATACGCCGGTGGGAAGCCTGACCCTGAGCGGAACATCTTCCAATACAACCTTAGTATCGAATGGTAACATTACCTTTGGGGGTTCCGGCGCCGATAGAACATTGTCGATCACGCCGAACGCCGATCAGTCAGGCACTACGACGATCTCTGTTATCGTGAGCGACGGAGTAGCATCCGATACGGATACGTTCGTGTTGACGGTTACCGCCGTGAACGATCCTCCGACGATATCCGATATCACGGACAAGTCCACGAATGAAGACACACCGATCAACAACATCGCATTTACTGTCGGTGATGCTGAAACGCTGGCGGGAAGCCTGACGGTGAGCGGAACATCTTCCGATACAATGCTGGTATCCGACGGAAACATTATGTTCGGCGGTTCCGGAGCTGACAGAACTTTATCGATCACGCCGAACGCCAATCAGTCAGGCACTACGACGATCTCTGTTATCGTGAGCGACGGAGTGGCATCCGATACGGATACGTTTGTGCTGACGGTTACCGCCGTGAATGATCCGCCGTATCTGGTTCAGACTTTCCCGGATACGTCATTCGGTCAGAATTTCGGTCGGAAATTTATTTATAAACTCAGCCAGTTTTTCGCAGATGTGGATAATCCTTCGTTGACTTATGGGGCGACAGGTTCCACGGGGGATGTTGTACCCAGCATTTCCAACGATACGCTTTATGTTAACAGTACGCTGGATTTCAGCGGCGATGTTGATATTTACGTAAGCGCCGGTGACGGTGAGTTTACGACCCTTGATACATTTAATGTTTCCGTAACTCTTGTAAATGATCCGCCGTATGTGTCGCAGGCAGTACCCGACACGACCTTACCGGAGGATTTCGGAAGAAAGTATATCCGTAAGCTGACAGATGTGTTTACCGATCCCGATAATCCGACGTTAACCTACGGGGTAAGCGTGTTGGGCGGGGGCGGAGTAACGGCTGATATCAGTAATGATTCGCTTTACATCAATAGTGTGCTTAATTATAACGGGACAGCGGATGTCCGTGTGACCGCGAGAGATGCGTCAACAACCACGGCGGATACGTTCGCCGTAGTTGTAACGCCGGTTAACGACGCTCCGGTCATTACCGAAGGTGCATCGGCAGAGGTTACCATGTCTGAAGACGGTTCTCCGACGGCGTTCGGACTTACCTTACACGCGAGCGACACAGAGGGGAGCACTTTAACATGGAGTATCAGTTCCAACGCCGTGAATGGTTCGGTTGCGGCAAGCGGTACAGGAACATCCAAAGTAATCGGATATGTTCCGGTTGCCAATTACAACGGCTTAGACAGTTTTTCCATTAAAATATCAGACGGAAGCCTCACGGATAGTATTAAAGTTATTGTAACGTTAACACCGGTTAACGATCCTCCGACGATATCGGATATCACGGACAAGTCCACGAACGAAGACACGCCGATTACCAATATCGCGTTCACGATCGGGGATGTCGATACGCCGGTGGGAAGCCTGACCCTGAGCGGAACATCTTCCAATACAACCTTAGTATCGAATGGTAACATTACCTTTGGGGGTTCCGGCGCCGATAGAACATTGTCGATCACGCCGAACGCCGATCAGTCAGGCACTACGACGATCTCTGTTATCGTGAGCGACGGAGTAGCATCCGATACGGATACGTTCGTGTTGACGGTTACCGCCGTGAACGATCCTCCGACGATATCCGATATCACGGACAAGTCCACGAATGAAGACACACCGATCAACAACATCGCATTTACTGTCGGTGATGCTGAAACGCCGGCGGGAAGCCTGACGGTGATCGGAACATCTTCCAATACAACCTTAGTATCGAATGGTAACATTACCTTTGGGGGTTCCGGCGCCGATAGAACATTGTCGATCACGCCGAACGCCGATCAGTCAGGCACTACGACGATCTCTGTTATCGTGAGCGACGGAGTAGCATCCGATACGGATACGTTCGTGTTGACGGTTACCGCCGTGAACGATCCTCCGACGATATCCGATATCACGGACAAGTCCACGAATGAAGACACACCGATCAACAACATCGCATTTACTGTCGGTGATGCTGAAACGCTGGCGGGAAGCCTGACGGTGAGCGGAACATCTTCCGATACAATGCTGGTATCCGACGGAAACATTATGTTCGGCGGTTCCGGAGCTGACAGAACTTTATCGATCACGCCGAACGCCAATCAGTCAGGCACTACGACGATCTCTGTTATCGTGAGCGACGGAGTGGCATCCGATTCGGATACGTTTGTGCTGACGGTTACCGCCGTGAATGATCCTCCTACGATAACGGATATCACGGATAAATCCACGAACGAGGACACACCCATCACGGATATATCTTTTACAATCGACGATCTTGAAATGCCGGCCGCAAACCTGACGTTGAGCAGAAACTCATCGAACACCACGCTTGTTTCCAACGGGAACATCATTTTTGGCGGAACAGGCGCGAACCGGACATTATCGATCACGCCGAACGCCAATCATTCAGGCACTACGACGATTTCCGTAATTGTGAGCGACGGAGTAGCGTCGGATACCGATACATTCGTGCTGACGGTTAACACAGTGAATGATCCACCGATGATTTCGGATATTACTGACAAGTCCACGAATGAAGATACGCCGATTACCAATATCGCGTTTACCGTAGGTGACATCGAAACCCCTGTTGCTGATTTAACTTTGAGCGGAACATCTTCCAATACAACGCTGGTATCCGACGGGAACATTGTGTTCGGCGGTTCCGGAGCTGATAGAACCCTTTCGATCACGCCGAACGCTGATCAGACCGGTACGACGACGATTTCCGTAATTGTGAGCGACGGAGTAGCGTCGGATACCGATACATTCGTGCTGACGGTTAACACAGTGAATGATCCACCGATGATTTCGGATATTACTGACAAGTCCACGAATGAAGATACGCCGATTACCAATATCGCGTTTACCGTAGGTGACATCGAAACCCCTGTTGCTGATTTAACTTTGAGCGGAACATCTTCCAATACAACGCTGGTATCCGACGGGAACATTGTGTTCGGCGGTTCCGGAGCTGATAGAACCCTTTCGATCACATCGAATGCCGATCAGACCGGTACGACGACGATCACCGTGATCGTAAGCGACGGTGTGGCTTCGGATACGGATACGTTTGTGCTGACTGTGAATGCTGTGAATGACGCGCCTTATAAGATTTCTTCAATGCGTGACACGACGTTCAGCGAGAACTTCGGACGTGTGGGTATTGCAGATCTGAACACCGTGTTCGACGATGTGGATCATGTGAGCCTCAGTTTCACAACATCCGCTTCCGGCGCGGGCATTGTTCCGGGTGTATCCGGTGACACGCTGTACATCAGCAGTACGCTGAATTTCAACGGTGATGTGGATGTTTATGTGAATGCGTCCGACGGAGAGTATACAGCGCGGGATACATTCCAGGTAACAGTGACGGCGGTGAATAACGCGCCGTATCTCGTCACCATGCTGCGCGACACTGCGTACACCGAGGATTTCGTGCAGAACTTTACTTACAGGCTCAGCCAGTTCTTCGCTGATGTTGATAATCCGGCATTAAATTACAGCGCAACCGCTTCCGGCGCGGGTATTATTCCGGAAGTATCCGGTGATACGCTGTTTATCAGCAGTACGCTTAATTTCAACGGTGCTGTGGATGTTTTTGTCAGTGCGACCGACGGCGAATTTACGGCATATGATACGTTCTCAGTCACTGTGACGCCGGTCAACGACGCGCCGTATGTCGCGAATCCTGTCGCGAATATCCTGCTGGATGAGGATTTCGGCAAGTCGTATGTCGCAAGCCTTTCAGCTGTATTCGGAGACGCAGACGGCGGAACCCTCGGATATGATGCTGTCAGCCTTTCGGCGGGTGTGAACACGTTGATTTCAGGCGACAGCCTATATGTGCTCAGCGTACCGGATTTCACCGGCATGGTTGATATCCGCATCTGGGCAAATGACGGGGAATTCACGGCGAATGACACGTTCATGGTGACGGTCCAGGACGTGAACGATCCGCCTGTTGTTGTAAACGCCCTGCGGGATACGTCCGCGGCTGAGGACTTCGGAAGGATGCCTGTCCGGTTGCTCACGGAAGTATTCGGGGATATCGATAACGCCTCTTTAACATATCAGGCCGAAGTTCTTGGCGCCGGGTTAACCGCGGGTATCTCGCAGGACACCCTGTATCTGAACTCGGAATTGAATTACTACGGCACGGTTTCCCTCCGGGTTACCGCCGGTGACGGACTGTCCACGGTTTCCGATACAATCGATGTGACCGTCGATCCGGTCAATGATGATCCGACCGTGTTTTCGCTGATCAGCCCGGCGGACGGCGATACGCTGGCGTCCATAACGGCGCCGGTGGAATTCAGATGGCAATCTTCTTCGGATGCCGATCCTGATGTTCTGTCCTATACTTTGGTACTGTATCATCCCGATTTTGACACTACCATTGCCGGGATTACTGATACGACGGTCACGGTGGATCTGAACGGACGGCTGATTTCCAATGCGCAATATCTCTGGAGCGTTTTTGTTTCCGACGGAACAGTGATGACTTTATCGTCCGATACGTTCGCGTTCAGAACTCCTTACGTCATCGGCATTGCAAATCCGGCGGAACTGCCGAAAGCATTCTCGCTGGCCCAGAATTACCCGAATCCGTTCAATCCCGCGACGACCATTCATTTTGAACTGCCCAAACAGGCCCGTGTCCGCTTGAATATTTATAATATCCAGGGACAGCTGGTGCGCACGCTTGTGAACGGACAAAGCGCGGCCGGGCGTTATCATGTCATCTGGGACGGCCGCAGTGACAGGGGACAGACAGTATCCAGCGGAATCTATATTTACAGGATCCAGGCCGGTGATTTTGTTAGGACGCGCAAGATGATGCTGCTGAAATAAACGGTCAGGCACTGTGGCCTGAACGAAGATTTTAAGTCAACCAACCCATAACCGCCGGTTCCTCATGAAACCGGCGGTTTTTGTTTGTTTATGTCCTATAGAAAACGAATTGCTCCAGCCGGAATTCAAAGCCGGTTCGCTTTTAAACAGAGAATCATCCTTTTTCCTGTGGAGGACACAAAATTTTACACACGAATAACAAATTCAGGTAAATTTTGAAACGCATTTTGCTCGGTATTACTTGCGAATGTTTTAAGATTTCTCCGGTAATTGCTTTATCCGTGTTCGAAAAACGAAAAAACTTATTCTGAGGATTTTGATTATTGATTTACTGATATAAAAATGTTATTTTATCCATAAATAATTATCAAACCTGCGGGGGAATTATGAAAATTGAACTGACTCATCAAACTTCTTTCGTTTATTTTCTTAAACGATATCTTATTATCATGACAGCCGGTCTTTTATTGATCTCGTATGTCAATGATTCCGTTACCGCATCCACAGCGACGGCAACGGGTTCCGGAACATGGAATCCTGCGGATCAGACCGGTACAGCAACCTGGAGCGGCGGTGCAGGCCCCGGAGGACGGCCGGAGGCGGGAGATGACATCGTCATCAATCCGGGCGTCGTGATTTCGATGACCGGCAACGGAAATACTTATGGCTCGCTGGATAACAATTCGGGTTCCAATGCGGGACTGAATATAAGCACTTACTCAATCGGATTTTCAGGAGGGCATGTCTGGGGCGGGTTGACCGGAACCGGAACACTTACGCTCAGCGGCGCCAGTCTACAACTGCGCGGAACGTATACCGCTTCGAATATTAATACTACAAGCGGGAATATTTATATACAGGACTATACCTCCGGCAGCGACGTTATCATGAACGGGAATGTCCATATATACTCGGGCGCGGTGATAGACAATGAAGGCGGCCCGGAATGGGAGGTGAACGGGGACATAACGAACGACGGGAGTATCTTGGGGGGGTACATGACGATGTTTGTCCGCGGCGACGTGGTAAACAACGGTACGTGGACGAATTCCGTGACGAACCTCATAGACAGCTGCAATATTACGGGAACAGGATCGTTCGGCGGGACGGTGAATATCAATAATCACTGTACGCTGACCGGGAGCAAGACCTTTAACATACTGACGCTTGCGGCGGAGAAGACACTGCATGTAAATTCGGCGGACACGCTGACCGTGAATGGGGAGGCGACGCTCAACGGGACGGTGACCGGAACCGGCATCGCGTATTATAACGGTAATACGTATTCGGCGAACACGGATGTATCGTACATCGGGCTTACCGGCAATCATAATGTCAGAGGCACGTATACGGCTTCGTTCATACAGGTCAGCGGTTCGATACGGATCGCTGATCATACACCCGGGGTGGACGTGGTGTTCAACGGTGAAGTAGGGATCGACGAAGGCACGGTGGTGGACAATGAAGGCGGCCCGGAATGGGAAGTGAACGGGGACATAACGAACGACGGGAGTATCTTGGGAGGGTACATGACGATGTTTGTCCGTGGTGACGTGGTAAACAACGGTACGTGGACGAATGCCGTGACGAACCTCATAGACAGCTGCAATATTACGGGAACAGGATCGTTCGGCGGGACGGTGAATATCAATAATCACTGTACGCTGACCGGGAGCAAGACCTTTAACATACTGACGCTTGCGGCGGAGAAGACACTGCATGTAAATTCGGCGGACACGCTGACCGTGAATGCGGACGCGACGATGAGCGGAACGGTAACCGGAACCGGGCTGGCGTATTATAAAGGCAACACCTATTCAGCGAACACGGATGTATCGTATATCGGGCTTACCGGTAATCACAATGTCAGGGGCGTATATACAGCTCCGTTCATAGGAGTCAGCGGATCGATACGAATCGCCGATCATACACCCGGGGTGGACGTGGTGTTCAACGGTGAAGTAGGGATCGATGCGGGCGCGGTGATAGACAATGAAGGCGGCCCGGAATGGGAGGTGAATGGGGACATAACGAATGAAGGGAGTATCTACGGCGGGTACATGACGATGCATGTCCGCGGCGACGTGGTAAACAACGGTACGTGGACGAATTCCGTGACGAACCTCATAGACAGCTGCAATATTACGGGAACAGGATCGTTCGGCGGGACGGTGAATATCAATAATCACTGTACGCTGACCGGGAGCAAGACCTTTAACATACTGACGCTTGCGGCGGAGAAGACACTGCATGTAAATTCGGCGGACACGCTGACCGTGAATGGGGAGGCGACGCTCAACGGGACGGTGACCGGAACCGGCATCGCGTATTATAACGGTAATACGTATTCGGCGAACACGGATGTATCGTACATCGGGCTTACCGGCAATCATAATGTCAGAGGCACGTATACGGCTTCGTTCATACAGGTCAGCGGTTCGATACGGATCGCTGATCATACACCCGGGGTGGACGTGGTGTTCAACGGTGAAGTAGGGATCGACGAAGGCACCGTGGTGGACAATGAAGGCGGTCCGGAATGGGAAGTGAACGGGAACATAACGAACGACGGGAGTATCTACGGCGGGTACATGACGATGCATGTCCGCGGCGACGTGGTAAACAACGGCACGTGGACGAATGCCGTGACGAATTTATTAGATTCCGGCAGCCTATCGAGCTCCGGTGTTTTTGGAGGCACGCTGAACATTTTGGAAAACCGGTCGCTTACTGGAATTTGCCGCATTGGCGGTACTTTAAATCTGGACAACAATATTATTACGACCCATAATGATACGCTTCAGTTGATGAACGGCAGTACTCTTAACAGGGCCGCCGGTTATATTAACGGCAATCTCGCGCGTTATGTATCCGGGGGATCGCCGAATCTGACTTATGAGGTAGGCACGGATAACGGTTACACGCCGGTGAATGTGATATTTAATAATGTCACAACGGCCGGATATTTAACGGTCGGCCTCATTCAGGGCACACATCCGCTGATGAAGAATCCGTCGAACAGCCTGAAACGGTACTGGAAATTCGGGAGTCCTGATATAAATTTTAACACTTATTCTGCCACCCTGAGCTATCTGCCGGATGATTTTAACACGGGTTTATCCGAACCCTCCGATGAAGACAGTATGTGGCTGGGACAAACCGGCTTTCCCGTCTGGCTTTTCCCTTCGGTCAGCGTTCGGAACACCGGCGGAACATCGGACGGAGGTACCATTACATGTACGGATATGACCGGATTTTCCGATCTGGCGATTGCCCGTGATTCGATTGATTTCGAGATTAACGATCCGCCGGTCCTGTCCGGGCTTACGGATTATACATTCGCGGAAGACCATGAACTGAGAATTCCCGTGAACGCATGGTATGCTATGGTGTACGATCCGGAAAACGCCGATACTACGCTTACCTGGAGTTGTACCGGCCTGAATCATCTGACCGCGGAATGCGTGAACGATACCATGATACTCCGTCCGGTCATGAATTTTTCCGGTAATGATACGATCGGCATTGTCGCAACTGATCCGGAAGGATTGTCCGACACGGCATTTACGGTAATCCATGTTTTACCTATTAACGATCCGCCGGTGTTTACCGGTTTGCCTGATATTTCTTTTCCGGAAGATTCCACGGTAACGCTGTCGCTGAACCGCTATATTACGGACGTCGATAACGACAGTAACGGTATTAAACTGACTTCCCAGGTCATAGGCGCGACGATTACCGCCGAATTTTACAAGAACATCAGCATTTTTAAGAAAGTTCATATCACCGGGGAAACTGATCTACTTATACCCGTCAAGTCCGCAAGAAAACAATCGGGTGGTTCGTCGATTGAAATCAGCGTTGGCGATCTGACGATACAAATCGATACCGTTACCCATGTCGCTTTGTTTACAAGTTCCATGGATACCAGCGGTACGTTTACAGTTCTGTTTACTGCAACCGATGACAGTTCAGCCGCCGCTACCGATACCTTGCAGGTTCATGTGATTCCCGTGAACGATCGTCCGAAAGTCGTACAGGCATTGAGAGATACCGTCCTTAATGAGGACTTCGGTAATATATATGTCAGCAGACTCTCCGATATTTTCTCGGATATCGATAATCCGGTCCTGACATATTCCGCCGTGAATCTGGACAGCGGCGTAACGGTGTTTCTGGAAGGCGACAGTCTCTGGCTGCAGAGCCAGACGGATTTCAACGGTACTGTGCGCGTTCGCGCGGGAGCCTCGGACGGAACGCATGAAACGACAGATACCTTTACGGTGACCCTGTCGCCGGTAAACGATCCGCCTGTTGTCGCGAATCCTGTGCCGGATCTTACGCGGGATGAGGATTTCGGCCGGATTTTTGTCGCGAGTCTGGCAGATGTTTTTGACGATGTCGACGGAGGAACGCCCGTGTATGATGCTGTAAACCTTTCAGCGGGAGTGAACGCGGAAATTTCCGGAGACAGCCTGTTTGTGCTCAGTGTACCGGATTTCACCGGCACGGTTGATATCCGCCTGTCGGTCAATGACGGTGAATTTACCGCGAACGATACTTTTGCCGTAACCGTTCAGGACGTCAACGATCCGCCTGTTGTCGTAAACGCCCTGCGGGATACGTCCGCGGCTGAGGACTTCGGAAGGATACCTGTCCGGTTGCTCACGGAAGTATTCGGGGATATCGATAACGCATCTTTAACCTATCAGGCCGAAGTTCTTGGCGCCGGGTTAACCGCGGGTATCTCGCAGGACACCCTGTATCTGAACTCGGAATTGAATTACTACGGCACGGTTTCCCTCCGGGTTACCGCCGGTGACGGACTGTCCACGGTTTCCGATACAATCGATGTGACCGTCGATCCGGTCAATGATGATCCGACCGTGTTTTCGCTGATCAGCCCGGCGGACGGCGATACGCTGGCGTCCATAACGGCGCCGGTGGAATTCAGATGGCAATCTTCTTCGGATGCCGATCCTGATGTTCTGTCCTATACTTTGGTACTGTATCATCCCGATTTTGACACTACCATTGCCGGGATTACTGATACGACGGTCACGGTGGATCTGAACGGACGGCTGATTTCCAATGCGCAATATCTCTGGAGCGTTTTTGTTTCCGACGGAACAGTGATGACTTTATCGTCCGATACGTTCGCGTTCAGAACTCCTTACGTCATCGGCATTGCAAATCCGGCGGAACTGCCGAAAGCATTCTCGCTGGCCCAGAATTACCCGAATCCGTTCAATCCCGCGACGACCATTCATTTTGAACTGCCCAAACAGGCCCGTGTCCGCTTGAATATTTATAATATCCAGGGACAGCTGGTGCGCACGCTTGTGAACGGACAAAGCGCGGCGGGACGCTATCATGTGATCTGGGACGGAAGCAATGACAGGGGACAGACGGTGTCCAGCGGGATCTACATTTACAGAATTCAGGCCGGTGATTTTGTGAAAACCCGTAAGATGATGCTGCTGAAGTAAGAAGGAGAAAATAAACTTCTTCCCGAAGTTTAACATTTAAATTATAAAGGCTGTCTCAATTGAGACAGCCTTTTTCAATGTCAGCCGTGAATGATTTATCATCAGCTGAAATCCGGAACCTAAGGCTTACATTATCACATTGAATCCTGTTCTTCCTCCGGATGATAATTTATCACTAGTTTATGCAGGATCCCTCTCCTGGATTAAAACCGTTTTTATGTTCCCGCTTTCGTTCAAACCGTTCGTACATCGTGGGTATCAGAACCAGCGTCAGGAGAGTTGAAGTGATCAGGCCGCCGACTACCACTGAGGCAAGCGGTTTCTGTATCTCCGAACCCGTACCCGAGGCGAAAAGCATCGGGATGAGGCTGAATACGGTTATGGTCGCGGTCATCAGAACGGGCCGCAGACGGTTTAAGCACCCAAGCTTTACCGCTTCGGAAACAGGTACGCCTTCATCCCTGAGCTGTATGATCTTCGATACCAGCACAACTCCGTTAAGGACTGCGACGCCGAATAAGACGATGAAACCCACGGAGGCCGGAACGGAAAGATACATACCCGACAGGTATAATGAAATGACCCCGCCGATCAGGGCGAATGGGAGATTCAGCATGACCAGCAGCGCCGGACGGACAGACCGGAACGAAATGAACAGAAGAAGAAAGATACCGGCGATCACAGCGGGCCCGATGACGGCGAGTTTTCTCATCGCTCGCTGCTGGTTTTCGAACTGCCCTCCCCAGGTGATCATATATCCACCGGGCAGCGTTACGTTTTCCCTGATCCTCTGTTTTGCCTCAGCGACCACCGATCCGATGTCCCGTCCCTGCACGTTCATCTCGATCCCGATGCGCCGCAGACCGTCTTCGCGGCTGATCTGCAGGGGACCCTCGGTCATTTCGATGTCCGCCAGCTGGGCGATCGGAAGGCTCATTCCGCCGGGAGCGGATACTAAAATATTACCGATGGCCTCGGCTGAATTCCGGTGTTCTTCGGGCAGGCGTATGATAATGTCGTAATTACGGCTTTCCTCATAGTATGAGGATACCGGCATGCCCGCGACGGCAAGGTCAATGACGTTCTGTACGTCATCGATATTCAGGCCGTATCTAGCGATCCGGCGCCTGTCGATTGATATATTCATGTATGGCTGGCCGGATATTTTCTCTATATTCAGGTCCGTTACGCCTTCGACGGACGCGAGGATTCGCCCGATTTCGTCGGCTTTGTTTTTAAGAAGAGTCAGATTATCGCCGAAAAGCCTGACAATCAGCTGGGCCCGTGTGCCTGCAACGATCTCATCGATGCGGCACTGGATCGGCTGGCTGAATCCGAAGCTGATGCCCGGGATGGATGACAATGCCCGGCGCATGGCTTCGGCCAGTTCCTCGCGGCTTTGATTTTCATGTCTGTCTGCTTTCGGTTTCAGAACGCCTACGTATCCCGTTTTTTCCACGCCGCGGGCATCGAGTGCAACTCCTGTCTGGCCGATCCGTGCGACCGTAACATCCAGTTCCCCGAACCGGCTCAGTTTCTCCCCGGCCAGGCGGTTCACTTCGATCGCTTTGCTCAGGGAAGTGCCCGGCAGAAGCTGAATGTCCATATCAAACGCATCCTCGTCCATGACCGGAATGAATTCCGTCCCGAGCCCGGGAATGATGAGCAGAGCGATCAGAAGCAGGAAACCGGCAGCAGTCAGGGTTGATTTTTTACGTTTTATGGAAAATTCAAGCACCGGAAGGTAAGCTTTGCGTATTCCGTTCATGATCTTGTTTTCGTTGTCATTTCCCGGCCTGAGGAATATCGAGCAGATGACAGGGATGACAAAGACCGAGAGAAGCAGCGAAGCCAGAAGCGCGATGATGACAGTATAGGCCAGCGGAGCGAACATTTTCCCCTCGATGCCTTCCAGCGAAAGGATCGGGATGAACGTCATGGCGATGATCAGTTCGCCGAACAGGCTCGGGTTCCGGACTTCGATCACCGCTTTCAGGACTGAGCTGAGCGGCGCCTGTGCGTGACCTTTATCCGAAAGATGCCGCTGAACGTTTTCCACCTGTATGATCGTCGCGTCGATAATCATGCCGATGGATATGGCAAGACCGCCCAGAGACATGAGGTTGGCGCTCAGTCCGGTCAGTTTCATGATCATGAACGTAATCAGCAGCGATAAAGGAAGGGCGATCAGCACGACCGCGCTGCCCCTGAAACTCATGAGGAAAAGGTAAAGTACGATCATGACAAGTACCGCTCCTTCGAGCAGGGCTCGGCCCACTGTTCCGACGCTCGCGTTCACGATATGGCTCCGGTCGTAATAGGGTACGATTTTGATCCCGTCCGGAAGGAGACTGCTTTCATTGATTTCGTCCGCTTTTTCCTTAACGCGGTTTACGACCTCCCGGCTGTTTTCGCCGCGGAGCATCATGACGATGCCCCCGACGCATTCCTCAGTCCCGTTTTTCAATGCGGCGCCCTGACGTACCGCTTCGCCGTTGAGGATGTCCGCTACGTGTTTCAGCAGTACCGGGGTGCCGCCACTGGCACGGAGCACGATGTTTTCAATGTCCCCGACGGATGCGATCAAACCGATGCTCCGTATGATCGCCTGACCGGCGTCTTTCTCAAGGATATTCCCGCCGGTATTCCGGTTGTTGCTGCGTACCGCCCGTTCCACTTCATCGATCGTAACGCCGAATTTGGCCATCCTTTCGGGCGATACGATGACCTGAACCTGCCGGAAATAACCCCCGAATGAATTGATTTCGTTCACGCCGGGAATGTTTTTTAAAAGCGGCGTCACAACCCATTCCTGCAGCGACCGGAGTTCGGTCAGATACTTGATTTTCGTCGCGGAATCGGCCGGTATTTCCCCGTCAAGTGTGTACTGGTAGATTTCGCCCATGACCGTGGCAACGGGACCCATGGATATGTTTACGTGTTCGGGAATGTTTACCCTGGCTTCGGCGATCCGTTCCGACACAAGCTGACGGGCGAAATACACGTCGACGTCATCGTCGAACACGAGGGTGACGATCGACAGCCCGAATTTGGTGACCGACCGCATCTCTCGCACTCCGGGCAGGCCCCGCATGGCGGTTTCGACCGGCAAGGTGACAAACCTTTCGATCTCCAGCGCGGACAGGCCGTCGGCATGACTTACGATCTCGACCTGATTATTGGTTACGTCCGGAAACGCGTCGACGGGGAGCTGCGTCAGCGAATACAGTCCGGCAGCGGCAAGGACTGCCGTAATAAACAGCACGGCCGCCCTGCGTTTAAGGGTACAGGATAGGATTCGTTCCAGCATGTTAATGTTCCTCTCCGAGTTCGTGTTTCAGCAGTTCCGATTTCAGGTAAAAAACGCCTTTCACCGCCACCGTTTCCCCCTCGCTGAGCCCTTTGCGGATTTCGACACGGTTGCCAATGACGGCGCCCGTTTCAACAGGCCGTTTTTCAAACGATACGGAATCGGTTTGCACGAAAACGTATTGGGCGTCCTGAATCCTGACGATCGCTTCACCGGGAAGGTAGATTGCCGGGACAGGCCGGCCGGAGTGAATCATCAGTTCGCCGAACATCTGCGGCCGGAGCCTGAAACGCGGATTATCGAAAGTGGAGCGCACCAGCAGCGTGCGCGTTTTTTCGTCGATTGTCTGTCCGATATACGTGACGGTACCTTCAAACACTTCTTCCGGATAGGCGATTGCCGTGAATCGCGCCGGTGAGGAAAGCGCCGCATGAGGGATGTCTTTTTCATAAATGGATCCGTCGATCCATACCGAGCGGATATCGATTATTTTAAACGCCGTACCGGAAGGATCCAGCATCTGGCCGGTAACCACGTTCCGTTCGGTGATCAGGCCGCTGATCGGCGCGGTGACGGCAAGGGCGCCCGAAACATGATCTTCGGTGGAATCGGGATCGTGGTCGGTAAGCCCGATGGAATGAAATTTCTCGTCGGCCGCTTTGAGGTCCGCTTTCGCTTTTTCAAATTCGGACAGCGCTTCCTGGTAATTTTTCCGGGAACCGACGTTATCGTCGAGAAGTTTTTTCTGGCGCTCGAAATTTGACCGAGTGTAATCCGTGGACGCTTTCGCCCTGAAGTAACCCGCTTTGATTTCGCCGATTTCCAGGCTCTCGATAACAAGCAGGGTCTGTCCTGCGCGTACATAGTCCCCGAGCTTTGCCTGGACTTTCCTGATCCGTCCGGAAATCAGGGTTCCGACATGCGCTTCCATATCCTGGTTCACTGTAACACGGGCGGGGATTGAGATAAATCCGGCGAGGGTTTCGGGCATCACCGGTTCCGTCCGGATGCCGGTTTCACTGACAGCTTGAGATGTGAGCCTGATGATTTCCTCATGCCTGTCCGGTTTTTTTTCATGCACGGATTCCTCATGTTGGTGTTCCTTTCGGCAAGCCGGCAAAACAAGGCAAAGCATGAACGGCAAAATGAATAGAAATTTCTGAACTTTCATATTACGGCTCCTGTCCGGTTAGAGTGAATCCCGCGGCCTTCTCCAGCTTAATTACCGCGAGATGGTAGTCCAGCAGGGTTTCGGTATATTTGCTTTTTGAGCCGATATACATTTGCCGGGCCTGAAGGTATTCTAAGTAGGTGAGTTCACCCGACTCGTAACTCCGCAAAGCGATCCGGTGCATTTCTTCCGCCTGGGGCAGGATCTCCTGACGGTACTGAAGGTATTGTTTCCCGGACTTCCTGCAATCCGCGTGGGCCAGTCCGATGTCCCTGCGAAGGGCCGTCAGGAACGACCGGTGATCGGATTCGGCGATATGACGGTTCGCGCCGGCTTCCCTGATCTTTCCGCGCTGGTCGAACATAAACCATAGAGGAATGCTCATCCCGAATGAAACGCCATAATACCCGGAACGGCCTTCGGACGACTGCCGGAAATAACCGACACTGAAATCGGGAAGGAAAGACGACCAGGCCAGCCGGCTGTTCAGTGTGCGGATTTTCATTTCCGCGTTTTTAATGCGGGCTAGCGGGTGATCCGTTCTGGCCTTTTCAAAATATTCATCGGCGGTCATAGTGAGCGGAACATAAATCATGCTGTCGGTCAGGGAAACGATCCGTTCTCCTGGTTCCATGCTCGTTGCCGTGACTGCGCTCAGTTCCGCTAGAGAGGTTTCCGACTGCAGGCGGGCGGCTTCAAGCTGGTTCCCGGATTCTGCGTATTGGATGCCTGCGGCCAGCCGTTCGAGGCGGTTTCCTTCGCCGATGCCGCTGCGGGCTTCGGATTTCCGGTATATTTGCAAAGCGATCAAGGCGTTTTCTTCTGCCAGGGCGAATAAACGCCGGGAAGCCAAAGCCCGGTAATACGCCTCACGAATCTGACTCATGACGATCAGGCGCTGATACTTATGCTCAAGAGTGGCTACGGACATTTCCCCGGACAGTATGCCGGCTTTCAGAAAATAAACCGAAGGAAACTCAAACGACTGGGTGATACCGATCGTTTTTTCGCCGGAACGGCTAAGGCTTTTTCCCGCGGGTACGAACTCATAATCGATGCTGAATCCGGTTTTAGGCGGTGAAATGCCCTGCCAGAATCGTCCATCGGCCGATTTGATCCTTCCCGCCGATCGGGCAACATCGGGATTATGTTCCAGTCCGATCCGGACAGCCTCGAATAAGGAAACGGCTTTACCTGTGTCCTCCTTTTGACCGTAGGCGTTCGGAAGAATCAGAGCCGCGAATATAATGAAGATTAAAATGATTACACGCATCGTATCGTTCTCCCAAAATGAATGATTCGGTTTTTTTCAGAAATCTGAAAAATCAGGCGGCGAAAGGAGCCGAAACGATCAAATGCGTATTTGACAATTACGAAGGTAAGTACTAAAAGAGGTAAAGGGGTACGGTCCGGTAAAAGGAAAATGGTTTGATACGGTTAAACCGGGAAACAGCGCTTCGGTCTGAATCGAAACCGACAGTCCGTCCGGATAGCCGGGAAGGACCGGGGCTTGATTGCTTTTCTGGACGGAAACCGCGACGTGCTTCACAATGACGCAGAAATCATGGGAATGATGATCGTCATCATCGTGAGAAATGAAACCGGTTTCAGAGTGAAGAAAGAGAACCAATAAATAGGAAAGCAAAAACAGGCTTAGATGTTTGATATGTTGATGGTGATTCTGAAACATCGGTTGTCGAATGGGTTTCTTGCCGGTTTCGTTCCGTTTATTGTACTTATAAAACGGATGTAGTTAAATAATATTTCAGGAAATGTCAAGCGATAATACCTGTTTTGGTTTTGTATGACTAACGGGCTGAGTTTGTCTGCGGCTGAAAAAAAAGTGCGGTCAATTCAGGAGTTGCCGCATCCAGACCTGACTTGACCCGAGTTTAACGAGGGATCGGGTTGTGACTGTATGTTCGTAAGTGACAGGCTGTCCCGATTGTAACGCGAACTGTCAGCGTTTTTCATTGTTATTTTTCCAGCCGGTTCTCGATACCGCCTTCGGCGTACTCGAACCGACGAATTATTTGTGTTAAAAAGAACAAAAGCAAATGCCGCATCGAGTAGGACTGAATGAGTCCCGATTTAGCGGGACGAACGAAGTACGTATCGAGATGTGACCGTATGTTCGTTAGTAGTTATCCCGTGGAACGAGATGAGAGTATAGGGAACATGGTCATTATTTATTCTCATATTTTGAGAAAAAACGCATATCGAAATGTATTTTTTTCTTAATAGTCACCTCTCGATACGATCCACTCGCTTTGCTCGTGAATCTACTCGAGGCGACACATTTTATGTTTCCGTTAGTCCGAGACGGTTATCTGCTTTCTTAATAACGTAGATATTATTGTGTGTGAACAAAAGCGATTGTCGCATCGAGTAGAACTGAATGAGTCCCGATTTATCGGGACGAACGAAGGATGTATCGAGATGTGACCGCTTCTCGATACGATCGCCTGCGCGGTCTAATCGAAGGGAGATTCTTTTTTTAACAATCAATACGTCCGTTCGGGTAATCCCGAAAGCGGAGCGTATCGGGATGTATCGTAAACTGACCGATAAAAAAAAAGCCGCCCTTGTGGAGCGGCTTCACAGGAGGAATCACGAACCGTTAACTAAGCGGCATTTTCCTTCTTTTTTCTTCCGCCGGATTTATACTCCGATTTCTTCTTCATTCCCAGCGCCTGCGCTTCGTTCGAGTCTTCGCCGAACTGCGCCTTCACCTGTTTCTTCACGCGCAGAATGATGTCGTGGAATTCGTTGAATTTGGCGTAGGTATCGTCGGTAACCGTTTTCAGCGCGGCTTCGGTCTGGACTTTCAGATTATGCACAGCGTCCATCTCGTTCATCAGTTTCTTCACCTGATCCAGCGTCAGTTCCGGCTGATTGGGATTGTAACCTTCGACTTTTTCCAGCGCGGCCACAACATCTTTATCCATCTGTATCTGGGTTACAGAGAGTTTGCGGATTTTGATCTTAGACATTTTGTTCACCTCCTTTTCGGTTTCGTTGAACTCTGTCATTTATCCGCAGTCAAAACTGCTGATCTTATATACAACAAATTGAATGCCAAAAATCTGATGATTGAAAAATCGTGATTTATCACTTAATGCAGTGAATGACTGTGTTGTTTTTTTTTCACAGGCACATGAAAATGATTTCATTGTCTTTGAAAAAACCTCTAAAAATCAACAGGATAGAAAGTCAATAAATGTTGAAAAAAATCAACACAGTTATAAACACTTGATAATACAGCGTTTTTGTGAGCAGAAAAAAAATTCAATCGTAATAATCAAATCTTACGATTGGCAGTTTTTAATTTCGAATCATCAACTTTGTTCTGTACACTCCTATCTTTCTATGACGACGTCCAATCTTTGTTTTGTGACTGTCAATCATTGTTTGGGGCTCATCAATCTTAGTTGTGCGATCATCGATATTAGTTTGGCACCTCCCAAACTTAGTTGGACGACCGTAAAACTTAATGAGATGCCCGTCTAACTTAGTTACGCATCTTCCGAACTTAGTTTGACACCCGCCGATCTTAGTTGCGAAGCTTCCGATCTTAATTGGGCGACCCCCGAACTTAGTTTGATGATCGTCTAATTTAATCAGACGACCTCCAAAATTAGTTTGATGATTGTCTAACTTAGTTATGTACCCACCAAACATATTTTGATACACTCTGGACTGAGCATGCCGTCCGCAGAATTGGATTTGACAAGGACAGAGTTAAGTTTAATGAGCAGAATGTAATAATAAATCTGGCATTCATAGATGCTGCACATTGAACACCAATAGTAAATCCGGTGAATAGGTTGAAAGATATTATTCACAATTATGAATGAAAAAAAATTCTAATAAAAAACATCACAATATCAAATTTCGTTTGCATTATGTTTATGGGTAACTTAAATTATCCCGACATGTCATAATTTTGTATCTGTCGAGGATTCTGTGGTCACTCGAATATCCGAACAAGAAACCCGTTACAGCCTCATCGATCCGGAGCTGAAAAAGGCCGGGTGGAATATCACCGACCGTTCGCAGGTAGGGTTTGAGATTCCCGTTGGTAAATACGACAGGAAGCCCGCGGAAGAAGTTCTTAAGTGAAAACAATATAAATTTTACCCTGTTTAATGAAGAGCACATGAAAAGGTTCATAAATTTGGCACCAAAATTTCATTGCTAAATTGAAAGAGTTGAGCTAATTTATTATAGGTTATTCTTACAATATCACAAAACAGACTCTGTGATATATTATTCTGACAATAATATATTAAAAAATTAGTAGATTTTTAAATTCTTTTTTTACAAAGGAAACTTAATATATGAATGGATTTGTTCGATCTTATATTTATATGATCTCTTTTTGTAGTATTATTCTCATAAGTTGTGATCCATTTTATACTAATGATACTTTTTTCAATAAAGATGCCAGGCCTGGTGAAATCATTCAAACAAAAACAACCTTTTTTAATGATCTCCGCTCTGGACAGCATATTGCAGGCAATATTACAATTTTATTTAGGCCTGATACATTAACAGAAAAAGTTCATTCTGTTTACGCTTTTATTGACAGCGTTTCATTATCAGACAATCCACTTCAGATAAACGATGGTTTTTATATTTTAAATCTCAATACGGGCAATTATTCAGATGGGCGACATGATATTCATTTACATGTTAAATTTCATTCTGATGAATTGGGTTTAGGTTCAATCTTCAATGAATATGATGCATTAATATACAGTACTTATTTAGTTTTTGACCAAACACCTCCTTCAAAAATTAATATCGATTCCATCAGTCCTGCAAATAATTCACTTAAAATTAAATGGCAACATTCAGAAGATTCTAATTTTTATGCTTATATAATTAAAAGATATGATTATTTTGATACAAATCTTATTATTAATGACAATCATTTAACACTTTGTGATACGATTTATGAACGTGAAAGAACTCAATTTGATGACACATTAATAGATTCAATATTTGGTGTTTCTAGGGTTTATGAGGTAATTAATTTTAATCGTGTAATCGGAGTTAAAAGTAATCCCAAAGTTTATTCATATTATAAATTTGATGACATTAATTGGCCGGTATCAAATCTAACAGTTTTTTTTGGACCGATATTTTTATCAAACGGAAATTCATACGTTATCAGTTATCTTTCATCAGAGGTACCTTCGGGGCAGGATGCCGGTCGTATTACTATTTTGAGCTATCCGGACAATCAAATCCTTGCAAATAGAAATGATATAGGTGCATACCCCATAATCAGAAATCCGCAGGGAACAAAAATTGCTGGCAGTTGTAACGGGGTTACGTATATTTTTAGTGCCCAGGATCTTGCTGTTGAGGCTCAAATTCAACAAACTACAATTCATTTTAATTCCGGTTATTCATTTTCATGGGGATATAACAATAATATCATAATTGAAAACAATGTTTATAACACTATCAATCAATCCCTGGTTAAAATTTTACCATTTGCTATTTGGAATCCAAATATTTCAGCTGACTATTGTACAATTTATTCCTCCCTGAATGATACCCTGTCAATTATTGACATGAGTTCTGATTCGGTATCGGTTATTGATAGAAAAATATTTGATTCTGGAATAATTGACATGTCTCTAGATCCTTGCCTAGGGCGTATTTATTTAGTATGTGTAAATATATCTAATAAAATAAAAATATTTGAGACGCCGTCATTACAACAAATAGGTGAATTTACGTCCGATGGCGATGTGATAAAAATAAGGGTTACACAGAATGGCATTTACGTTCTACAGAATTATGTCGTTGATAAGGTCAATAATCGTATAACCTGTTTTGATAAATATTCCTTCAATAAAGTTAGGCATTTTGATTTCACAAAAGCGATATATAATTTTGTTATTTCACCAGATGGTGAAATGATTTATGCATTCTCTCATAATTTTAAAAAACCGTTTATATTTAATGTGGTGAATTGACTTATGTTTCGTTATTTTTTATTGTTTTCTGTAGGGTTTAGTCATTTATTAATTTGCCAGGAAGCAAAAAACTTCTTCAGTTTAGGGATTGGCTATAATGATCTTAATCCGAAACAGTTGAAAGCTTGGTCGGAACCTGCACTTCGGTTTCAATCCCAAGTCTTAGGAATAGAAATCCCGACCCAGAGAAATTATCCGGGGAATGTGAGTTTTAATGCTTCATTGTTGAGAACAATAACGTTCATGAAAGCGGGGATATCTGTTGAAATTATTTCCACTCAGGAAAGAAGAGCTTATCAGGATTATGCAGGTCGATTTACGATTAATGGCAAATTACAATCTAAAGTTATAAATTTTTTACTTGATTATGATGAATTGATACTAACCCGCTTTTATGCCGGTGTGGGAGGTTTTGTAGGATTAAATTTCAAAACTTGGAAATATTCGGACAAAATCGTTAGGAACAGCACAAATGAGACATTAAACAGAGGTATGATTAATTCAAATAATTTTAATGCTCTTTGTGGACCACGTCTGAAAATTGAATACTATTTCAATAGCTTAGGTGTATCGACAGTAATTGGGTATCAATTTGATTTTGCAAGGCCATTAAAGGGAGATTATTCTAACTACTTTCTTAAAAGAAATAATGTTAATTTTACCGATATTAATGGTCGAAAACTTCGAGCTGATTGCACTGGATTATTCTTGAAGATTAATGGTGTAATTAGATTTTAAATAATGATGATATTATCCATGAAAGTTAAACGGGCACAGCAAAAATCAAAATCCTTAAGGTACTTGTGGTCACTCGATTATCCGAACAAGAAACCCGTTACTCTCTGATCGATCCGGAGCTGAAAAAGGCCGGGTGGAATATCGCCGACCGAACGCAGGTGGGGTTTGAGATTCCCGTCGATAAATACGACAGCAAGCCCGCGGAGGGGATTACCGATTATTGTTTGTACCGCGCGAACGGGGATGTGTTAGCTGTTATTGAAGCAAAGCGGACGCGCAGGGACGCGCGCGTAGGCAAACAACAGGTGCTCGATTACGTGACGAAAATCGGGCAACAGCAGAGCTTCCGGCCGTTCGCGTTCATGGCCAACGGATCGGACATTTATTTCTGGGATACGGAGGATGCCGCGGAACGGCTCGTAGCGGGATTCTTTTCACGCGAGAACCTGGAACGATTACTTTTCATCAAACAAAACCGCGTACCATTAAATACCGTTAAGATTAAAACAACCATCGTGGACCGCGCGTATCAGGCGGAAGCGATACGGCGCATCTGCGAATCAGTGGAACTGAAGAAAAAACGTAAAGCGCTATTAGTCATGGCGACGGGAACCGGCAAGACACGCACGATCATGGGATTGATCGACGTGTTTCTTCAGGCCAAACAGGCGCAAAAGGTACTTTTCCTCGCCGACCGCGACGCGCTGGTAAATCAGGCGTTAAACGACGGATTCAAAGTTCACCTGACGGATGAATCCCGCATACGCGTGCGAAGTTACGCGATTGATAAAAACGCCCGCGTGTATGTATCCACACTGCAAACGTTAGAGACCTGTTACGCGCAATTCACGCCCGCCGATTTCGACCTGATCGTTTCGGACGAATGTCACCGTTCGATTTACAATAAATACACCGACGTGCTGGCGTACTTCGACGCCGTACAGATAGGGCTGACGGCCACGCCCGCGGAATTCATCGACCGCGATACGTTCAAATTCTTCGACTGCGACGGCCGCTCACCGACGTATTTATACTCCTACGATAAAGCGGTCGAGGAAAAATATCTCGCCGAATATAACGTCTATGCCGCGCAGACAAAGTTCCAGCGCAAGGGAATTAAGGGAATCGACCTGAGCGAAGAAGATCAGGAATCGTTGCGCCGGCGGGGGCTCGATCCGGAGAATATTAATTTCGAAGGCACCGACCTGGAACGCAAGGTGACCAACGCGGATACATTGCGCCGTCAGTGGGAAGAATTCATGGACGTGTGTATCAAAGACGCCACGGGACAGCTTCCCGGCAAATCCATCGTATTCGCGGTGACGCACGACCACGCGCTGAGATTGGCGGATACGTTCAACCAGATGTACCCGGAACACGGCGGTAAACTCATACAGGTGATCGATTCCAAAATGGAACGCGCCGACGTACTGCTCGACCAGTTCAAGAAACAAAACCTGCCGCGCATCGCCATTTCCGTGGATATGCTCGATACCGGCGTGGACATTCCCGAAATCGTGAATCTCGCGTTCATGAAGCCGGTGAATTCGCAGATCAAATTCTGGCAGATGATCGGCCGCGGCACACGGCATCACTCGGCGTGCAAGAACTATAACTGGCTGCCGAACGGATTGAAAGAAATGTTCCTCATCGTGGATTTCTGGGAGAACTTCGATCATTTTCAGATGATGCCGCCGGAAGATCAAACCGTTTCGCAAATACCTGTCCGTGTAACGATATTCAACACGCGGCTCAACAAGCTGGAATTGTTATTGGGCGATCAGTCGTCGGACGATTTCAAACGGATTATCAAAGATTTGAGAAGCGACATCGCGAAGATTCCTTTAGAATCATTCACCGTGAAGAAACAATACCAGGAAATCAGCGACGCGTGGGCGGACGATTACTGGAAATATATCACCGCCGAAAAGATAGGATTCCTGCGCATGAAAGTGGGCCCGCTGTTGAGGTACGCGATGGGGAATAACCCGGCGGAACTGTTTTTCATCAGCAAAATGGAACGGTGCGGGCTGTCACTCCTTCAGCATAAGGATTTGAAAGCGCATATCGAATCCATACGCGACGATGTGGATTTACTGCCGTCGAATATTTCCGAAGTGGCCGCGCGGGAACAAATCAAAAACGACATACTCACCGATACGTTCTGGAAGCAGGTCACTCTGGAGAAGATCGACACGGCGAAGGAAGCGTTATCGCCGCTGATGAAATTCAAAAACGATAAACCGTCCGTGGTGATTGAATTAGGATTAGATGATATTATTGAGTCGCGTAAATGGGTACTGCTGAAGAACCAGTCCGAGCGGATTTACGTGGAAGAATACCGCAAACGCGTGGAGGAAAAGATACTCGCGCTGGCGGACAAACTGCCCGCGATACAAAAGCTGAAACGCGACGAACCGGTCTCGATCGCCGATCTGGAAGCCATAGAAAACACGCTGACGCATGAACTGAGCGCCGATGAAATCGGCCTCGACGAGGAAAACATGCTCAAGGCGTTCGGCGTGCGCGCGGGGAATCTCGTGGACTTCCTGAAGCATGTGCTGAAGATCGATTTCCTGCCGACCTACGAGCATATCGTTCGCCGGGCGTTCGACGCGTTCATATTGGAGCATAATTACAACGCCGATCAGTCCCGTTTCCTGCGCACCGTGCAGTCCGTGTTTATGCAGAGAAAAAAGATCGACCTGGCCGACCTATACGAAGAACCGTTTACGAATCTCGGCGTGAACGCGGTGGAGAAGTTGTTTAGTGAGATTGAAATAAATGAATTATTGGAGTTAACGAAGAAATTGGTGGCGTAATAAAATAAAATATGTTAAATAATATTTGGTTATATCCACATCTCAATACATGCAAATAATAAATTTTATGAAAATCAATACCTCTAAATATCATGAAATAAAGGGATTAGTGTTATGTTAAAAAAAGAAAATTTAGATGATGTAGAAGAATTACCTCTTCTCGAATATGAAATTGGCCAAGAAACAGAAGATGATATAAAAATTGATTATTTAGATAAGCTTTCAGAGGCTGTAACATGGTCTAGTGATTGGACTGTGGAATCGATTGTTTTACAAATAACTCGAGGTACAATCGAACTTGATCCTGATTTCCAACGTCGTAATGCTTGGTCAATAACGAAGAAAAGCAGGTTCATTGAATCTTTAATTTATGGTCTACCTATACCTCAAATTGTTTTAGCTGAACATAAATTGAAGCGAGGAACTTTTATAGTAGTAGATGGAAAACAAAGACTTTTAACACTACAACAATTTTGTAAATCAGATCCTTCCGATATAGATATTTTGAAATTATCAGGATTGAAAAATATAAAATTGAATGGATTAACATATCAAGATCTTCAAACAAAACATTCAAATTTGTATAATCATTTTATTAATCAGCCAATTAGATCAGTTGTTATTAAAAATTGGCCATCAGAATCATTTTTATATACAATATTTTACAGATTAAATACCGGAAGTCTAAGTCTATCATCGCAAGAATTACGAAGAGCTCTAAAGCCCGGTCCGTTTTTGAAATATGTTGATGAGTTCTCAATTAATAATAATTATCTTGCACAGATATTAAATATATCACAGCCAGATTATAGAATGCGAGATGTCGAATTAGCGATTCGTTTTTTTTCTTTTGCAATTCGTATTGAGGATTATAAGGGAGATTATAAAACTTATCTTGATGAAACTTGTGATTTGTTAAATAAACATTGGAAGAAATATGAGTCTAAAATAATTGACTTATCAAATACATTTAATGAATGTATTAAAACAATAAACAAAATATTTATTGGCAAAACTATATTTAGAAGATGGAAAAAAGGGAAATTTGAAACAAGATTGAATAGAGCAGTTTTTGATGTTATTATGTATTATTGTATAGATGATAAAATCAGAAACAAAATGACAACTGAATCATCAAAAATTGTTCATGCATTTAAAGATCTTTGTGAAAGCAATCCAAAATTTATTAAATCGGTAAGTAGTAATACAAATAATTTAATTGAAACATCGTCTCGTTTTGTTATATGGGGAGAAACATTACACAAGGTTTTACGCATACCTGTGAAAATACCTATTAATCTAAAGCGACATTATGATGTTAAATAGTACTTTGGATTAAAAAAATGAAATCTTCTTCACTTTATAAAAATCTAGGCATTCGGAAAAAGCAATTGTTAAAAGAATTCCTTAATTTTCCAAATGCTGATTCTGTGATCCCAAAAAATCAAGATAAATTAAGAGCATTTCGATTGTTGATGCATGCAGAAATTGAATTCTTTCTAGAAGAATCAGTTAGAGCTTTATTATGTTTCATAGAAAGTGAATGGGTTACTTATAAAAGATATTATCCGGCTTTAAAGTATCTAATATTATATTCAGATTCAAGATTTGATGCAAAATCGTATATAAAGCCAGAAGATAGAATTAAGGATATTATTAAGTCTTTTAAAACTCTTATTGACAATAAAAATCATGGTATTAAACAAAAAAACATTATAAGTCTTGTGGTACCACTAGGTGTTAGAAATAAACAATTAGATGTTGCTTGGTTATCGACTATGGATGGATATGGAGAATTAAGGGGAAAATACGCTCATAAATCTTATTCATCAGTCACAGTCATCATTGACAAAAACACTGAAATAAATGAATTACGTAATGTCTTAAATGGTCTTAAAAAACTAGATAGCAGATTACAGGAATTAAGAAGTCCCAAAATAAAATTTATATATTGATTATTAAATGCTCACAGACTCCACATTAAAATCTAAAGTTGATTCCCTCTGGGATCCCTCACCGCCGTTGGCGGTTCGGGACAGGCTCAGGCAATACTTGAATGATAATCACTAATAAAGATACAATATGCTAACAAATACTGACTTACGTTCTAAAGTCGATTCTCTTTGGGACAAGTTTTGGTCCGGCGGTATATCGAATCCGCTTACCGCGATCGAGCAGATGTCGTACCTCATATTCCTGAAACGGTTAGAGGATATGGACGACTCGCGGGCGGCATCGGCGAAACGGCGCGGACAAACATACCGGTCGCTGTTCCACGGGCACAAAGACTGCCGGTGGTCGCACTGGAAACATCTGCCGGGCGACAAGATGCTGAAACATGTGCGGGATACGGTGTTCGAATTCCTCCGCACGCTGGGAAGCGAGACGAGCACATTCACCCAGCACATGCAGGACGCCGTGTTCATCATTCCCAAAGCGTCGCTCCTGCAGGAAGCCGTGACGATCATCGACGATATGCACATCTCCGAGCAAAACGTGGACGTGCAGGGCGATTTATACGAATATCTGTTGATGCAGCTCACCACGTCCGGCAAGAACGGGCAGTTCCGTACACCGCGGCACATCATCCGCATGATGGTGAAACTGCTCGACCCTAAGATCGGGCAGACGGTATGCGACCCGGCCTGCGGTACCGGCGGATTCCTGATGAAAGCGTACGAACATATTCTCGAATCGAACACGAGCGCGGATATCTTAGAATACGACGACGAAGGCACGCCGCATCATCTCGTGGGGGATCAGATCGCCGATAAAAAACTGATGCAGTTCCTGAAAAGCCGCGCCTTGACGGGCTATGATTTCGACGCGACCATGGTGCGTATCGGCGCGATGAACCTGATCCTGCACGGCGTGGATAACCCGAATATCCGGTACACGGACACGCTGTCCAAGCAATTCAAGGAATCGAACCGTTACGATATCATTCTAGCGAATCCGCCGTTCAAAGGCTCGATCGACAAATCGGACATCAGCGAAAACTTCACACTGAAGACGACGAAGACTGAACTGCTGTTCATCGAACTGATCTACAACCTGCTCGTGACGGGCGGACGCGCGGCGGTGATCGTCCCGGACGGCGTGCTCTTCGGCACGAGCAACGCGCACGTGGAAACGCGGAAGATCATCGTGGATCAGTGCAAATTAGAAGGCATCATTTCCATGCCGTCGGGCGTATTCAAGCCGTACGCGGGCGTCTCCACGGCGGTGCTGATATTCCAGAAAGGCGGCACGACGGACAGCGTCTGGTTCTACGACATGGAAGCCGACGGATTCTCATTGGATGATAAGCGGAATAAGATCGAGGAGAATGATATACCGGATATCATAGCTAATTGGGGTAAGAAGTGTCTTACCAAAACGGAATCATCGAAAAAGATCGTGGTCGTCCCCGTCGCGGATATACGGGCGAATAAGTACGATCTATCCATTTCCCGGTACAAGGAAATCGAGCATACGGAAATTGAGTACGAGAAGCCGGATGTGATTATGGATAAAGTGCTGGAATTGGAGAAGGAGATTGTAAGGGATATTGAGGAAATTAAAGCGATGATGAAAGGATGATAAATGCTTGTCTCACCTGCGAAAGCAGGTGACCATTCACGAAAGGTAGCTGGTTTCCCGCTTGCGCGGGAAAGACCAATGGGTGATTTAGTTGGATTTGGCGATGAACTTACAAGAGCCTTGTCTCTCCTGCGAAAGCAGGAGACTATCCATGATAGGATACTAGTTTCCCGCTCCCCGATCAAGTCGAGGACAAGTTACGCGGGAAAGACCAATGGGTGACAAGTGATAATAATTGAACGATGAAGACTTACTATGTTTATATTTTGGCCAGTAAACGAAATGGCACATTGTACACGGGTGTAACCAATGATCTTATCAGACGGGTTTATGAACATAAAAATGATTTTGTTCCAGGTTTTACGTCAAGATATGGCATTCATATGTTGGTGTATTTCGAACAAGGAAACAGCATTCTTGACGCGATAACGCGGGAAAAAAGAATTAAGAAATGGAAACGAGCATGGAAAATCGAACTTATAGAAAAACAAAACCCGGAATGGAAGGATTTGTATTTTGATTTGGTTTGAAACATTCCGGCCTTGTCTCTCCTGCGCAAGCAGGAGACTATTCACGAAAGGGAGTTGGTTTCCCGCTTACGCGGGAAAGACTAATAGGTGAGTTAGATGCATTTACAAGAGCCTTGTCTCACCTGCGCAAGCAGGTGACCATTTGTCAAGGAATGCTGGTTTCCCGCTTACGCGGGAAAGACCAATGGATGGTCATTATGGATTTGGTAATGAATTTTCAAGAGTCTTGTCTCTCCTGCGCAAGCAGTAGACTATTCACGAAAGGGAGTTGGTTTCCCGCTTACGCGGGAAAGACCAATGGATGGTCATTATGGATTTGGTAATGAATTTACAAGAGCCATGTCTCTCCTGCGTAAGCAGGAGACTAAACAACGAAGATTACTGGATTCCCGCTTGCGCGGGAAAGACACTCCATATGGTCGCGAAGAATGATGAAGAAATTCGGGGGATGATGAAGTAATAATGAAACTTCAATATCCAAAAGTCAGTTTACGTAATCATACAAAGTTAATCAGAGGAATTACTTTTAAACCGCATCAAAAAACTGATTTACCTTCGGATGAAACCATAGTTTGTTTGCGTACAGCAAATGTTCAATCTAATGTGGATTGGAGAAGTTTGATATATATTCCTAAATCTATTGTGAACAATCATGAAAAAATATTAAGAAAATATGATATTTTAATTTCAACAGCTAATAGTAATAACCTTGTTGGAAAATGTTGCCTAATCCGTGATTTATTATTTCCTTCTACATTAGGTGGTTTTATTTCTGCAATTCGTTCAAATGATGAAAGTCTCAATCCAATTTATTTGTATCATTTCTTAAATTCCGATGAAATCCAAGCACTTCTTAGAAAGATTTCAAGACAAACAACAAATATATCTAATCTACCGACAGAACAATTACTTGATATTCAAATTCCACTCCCTCCTCTTCCCGTCCAAAAGCGCATCGCGGAGATATTAGAGAAAACCGACGCCGCGCGGGAGAAACGCCGCCAAACCCTCGCGCTCACGGAGCAATTCCTCCAATCCGCCTTCCTCGACATGTTCGGCGATCCGGTCACGAATCCGAAAGGGTGGGAGAAAGTTTCGATCGAAGATGTTGTTGGAAATATTCAGAATGATAATCCATTAAAAAAACCGACTCAGGAATATCGTTATATAGATATTTCTTCAATTGATAATAAAGAAAAGATTGTTAGTGATTGTAGGTCCTTTTATGGTAATGAAGCTCCAAGTAGGGCTCGTCAGTTAGTCAAATTCAATGACATTTTAGTTTCAACAGTTCGTCCAAATTTAAACGCAGTAGCGATTATTTCTGATAATTCTAATCAACTTATTGCTTCTACTGGATTTTGCGTTCTCCGGTCAACGAATATTAATCCATATTTTCTATTTCATATAACAAAACAGAAATATTTTATCGAAACTTTATCCAAACAAGCAAAAGGTGCAAGTTATCCGGCTGTAACTGATGGCCAAGTAAAAGGAATACTTATACCTCTTCCCCCTATCTCCCTCCAGCAGCAATTCGCCGCGTTAGTCGAGAAGGTGGAGGTCATGCGCGCGAAACAGCGCGAGTCGGAACGGGAACTGGAACAGTTGTTTCAGAGTTTGATGCAGAGGGCGTTTCGAGGTGAACTGGTCAATAACTAGTAATATATTGATCTTTTGTCGGAATAGAATGTTTCGACAGGATGAAGGCGCACTTTCCGGGGAAATACTATTTTAAAACATTAGAATAAATTCACATAACGGGGAGTATACGATGGGATACAGCAAGAAATTATTTGACGCGGTCGTTCGTAACGATTATAAAGCGGTTGTGAAGCTGACCAATCCGTCTTTCTTTGGCCTGATCAAAGGGGCGGATGTGAATGGGAAAAATGAAGACGGGGATACGCCGCTTTTTCTAGCGATAGATAAAGGATATAAGGATATAATAGAATGGCTCATTCATAACGGTGCGGATGTTAATGATAAAGACAAAAAAGGAAATACAGCGCTACACACAGTGCTACGCTTTATCACGGATAACAATAAATATAAAAGCACTATCGAATTACTTATTGATAAAGGCGCCGATATTAATACTAAAAACGAAAAGGGGAATACAGCGCTACACATTGCCACGAATAATATGTATCAAAGCAACATAGAATTACTTATTAATAAGGGCGCTGATATTAATGCAAAAGATAATAACGGAGAAACTCCTCTATTCAGCGCATCAAAACATAACCACGAAAAAATTATTGATTTACTTATCGCGAAAGGCGCTGATGTTAATGCAATAAACATTAATGGAGACACTTCTTTAATTAAAGCGTTAGAATATCGCTACAATAATAATGCGAAAAGGCTTATCTCCGGGGGAGCAGATGTAAATATAAAAATCTATGGAGAAACTTTGTTAAACTGGGCATTACTTCAAGGCTATTTAGATATCGCTGAACAGGTTATTGCTAAAGACGCTGATGTGAATGCGGTAAACAAACACAGTTGCACCCCACTGATAGAAGCGGTCCGCAAGGGCCACAAAACTATTGTTGAACGGCTTATCGCTAAGGGAGCTAATGCCAACGCTCAAAGTATCACCGGAACTACACCGTTAATCGAGGCCTTGAAAGGGAGCCATAAAGAAATAGCTGAACTCCTTATCAACAAAGGAGCTGATGTCAATATCAGAGATCATGATGCAAAAACCGCATTATTCTGGGCATCCAGGATTAAACATAAAGCGATAGTCGAGTTGCTGATCACCAAAGGCGCAGATGTAAATGCGAAAGATGAATTTCAATATACCCCATTAATGGAGGCCTCATCCCAGGGCCGTACAGAAATAGCCGAACTGTTAATCGCTAATGGCGCCGATGTCAACGCTAAAAATAGGAATGATGAGACTCCGTTGTTTATGGCTTCGTTTTATCGATGCAAAGACACCGCAGAACTGCTTATTTCAAAGGGGGCTGATATTAATATAAAAAACACAAACGGAGATACTGCATTAAGCATAGCCGCAAGAAGAGGTTATAAAGAACTGGTTGAACTGCTTGTCATGAATGGAGCTGATTTGAATATAAAAAACAATGACGGGAACACTCCCTTGTCATTAGCCTCCCATGGGGGTTTTAAAGAAATTGTTGATTGGCTAATCGCTCATGGCGCTGATGAGGTTAGGTATAATAAAGTTGCGCTTTCTGACACCGAAAAAATGATGGAAGGACTAGAACAAATAAACAGCCCCGCATTCCGTGACGAAATCGGGAAAGCGAAGGCTGCCCGGGACCAGGCCGCCAAAGATGATTGGCTTAAGAAAGGCGCTGTTGGCGCAGGGCAAACCCACACCTGTTATATTTGCCGCAAAACAACCTACGGCGAGGAAACGGTATTGCAATTGCAAAAGGAAGCCCTGAATACGATGAACACCGGGCTGGCGCAGCGCATCGAACAGGACAGCGCGTACCGGTGCAAAAGCTGCGGTAAAGAATACTGCAAGGATTGTCTTGAAAAGAAAGCGCCGTCCAACGCTTTCGGGGGTAAGTCCTGTCCCGCATGCAACGGCCTCTTTGAAATAGTACACGGGTAAACAAGGCGCAATGAGCAATGAAGAATAAGAGTATATATTACACATCTTTTCCTCCGGGTGCCATGCCTATATGCGGTCAACAAAAAGTCATTATAAGAGGTTTATATGAATCAACAATTGAATAATATGAGTATAAACGAACTATTATCCGCGTTATCCGATAATACGGCTGACTCGAAAGAAAAAGCTCAA
>CAYPIY010000001.1:0-135280 GCA_964410965.1 uncultured Bacteroidota bacterium | reverse complement strand
CGAACTATTATCCGCGTTATCCGATAATACGGCTGACTCGAAAGAAAAAGCTCAACTACGGTTACAAATCGTTAATCGCCTTGCGGAACTTAAAGATCCGGTTTCCGTTGAGCCGTTAATTGAAAGACTACATGTCGAAAAAACGTCTTTGTTACGAACGCCATTGTAGAATGCCTTTTGTCTTTTGGAGCATCCGTATATTATACCGTTATCAACAAATTAAAAGATGAACAATACCGAAACGCGCATTGGTCAACCAATTACATATTGTTCACTCTTTTTGAAAAGGGTGAAAAACAGGCATGCATTAACGCTCTGTATGAATTGCTGTCTGAAGTAAATGATTATGAGCTTCGTAATAAAGCTTTAGTGATTCTGAAGGAATATAAGGATTGTTCACAGGTTGAGCGGGTTATTCCGCTTATCGAAAACAACGGAAGGATTAACGATAATGCGGTTTCTTTATTGAAATACACCCATAGCACCGACATTATCTCACCTTTGATCGAAGCGTTTCGGAAAAATATACATGATTTTGAAAATGATTTTAAGCAGATGAGTTGCCGAACCGGCATTTTAATGGTACTAAGTAATGTTTTATTGAAAAATGAAGCCATTTCCTCCGAGTCTGTACATGTTCTCGCTGAATTTTTACAGCAGTTTCAGGGATATACGCATTTTACAAAAGAAGATCAGTTAAATATATTTTCAATTCTGAACAATCTAACCAACAAATCAGCTGAACATATACCGGTCGAAAAAACAATAATCCTCGAGGATATGAAAAATAAATATTCTAAGAAACTATCGGAAACTTCGTTGCCCGATAATCCAGATTTGGATCGATGGTAATTTTTTTTATTCATTAACGGATTTGTTTATCGGATATTTTTCCTGACCAAAACCAACACCGCCATGGCGCCGGTCATGTTCTCGCTTAAATCAGACCTTGTTCCCGAAGTGTGATCATTCACAGACATAATAATGACTCCGGCAAGACGAACCTACAGCGATACAAAGTTACAATATTTGTAAAGTGAAAAAACCCCCCGACACACTCCTTCACAAAGGCGGGAAGGCAGGGGGGTTCGCTGAATTGAACCTAACAAATTTATTTGATTATTTATGCTTAAGAGGTATATTATGTTGTTATACAAAAGGCAATTCTGCTATGAAACATAATCAAAATTAAAGGAGTACGAGTATGTCAGCGAAATTTGAAATCAAGAAAGCCGTGAACGGGCAGTTCTATTTTAATCTCAAGGCGGCGAACGGGGAGATCATCCTCACCAGTGAAATGTACGTCGCAAAGGAAAGCGCGAAGGTCGGTATGGGTTCCGTGAAAGTGAACGCCGCGCTGGATGAACGGTATGAACGCAAAACATCCAAGGACAACCAGCATTATTTCGTCCTGAAAGCCGCGAACGGGGAAATCATCGGCAAAAGCGAAATGTACAAAGCCGCCGCCGGTATGGAACACGGAATCCAATCGGTGAAAACCAATGCCGCGACCGCGTCAGTCGACGATCTCGCGTAAATAAAGCATAGTTTATGCTGTTTAAATATTATTAGCGGTAGTTTTGAAACTTTCGAGACAACCCATCGGGTCGTCAGAACGAATAGAGCTAATTAATTTAAATAGTGGAAAAATCAATGAGTCCTCCCGAACTCCCTTCACACAGGGAAAATACAACGGTGTCCCGGAATGAAATAGAAGTACCGCTTCATGAGGAAAAAATGAGCAATCATAGCGCATAAATATGAATGACTCTCTTCCGTAATAAATACCGCATTGAATCCGCACGGTCTGCAGGGCCGTCTGAATGAATAGGTTGATTACCTAATATACCTGATGAAACATATAAGATTCCTTTTCATTCCTCCCATAAACAAAAAACCCTGTAATCGGTTACATTACAAGGTTTTCATTTGCTGGAATGCAGGGATTCGAACCCCGATTAATGGATCCAGAGTCCACTGTCCTACCGTTGGACGACATTCCAAATCGATGGAATTATAATAATTTTTTCGATTAAGTCAAATAGTATTTTCAGCCGTCTGATTTTCATCCGCGCGGTATAACTCCAGTTCCTGCGTTTTGCCGCGCAGAATGATATTACCGATGGTGGTAAACGTATAGCCGGGATGAGCGGGCAGTATCTTCACCAACTCCTGCGAAACTGCGACCGGGATTTTACGGCTCTTGGCTTCGGTAAGTATGCGTGCGGCGGTGTTGACGGTATCGCCGAGATAGGCAATCTCAAGTTTGATCAGTCCCATTTCACCCACGGTCACGAGTCCGCTGTGCAGACCGGCCGAGAAAGAGGGGAGTTCGCCGTATTTCCTCAGGAAATCCTCCTGAGCGGAGTGAATGGCTTTTTGTATACCGAAGAAACAACGGACACAGTTCAGGTCTTTTATTCCCCGTCCGGGTTCCCAGGTCACGATGACCTCATCTCCTACGTATTTATAAACATCTCCCTTAGAACGAAGTATGGGTTCGGATATGAGGTAAAAGAAATCGTTCAGGAACGAATGAAATTTTACATGCCCTATTTTCTCCGCCAGTGTGGTAGAACCGTTCAGGTCGAGGAACATGAAGATCCGGGTTTCCTCGCGGGGTTTGTGATATTTGCCCCTTACGAGATTCACCAGCACACGCCGCCCGATTATATTGGAGATGTTGTATATGAACTGGTACAGCAGTATCAAAAAAAGACTGATGCCCACGCCGAACCAGATCACATGCAGTTTGACGACCTCAGACAATGAAGCGCCTTTGACATACACCCCCCAGATCAGGATCGGAACGGCGATAACAGTGAAATAAAACACCGAATGTATGAGAATCACGAATATCAGGCGCATGCGGCGGACCGCAGGAATGCCGTTGAGCCAGTAATCGCCGACGGAACTGACCGTGCTGATGAACAGCGCGATAAATAATCCTGAAAACGGATCGTTATTAATGAGGATTCCGATCCCGCTTCCGATAAAGCAGCTGCTGATTACAGAATAGAACAGTACTTTCAGTTCGCGTTTCAGGCGGCAGGATATGTTCAATGTTTTTTTCATTTCAATTCAAATCATGGTCACAAGACCGAATTTTTCGTGTAATTTTCATTACCGGCGCAAGTGAATGATTAAAATACTCCCGTCTATTACGTTTCGAAGCGGTCTCAAACAGTGAAAGTCAGATACCAGCTTAACTTCCTGCAGGACTTGCGGTGAAAAGATGATTCTATCATACGCATATCAGAATTTTAATTCGATCCCGACCGGGCAATGGTCAGATCCCAAAACATCCGGCATGATCCATGCGTCTTTCAGGCAATTCAACAGATTGTCTGATATGAAAAAGTAATCGATCCGCCAGCCTACGTTTCTGTCGCGCGCGCGGGTCACCTGGTCCCACCAGGTGTATTGGTTGGGTTCCTGGCAGAAATGACGGAAGGTATCCACATAACCGTTGCTCACGAACTTGTCCAGCCATTCACGCTCTGCCGGCAGAAATCCCGATACCTTTGCATTTTCCTTCGGACGGGCGAGATCGATTTCCTTATGAGCGGTGTTGAAATCGCCGCAAATGACAAGCCGCCTGCCTTCGCTCCGGAGTTTGTTAAATACCTCAAGACAGGCATCGTAAAAATCCATTTTGAATTTCAGCCGTTCCTCGTTTTTCTTTCCGTTCGGGAAGTAAATATTAAAAAGAAGAAAACTTCCGTGATCGGTCATCACCACCCGGCCTTCCTGGTCGAATTCGGGAATTCCGAGCCCGTTCTTATGATCTTTCGGCCGTTTGCGCGAATACGTAACTACACCGCTGTATCCCTTTCTCTCGGCAGAATTGTAGTAAGAAAAATAACTCAGCGGCTGGATCAGTGAAAAATGCAGCTGGTCAGGGCTGGCCTTAGTTTCCTGCAGGCACAGTACATTCGGGGATTCAGACTTAAACCATTCCAGAAACCCTTTTTTTGCGATTGCACGAAGTCCGTTTACATTCCATGAGATAATCTTCATATCGCCTCACCGGTGAATTGATCTGTCAGGTCTTTTTGACGCAGCAATATAAACCGATCATTCGGATTAATCAATGTTTTTTTCCGGTCAGGATAACCCGATTTCACTTCTGAAAGTCATTTTCTGCCCGAATACAGATAATTGAAGCATCCATCGGACTGCGATTTCAGCGATTCAAGATGTCCATGATTGTTGATGTTATAGCAAACTTCATACCGATCTTATTCTGTGTAAACAAATGCTTGACATCTCAGATATTTTATTGTAATATATTTACTTGTTATCATTAACGGAGTGAAGCAAATGCCGATTTCCGGACACGTTCTGGTGCTGAACCAGAATTATGAACCCATTACGATTTGCACGCTGCGAAAAGCGATTATACTGATTGTATTGAATAAAGTGGAAGTGATTCTGAACAATGACGGCCGTTATATCCAGGGAGTTACCCTGCGGATCCCTTATCCCAGCATTGTGCGTCTGCATGCGATGGTCCACCGGAACCGGAACGGCGTGAACCTGTCGAGAAAAAATATCATGAAACGGGACGGATTTCAGTGCCAGTACTGCGGAGTGAGACATCAGCCCCTGACCGTTGATCATGTGATCCCCAAGGTCAAAGGCGGCAAAGATACCTGGGAAAACCTGGTCACCGCGTGTATTCACTGCAACAATAAAAAAAGCGATCTGGCACCGGCCGAAGCGCACATGAAACTGCTGAAAAACCCGAGGAAACCGCATCCGCTGTATTTCATCCATTCTCACATTGCAACCGTCAGCGACCAGTGGAAACCCTATTTATTCCTTTCATGAACAAACTCTTTTACAATCCAAACGAACGAGGTCTGAATTGAGCCGGATATTCAGCGGTATGCGGCCCACCGGACGCCTTCATATCGGGCATCTGGTCGGCGCGCTCCAGAACTGGGTGAAACTTCAGCATGAGTACGATTCCATTTTCGGGATCGTCGACTGGCACGCGCTGACTACAGGTTACCAGAATACGTCCCAGCTCCAGGTGAATGTGTTCGATACGGCGGTGGACTGGATGGCCGCCGGCATCGATCCGAAAAAAAGCATCATCATGGTTCAATCGCAGGTGAAAGAACACGCGGAGCTTCACCTTCTGCTCTCGATGATCACTCCCACGCCGTGGATCATCCGGAACCCGGCAGTCAAGGAACAGGCCCGCGACATGGGACTGATCGAATCCTCTACAGATGAAAATATGACCAAAATCGATTTCGGCCATTTGGGATATCCCGTCCTTCAGACGGCGGATATCTTGCTGTATCTCGCGGACACAGTGCCCGTCGGGGAAGACCAGGTGCCCCATATCGAGATCTGCAGGGAGATCGCGCGGAGGTTCAATTTCCTTTTCACCGCATCGGGATTCCAGTTTCCGGAGCCTCAGCATAAGCTCACGCAGACCCCGAGGCTTCCCGGAGTTGACGGGAACATGAAAATGAGCAAAAGCCTCAATAACTGCATCTATTTGTCCGACGATACCGATACCATACTGGGACAAGTCCGGAAAATGGTGACAGATCCGCAAAAACTGAGGAAAAACGATCCGGGCCGTCCTGAGGTATGCTCCGTGTTTACTTATCATAAGGTGTTCAATCCGGGAGAAACGGGAACCATCGAACCGGAATGCCGCGCGGGTTCGCTGGGATGCGTCGCATGCAAGAAGAATCTCGCGGAAAAGCTCTCCGCTTCGATTGGCCCGATACGGCAAAAACGAACCGAACTGGAACAAAACCGGGATTATGTCGAAACCGTATTATCCGATGGAAATGAACGCGCGAGGGCGATCGCTTCCGAAACCATGAAACAGGTCCGAAAGGCCATGAATTTAAAATAGGAACCAACCATGAACGAAGAATATTTTCCATTTATTTTTATAGGCATCTCGTTTGTTATTGTGATCCTGGCGCTCGGTTTCGCGTTCTGGCGATGGAAAAAGATGTGCGGCGTGATGGAGGAGTTCGCCCTCAGCCATGGTTTGCAGTTTCATGCGGCTCCCATGTTTCTCATATCCAATCCATCGCTTTCCGGAATGATCCGGGGATTTACTGTCAGCATTTACCTGATCAAGAAGGGGTCAGGGAAAAATTCATCCGTTTATACGGTTCTCGATGTCAGTCTGCAGAACTCCAAACCGTTTCAGTTCCATATTTATGAAGCGGGACTCATGAGCGGACTCGGAAAAATTTTCGGCATGCAGGATATTGAGATCGGCGATGAGAATTTCGACAGGAAATTTGTCATCAAATCAAACGACGCAACCTTGATCAGCTCTTTTTTATCTCCTTCCGTAAGGGACTCGTTTCTTGCCGCCGCTGACAAATACGCAAACTGGGGCGTAGAATTCAACGGACAGAAACTGAACTACAAGCGGCAGGGCACATTCAGTTCCTCCAGAATCATCGCTGAATTTGAGGACATGATCAGCTTGTTCTGCGATCTGGGTGAACATCTCAAGTCGATGCGGTAAATATGTTTGAAACCCTTTTACTGGTCTTTTTTACTCTTTTCGTTCTCGGCATAGCCGGGGCGATTGTCGCTTACGGATTGTGGTTCCGGAAGAAATTATCATCTTCTCTGAACGATTTTTCGGCAAAATTCGGATTTCGGGTTGAGGTCCCGGGCAATCCGGTTTTCGGGTACCCCTCCGCTGAAGGCACATTCAGGGATCATCCGGTAAGAGTATTCACCGTTCAGAATAAGTCTTTCGACATGCATGACCTTTTCACGATCGTGGAAATGGAAACGGAACCGGAAATAAACCTGCGTTTTTCCGTGCATGAACGCAGTCCGGTGTTCCGCTTCGGAGATCTTCTGAAATCACTCCCGGAAATCCTGACCGGTGACGGGTATTTTGACAGCCTCATGACCGTCCACGGCACGGACAAAGAGAAAATTTTACGCCTTCTGGATGAGGATATGAAAAAAAACCTGCTTGAAGGTTCTGGCAAATATCCGTATTTTAACCTGTCGCTGGAGGATTACCGCATGTCCGCCCGGCGGCAGGGAACAATGATCAGCCGGGAAGTCAGGGAATCCGCCGAATATATGCTTCCGCTGATGGACACCATACTGCGGAAATTGAAAACAGTTCCTTCCGCCAACTGAAATGCTTACGGAGATTATTTTTGTATAAGATCAAACTCGAAAATTTTGAAGGACCGCTTGACCTCCTGTTGTTTTTCGTCCGGAAGGATGAACTCAATATTTACGACATCCCGATCGCGCACATCACCAAATCGTACCTTGAATACCTGAAAGTGATGCAGGAACTGAATCTGGATATCGCCAGCGAATTCATACTCATGGCGGCCACACTGATGCGGATCAAGGTGAGGTGCATGCTTCCGCCGGAACCCGGCGAGGAAAACGAGGAAGAACCGCTCGATCCGCGCGAAGAGCTGACCCGCAGACTGATCGAATACCGCCAGTTCAAGGAAGCCTCTAAAAAATTATCCGACCTTGACGACCAGTGGAGAATGATCTACCGCAGGAATTTCTTTGACACCGACCGGATTCCTCCGTCGGAAGAGGCGATCGGGCTGAAAAACATTTCGTTCTTTGACCTGCTGGCCGCTTACAAGAAAGCCGTATCGAAAACCTCCGAGGTGGTGTTTCATAACGTGGAACGCCTTAACGTGACTGTGGAGGAACAAATCCTTTATATCACCGATTTCTTCGATAAACGCAAGGGCGCCCTCTTTACGGAGCTTTGCGAGGGAATGTGCAAGATCGAGATCGTTGTGACTTTTCTGGCGCTCCTGGACCTCATCCGCCGTGAAATCGTGTTTGTCCGCCAGTCCTCTGTTTTTGACGATATCTGGATCCAGAACGACAAGCCGGATGATGAAAAGGACGAGGCGCAGGTTACGGAGCCGGCAGAGACGGATCCCATTGCGGGATCCGGTGATTCTTCCGTTGCCATTACTGAAGATGACTTTACAGAAGATGAATACGGGATGCAGGCACAGGATTGTCAGGTTCCGGATGAAGCTGGCTTAACTGATAATGAATTTATTGTACATGCAACTGAAAATGATTCTGAAAACCCGTCCGCAGAATTGATACCCGATGAGCAGGCTGACATCAGCGTGTTGACGGACCAGCTTGATACGCCTCCGGATCCTGTGGCTGAGGATATCAGCCCATTCGATTCAGGCAAGCCCCTGGTTGAAACGGGTGAAGACGAACCTGTCCCGTCCAATCAGATTTCAGGGTACTCCGGTGACCGGGATGCATGGATTGACGCTGTCCAAGAGACACTCGATGAAAAAAACTTTCCGGCAGAAAATCCGTTATTGCCGGAACTGGCTGATGACACACCTTCCGAACATATCGTTCCTGCGTTAGCGGTGGTTCAGGATCAGGTTGAGGAAGTAAAGCAGAATGAAATTGACCAGGAAAGTGCGAAGGATGAGATTGATGAGCCGCCAACAGCCGTACATAATCCTGTAACCGGAACGTTTGCCGGCCAGAATTCAGAAATTGAAAATACCGGTACGGAAACAGTAGCGGTCACCGGAAAAGAAGAAGATATGGGACTGATCCAATCCGGAACCGAGCCCGAAAACGGATCGGGGATTCAGGACGATTCAGAAATAATGTCAGAAGAAAGAATGCAGGATTACAGTGAGATAGTTACCGGTCATCCGGAACTGCAACCAGCCTCTGATGGATTCATGCGAGAAGAGACGCACACGGCAGATGACATGCTTCGTGAAACAGTAATTCAGGTTCCCCGAACAGAAGACATTCGGGAAAAAGAAGAAGCAATTATGGTTCCGGAGGAAAACCTATCAGAGGTCACTATCCCTCCGAAAGAAAGTGTTTCAACTGATCCGCCCGAACATGAAAACGCCGTACAACAGGAACATATTACTGAAAATCCTGCGGCAAAAATTCAGGATCATAAGGAAGAAGTGAAACCTGAAGAGCAGAATGAGGAGCCCGCTGCACAGTGTGCAATTGAAAGTTCCTTAAGCGATACAAAAAAGGAATTGGTTTCCTCATCGGATGCAAAAGATCCTGAAATGCAGCGTATTACGGATAAACCTGAAACGGAAATTCCGGCCGGACCGGAACCGTCCGAACACAGGCAATCCGTGATCCGGAAGATATTCAGCAAAGTATTCTCATTCGTCAGGAAAATTTTCGGGCGCTGACGCGCCGTTTTTCACTTTACGGAGGCCAGAACATATTTGGAACAGGAAATCACATTCATAGACGGCATTGAAACGGAAAAAGTCATCGAATCGATCATTTTCGCGTCGACTGAGCCCTTGCCTGTCGATCGTCTGCAGGAATGCATTCAGCGGGAAGGCATCAACGGAGCTTTCATCGGGAGCGTCATCGACGGACTGAACAGGAAATATGAAACCGGCGGGTTGTCGTTCCGGATCATCAAAATCGCGGGAGGATACCAGTTCGCCACACTTCCGCAATATGACAAATGGCTGAGCCGGCTTTTTAAAACCAAAGCGGACCGGAAATTAACCCAGTCCTCACTGGAAGTGCTGGCGATTATCGCTTACCGACAGCCGATCACGCGGTCGGAAATCGAAAAAATACGGGGCGTAAACGCGGACTGGACCTTGCGTTCGCTGATGGAGAAAAACCTGGTCACGGTTGTCGGGCGGGAGGACGTACCCGGACGGCCGCTGCTTTTCGGCACTACCAAGCAGTTTCTGGAACATTTCGGCCTCAACGCAATATCCGAACTGCCAAAACTGAAAGAAATCGAGGACATCATCCGGGAAGACAAGGAATTCGCACAAACGATGGAATTTGATTTTGGACCGGCATCAGGTGAATCCGGTAAAGCCGGTGATGCGGCCGTTCAAGAGGTTACTCATGAAATCACGGCCGAGCCTGCCGCCAAAAACGGAGAACAATCATGATCAATAGTAATATCAATATTATTTTTGCGAGGTCGAAATGAGCCAAGCCATTTCCAAAGATTATCCATGGATCGTGAATTCGGACGTTCCCTGGAAAAGCCTGAGCAAGGAAATCTCCGACGCCAAAGTGGTCCTGATCACGACGTCGGGTTTGTACCAGTGGAAGACACAGAAACATTTCAATCTTGCCGTGGAAAGCGGGGACGTTTCATTCCGTGAACTGAAGCGCCCAATCGAGGAAACCGAGTCCCGTTATTCGCACAAGAGCCAGGAATGGCTCCGGCCCGCGATGCTGGACATGAACTGCACGTTCCCGATCGACCGTCTGATGGACCTTACGCGCGAACGGCGGATCGGTTCGGTTTCTGAATCCCATTTCAGCGTCATGGGGGAAATTGCGGACCCGGCAGAACTGATCGATGACACGATCCCGAAACTCATCAAGCTGATCCAGAAATACCTGATCGACATCGCGATCATTTGCCCGGTGGGCCCGCTTGACCATCAGACAGGCGGTCTGATCGCCCGTGCACTGGAAGATGAAGGAGTGTCTACCGTCATGATCGCTTCCCTGAAAACCGTATGCGAGAATGTGAAGCCTCCCCGAACGGTTCTTGTACGCTTTCCGTTCGGACAGCTTTTCGGCGCGCCCTTCGACATCTCAACGCAGAAGGAAATACTGGCGGAATGCCTGATCCATATCAAATCCATCCGCGAACCCGGCGAGATCGCACCTCTGAACCTGACCTGGCGAAACTCGGTTGAGCGAGCGCTTGCGGCCAAACCTAATCTTTTCCAACTGCTCAGCCAGAATCCCGACAAAAACAGGGAGCCGGCGGACAAGAAAAAAATCGCGGCTGACAAATTTTGAGTGTACCCATGAATACAATGCGTTTAAACCGGTATTTAGCCATGGCGGGGATTGCCAGCCGGAGGGCCTGTGATGACCTGATCCGGCAGGGATTAGTCACGGTCAACGGTAGGACCGTCCGTCTGCTTTCCACAGAAATTGATCCTGACAAAGACAAAATTGTATTCGACGGAAAAACCGTTACCGTGGAACGAAAGCAAATCTATATTCTTCTTCATAAACCCCTTAACTACGTGACCACCGCCGATGACGAAAAAGGCCGGGATTCTGTTCTTGACCTGATCAATATCGCCGAACGCGTGTTTCCTGTGGGCCGGCTGGACTATGATACTACAGGGCTTCTCCTGATCACCAATGACGGCGAACTTGCCCACCGGCTGATGCATCCCTCCTATGGAGTCGAAAAAACCTATCTGGCCGAACTGAACAATAAGATCAGCGAGGAACAAGTAAACCGGCTCAGAAAGGGAATCCAGCTTTCCGACGGAAAAACCGCGCCCTGCAAAGCATTCAAAATCGGAAAGGAACTGGTCGAGATCACGATTCATGAGGGAAAAAACAAGCAGGTGAAAAGGATGTTCCGAAAACTCGGCTTCAAGGTCAGGTCCTTGCACAGAATTCATTACGGGCCGGTTTCACTCGGAAAACTGAAATACGGACAATGGCGCTTTCTCAAACCTTATGAAATCGAATCGCTGAAAAAAACGGCCGGATTATAAACTCATGGAACCAGAAAAACTGATCATTACGATTGACGGACCGGCAGGATCCGGCAAAAGCACGACCGCCAAGGAACTTTCAAAAAAACTCAGTTATATATATCTTGATACCGGAGCCATGTACCGGGCAATCGCGTTGTATGTGCTGAAACACAGGATCGATCCCGAAGACGAAGGAGCGGTTGTAAAATGCCTTCCTGGAATCAGTATTGAACTGAAATACAGCCTGCAGATGCAGCAAACATACCTGAACGGCTTGGACGTTTCCGAAGCAATCCGTTCCCCTGAAGTGACGAAAGCGGTCAGTCCCGTATCCGCGATGAAAGAAGTAAGGGTTTTTCTTGTCCGCCAGCAGCAAATCATCGCGAGGGACGGCGGCTATATCGTGGACGGGCGGGATGCGGGCACAGTGATTTTTCCGGACGCAGATATCAAGTTCTTCCTGACCGCAGCTGTCGAAGAGCGCGCGAGAAGGCGTAAAAAAGACCTTGAAATTCAGAACGTGTTCATTACCCTGGAGGATATGGTTTCCGAGATCAACCGAAGGGATGACTACGACCGGAACCGTGCGGAAAGTCCGTTACGCAAAGCCGAAGGCGCTGTCGAAATCGACAATACGAATATGTCGGTTGAACAGCAGGTGGATCTGATGATGCAGTGGATCGTCCGTTCCTCATCAAACAAATGATATATGATCTTTACGCAACGGGCAGTTTACTGGGTTTTGTTTTCCTCCCTGATCACGCTCACGGGAACAGTCCATGAGTCGTTCATGTGGGCGGGTTTTTTGTCTCTATGCATTTTCCTGATTACCGCTGTCATCGAGTTTGTTATGCTGCCGAAAGCGGAAACGCTTCGTTGCCGGCGAATCCTTCCTGCAAAATTCGCTTTTGGTGCATCTCATTATGTTTCCATCGAAATTCAGAATTATTCGGGATTCGCACTTGATGTCCAAGTCCAGGACGAACCGCCTGAGGAATTTGAGTTGCGCGATATCCGGTTCAATACCCTCGTACGGAACAGAAAAAAAGAACATTTTCAATACCCGGTTTGTCCCAACCGCAGAGGTTCATTCCGTTTTCAACGGCTTCACGCCCTGGTCCGGTTTCCGTTTCCCGGGTTGATACGCAAGCATGCATCGTACCTGGAGCCGTCGGAAATTAAAGTATATCCGGATTTTAACGAACTTCACAAGTTTGAACTTCTCACGATCCGGGGAAGGCTTCGGCAAACGGGTGTTCGGGCTGTCCGGCAGATCGGTTCCGGGACCGATTACGAAAGCCTCCGCGATTACTCGCCGGATGATGAATACCGAAGGATCAACTGGAAAGCGACCGCACGGCTTAACCGGCTGATGTCCACCAATTACCAGGTCGAGAAAAGCCAGAACGTCATTGTCATGATGGACTGCGGGCGGCTGATGGGAACGACCGCGAAGGGAGTCTCGAAACTGGATCATGCGGCGAACGCCGCGATGATTCTTGCCCATCTGGCCGTGAAAAACGGCGATCTCGCGGGATTACTGATTTTCTCCAATGCCGTGCACAGTTACCTTCAGCCGAAGCGGAGCAAGGTCCAGATCGGACGCATTGCCGACCGGCTGGCGGTTGTGCAAAGCGATTATCATGAATCGAATTATTTCGAGGCGTTTGAGCATCTCAAGGCAAAATGCCATCGCAGATCCCTGATCGTCCTGTTTTCGGAAATTACAGACAAGGAATCCTCCGCGTGGCTTATCAACGGAGTGCTCCGGCTTTATCCCAAGCATCTTTGCCTGTGCGTACTGATGAAAGACCGGCTGATGGATGAAGCCGTAGAAAGGAAGACGGATATCCCGGATGACGCGTTCCGCAAAGCCGTCGCAGCGGAATGGCTCACGGAAAGGGAGGACTCCATTGCCTCGCTCAGGGCGAAAGGCGTCCTGGTCATTGATGTCCTCCGTGAGCATACAACTCCGGCGCTGATAAACGAATACATTAAAGTAAAAATGAAATCCATGATATGACCTATGGCCTCCCACCGAATACAAAGAATTAAGGCTCATGTCTTTCCGTTCAGCTTTATCGTGGCCGCATTTTTGTGTTCAGTGATATTAACAGGATGCTTCACCGTCAGCCATGCGGAATATCCTGAAGAGTGGCCCGGACTTGAAGGAAATATGGATTCGGTTTTTTTCACCGCAGCCGTTTACTGCGATCTATCCGTTGAGCCGGATTCATCCGTGAAGCGGAATTATAAAGTAAACCTGTCCGGCCTTTTGGAAATGGAAGCTATTCCGGGTTTTTCGTTTGTGAAACTATCACGGGTTTCTGAAAATCTTTTTGAGATTCAGTCCCTAAACGAAACGGATTCGGTTGTTTCTTTAAAACAAATGACCTTTAAGCCCATGACATCGCTGAATGACCGCCGCTGGCTGGGCCGGACCAGGTATGTTTTTGCCGGATTCAAAACCGGTGAGCCGATTCTGGGATTTTATTCCGAACGCATTTTTTTCAACCTTGCTTCCGACCGCTCCCTGATCGTTTTGAGAAAGGACAGGGGTTTCGGACTGGTTTATCTCATTCTGCCCGTATACTTTGATATCGAGGAGATTCACAGGTTTATGCCGTCCGATTCAAACCCGAAGTGATTTTGAAAATGAAAACCATTGTACGAAAACAGGAGATTTAATCAGTTGCATCATTGTGGAAAAATTGTAATATTTAAAGATGAACATTTCATTTACTTAACTTAAAGGAATTGATACCATGAAATCCAGGCATTTCGTACGATTATTATCGTTGCAGGCGCTGACCGTTTTGTTGTTGCTTCCGGTCCGTTTTGTTTCTGCAGACGAGGGTATGTGGACATTCGATAATCTTCCTCTTAAACAGCTCAAGGAAAAATACGGTTTCACGCCGACTCAAGAATGGCTTGACCATGTAAGGTTATCCAGCGTCCGTTTCAACGACGGCGGCTCCGGAGCATTCATCAGCCCCAAAGGTCTCGTCATGACTAACCATCATGTGGCACTCGGGCAGCTTCAGAAGATGTCCGATGAAAAAAATAATTACGTACAGAACGGCTTCTATGCGAAAACCGGGCTGGAAGAAATGAAGTGCCCTGATCTTGAATTAAATGTCCTTCTGCACCTTATTGACATTACGGAAAAAGTCAGGGCAGCTGTAAAAGAGGGCATGAAAGGGCAGGCGATTCTTGACGCACAGAAACATGAAGTTGCCAAGTGGCAGAAGCATTTTGCCGATTCAACAGGTTTGCGTACGGATGTGGTTTCTCTTTATCAGGGAGGGGAAACATGGCTGTATTTATATAAAAAATTCACGGATGTCCGGCTGGTGTTCGCGCCGGAACAGACGATCGCTTTTTACGGAGGCGATTATGACAATTTCACTTATCCCCGTCATGACATCGATATGGCGCTTTTTCGCGTCTATGAAGACGATCAGCCTGTGAAAAGCGATCATTACCTGGCCTGGAACATAAGCGGCGCCGCAGAAGGCGAACTGGTGTTCGTCTCCGGCCACCCCGGCGGAACCGACCGGATGCAGACGGTTTCCCAGCTTGAATTTCAGAGAGATGTGGAATTGCCAGTCACACTGGATATGCTGAACCGCCGCCTGGCGGTTTACAAGCAATATTCGCAGACCGGGCAGGAACAGGAGCGACAGGCCCTGAGCGCGGTTTTCGGAATTGAAAACTCGCTGAAAGCCCTTCGCGGGCAATATGAAGGCCTGCTGGATACGGCGATCATGAATAAAAAGATCCGTGAAGAAAACGATTTCCGGGCAAAGGTGGAAGCCAGCAAGGATCTGAAGAAACAATTCAGGAAGTCGTGGGATATCATCTCAAAAGCAAAAAAGAAAGAAGCCGAGCTCATCAAACCCATCCGGTTCCGTACGCTGAAAGGATCCCGGTTAGTCGGTCTTGCGACACAGGTTGTCAATTACATATCGCAGATGCAGCTTCCCGATGAACAACGCGCGAACGGTTATCATGAATCCCAGAAAGCATCGCTCGAGTTTCGCCTGTTTTCACCGGCGCCGGTTTACGTGGAACTGGAGGAACTCCTTATGGCCGACGGCCTTCAGGAATCCTTGGATCACCTCGGCCCGGATGACCCGTTCGTGAAGACAGTCCTCAACGGCCGGACTCCGAAAGACGCCGCAAAACAAATCCTGCAGAAAACGAGGCTGCAGGACGTCGAATACCGGAAGAAGATCGCAACGGGCGGAATAACGGCTCTGAAGGAATCCGGAGACGATTTGCTTCTTACCGTGCTGAAAACATTCCCCCTGAACTCGGGGGTTAAGAAAGATTATTTTGAGAAAGTGGATAATGTCATTACCCTGACGGAAGAATCCCTTTCCAAAGCCCGGTTCGCCGTGTACGGGAAATCCAGAAATCCAGACGCAAACTTTACGCTCCGCCTGTCTTACGGAAAAGTGGCCGGTTACCCGATGAACGGCACCATTGCCCCTTATAAGACAACGTTCTACGGTTTGTACGACCGCGCGTACAGTTTTGATTTCATGGAACCTTTCAACCTTCCTGAGAGGTTCAAGGTCCGCAAGGATAAGATCAACATGTCCGTTCCTCTTAATTTTGTCAGCACCTGCGACATTATCGGCGGGAATTCAGGCTCTCCGGTGATCAATGCGAAAGGCGAATATGTCGGCCTGGTATTTGACGGCAATATCGAAAGCCTGGTCGGTAATTATATTTTCGATGAAACGGCGAACCGTTGCCTGGCCGTTCACAGCGCGGCGATCATTCACGCGATGCGCGTCCTGTATGACGCCGGCCCGTTGGCCGATGAAATCGAAGGCAAAACAAATTAACCGGCAGTAACTAATCCGCAACGGACGTAAAAATGGAATTTCATTCTGGTGAATCAACGAACTTCAGTCTTACGTTCATTGCGAAAATATAATTTCAGGGTGACATGAATATTTCATTAATCAGGCACGGGGAAGCTGAGGATATCGGCGGAAAAATCAAGACCGATACCGACCGCCCTTTAACCGATCAGGGTATCAGAGATATCCGGCAGATCGCGAAAGCCATGGACCGCCTCGGCATGGGCTTTACCGCCATTCTGTCCAGCCCCATCGAGCGCGCACGCAAAACCGCTGAAATCATAGCGGAAGTGCTGAAATCCAAGGACCTGCTGAAATTCACCGAATCGCTGAGCATACCGCCTTCCCGCACGGGTTTGCTCCAGGAACTGAAACAGTTCACAAAGGACGACCATATTTTACTCGTAGGCCATGAGCCCAACATGGGAATGCTGACGGCCTATTTCCTGGGGAACGATAAGATGATGGTGAATTTCAAAAAGGGCTCGCTGTGCAAAATTGAAGTGCTTCGTTTTCATCCAACTCCCCGCGGGGAACTTAAATGGTTCATGTCCCCGAAGCAGTTAAAATGGATGAGTGAGTCCTGAACGGGCTGATAGAATAAATGATTCCTTTTTTTTCAGGACGGAAAACCCAACGGCTTGCGGCTATCGATATCGGCACTAATTCCTTTCATATGGTTGTGGTCGAATGGAATAAGTCAGGTGAAGTGTCGGTGCTGGACCGCGTGAAGATGAATGTGCGGCTGGGCAGCGGGGCAAAGGATATGAAATTCATTTCTCCGGATGCCATGGCGCGCGGAATCGATGTTCTCAGGACGTTCGCGCGGATCGCCCGGACCCAGAAGGCACCCGTCAGGGCCGTCGCAACGAGCGCCGTTCGTGAAGCCCTCAATCAGCAGGACTTCATCCGCAGGGCCGCAAAGGAAACCGGCATCCATATTGAAATTGTCTCAGGCATTGAGGAAGCCCGTCTTATCTATCTGGGAATGCTCAACTCTGTACCCGTTTTTCAGAAAAAAATCCTGATGATCGATATCGGCGGGGGCAGCGTGGAATACCTGATCGGGAAAAAGGGAGAGCCCTTATTCGCCGCAAGCCTGAAGTTAGGCGCGATACGGCTGACCCAGAGATTTTTTGACCGAACAGTCCTTAAAAAGGAGGATATCCAGGCATGCCGGAAGCATATCCGCGGATTCCTGTCGCATGTAGGACCCGAAACCGAAAGACTGAAATTTGAAGATACCGTCGGAACCTCCGGCACGATTCAGAATATATGCGCAATTATTTCGAGGATGAAAAATCAGAATGAATCCGTTTCGGCTGAATCCTTCACATCGAAGGAACTGGACAAAGCCGTGGATCTGATTTTAAAATCAAAGACAGTCAGGGATCGGGAGAGAATCGGCGGAATTGATCCGGACAGGGCGGATATCATTGTGGCGGGGGCTTTAGTGCTTCAGGAATCGTTCAGGTCGCTGAATATTAAAAAAATGACCGTATCGGATTTTGCGCTCAGGGAGGGCATTGTTTTTGACTACATACAGAATCGCCAGCCGTCGCTAGAACCCATGCGGGAGTTGGGACAGTTACGTTTCAAAAGCGTTACCCGGCTGGCTAGGCAGTTCGGGGTTGAACCGTCACACTCGGAGCATACGCTTTATCTTGCGATGCTGTTGTTCGACCAGCTGAGACCGATGCATAACATGTCCTCAAAAGAGCGCGAGTTGCTTGAATATGCAACTGTACTTCATGAAATCGGTTTGTTCGTATCCCATAACCAGCATCACCGTCACAGCTATTACCTGATCCGCAACTCCGAATTGCCGGGTTTTACGGATAACGAAAAGGAAATCATCGCGAACATCGCCAGATACCACCGGAAAAGCCATCCGAAGATCCGGCATGACGGGTACATGAATCTTATGCCGGAGGACCAGCAGTCGGTCCGCAAACTCGCAGGGATACTGCGGATCGCGGATGCGCTGGACAGAAGCCACCGGAAGAGGATCAGGAAAATCGAATGTCACACCAGGACGAATAAGGTTGTGATCAGAATCGATCCTGCCGGGGATCCGGATCTTGAGATATGGGCTGTTGACATGAAAAAGCAGCTGTTCGAGGAAACATTCAGGAAAAAAGTAGTGATTAAAACCAAATGAATGAAGCTGATATTTCATGCATTTCATCATGGATTACCGGTCCGGTCGTTGAAAAAATAAAATATTTTGAAAAATTTTCTTTGCATTTATTCAACACATTTAATAGTTTGCACGCGATATTCATTGCCGAAGGCTGTATGTTTATTTTTTATTTCAGTTTTTCATATCATTAATTTTTTACAGAGAGGAAGATCGCCGTGGCGTGGTCCGTTGAGCAATCCAATAAAATTTATAATGTCGATAAATGGGGGGCAGGATATTTCGACATCAACGCCAAGGGCCATATATATGTCACTCCGACCAAAGATCCGAATAAAACCATTGATTTATATTCCGTCATAGAGGATATCAGGCGAAAAGGAATTGAATTCCCGGCTCTGATCCGGTTTCAGGATATTCTGCGCAGCCGCGTACAGGAACTCAACGAGAGTTTCCGCAATGCGATTGCGGAATTCAACTATCAGGGCAAATACACCGGGGTCTTTCCGATCAAAGTTAACCAGCTTCGCGAGGCTGTCGAAGAGATACTTGACGCAGGCATTCCCTACGGATACGGCATTGAATGCGGAAGCAAGCCGGAACTGTACGCCGCGCTGGCCCTGATCGAGGACAAAGACACACTGATCATCGCCAACGGATACAAGGACACCACTTTTATCCGGACAGCTCTTCTGGGCAGCCAGCTGCGGAAGAACGTGATTATCGTCGTCGAAAAACTGACTGAACTGCACCAGATCCTGAGCATGTCGCAGGAACTGGGAGTCGAGCCATCGATCGGGATCCGGGCAAAACTCAACACCAAAGGCATCGGCAAATGGGAGGCTTCCAGCGGAGACCAGTCTAAATTCGGCCTGACCACTCCTGAACTGGTCGAGGCGATCCATCTGCTCAAAGAACAGAACCTCGAATCATCATTCAAATTGCTCCATTTTCATATCGGTTCTCAGATTCCGGATATCCGGACCATCAAGGCCGCCGTGAAGGAAGCGGCGAGAATTTACGTGAATTGCCACCAGATGAACATGCCCGTGCAGTATATCGATGTCGGCGGAGGGCTCGGGGTGGATTACGACGGGTCACGGACTGATTTCCGCAGCAGTATGAACTACACCATGCAGGAATACGCGAACGATATCGTTTACACGATTCTTGAAATCTGCAATTCGGAGGAGGTTCCGCATCCCAATATAGTTTCCGAGAGCGGCCGTGCGATCGTCGCCCACCATTCCGTACTGGTCGTAGAAGTATTCGGAACCATCGAGAAGAGGTATTTTAACCGCAGGATCGATTATCTTCCCGATGACCATGAAAACGTCCAGGAAATGCTGGACCTTCGCCACCAGCTTCATAAAAAGAACACCAATTACCTTGAAGTCTATCATGACGCCATTCAGCGGAGAGAGGATTCACAGTCCCTTTTTTCACTGGGCTATCTTTCTCTGGAGGATAAATCCAAAATTGAAAACCTTTACTGGGAAATCTGCGCGACGATCAGGGAGCTGACAAAGAGCATGGATAATGTCCCGGAGGAACTGTCCGAACTGGATAAAAAACTGGCCGACCAGTATTTGTGCAATTTTTCAATCTTCCAGTCGCTGCTGGATCACTGGGCCATCGATAATCTGTTTCCGATTGTTCCGGTTCACCGCCTCACAGAGGAGCCGACCCGAAAGGTGACGCTTGTGGACATTACCTGCGATTCGGACGGGAAAATCTGCAAGTTCATCGACATGAAAGACGTGAAAGAAACGCTTGAACTGCACGCCCTGGACGGCAAGCCCTATTATCTCGGCATTTTCCTTCTCGGCGCCTATCAGGACATCATGGGCGACCTTCATAACCTGTTCGGACGAGTCAATGAAGTGCATGTTTTCTTCGATGAAGAAGAACCTGATAATTATTATATCGACGACATCCTGCCGGGTTCCAGTGTTTCGCAGGTGCTCTCGCTTGTGCAGTACAACGAAGGTGAACTGGTCAAACTGATCAAGAAGGCCGTGGACCAGCGCATCAAGGACGGCATCATCAAGCCCAGCGAGGGCGTTCGTCTGCTGGATATATATGAACTGGGCATCAGGGACTATACCTATCTTCACACCGGCAAAAACGGACAACCCAAACCCGCGTAACGGAGCAAGGAGAGCCGTTCTTTAATGATTTTCTTCAGCCATCGCGGGTATTTTTTTCTGTACTTTCTCACTCCGCTGCTTTTTTTTCTCAGCTTTCCGCCTTTCAGGACAAGTTATCTCGCGTACATCGCTCTGATCCCGTTCTTCATTTTGCTGGAAACCCGGGAATATCGTTCCGGCTTCAGGCACGGTTATGTCACGGGACTGCTGGCGGTGGGGATTTTTCTGCACTGGATCAATTTCAATTCCGGTGCCTCACAGGTACAGGCGATGGGCATGTACATGTCGATGGTTTTGTATCTGGCGCTCTGGTGGGGCCTGTTCGCTGTCCTGATGAACCTGAGTGTCCGGAGATTCGGGCAGGCCGGTCTTTTCGCCGCACCGTTCCTGTGGACCGCCCTTGAATACGGACAGTCGTTCGGTGAACTCGGTTTTCCATGGCATTCTCTTGCAACCACCCAAACAGCCTATCCGTATTTCATTCAGTTCATTCAGTATACAGGAATGTACGGGATCACCTGGTGGGTAGTCGGATTGAATGTCTTGATTTATCTGACGGTAAAAGAGGTTTTCAATGCCACCCCGGATCCGAAATTTCCCGGGAAAAAATTCCTGATCGCCGCACTGACTCTGGTTTTTTTCATTCCCGTAATTCACGGAACAGTTACCTACAATCAGGATAAGGGACCTGCCGGGAAACAGGTGTCCCTGGCCATTATTCAGCCGAACATCGAACCTAACCGGAAATGGCTCGAACGGGATTTTGCATTCCGGAAACTGATGGACATGACCCGTTCCCTTCGCGACGGACATAAAGACCTGATCATTTGGCCTGAAACGGCCTTTCCGAGCCGACTGAGGATCGATCCTTATAAGAAGAATATCATCCTTGATGAGCTGCGTTTGCAGAAAACCCGCCTGCTGACCGGAATTCCTGATAAAAAAGCCTACCAGGAAGAAAACGGGGATATCAGCAGCCGTTATTTCAATTCGGTTTTCCTGATCAGCCCGGATTCGGTTTTCGAATCGTATGACAAGATTCACCTGGTGCCGCTGGGTGAGTACGTACCCGATTTCCTTTTCCTGATCAGGGACTTCGCGATGGATGTGGGAGCGTCCAATTACGCGGAGGGTGAGGGAATCACGGTTTTCAGGCTTCCCCTACGGGGCGGCGATTCGCTTTTATTGTCTTCGGTGATCTGCTACGAATCCGTATTTTCAGGGCTGGTGCGATCGTTCGTGATCAAAGACGCCGAAATGATTGTAATCGTGACGAATGATGCCTGGTACGACGATACGATGGCTCCCGAGCAGCATGCGCACATTGCGGTTCTGCGGGCAATTGAGCACGGAATACCTGTGGTCCGGTGCGCCAACTCAGGGGTTTCGTGCATCATCAGCCCAAAGGGAAAGATCCTGCATTCGGCCCCGAATCCGTCGGAATCAATAATCCGGGAGACCGTGATGATACATCAGGCCGGGACTTTTTTCACCCTGTACGGCGATTGGTTTCCCTGGATGAATGTGGCGGTTTCTTCCGGGATCGGGATCATGATTCTCATCATGTCCGTTTCAGGAATGCGGGCAGGGAAGAGCTGAGAACCAGGTTTTCAATCCCGTGATTCTCGAATTCCTCGAAGTACTGATCTGAAATCGTGAAGACAAGATCGTAAAACGATTTCTCGTCGAGCCGGTCGAGTTCCTCTTTCGTATAATTCTTACTGAGGTCCCTGTCGGTCAGGTAATCAGCCAGGTCTTCCCAGAAGATATCATCTTTGTATTCATCGATGATATCCATGCATAATGCCTCATTTTCCTTGTTCAGGAAAAGCGGGTTCTGGTTCGGTTCGAAAACATCCCTGAATCCCTGGTCATACAGCTGCCGGAAAATTTCCTGTTCGCATTTTTCAATTTCCGTGTTTCTCTCATCCATGCCTTTCGTCGAGTTCTGGATGAAGCTGCCGATAAAAGCCATTTTAATAAGGGATTCGCACTGTTTTTTGGAAAGAGTGATTTTGACCATAAAGGATCCTTCAGTTTTTACGTAAAATCCAGATGATGAGGGAAAGGATTATGCTGACGAGTATGCAGGTGACAACGGGAAAATAAAAAGCGTATTTTTCACCGGTTATGCGCAGGTCACCGGGAAGCTGGCCGAGCCACGGAATTCTGCCTTCAAAGATGAGAAATGTTCCGGCCGTGATCAGGATCAATCCCGCAAAAACCAGCAGTTTGCCTGTTGTCTGCAAATCAGAAAACATGATCAGGGAATGAAAGACCGGAAAACGCTATCACAGCTTTTCAATGACTTTTTTCATCAGCACGGTCAATTTCGGCTCCGTCTCATTGGCGATCCTGATGATTTTCGGGAGTTCGACCGGCTGAAGAGAATCGGGGAAGCACTCATCGGTAATAATCGAGAATCCGCAGCATTCGATGCCCATGTGATTGGCGATGATCACTTCGGGTACGGTGGACATGCCCACGACGTCGGCCCCGATGCTTCGCAGGAACCTGTATTCGGCGCGCGTTTCCAGGTTCGGTCCCATAACAGCCACAAATACGCCTTTGTGGGTCTTGATATGCTCGTCCAAAGCGATCTGTTCCGCGAGTTCGATCATACGCCGGGAATAGGGACGGCTCATATCGGGAAACCGCGGGCCCAGCGAATCCTCGTTTTTGCCGCGCAGAGGATTGTCGCCCAGAAGATTGATATGGTCGTCAATGATCATGATTTCGCCGGGTCTGAACTGAGGGTTCATTCCTCCGCAGGCGTTGGATACAAGCAGTTGCGTGACTCCCAGAAATTTCATGACTCGTACGGGAAACGTGATCTGCTGCATCGTGTATCCCTCGTAAAAATGAAAACGTCCCTGCATCGCGACGACAGGCTTGCCGCCGAGAGTTCCGAAAATAAGCTTGCCGGCGTGACTTTCTACCGTGGATAAGGGAAAATGGGGAATCTGCGTATAGTCGATTTCTGTTTCTTTCTGGATTTCACGGGCCAGCGCCCCCAATCCGGTGCCGAGAATGATGCCGATGCCGGGCCGGTTTTGGGTCCGGGTCCGGATAAACTGTTCGGATTCCTGAATCTGAGTTAGTAATTCGCTCATGGGTTCTCCGTCGTGGATGAGTTCTTGTTTTTTTTCTTTTCGAGCTCGGAATAGATCTGGTTGATGATGTCCTCGGATTTTTTCAGCGCTTCCTCGCCGATCATTTTCTCAAAATCGGCCTTGCGGAACATGGAAGTCGCTTGTTCGCTGAGCTGATCGAGATCCTGAACCATCCGTTTACGTCTTTCATCAGACAGAACGGAACCGGAGGCGGACAGTTCCGGTTCAGCGGGCTGTTCAAGAATAGCCGCTTCAATGTCGTTGGGCAGTTCATCAAATTCAGCATGATCCAGGTAAGATCCGATGCTTGAAACTGTCTGACTGATTTCTTCAGGCGGTTTGGCGGACGGATGAATATCCTCTACAGAGCCGGAAATCGCTTCATCTGCAGGTTGATCATCGTCAGTTGTCCCGGAAGTTTCGGCTTTCTGTTCATTCAGGCGAACAGGTGTTTCCTCCGAGATGAGTTCGAGTGCCGAAAGCTGTTTCAGAAGATAATCTTTAAGTACGGCGGCAGATCTTTGTTTTTGCTCATTCAGATGGCGGATTTCGTTCTTCATCCGGTTCGCATCCGCTTTTGCCTCCCGCAGGATTTTGTCAGCGTCCTCATGCGCTTTCTGCAGGATCAGATCCGAATCTATTCTCGCGTCGACCAGCCGGTCGATTTTTCGCACATCGGATTTCAACTGATCGATCTCTTTTTCCGCTTCGTTCAGTTGTTCGGTCAGGCCTGAATTGGACTGCCTCAGTTCCTGAATGGTTCGCTGCAGTTTCTGCTGGTCCTGAACCGCCTGCCTGTATTTTTCGGCGATAATCTCAAGGAATGCCTTGACTTCAACAGGGTCGTACCCGCGGAGAACTTTCCGGAATTCCTGGAGGATGATATCCTGGGTTTCGAGTTTCACGCTTTTTCCTCCGGTTGGTTTGACGGACTGGTTCCGGCACTGCGGGCGATCCGTTTACGTTTCCCGAATATGGCCGTTCCGATACGAAGCATATTGGCTCCCTCTTCGATGGCTGTGATATAATCCAGGCTCATGCCCATCGACAGAACATCCATGGATACATTGGGAAAACCCTGACCTGCGATAAACTGGCTCAGATCGCTGAGTTTCCGGAAGAACGGGCGGACCTTTTCAGGATCGGATGCGACCGAAGCCGAAAGGGCGCCGATCGTCATGAGTCCACGGATGCGGACATTCTTCAGTTCGGAAACCCGTTTCACCAGTTCCACCGTGTCTTCTGCCGATACTCCGTATTTCGTAGGTTCCCTTGACGTATTCACCTCTATGAGGATGTCCATGACCTTATCGCGGGTATACGAACGTTTATCAATCTCGGCCGCTAAACGCAGGGAATCCACCGAGTGAATCATGTCAAAGATTTCAACCGCCTGACGGACTTTGTTGGTTTGCAGATGCCCGATCATATGCCGGGTTACGGAACTTTTCAAAGGCTCAAAAACATGAAATTTTTCTTTTGCGTCCTGTACCTTATTTTCGCCGAAATGTGTAATCCCGTTTTTCAGGGCTTCCTCAATGTAATGAACGGGGTAGGTTTTTGTGACAGCCATCAGCCGGATTTCTTCCGGTTTGCGTTTTACCCTGAAGGCTGTTTCGGCGATCATAGCCAGGATTTGCCTTATATTGGGTCCGATGGATGTCAAAGATTTGTCTTCCTGCATATTTACCTCGAAAAAAAATGGAGCGGCTCAGCTTTTCGGTTTGATCCGTCTGCCGAAAGTCTGCCGGATGCGTGCGTCGGGGTCCGTTTCGATTTTGATACGCGTAATGCCGTCGACCAGCCGTTGAAGGTACTGCCGGATCGTATTGTCGCCGATGTAAATGATCGACAGAACCGTTTTTTCGTGGGCCACGTCAAAACCCACGCTGCTGAACGTGATTTGCTTGATGTATTTGATTAGGTCCGGATTTTTCTCAATGGATGCGAGCTTTGAAATAAGAGTGGCGTCTATCGGGAAACGCTGATTGAAAATCAGATAGGGTTCCGTCGGGACAGAGAAACGGAATTCATATTCGGCAATCGCGTCGGCAAGCCGGCGCATGGCGGTCGTTATCACGGACGAGATCCGCGACCCGTCGGTAATGAACACTTTCGGAGTCCCGAATTTATCGGAAAGGATCAGTCCGATACAGTTGTAATCCTGGATCAGTTTTTTAAAGAACAGCTCGATCGCAATATGGGGAATATGGCTCCGGTTGGAACGGGACTCAAATACCTTGGTGATGACGACGATATCCTCTTTTGCTTTACGGATCGCACATTTCGGATTGACATGATAACAGCCCTCGTTCAGACAATCATCGATGGGTTCGCTGCAGCCTGTCCGTTCCTTGTAATCCAGCAGGTTTTCACACTGGCTGCGGATTGTTCTTTCGTCGGCGGCCATCCCGAACCGGATGCGGTAGTAATCAATCGCAGCACTTATCAACCCGTCCAGCAGATGCGTCAGCTGGGGATAATTGAATGTTTCAAGAAGGCTGTGAAAATCGGGGGAATGAAGATGATCGCATATGAAGCTGATTTTTTTTTCCGGGATCAGAGCGGGATCGAGTTTTAAGATATCCGCTATGCGGATCATTCCGGCAAAATCCTTAGGAAAATTCAGGTCAACACCGGGTTGTATGTTTGTTTTTGATTTCAATGTATCGTTCCTGAGGCTCAGAAGATCAGAATTATGGCAATATATTTTTATCAGACGTTAAAATCAACAAAAAATGACCTGACCCGCGGGATTGGTTAAATCAAAAAGGGTCTAAAAAAACATTGAAAATCAGAAATTTCTTATTTAAGTTCTCTTCAGAGTTATATTTATATTAAAAGGAATCAGCAATATGAAACCGATAATTATGATTTTCGTTGCAATAACAGGCATGGCACTCATGAATCTGAGAGCGCAGTACAAGGTAACCGTTGATCCGGATACCATTTTATGCGGAGACGGCGAAGCTAAAATCACGGTTCATACGACATCAACCATGCTGGATCTGAACTGCGTCGCAAGGAAAGGCGGGGGGGATTTCAGCGAGTTTAAGATGGCCGAAGGGCCCGACGGAAAGGTTCTGCAATCCACTTTCATCAGCCCGTTTCCGGGAGAAACAGAAATTCATGTTCTGGACGGCAGGTTCAACAAACTCGGTGTGGTCAGCGTTATGGTCATTGCTCCCAACCTTGAAATTCTCACGGAAGATATGTACGACAGCATCGACTTCAGTACTAAATCCATGCCGCTGGTTGTATCGGTAACCGACCAGAGAGGTAAACCGATACTGAATGCGAAATTGACGGCCAAAATAACAGAGGTTGTAAATAAAAAACAGGTCCAGAGTAATATCGCAATCAGTCCCTTTGTCATGCGCAGCGGCAAATACATCGCGCGATTGTCCAATCTGAAAAGCGCCTCCTACCATGTCATGGTGTACGACGTGAATCATACGGAATCCTACGATAAAGCAGTCAGTCCCGACATTCCTCATCCCGGCACGATTTTGGAAGGGATGAACGTAGAATTTGACTAAATTCCGAAAGGACATTCCGTTCTTATCTTCTGTATATTCCGTGAATGTTTTCGGGAAAATATACCTCGCGAAGGGCTTTCTGAAGGTATTTAGGAACGGCATCATGGGAATCATGATCGCCGTTTATTTTTTTGGCTGTGCTAGCCAGGCTCCGCCTTCGGGAGGACCGGAAGACAAAACCCCGCCAACGGTTCTGTTTACTGACCCTTTGACCGATTCGGTTAATGTATCCCGACATCCGAGAATCATGATTGAGTTTAGTGAGCCGATGAATAAAAGCAGCGTGGAACAATCAATTTATATCAGTCCGAGACGGGATAAACCCCCTGAATACAGCTGGAAAAAAAACCGGTTGACCCTGATTCTGCCCGACACCCTCGATACGAATCAGACATGCGTGGTGACGATTGGAACCGGGGCCAAAGACGCACGCCAGAACCCATTATCACAGCCGTTTACTTTCGCTTTTTCAACAGGAAGCAAAATCGACCGAGGAACGATGACCGGCTCTGTGTTGCATGCAAATTTCAAAGGAATGAATGTCTGGGCGTACCGGATCGACCAGCATGTTCTGCAGGAACCTGACAGCCTGGTGTACCTGGAAAACGCTGACTATGTCACATCTGTCAATGATCAGGGGGCGTTTCAGTTATCGTATCTTGCTGCCGGGAAATACCGTTTGTATGCGGTAATCGACCAGGATCAGGACGGGGTTTATACGCCAGGAATTGATCTTATCGGTTTGCCAGGGGGGGATCAGTTTTTGACGGAGGACTCCAACATGGTTTCCGGTTTTTTATTGCACATGATGAAAGAAGATACCGTGAAGTTTGCCGTCGGAACCCTTCGTGCGATTGATGAGCAGACTCTTCTCCTAGGATTTACCATACCATTGATGAAAACGGATTTTTCAGGATCGCATGATTCAATCATCCGGCGTATCAGAATTCATGACCTGTCTTCTTATGACAGTCTTCCGGTTTATGATGTTTTTCTGAATACGGTCAACCTGATTGAACTGAAAATCCTGACCGGAAAGATGGATTCAACCCGGAGATATATGTTGCGGATGGAACGGCTGATCTCGGATAAGGCTGATACAATCCCGGCGATTACAGACACCATTGAAACGTTTGATTTCTACCAGCCAGAACAGCCCGTTTTTGAGTGGATTTTACCGGAGAAAGGGAATGACATGGTGAATCCGGATGAGCGGATCGCAGTCCGATTCAATAAGGGTATCCGTCGCAAAACATGGGAGAATGAAGTTATTCTCCGGGCGGACAGTGTAACAATTCATCAGGGAAAATGGTTCTGGACCACCGGCGGATATGCGGAATATGTTCATGATAGCCTTTACCAGTCAGACAAAAAATATGAATTTATCATCACACCCGGAACGGTCACTGACTGGCAGGGAATTTCCCTGACCGATACAATGATAAGACTCGCGTTCCAGTCCTACCCTGCAGACAGTCTGGGTACGGTCGGAGGAGATTTCTTTTCGGTATTTTCCGGAGACAGCCTGTTCTATAATCTGACGCTGAGGAACCTGTTGCAGGAGAAAAGAGAATACCGTAAAACGATCAGAAACGGCCAGCCCTTTCGTTTTGATTATGTCATTCCGGGGAAATATGTTTTAGAGGCATTTCTTGACCGAAACGGGGACCAGCTTTTTAATAAAGGCCGGGTGGCTCCTTTTGAACCGCCTGAACCTTTCCGCATGTACCAAGATACGGTCAGCGTAAGAGCCAACTGGGAAACATCGGGAATTACGTTCAATTTTAAATAACTTATCCGGAACATGAATCATATGAAAAATGTATACTACATAGTACAGAAGAACGGAAAACAAAACCGTGTCGAGGAAGGTCAGGATATTACCATCGGAAGGGCTTTTGACAATTCAATATTTATAGAGGATCCGTCAGTGTCGAGGCATCACGCAGTAATCCGCTGGAAGGGCGGAATGATGTATGTTTGTGATCTCGGAAGCACAAACGGCACGAGCCTCAACGGCGAAAAGCTGGAACATGATTATTATTACGAGATCAATTATCTTGACGAACTGATCATCGGGAATGTCCCCATGACTATCGTCGATGAAGCCAGCGTCATTTCCAAGCATTTTGAGGAAGGGGCAAAACCTCAAAAGACCATAGTTATCGGCCCGGATCACATTAAAAAATTCAACACTGATGAATTTGATGTTCAAACATAACACTAAGAAAGAACAATTATGATCAAGTCTTCAGTCCGATTGTTTTCGTTATCCGTTCTCACAGCGGTTGTATTCCTTTATTCTTGCATCGGACCTGCGGTTGTGACTCACGATACCGGCTGGGATTCCGTGAAAACGGACTCAGCAATTACCGTATTAAACCGCGATTCATCGTCCTCGGGTACAGTTCTCAAAGCGCCCGCAGTACACGTGAGCGTTCTCAGGTTTACCGCAGATTCCCTGTACAGCCTGGGGCTTTTCGATGAGGCTCTTCCGGCCTGGATGAAAGTGGTCGAACACGCGGCAGGGCAACAGGAATTGCTGGCGGAAGCTCATTATTTTTTAGCCAACATTTTTTATCACAAAGCGGAATACGGCAAAGCCGAACTGGAATTCAAACTTGCGATCAAAGAAGATTCGGCGTTTGCCGAGGCCTATCAGGATCTTGGACTCGTGTACATCGTCAAGGGAGATTATGAAAAAGCCCTGAACTCGTTCCGGAGGATCCTCGCTATTCTTCCGTCTGATTCCGAGGCGACCGAATGGGTTAATTACACTCTCGGCATTCAGGCCTATGACAAGGGACTGGAACATTTTAATTACGGGTTTTATGACCCGGCCATTGAGCAGTTTAAGATCGCTGCGATCAATCTTGAGAATGACACTGCTTATAATTACCTGACCCAGTTCCTTCTCGGCAAGTCATATTACGAAAAGCTCGAATACGAACCGGCGCAGAAACACCTTGAGATCAGCATTTCCATGAAACCCGAATCGGCTCCTGCCTACACCGAACTGGCGAATATTTATTTTGCGAAACGGGATTTTAAAAAAGCGATTGATTTCAATATGAAAGCCCTCAGCATGAAACCGGATTTTGCCAAGGCGTTCAATAATCTTGGCTATATTTATATGACACTGGGGAATGAGAAAGCGGTACAGAAAAAGAAAACCGAGGCTGATGACTATTACCGCCAGGCCGTGATCCACATCGAAAAAGCTCTTGCGCTGGATCCCTCCATGGCCGGAGCGAAAAACAACCTTGAACATATTCGCCGTATCATCAGCGGAAAACGGGATGTGACAGCCTATACTATGTTTCAGAGCGCGGCTAAACTTGAAAAAAATACCGAACGTATAAAAAAATTCAGGGAAATCATCCTGAACGACCCGACTTATGACGACGCGTTCAACAATCTCGGTGTCGCGTATTTCTATGAGGGGCACGCCGACAGCGGTATCGCCATGCTCGAGAAAGCCATCGCCATCAATCCCTATAATCCGCAGGCCCATAATAATATCGGCTACATGCTCGGCGCTTCGCACAGGTTTGAGGACGCGGTGAAACATCTGTTTATCGCGATTCAGATCAAGCCCGATTACATGGACGCGTACGTCAATCTCGGCTATGTGTATATGTGGAAACAGGATTTCCAGAGTTCCAGGAAAATATGGCTCACGCTTCTCAAGCTGAATCCGAATCACCGGGAAGCGAAAAAGGGATTTGACGAACTTCAGCGACGGGAACAGGCTGCGAAAAGCGGCGAAACCACTTTGCAAATCGAATATGAGCAGACCGGTGAGGATTCGGCCGGTCACGGGACGAAATAATACAGGAACATCGATATGACTTATGCGGTTATTATGGCCGGCGGAGTGGGTTCAAGATTCTGGCCCCGGAGCCGTGCAAAAACCCCCAAGCAGCTTCTGAATATTTTTGGCGACCGGACCATGATTCAGCAGACCGTTGACCGGATTGCCGGAATGATCAGCTCTGAAAACACAATGATCGTTACCAATATCCTTCAGGCCGAGGAAATCAGGAAACAACTGACGCAACTCAGGTCGGAAAACATTCTTATCGAGCCGGTAGGCCGGAATACGGCTCCGTGCATCGGTCTCGCGGCAGTTCACATCCTGAAAAAAGATCCACAGGGGATTATGGCGGTACTGGCAGCAGATCATCTTATACGAAATCCGGAACGGTTCCGTGAACAACTCGAGTTTGCAGCCGGAATCGCGGAAAGATCGGAAACCTGCGTAACCCTGGGAATTCATCCGGACAGGCCCGTGACAGGTTACGGCTATATCCGGTTTGATCCGGATCAGTCCCAATCCGAAAAAAACTGTTCGGCCAATAAAGTGATCCGGTTTGTTGAAAAACCGGACATAGAGAAGGCGGAACAATATATCCGGAGCGGTGAATATCTCTGGAACAGCGGCATGTTCGTTTGGAAAGCTTCCACCATCATGAATTTGATCCGTGAATTATTACCGGACCTGTATCGGGGATTGGAGGTTATCAGCCGGGGAATCGGTACGCCCGATTATGAACAAATCCTTCAGGAAGTGTATCATCAGCTGAAACCGATATCCATTGATTACGGAGTGATGGAGCGAACCCGGGAAGTATGGGTCGTGAAAAGCGATTTCGGATGGAGCGATGTTGGAAGCTGGGAGGAAGTCTACCAGTTGCTGAATCATGATGAATACGGCAACGCCGTTCCTTTATCTCATACACTGATCCGTACAAGAAATTCCTTTTTTTCCACCGGAAAACACGTCGCCGCGATCGGAATTGAAAACCTGATCCTGGTCGAGACCGAGGATGCGATTTTGCTCTGCAGGAGGGAGGATGCCCAGGACGTGAAAAAAATCGCGGATGAACTTGAAAAAAACAATAACCGAAAGCTTCTGTAATTGTATAAAAATTCTGAAAAAAAAATGATGCATTATGAAGAAAGAAAAAATACTTGAGCATTTAATGGCTATCGCAAAGGATCTGAAGATCACCGTTCGCCAGGAAAAGGGTGATTTCGCAGGGGGATATTGCGTGAAAGAACAGGAAAACCTCGTTTTGCTGAATAAAAGGCATATGGTAGATAAGCGCATATGCATCCTGGCACGCGAAATCAGCGGATACGACCTTTCGGGCTTTAAAATCCCGAATGCCGTCCTGTCCGTGATCGAAAGCGAGCGCAAACGTGCGACTGAAATTGAACTCGAACTTTCAGATACGACGGACGCTGAATAACACTAGGAAAACATGAACGAAGGTCTCAAAAGTAAGCTGGAGCATTTGCCAAAAACACCGGGTTGTTATTTATTCAGAAATCAGTCCGGGCAGGTGATTTATATCGGCAAAGCGAAAATTCTCCGTCAGAGGATCCGGCAGTATTTTCAGGACTCTGAACATCTGGATTCCAAGACACGGGTAATGTCGGAAAAAATCAACGACCTGGATATTATCCAGACGGATTCAGAAATCGAAGCCATGATCCTGGAGTCCAACCTGATCAAGGAATACAGGCCAAAATACAATATTGATCTTAAGGATGACAAGAGCTTTCCCTATATCAAGGTGACGGATGAATTATTTCCCCGCATTTATGTAACCAGGGAAAAGGATCATAAAGGCGGCCGTTTCTTCGGGCCGTATACCGACGTAAAGAATCTCCGTATGACTCTCAAGGCTCTGCATCAGTTATTCCCCATACGAAGCTGTACCCATCGGTTCACGAAGGAAACGATCGTACAAAAAAAAGTGAAATTGTGCCTGGATTATTATATTCACCGCTGTGAAGGTCCTTGTCAGGGGCTTGTGGAGGAATCTCACTATCTTAAGATGGTCAGTCAGATGACTCAGTTCATTCAGGGAAGGACCAAATCGCTGATCGGCGAAATGAATCAGGAAATGAACCGGCACGCTGAATCCATGCAATTCGAGGATGCGGCGAAAATCAGAGACAGACTCCAGGCCGTTGAACGTTATTCGCGCGTTCAGAAGGTTGTGCTGAGTGAATCTGCCGACCGCGACGTCGCCGTGATCGAAATCGAGCAAGATGATGCCTGCGGGCTGATTTTCAGGATCCGGGACGGTAAACTCATCGGGAAACAACATTTTTATTTTAACAGGCTCACGGACCAGCCCCCCGAGACGGCGCTGTCCTTTCTGATGAAAACTTACTATTTCAGGACGGATTACATTCCGGAGGAAATCATTCTTCCGTTTGCGCCGGCGGATGAGGAAACGCTTCTGGAATGGCTGGTTCAGGCACGCGGGAGCAGGGTCGATTTTCATATTCCGAAAGGGGGCGACAAGTTCAAATTGCTTCAAATGACGCAGAAAAATGCAAGGTTTATGTTGGAGGAACTCAAAATACAGCGACTGAAAGCGAAAGAGCAGTTCGTCCCGAAAGTCCTTCATTCCCTTCAGCGGGACCTGAATCTCAAAACCATTCCCCGCAGAATAGAATGTTTTGACAATTCCAATCTGCAGGGGTCTGACCCGGTTGCTTCGATGGTCGTCTTTGTCGACGGAAAACCTGTATCCGGGGAGTACAGAAAATATAAAATCAGATCTGTAACCGGGGCCGATGATTTTGCCAGCATGAATGAAATAGTTATGCGACGTTATCTCCGCTTGCTGGATGAGGGGATCGACATACCGGATCTGATAATCGTGGACGGGGGAAAAGGCCAGTTATCCGCAGCGATTGAGGCATTACAGGCGATTGGGATTTCCGTTAAAACCGGAAACGGCCCCGCGGTCATCGGCCTCGCAAAAAAGAAAGAAGAAGTGTTCCTGCCGGATGCGGATGACCCGATCATGATACCGAAAACATCCTCCAGTATTAAGATTCTTCAGCGTGTACGCGATGAAGCGCACCGCTTCGCGGTCACGTTTCACCGTTCCCTGAGAAACAAAAGAACCTTCCGTTCTGCGCTGGATGAGATCAAGGGAATCGGACCCGCCAGGAAGATCCGTCTGCTGAAACATTTCGGGTCGGTTAAAAAAATATCGGAATCTTCCGTCCAGGACATACGGGACACGATCCGCGTGTCCGAAGAAGCGGCGATCCGTGTTCTCGAATCTTTGCGAAACTCAAACGATGAATAGACAGTGAACTGCGCCATGACTTCATTTGCGGAAATACTCAGGAAACAGGTGATGGTCTGCGACGGAGCCATGGGGACCGTCCTGTATGAAAGGGGAATTGCGTTTGACCATGGATTTGATGAAGTCAATTTGAATAATCCCAGTCTCATCAGCGGTATTCATGAGGAATACATCGGAGCCGGTGCCGATATTATTGAGACGAATACGTTCGGCGGAAACCGTTTTAGGCTGAAACAGCACGGGCTGGACCAAAAGCTGGCCGAAATCAACAGGGCGGGCGTAACGATTGCCCGGAAAGCCGCGGATGAATTCTCGAAAAAAATGAACAAAGCGATATTTGTCGCCGGTTCGGTCGGACCGCTCGGGAAACCGATCGAACCGATCGGAAGAATCCGGGAAACGGATGCGGAAAATTATTTCCGAGAACAGGTCAGGATCTTAGCCGATTCCGGCGCCGACCTGATCATGCTGGAAACCTTTTCCGACCTTCATGAAGTGCGCATTGCGATTGAATCGGCACGGCTGGAAACAACGCTTCCGCTGGTGGTTCAGATGAGTTTTACCGAAGACGGCAAAACGCTGATGGGCAACAAGCCTGAGGAGATCGCGCAGACTCTTGATTCGTATGGAATTGCGGCGCTCGGAGCAAATTGTTCGGTTGGGCCGCAGATTCTACTGGATGTTATTGAGAAAATGAAGAATAAGTACTCCGGAAAATTTACTGTTCAGCCGAACGCCGGGCTTCCAAGGTATGTCGGAGGAAGGTATATTTACCTGGCCTCGCCCGATTACTTTTCCGATTATACGGTCCTGTACATGAAGAGCGGTGCGAGCATCATCGGGGGATGCTGCGGTACCACTCCGGAACATATCCGGATGATCCGCGGTGCTGTGGACCGGTACCGGCCCGGCCAGCAACTGAACCCCATCCTGCAGGCGATTTCGGTATCGGATCCAGAGGAACCCCCAGAACAGGAGATCCGGGAGGATGACCGGGTTCATTCGACTCTGCAGGAAAAACTCAGTGCGGGAAAGTTTGTCATCAGTGTGGAAGTCGACCCTCCCCGTGGTATGAGTTACGAGAAAATCATCAACGGAGTCATCCAGTGCAAGCAAAACCACGTGGATGCAGTGAACATTGCCGACAATCCGCTGGCAAAAGCCGGAATGACACCTCTGGCGATGGCAAGCCTCATCCGGGAATCCGTTCAGATCGAGGCGATGGTTCATGTTTCCTGCCGCGACAGAAATATCCTTGCGCTTCAGTCGGAACTGATGAGTGCGTTCATACTCGGGATACGGAATGTGCTCTGCATAACCGGAGACCCTCCTGTGGTCGGAGATTATCCGGACGCGACGGGAGTGTTTGACATCGATTCCATCGGCCTGATCAAAATGATTTCCAACCTCAACCAGGGCACCGATCTGGCAGGGAAAACGATCGGAACCAGGACCGAGTTCTACAAGGCCTGCGCAGTCAATCCCACAGCCATCGACCTTGCCAAGGAATATGACCGGTTCCAGCAGAAAATGGACGCAGGCGCCGATCTCGCCATGACACAGATCCTATACGACCTGAATGCCCTCGAGCAGTTCGCAAAACAGTATAAAGGAAGGATTCCCGTCATGCTTGGCCTGCTGCCGCTGAAGAATGCCAAACACGCGAATTTCATGCACAACGAAATACCGGACATTATCATACCGGAAACGATCCGCAGGCGCATGGCCGATGCGGGGGAACAGGGACCCCGGACAGGCGTCGAGATTGCAAGGGAATTCCTGAAAGAGGCCCGCGGAATGATTGACGGGATTTACATCATTCCTCCGTTCAATAACTTCAACATCGCCCTGGATGTATTAAGCGTACTATGAATATTCATATCCGGCGGACAAGCCCGCAAACTAACCTTAAGGGGCTAGGCTCCAGAAAACATCCGGGATGGTTCCCGCCCGCTGTGCTGGTGCGGAGCATGCGTCCTCTGCACTGGATTAAAAATGTTTTTGTTTTTATTCCGCTCGTTTTTTCCAATCTTCTTTTTGATCCTGCCGCCTTTCTGCAGAGCTTTGCCGTGTATATCCTCTTTTGCCTTTCCGCCAGTTCCATCTACCTGATCAATGACTTGTTCGATCGTGAGGAAGATATCCGCCATCCGGTAAAGAAATTAAGGCCGTTTACCGCCGGACTCATTACGAAGCGCCAGGTTGTTCTTTTATCATCGTTTTTAATCTTCTTATCCATGATAATCACCTTTTGGCTGAATCCTGTTGTATGGTACGTTATTGCGGGCTATATTGTGCTGAACATAACGTATTCATGGTTTCTGAAACATATGGTCGTGATTGATGCCATGACGATCGGGATCGGTTTTCTGATGCGGATTTATGCCGGCAGTCTTGCGCTGCATTACGATGTCAGCTATTGGGTGTATATCACCGCCTTTTTTCTGTCGACTCTGATCGCTTTCTCCAAGCGGCGGTACGAGATCCTTTTTAACGGGGAAGACATCCGGTTCGAGAGAGGTTATTCGCCCTACTTGCTGGATATTTTCATGATTTTTACAAGTACTTCACTTTTCAGTTCGTATGTATTTTATATACTATTCAGGTCCAACTGGCAGAACGGATGGACAATTTACCTCAGCATATTTGTTGTGTTTTTCGGAATTACCCGTTATCTGTATGTCATCTATCAGACGAAACAGGTCAGTGAACATACCCGGCTGATATTGTCGGACAAGCCGCTGGTGATCAGTGTGCTGGTCTGGGCCACGCTGTGGATCGTGGAATTGTATTACGTCAATCCGCATCTGACATTTTAAACGAAAGGCCGTTGTGCGGAAATTCCACAAGGCAATGCTGATCAACCCGCCGGGAAGACTTTTCCAGAGAGGCGAGGACCGATCACAGGGAAACATTGAGGATTCAGCGGCTACATCGTTACGCGCGCCGAATGACCTGGCATACATGGCATCCGTATTACGCAAAAGCGGCATCGTTTCTGTGATCCGGGATTACCCCGCAGAACAACTGGACTGGACGGATTTTGAGGACGACATCCGGTCTTTCATGCCGGATATTCTGATCATGAGCATCACAAATGCCACTGTTTACGGGGATTTACGGGCATTTCAGTATGCCAAGGAAAAAAATCCTGAAATCATCACCATCGCCAAGGGCGCGCTTTTTCTTTCTATTCCGGTTGAGCAGTTGACCCAGTCCGTTTTTGACAAAATGGATTTTGCTCTGACGGGCGAAGCGGAAACGATCATCTGCGGCTTAATGAAAGCTATATCCAGCGGGGATGATTTGTCCCGGGTCCAGGGAATCCTATACAGGGACACCGATAACCTGTTACGACGTTCGCCTCCCGCCGCTTTTGTGACGGATCTCGATACCATTCCGTTTCCGGCAAGGGATTTGCTGAAGAATGAGCTCTATGTCCGTCCGGATACAGGTGAGGCCCAGGCAACCATCCAGACTTCGCGGGGTTGCCCGGGATCCTGCATATTTTGCCTGACACCGGTCATATCCGGAAAAAAAATCCGGGTCCGCTCGGCGAAAAACATTGCAGATGAGATTTGCGAGTGCATCGAACGGTATGGGATACGGAATTTTTTTTTCAAGGCGGATACGTTCACCATGAACAAACCGCATGTGATTGAGGTGTGTCGTGAAATCATCGACCGTAAACTGGACATTCAATGGGTTGCCAACAGCCGTGTGGATACGCTGGATGATGAACGGCTGGAATGGATGAAAAAAGCCGGTTGCTGGCTGGTAGCTGTCGGTTTTGAAAGCGGAAATGACGAATCCCTGAAAAAAATGAAAAAAAACACGGATGTTAAACAGGCTCATGATGCGGCCTGCATGGTCCGAAGGCACGGACTCCAGCTCTATGGATTTTTTATCATCGGACTTCCTTGGGAAAATCAGGCGGCGGTCAGAGACACAATCAGTTTTGCGAAGAAACTGAAATGCGATTACGCCGAAATCCATATTGCCGTTCCTTATGAAGGCACGGAACTTCACAGCGTAGCCCGGGAAAACAATCTTTTTTCGGGGGCCATACAGGGACATGACTATTTCCGGGATCCCGTCATGAATACGCTCTATATGGACCGGGAGGAAATCATCCGGTTCCGGCAAAAGGGTCTTACGAATTTCTATTTTTCACCTTCTTATGTATGGAGCCGGCTGCAAAAAGTGAATTCACCCCGGAAGTTCATGAACCATGTCCGTTACGGATTTAGACTGATACGGCAATTGCTATAATGTGAAGCCCATGAAGACAACCGAAATCATTAAGAATCGAATAACCGAACTGCGCGATGAAATACGGGCACATGATTACCGGTATTATGTGCTGAATGACCCGCAAATATCTGATGAGCGGTATGACCTGCTCATGAAAGAATTGTGGGATCTGGAAAAGGTACACCCCGAATGGGTCACGGACGATTCCCCGACCCGGAGGGTGGGGTCGGATATGACGAAGCAATTTCCATCGGTGGCTCATTCCGTACCGATGCTGAGTCTTTCCAACACGTATTCTGAAAACGACTTGTACGAATTTGACCGCCGGGTCCGCGACGGGCTGTCAGGTAAGCCTTACGAATATGTCTGTGAACTCAAGTATGACGGTGTCGCGGTCAGCCTGATATATGAGGCAGGCAGGCTGGTTCGCGGAATCACTCGCGGAGACGGCGGGAAAGGGGAAGTCATTACGGCCAACCTTAAAACAATCCGGTCCGTACCTCTTTCCGTGAATGTCCAGGAATGCCCTGATTTTGAGGTTCGAGGGGAAGTGATCATGTACAGGGAGGATTTAATCGCTCTCAACCGAAAGAGGGAAGAAAACGGAGAACCATTGTTTGCCAATCCCCGTAACTGTACCGCTGGATCGCTGAAGCTTCTGGATCCGAAACAGGTTGCCGGAAGACCAATGAAATTCTTCGCTTATTATGTCCGCAGTTCAGCGTTAACCCGGACGTTTCGGAATCATACCGATGGTTTGTTTTTCCTGGAAAGGCATTATTTTCCGGTCATGAAAACGTACCGGGTATGCCCGGATATAAAATCCGTTTATGCCTGCGCGCAGGAGTGGGAATCCGAACGTGACGGACTGCCTTTTGATATTGACGGGATTGTGGTAAAAGTCAATAATACATTGCAGCAGGAAATTCTGGGTTCCACGGCAAAATCCCCAAGGTGGGCCATTGCCTTTAAATTCAAAGCCCGGCAGGCAACCACGACCGTTAAAAATATTGTACTGCAGGTCGGCCGGACCGGAGTCGTCTCACCGGTTGCGGAATGCGTTCCGGTTCTTCTAGGAGGCTCCACGATTAGCCGGATCACGCTGCATAATGAAGACTTCATTCGTGAAAAGGACATACGGATCGGTGATTCAGTCATAATCGAGAAAGGTGGAGACGTGATACCGAAAGTCTCGGAAGTACTTACGGAACAACGCTCTCCGGGCGCCATTCCGTTTGTGTTTCCGGCGGCCTGTCCGGTTTGCGGATCGTCCCTGATCAAGGATTCCGGCGAATCCGCATGGCGCTGCGAGAATCTGATATGTGATGCGCAAATCAAACGGCGCATCGAGCATTTTTGTTCCAGGGACGCTATGGATATAACCGGTTTCGGTGAGGCTGCGGTTGCCCAGCTCGTTGATGCCGGATTGGTCAGAGATCCAGCCGATATGTATGATCTGACGGCTGAAAAGCTTATACAGATCGACCGGATCGGGGAAAAAAGCGCGGATAACATGATCCGGGCAATCCAAAAAAGCAGGGAACAAACGCTTGAACGGCTGGTATACGCACTGGGGATCCGGTATGTCGGAGAGGAAAGCGCCAAGGATATCTCAAAATACTGCAAAACCATTGATCGTCTCCTGACCATTAGAGAAGAGGAACTGGTTACGATTCACGGGATCGGGGAAAGAACGGCCCAAAGCATCAGACGGTTTTCGGATGATCCCCTGAACCGCAAGCTTATACAGCGTCTCGTTGCTGCAGGAGTAAACCCGGTTTATGAAAATACATCCATCAAGAAACCACTTTTCCTGGGGAAAACTTTTGTTCTGACAGGCATACTGCCAACCTTCACCCGGCAGCAGGCGAAAGTACTGATCGAGGAACGGGGCGGGCAGGTTACAGGTTCCGTTAGCAAAAAAACCGACTTTGTCCTTGCCGGCACTGATTCGGGGAGTAAGCTGGATAAGGCAAAAGCGCTGGGTATTGAAATCATAAATGAAACTGAGTTCAGAAACTTAGCGGGAATCAGCTGAAATGAAAACATCCAGAATTCTTATACTTCCGGCATTGTTGATCCTGATTTCGGGAATTGCGTTTATGGAGCGCCCATGGGACATCCGGATACCCGTAAAAAGCAAAAACTTGAATATCAGGATAAAGGAAACACAGGACACAGACAGCCTTCTGGTCTGGATTTTCTTTAAGGATAAACCGGCCGGCGTGACAGCCGGAGAAATGACGGCTGTTTCAGGACAAACATTCAGGCGGCGCCTTTTACGCAAGGCCCCGCTCCATGAGGAAACGGACTTACCGGTGAACGTTGAATATCTGCAGTCTCTTGCGGGACAGGGTTTCAGGATAAGACATATCTCCCGATGGCTGAACGCGGTCAGCGGAAAAATCCTGAAGAAGGATCTGGACCGGATCAGTCAGTTTGATTTTATCCTGAATGTGGATATTGTTCATTCGGTAAGAAATAAAAAGCGTCATACCGGGATCAGTCATGGGGAAGCGCAAAATATGAACTATCTCAAATCCGTGTCAGGATTATCTGCGGATTCAGTCATTTATGATTCCCTTTTTTACGGGTTGTCCTATCGTCAGAACCTGATCGCGAATGTGCCCGCGGTTCACGCTCTCGGTAATTCAGGACAGGATGTTATCATCGCCGTATTCGATGCCGGATTCAGTAATCTTCAGCATGAGTCGTTCGACAGCCTGCAGATCCTTGCGACCCGTGATTTTGTCAACGGGGATGAGAGCGTGGCTGACGATCCGGGCCAGATGGGCGCCGGGGCCCATGGCACCAATGTTTTATCGGTCATTGCGGGTTTTAAGCCGGGCAAACTGGTAGGTCCGGCATGGAGGTCGCGTTATCTGCTTGCGAAAACCGAGAATACGGAAAGTGAGACTTCGGCTGAGGAAGATAACTGGATCGCTGCACTGGAATGGGCGGAAAGTCACGGCGCCGACATTATCAGCAGTTCAGTGGCATATCGGGAAATGGATCCGGGTTCCCCGCGGTCCTATGACTGGACATGGATGAGCGGCGATTCCACACTGATTACAAAAGCCGCCAACATCGCCGCCGGAAAAGGAGTCGTCATAGTGAATTCGGCGGGAAATGAATATTTTAGCAGTCAGCACAACACGCTGGACGCCCCTGCAGACGGCGTCCGGGTCATTGCCGCAGGATCCGTGGATTCCCGGAATGTACGTTCCGATTTCAGTTCCGTGGGGCCCACAACCGCAGGAAGAATCAAACCGGATGTCATGGCGATGGGTACCGGCGTACTGGTCGCAAGCGACAATTCGGCAACCCTGTATCACGGGAACAGCGGCACATCCTTTTCCTGTCCTGTGGTTGCCGGAATCTGCGCCCTGATGCTGTCCCGGCATCCGGAATTGACCGTGGATCAGGTGATGGAAGCCCTGCACAGGACTTCGGACCGTGCAAAAAAACCGGATAATCAGTACGGATACGGTATCGTCAACGCGTTTAAAGCTGTCCGGTATTACGACCCGGCCGTACCTCCGGATCATTTTACATTGTTACAGAACAGTCCAAACCCGTTCAGTTTCACGACCACGATCCGGTTTTATCTGACAAAAGAGGATATCGTTTCAGTTGCAGTCTATAACATTCTTGGGCAGGAAATAAAACACCTCACGAAACGGTCTTTTACGGCAGGATTCCAGGAAAGCGTTACCTGGAACGGCAGGGACCGCAATGGTAAGAAGGTAACGTCGGGTGTTTATATTGTACGTGTGGAATCATCCTCCGGTTCGAAAAGCAAGAAAATGATTTATATTCGCGACTGAATTTTACGCGGCAGGTTTCTGTTTATCGTATACCACGCAGGCAATAAGGTAAATTAGTGTGCCGATTGTCAGTTTCAGGTACAGGTGAATGTTGCCGAAATCCTCGCTCTTGAATAATCCGACAATGATCAGCCAGCATGCGATCAGGATCACGCCAGTCCAGTTTTTACGTATCATTCCCGCTATCCACCCCGCAAGGGCAAGATAGAGCAAAACAGAAATATATTCAAATGCAAATATTGTCTTTCCGATTGCATAAAGCGGGATCGGAAAAATCAGTGTCAATAATCCCAGCCCTCCAAACAATCCTGAGCGAAAACCAACAGGTCCTCCGAAACAGTAACCTGCGATCAGCGGAATGGCAATGTATACCGGGAAGAAATGAAAATCATCGAACTTGATTGAACCCTGAATCAGTTTCTGAAGCGCTCCAAGAATGATATAAATCAAAATCACGAAAACTACCGGCATTCCGAACCTGAAATCGGCGTAAGCAGTTTCCGGACGGGCAGGCATTATAGGGGGCTGGGAGTCGACGCCTGTTTTTTCCTTATAGCTGTACAGCTGAACCCTGTGAAGAAAAGAGCGGAAACTGTCTTTATCCGCCAGAGAGCTGTGAATACGGATCTTTTTGTTGGCGGAATAAAACGTCAATCTGACGATGAAATGGGAAAAGCTGAACAGGATAATCACATATCCCAGGGGTAAGATTACGAACGATACGGCAAGGCCGATAGCCATGGCGAATATATTCAGCAGTTCGACATAATGGATCGCTCTGACTTCATTCAGGTCCATGAATGTGAAAAGCGTTCTTGAAAGGAACCACTTTTTTTGGATCTGGTACAGGCGCCGGTTGGTTAGGTACGTATTCTGCTTGTCGTACGGGGAGCTTGTATGGAGTGTGTCTGCGATCTGTTCGTCGTGGTAAAGCTGGGGGCTGGATTCGATCCGGATGTCGGTTTTGAAGTTTATGTAAAAAATAACCGCGGCAATAAGAGCCAGCAAGCCCAGAAAAATTTCAACTATCAGCATTTTAATTGCTCCTGCGTTTTTGGATTTCGTTCCTGTCAGCGGTAATCGGCCATGTACCATTCCCCGTTACGCTGATGCATGATAAAAGTGCCGATGTTACTTTCAACCTCGGCGATGTGACTGTAAAAAAGGGATGTTTCGTAGGAACGATAACTGACCGTGGTGACGGTAAAGGATTCCCGACTGGTTTGATTTCCGATGAACTCGAACAAGCGGATCAAACCGGCTTCGCGGATGAATGACTGAAGTCCAGAACTGACCTTCAGACCGATGGTGTAATCAAAAGGCTTCAGAAGCGCTGATTTTGACGCCGGAACGGCTTTCAGTCCTGTTTCGTAGCGGTATTGCATGGCTTTTTCCTCGTTCATGAAAATCTCATGACTGAACTTTCCAAGCTGGTAACGGTCTGCGGTGCCGTTCCTTATTTCGGTCATGGCGGTTTCATACCCTTGCTCGTACACGTACCGGAGATAACTTCGGCTCCGGATTTCATTCTGCTGTTGCAGCGGAAGACTGGAAAAATCGTCATCGGCTTCCTTCTCCAGAATTTCAAAAAAATTATCAAACCGAACCATTCCCGCTTTTTCAATCTGGTCATACAGTTTCAGGATCCGGCTGAATTTTTTCTTAGCCTGTCGCGCACCCCCCTGTACGGTTTCCCTTCTGATAAAAGCATCCTGACTGTCGATAAATGCCGTACGCAACGTTTTTCCGATGACGGTTTGTTCGGGTCCGGGAAGCAACCTGAGTCCCTGCTCGTGAACATATTCGTTTTTGCGGTGCGGATCTGTAAAAACCAGGCTGTCGGGAAGATCTGCAATCCGCAATTTAACGGCGGAGTAAGCGGCGGAAGTCACATATTCCCGGAAGCTCTGTTGCTCGATATCCTCACGGCGGGTTTTGTTCAGCAAATTGAATTTTTCTTTTCCTTTGTTCCGTACAAACATTCTTGCCCGTTCAAGTATGGCTTTTCCTTCCCGGTCAACGGCAAGCCATGCGTGATGGACTTCTTCGCCATAACGGTCGGTCAGCTCATTGCTGAAAAGAAAGTGTTCATTGAGCAGAATGTCCTGGCGGGATTCCAGGATGCCTCCGATCAGGATTTCGACCGCGGAAACAGGGGATGAATAGGGATTCAGGAATTTGATCAGGAAAAGAGTGGTAAACAAGGTTAGTGCCGTGATCAGCAAAAGATATTTTTTTAATCTGGTGCCTCGGATTTGGATTGCTGCTCCGGCTTCCATTTCAGATTCCTGCTGGGCAGGTTGTTCCATGTTTGCTCTCCATGTGAAAATGAATTCTGAATTCGAAATATCTTCTAGAGATTATATTCATATTTTTTTTGTAATTCAAGGTTTGATTATTTATGTGCACACAAAAATATTGTTTAAAAGCTGAAGGCCATTGAATGATCAACGGATAGTAATTCTATCGATAAGTTCAAATATCGTTTTTGCTGTTCTGTAAAATCCCTTGCTACTGAACATCCGGATGATTATATTCCTTTCCGAACATAAGAAGAGGCATAATCCCTATGGATAAAGATTTGATATCAATTCAGGAAGCCAGGGATGCGGTCCGGAAAGCGTCCTCCGCTCAGAAAAAAATGTATGGGTTTTCACAGGATCAGGTGGACCGTATCGTTCACGCGATGGTAGAGGCAGGTTATGCTGCAGCGGATTCGCTGGCGAAAATGGCTGTTGAAGAAACCAGGATGGGGCGGTATGAAGACAAGATTGTCAAGAACCAGTTCGGCACCCGGAATCTCTGGGAGTACATCAAAGACATGAAAACGATCGGCGTGGTTGAACACGACGAGAAAAACAAATTGTATAAGATTGCGACGCCGATGGGTGTGGTATCCGCGATAATCCCGGTGACGAATCCGACCTCCACGGCTATGTACAAAACGATCATATCGGTCAAGTCGGGCAACGGCGTGGCCGTCGCGCCGCATCCGAAAGCCTCGAAATGCACCATGGCGGCAGTCGAAATCATGCGCAAGGCGGCAGAATCCGCGGGCGCTCCGGAAGGACTGATTCAGTGCATCGAACATCCGGCGATGGAAGGAACTCAGGCGCTGATGAAATGTCCTGAAACTTCCGTCATCCTTGCGACCGGGGGATGGGGAATTGTGAGGGAAGCTTACAGTTCCGGCAAACCGGCGTACGGCGTGGGCGCGGGCAATGTTCCGGCATTCATCGAAAAAACCGCCGACGTTAAAAAAGCGGTAGCCGACATTATCGCGGGAAAATGTTTCGATTACGGAGTGCTCTGCACTTCCGAACAGGCCCTGATTGCCGATGTTTCTCTGAAAGAACAGGTGATGAAAGAACTTCGCGCGAATCACGTATATCTCTGCTCGGATGAGGACAAACGGAAACTGGAAAGGTATATGTTTCCCTGCGGAAAACTGAATGCTTCCGTTGTCGGTCAGGCGGGGAAGGTCATTGCCGAAAGAGCAGGGTTCAGTGTGCCGGCGAATACCACAGCCCTGGTGGTTCCGTGCAGCAAGGTCGGTCCGGAAGAGCCGTTGTCTGCTGAGAAATTATCGCCCGTGCTCGCACTGTATTTCGTTAACAGCTGGGAAGAAGGTTGCGAACTGAGCCTGAAAACTCTTAACCATGGAGGTATCGGGCATACGATGTCCATTCATTCTTCAGATTACGGTATCATTATGAAATTTGCCATGGAAAAACCAGCGTTCCGCATCGTGGTAAATACCGTGTCCACACTGGGCGGGGTAGGGTATACGACCGGCGTTGCTCCGTCCATGACGTTAGGGCCCGGGACACTCGGCGGGGCAATCACTACCGATAACATCACCCCGCTGCACCTGATCAATTACAAGCGTCTTGCGTTTGAGATCCGGCCGTTTACATCACCCTATGTCCGCGGAATGGATGCGGTTAAAGATCCGCAGAAAAAGACAGAAACGGGCCAACATCGTTTCGGTTCCACCGGCATGAATGACCAAGAGATCGACAGGATTATCAGCGATTTCCTGAAAATGAGAAAATAACGACATAAACGTACCAGGATCATGAAGGTAATCTGTCAAGATTACCTTTTGCCGTTATACGCCAATACGGCTAAAAGGAAACTATGGCTTTAGACATACTTGCGGTTTTTTTACTTGTTTTTATCAACGGTTTTTTTGTGGCGGCGGAATTCGCCATCGTAAAAGTCCGGTCCACGCAGATCGACGAGCTGGTCGATGAAAATAACCAGCGGGCGAATACGGCCAAGCATGTGATCACTCATCTTGATATCTATTTATCCGCGTCCCAGCTCGGAATTACCATGGCTAGTATTGCTCTTGGATGGATCGGGGAGCCTGCCATGGCTCATCTGGTTGAGCCTGTGATCGGATGGGTCGGAATCACCGAACCGAGAATCATCAACGGCGTCTCATTCTTTATCGGTTTTTCCATCATCACTTTCCTTCATATCACACTGGGTGAACAGGCCCCGAAATACGCAGCAATCCAGTATCCCAGGGCATTTACCATGGGGGTCGCTCTCCCTCTGAGACTGTTTTATGTCATTTTCCGGCCTTTTATATATGTGCTCAATGCCAGCGCTAACCTGATGCTTCGGGTTGTAGGCATCCGTCTCGAAGGGGAAAGCGGAGTTGTCCAGTCGGAAGAAGAAATCCGCCTGATGATTGCCAACGGACGCAAAAGCGGTGTGATCGACGCAACCGAATATAAATTCATTGAAAACATCTTCAATTTTACGGAGACGACCGCAGGGGATATTAAAGTGCCGCGCCCGGAGATTTTCGCCCTGAATGCCGATGAATCTTTCAGTAAGAACTGGAAACTTGCGATTGACAGCGGATATACGCGGATTCCGGTTTTCCGGAATTCCATCGATTCAATCATCGGTATCCTGTACGTAAAGGATTTGTTTAAAATCGACGGGAAATCCGAAGTGACCCGGCTGGAGACCGTCCTGCGACCAGTATATTTCGTCCCCGAAACGACCAGCATTAACAGGCTGATGCAGGACCTGCTCCAGCAGAAAATGCATCTCGGAGTTGTAATCGATGAATTCGGCGGAACCAGCGGAATTGTGACACTCGAGAACATCATTGAGAAGATCGTCGGAAAAATCCAGGATGAATACGACGACGAAAGAAATGAAATCGAGCCCCAGCCGGACGGAAGTTATCTGGTGAGTCCCTCGATCAGCATCGATGATTTTAACCGGCACTTCCGTTCCGAAGTTCCTGAAGACACAAATTACAAGACCCTCGCCGGTTTTCTGAACGACCGTGCCGGACATATTCCGCATTTGTCAGAAAAAATCGAATACCAGCCTTTTACATTTACCATAACGAAAAAAAATCCAAAACGGATCCAGCAAGTCAGAGTCGACGTCGATCCGGCATTTCAACGAGCCCGCTGACATGAACCGCGTGCTGACTGCATGGTTTTTATCGGCCTGTCAGTTGTTCCTTTCAAAACTTACGGCGCAGGATGTAATGAGCTCCGGATTGTTTTTCAGTAATATCCCCGTTATTGTATTCGATCAGGACTATTCTTACGGAACAGTCGCGGATGCAGGATCGCGCCATTTGAACGCTGTCCATTTATCTGCTGGTTATGATAATATTATCAGGTATCAGGATAAAAAGCAGTCCGTATCAGCCGGACAATGTTCTTACAGCATATCCTACCGGCATAATTTTTCCTTGAATCGGCCTCATCACGGACTTAAATTCAAGTACAGCCTTGATCGATCCCAGGTCAGACTGCACTCAAGGCAATCAGATAACCGGTTTGAAAGTGAAAATGAACTGCGAAGTTACAGTCTCAGCTACAGTCGGGATGTGATACCGCCATTTATATTCAGCATTAACGCGGGACGGGATGAAGGCAGTAAAACGAATTCGTTCTTATACGGAGGAGAAATCCGGTTTATCACTTCCCATGCAGAATGGGGAATGTCCGCTGAAAACGGCTGCCGGTCGCATCAGAATATCATTCGATATGAAACCGAAACCATTTACCTTCCGGTACATTACTTCCGGAGAGAGTACCGGTTTTTTTTTAATTTTGCCGGCTTGAAAAAAACAGATTTGCACGCTTATTATCATATCTGCAGTTATGATTCACGTCAACAGCCGAGGAATCATTTTACGGCAACGCTTGACGGGAATTCAGAGAAGCTGGGAGTAAATGCCGGATCCGGGTTTGATCAATTTTATTTATTTGCGGGTTTTGCCCGTGAGTATTACGATTATAAGACCTATAATTTTAAGAATAATCTGCAATACGGTAAGATCAATGTTCCCAGAGTACATTTAGAAAAATACCAGGCCGGGCTCATGTTCTCTCAAAGCGCTTCAGTGAAATATGTGTTAAAATACGGGTATTTAAATGGCAAGGAACATACCGGCCTGATCATAGAAACCTGGCCGTTTTCGCAGGATATTGCAGGTTTGCTGGGAGTCAGTTATTACAATGATCTGGACGGTCAAACAGCGGTACACAGTTGGTCATTAAAACCGTCTTTTAAAGTCAATTCGGTTCACATAGCCGAGCTGTATGTCGGATGGCTTTCATTTACTATGGACGGAAAATATACATACAGAAAACAGGACAGTTTTTTCAATGTAATTGACAGGGGATCTTACCAAAAAAACAAAAATACAAATTATCTCAATCTTGGACTGATGTACCAGCTGCCTTTTTTAACGGGAGATTTCCAGTTATGTTTGCGCCAATTAATACCCCTTCAGACCGAAAATCTGTTGTCGGACAAATCAGGTACGCATACCGAGGGCGGATTGTTTATAAAGATCAATTATTTATATTGTTTTTAATTTTACGTAAATGTACATTTACATGTTTAAAGGTAAAGTAATTCATTAAATGAATTGACAAATATATAAAGGAGTGTAGTATGAAAACCATATTGAAATATTTGCCTGTTTTGGCTTGTCTGTTAGTGTTTCTCCCGGGTTGCGGCGAGGACACAGGAGCTGAAGACAGGTTGGATGATGCCTTAATCCGCATGGAAAATTCCATGTACAGGCTTATTAACTGTGAAGAAGGCGATCCTTTCGAGTGTCAGGCATATTTCTCACAGGCCAATGAGATGTTCAAGGAAACCATGCTTGCTTCGACAGATTCAACTCGAATCCGTACGGCAAATCTTGGGGCCGCATTAACAGAAATCATGCAGCTGAACGAGGACAATGAATTGAAAAACATCAAAAACAGGTTTCAGGAATATCTTGACACGGCCTCAATATTTAACAAATCCGCAAAAAGTTCCCCGGGGAAACCGGCATCCCTTAACTCCTCGATGCTGCAGTTCAGGCTGAATCCCTTTACCCCGAATGTACTGAATGCAAAACGTGAAAATGAGTTGGCAGGACATTTTCGCCCGTTCCTGAAAGTCGCATTGGCCAATCCGCCGCTGATCAGTGAGGTACAAAGCGTGATCCGAAGGAAAGTCATTCCGGCGATTGACTATGCCATCGCAAGGCTGGAATTCATAGAAAAGGACCCGGCTTTTGTTTTCATGGTTTCTCCCCGGATGCAGGGGGATATGGATTCCGATCCAAGGGAAATGGACATGACCGAATTGAAAGTTCTTCACGGCGCATTGCTGACCATGAGAGCTTCGTTCAGGGTTTTCAACGCATACAACCTTGATGTTCCGGACTATTCAGCCGGTACTATAGCGCAGACTCTGAGTCCGGGAAGCGCTTTCCTTACTCTGAATTCAGGCCATGAACTGTCGGCGGCACGGACCGACCTTATGACTGCCGCTGATACCCTGATCGGGGCTATCCGGTTTCTCAGGGCGGAAACTGACCTGCAAAATGATGACCTGATCAAAATGGATACTGCTTTCATGGACACGACCGATTTCGATGAAATGGAAGGCCATTTACGGGATATCAGCAACGGGCTGATCCAGAATGTAACCGTTTACGACGTAAATGATTTCAATGACAGCGTGGTGGTTAATATGGGTCAATTCTTTATCAATCCGATCCAGGATTTCAAGGCCAAGATGCCCGATTACAGGATTCTTATCCAGACCGCGGATTGCGGAAATGATTTGAAGTGGAAATTCAGCAATACGGTTTTTCCGGATCCCTCCTTTAACGGTATATTTCCTTTCATTACGACTTCAACTGAGTTTAAGCGCATTTTTGACATCGATATCGACACAGTCGGCCTTACCTGGATGGTTTCGCAGATCGACGGTGCAAACTGGAAAGGGTGTGATGCCTGGGGTGAAAGTTACGGAACCAGCTTATGGATAAGCGGTGAAAGATACATCGATAACGATATCACCTATGTTGACGATCACATCAGTATTGATCTGTTCAATGTTACGGGTCCCGGAACGTATGATTTAGGCGGCATTTCAGGTAATGTCGCTCATTACTGTTTTGATAACGGTACCTATGACCGTTGGGAAACGGATTACACACACACGGGATCAGTTGTCATAACCCGTTTTGATAATGATGTCATTCAGGGAACTTTCTCTTTTACGGGTTACAGTTTCAATACTATAACGACTAAAACCTTTACTGCCGGAAGTTTTTATGTGAGAAATGAAGAGAATTACCCGTTTCTGAAGCAGAAACAGGCGAACAAAGAAACCGCGCGCCTGGCTATAAGGAAAAAATAAGCAAGCATCCGAAAAAAGCCGTCATTTTTGACGGCTTTTTAATTGATGATCCCGTTCCATTCAGTCATGAATTCGGAAAGAAAACTTTCGATAAATTGATGACGCTGTTCTGCAATCCTCCTGCCGGTGTTTGTGTTCATTCTGTTCCTGAGAAGGAGCAGTTTTTCGTGGAAATGATTAAGGGTCGTGCTTTGTTTGGATTTATATTCCTCAAAACTCTGATGAAGATACGGAGGTATATCGGGGTCATATAACGGACGATGCTTGAATCCGCCATAAGCGAACGCGCGTGCGATTCCTATGGCGCCCAGAGCGTCAAGCCGGTCAGCGTCCTGGACAATCTGTCCTTCGATCGGTAATTCCGGCTGAAGAACGCCGGCTCCTTTGAATGAAATTCCCTCAATAATTTCTAACACAGAATGGACAATGTCTTGTTCTGCCTGCGATTGCCTCAAAATTTCATAAATCGATGTTTGGGAGGCATTATCGCGGTCAGTTCTGAATTTCCAGTCGTCAATATCATGAAGCAGAGCGGAGCATTCAATGATCAAACGGTTACCGCCTTCGCGGTCACAGATATAAACAGCGTTTTTTCGTACTCTTTCACTATGCCACCAGTCGTGCCCGGTTGATTCACGGGCCAGAAGGCTTTTGACTTGTTCGCTTATTTCATGAACAACCGAGTTCGTCGTCGTACCGGTCATTTTAAAATGATTTCATGTTTTTCTTTGGCGGACTGATAAACGGCATGAGCAATTTTCATGATTTCAAGCGCTTCATCTCCTCCTGATATGACGGGGCGTGAATGTTTGATTGATTCAACAAAATGTTTGATTTCGTATTCATACGATTTGCGGTGGTTATTCTCGGGCTTGTCAAGCTTCGTCGGGGTGATATTGACAAGATTGCCCTGCATCTCTTTGTGAATGCGGAGAGGGTTCAGCAACGCCCCGCCCGAAGTGCCGAAGAGGTTCGTGTACATGAAATCATGCTCCATCAGTAAAGTCCAGCTTACCTCAACGCTCAGGACGGCGTGATTGTTAAACCGGATCATCGTTGTGGATGAATCCTCGATTCCTTCTTTCTGGTAATGATTATACATCGCGCCGTATACACTTACGGCTTTGGGTTTACCCATCAGCCAGATGGAGAGGTCGATCATGGATATGCCGAGATCCATAAAGACGCCGCCGCCCGCGGTTTGTTTTTTTCTCGCCCACGCTCTCGGATTCCAGCTTTCACGCCTCTGCAGCCAGCCCGTTTTTGTATAAAAAATATTACCCAGTTCATTACCCTCGACGAAATTCTTCAGGATCATGGAATCAGGCCGGAAGCGGTTATTCATACCCACCATAAGAATTTTTTTTCTTTTTTTCGCTTCGGCGACCATCGCTTCTGTTTCTTCTACGGTGCGGGCAATTGGTTTTTCGACCAGTACATGTTTACCGGCGCCGAGCGCGTCAATGGCCATAGAAGAATGAAAATGATTGGGGGTGCAAATGTGAACCGCGTCAAGATCGTCCATGGCGAGACATTTCTGGTGTTCGGTAAAACAGTGCTGGATTTTGTATTTTTCAGCAAGCATTTGAATTTTGTTTGCATCAGGATCGACAATCGCTGACAGGCGGACATCGGGCATTTTGGACAATATGGGTAAATGGACAATCTGGGCGATGGCGCCGCAACCGATCACCGCAATCCGGACAGGCTGTTCAGATTTTGATTTTTCTCTGATCATGTGGATCTCCTGAAGCAAGGTCATAAAACATCATATCAAGATATGATTTTCGAAGTATTAATAAAAGTTATTTATTTTAAGCAGTGAAAAAAATTCCGGAAAGGAGATTGAGACGCATTCGGTATGGGTGATTACAGATTCAAGTTGTGCCGCCAGAGCGGCGACACTGAATGCCATCGCGATCCGGTGATCGTGATTACTGTCGATAGTTGCGCCATGCAGTTTACCAGGCTGTATTCTGAATCCGTCGTCGTATTCTTCGCAGTTCAGGGACATCGCGCGCAGATTGTTTACAATAGCCGAAATGCGGTCGCATTCTTTGTAGCGGAGTTCGCGGACATGACGGATTTCAATTGCTTTGCTGCATTGAGTTCCCAGTACGGCAAGAATGGGTATTTCATCAATAATCAAGGGAATCATGCCGGGCGTGATACTGAAAGAATCTAAGCTTCCTCGGAGCGGCTTGACTTCAATATCGGCATAAGGTTCCGCAGAATCAGTTTTGGCATTGGTTATATTGATTTCGGCGCCGGCATCCTGAAGGATTTTAATAAAAAGCGTACGAGTCGGATTAATAGAAATATTTCTCAGGATTACTTTTGACTCTTGTATCATCAGGCCTGCTGCGATTAAAAACGCAGCTGAGGAAATATCACCGGGAATAATGTAATGGCGGGGTTCTATGCGGATTTCCCGGCTCATTGTGATCGTACGTTTATCCTGTGAATCCTGTATGCGTATTCCCGGAATCATGCGTTCCGTATGATCGCGTGTGAGCAGGGTTTCTGTAATACTCGTTTCTCCGTCAGCAAGAAGACCAGCCAGAACCAGGCTCGATTTAACCTGCGCGCTGGGGACGGGGACGATGTATTCAATTCCGTGAAGAGGTTTACCATGTATTTTTGCCGGGAGTGTTTGTCCATCGGCCAATTCAATTTGAGATCCCATTCGGGTCAGCGGATCCGCGATTCGTTTCATGGGCCTTTTCAGGAGCGACTCATCCCCAGTAATGACTGAATCAAACAGCTGTCCAGCGAGAATACCTGCAAGAAGCCGCGCCGTTGTTCCTGAATTTCCGCAATCCAGCGTAGTTTCCGGAGCGGTGAATCCGAATCTCCCATTCCCCTTGATGGAAATCCCGTTATTATTTGATCGGTGAATTGTAACGCCCAGTTTCTCCAGACCGTCGAGTGTTGACCGGCAATCCGCTGAAGATGAAAAATTTGCTATAGTCGATGTTCCTTCCGCAAGCGCGGAAATCATTGCCGCCCGGTGAGATATTGATTTATCTCCGGAAAGTTCAGTATCAATATTCAGTGAGGTGACGGGTTTAATAATCGCATTCATAAAAAAAAAGAGCAGGGGTCTCCTACTCTTTATCAGAATAAATTATTGATTAATCGTAATATTCCTGACCCAGATGGGTGATAAGGTCTTCACCCTTCATCCAACGTAAGGTGTTTTTCAGTTTCATCAGCTGAATGAAAAGATCATGTTCAGGATAAAGTGTCGGGGCATGCATCGGACTCTTGAAATAGAACGACAGCCATTCCTGTATGCCCTTGAATCCTGAACGTCCTGCGAGATCAAGAAACAATGCGAGATCGAGGACAATCGGAGCGGCGAGAATGGAATCACGACACAGAAAATCAACTTTGATCTGCATCGGGTAACCCAGCCAGCCGAAGATATCTATGTTATCCCACCCTTCCTTATTGTCTCCGCGGGGCGGGTAATAATTGATGCGCACCACATGAGATATGTCGCCGTATAACTCAGGATATACTTCGGGCTGGAGGATGTATTCCAGAACCGATAATTTGCTTTCCTCTTTGGTTTTGAATGATTCGGGATCATCGAGGACCTCGCCGTCGCGGTTTCCGAGGATGTTTGTGGAATACCATCCGTTAAGGCCCAAAAGGCGGGATTTGAATCCCGGGGCAAGAATGGTTTTCATCAAGGTCTGGCCGGTTTTGAAATCTTTGCCGCAAACCGGGACATGCTCTTTATTCGCAAGGTCAATCAGGGCGGGGATGTCCGCGGAAAGATTCGGTGCTCCGTTCGCGTAAGGAACGCCCTCCTTAATGGCCGCATAAGCATAGATCATGCTCGATGGAATGTTGGGATCGTTTTCTTTCATTCCTTTTTCAAGGTTTTCGATGGTTTGATGGACATCTGCGGGTTTGATGAAGATTTCCGTTGATCCGCACCACACCATGACAAGCCTGTCCAGTTGATTTGTTTTTTTGAAATCCTGTATGTCCTTCCGGAGCTGATCTGAAAGATCCATTTTATTTTTACCGGTTTTGACATTCGGACCTTCGAGCCGCTTGACATATTTCTGGTCGAACACGGCTTTCATAGGTTTGATCGAGTCCAGTTCCGGTTTTATCTGATCGAGCTGGTGTCTGTCCAGTACGCCTGCTTTTACCGCGGCCTGATATGCAGTATCGGGAAAAATGTCCCATCCGCCGAACGTGATATCGTTCAATCCTGCAAGAGGTATAAATTCGCTGATTTTTGGAACACGTTTATCGGTGCGCTTTCCCAGCCGGATGGTGCCCATTTGGGTAAGAGAACCAATCGGTTTTGCCAGGCCCTTGCGGACAGCTATGGTTCCTGCGACCATGGTTGTTGCGACCGCGCCCATGCCCGGTAGCAAGACGCCTACTTTTCCTTTTGCGTCTTTAATATCGGTTTTGTTCTTTTCCAAAATGACTATCTCCTTTTATAAATAATGATCGGTAATTCCCTATTGGACAGTCTTGGTTTCCTGAGCTGGAATTTTATTTCCCTGTATTTTTTCTTCCTGTTCGACAAGTATGATGCTTAACCGGTACGCATAAACCATGCGCTGGATCGATGTGTACGTTGATAAAACGGCAACCACATAAATAGGTACAGTGAAAATATAAATCGGTTTGAATACCGGTATGGGGCCGATGGTCCAGACAAAATCGGGAACGACAGCCAGGGATGACAAACCGCAAAAGAATGAGCCCAGCCCGAGCCATACGACCCGTTCCGGGCGCTGCATCAGGCCGACTTTGCATTCCATGTGCAATCCCTCGGAACGGGCACGGATGTAACTGACCATAGTCGAACCGCCAAGAGCGATAAAGCAAAAAATGGATTCGTAAAAATAATCCAGACGGATCAGGTAATATCCCATTCCTATAAACATGATGACCTCGCTATAACGATCGAGGACGGAATCGTATAAAGCGCCGAAACGTGTGGATAAACCGGCCGCCCGTGCGACTTTACCGTCAAGCAGGTCGCAGATTCCTCCCAGCAGGATGAACGCGCCGCCCCATCCGATATAGGATAAGTCATATCGCGTGCCATACGCGGCTCCGATGCCGAAAGCCGTGGCGGCGGCCATATTTAATACAAGGCCGAGCGTCGTCAGCCAGTTGGGGTTGATTCGGAATCGGGCGAAAAAACGGATCAGCGGATTGATAATATGAAGAAATCCGGACTGTATAAAATGGGGTAACATCAGGCTCAAGGCGGGTTCCTGTACTTATTTTTGATAATCGAGTATTTTATGCAATGTATTGAATGCGGATAATAAATGCAAGATTAGATTTTGTCTGCATCCAGTGTTTTAAAATGGCTGATTACAACGTGCATGCGGTAAACGCAAGTGTTTACTCGCCTGACGAGATATTCAAAATTATTTGATCTGTGTTACCTTTACGAATCCTCCTTTCCAGCAAATAATGAGAGTATATTGAGAATACGGTAAGAAAAATATTAGGATATCTAAGACTTGATTACTCCTTTAATGCCTTATATCGTTTACCCCAGAATTTATATTTGGTGAGTGAAGTCAAAACTATCAGTCGTTCGATTATTCTTAAACCCATAAGATGATGTATAATTCCGTAACCGGCCAATAATAATACAATCACAGTTGCTGACTCAAGAGCGAATTTCAGGACAGGATGCTCAGGCCGAAACAGATTTTCGCTGAACAGCCTTTGTATAAATCCGGCCAAAAACAAGTAAAATATGACAACAATACCAATGATGAAGCCATGCGCGGTCTCGATTGCCCTTGACGGACAAGCGCTCATGCAGTGCATACAGGACTCACAACGATGAGTCCAGTACGGACGTCCGCTGACTTCAATAATCGCTTTCACCGGACATTGCCGGATGCATAATCCGCATTGATTGCAGTCTCTGGAAGCGATAAACGATTTTGCGAAAAAAAACCGGCCGTACATGTAATAAAGAATAGAAACAGGGGAGATCAAAACATCCTGTACAATTTCACGAAACGCCCTGAAATCGGACGATCCGGATAATAACTTTTCCGTAATGCCTTGAACCTTAACCTTCATTTTGTCGTGAATGTAACGGATTTGCTTTTCACCATACGTGGGATGTATCGACATCCAGTTGGAGGGCATATCCGCGGAAAACATGCCCCGGATTCTGTATCCTTTTGCCAGAAGGATGACCGCCGCGAAATAAAGGGCGATTCCGCTCAATCCGTACGTAACAAAAGGGCCTAACTTTGAGCCCGCGCGGGTATTGATGAGTACGGCTTCATTTTCGTTTGATTTCGGGAACCGCAAAAGAAAATGGATCATCACAGGCGGATAATTGAAACCATGAGTGGGTGAGCAAAAAATCACCAGCGATTTTTCCTTCGGCGGATAGATATGCAAACGGTCAATTTCAGCGATATTATAGGTTACACTTTTTATGGACTTTTTTTCGGCGGTCTGCGATATCCATCGGGCAATGTTCCGGGTATTTCCGGTTCCTGAAAAATAATACTGTGTCAGTTCTGATGTCATTTTCAAGTGAACAATTTTCCGGGTTTGCAGACACTCATTTAATCATCATAAGTTTGATTGATTGGCTGAACCGGCCGGCGGTAACCCTGCAAAGAAAAATTCCCGAGGAAACGCCATTTCCCTTATGATCCTTTCCGTCCCATTGTACGGATTGAAATCCTCTTTGCCTGAATCCCTGAAAAACAGTCCTGATTTCATGACCCAGCGTATTGTATATTTTTACCGTGACTTTTTCATGTCGTCGCATATAAAAAGTGATTGTCGTTGATGGATTAAAGGGATTAGGGTAATTCTGCAACAACTTAACACTGGCCCGAAAATGGTCATTCTCCGGCAAGATACCGATGATTTGATTCGGATTGATTTCTCCGAGGGAATGATCCGATTCAGATATTCCTGTTGACCATCCGATGGCGCCGTTATTGTTATTATATTGCAATGACTGATCGTTTGAAAAATACGCTATGTTTCCTGAGGAAAGAGTGAAATTGTTGCTCCAGAATCCTGAAGTCCATCCGGACATGTCTCCGCCATAACTGACTTTGTCCATCAGCGTTCCGGAAGTCAATCCGGGACCGGTCAGGAGAACGACATTGTCATTTGCGGCGAGACTGAAACGTGATGACCCGTTATGTGAAAGCGATCCGCCGAGTGTTGTTGGAAGAAGTACGAGCATGCTGTCACCGGCTGCAATGGTGTCTTCAGCGGCATACGGCAGTGACGATCCCCCGGCGTCGGCTATTAACACAATTCGTGCGTATCGCGGGACGTTCTGAAGAAAAGGATTTGAAGGCATAGTCAGCGTTCCTTCTGCGGAAGTCGGAGTAGCGGACGGTGAATACAGATCGGTCAGTATCCATCCGCGCAGGTCCGATCCGCCGGGTTTCAGAACCAGCAGTTCGACAGCATCTTTGTACACGCTGCCCTGCAGGATTTCATTGATGATAATGTCCGTATCCACGGCAGGATCAGGATTGCTTATGAAATCCGCGTAAACCGGCAGGTGATCGGATGCATAATATAAAGCGTTAGCAACTTCCGAAGACACAACAACATTCGCCGAATCAATGATCGACTTATCAAAATGACGGCCGTCATTTCCGTAAACCGTGTATGAATTTGGTACATACTCGATTTCAATATTGTTATTAAAATTATAAGATGTCAACATAAAATCGAAGCGGTCGTCCAGCCCTCCGGTTGATCCGCCATCGCCGATACTGAACATACGTGTTGATTGAGTATGGACATAGCGATAATAATAAGTATTATTCCAGTTTCCAACCAATGAACTCAAATCCTTAGCGCGTCCGTCATTATCGGCTTCATCAGCGATAAATTTTTGGTAACCGAGTTCACTGCTTGAGTAAAAGTTCATGTCTCCGGCGATGATGAATTCGGTTCCGGCAGGGAGGTTATTCAGATAATTTCTCAAAATCGTGACTTCCGCAAGACGGAGACTGTCAAAGGCTGAACCCTGCGAGGCTTTCAAATGACAACTATAAATACGGAATTCATTTCCGCCTACCGACACCTTGTATTCAGTAAAGTTACGTAAAGCGGTCGGAATGGTTCTCTGGGATATGAACGCGACTTTGGAATATTTATAAAAAAGCATATTATCTGTATCATATCCATCGAGAAACATTGTACGTGTGTATTGAACTCCTCCGGCGTTGATAACCCGTAAAATTGAATCCGCTCCGGTGGAATCCGCTATTTCCTGCATAACCAGAATATCAGGATTAACGCCCTGAATGACGGTTTGAAAGTAGGGAACACGTGACCTGAATGTCGGTTCTCTCCCGTCGACGTTGAGACCGTTATAAGTCATCAGCCGGAATGGGACCTGGCCTATCAGCGTGCCTTGATGCATGAAAAGAAAAGTCACTGAAAAAACACCGATAACGGAAATAAATTTTTTAAAATTCAAAAAGTGCATAATCACTCCCTTGATACTTTGATAATAAAAAATTAAATATTTTCATTCATAATTCAAATAAATAAATTGATTTTTACACTTTTTATAGAAAAATTCATGATTGAAGGATAACATTATCAACGGAGGCGAATATGAAATGGTTTTGGATCCTGATGAGCATGGCTCTGCTGTCAGGGGTTGCTTTTTCCCAGCAGTCTTTTCATTTTAAAATGGTGGATGCGGGTGAAAGTGGCAACGGTTATTATTCCCTGAATGAAAAAACCGGACAGGTTTATTTTATGTGGGATGCCGGGAGCAATGCCGGTAAGTGGAAAAGTTACGGATCGCCGATCGATTCAACCGGGTCAAAAAGCTTTGAGTTTCAGATGACATACCGGGGCAGCAACGGAACCGGTTTTTTCGCGCTGGACATGAAAACAGGCCAGGTTTATTATATGTGGGACTTCGGATCAAACGCCGGAAAATGGAGAAGCTACGGGAGCCCGATTGACGCCACAGGAAAAGGGGATTTCCGTTTTTCGTTCACGGACCGCGGCGATAACGGTAACGGATTTTTCGCAATCGATTCAAAATCCTGTCAGCTCTATTATATGTGGGACTTCGGCTCAAATGCCGGAAAATGGAGAAGCTACGGGAATATAATCACTAAATAACCCGGAAACAGAAACTGATTGAGCAGCGGATCTAAATTTTGCATTATATACGTGCGGGTGGTCGGGCCATTCTCATAAATAATTTATTTTACGAGGACCATTTTTCGTGTTTGTACGGCATTCCCGGATTGCAAACGGAATATGTAAATTCCCGTCTGCACATTCTTCCCGTCTGAATTTATACCGTTCCACTGTATTGAATGCCATCCTGCGGGTTGATAATCCTCCACGAGCGTAATCACTTCCTGCCCGATAATGTTAAAAATCTTCAGTTTTGCGATATTGCCCTCAGAGAGGAAATAACGGAAGGTGGTTGAGGGATTGAAAGGATTCGGATAATTTGGTTCCAGAAAAAATTTCTTTTCGATATTTTGATCATCGATACTGGTAACGGCTTTGGAGGTGACCATACCGGACATTCCGCTGCCGCCGGGGCCGCCATGAGGTTTGCAGTAATACCGGTGTATGCCCGGAGCCGTGATGACATGACGGTAAACCTGAGTGGTGCTGTTAAGCACGGCATCCCAGGAATTCGGTCCTGAGGTTGAATCAGATGTTGTGGTATGAGACCCGCTGACCCGCTGCCATATGACTGTATCACCAGCGTTTATCGTGACAGAAGAGGGGCTGAAACTGAAGTTCTGAACAATTATGATGTGTCCGGTCTGAGAATAAACCATGGATCCAAACAAACAGCTTATTATACAAAGGGAATGACTGAAATTCATAATTGTTCCTTTAGGTTAATGTAATCCTGACTTTGTATGAACGTGTAGCGGCGAAAATAATTCCGTTTTATTTCCTGCCGGTATTGGGTATTTATATATAAATCAGGAAAACATTAAATTTTAAGTCGTTTTGATGAAATTCAGTTGATTCTCATGGCTTTGAATACGAATTGTATCGCCTTTCGAGAAGCGTCCTTCAAGAATATATACCGAAAGAACGTCCATGATTTCCTTCTGAATCAGTCGCCTGATAGGACGGGCTCCGAAAGCAGGATCGTATCCTTTTTGAGCAAGATAATCGACCGCGGAAGGGGAGATATCAACCGAGAGATCCTGCTTTTCCAGCCGTTCCCGGACTTTCCGGATCTGGAGGGATACGATTTCGCGTGTATGCTCGCGGGTAAGCGGTCTGAACATGATAATATCATCGATGCGGTTTAGAAATTCCGGCCGCATTCGTTGTTTGAGCATTTTCAGCACCATGTCCTTCATGTCACTATAGGCGATATTATGGTTCGACGGGGTGATGTCCTGCATTCGTTCCATGATGTACGAGGCGCCGAGATTGGAAGTCATGATTATCACGGTGTTTTTGAAATTCACGGTTCGCCCCTTATTGTCAGTCAGCCGGCCATCATCGAGAACCTGGAGCAGAATGTTAAAAACATCAGGATGGGCTTTTTCGATTTCATCCAGCAGTATCACAGAGTAGGGACGGTGGCGTACGGCCCCGGTCAGTTGACCGCCTTCATCATAACCGACGTAGCCCGGAGGAGCGCCGATCAGGCGGCTGACAGAATGCTGTTCCATGTATTCGGACATATCGATGCGTATCATGGCGTTTTCATCATCAAAGAGGAATTCTGCAAGCGTTTTGGCAAGCTCGGTTTTTCCTACGCCCGTGGAACCCATAAAAATGAATGAACCGATCGGACGTTTTTCATCGGACAATCCCGCGCGTGACCGTTTGATGGCTCTCGATACGGATTCCACGGCCTCGTCCTGTCCCACAACCCGTTGTTTCAGACGGTCAGCGATTCGGATGATTTTCTCCTTTTCGCTCTCCAGCATTTTACTCACCGGAACGCCCGTCCATTTCGCGACGATCTCGGCGATGTCTTCCTCGCCGACTTCTTCCTTCAGCATCTTGAAACCGGTCTGTAGCTGTGATAATTTATTATTCTCCGCATCGAGTTGTTTCTGCAATTCCGTGCGGCGGCCGTATTTCAGTTCAGCTGCTTTATTCAGGTCGCCCTGCCGCTCCGCCTGTTCGATAAGATTTTTGTTGAGTTCGATTTCTTCTTTTAACTTGCGAATCGTCTGAATGATCGTTTTCTCCGACTGCCAGTGAGCGCGTAATCCCGCCTTTTTTTCTTTAAGTTCCTCGAGTTCCCGTTCGATTACGCTGAGCCTTGACTTTGACGCATCATCGCGTTCTTTTTTCAGGGCGAGCATTTCGATTTCAATCTGTTTGATCTTACGCTCGGTTTCATCAAGCTCCTCAGGCATGGAATCGATTTCGATTCGCAGTTTGGAGGCGGCTTCATCAATGAGATCAATCGCTTTATCGGGGAGGAAACGGTCGGCGATATAACGGTGCGACAGAACGGCTGAGGCAATAATCGCGCTGTCCTGGATGCGGACGCCATGATGGACCTCATATTTTTCCTTCAGTCCTCTCAGGATGGAAATCGTGTCTCCGACTGAGGGTTCTTCAATCATAACGGGCTGAAAGCGCCTTTCGAGCGCGGCGTCTTTTTCGATATATTTACGGTATTCGTCCAGTGTTGTAGCCCCGATCGCGCGCAGTTCGCCCCTGGCGAGTGCGGGTTTGAGCATGTTCGCGGCGTCAACGGCCCCTTCGGCTGCGCCGGCCCCGACCAAGGTATGAAGTTCATCGATGAATAAAATAATTTCTCCGTCCGCTTCGGTAACCTCACGAAGAACAGCTTTCAGCCGTTCCTCGAATTCCCCGCGGAACTTTGCGCCGGCTACCAGCGCGCCCATATCTAAGGCGACAACCGTCTTCGACTTCAGGTTTTCAGGCACGTCGCCGTCAATGATTCGGTGCGCTAAGCCTTCGGCAATCGCGGTCTTGCCGACTCCCGGTTCGCCGATCAGCACTGGATTATTTTTCGTTCTTCGGGAAAGCACCTGCAGGACACGTCGGATTTCATCGTCGCGGCCGATTACTGGGTCCAGTTTTCCCTTGCGCGCGAGATCATTGAGATTGCGTCCGTATTTGCTCAAAGCCTGATATTTACCCTCCGGATTCTGATCGGTGACGCGCTGAGAACCGCGGATATCTTTCAGCGCGCGGTATATCGAGTCCCGGCTGATGCCGAATCCATTCAGGGTTTTACTGAACTCCGTCGATTCCTCCGCCATCGCGATCAGTATGTGCTCAACGCTGACATACTCATCTTTCAGCTTTTCCGCTTCGTGAACCGCATGATTCAGCAGTTTATTCAGTCTCGGTGAAATATAAATATTACCCTTATCGCCCGTGATCTTCGGCAGACGTTCGATATTTCTCATTGAAAATAAACGCACGACCTCGATATCCGCGCCGATCTTCTGTATCAGCGCCGGGGCAGTACCTTCCGCGTCTGTGATAAGCGCGTGAAAGACGTGCTCTGTTTCGATCTGCGTCTGGCCGTGATCCATAGCCAGTTGCTGACCTTTGCTGATCGCTTCCTGCGATTTGATCGTGAATTTATCGAAATTCATATAATTCCTCAAAATTTAGGACTTTCAAAATGAGTCAAACAACTCAAAACCATTTTATGCAGTTCATTATATGATAGGTTTCTGCATTGCATTCAATTTTATATCCTTTATTAGCGTTTATTCGTTTCATTTGTGGTTTAATTATAGCTGAAAAAAGCGGGAATTCCATACAAAGAATCCCCGCTGTTTTCTTGACCGCATATCATGCAGGCGTCTTCAGAATTTGATTTCAATTTCCTTCGTTTTCGCTTCTTCGGCTTTCGGGAGTGAGATGGACAGTACTCCGTCCTTGTAATTGGCGTCGATTTTATCCTGCTTCACAGGAGAAGTCAGCCGGAAAGAGCGGCAGAAAGAGCCGTATGAGCGTTCCATACGGTGGTAATTTTGTTCCTTCGTTTCCTTTTCCTGTTTCTTTTCTCCCTGCACGGTCAGGACATTTTCCTGCAGTTTGATTTTCAGGTCGTCTTTGCTCATGCCCGGAATTTCGACTTTGATCAGAAATTCGTCTTTGCTTTCGGCGATATCGACGGCGGGATACCAGCCCTGAACCGAGCCTAAGTCAGTGTCATTGCCCCAGACACTCGAAAGCATGCGGTTCATATCTTTCTGCATGTTAAAGAGATCGGCGAAAACGTCTCTTTCGCGGGGGTTGAATTTAATGAGTGACATAATGATACCTCCTTTAGGGTGGTTAGTTAAATTAAAAGTTAATGTTGATTTCGCGCGGTTTCGCTTCTTCTTTTTTCTTCAGATTCAGCACGAGTACGCCTTCGTTCCATTTCGCTTCGATGCCGTTCGCGTCAACGGTATCCGACAATTTGAATACGCGGTGGTAATTTCTGCGAAGGATTTCCGAATAAATCAGTTTTCCGTGATCACGCATGACCATCTTTCCGTCAACGACGAGATGACCATTCTGCAGCTTAACGGACAAGCTTTCTTTCTTTGTTCCTAGCATTTCGAGTTCGATCACAAAACGGTCGCTTGTTTCGCTGATATCGCACCGGGGAATCACGTATCCGTAGTTGTTTTCAAATGTCGTGATTTCACGTTTGTCGGTTTTGACTTCATCAAATGTTCTGGTTTCCATTGTATTCTCCTTTTTTATTTTGTTAACCAACTGACTTGGTATTTAACAAAACGCATGCCAGAAAATAAATTTTTGATTTATATGATTGTGAATAAAGCGAACAAAGTAACTAACGCCATTATGGCAATAAATCTGAAATATTGATAGGTCAAAATTATATAATAGTGACATTATGTCATAAAAAAAGCCGTCTAACTATGTTAGACGGCTTTATAAAGTTATCTAATGAATTATCTGCTGCGGGATTCCAACTTTTTAGTATAAGTAGACTGACCTTCGATACTACCGGCAATCGGATATATTTTTAGGTCATCAATGAACCAACCCCTGAAACCATTATAAAGACCATCGCGGGTTGTAAAATAAAACTGAATCATTATTTTCTTGCCTGCAAATGGTGTTAGGTCAATATCATAATTTACCCAGATTGGTTTTCTGTGAAATCCAGTAGATGTAAATGCCTTATGAGCCCTGTCGCCATCAATAGGATCTGTATATGGATTCAATTTGGCCCAGTCAAAAAATCCATATCCTGTGTCAACTTGAATTACCATCAAATCAAATCCGTTGGCGTTCGGATTAATGCCCTCGATTTCCCACCAGGAATAGAAATTCAGGCTTGCTTCCGATAGTCCGCCAAGATTAATAGTGTCAGAATATGTAAGGGTTCCATAATTTGAATACTGAGATGTTCCACCGCTTAAAAGTGCGTCACCGGTCGACTGAATGCCCATAAAATTGCCTATGCCAGTGCTGTCGGCCATACTGTTGGGAACTGAATCCGGATTTGCAACACCATACCAGTAGCAATAACTTCCCTGATATGCATAGGGAATAGCTCCTTCGGAATCATCATCAGGCCCCAAACTTACATAATTTGGATAAGCCACATTTTTTACCATCGCGTTGGGCTGCCTGTGCCAGAATCCGTTGGTAATCCAGTTTCCTGCATTTTCAAAATTATCGGACCAGATTGCCGTGAGATTTCCGATAGGGAGAAGTTTTAAAATCTGGTTACCAGTAGTCTGATCCTCATAAATTCTGATGCTGTCGACGATATCGAAACGGTATCCGGATTTGCTTGCTTTCAGTTTGAAATACGGGATGCTGTCACCGGATGTGGAAATGATGGGTATTACGCCGATGCCGAAAGCGCCCTGGGCGTTTGTCATTGTGGATGCGAAATATCCGTTGGTATAAGTGCCGCCGCTTACGGATACAACAGCGCCTTCGACCGGTTTATTGTCCTTATCGACAACCCGCCCGGATACGGAGCCGATCGGAATGTAGATAGAAGAAGGCGCCAGAATGAAATCAACGACCGCATACAGGTTTTCAGGCGTAATATCCACGGCCTTATTAATCTTATACCCATTGGCGACGCATTCGACCTGATAGGACCGGTCCTGCTGAACGAGAAACTTGTAAGACCCCACTGTATCCGTAAGCACCGAATCAATGAGGACCCAGTTCTGGCTGACCAGGGTTTTGTACAAAAGATACATTTTTGCGCCTTCAACCGGTGACATGTTCAGCGCGTCAATAACCTTACCTACAATGACCGGATCGTCGGTAAGTTCGCCGTCCTCGCCGCAACCGGGGATATAAAGGACAAACGGTAAAAGGACCCCAAGAAGAAGTATTCTAAGGTGCTTCATGTTTTTCTCCTTTTTTTCGTGGAAAATAAATTTACATAGCTTAATATCACAATTATAAACAAAGTAAGCAAATAATTTTTTATGAAATGCGGAAAAAAAGAATCTGTTCAAAACCCATCGCCGAACAATGTTCTGACAAACGGTCCAGTTCATGGTTTGTGAGTTGCGAATCCGATGGTTCGTCGAAAAGGATCCAGTCCAATTTTGTGAAATGACGGATAAGTAATATCCTTAAGACGATTCCGAAAAACCGTTTCTCCGAACCGCTCAATCCCGGCTCAAATGAAAAAATATTTTCCGGATGCTGTGACATCCATTGCGGGCTTATGCGTTTGGTCAGCTGATCGCTTTCAGGGTCATTGTAAAACAGGCTGAGTTGCCGTTGAACGAAATTCAAAAAACCTTCCCGGGCTTTGCGGGATGCCAGTTCAGCTTTTTTTTCATAAATGGATTCAAATATTTTAAAATACCGGCTTACGGACATGACAGGCGCATGAAATTGGTTTTCCCCCGGGACATTCAGTTCCTGAAGCTGCGCATTCATTTTTTTCATTCGTTCGGTCAGATCGTAAAAGGAAAGCTGAACCTGAGCGATCGTTTGCTCCTTCGCGGCAATTTCTTTCCTTAGGGCATCCGCTTTTTCCCTGATGAAATGTTTTTCAAGCGATACGATTTCCTCTTCTGTTTCCTGTTTCTGTTTCCGGGCACGGGTCAGCGAGGATTTGATTTTTTTGCGGTCATTCCGGGTCATCCACTCTTTAGCTTTGAGAAGCACCTCATACTGATGATGATCCTGCAGGTAAACCTTCAGTTCGTCGCATGCTGCCTGTAATTCAAATTCCGTGCCCGCAAGTTTACGGAGGTGATCCTGGATCCTCGTGATTTCGGATTCAAAATCACGTATTTGCTTTGCGCCGGGAAGGGTTTCGGTTCCGGACTGATTCCCGGAAAGATCCGCTTTTAAAGTATCCAGTTCGGTTCTCAGCCCCATAAGGTTTTTCTCGAGATGCTGACGCTCAATGAGCTTTCCTTCCAAGTCGGTTACGCGGTGTTCCAGTTCATCATAACGTCTTTTTTTTTGTTCCAGTGACCTGAATTCTTCCTCTGATAATCCAATAAAGGATTCATTGAGCAGTGATTCAAAAGTCGAAATTTCAAAACCGGCTTTTTCCCGTTCTGACTGTTTTTCGTCAATAAAAACCCGGATATGTTCTTGCTGTTTGAGTTCTGACCTTAGTTTTTCCAGTGATTTCTCAAGTTGACCCTGATTCTGCTGTTGGTTTCGGATCTGAACCGTAAGGGCGTCAAGTTCCTGACGGATATCGTCGGCCTGCTTATTGATTAAAACGTCCTGCGACCATGATCGTCGCTGGTCCTCGTCATGCGCCTTAGCGAACGGTTGCAGCGTTTTTAAACGGCTGATCAGGGAAACGGCAGCCTGATTTCCGCTCAGCTGATTCCAGAAGACAGGGTCGGAGAGCCATCCCGGCAAAAGGGAAGAACTTTCTACGGCCATCGAAATGATTAGGGTATACAGAGGAAAAAGGATATCCTCATGCACCCGGGTCTCATCGTCTCTTGCGATCATCGTCGGTGCGGTTTCATTCAGAAAAAAACTCATCCACGCTTTCAGATCATGGGAATTTTGCAGATTGTATGTTCTGATTCCGTTTATGGAAGCCGACCATTGAGTTACGGCTCCTGAATCCCAATCTTTCATGAGAGTTACCGCATGCCCGTTCAGCTGGATCTTCATGCGCAGGGAGGTTTTTGACATTCCGAATGTAGTTCCAGATGCCAGTTTTTCCTGCGACAGGGGAAGAAACAGGATTTTCAGGACTTCTGTAAAGGAAGATCGTCCATCCCTTGAGCCCAGGGGTATGACTGCCATACCCGGGGGAAAATCAAAATTTCTGGTCTCAAAGATTTTATATCCGATGATCCCGATTTCGCAAATAAACATAAGATTCAGCTTGTTTTTGTCTTTTGACACCGGTATTTTCGCATAGGATATCGGATTCAGTCAATAAATGCAAGGATTATTCACTTTGATGACAAAGAAAAACCGGTTGCCGGTCATAGCCATAGTCGGGCGTCCGAATGTCGGTAAATCAACGCTTTTCAACCGCCTGATCCAGAAGGAAGACGCAATCGTTCATGAAACACCCGGCGTGACACGCGACAGGCACTATGAGATGACCGACTGGAACGGACGCGATTTCATGCTGGTCGATACCGGGGGATACATTCCGGAATCTAAATCGGTTATGGATATGGCCGTGCGGGAGCAGGCAGAAATTGCGATCGATGAGGCCGACCTTGTGATCCTCGTTGTGGACGCGCAGTCCGGACTGACGGTCGCTGAACTTCAGATCGCCGAACTCCTGAAACGTTCCGGTAAGGCAAGCCTGCTTGTCGCAAACAAGGCGGATAACGAGAAAATTATGCAGGCCGTGGCTGCAAATAAGGAAATATACAGGCTCGGACTAGGGGACGCGCTGACCGTCTCCGCGATTCACGGGCGGTCCATCGGTGATTTGCTGGACATGATCCTGGATCTACTGGGGGATCAGTTTCTGAAAAACGCCGGGGATATCAGCATCGATGATGAATCGATTCAGATCGCAATCATCGGGAAACCGAACGTCGGTAAGTCGTCGCTGGTCAACTCGATCGTGGGTTCACAGAAACTGATCGTGACCGATATTCCCGGCACCACGCGCGACGCAATTGATACTGACATCGAATACAAGGGAAAAAAAATCAAGCTGATCGATACCGCCGGTCTTCGCCGAAAAACCAAGGTGAAAGAAAATCTCGAATTCTACAGTACCCTCCGGACCGCCAAAACCATTCAATCCTGCGATGTCGCGGTTCTGATCATTGATGCCTCAGAAGGGCTTGCGGCGCAGGACATCCGGGTCATGGAACAGGCGCGGCAGCTGAAAAAAGGACTTGTGCTTGCGGTCAATAAATGGGACATCATCGAAAAAGACGGAAAAACCAGCCTGCATTATGAGCACAATCTGGACAAGGCCCTGGCGCCCACTACCTATATTCCGTACGTGTTTATTTCCGCTAAAAGCGGGCAACGCGTGAAAAAAGTCTTGGATCTGGCGATCCAAGTTCACGAAGAAAGATCGAAATCTGTTTCCACAGCAAAACTGAACATTTTTCTGAAAGCCGCCATCGAAAAAAACCATCCGCCGGCAATTCATGGAAAAGACATCCGGATTAATTATCTCACGCAAATCAAGTCACGGCCTCCGGTTTTTGCCTTTTTCAGCAATTTCCCGGAACTGATCCCGGCGAACTACAGACAATACCTGGAAAAACAAATGAGAGAGGCGTTTGGATTTGAAGGCGTTCCGTTGTCGCTGACATTCCGAAAAAAACATAAGGACCGGCATGAAAATAATTAAACTGATTTCCGGATTCATGATCACGCTGGGCACGCTGCTCACCGCACAGGAAAAAAACTCCGTATTAAAAATTGAGGACGCTTTGAGGAATGGCCGCATTTCTTACGAAGAAGCCTTGCGGTTCAAATATCAGTTTCTGCATCATTCAAAAGAGCTTCCTTCGGAATACAGGTCGGACAGTCCCGTGAAATGCTCTTTCGGAATTGCGAATGAAATTGCCATGAAATCAAAAGATAGACTCATGTCGAAAACAGAAAAACCCGTTTCGGCATGTATGTTCGTTCATCCGTTCACCAGCAAGGGCCAGCCGAAATCATTCCGGATTTATTATGATACCACCGGATATGATGCTGTTCCGTCTCTCGATGCCAACGGAAACGGCATCCGGGACTGGGTTGAAGAAACCGCCCTGGCATTCGAAAAGGCCTATCGCACAGAAGTCGATACTTTAGGTTACCGTGAGCCGCTGAATTTCCAGATTTATGGTTTTTATCCGGTGTATATCAGCGATCAGGGGGCCATTTACGGAGGTACCACTCCTGATTCCCAGATTACTTCGAATCCCTGGACGTATACAAGCTATATCGAAGTGGATAATGATTATATCGGTAATTTTTATACAAAAGGTTTTCATGCATTACGGGTCACCTGCGCTCATGAATTTCATCACGCGGTGCAGCTGGCTTATCAGAATACGTATTCTGACGGCGACGGATGGTTTTATGAAGTGACTGCGACATGGATGGAAGATGTCGTCTATCCTGAGGTAAATGACTATCTGGATTATCTGAAATTTTATTTTAATCAGCCGCAACTGTCGTTGGACCATTTCGACGGCGCCCATGAATATGCGATGGCGATCTGGAATCATTTTATTCAAAAGTATTTCAACCGGCTGATGATCCGGAAAGTGTGGGAAAAAATCCCTTATTCATCGGCATTGGATGCTTGGGATTTGACGTTGTCGGAATCATCGAATTTCAATTTATCCTCGGCAATTCTAGAATTTTCAAAATGGAATTATTATACCAATTACCGCGCAGATACGGTTCATTATTACCAGGAGGGATATTTGTACCCTTTTCTCCGATGGCAGTCGACAGCCGCCCTGACCGACAGCCTTTCATACAGCGGTATGATTCATAATTTATCCTCATCAGTGTGGTACCGTTTTTCTGTAATTGATACGACAGGAGCGCTGATTCGGTTTTCCGGATTACCCTCCAATGATCATTATTCATTGTTAATGGTAAAAACTTCCCCGTTGTCAGAGCCCGTTTCCTTGTTTTACGCTGCGGCGGCTACCGTTTCGGTTGATCATCTTTTACCGGGAGATACCTGTGTTGTGGCCGTGATCAACAAAACCTGGAAATCGAATGCCGGTTTTGGATACTCCTTTTCGATTCAGCCGACCCATACGGTTGCGCACGATCTGGACCTTAAGGTATATCCGAATCCGGTGAAAGTTTTTAGCCTCACGGATAAAGTATCGTTCTCATTCCGACTGAATAAAAAAGACGAAGTGTCCTTTGACATCTATTCCGTTTCCGGAAAACTGATTTACAGGCAGGAAAAGTTATCCCTGCAGCCGGATTTGTATCTCGGAAGCAATGCACTGACTTGGAATGGCAGGGATATGCATAATCACGAGGTGCCGGCAGGGATTTATATTTACTATTTCAGGACAGGTACGTTTTCTAAAACCGGAAAAATAGGGGTGATCCGATGATTCTGTTTTTTCTTAATACACCATAACGCCAACATCAGTGAGGTTCACCCATGAAAATGATCGGGATTGTTTTCAGTTTACTCGGGGCTGTACAAATCGGGATCGGCGGAATCGTTGCGTATTTTGATCTTTCATTCAGGCATTCAGCCCTAAAAACGCAGGGAACCGTTGCCGAAGTCATCGAACGTACAGGTTCGGAGAGCGGTAAGCAATATTATCCTGTCATCGAATTCCGGACAGAAACCGGACAACGGTGCTCATTCGAGGGCGATGGCTCATCATCGGTATCAGAGTACAAAACAGGTAACTCTGTACATGTGCTTTATGACCCGAAAGATCCAAGCGACGCAAAACTAGAGAGTGCGCAAGAAATGATCCTGATCGGAATTGTATTTGGAGGAATCGGACTTGTTTTCGGTTCCATCGGCGCCATTATTTTGTTCATACATATCCGCCGGGCGCGGGATATTGAATGGCTGAAGCAAAACGGTACCCGCGTGGAAGCCGACTTTGATCATGTTTTCTATGATCGCAGCCTAAAGGTCAATGGCAAATCGCCCTTTGTCATAATCTGTAAATGGCCCAATCCCGTTGACGGACAAGTCATGACGATCAGGAGTGAACGTCTTTGGACCGACCCGACACCGTTTATTGCGACTAAAAAACTGACGGTTCTTGTGGATTCCGGTAACGCAAAAAGAAATTATATCGATGTTTCTTTTCTGCCGCCGGAAATAAAAAGAGAATTCTGAACGATCTCAGAAAAAAAGCGGTAAAATCAAAGATCTTACCGCTTTCCGATTGAACATAAAAATATCAGATAATCTCGACACGTACGCTGTTGGTCTGGCCTCGGGAGCTGAATGGCAGCCCGGCCGTAATGATTATCTTATGGCCTTTCCGGACGAATCCGGAATTGACGAGAACCTTTTTAATTTCCTCTATGCTTTCATCGATAGTTGATTTCAGTTCAGGGATATGCAAGCCCTGGATACCCCAAACAAGATTGATCGTATTCCGGACCGAGTCTGAGTGCGTGATTGCGAGAATGGGTTTGTGAGGCCGGTATTTCGCTACAATTTTTGCGGATGCCCCGGACATGGTTATGCAGACAATCGCATCGGCATCAAGGATTTCTGCAAGAGTGCAGGATGAGATCGCGATGCCTTCCTGGGTTGCCAGCACATCGTTGCCCCCACGGCGGCGTTTCGTGTAATCGACGGGCATTTCTCCTTCGATCAGGTGAATGATGCGGTTCATGATTGAAATCGCTTCAATCGGGAATTTTCCGGATGCGGTTTCGGCGGATAACATCACGGCGTCGGTACCGTCGAGTATGGCGTTGGCGACGTCGGAGGCTTCAGCGCGTGTCGGGCGGGGATTGGTGATCATCGATTCCAGCATCTGCGTCGCGGTGATCACGGGTTTTCCGTATTGATTGCATAACTTGATCAGCCGCTTCTGGATGGAAGGAACCTCCTCGGTTTTCATTTCCACCCCGAGGTCCCCGCGCGCGACCATGATCACATCCGTAACTTTCAGGATTTCCTCGATGCAGTCCATGGCTTCAGGTTTTTCGATCTTCGCAACTACCGGCGTTGATTTTCCTTTGGATTTGATGATGTCCTTGATATGTATGATATCCTCAGCTCTGCGGACGAAAGACAACGCGATGTAATCGACATTATTTTCCAGCCCGAACAATAAGTCTTCATGATCCTTTTCAGTGAGCGATGGAGCGCTGACTTTCACACCGGGGAGGTTGATTCCCTTATGGTCTTTCAGCACTCCTCCGTTGATGACTTCACAAAGGACATCCGTACCGTCGGTTTTGATGACTTTCAGGTATATGAGTCCGTCATCCAGCAGAAGCATGTCGCCCGGGGCGACGTCTTTGGGCAGCGCCTTATACGTTGTGGAAACAATGTTCTGGTCTCCGGGTATGTCGCGGCTTGTAATGGTGAATTGCGCGCCGTTGACCAGAGTGACCGGCCCTTTATCAAAATGCCCGACACGGATTTTAGGTCCCTGGAGGTCCTGTAAAATCGCGACCGGGTATCCTGTGTTTTTGATGGCCTGCCGTATGTTTTTGATGACCTGAGCATGGGCATCATGGGTACCGTGCGAAAAATTCAATCGTGCGACATCCATGCCGGCATGAATCATTTTTTCGATCATCTCAAGATTCTGCGATGCGGGTCCGATCGTACAGACGATTTTGGCGCGCGTGGTGATCATAAAATCCTCCGCGTTTGAAGATTATTGAATCGTATCTTTGGTTAAGTCATTTTTCTTGAGGAGGCGGTCCAGCAACTCCTCATCGCTTTCGCCGAGATGTTCAAGAGAAACGCTTACGCTTACTGCCAGTTCGTGCCCCGGATATTTTTTAAGAAAATCCTCATAATGCCGGCGTGCCTTGGCGATATCTTTCAGCTGGTTTTCGTACGTAAAACCGATTTTGAAGAGGCTCTTGGGCGCATCACTGGAATTCGGATATGTGGTCAGAATGCGATTAAGGTATTCAACGGTTTTGTCAAATTGATTCAGGGATGAAGCATAAATGTCAGCCGTCATATCCCAGGAACGGATGACCATGATTGTGTCCGAGGGGTGGTTTTTTTCAATCAGTGCAAGGGTTTCGATGGCTTTTTCAGGCTGATTGGTTCTGACGAGACTGTCGCACATGATCATATACTCTTCAGCGGTTCGTTTGGGTTCGGAAGAGCAATTTGTTAAAACAACCGTCAAGACTGCCGGAAAAAAAATTGAAATCAGATTAAGTTTCATTGCGTGTTTGACCTCCTTGAATTGAAAAATAATTAGATCATATCGGAAATAGGACAGATTGCAGTTACGGGTAGGGAGAAATAATAAACGGAACGGATCAGAGCGGATTTTCCTTTTTTGCATCCTGCAGGGTCAATCAGTTCAAAACAACTGATGTCAAAATCTTTGCAGAAAAGTTCCTTCGGGGCATAATCCATGTCCTCTGTCATTTGGCATAATTTGCTTTTCATTACTTCAGGCACAGTTCATCCGCCGCTATTTATTAACTTCACATAATATAAAAAAATATGGGAAAATAAAAACATTTTTCATTTGGTTCCGGCTTTTCGTTGGAGGCCTCTCAGGCGATTCTGCAGGACGGTTTGCTCGGTGATCATTTCGTGATAAAGATAAGGACTGACTCGCTGGGACAGGGGAATATACTGAAATTTTAAATCCTTGATATATCGCCTTATTTTAACCCTGTTCTGGCTGAACCGCAGGGCCCTGCAATTATCAAGGCGGTCGCATAACTTAATCAGCTGGATTTCCGGTGCAGACCTGAGAATAAGAGAGAAATGATCGGTCTTCGCAACCGTGGGCCCGGAGGCTTTGGTCAGAGCTTTCACGAAAGATGCGACGTTATCGTTGAAATTGTTGCGGAGTTCTTTCAGGGTAACCGGACAATGCTCTATCACGTCATGAAGCAGGCTACCGCAGATCACATCTGCGTTCGTGTTTTTCAGTTCATGCAGAAGGATATTTGCGACCCGCACCGGATGCAGAATGAACGGGTATGCATCGTCGCGGAGCTGATTCTGATGGGCCAGTTTCGCGAAATCGAAGGCCTTGCGGATCTGGAATAACTCTTTTTTCGGAAATGTAAATTCCCTGAGGTATCGTTCAAATTTGTTTTCGAGATACTCTGACTGGTCAAAGTGATCATATAGGGAGGGATCTCTCCGGCTTATCGTTTCGGACTCTTTTTTGGGCTTGCTTCTTTTTTCGGCTGGGCTCATATCGGTATCAGTTCAGTAACATTTTTCCGGCGATAGTACCGGCCATTTCTGTCCAGTCGGGATTCGTGGCGTCAAAAACGGAAAAAGGGATTGCGCTTTGTCCGCAGAAGGAAATGAACAGTTCCTGCTGGCACTGATAATAGGCGGCTACATCCTGATCCGTCGGGCCAAGGGTCGACAGGTAATCCGACCATGAAGCCGGGCGTGTTTTTTTGGTGCTGATGACGGATCGTTCCAGTATGCTTGACGGCTCAAGCGTTAGCAGTACAATGACGGCATTTAACTCTTTCATCTGCCGGTCAATATACCGGTAACCGGCGGTAAATTCCTGATTCGCTATGTCCAGGCAATGGCTCATATGAAAACGTTCAAGAATAAATAATTTTCTGAACTCGTCCGAGGAACGACAGGGAAGATTCTGGAAATTATTCAGTAACCGGACAATGCCGGTCAGGACTTCAGCGCTTTCATCCGGTCCTGCATCTTTGAGCGGTTCCAGGCAGCGTTCCGTACAGTATTCGTTGATGGAGATCAGAGAAGCGTTTGATACTGAGAGCCTGTGCATCAGATGCTTTCGCAGGGTTGTTTTTCCGCTTCCCGCAATACCTTCGATGATAATTCCGCGAACCATGATGAATAAATCTTAGAAAATTTTATATTACTGTGCGCCGCATTCCGGTCAGTGTACGTAAGCCGGCTTTAATTTTTCAGATCGTCATAGTCAGGGATACGGTCATTCAGATCATGAATAATGCTGTCCATGAAAAACGACGAATAATCGGTCAGAACCCGGACGATCTGTATTTTCAGGCCCTCGTCTAGGTGATTCAGATCGCACCAGGCGGTGAGATAATTGTTGAAGTACATTTCAGCGATTTCCTGAAACCCGCTTTCCTCGATATCCTGATCTTTTATATATGTATCAAACATTCGTTGTCTCCGTTGGTGACAGGGCTGGGAATCTATATATTCAACAATAGGAATGCAAGTTATTTTTTTGAGATTTTGTTACTGCTGAGTTTGATGCTCGGGTCTCAGCAGGTCATTGATCGTTTTCACCGGGTTGAAAGTAATCAGGGGAACTTCGGCGAAAAGCGTAATCCATTCAGCCATAGCGCCGTTCCAGAGACCTGGAACTTCGAGTGCTCGCAGGGATTTGCCGTCTTTGGACTTGACCGATATGAAACCTGTATCCGGATCGATAAATTGTTTCAATGAATAATTATTTCCATGATGGTCCTTCAGTCCGCATACAAGGTCAACCGGGTTAAAATGGGTAGAGGATTCCCAGATTCGTTTTTGCTCGGAATCAAGCATGTTGACCTGGTGTTTTTCTACAATCTGGCGGCTGACAAGGCCTTTCTGACTGACTGTCCAGAAGGGCCCTCCTCCCGGTTCTCCCGCGTTTTTCACCATTCCGCAAACACGTATCGGCCTGTGGAGGATATCCCGTAAAAGACTGATTTTAGCGGAGGGATCGGGCGTTTCATTTAAATCCGGCAGAGGAATCCTGAGAACGCTGTTAATCCATTCAGTGCATTCGTCAATATCCTTCCGGGAAAAAATGTCGTTTTCGAGTTTGTTCAGGTAAAAGTGGACAGTGTTCTGAATATCGATCAGATAACCCGCCAGTAATTTTTTATATTGATAGGTCATACCTTTGAGATGATCGGGAGCGATGTTGTCAATGTTTTTGATGAAAACCAGGTCACCTTCAAGCTGGTCCAGATTATCAATCAGAGTTCCGTGCCCGGCTGGGCGGAAGACGAGGCGTCCGGAGGTATCGCGGAACGGTTGTAATTGATCGTCAACAGCTATGGTCTGGGTGGATGGAAGCTGAACAGAAAAAGTAATATCGAACTTCCGTACTGCTTTCTGATAGAGGTTAATTTTTTCTGAAATCAGCCGGTCAAAATCATGGCGATGCTCGGGTGAAATAGTGAAGTGGATCGCGACCGACCCGTTCCTGTCAGTGACAGTATGTATGGCTTCCACGAGATGTTCTTCGAACGCAGTCCGGGCCGCCTCAGGATACTTGTGGAAAAGAATGAGCGCTTTCGGACGCTGTGCGTAATTAAGTCCGTCTGAACCCAGAAGACACTCAATTACAGCATTATACCGGTCAAGACGGATTTCCTCTTCAAGTTGTATATTTTTTCTTTCAAGAACGTTCGTCAGATCATCGATGAACGGAAAAGTGCGGATTTGATCCGTAAACTGTTTTAACAGGATAGTATCCGGAGAAGGATCCCTTACAGAGCCAAGAGAATGGCGGGAAATTTCCTGACCCGTGTTCAGAGCGCTCTGAAGAAACGCGAACATTCGTGTAGCGGCTCCTGACGCAGGCACAAACTTGATAAACCGTCCCATAGCAGCGGCAGTTTCGAACTTTTTCGTGAAATCCGGCTTTTCTTCCGGAAGCATGGTTTTAATGCCGTCTCCGGGTGTGCACGGCCGGACCAGCTTAGTATACGGGAATCCGTGCCTGAATCGGCGCAAGTCTTCATCGATTTTCTCGGGTCGGATACCCAGTTCAGAAATCTGATTGAGGTCGTTTTCTGTCAGAAAGTTCATAATTTGTACCGCACTCTGTTTTGAAAAGGTACTCAAATTGATTTGTAAAGTAAAGAAATATTCGGAAAAAGGATTATCGGAAAAACAAATGTTTTGCGTTGCGTTTCAATTGCTCGTATCCGGCCCGTTCAATGGCTGTTCCGGCAAACCGTGCCATGAAATTATCGTTATTCAATAGGTTCAGCTCGGAAAGCCGGAACGTAGTATTCACAGGTGTAAAGCACGGTTCTCCTGTCGCCTTCTGCAGCCGCTGATTCCAGGGACAAACGTTTTGGCATATATCGCAGCCGTATATGTACCGACACAATTTCGAGGATACTTCTTCAGGAATATCAGGATCCGAGTTTTCGATTGTCCAATAAGAAATGCATTTTCCGGCATTAAGCATAAAAGGCTTTTCGAGCGCGTTTGTCGGGCACGCCTGGATGCATAAACTGCAATCACCGCATTGCAGAGGGAGGGGGGAGTTGTAAATCATTTCCTGATTGATGAGAATTACTCCGAGAAACACCCATGATCCAAAAATCGGTGATATGATGACCGAATGCTTACCCTGCCAGCCGATTCCGGCCTGAACGGCCCAGTATTTTTCCATGACTGGAGCGGTATCAACGTAACATCTGCCTTCAATCGAAGGATTGGTGGCTTGAAGGCGGCTGAGAACGTTCTTGAGTTTTTTCATGATTACGTTATGATAATCCATTCCGCGGGCATAACGCGATATAATCGAAACATCCGGAGAGGGGATTTCGTCGCCGGGATTGTAATAATTCAATGCGCAGACAACCGCCGAACGAGCTGAAGGAAACAACAGAAGGGGATTGAGCCGTTTATCGGCGGTACGGGAAATCCAGTGCATCCGGTGATGAAATCCCTGACAGATCCAGTCTGTAAACCTTTCGGGTTGACGAACAGGCGCTGCCGGTGCGCATCCTGCCTGATCAAAACCTTCCTCAAGGGCAAATGTCAAAGTCGTTTGTGTGATATCGTTTTGATTCATAAGTGACTAAAAAAAAAGCCCTGTGGGTTGCACAAGGCTTGTCGGGGTGGCGGGATTTGAACCTGCGACCCCCTGCTCCCAAAGCAGGTGCGCTAGCCGGACTGCGCCACACCCCGGATCATTAATCAGAACGATGTTTACAAAAATTAATCATGATTAGCAAGAATAAATTCCCGGGTAAATATTTTATGGTTGCCGGGCTGATATGAATTTCAATTTGTGACTTTATGCCGGACGGTGCGAATAATGTTGTATTGAATGTTCGATGATCCTATAAGCCTCGTCAGGATTCGTGTTTCCGACTTCAATGATAGATACGTTTTTCAGATGCCACTTATTGATTATGGATTGGATAAATTTCTTACGGACCACAAGAATGATCAGGTTGTCCTGTTGCAGCAGGCGTGACAACGCCGGAGACCACAAATGCCCTTCAATTTCAAAACGGCCGATTTCATCGATGACCGCGATACCCAGGGGTTGTAAGGTGTCGAAGAGCCACTGTGTGCCTGCTTCGACGGCATCCGGGTTGAAATAAAATCTTCCCAGTCTGAAATATCCGTCTGCGTGGTTTTCACGGCAAAAGATCACCGTTTCCCCGGTTCTGACGTTTTTAAGGTCAAAACCCGCGCGGAATCCGTTATTCCAGTATCCTTCTGCGGTAAAACCGTTGATTCCGAAATGATTTTCATTCAGCCGGCTCAGAATTTTTTTCAGAAGTGTTGTCTTTCCCTGTCCGACCTCACCCGATATAAAAAAAATTTTAGGAGGAGCGATGACTTTATTTTGAAGCGTTTCAAGGAGCCGCTCGGACTGCCTGATTAACAGAAGGAAAGACAGGAAGGGATTTCTGAAAAACTCCCGTGGTTTGCTGAGACGATCGATTGTCGCGGGCAGGATTTCAAACGCGAGTTCGATCGACAAATAGATCTTCGCGTACCGGCGGTTAAGGATAATGCCCCTGATAAAAGGATTTCTTAATTCGATGCCCAGCGCCGTAAAACTGATGATGATGAACACGGCCCGCAGATTCATGTATAGACCGGCCATCAAACCGTTGATGTTATAAAATTCTCCGGATTCATTCGAAGGCCCGAGAAATGCGGTAGCGAGAAAAAGTACAATTATTAATTGAACCCAGATCATGGGTTTGGTGAGCCGTTTGAGTGCGTGCCGGTACAGGGGAATACAGATCAGCGTGTATAGAATGACCGCAGTAGCGCTCAGCCAGAACGGCATAATTCCCAGCGTGATCATACCGGCGATGAGTATCATCACGTGGCCCATTGCGAAATACATAGAATATCGCTGCTTGTGGCTGACCTCAAAAAAGGATTCGTTAAAAACCTGCGTTGCGACGGCAACGGTTTCGTTTCCCGGGGATCGCAGAGCCTTACCGGCAATCCGCAATCCCAGAAAAGCGGCCAGGATTCCCAGAAGAGCATATGCGATCACTAGCATGAGGATCAATTCCCATGGGCCGAAGCTCTCTATTTTCAATTGTTTTACGGCAAACTGGTAGACGTTAAGGAATAAATCAACAATGTTAAATCCGTAAAAAATGATGAAACCGAAAATCCTGTAAAACAACGTGGAAAGTACAGCAAGAGCCCCGCCGACAAGGTAGGCGACAGGATTTTTTCCTAAACTCCTCACACACAGTTCAAGAAGGATGGCTTCGGTCATGATGCCGATCATCGGCAAGAGTATAATGGAGCTTGGGGATACGGATTTCATCACGGCGCAAATAAGTCCAGCGCGCCAGAACAGACCGTTATCTTTCCAGATCCTGTGCATCGCTACCAGCAAAACGACGCCGATCATCGCGAGAAACGTACCGGTGAGAGGCATATTGAGATTATGAAAAAAACTTCCGATGATGATTTCGTTCGCGCCCCAGACGCTTCCTATCACCGCCGATTTGAGCCATTTGGTATCGCTTGAAGAAGGGGGTAATGCATTCATGGATATACCGCAGGATATAAAAGCAGAACATTGGCTGCAGAAAAACTAATATACTTGCAGATTGCGATCATTCAAACCGGATTGGACTATATACAAACTGAATAGTAATCGGTAATCGGATTATCAGGATTTGAAATGCCAGTCTCTTTTCTGAAATAATCCCTTTATCAAAAAATGACATTTATTTCAACAGCAGCATCTTGTTCTGCAATACTTTGTTTCCCGCTGTCAATCTGTACAAATACACGCCTGAGGAAACCGTGTTACCCTGATTGTTTTTTCCGTTCCAAAGCACGGTGTATCGTCCTGCTTTCTGGGACTGATGAACAAGATCAGTAACCTTCTGCCCGAGTGTATTATATATGGAAAGCCTGATTTTGACAAATTCGGGAAGGGTGTAACTGATACTTGTGACTGGATTAAACGGATTTGGGTAATTCTGAAACAGTTCAAATCCGGCAGGGACGTCATGTTCATCCCTAATCGCAAGGGATGTCACGGAAGCCGATACAGTACGCAGCCGTAAACCCCATTTGGTCCACGTGCCTGTATTGTTTGTTCGGTTGTCGCTTACTTTCATCACCCACATGCCGGAAACAGGCGATCCGTCGTACGAACTCAGAGTGTCCGGATAAGGTCTGAAAGTGCCTGTCACAAGCTGAGTTCCGGAAAACGTAATATCCTCAATACTTTTTGCGGATTCATCATCGAGAGCAATATCGGGATTATCGCCGCCGCTGCCAATGGTTCCTAAGCCCGGCCGGTGCATGACGGCTTTGGTGAATCCTGCCGGTGCAGTCAGGCTGACCGAAAGATCGCCGATAAACGGATGCGTCGCGCCGAAAAGCACGTCAACATCTTCGATCGGATGATTTGGAAATGACTGGCCGGTTGAAAGGTACAAAGTATCGTATATGCCGTTTACGTTGTTATCAGGAATGCTTTTTGAAATCAGTTTTTCAATGATATATTCTTTTGTGATTTTCGCGGTCAACGGAATGCCATACGCAGTATTACGGAACGGTGAAACATCCTTTGCGATGACCGTAATGCTCAGAGTATCCCCGAGATTCAGGCTGCTGGTGTCAATGGCGATGAATCCTGAAAATGTATCCCCGAACGCTTGAACAAGGGGAAAGGTTTCCCATAGAACGGAATTCTTTTCAACCTTTGCCATGACAGAATCCACGCCGGTCTGATCGGTAACTATTGCCTGGACGGGCAGAGGGAACTCCCTGCATACCGGTATGGAATTGACCGGTAGAACAGTCAGGACAGGAGCAATGACATCTTCCCCGACGCTGAATTCATGATACTGACCGGGCGCGCCGGTAGGCGAGGTTACCCGGTACCCGCCTGAATCGTCAGCCGACAGGTAATACCTGACGGATACATAATTACCCGGATAGGGTATGACGGCAGAAAAGACAGAATCTCCGTCCGTGAGAGCCAGGGCAACGGAATCCGTAATTGACCCGGATCCGTAAAACAATTTCATTTTAGAAAAATCGAGACCTTCACCTACAGACCGTATGATGGCTTCAACCGGATAGGGTCCGCTCGAATCCTGTACGGCTGTTAATGGCGTGTGCCGGAGGGAAAGACCGGGCAGCTTCGAGATCGAATAGGAATACGTAAATCCTGTCCCCGTTTTCTGTGTGATGACGGGAACCAGTCCCATGAACAGAATTTGTTTCAGTCGTACGGGCAAAGGGAAATTTGAAATATCATTATTACCGTCCAGCGGAACAGGCATTATATCGACGGTGGCGTCCGCATATCGGATGACCACCTGAAGTGACATCCCGACAGTATTTTGACCGTTAAAAGTAAAACTCAGCACCGAGTCGGAGGCGTCAGAGGGCAGGTGAATGAAATTCGCGGCAAGGTGGTCAAGCTGGCATTGCGAGCCGGAAGCCGGAAAAGCGGTATGACTGCGGCAAAGCTGGGAAGTAGGATATGCCGGAGCCTCGTCATAACCGAATCCCGGAACTGCGCGTTCGCCGCTCAGGTAATTCCATGCGGTAAATGCCCTGAATGCCTGGGACAATCCGCTTCCGTAGGCTGCCAGCGTTGAATCATAGGAATTCAATACTGACTCTGAACTCAGCTTGATTGCCCGTCTGGCCCAGTAATCACGGATTATTGAATTACCGTGCGTCTGCGACATATAATGCTGCCAGGTGCAGTCCTCGTAACTTCCTCCGGAGCCGTTGCCGTCCAGCGAACTTCCGGGTGACATGAAAGGGGAGCCGGTATCGCCGAGGTAGTTGTAGTAATCGTTAGTGGCGTCATAAACGATATCCTCACTCCATGTTGCATCCACTTCCACCCAGTCGCCTTCGGTCCAGCGGCTGGTTTTGTACTGGCTGGCGTGCTTGAATTCATGGCATATCGTTACTTTCATCGCTCCCAATTGGTCTCCGTCGGGATCGTCATTGGCCGGAAAGCCCAGATAGGTATTGTGCAGGACAATCCGGGTTCCGTAGCTGCCACCGTAGGGAGTTGTATAGCCGTAATAATCCATGGCTTCAAAAGAAATCTTGTAGCGAGTCGTCGGCGGATTAATGGGCGGGGGAGTGAATCCGATGCTGTCGATTTCCACGAACCAGCTGTAATCGCAGTACAGCGCGCACTTTTCGATGAAGTCCGGAATGCCGTTTGCCGGATTCACGTCAGCCTTGGGAACGGCATTCGTGCCGATCGTGTCGTAGGTAAGCTCAAAACGCCCGCTCGGACTGATATACACCATGGATTCAGTTGGATTTTCTCTGTCGATTAAAAAGGATTCAATTGCCTGAATGGTGGCCTTTTGCAGCTTGTTCTTGTGGTTTTCATAGTCAACAAAAATCATCGTGCCGCATTTGGCGATGGTTTGCTGTTCGGTGTGGTATTTTGCAGGAAGTTTGGATTTATCATATAAATGATAAAATTTAAACAATATCGCATCATCCAACGTGATTCGCTTTTCCCGATAATCCTGATTAATGGCTGTTTCGGCCGGGTGAACGGAAACAAACTGCTGTGCCGTGATTACTTGGCCTGTCGCAAAGAACAGAATGACTGCGCTGAATATGTTTTTCATTTTTTTTACCTTTCCTTTTCCGGATAAAGGTAATGTTTTTCGGATGGAAGTCAATAAAAAAGCTCTCCTGCTGAATACAGGAGAGCTAGAAAAGCAAGCTGAAAAAAAGTTAACTTCTTCAAGAAGTTTAACTTTTATAGGATTTTCTCACTTCACCAGAAGCATTTTATTCTGCATGACCTTGTTTCCCGCTGTTAAACGGTAGAAATATATGCCTGAGGATACGGCGCTGCCGCGGTTGTCTTTACCGTTCCATTGGACCGTATAACGACCGGCACTCTGCGATTTGTTCACAAGATCCGTCACTTTCTGGCCAATGACGTTATAAACGGAAAGCCGGACTTTCGCGTGTTCCGGAATCGAGTATTTGATGCTGGTTACGGGATTGAAGGGATTGGGGTAGTTTTTCTCGAGATGAAATGCATATGGAGATACATTTTCACTGCCGACGTCAATTACGAACTGAGTGGTTTCACTTTTTCCTGCACCGTAGACTTCATGCGTATTGTCATTTTGCACAAAAGCGATTGTGTAAATATTTGTGTCTATCCAAACCGGGTCAATTTTATAAGTGAATTCATAAATGTATGTACCTGGTTCGGCTGGCAATAACGTACCCAGAGAAGTCGGATACGAATGGCGGAATACATCGTAAAATGTTTTTTCGCCGTTCGTGCCAGGAGGTGAGGCATATTCAACGACCCTTTCAACAGCCTGAACACGTAAATATGTGTTAGTCATTCTGGACATAAGTGTGTTCATCACAGTTACCGTTACGACAGAATGTATTGAATCTGCTGTTGGTCTTGAACTGATGACATTCACCGTTCTAACAGGAGTAGGTGCTGAATTCCTTTCAATAAAAGGATTTTGCAAACTTCCGGCAGTAGTGTAAGGATATACCGGTTCAATCACACCTTCGACCCAAATATGCGGAACGCTGTTCACGCCGTAATAATTTCTCCGGTCATACGACTGAGTCGGGTTATGCAAGTACATCGGATCATTTCCGGGCGAGGGCCAGCCGACATGATATTTTACAGCGACCACGCTATCGGCATGTGAAGAAATAAAAGCGTCGACGGTTGGATTATTAGATGCGCAGGGGCCGCATGTTGAGCTTGTCCATTGCTCGTATAAAACGTGTGTCCGATATGCCCCTGGAAATATGACGGACCTTTGCCGGAGAGTGTCATTCAAATGGTTTTGATCGTCCGCATAATCTATCGAAATTTCAATATTCATTTCGGTTCCGGAAGAGGCTAAAACGTTTGGATAATTTAAAACCAGGGAGGTTCCGCTGTTGATCAGATCAACATTCTGGTTCTGGGCATAACTCAGTTCAGGAATAGTAAGACCTACTGTAAAAGTTGTAGAGATGTTATTCAGACCGACATTGGAAATAAGAACTTTCGGCGCCAGTTCAAGTATCGAATCTCCGAAAACATAACTGGTGTCAGGAACCAATGTGATGAAGGACGTTACCTGTATATCATTTTGCTTTTGTTCTCCTGCAATTACATTATCGATATACAGATTATTTCCGTATTTATTCAATGTGGCAAAAGCGACAACGACATTTGTTAATCCGCCTAAAGGGTATGAAAAGCGCTGCCATTGGGATGGGATTGAAGGAACGAAATTATTTCCAGAAGAACCTGCTGTCGCGAGTGTAGGGCCTCCCCTTCGAAAAACCGAAATGGGAAACGTTAAACCTCCGTCTGTAGAAATCAACACAAAAAGGCTGTCGTAATAGGTTGCGCTGGGATAATACTGATAGGCCCAGTCGAAAATCAAGGAATCATTGGCCAAAGGATTATTATAAACCGATGTGAACAATGTATCTCTATGATTTGTACTTCCGTAACTGTAAAACGGCATCTGAATGCAATTCTGGCCGTTGATACTAGGTCCGTTAACCCCGTTATATTTTGTGAAAGTAAGGCTTCCTGCGTTCGGGTTGGCAAGACGCCATCCTGAGGCCGGAAAATCACCTTCAAATAACTCGACAATGTTTCCGCCGGATAATAATCTGTATTCGTTCTTAAATAAGGGTTTCTCAACAGTGAAATCGCTGGCTTCTTTTTTCATTTTCTGCGCTTCTCCCGACATTGCACACAATATCATAAGCAGAAACATGAAGATACACGTTTTTACCAAGTTGTTCATAAAAACCTCTCTAATTTGTTAAAAGACCAAGGTTAAAAAAGGCGTGGAATTATAGTTATAAAAAAAACATATGTCAATAAAAAAGGGAATTGATTTCTCAATTCCCTTGAATATTTTGAAAAGTTAAACTTCTTTCAGAAGTTTAACTTTTTGCTTACTTGATAAACATCATCTTCTTCGATTTCACAAAATCACCGGCCTGAATGCGGTAGATATACACGCCGCTGGCAACAGAAAGTCCGGCGTTGTTCCTGCCGTCCCACTGCATGGTGTATTGTCCGGCGGTTTGTTCGGTATTCACCAGCGTTCTGACTTCCTGACCGAGCGTGTTATAGATTTTCAGAATCACTTTTGCGTTATCTTTCAGGTCATATTTGATCGATGTGGTTGGGTTGAACGGGTTCGGGTAATTCTGATATAATGATGTTTCTTTTGGAACAAGGTCTTTATCTTTAATACCGACAATGCCCCAGCTGAACCACTGTAATACGTCGGCAAACACCGAATCCCTGTGTGTATCTGTATCGATTTCATAAGGATCAAAATAAAAACCTAATGCCTTATGAATTCCGTTATCGTAATATATCGCGGTTGGTTTATCGGCCAAAACATAAGTCAGCGGTCCCATATTGTATACCGGTAAAGCTCCCATTGCGGGTGTAAGACCATCAATCCACCAGGCTGTCGGATAAATCCAGCCGAATGAATCAACCTGGCATACTGATTGAGATGTATTTCTGAATAATTTTGAACAACCCGCACCGCCATCGTTACCATAAGATTGGACATCGTAGGATGCGATTCCAAGATACTTATTCGGGAAATCAGTTGATGAGAAAGAAACCGGAGGTGCTCCATAGCGGTCATAAAGCAGATCTGTACCCATTACCCACAACCGACCGCCATTGTCAAGGTAATCGGCGATTTCCGTATTATCCGAATCCGTACCGTTCCAGAAATAGCTTCCGACTCCGTCGTAGGAACAATACCAGATGACAAGGTCATACATGCCCACTTCGGCTGATGTCGGAGTGCGTCCGCTGTCAATGGCGTTAAAGTGATCGTATAATAACCCTAGATTAGAAAATGAATTGCGGATATACACAGCATTGCCATAGCCGAGGTTTTCATCCGTAACAAATAAGACTGAAATTGGGTATGTTGATGTAATTAAAGACGCTGCTACTGTATCCGTTGGCGGCGCTTGTCCAGCATCATAAACCGCTGATACAAAATATCGGTATATAGATCCGATTACGACGTTTGTATCTATGTAGAACAGAGAATCTGTTTGATCTAAATATTCATATGTATCACCGTCAATAGACCGGTAAATATTGAAACCAAGTAATGTAATAAAATCCCTGGTTTTATTCGTATTACATGATTTGTCGGATTGTATATGTATGGATTTGCGTGCGGGATACTTTTCTTCTGATATCATGGATGTTGATTTGGAGAATAACTTAAACTCCGTCCAATCCAACTCAATGGCGCCCTCAAATCCAATCGCGTTAAGATTCGCCGCGGGTGTTAATACAACGCTACCCATACCCTGGCGTATTTGTCCTCGTATTTCACCGGCCGGATAGGTTGAAGTTCGAACCAGGACATACAGGTAGCCCGCTAATAGTTCATCGACAAGTTCCGGGGTTATTGTATTCCAGGTACCAACGGCTGAATCGCCAACAAACGTGAGCGCGTATCCGCCAAACACGTTCGAACCCGCCGGTGCATTGCGTATATATGAGTCCGTAATGCCGCCTGTCAGGCTGTTCACGTAAATCCGGTAGAACAGTTCTGTTGAATCGGCGTTGAGTTCAAAATAACCTGTGCCGGAAGCAGCCGTAGGCACAGGCGGAACAACTTGATATCCAGCAAGGTCAGCTCTGAAGGGCGTGACGGATTCAGGAATGAGAATATGAGTTATGGTGCGTGTCTCATTACTCGGCATGGGAGGATTGATACTGTCGGTTGCAAGAACCGTCCAGGAAAAAACAACCGAATCCCAACCTGAACTTTGAAGTAACTCGGCTCTCAGATTTGCATAATCAACAAAAAAAGTATCCGTACCCGTTTCATAATTAAGCAAAATTCCCAATCCGGATGCTTCAAATTGAATGGTATAATTAATCGGATTTCCTTCCGGATCGATCGATTTATTCCAGCGGAAAGAAATTGAATCTGTCGAAGATGTGCTGACTTCCCAGCGGAACCCGTCGGCAGGTTCGAGAAGATCAAAAGCTAAGGGCGGCACGTTCTCACGAACAGGGAACATCTCAAAGCCGTTCGAAATGAATTCATTGACGCTGTCATTCGCCGTGACGCGCCATGTAATGCCGTAAGCTGTGTCATTAACTGGCCAGTTGTTGGACGCCAGCCAGTTATCAAAATTGGCTAATGAATAATCGAATGTCGTATCGGTGCCTTCGTAAATCGTGTTGAACGCATTGTTTACCGCGTCCACCAGTTCGACGACATAATATACGGAGCCGCCCACCGGAACGATTGATTCATTCCAGCGGAAAGTCATATTATCAGTGGATACTGAAGATACCGTAAAATATAAACCATCTGCAGGCTCAATCAGTGCAGGCGAAGAGATTAAATTCAATTGTCCGGGAGTTGCCCAACCGGGCAGTCCGTTGAATAAAGCATGACGAAGGGCTGATAATCTCCAATTACCCCCATCGCTGTTATCCAGATCTGAATGAATCAGGGAATATGAACGGGCGTTGTTATCCGACACGCCCATTGGCCAAGGTGCGGATGTTGTGTAAAACAAGGCGTCGATCGTATCGCCGATGGTATTTACTATAGCGACTCTTTCTCCGGAGTTGCTCAGATTATTCCCCGACCATTTGTGCGGTGTGAAACCGAAATATCGCGCAAAGACTTCTGGGAAATATGCGGTTACAAAATATCCGTGGGCCGCAATGATACTGTCGGGTAAGGTATCAAATACGCCATGCGAAAAATAAATACCCCCGATGTTGACCGGATTTGAAGTATTGTTGTATAATTCAATAAATTCCATCGAATCCACCCCGCCACCCGGACTGTTATAGTATAATTCGTTGATGACTATACCGGCTGAAAGATTGTTGTATTGAAAATCATTATAATAGACAGGATTCATTGCGTTACCAGCTAAATCTTTTACCCCCGAAACGTTTATCGTATATTTTTTACCGTTCTGGACCGGAGTGGCTAAATTCAGAGTCACCGTATCCAGCATGGTTTCTCTGTGAATGGACTGAATTGTTGGAAAACCAGAATAATTGGACTGATTTTCTGCGGTTGTATCGACCGCTTCGTTGAAATATATCTGAATAGTATTGGGATTGATAATATTCATGCCGATTACATAAGGCGCGCTAACATCACCTACCAAAAGGCCAGCGACCTTAATATCATCCAGAAAAAACTCATCCCGGCTGCCGCTGCCGGATACATCATTGGTATTCCAGCGCAGATAATAATCCTGACCAGGGATGATTACCAATCCGGAGAGTGTTACCGATTTAATGCCTTCATCAATCAGGTCGGAAGTTCCCGCAGCCGCGGTAGAAGTATAATCCAGTGAGGGTACGGGAATATAAATATTAGTATCGGCTGAATGAGAAAAATTGAATGAATTGGCACGCGCCTGGTCATTGCGTACAAACAAGTGATAAGCAAGGTATAAGCCCGAAAGCGTATCGGTTGAATTATTTCTAATGCGGATTACAATACTTCCGGGCGAAAAGGCAGTTCCGGTCGGCTGTAACATCATCATCGTGTCGGAGCGAACAGTATCGGCATAGGCAAAAATGCCGCCACTGGTAACCGGTAATTTGGTAGTGCCCATAGCAAAAATGCCTGAAACCGAAGTATTGCCAAAATATGAATTCGCGGATTCACCGAAAACCGCCCAAATATTGCTGTTTAATACACTGTCTGTATTACCCGCAACCGGAGTAAAACCTTTTCCACGAAAACCGGAAAAAGTAATTTTAGCTGTATCACCGACACTATTCAACAGCAACTGCGCCTTAGCCTCAGACCACGTTAATGAAACCAAAAACGCGATCACAAGAAACATTTTGCACCACGTAAACAATTTCATGATGAGTCCTTTCATTTAGTTATAAAAAGTACTTTAGAATAACAAAAAATATGGTTATCTATAATAGATGAATCTTTTGTAGATGTCAAAACTTTTTTTAAATATTAACAATTAAGGATAAACCCTATGCAGATCCAATTTTGCGGAGCGGCACGAAGCGTAACAGGATCCCAGCACTTACTGAACATCGACGGAAAGCGATTATTGCTCGATTGCGGGTTATATCAGGGACGGCGGGATGAATCTTACGAGCGCAATAAAAATTTTCTGTTTGAACCCTCATCAGTAAACGCCATGCTCCTTTCTCACGCACACATTGATCACAGCGGCAACATACCCAACCTTGTCAAAAACGGTTTCGACGGCAATATATTCTGCACCAGCCCGACAATGAGCCTCTGTAACGTCATGCTCCAGGATTCCGCGCTGATCCAGGAACGGGATATCCTTTTTCTGAACAAGCGTATGGTCAAAAAAGGGGAGATTCCCCGTCAGCCCCTCTATACCATCAAAGACGCCCAGCGCTGCATTGATAATTTCATGAGCGTCAATTATAACCGTCCGTTTGAACCCGTTCCGAACGTGAAAGTCCGGATGCTGAATGCCGGGCATATCCTGGGTTCCGCCATGATCCGGATGGATATCATCGAAGACGGACGGAGAATCCGCATCGGATTTACCGGCGATCTCGGGCGGGTGAATTTACCGATCATCGAAGATCCGGATCAGATCACTGACGTAGACTACCTGATCTCTGAATGCACATACGGTAACCGTCTGCACGATCCGGTTGAGGAAATCGAGGAAAAGCTTATAGCGACCATCGAACATGCGTTTAAAGAAAACGGCAAAATCATCATCCCGGCATTCAGCGTGGAACGGACCCAGGAGATCATTTATCACCTGAATTCATTATATGAAAAGCATAAAGTACCCGCGATACCCGTGTTTGTCGATAGTCCAATGGCGGTTAACGTGACCGAAGTTTTCAAGATTTATCCGAATTACTATGACGAAGAAGCCCGCAAACTTATGGATTCAGGCGATAATCCGTTTTTATTTGATAACCTGAAATATATCAGAAAACTGGACGAATCTAAGAATCTTAATCATTATGATAAACCCTGTATTATTATTTCGGCATCCGGGATGTGCGAAGCGGGCAGGATTCTTCATCATCTCGCGAATAATATTGAAAATCCGGCGACGACGATATTGATTGTCGGATATATGGCGGAAAATACACTGGGCAGAAAAATTATTGACGGCCATAAAACTGTCAGAATTATCGGCAACGACTACCAGGTCAAGGCGCGTGTCGTGAAGATCAACTCGTTCAGCGGTCATGCCGATCAGCAGGATTTACTGAGTTTCCTGAGGAAAGTAGGGAAGAATACGCAGATTTATTTGGTACACGGCGAGGACTCACAACTGCTGCCATTCGCGGAATTACTGAAATCGGACGGATTTGATTCGGTTCTTGCCCCAAAAATAGGGGAGAGTTTTAATATTTAAAACGCACAAAGCAATTCATATTGTGAGATAGGTCGAAATGTACGATTTTATATTCAATTATTTTTTAATTTACCCGCTATGATTAAAAGTAGGACTCGAAGCGAATCAAAAGCCAAAAAAAACGGTATTGTGAACCAGTGATACCATTTGGCGTATCGTCCGTAAAAAATCAAACCGCTTATGAACCTCATCCTGATTTTTTTCCATTTCAGTTGTCCTCCGCTCCCGGCGGATATCTTATGCCAGACTTTTCCTTTTGGGATATAGAGGCATTTATAGCCGGCCTTCCGCGATCGCATGCAAAAGTCGGCGTCTTCTGAATATAAAGGGTATATAATATCAAGCATTCCGCATTGTTCGATTACACTCCGGCGGATCATCATAGCACATCCAGTAATATAATCACACACTCTGGATTGATCATATTGCCCGGTATCTTTTTGCCGGATACCTGTGTGCCGGCTGATCCCTTTATGTAACAGGATTTCTCCACCCGCAAACCAAATCTGATCCGGCGGACTGAAATAATATATTTTCGGTCCGGTGATACCGATATCTTTTTGCCCCTCCATTTCGCCGGCAAGGACACTAATAAGGTCCGGGCTGACCACAGTATCATTATTCAGCAGCAGGATGTATTCAGCGGATTTGCTCATCGCGTACCGGATCCCGACATTATTTCCTCCGGCGAAACCAAGATTCGTATTGTTTTCGATGAGAATGACTTTACCCGATTTCAATTCATCCGCAAACTCAATCCTGACCGTCTCAGCCGATTGGTCGGATGAATGATTGTCTACAACGATCAATGTAAAGTTGGAATGATCCGATTGAAGAACGGAACGCATGCAGTCAATCGTCAGCGGTTTTCCGTTCCAGGATAGGATAATGCAGTAAACCGAAGGCGTCGCCATATCGGGAAAAATCACCTGGGTGTTTTATACAGGATGTGTTCTTTTGGAAGCCGTATGATAAAGGATGAGCCTTCGTTTTCCTTGCTTTGGACCTCAATGGTACCCCCGTGCAGGTGAACGATTTGCCTGGCCAGCGTCAGGCCTATACCAGCCCCTCCGATTTCGCGGGTATTCGACTGGTCCACCTGATAGAATTTGTCAAAAATCCGGTCGACATACTTCGCGGGAATGCCCCTGCCTGTATCGATAACCATGATACGAATATCCGATTCTGTTGCTTCGGCTTTAACCGTGATGGTCTTCCCGAAAGGAGTGAATTTGATGCCGTTATCGATCAGATGTTCGGTTGCCTGCATCAGCCGGGTTACGTCCACCACGATACCTGGGGGATTCGACGGCAGAACCAGTTCATATTTCAGTTGTTTTTCCGCCGCTTCCTCTTTGAATGTTTGAAAAGCCTTTTCTACCACTTCATTGAGGTTTGCAGGCTGCCGGTCAAGAATAATCGCGCCGAATTCGATTTCAGCCAGGCAAATGAGGTCATTGATCAGGCCTCCCAGTCGTTTGCTTTCCTCGAGAATGATCTCAACGAATTTCTGTTTGGTTTGCTCATCTGTATCAGAGGATTCCTTCATCAGCGTTGTAAATCCCTGGATTGAATGAATCGGCGTTCGTAATTCATGGGATATAGTTGATAAAAAATTATTTTTCAGGTCCCGTACTTCTTTCCTTGCGCGATAGCCCCAACTTACCACTTCACGGAACAGGTTATTGGTGTCGCGCAGCCGTTTGCTCATGACTTTGGATATCTGCGTCAAAATCTGATGAGCCATGATCAGGTTATGGCTGATCATGTCATGAAAAGCCTGTTTGGAAAGATACAGAAGTTCGCACTCTTCAAGAGCCATGGCCCCTGCGGATCTCGTTTCTTCGTCCAGCAGCGCCATATCTCCGAAATAATTCCCTGCGGTCAGAACGGCAATTGCCTGCTGTTTAGAGGATGAATCCGTGACATTCTTAAAAATCTTTACACTGCCCCTGGCAATGACGTACATTCCTTCGGTATCCGTGCTTCCATCATCAAATACAATCGTGCCGGCTATGACCCTTTTTTCCTCAAATTTGGGAAGGATTGTTTTAAGATCGGTATCGGATAAATTGTGAAACAAAGCTGACGCACGGAGCGTCTCAAGATGTTTTTCGGTGATTGTCATAATACCGTCACTGATTTAAAGTTAATGTTCTGTGCTTATATTACAGCTATCTCCACACAAATGCAACAGGGATAATTTAAAAAAAAGATAATGCTGCTTCGCGGTCATTCTTGAATGACGGCAGGATATCCTTGATGCCCAGCAAATCGGCGATATCATGGATTTCCCTGGAAATGCCGGATAACTTGAGATCGCCGCCGTTCTGACGGACCTGTTTGATGATACCGATGAAAATACCCCAGCCGGCACTGCTGATATAGTTCAGATCGGCCAGGTTTATAATGATTTTGCTGATTTTTTTCCGGATCAGGGTTCCGAGTGTCCGCTCAAGCTCGGATGAAGTAATGGAATCCAGAGAACCTTTCAGTGCGACAATCATAATGTCTGGATTTTCCGGGGCGGGAAGTATTGTAATTTCAATATTACTGATCATGGTTATTTCAGATCATGTATCCATTGCGAGAAATCAGTCAGAAAAGGGTCTGATAAATTGAACCGGGGCATCCGCTGGCTTCCGTTCAGAATGGTATTTTTTACGTGATTTGCATCCAGGCGTCTTCCCCTCAAGGTATTCCCCATGGCTGTGCCTCCGCCTTCTGTTCCGTGGCAGGAGGCGCAGTTCCGGAGATAAAAATTTTTTTCATTGCCGGCAGAAACATTTGTATCGGTCTTCGATGAACAGGATAACGATCCGATCAAAACCGCAATAATTGCGGAGTGTCCCAGCATAAGGGCCGTTAAAAGAATCGGCCGAGAGATGCCGTTTTTCATTTTGCATCCGGTTCAAGCAGTTTAACTTCACCGGAGGAAGTATCAGAATCCCGCAGGACAGAGGAAACGGCAGATCTTTCGATTTCCACTTTGACATTATCGGCAATTTTAACAATGACGGTCTTGTCCTTGGTGGCCTGAACGACCCCGTGAACGCCTCCGATCGTTATGATTTTATCGCCCTTGTTTACGGAGGCGATCATTTTGTCGCGTTCCTGCTGGCGTTTTTTCTGAGGCCGTATCATTAAAAAATAAATGATCACAATGATCAGGATGAACGGTAAAAACTGCAAAAGAGGATTTCCTCCGCCTTGTCCCTCGCTGTTCGGATTTCCGCCCATGATCCACAAAACAAATAGTGCGTAATTCAATTCAGGTCTCCTTGATTAATCGGTTTCATATTCTGTAAACTATTTAATCTAAAATCGATAATAAATGATTTATACATCATTTTCAAGTGAAGTTGCTAAAAAATTATGATTTTTAATTCCGGATAGACGATCCTCAAAATATTTTTTTGCAGCCTCCAGCATCCATGAATGGATTTTTCCATTGGAACCGAGAATATTTCCGTGATATAAATAATTCATTCCGCCGCTGAAATCGGTAATGGTTCCGCCCGCTTCCTGAATAATTAGTGATCCCGCAGCCACATCCCAGGGATTCAGGTAAAGTTCCCAGAATCCCTCAATCCTGCCGCAGGCGAGATAACATAAATCCATCGCTGCGGACCCGGGTCGGCGCACCCCGGCAGAATTTTTCATGAAATATTCAAATAAATGCATGTAATCATCCATCATGCGGTAATCTCTGTAAGGAAATCCTGTGGCGAGTAATGCCTGTGACGGGGAGCCGCAGGCGGATATTCGGATCGGACGGCCATTCAGGAACGCCCCGTGCCCGGCCACAGCTGAAAACAGTTCTTTCCGGACAGGTTCGAAAACGACGCCTATTGTGATCTTTCCTGAAATTTCGAGGGCGATACTCACGCAAAAAAACGGAAAGCCGTGGATGAAATTAGTTGTTCCGTCAAGGGGATCGATAATCCACCGGAAATCGGAAGTCTGCCTGTGAAGCCCTGATTCTTCGGCAAGAATATCATGGTCTGGAAAAGCACTGCGGATTTTTTCAATAATAATAGTTTCAGCTTTGCGGTCGACTTCGGTGACAAAATCATGTTTTTGTTTTTCATCGACAGTGAAAGACCCGCCAACACTTGACAATATGTAGCGGCCGGCCATCAGGGCAGAACTCACAGCCGTGGCTTTTACTTTCCTGAGAAAATGAGGAGATAAGCCTTTTTCTTTCATCTCAGTTCTTTATCAGTTTTCTGATTTCTGTAAGCCGCTGTTTGGCAAAGAGTCCGTATTCGCTGGCATGACCATGTTTTTTGATGATATCCTCATACACACTGATGGCAGACGGGTACTGTTCCAGTTTTACATAGCATTCAGCCGCCTGGCTCTTCGCTGCCGTCGCCCAGTCAAATTTTGAACCCAATTGCAGGTAAGGGATTCTCAGAAACTCGATCAGGGCCTGCTGAAACTGACCGCGGTCATAATAGGTCTGCGCGATATGATACTGGATTTCAGCCTCATCTTCTCCCGAAGCCGTTTTCAGCAATTCTTTAAGGTATTCGGTCGCCCGGTCATATGATTTCAGGTTGCGATGCATGATGCCGACGTCGATTTTTTTTGAAAGCAAATTGCCTGCATCATCATCAGGGAACTGATCAATATATCGCTGGATAAGGACCAGGGCGTTTTCGTAGTAACCCACCGTTTTGTACACTTTGATCAGGAAATCAGTGCCTGTTTTCGCGTCAGAAGGTTTGATTTTCGGGTGTTGAAGGGCGAATTTCGCGGACTCAATTGCCGTTTGTACCTGCTCGAGTTTAAACGCCTCGACGGCCATCCGCAGATAAACGCCCGGAATGATGTCGCTATCCGGATATTTCTGGACGATTTGTTGAAACCATTCAAATCCTTCTTTGCTTTTACCCTGATTAAACCGGATAACGCCAAGCTGGAACATGCCCTCTGAAACGATATCCGCAGATTTGTACTGGTCAGTCAGCCGAAGATAGGTTTTCGAGGCGAGATCATAATTCTTCAATGTATACTGGTAATATCGGCCCAGTTCGAACAAAAATTCCGCATTGAAATTCTGAAGGAGTATTTTGGATCCTTTTTCCTTTTCATATTTTTTTGAAAAGAGTTTTTCAAGATTAGTGGTCTGGTCGACTGCTCCGGTCCGGTACGTGCAGACAATGACCTTTGCGTCATATGCCATCTGCAAACCGGAAATTTTGGAAAGTTCGCTCAGTTTCTGAAAGGCTTTTTTTGCCTCGGAGTATTTTTCATCCTCATAATAAATCTCCGCAATCCGGTTAAGCGCACGAAATGCCGGATCCGTACCCGGGAATTTTTCCGTCAGCAGGGTAAAGTAGCGGATGGCGTTGGCTTTGTCCTTTTGACTGAAGTATATCTCCGCGAGAGCCCAGAGCGCATCCTGTGCGGTTTTGCCCTGGTGGTCAGGAAACAAGTATTTTTCGTAATACTCTACAGCCTTGCTCGTGTTACCAAGCCGGTGATAGGCAAAACCAAGCTGATAATCCATTTGTGAATGAGCAAGGGCAGCTTCATTCAGGAGATCGATTCCGCTGAATTCATCCGACATGTATTTCTGGCTGTGGTGAAAAGCATGCACTGCAGACTGGTATTTGCCTGTTGCGATCAAGGCGTCGCCGATTCCTTGTGCGGCGCTGTCCGCATAGGAAGTATAAAAATAATTTGCCATCAGGTCTTCATAAGCCGCGATGGCGGATTGCGGGTCGCCGCTTTTTTCCCTTAGACGCGCAAGTTGATAACGGGTTTCGGCAGCATGACGGCCTCGCGGAAACAGCGTTAAGTAATTATGAAATGATTTTATCACATCCGCCGGAGGATTCAGCCGGTATATGCATAACGATTTGTAAAAATGCGCATCATCCAGATGTTCGCTGTTAGGATATTTCTGAATGATCTCATCAAAACAGCTGAAAGCGGTATAGACAGGTATTTGAATTTTCAGCGAATCCTTCGCTGTTTTTGCTGATCCTGCTTTTTTGGCAAGGGAGTCGATTTTTTCTTCGGCTGTCAGTTCATTCAGCCTGTATAATGCTTTTCCGAGCCTGAACAACACGCAGTCGCGCAACGGGCTTTTAGGAAATCGTTCCAGCCAGTTCATGAAATGCATTTTTCCCTTGAATTCAAATTCCTGACCGGAACCAGCAGACATCAGGTTCAGTTCAATAATTCTCAGCTGAGCAGCGTCTGCATACTGACTTGAACCCAGTTTTTTATAATAGGTAAACGCGCTGTCAAAAAAAACGGGTTGTTGGCTCTGCGCCATTCTGTCAAAGGACATCGCGATGTGATAATTAACTTCATCCAGCATATCCCGGTTTGCAGTTCGGTTCAGAATCTTTCTGAATATGGATATGGCTCCGCTGTAATTCTTCAGCTGATTAAAAAAAAGTTTGCCGTACGTAAGCTCCAGTTCATCCTTTGCTTTACCCTCGATCAGTTGCCCCATGAGAGTGATAATATTCTCAACCGTGGACTCATTATTTTCCGAATAATAGAACTGTATGCGCTCGAGTTCATTTTTCACGTCATGCAGGTAGCGGCTTCCGGGAAATTTATAGCGGAATGATTCGAGCAGGTCAGTGGCTTTTTCTGTCCTTTTGCTCTGTATGTAAACGCGGCTGAGCTGCAGGTACGCAGAATCTATAAAGCGGCTTTTCGGATACTGACTGATGAAAAGTTCCAACTGATGGGACGCTTCATTATAATCATGCAAATCATCATTAAGCAGCTGAATTTTTCTCATGACGATCCGGTCGATGTGTGTAAAATGAGGATAATGATCGATAAAGTAATTGTACAGGGCAAGGGATGCCTGGTAATTCTTCAGTTCCGCTTGATTGACCGCCATCCGTATGTAGGAAAGGGCGATCATGGCAGAATCTTCCTTAACCGAAGATAGTGAATCGACAATATATGCATACTGTTCGTTTGCCGAAAGGAGCTGTTTTCTTTTTTCATAAGCCAGCGCGAGTTTAAACCTTGATTTAACGGCAGTGCTTGTGTCCGGAACCGATTCAACAATAGTCCTGTAAAAGGACAATGCTTTGTCGTACTGGGCGTTTGAAAAATGAATGTCGCCGATTTTCAGTCTTGCCTTGTTTTTTAGGGTATTAGAGCCTGTTTCTGATCTGATGACGTTCTCAAAAATAGTCAGTGCAATTTCGCTTTTCTTTTCCCGGTAAGCGTAAAGGCCCGTTTCGTAAAGAGCGTCAGGATAAATCCTGGTTTTGGCATATCGGTTTACAATCGTGGCAAAGTCAGATTTTGCGAAATCATTTTTTCCCTGCAGGTCAAGAAGTTTAGCCTTTTCAAATAGAGCGGAGGATTTCAGCTCCGAGTCTTTCGCCCTTTCAATGATTTGCTGATATTCAGAAATCGCGAGATCATACTGCATATCCGATGTGAGCACGGCTGCAAGACGAAAACGGGCATGAAATAATTCAGGGATATCCGGATAATCCGAAATGAATTTATTCAATTTATCTTTCGCGCTTTTTCGGTCACCAGCCTTTACAAAATAATCACTGATGAGCAGGTGAACGCCGATCACGTTCGGGGACTGCGGATAGAAGGAAACGAGGCTGGACAATGCGTTCGCCGCCGCAGCGTAATCCTTCAGGGCAGAATAACACTCCGATATTTTGATCCATGCTTCCATTGCCCGCTTATCCTTGGGATAATCTATGGCAAGAAACTGAAATTCCCTGCGGGAAGCGTCGAACTGACCCAGATGAAAAAGGGATATGCCAGCAAAGTATCTGGCATCAGGGACTCGCATGTCATTCGGGTAATTCCTGATAAACCTTGTAAACTCAGAAGCAGAAAGTCTGTACATCCTGTCGTCGTAAAGTTTTTTGGAATAGAGGAAGTCTGTATCCGCTCCGCTGACCTGGGCTAGTAACGGGCCGGCCTGAATGATAACGAAGGATACAAAAATCACACAAATAAAATATCGTTTTTTCATAGGGTATTTTCTAATTTAATGTACGCTTAAATTCGCATATTTGACAAATAATTTTTTTTCAGAACCGTCGCTGAAAAGTACTTTCAGTTTCTGGTTATCCCCCTTGCCTTCGACACTGATGATTTTCCCTTTTCCGAAAGTCGGATGCTGAACGCGCTGTCCTGCTGTAAAATCACGGATAAAATCATTTTCCGGACTACAAAGAGAATTGCCGGATTCCCGGGTACCGTGTAACCTTCCTGTTTTTGCGGCGCGATTGCTTGTTGTCAGGTAGTCAGTTGATTTTTCACTGATTTTTCTTTTATGGGCAGAAACCCATTCAACGGAACGCTCCGGCAGTTCATCAAGAAAACGGGACGGAAGGCATAAATACAAATTATTAAATCTCATTCTTTGCCGTGCATAAGAAATGAATAATTGCTCCTGTGCCCTTGTGGCGCCGACATAAAACAGGCGCCTTTCTTCTTCAAGTTCTTTTTTGTCATGTGTGGTCTTTTCCATGGGAAATAGGCCGTCTTCAGCTCCGGCTATAAACACCACCGGAAATTCAAGGCCTTTGGAACTGTGCAGGGTCATCAACGTTACCGCGATTTTCTTTTCATCCCACTGATCGATATCGGTCATCAGCGTGACATCATTTAAAAAAGTTTCAAGTATATCGGAAGAGGAGTCAGAATTGATTTTTTGTGAGAATTCATGCACGGCGTTTACCAATTCAGCAATATTTTCAAAGCGTTCAAGGCTTTCCTGGGTCTGTTCTTTTTTGAAGTGTTTAAGGATCCCGGTTTCTTCAAGTAAGATCCCGAGCCATTCATTGATACCGATCGTATTCCGAAGATCGCGGTATTTTTCTATCATGGTATAAAAGGAAGTCAGCGCATCCAGGGCCCGTGACGGGAGTATGTCCTCATTCTGAGCGATAATTCGGCGGATCGCCTCATACATCGAAACCGACAGTTCTCCGGAATACTCGGCAATCCTTTCAATGCTTGTCATTCCGATTCCCCGGACAGGGAAATTAATGATACGTTTGAGGCTGACATCGTCGGAAGGATTGATGATGACACGAAGATATGCTAGAACATCCTTTATTTCCTTTCGTTCATAAAAACGCACCCCGCCAACAATCACATAGGGAATAACGGCCGTCCGTAAAGCGTCTTCAAGTATCCTTGACTGCGCATTTGTCCGGTACAGTACGGCGAAATCAGAAAATTCACGCTTATCTTTGCGCATCAGCCGTTGTATGGTTTCCACGACCATCCTGGCTTCATGCCGGTCCGATTCGTTTTCAACCACGATTACCTGTTCGCCCGGATGATTGTCCGTCCACAGTGTCTTTGCGGTCCTTAATTTATTGTTCCGCACTACATGCCCGGCTACATCAAGGATATTTTTTGTGGAGCGGTAATTTTGCTCGAGCTTGAATATCTGCGTTCCCGGGAATTCCTTGGTGAAATTGAGGATGTTGCCGACATCCGCGTGGCGCCATCCGTAAATGGACTGATCGTCATCTCCGACAACGCAGATGTTCCTGAATTTGCCGGATAGCATTTTCATAAGTCTGTACTGTGCGTGATTGGTATCCTGGTACTCATCCACGTGAATATACCTGAACTTATCCTGATAAAAACTCAGCGTTTCCGGGTTATCAGAAAACAGTGTAATGGGTTTTGAAATCAAATCATCAAAGTCCAGCGCGTTGTTACGGGCGAGGCGTTTTTCATATTCCGCATAAATCTTCTGGGCTTTTTCGTCGACCGGGCTTTCGATTGATTTCAGGAATTGGGCCGGGGAGAGCAGGTGGTTTTTGGCAAATGAAATCCTGGAGTGGATCAAAGAAACCGCGTAAAGTTCCGGAGAGATGTCCAGTTCCTGCATACAGTTTTTTATCAAAGCGCGCTGGTCATCGGAGTCATAAATAGTATAATTCCTTGAAATACCTATTTTGTCGGATTCCATTCTGAGGATTTTGCTGAAGATGGAATGAAAGGTCCCCATCCAGATCGATTTGCATGAAGGCCCCACCAGGCGTTCTAATCGTTCTTTCATTTCATTCGCAGCTTTATTGGTGAAAGTAACGGCAAGAATATGGAAAGGACTGACTTTGAGTTCCGCGATCAGATAGGCAATCCTGTGTGTCAGTACGCGTGTTTTACCGCTTCCTGCGCCGGCCAGGATGAGGACCGGGCCTTCAGTTGCGGTTGCAGCTTGTTTTTGGATATCGTTAAGGTTGTTAAACAAAGAAATTTTCATAAGACGTCAATGCGCTGAACGGAATGTCACCTACAAAAAACAATAAATACCATGCAGTGAAATAGGTAAATTTTATGACCAAAATAACGGGGATGCATTTATTGTTTTCCCGGTGTGTTTTTTAACAGCCATTCGTCAAGAATACTGAATGTTTCATGATTACCGTTTTGATGATACCGGTTCAGGTTTGACTGAAACGAATCTAGGTCGTAAAGAAAGGCTTTTATGGAATCAGCGCAAAAAGTGTCAAAATGCCTTCCATAGCCTGACTTCTGGATATAGGAAGCGTTTACAAATTGTTCAAACTGCTGTCGGACAGGTATGCTGCACACAGGCTTTTTTAAATAAACCGCTTCACTGATCAGGGAAAAGCCCCCGTTGGCAATAACTCCGCGGGCTGACGCAAGATCCTTAATAAATCCGGTCTCGCTGAATGTTTTCAGTTCAACGGAACCGTAGTTTTCATTTTTATTTAAACCATAAACAATAAAACGGTTGCGTGAAACGGACTTGAGGACGTCGATGAGATTATCCTGGCTGGCCGAGGTCTGGTAAACAAGAATGTGGTCATCTTGGGATGGCGATGCGTTTATGATTTCATCCCTGATGATCGGAGGAACGATCTGCGTGTTTTTTTTTATGATCGCAGCATCAAAGAAGGAAGTGATGAAATAATGCCTGCAGTTGGGCACTTTAAGCTGTATAATGTTCTTGGCAATTTTCAGATTTTCCTTTTCTTGATCCGGAATGCTGATATCCAGTTTACACCGGCCGATAACCTGAATATTGTCTATGCTGATGATAGGTATTTTATAAAATGACGCGAAAAAAAACGTAAAGGTCTCGAAATCGGAAATGATAAGATCGGGCCTGAATTCTTTATGAATGTACTGGTACTGATGAAGATTTTTGATCAGATCTTTCGGGGCGCTCTTGAGGATCGAAGCGACGGTTTTTGATTTGGAGACGGCTCCGTGCTGGTAGACAAAATGCAGCCCCTTGATTTCATAAACTTTTCCGGGGAAATGATTCTTCATGAATGTATACGCGCGGTCACTGGTAACGATGCGTACATCATGGTTTTTTGAAAGATGGGATATGATCACTTTACTTCTTGTGGCATGTCCCATGCCCTCGCTGGGAAGTCCGTAAAGAATGTTCATGCTGTATACCTTATATATTGATTGCGCCGGCTAAAACGAAAACATTAATCCCTGATCTGGTCAAACAAATCCAGCAAACGGTCCAGGTCATCGTTGGAATAATATTCGATTCCGATGGAACCGCCTTTGCCGGAAGGATTGACCTTCACTTTTGTTCCGAATTTTACCCGAAGACGGTTTTCAATGTCCGAGATATGATGATTTACCGGAGAAACGTTTGACTCAACCCGGCCGGACTTTTTTGCAGTGATGTCTTTGAGAGTCTTCGAGACAAGTTGTTCTGATTTTCTGACCGACAGACCCTGGCTCTTTATGGCCTGCCAGATCTTGGTTTGCCATTTTTCCGAGGGAAGTGAAAGGAGCGGTCTTCCGTGCCCGATTGTGATCTCTTCTTTTTTCAGGCTTTCCTGTATTTCAGGCGGTAATTTCAGCAAACGGATGATATTAGTGATGGTTGTCCGGTCCTTGCCGATCTTTCTGGCAACGTCATCCTGCGTCAGCTGGCATACATCGATCAGTTGCTGATATCCTTCCGCAAGTTCGATGGGATTCAGTTTTTCCCGCTGAACATTCTCGATCAATGCCATTTCCAGCATGTTTTCATCAGAAACATTCTGGTGGATATAGGCAGGGATTTTTTCCCAACCCGCAAGGCGGCAAGCCCGGTATCTGCGCTCTCCCGCGATCAGTTCGTATACATTTGAGATTTTCCGGACGGAGACCGGCTGAACGAGGCCTGTTTCAAGGATGGAGCTTTTTAATTCCTCTAATGCCTGAAGGTCGAATTCTTTTCTTGGCTGAAAGGGGTTGGAACGGATTAGATGAATCGGAATTTCTGTAATCGCTGACTTGAGTTCGTCTTTTAATGTCCCGTCCGGGTTCAATTCCGCAGAAGATATCAAAGCTCCAAGCCCTTTGCCCAGGCCGGTGTTTTTTTTTGGTGAAAACGATTCGGGCATGGTTTACACTGAGGTCCCGGATTTGATTGGATTGTTTATAATTTCCCTGGCTAGCCCCATATAATCCTGAGATCCGACGGATGATGGATCGTAAATGATAATCGGCTTGCCGTAACTGGGGGCTTCACCTAACTTGATATTCCGGTGAATCACGTTTTTAAACACTTTGTCCTTGAAGTATTCCTTGACTTCATTGACGACCTGATTCGACAAATTAAGCCGGCTGTCATACATCGTCATCAGTACGCCTTCGATCGTTAAATCGGTATTCAGTTCCCGCTGAACCAAACGGATGGTATTCAGAAGTTGTCGTAAACCCTCCAAAGCGTAATATTCGCACTGGATAGGTATCAGGACCGAATCAGCAGCGGTTAAAGCGTTCAGTGTGAGAAGTCCAAGCGAAGGGGGACAGTCAATTAGAAGAAAATCATAATCGTCTTTGAGCGGTAGAATAGAGGTCTTGAACATTCTTTCCCGGTTTTCAATGCCAACAAGTTCTATTTCAGCCCCGACCAGACGGATATGGGCAGGAAGCAACTCCATCCGGTTCATCATGGTTTTCTGGATTGCGTCCCTCGCAGGCTGACGCTGAATCAGGATTTCATAGGTGCTGTGGGTGACATTCTGGGAATCAAAACCAAGACCCGTAGTTGCGTTTGCCTGCGGATCCATATCAATGACAAGTGTCCTTTTATCCGAATGAGCCAGGCATGAGGCTAAATTGATCGCTGTCGTTGTTTTCCCTACACCGCCTTTTTGATTTGCAATGGCGATAATTCGTCCCATGGGGTACTCCGGTTAATAAATATAAATCGTATAAGAATATAAAATAGATATGATAAATTCAATGATTTTCATGTGGTTCTTTTTTTAAGACCATATAAACGCCCAATACGAGAATCTCCCTGATCAACGGGACGTATTTCAGCCAAGTGCATTTGCGGGGCTTGAAACCGTACCGGATATCATAGGAGGGACGTATGAAATAATAACGCTGATTTGAAAGGGAATAGCCGAATTTGCGAATAAATCGATTGATTTGCCCTATTGTTGTTTTTGCTTTTTCCATTTCAATGGCAAGATCGTAAGCGTTTTGATTGTTTTTTTCAGCAACCGATACCCACTTCAGATATATTTTTTCCGGTAACCAGTGAAGATAAGGGAGTTTACCGGCTACTGTTTTTGAAAAAACCTGCTGATGAGCGCCAAAAGGGGAATAATAGGGTGGAAAAGTGATAAAAATGTGTCCGTTTACACCAAGTAATTCGCCGAACAAATGAAAGATCGATTCCTTATCCGGCAAGTGTTCTATCACATCCCGCAAAACGATCAAATTATATTGATCAGCATAAAGATACCTTTTAGATGCATCAAAAATATCGGCAGTAATATAATGAACTTTACCGCTGGCATGCTCCGACCGGTCAAAATCCTTGAGATCGATTCCAACTGCTTTTGAAGCTTCTTCGGCTAGTGTTTCTATGACGCCGCCGTTTCCGCAGCCGATCTCGAGTACTTTACTCTCTTTTAACCGGACACCGCCTTCATCTAGCATAGGTATCAGGTATTGCTTAGCCAGTAAATGTTGATAATGCCAGTAATAATCATTCCAGTTTTTGTAATCCGAGGGATTGATCTTCATCTTATTCTGATACTTTCCTGAATAGATAAATTCCGAATTTCTGATCAGTAGAAATAAATTGCTGTTTAAACTGATACCTCTGGTCATTTCGGATGGAATCGAGAGCAACATTACTAGACAGCCTCCAGGAATAGTGTGAGTCCCATGCAATCAGGCTGTTAACGGGCAGCGAGGGAAGCTTTTCCAGCCTCATATCGACGTAATTCCGGCTCAGCAGGGAGTCCCTGTAATAATTAAAATTGTCAAAAAAGAAAAACCAGGGGTGAACAACCATCATAGCCGGTGGTTTTTCGGTGATTTGTGTTTTGTAAAAATTGTGAAAGAGCTTTACGGTTTGCTGTTCGGGAGAAAGTTTCGTCGGTTTTTCCTTCATGATTGCGTAACTGAATGTCATCATTGCGACGGCATAGATTATGAAATGCTTCCACGCCCTTCCGTTGAACTGAAAATGCCGGTTAAGAACGAATAGTACGGCAAGTATGATGCTCAATGCAAATTTTAAATATTCTTTTTCATTCGATAAAAAGTAATCGCCGACCAGTTCAAACGAATAAAACATGAAAATTATGATCGCACATCCCGATAAAACAATCAGATGAAAAGTGTTTTTTCTTTTTTCATGGTCACTTGCCGGAGAGTCATGGAACCATCGGTTAAATCCCTCAAGGGCCAGCAATGCCATGATTGGGGAAATGGCCACAAAGTGCCTAAGAAAGCCGATCGAAGCTACATTGCCTTTCCAGTAAAAGTAAACGTGAATAATGAAAATCAATAGAAATCCCGTATTCAATACGGTCAATCGCCGATCTTTGAAGTCTGAAATCAGTTGCATGATCATGAAAACAAAAATGACCGGGCCCACTATGAAAATGAATCTTTCAAAGTAATGGCTGAATGGACCGTTCTGATACAATCCGTGCCCTGCGCTTTTTGCGGCCGTAAGGAGAAACAGGTAATCTCCGGTCATCAGCATTCCTGCAATCTGAAATACAAACAGCCCGCTTCCAAGCAATAGAAAAGGGATCCATTGTTTCTTGCGGATCATCATGACAGCGAAAACAGGCAAGAGCAGCGTAAGCTCGGTTCTGGCCAGAGGCATGAATGCGAGGGCTATCGCACTGGATTTCAAGGATTCCTTGTAATACAGATAAAGGCCGAGGGCGAGCAAAAAAGCCGCCAATGGTTCAGTGCAAAGGCTGTAACTTGTTATCAGGAACAAGGGCTGAAAAAAAAGGAAAAGAATAACCAGCCAGGAATTATGAATTTTCGCTTTCTTTGCGGCAAGATACGTCAGATAACATGTCCCGAGAGAAAGAATGGCGGTTGCCGAGGCGCTGAACCAGTATCCAAGTTGAGCGGGAAGAAGGAAAAACAGGATCGCCAGCGGGCGGCCCCACATGTTGATGAAATATTCGGGTCTGTCAAGAGCCGCCTGGGCCATGAAATACCGCCCGATATTATCATCATCATAAGGACGGGGAGAGGCGAGCATGTACAGGACAATGACAAGCGCGATCACTCCCAGCAGAATCAGTATAGAAACGGGGGATAATTCGATTTCATTAAAAAATGAACGGCTTTCGACTGACGTGTCCTTCAGTTTTTTCTTTTTGGTCGACATAGTCATGTTGCGTTTGGGGTTGAATAATATATAGTTTATAAATCATTTCGCCGTTTTTCTGAAAAAAGATTTTTTCGCATTTAACGATGACTCCCTTCGTGTCGCATAGATTCAGGAATAGGGATTCCAACCTGTTGTATTGTGGCTGATTGACAGAAAACAGATAGTAATAACCCGGCAGGATGGACCTGCTGATGATTTCTGCGGATTGATCAGTGCCCGATTTCATAACATCGCTGTAAACACGAACCATCGTGAGATATCCCCGGGAGGTGACGATAAGATTATTTGTAAATCCCCACGTCATCAGTACGACCGGCTTTTTGTTTTCGGTCAAATAATCATTCAATTCATAAATGGTCTCGCTCCAGTTTCCAGCGGATCCGTGATTTTCAATATGTCTGTAAAGTGCGAACACCGATGCAAGATTTAAAAAAATAGCGAGACTTGGTATCAGCAACCACGACGTTCGAAAGAAAACGCTTTTTATCGTGCGGGCAACCAGCACGGTTGCGGCGGCGAACATGATGACATGAAAAGGCCAAACAATGGCAACATGATGAAGGCTGAGGGAAGAGGGCGTAAAAGCGGTTTGAGTCATTGTCAGTGCAAAAAAGAAAAGCAGGAAAAAAAATTTTCTTTTGAATCTTAAGAAAGAAGGCAATAACATCATGGTGGTTATGATTATCAAAGCGGCGGTATAGAGCCATGGGAGGGGAACTAGATATTCGCTATCCATTCTGGTCTGCGTAAAAAGTTCGGAAAGGCCTTCCCCGTTTAACAATGAATGCCACTGTTGAATCCGAGTCGCAAGATTGCCAAGGAAATTTGTATTGTCAACACCGCCGCTGGTTTTATGAAAATCCAAGAGCATCGGAACAAATGTCTCGCCTAGCCGAACGATGTTGAAAATAAAAAATATAATTCCTCCCGACAGGAATCCTGCAAATCCGGCAAATGAATGCCTGAACGGGATAAGAAAGATTCGTTTCCTGTGAAATAAAATAACATAAATCAAAAGAGTGAAAATAAACCACAAAAAACTTGCCTTATCATATAACCCGAGTCCGAGGGCAAATGAACCGGATACGAGATAGAGAGCCCGGGATGTATCGAGATATTTTATATATAGAAACAAGGCAGACATCTTTGCCAGAAGCATAAAAACAATTGTCATGTCGCGGCTGGTATAAAATACAAATTCTGCACTTGTCGCCATCAGAAGCACTGCGAGAAATGCAATTTTTTGCGAAAAAATTCTGAGAACAAATAAATAAGTAAAAATCAGAACCGGCACGCCCAGCAGTATAGACCCGATCCTAGCGGTTTCAACGGAAATGCCAAATAAAAAGAAAATGAGGATATGCCACAATACTTTAATGCTACCGATATAAGTCATCAGCATCAGGGGAAGAGGACGGCCCAACACGCTTATTACAGAGGGATTAATCTGCATAGGCTCGGTCCGGACCGTGTCTGCCAGAAAGGTAACCGCCGGAGCCTGATACAGCATTTCATCGTAGTTTGCACCCGGTACCCGAAGATTATAGCAGGATAAAAAAATATATATGCCGGAAGCCAGCGCTACAGGAAAAATAAGGGTCAGAAATCTTCCGGAAATATTGAATAGGGGCTGAATGGGTTTTATTTCCATAACTGATTATCGGCCGGAAACATGCAAAACCACGCCATGATAGCGGTCATAGGCAGAAAATGAGTTTACATACGTCAGGTGAAAGGATACGTTTTGCTGTCTTGACCTGAGCTTCAGCGTACGTATGGTGTTAATGGCGCTCAGCAGATGATTCACGACAATTCCATATGCAACATACGTTGCGTAGGTGCCTGCAGACTGGCTCCTGATGCGCATCCGGTCGTATTTTTTCATATTGCTCTGTGAGTCCCATTTCCAGTAATTTGCCTCATTTTCAGAATAAAGCAGCGAAGAGCCGGTCAGACGGCGCTGGGTTTCGTTATAGGAATAAATGTCCCGAAATTTCCCTATGACTGTGTTGAATTTTGTCGGTTTGACGGAATTCCATTTCACTCCGGCATGCATGGCCGAGAAAGCCCGTGAGTCTTGTTTCAGCCATCCGCTGTAACTTCGCAGGTAAAAAAACGATGACCACAGAGTGACTTCTGAGCCAAAAAAATATTTTCCGTTCCCCCACTTTTTCAGATCCCAGTTGTGAATATGCAAATCCCCGAATCCCGGTATGAGTAATGAAATCAGGAACGCCTTTTTGCCCAACCCCGACGCAGTATCATGCATTATGTTTCCGGAGGCTCGGTGCGATAATTCCATATTTTTTTTGGAATATCCGTTTCCCGGGTCGTACATCGAAAATCCGGTACGGGAATGACGGAACTGCGCATGCATTTCACTGACGCTGCATAAAGTAAAAACGATAAAAAGGAAAAATAAAAGTCTCATCTTCTGCCTTCAGGGTTTGATGGGGGACTGTTTATAAAAAATCAGCTGGCAATCAGATCCTCTTTCAGGATTGGAAGCGATCTGGATATCGCCGTTATTTTCATCAACCAGTTTTTTTACGATCGCAAGACCCAGTCCTGAACCTTTTTCCTTCGTTGTAAAAAACGGGTCAAAAATTTTATCTTTAATCGACTCATCAAAACCTGCACCGTTATCGATGATTGATATGCACATCCGGTCTTCCGCCTGTTGGGCACGGATCAAAATCATACCTTTGTCCGATTCAATCGATTGAATCGAATTTTCAATGATATTTGTCATGATTTGCCTGAAATGGGCAGGATCTATGATGATTTGATCGTTCTGAATTTCACTCTGAAGCCTGATATTCTTTTTTTCGATTTGCCCTTTCAGCATATTCCTTACATCTTCTAGGGTTGCGGTGATGCTGCAGTGGTCGGGATGGGGACTGTTGGGCCGCGCAAAATCAAGGAAATCAATGAGGATTTTTTTCATCGATTCGACTTCAAAAATGATTTTGTGAGTATAATTTTTATTTTTGTCATTTTGGGTGATTTCCTTGTTCAGAAGATGAGCATAAATCTCAATGCCGCCAAGAGGGTTTCTCAGTTCATGGGCTACTCCGGCAAGCATTGTTTTAAGATACTGATCTCGTTTGAGTATATTCCGTCGCATTTTTTCCATGGTTTCCCCCAGAAACCCGATCTCATCACGGCTTTGGCTGATGATAGGACTGTCGAGTTTACCTGTACCGATCTTTTCTGCTTCTTCCATCAGTTGTTTAAGGGGATTGCTGATGGAACGGGCGAAGTAAAAACCTATTATGATTGATGCCAGAACGCCAATCATGCCTACCATCAGCAGGTGCCACTCAATGCGTTTTATAAGATAAAGAAACGTTGCTGAACCGTCCACGGCAATCACACCGGCTACTTCATTATTTACCACCAAAGGCACAAAAGCGGTTTTGTACAGTTTTCCGTCGTAACTCTCAAAAAGAACGGTATGAGAAGGAATTCCTCTGATTGTACGGTCAAATTCATATTTATTATATTTCAGAAAGGGATATGCGTAATTGATTTTCACGCCCTCGTCCGTATCAATCAGGCTCCGGCCCTTAAGGTTCATGATGTAAATGCGCTCGACATCCGTGGCGTCACGAAGTTCGGAAAGTTTTTTTTTGAAATTCCTGTAGGTTCGTGTTTCTTCATCTCCCGGAGTCAGCTTGGAAGCCAGTTCAGTATTCACCTGCAGGGTTGCCGCCTGTGCAACGGCAAGAAGTTTTTTGCCTAGTTCCTCATCCAGACTGCTTTCCGTATACCAATAATGCAGGAGACCGCTGATACTGAAGATCGTAAGGCAAAAAATGCTGAAAATGACAATAAGCTTGTTCTGAATTTTAGCGCTGATGAACCGGAAAACCATATATTCAGTATGAATCCTGGTAAATCACATCTGATCCGATTTTTTTCATGACATTGCACTGAATCGTATCAGAAAATTTTAATGCGAAATATAATCAAATTTATTTAATTAAAAAACTGTTTTTTTTCCCTGGAAGAATTAATTATGAAATTAATTATGAAATATTTCATGATATATTTGAACACTCCGTGCTCTAAAGGAATCGGTTGGAAGCGCGGGGAATATTGAATCGCGGGTTGAAATAGATGTGAATCGGAAATGATTTCACTTCGAGAGACGAAACGGATATGAAATCTCAAAAATAGATTGCTTTAAAAAATAAAATTTATTATTCTTACCAGTTCTTCGGAGAGGTGTCCGAGTGGTTGAAGGAGCCGGTCTCGAAAATCGGTATACGCTTTTAGTGTATCGAGGGTTCGAATCCCTCCCTCTCCGCAAATCCTGATCAGATGTATTTTAATTAAAAAACTGATCAAAAGGAATGAATGGATAAGCCCGAGCCTTACGCAATTAAAAGACGCTGAACCCCGCCAGGTCCGGAAGGAAGCAACGGTAGGCTAATCTTGGAATGTGCCGTAATAAGCTTGGGCTTTAATTTTTATCTTAATTATGTCATACCTAGTCATTGCCAGAAAATGGCGGCCATTGGTTTTTGATGATGTGATCGGGCAGGAGCATGTTACGACGACGCTGAAAAACGCAATCGAATCGAATCGTCTTGCTCACGCATATATCTTTTCAGGACCTAGGGGCATCGGAAAAACCACGGCAGCACGAATCCTTGCCAAAGCGATTAACTGCGAGAACGGGGGGCCGACCATCAATCCCTGCAATCAGTGTAAAAATTGTATTGAAATTACGGGCAGTCGAAGCCTTGATGTTCTCGAAATCGACGGAGCCTCAAACCGGGGTATCGATGAGATCCGCAACCTGAAAGATAATATCCGATATCTGCCTTTACAGGGAGGATATAAAGTATATATCATCGATGAATTCCACATGATCACCAAGGACGCCTTCAATGCATTATTAAAGACTTTAGAGGAACCTCCCGAAAAAGTCGTTTTTATTTTCGCTACCACCGAACCCCATAAAATTCTTCCCACCATATTGTCAAGATGCCAGCGACTTGATTTTCGCAGGATACCGATTAAGAAAATTGTCAGCCGCCTCGAACACATTTGCGGTGAAGATCAGATCACAGTTGATCCGGAATCGCTTTTCACTCTGGCTCAAAGATCTGATGGAGGAATGCGCGATGCACTGACTCTGCTTGATCAGATTATTTCTTTTTCAGGGAATGAAATCACCATCGAAAAAACAAGAATGGCTCTTGGGCTGATCAGCCATCAGCTGTATTATGATCTGACGGGTATAATCCAAAAGTCAAACCAATCCCTTGTTTTTCCATTTGTTCAGAACCTTCTTAACGGGGGTTACGATCTGAATGAATTTTTAAATGGTTTTCTTGAACATATCCGCAATATTCTTGTCGCTAAGACCTGTCCGGACAGTGACCTGCTCGAAGTATACGAAACGGATCGTCAGCACTATGCAGATTTCGCAGATTCATTCTCAGAGATCGACCTTTTGCGTATCATGAATCTTCTTGCAGAAACTCTACAACAGATCAGATGGAGCACCAATCAAAGATTGTTTTTCGAGCTTGCCATGCTGAAACTGGTTCATATGCCCCATAGTGTTACCATACAAGAAGTTCTGCACAAAATAGAACCAAATTCGTTTTCAAATGATAAATCCGAAATCACACTAAAAAAAAAAATTAACGTAGCGGTTGTTACTCCTTATCAGAATCAAAACCAGGACTTGAATGCGGGTACAACCCGGGTTCAGGATTTATATCAATCGGAGAAATCCGGGGATTCGATTCGCCATGTGACGAGCCAATGGAAAGCATTCGTGGAAAAAGTCAGTTCCGAGAAAATTAGGATCGGAGCCATCCTGAAGGATTCGTGCCCTTATATGATAAACGGAAACAAGTTGTATGTTCACTTTACCAATCCGGGATTCGCAGACATTCACAAAGCTATCATTCACAAGGACCGTGAATATCTTAGGTCTGTCATGCAGGATGTAATTGGCTTCGACCTGATGATTAATTGTGAGCAATCTAATGAAATCACCGTTACTATTCTAAATGAAAGTGAAAACGTTTCCACCGTTCAGGAGTCAAGTTCGTCAGAACGAACAATCAAACAGGACTTAAGCATGACTTCGAAGCAACGGCATGAAGTACTGAAAAAAATCCGTAATCTGGAACAAAACGGTTTATTAAAGAACGTAACATCGATTCTACAAGGGGATTTGCAGGAAATTTCCGATTAGTATCCCGGAAAGAATGACTGGCGGATGAAAAACATCGACATAAAAAGCAATATGAGGCAAGTTGAACGGTTGCAGACGGAGCGGTCTGAAAAATATTGTATTCTAGACAAGCTTCATGGTAAGTCAACATCCGGCAACGGCATGGTATCTGTCACCGCGTCTGCGTCAATGAAAATGAAATCGATCGCTTTCCTAAATGAAATCATAAATCCTGAAGACATTTCCACGTTTAATGATCAGATGCTGACTTCAGCGAATAATGTCTTGCGGTTGACAGAAAAAAAAATGATAAATGCTGAAACGAACCGGGTTTCACCTGAACATTTACACATGCTGATACTTATCGGGCAGGATTGACTGATATGCAATATACTTCAGAAACCATGGAAAGACTGATTCGGGAATTAACCAAGTTACCCGGGATTGGCCGTAAATCAGCTCAGCGTCTTGTGTTTCATTTGTTAAAACAGCCAAAAAGTACAGTGGAAATTCTTTCAGATGCTCTTATCGATTTGAAAGAAAAGATACGGTCTTGTTCAGTTTGTTTTAATATTACGGAAAGCGATCCATGCATTATTTGTTCAAATTCAAGGCGAGATCACCATGTGATTTGTGTTGTCGAGGAAGCTAACGATGTGCTTGCAATTGAGAAAACCGGTCAGTACAAGGGTTTGTACCATGTTCTCGGCGGTGTTTTGAATCCTCTTGAAGGTATCACACCGGAATCTCTACGGATCAAAGAATTATCAGGCAGGGTAAATGATGAAATAAGAGAAATCATACTGGCAATCAATCCAGATGTTCAGGGTGATACGACTGTTTTATACCTGACGGAAATTCTGAAATCAAGGAAAGTGAAACTTTCAAGGATCGCCAGGGGAATACCGATAGGAAGTGATCTGGAATTCGCCGACCAGATTACCTTGACGCGCGCTCTGGAGGGCCGTCAATTAATTCAAACCACCGCACAGGACTGATTTTATGTTCAAAACGCATTATGATGTTATCGTTGTGGGTGCAGGACCCGCAGGAAGTACGGCTGCCCGGTTCGCAGCAATGAACGGCGCATCGGTTCTTTTGCTTGAAAAAGACCGCGAAATAGGCGTACCTGTCCGATGTGCTGAGGGCGCAGGGTTAAAAGGTTTGCTCCGGGTGGTTGATAAAATCGATCCGCGTTGGATAGCGGCAACAATTCGGGGTTTCCGGCTTGTTGCCCCCGACGGCACAGCTGTTCAGGCCCGATGGGGTGACAGCGGTTACGTGCTTCACCGTCACATTTTTGATTATGATCTTGCAAGATTCGCCGCAGAAAATGGAGCCGAGGTCAGGACGAAAACATATGTTTTTGATGTTATCAATGAAGGGCAGGCCATAAAAGGAGTGCATGCCCGATTCGGAGGTAAAAATTACCGGATTTCGTCAAATGTGGTCATTGCCGCGGACGGAGTCGAATCAAGAGTAGGGCGATGGGCTGGATTCAGAACTTTCACGGACATGTCTGACATGGAGAGTTGTGCTCAGGTCACACTGGGAGATCTGGACATTGATCAGGATATGTGTGAATTTATTTTTTCAGGTCAGAATTGTCCGGGAGGGTATATCTGGGTTTTTCCGAAAGGGAACCGGACTGCAAATGTTGGACTGGGAATCTCGGGTGTATATTCCAAAAAGAAGTCCGCTTCGAGGTACCTGCATGAATTTATTACTAGACGGTTTTCAGGAAAGCCGGTACTGTCTTTTTTCTGCGGTGGAGTGCCGTGCGATAAAACGCTTAAAAAAATTGCCGGTAACGGTATTATGATCATCGGTGATGCTGCCCACCAGGCAAATCCGATATCCGGAGGAGGGATCGTTTCAGGTATGGTTGCGGGGATGATGGCCGGTAAAACTGCCGCTGAAGCCGTAACACAAACTGATTATTCGGCAGTGAAGCTTCATGCCTATGAAAAAGAATGGAATAGAACTATCGGAAAGGATCATGAACGGTTTTACCGGATCAAGCTCTTCATCGACCGGTATTCGGATGATAAACTGAATGACCTTGCACATGAATTAGAAAAAATTCCCTTGACTGAATTAAATTTATTGCGCATCTTTAAAGTTGCGTTGAAATCCAACCCTAAACTTATTTTCGACGCAATCAGGATATTTGCCAAGTAGATCTTTCGCGGAGAATAGTTCATGAACAATGATCAGTCATTTGGATTCGTTACGAAACTCCATGACCGGATCCTGTGGATCGAAATGAACCCTGATTCGCATCTCCCGCCCCCCCCGTTCGGAACCTTCATCGAATGCATAACGGATGATGAAAAGCTTATCGGGATTGTATATCACGCGCGCATCAAGAATATCGAATTGCGGCCTGAAGATCCAGAACAGTCTCCGGCTGTCTTATTTCATGACACCAAACAAACCCGTGTACGGCTTCTATCAGAACTTCAGGCCGTTCTGATCGGGAGCACACAAGCGGGTTCAGAATATTTCAGGCAACATTATTATAACAATTCGCTCTTCCATGAACCGGTATATGCGTTGGACGAAGCTCATCTTGGCCGTTTCAGTATTAATTTTTCCTACTTCGGAACTTTGCTGAATATGCGTCAGCTTCTCCCGATTGAGGATTTGTTACTCACCCACATTCGCAAATTTTTTGGTTTCTACACTGATAAGGAAAAATACTCTGATTTTGTCTACCGTGAACTCAATCTGCTTTTTAATCATGATCATCACATGATTAACAGGATAATTGACCGGTCAGGCATTCATGTCAAAATCAGGAATTAATCTATGAAAATGCCCGTATTGGAAAAAGTTGCCGAATCGCTGGAGTATATTCGTTCCAGGACCTTGTATCAGCCTGAAATCGGTTTAATTCTAGGGTCGGGACTGGGATCTTTTGCAGAAACACTGGAAAACAGAATTACCATTCCGACCGTAGAAATTCCGAACTATCCGAAGTCCACTGTGGAAGGACATGAGGGAAAGCTTGTTTTCGGGAATATCGGAAAAAAGAAATTACTGGCTATCAAGGGACGGGTTCACTATTATGAGGGTTACCCGATGGAAGCTGTGACGTTCGGCGTCAGGCTGATGCATGCATTAGGCGTAAAATCCATGATCGTAACGAACGCCGCAGGCGCTGTGAATCCGCAGTATACACCCGGTGACCTGATGTTCATAACCAGCCATATCAATTTCTTCTTTGACAATCCTCTGCGCGGGCCTAACGATGATACAGTAGGCCCCCGTTTTCCGGACATGGAACAGGAATATGACCGGCAGTATATTCATATCGCGGAACGCATTGCACTTTCCCTGAAAATCAAAACACAGCGCGGGGTTTACTGCGCAAGCAGTGGACCGACCTATGAAACGAGGGCGGAAGTTAAAATGTTCCAGAAACTCGGCGCGGATGCTGTTGGCATGTCGACTGTTCCGGAAGTCATTGTCGCAAAGTATTACGGTATGCGCGTGCTGGGTATCAGCTGCATTACAAACCTGGGTACCGGCATAAGTGCCACGCCCCTGAGCCATGGGGAAGTGACAGAAACAGCTGACAGGGTCAAAAATGATTTCCAAAATCTTATCCGGGAAATAATCATACAGATTTGATGTCTGCTTTCGAAAAATGCAACTGGGATTGAATCATTGGAAGGTTTATATTCCATACTGAAAGATATCCGTCCTACGCACGCAATAGTTAATCTTTCAGCGATTGATCATAACGTCCGGTATATCCGTTCTTTAGTGGGCGATAAACTGATCATGGCAATAGTCAAAGCCAATGCTTACGGGCATGGAATTTATGAGATTGCCAGACAGTGTGTGGACTGTGGTGTGGAATATATCGGAGTCGGATTTCTCGAGGAAGGAATTTTCCTCCGGCAAAACGATATTGACGTTCCGATTCTGGTCATGGGCGGTATCCTGGGATATCAGGTAAAGAAATTCATCCAGTATGACCTGGAGATAACGGTATCCTCCCTGGAACTGGCGTCTCATATAAATTCAGAAATCAGACACCGTAAGGCAAAGGTACATCTGAAGATTGACACAGGAATGGAACGTATCGGAGTATCCCATAAATTCGCTGTCGAATTTATCCGCCGTGTCGCTATGATGAAAAACATTGAAATCGTAGGGCTGTATTCACATTTTTCAGCGTCCGACGAGAATGACCAGCGATTCAGCATGATTCAGATGGAAAGGTTTCAGGATATAATCGATCAAATAAGTAAGGCCGGAATAGAAATTCCCTTGAAGCACATCGCCAACAGCGCAGCACTCATTAAAAATCCTGATAGCCATTTTAACCTTGTCAGACCGGGACTTTTGTTATACGGCATCTCTCCCTTTCCGCATTCCAATGAACCCCTTCCGGTACAACCGGTTCTTTCCCTGAGTTCAAAAGTGGTTTTTATAAAACGTGTTCCGCCAAAAACGGGCATCAGTTATAACCGGAAGTTTTATACTGCGAACGAATGTAATATTGTAACTGTTCCGATCGGTTACGGTGACGGTTATTCAAGGCTCCTGACCAACAAGGGAGAGGTATTGATACATGGAAAACGTTATCCTATTGTCGGCGCGGTCTGCATGGATCAGCTTATGGTCAATCTGGGCGATGATACGGCCTCATTCGGCGATGAAGTCGTTCTGATCGGAAGAATGGGTGATGATTCGATATCCGCCTGGGAAATCGCTGAAAAAATGGGAACGATTCCGTATGAAGTCACCTGCATGATTAACGCCCGTGTTCCCAGGATATTTGTGCGCTCTTAAATAGTAATTGCTTTTCATGGGTTTTTATTTGTACCTTTTGAAGTAAGGCATTTACTTATTTTTTCCTTTTGATATAAATATCATTCATTAATTTATGAAAGGTACAAGAAATGAAAAAAGTCTATACGTTGGTCATTTTCTTTTCTTTCGCGACATGTCTTTCCGTTTTCGCGCAGGAAAAAAAACGGGTCGGTGTTCTGCCGTTTACGAATAAGTCCGGAAAAAAATACGGATGGTTATCCGAAGGTTTCGCCTCCACAATGACTGAAGCCCTTTCTCAGATACAGTCCATTTACCTGGTCGACAGGGCACAGGTCAACAGCGTGATTAAGAAAGGAAAATACACATCCGATCAGCTTTTTTCGTCCCAGGGGGCATATGAAATCGGCAATCAGCTTGGGCTGGATTATGTAATTCTAGGGGCTTTCCGCATTCAGAATAATAATCTGGATGCAATCCTTTTTCTGGCCGATGCCAAGAAGAAAGGTGAATATATTGAAGCCTGTTCTTTCAACAGTGTAAAATCGATGGCTTCGATGTGGCAGGTATATGAGGAATTGGTGGAAACAATATGTAAAACAGCATGCTTTAACGTCACGATTACTGCCGAAGAAATGAAGAAAATAAAATCTATCACAGGAAATACTCAAAAAGTCAGTGCTTATGAATATTATATCAAGGGCAGGAAAGAGCATCTGACATTTTCTGTTAAGGGATATGAAAAGGCAAATGCTTATTATGATTCAGCCCTGGCGATTGATCCGAATTACGCCCTGGCGTACGGAGCAAGGGGTGAAGCAACTGCTTTCTGGGGTTACCAGAAGGAAATCAACGCGGAAGAATTCAAGTATATGTACGATAACGCTTTCAAAGATGTCCAAAAAGCACTCACCATTTCAGGCAACATCGGTTCCATTCACCGGAATATGGCGACCACGTACCAGATGCTGCGTCGTTTCGAGGATGCAAAGCAGTCTGCTAAAAAAGCTATCGAATTGAATGGTAATGACGCGGAAGCCTGGTATATGTTGTGGCGCGCTTCGGATGACTGGAATGACGTGAACTCGCCATCCATTCAAAAAGCCATCACGATCAGCCCATACCTTCCGGTAGCCAATCTTCAGCTCGGTAACCAGTATATGGACCAGAAGCAATTTGACAAGGCGGAGGAATATTACAAGCGGGCGTTAACCGGAAATGACGAATTCGAACTGGCATGGGCAAATCTCGGCAATTTATACGTAACTATGAAACGTTATGAAGATGCTGTAACAGCCCTGAAAAGAGCGATCGAACTTAAACCCCAGTACGCTTATGCGCTGTATTCATTGGGTTTGGCATACTGGTATCTTGAAAACTGGACAGAAGTTATCAACGCATGGGAAGAGTGCCTTAAGGTAGATCCGAATCACGAACTTGCAAAAAAGTGGCTTCCGGCGGCTAAAGAAAAATTGACCGGAAAATAATGTCCTCACAGACAGATCCATGGCGGAAGAAAAAATCTTCCGCCATATTTTTTTTATTTTGTTTTCTTGTCCTTTCATCGTTTCTGCACTCTACCGTTGCGGCAAGATACGATAAATCCAGCGATGAGGTTTCGTATAATCGGCAAGGATTTATATTTTTTATTTATCAATCCTCATCCGGCCCTGTTATTGAACAGCTGAGAACTCAACTGAAGACAAGTTTACCGAAACTGGAAAAGTTTTATCATTATTCGTTATCGGACTCGGTTCAAATCCATTTGTATTCCCCCGGAAATTTCAGGCATTTGCAGCATTCATGGAACATACCGGACTGGGGACAGGCTTTAGCCGTTCCGGAACGCAATATCGTCATCCTGAACACCGGACAGGCCATGAAGATGAATATCTATTCTAATCTGCATCAGGTCATGATCCACGAATTATCCCATATCTTCCTTGCAAAAAAGACAGGCGAATTTCAAAGGACCGTTCCGGTATGGTTCAATGAAGGATGTGCGCTTTGGATTTCCGGAGAACGAAGACCTATGGAAATGCTGCGTAAGGCGGTTATAACGAATTCACTGATTGACTTCGATGATCTGGAATATGTTTTGCGTTATGATCCTTTTATGGCCGAACTTGCCTACGATCAGAGCCTTTCGGCCGTACAATTTCTGATTGAAAACTACGGCGAACTCTCAATAAAGGAAATCCTTGAAAGAATCAACGAAGAATCCGGCTTCAACGAAGCATTTACCCGGTCTATAGGCCGAACCCCTTATCATTTTGAGAAGGAATGGAAAAACAGTCTTCAGCCTGCATCAGCCCTGGAGTGGACTCGGTATGCAGACACAATTCTTTGGATTTTGCTCATGCCGATACTCTTTATCATCGCTCTGGTTATCAGGAAATTTAGAACAAGGAAAAAAATTCTGGAATGGGAACAGGAAGAAGGAGAAAACTGAATTACTGGGTTTTCATTAAATCCGTGATCGTTTGGCGGATATGATCAAATTCAACGGAATGTAATTCGCTGCTGTGCGCGATGAAGAGGACGATATCCATCGGATAAATATTAAAAGGATTAATAAAGCAGGAATGAGTGGGTTTTTTACCCTGAAAACATTCTTTATCGATCTGAATGTATTTTGGTTCATCGGGCTTGGAAGCCAGAAGGGGAGTTACAAGGCATGTTTTCTGTTCAGAGGGCGCTGATAATATCAATAAGGACCGTGTGACTATGTCTGAATTATCGCTTGTGGGAAATATGGCTTCCCATATTTGGGACGGTTTTGGATGACTCATTTCACTTTACTCCCAGGTGATAGGTTCGGCAGATGTCGCGGCAAGAACCGGTTTGTAGTGAGCGCTCGCGATGTAATGAGCTACGGCGCGATGTATTGTACGGAGTAATTCTTTTTTTTCAAATGGCTTGTATAAAAATGCGCATGTGCCGATATTGATTGCCATTTCCGGTTGATCTCCGCCGACTCCGTAAGCGGTAAATATGACAAACTGTAACTCGGGATCAATTTTGCGCATCTCTGAAAGCATAGTGACGCCGTCCATGCCGGACATCCTTACATCCGTGATGACTACCTGAAATGCCCCGCGTTTAAAGTGCTGAAGTGTTTCTTTAGCAGAATGATAAGCTGTAACGTGATAGCCCTCTGATTCCAGAATCTGCCGTAACACAAAAATGATCGGTTCCTCATCGTCGACAATCAGAAGTTTTATTTTTGATTTAATCATGTGAAAATAATTTAGTAATCATTTATGGACATTTTCAAATAATACGAAAAACGATCATCTGAATCAAGCTTTTTCACAGTAATCTACTTGACAAAAATATTTAAGAAAGCACTCAATGCGATCAGTGATCTGTAGCGCCGATTTTGACTTTTTCGAAATATTTTCAAAGAAATTTTTGGAAAAATATCTTGAAAATATAAATATTGTTTAATATTATTGCTAATATAAAATTTGAATACGGAAAGTATTTTATAAATTGTAATGCGATTTTATTTAAAAATAAAATGATTGTTTACTTCTTTTTTTTTATATATATTCATCCGGTGTTGCGAATGAGGATAAATAACAATTAAACCATAAACCTGGAGAAACGTGTTATGGGAATATTTTCGAGATTAGCTGACATCATGAAGGCGAATATCAATGACATTCTGGACAAAGCAGAGGACCCGGAAAAAATGATCAAACAAATGGTCATTGAAATGGAAGAAGCAGTAAATAAAGCAACCACTGCTGTCGGCGCTGCCATAGCGAACCAAAAACGGCTTGAGCGGCAAATGACGGAAAATAAGAAACAAACTGAAGAATGGCAAAATAAGGCCATGCAGGCTGTAAATGCAGGTCGCGATGATTTGGCCGCCCAGGCACTTCAAAAGAAAACATCTTTTCAAAATGCCGCGACATCACTGGAACCAACACTGGCCGAAGCGACAAAAACTGCGGAACAAATGAAATCTCAATTAATGCAACTCAAAACAAAACTTGATGAAGCGCGAGTCCGGCAGAATACACTTATTGCAAGGCATCAGGCTGCAAAAGCGAAAAAAGAAATCGCTCAGGCTATGAGTGGTGTCGGCGGCGGTGCTTTCGGCAACTTTGACAAGTTTGAAAAGAAAATTGAGGACGCTGAGGCAGAGGCAGACGCGCATTCAGAATTAGCCGGTGAAAACCAATCACTGGACGATGAATTTAAGAAAATGAATATGAATTCAACGGTTGATTCAGAACTCGCAGCCTTGAAAGCCCAAATGGGAAAATAAAATAAAATATTCGATTTAAAAAGCCGTTTTGATCGGCTTTTTAAATCGAATAATATGATGTATAATATATATTATGTAAACTTATAAATATTTAATTATCTGTATTTACAGTATTGTCGCTCCTCCATCAATGCAAAATACCTGACCTGTGATGTAATCGCCGTTTTTATCTAAATATAAAATCATTTCGGCTATGTCTGATGGTTTACCGTATTTTTTTAAAAGGATTTTCTTTACGCTGGGTATATGAACTTTTGATTTGTTTTCTTCATTGGGAACAATAATGGTCCCAGGAGCAATCGCATTTACTTTAATATAAGGCCCCAGAGACTTCGCAAGCAGTTTTGTCAGGGTTACAACCCCTGATTTTGAAACGCAGTAAGGAATATAACCTGTCCAGTGCAAAAAAGCTCCTAAAGAAGCAATATTTATGATATGCCCCTTTTTCTTTTTCATCATCTCTGTGGCTGCAAATTTTGAGCATAAAAATGTACCTTTCAAATTGGTCCCGATAATCTCATCCCAAATTTGATCAGAAAGATCTGTGAAATCACATCGGTTAGGAAAAACTGCAGCATTGTTCACTAAAAGATCGATTTTCCCGAAATGACTTACCGTTCTCTGAATCATGTTTATTACCTGTTTTTCACTGGTAATATCAGCCTTGACTACAAGAACATCAGCACCACACGAGGCAACATCCTTTTTTGTTTTTTGCGCATCAATTCCTGACCGGTGATAATGGATTACGATATTATATCCGTTTCTAGCCAGTAAAAGCGAAATATTTCTGCCAATACGTTTTGCAGATCCGGTAATAATTGCGACTGGTTTATCCATAAAAAAAGGCTGCCGTTCTTATCAGCAGCCCTTCATTACTTAAAAAATCAAACTCTTTCTTTTCTGGCTTTTTTGGCTGCTCTTGGTTTTTCTTCAGCTCCTGAATGATCTTTTGAATGTACGCGGATGTTTTGATATTGTTTCAGACCCGTACCCGCCGGAATCAGGCGTCCCATGATCACATTTTCTTTCAATCCGAGCAGATAATCGGTCTTGCAGCTTATCGAAGCATCGGCCAGAACTTTTGTAGTTTCCTGGAACGAAGCTGCGGAAATGAAGCTTTCAGTGCTCAAGGAAGCCTGAGTGATTCCAAGGAGAAGAGGTTCAGCAATAGCAGGCTGTGCGTCACGGTAAGCCGGAGCTTTCTTTTTCTCGTATTTCTTGACGATTTTTTCCATCTCAATACGTGTAAGAATCTGACCCTCTTTCAGGTTGGTGTCTCCCCTGTCAGTAATGACAACCTTATCAATGATTTTCTGGTTTTCCTCGATGAAACGTAACTTATCTACCTGATCATCCTGGAGGAAAAATGTGTCACCCGGGTCGGCAATCCGGACGCGCTGCAACATCTGCCGTACAATGATCTCGATATGCTTGTCGTTGATCTTTACACCCTGAGTGCGGTAAACCTCCTGGATTTCGTTGACCAGATAACGCTGGACTTCCGAAGGACCTTTGATCCTCAAAATATCATGCGGAGCAATGGCCCCGTCAGATAAAGGCTCACCCGCATGAATAAAATCTCCATCGTGGACGATTAAGTGTTTTCCGAAAGGTATCTTATAGGATTTAACTTCGCCTTCGCGTCCTTCAACAGTCACTTCCCGGTAACCGCGGCTGATTTTTCCGATCGCGACAGTGCCGTCAATTTCACTGACCGTAGCACAATCTCTGGGTCGGCGGGATTCAAATAACTCCTGAACTCGGGGTAAACCGCCCGTAATGTCCTTGGTTTTTGTCATCTCTCGTGGAATTTTCGCTATCGGATCTCCGGCCTGTATGGCTTGTCCTTCCTTAACGGCAAGAAAAGCGCGTGTTGGAAGTATATGTGATTCAATTAGTTCCCTGCCGTGTTTAATGACAATGGATGGCGTGATTTTCTTGTCTTTTGAATCGATAATTACGATTTCCTTTCGGCCTGTAGCTTCATCAGCTTCTTCTCGGCAGGTAATACCGTCTTTTATACCTTCATAGTAAATCGTACCATCATTTTCAGCGATGATAGGCGTGTTGAACGGATCCCAGCTCATGATTGGCGAGTTCTTTTTTACTGTTTGTCCATCATGGACTTTTACTACTGAACCATAAGGAATTTTATAGACATAGACAAGTCGGTTGTTGTCATATAATTCGATCTTAGCCGTACGACTGAGAGAGATCAGGGTTCCGTCTGATTTACGTTCCAGGAGCCTCATCCCTTCGCTGAACACAACATGTCCGTCGCTCTTAGCGAGGGCCTGAGATTGTTCCCCGATCCGCATCGCCACACCGCCAATATGAAATGTCCGGAGAGTAAGCTGGGTTCCAGGCTCCCCGATTGACTGGGCTGCCATGACGCCTACGGCTTCCCCCATATCCGCCAGTTTTCCGGAAGCCAGATTTCGGCCATAACATTTTGCACATATACCCCGTCGTGACTCACAAGTTAAGACGGATCTGATCGTTACGGATTCGATTGGAGAATCGTTGAGTAATTCAGCTTTAACTTCGTCAATAAGTTCTCCGGCTTCAATAAAGATATCACCCGTTGACGGATCCACAACATCATCTGCAGCAACACGGCCGAGGCATCGTTCGCCCAGTGATTCCTTAATTTCTTCGCCTTCCTTGATTGCGCTTGTTTTTACGCCAAGAATCGTGCCACAATCAACTTCTGAAACAATGACATCTTGTGCCACATCTACAAGTCGTCGAGTAAGATAACCAGCATCTGCTGTTTTTAATGCCGTATCAGCAAGTCCTTTTCGTGCTCCGTGCGTTGATATAAAATATTCCCAAACCGAAAGCCCTTCCTTGAAACTGGAAGTAATAGGATGTTCAATAATTTCACCAACTTGACCTGTCATGCTTTTTTGTGGTTTCGACATAAGACCGCGCATGCCACCTAATTGTTTGATCTGATCCCTTGAACCGCGTGCTCCCGAATCCATCATCATAAATACGGGGTTGAAACCGCTATCAGATTTTGCCACTTCTTCGTACATCGCCGAAGCTACTTCATTTGAAGCGTGTGTCCAAATATCGATAACTTTATTATACCTTTCTCCGTCAGTCATGAGTCCGTTATGATAAGTTCGTGTGACTTTTTCAACTTCCGCTCTGGATCGTTTCAGCACTTCATCCTTGTTTTTCGGAGATAAAACATCCTCAATTCCAATGGAACAACCTGATTTAGTAGCAAACCTGAAGCCCAGATCCTTAAGTTTGTCTAAGAATTCTACAGTGATAAGGTTACCGTAATCCGAGTGCATCCTGGCTATGATTTCCTCAATTTTTTTCTTTGTCAGCAATTCATTGATGAAACGCATGGGTGATGTAACAATTTCATTGAAAATGACCCGCCCCACTGTTGTTTTAATGTACTTAGGTTTTTCACCAGGTTGTATTTCTTCAGGAAATCGAAGCTGAATTCCAGCATGCAGATCAACTACTTCAGCATCAAAAGCAATTATTACTTCCGACATAGAGGAAAATTTCATACCCTCTCCCCTAACCCCGCTTCGTTGCTTGGTCAGGTAATAGCAACCAAGAACCATATCCTGGGAGGGAATAGCAATAGGTCTGCCGCTTGAAGGCTGAATGATATTATGGCTTGATAACATAAGCAAACGCGTTTCAATCTGTGATTCGTAAGACAAAGGGACGTGCACTGCCATTTGGTCGCCATCGAAATCGGCGTTGAAAGCCGCACATACCAGCGGATGAATCTGAATGGCCCTTCCTTCGATCAGGACAGGCTGGAATGCCTGAATGCCTAAACGGTGAAGGGTCGGAGCGCGATTCAGAAGAACGGGATGATCTTCCACAATTTTTTCAAGGATTTCCCATACTTCCGGCGGATGTTTATCGACCATTCTTTTGGCACTCTTTACGGTTTTTACATAACCCCGTTCTACCAGTTTCCTGATAATGAAGGGTTTGAACAATTCTACGGCCATTTCCTTAGGGAGCCCGCATTCATGAAGCCTCAATTCAGGACCCACGACAATTACAGAACGTCCAGAATAATCCACCCGTTTTCCTAGCAGGTTCTGACGAAACCGTCCCTGCTTCCCCTTTAACATATCTGAAAGAGACTTTAAAGGACGATTGCTATCACTCCGAACGGCTGCCGTTTTTCTGGAATTATCAAAAAGGGAATCTACTGATTCCTGAAGCATACGTTTTTCATTGCGCAAAATAACTTCGGGTGCCTTGATTTCGAGCAGTTTGCGTAATCGGTTATTGCGGATAATCACTCTCCGGTAAAGATCATTCAGATCACTTGTCGCGAAACGGCCCCCTTCCAGAGGAACCAGGGGTCTCAGTTCTGGCGGAATGACTGGGATAACATCAAGAACCATCCATTCAGGCTTATTGAAAGTTTCTTCGCTTCTGATTCTGAAAGCATCAGCAATCCTAAGTTGTTTTAAATAATCTACCCTTTTTTGCTGGGATGTGTTGGGATCTTTTAATCCCCGGCGGAGATCGATCGATATTTGTTCTACGTCAACGCGTTTTAAAAGTTCTTTTACAGCTTCGCCACCTATCAAAGCGATGAATTTGTCTGGATGGTTATTAGGGAGATCGCTGTCTTCTTTCCCTAATTCTTCTTTTATTCTGTACAATTCCTCTTCCGGGATGATGTCTTTAACCCTCAGTCCGCTTTTCCCTGGCTGAATCACCACATAATGCTCATAATATATGATTTTTTCCAGTTGCTTGATACTCATACTCAGAAGACTGCCTATTTTTGAAGGCAGTGAGCGGAAAAACCAGATATGGACAACAGGAACTGCAAGAGATATGTGTCCCATCCTTTCTCGCCTGACCGATTTTTGAGTGACTTCGACCCCACACCGATCACAAATGATACCCTTATATCGGATTCTCTTATATTTTCCGCAATGGCATTCCCAGTCTTTGACAGGGCCAAATATTTTTTCACAAAATAATCCGTCTTTTTCGGGTTTAAAACTTCGGTAATTAATCGTTTCAGCTTTAGTGACTTCACCATAGGAACGGCTTAATATTGCGTCAGGCGAAGAGATCCCTACTGTAATACTTGAAAAATTTTTAGCTAAACTTGTGTTTGATAAATATGACACTTTAATCTCCTCTGTGAGGATTATTAGTTTTTAATTTAATCGTTTTGAGTTAATCGCATAATGTACATAAATTATCATGTGTTTATTCAATTTTAACCTCAAGTCCCAATCCCTGCAATTCCCGAACAAGAACATTAAAGGATTCCGGTATGCCCGCTTCGGGTAAATTATCACCTTTGACAATTGATTCGTAGACCTTGGCCCGGCCGTTGACATCATCTGATTTGTAGGTAAGAACTTCCTGTAATGTATGTGCGGCTCCATAGGCTTCAAGAGCCCAGACTTCCATTTCGCCAAATCGCTGTCCGCCGAATTGGGCTTTTCCGCCGAGGGGTTGCTGTGTAATAAGCGAATATGGTCCTATGGACCGGGCGTGGATTTTATCGTCAACAAGATGATTCAGTTTCATCATGTATATGTACCCAACCATGGTTTCCTGATGAAATTTCTCACCTGTCCGTCCGTCCGTCAGCCTGATTTTACCATGAACCGGCAATCCCGCTTTTTCCAGTTCGGATTCTACTTCATCGCTTTTTGCGCCATCAAAAACGGGGGTTGCAAAATATTTGTTCAGTTTTTTTCCTGCCCAGCCCAGCGAAGTCTCAAATACCTGTCCAAGATTCATGCGCGAGGGTACACCGAGAGGATTCAGAACGATCTGAACAGGTGTTCCGTCATCCAGGAACGGCATATCCTCTTCCGGAACAATTTTCGCAACTACACCCTTGTTCCCGTGACGTCCGGCGATTTTGTCACCCACCGTGATTTTCCTTTTTTTGGCAATCTGGACTTTCGCCAGTTGAACAATCCCCGGAGGCAGTTCATCTCCGACCTGTAATCGATACCTGTCGGTATTGTGCTCCATTTCTATCTCTTCTATCGTCCGTTCATAGTTGTCGATGAGAAAATTTGCCATTTCATTTGTTTCTTCATCTTCGGTCCAGCGGCTTTCAGGTATATTGATTTCCGAAGGATCAAGATTTTTAAACATCTCCTCCGTAAATTTTTTACCTTTCTTTATGAAATCAGAACCGTCATTATAAATCACATATGAGGCCACTTTTCCTGCTAATAACCTGGAAATCTCATCCCGGAAATTGTTTTTCAGCTTGCGCATTTGTTTTTTCAGTTCAATATCCAGTTCTTCAAGTTTCTGCTGATCCTGTTTTTTAGATTCGGAATCCTTTTTCTTGCGGCTGAATAGCTTAGTGGAGATGACGATTCCATTCATGCCCGGAGGAGCTTTGAGGGAAGCATCTTTCATTTCTCCTGCTTTATCTCCAAATATGGCTTTCAGCAGTTTTTCTTCAGGTGTCGGATCAGTTTCCCCTTTTGGAGTGACTTTACCAACAAGAATATCACCGGGAAACACTTCGGCGCCGATTCTAATAATACCGTTTTCATCAAGATCCTTGGTGGCGTCTTCACTTACATTGGGAATTTCCCTCGTCAGTTCTTCTTCGCCGCGTTTGGTGTCTCGAACCTGGATTTCAAATTCTTCGATGTGAATGGATGTGAAAACATCCTCTTTAACCAGTTTTTCACTGAGAATAATCGCGTCTTCAAAGTTATAACCGCGCCAGGGCATAAAAGCAACAAGAACATTTCTTCCGAGGGCTAGGTCACCATGATCGGTTGCACAACCGTCAGCGATAATCTGGCCGGCTTTGACCTCATCACCTGCATGAACAAGTGGCCGCTGATTGATGCAGGTATCCTGATTCGTACGGAAAAACTTCAATAATTTATAGGTTATGATATCCGACGAATCCGGTTTGGCTTTTTTTACAGAGCCTTTGCGGCGAATCGTAATGTCAGTTGAAGAAACCGATTCTACCAAACCGTCAATTTCAGTAAGAACCGCGGAACGTGAATCAATTGCAACGGCCCGTTCAAGACCTGTTCCGACAATCGGCGCTTCCGGTACCATCAGTGGTACAGCCTGTCGCTGCATGTTCGATCCCATCAAAGCCCGGTTTGCGTCATCATGTTCCAGAAATGGGATCAGCGCTGCGGCCGGACTGACAATCTGAGCCGGGGAGATATCCATATAATCGACCTCTTGGGGAGTGACTATAGGAAAATCTCCTTTTTGCCTCGCTTTCACTGAGTTGCTGGTGAAAACCCCTTTTTCACTGAGACCTTCATTGGCCTGAGCAATTGTCTTTTCATCCTCATCACTTGCAGTCAGGAACTCGATCCCTGGATTTACTTTCCCGTTTGTGACTTTTCGGTATGGCGTTTCTATGAAACCATATCGATTGATCCTTCCGAAAATGCATAAGGAGGATATCAAACCGATATTCGGCCCTTCGGGAGTTTCAATCGGGCAAAGTCGTCCGTAATGAGTATAATGAACGTCACGAACCTCAAAACCGGCTCTTTCGCGTGAAAGACCACCGGGTCCTAATGCCGATAATCGGCGTTTATGAGTCAGTTCGGACAACGGATTCGTCTGATCCATAAATTGTGATAATTGCGAAGTTCCAAAAAACGTATTGATAACGCTGGAAATCGTACGGGCATTGACTAAATCCTGCGGAGATAAGTTTTCATTATCCCTTAAGTTCATCCGCTCTCTGATCGTTCGCGTCATACGGGTCAGTGCTACACTAAACTGGGCCGCAAGCTGCTCCCCTACCGTTCTGACGCGTCGGTTTCCGAGGTGATCAATATCATCTGTACCTCTGGTTCCATTCCTCAGCTCGATCAGTGCTTTAATAATTGCTATGATGTCTTCTTTAGTAAGTACTGTTGTCGATTCCGGAATGCTTAAATTTAATTTTTTATTAATTCGATTTCGTCCAACATCACCCAAATCATATCGCTTAGAATTGAAAAACTGCCGTTCAAGAAGGCTGCGAGCCGTTTCCAGATCTGGAGCATCGCCTGAGCGCAACTGCCGGTAAATCTGCTCCAAAGCCTCCTGCTCAGTCTTCGTAACATCCTTGCGGATTGTGTTGGCCAGCACTTCCGGAATCAATTCCTCGGTTTTAATCAGGTCAATCTTTTTAATTTTATGTTTTTTAAGTTTTGAAATGAGTTCTTCGGTGATTTTTTCCGTTTTTTCGGCTATAATTTCACCCGTTTCTTCATTGACTATGTCTATAGCTAACTGGCGGTCTTCAATGGTAGAAACATCGAGCCGGGCAAGTTCGATTTCATCAATTACGCCGAACAACTGCAGCATTTCACGATCGGATGAATAACCTAAGGCGCGTAAAAAGGTTGTTACCGGAAATTTCTTTTTACGATCGATAAATACATATAACACATCATTTACGTCAGTTGTAAACTCAATCCAGGAACCTCGGAAAGGAATTACACGGGCTGAAAACATTTTTGTCCCGTTCGGGTGGATGGATTCGTCGAAAAAGACACCCGGAGATCTGTGAAGCTGGCTTACGATGACACGTTCCGCGCCGTTAATGACAAAAGTTCCTCGTTCCGTAATGGCAGGTAAATTGCCAAGATAGACATCCTGCTCTATGATTTCATCCGGATGCTTGTCTTCCGCTGATTTTTTGCTGGAAAGCCGCAATGTTGCCTTAAGCGGAATGGAAAATGTCACACCGCGTTCCTGGGATTCGCGGACATCGTATTTTGGACGTTCAGTATAATATTTTCGGAATTCTAACTTGAAAAGTTCTTTAGCGTCTTCAACAGGAAAAGAACTTAAAAAAACTGCCTGCAGCCCTGTATTTGTTCTTTTTTCGGGTGGGACATCTTCCTGGAGAAACTCTTTATACGAATCAATCTGAATTTCAAGAAGATCGGGAATTTTCAGAACACTTGGATTTTTTGCAAAAGAAGAACGTTCAATCAATTTTTTATTCTTCAAGGGACTCACCTTTGGTTAAATAAAGAAGAATGAAAAACATTTCAAAAAATACGGCACAAGGGCTTATGCACCGTTTCACAAAAAATCCATATTATCGCCTGGATTTTCATTAAAATGAGGGGACGGCACGGAGCCGTCCCCTTTGAAAACAAAATGTAAAAGAGCGGTTTGGATTAACCGTATAAATTATACGATATCGATTGTAGCGCCAACTTCGACGAATTTGGCTTTGATTTTTTCGGCTTCGTCTTTCGGCACGCCTTCTTTGACAACTGCGGGAGCCCCGTCCACGAGATCTTTCGCTTCCTTAAGGCCCAGGTTTGTGACTTCACGGAGAACCTTGATGACCTGGATCTTCTGAGATCCGGCACTGGTCAACTTGACTGTGAAATCCGTTTTTTCTTCAGCCACTGCCGCCGCCGCTCCGGCAACGGGTCCTGCAGCCGCTACCGCTACCGGCGCTGCGATTTCAACACCAAAACGGCTTTTAATCTCTTTTACCAGTTCCCCGATTTCCACCATATTCGCATTTGCTAAATATTCGAGGACATCTTCTCTTGTTGCAGCCATTGTTCTTTCTCCTGTTTTTTTACCGCCGGTCAGCCGGTTTCAGCGGTTGACAAATTAAGACGGTTTGTTGTTAATGAAATTATTAGTTAAAATGAATTTTTTTTAATTATTATGCCGCTTTTTTCTCTTTCAGCGATTCAAGCACGCCAACGAGGTTCTGCAAGGGCGAATTCAAGAGCATAACCAGGTTCTGCATGGGTGAATTCAGCAGTGCGGCAATCTGGGCCAGCAGGTCTTTCTTAGACGGCATTTTCGATATAGCCTCAAGCGTTGATCCGTCAAATTGCTGTTTTTCCACCAGGCAAGCCTTGACTTTCATCTTCTCGTTTTCTTTTTCCTTCAGAAAGTCAACCAGGACTTTAGCAGGGGCAACCGCATCATCAAATCCGAAGGCGATACCCGTCGGACCCTCAAAATGCTTTTGAATGTCCTTATCGTATCCGGCTCGTTCCAAAGCAATTTTTGCAAGCGTGTTCTTTACTACCCTGAACTCTGAATTAGCGCTTCTTATTTTTTTGCGGAGAGATTCCATTTTCTGAACATTGATTCCTGTAAAATCGGTCAGGTAAAAGCTGGAGGCGCTTTTAAACTTTTCCGTCAGTTCATCAATTAAAACCTGTTTTTCTTCTTTTTTCATATTTCGGCCTTTATGACATTTTTTAATTTTTGTGAATTAATGCGCCGACTTCCTGTGTATTAACGCGTATCCCGGGACCCATGGAAGTAGAAACGCTGACTTTTTGTAAATAGGTTCCCTTTGAAGTCGCAGGTTTCATTCTCAGGATCGTGGTGATGAATCCCCTGAAATTATCTACTAGCTGTTCCTGTGTGAAACTGGTTTTTCCAATGGCAACATGGATAATCCCCTGCTTATCGACACGAAATTCCACACGGCCGGCTTTGACTTCGGAAACAGCCTTGGTGATATCCTGAGTTACAGTGCCGCTCTTGGGATTCGGCATCAGACCCTTTGGACCAAGCACTTTCCCGAGCTTGCCGAGTTCACCCATCGCTTCGGGCGTTGCGATGATCACATCCACATCCGTCCAGCCCTCCTTGATTTTCTGCAAATAATCCTCGAAACCGACATGATCGGCACCAGCGGCTTTTGCATCGGCGTCTTTCGTTTTAGTGATTACCAGAACGCGAACTGTTTTTCCGGTGCCGTGCGGCAAAAGTACGGTTCCGCGAAGCGCCTGGTCTGCCTGCTTGGGATCGACGCCAAGATTGACAGAAATTTCAACCGATTCTGTGAACTTAGTATTCGCACATTCTTTCAGCAATCTGAATGAATCTGCAATCGAGTAATCCAGCTTGCGATCGATTTTTTTTGCCAACGTCTTGTAACGCTTACTTCTTTTTCTCATATTCTTTCCTTCATAACGAATGAATCCTGTTGAACGGATATATTCTCCCACAATATGTGGTTTAGTTAATTAATCGACAACTTCAATTCCCAGGCTTTTCGCCGTTCCCTCTATCATTCTCATGGCACCTTCGATGTTTTTCGCATTCAGATCAGGCATCTTGAGAGTGGCGATTTCTTTGATTTTGGCCCGGGATATTTTTCCAACCTTGTTACGGTTAGGCTGAGCTGACCCTTTTTCAACATTCGCCAGCTTCTTTACAAGTACAGCAGCAGGCGGGGTTTTCAGGATAAATGTAAACGACCGGTCAGCATATACCGTGATGACGACGGGTATAATCAGCCCCTTTTGATCCTGTGTCTTGGCATTAAACGCCTTGCAGAATTCCATAATATTGACCCCGTGCTGACCGAGTGCGGGACCAACTGGAGGCTGTGGATTCGCAGATCCTGCTGGAATTTGCAGCTTAACTTGCGCGACCACTTTTTTCATTGTTAAACCTCTTGAAAAATAGTAAATAAGTTAATTAAAATCATTCCATTTTAACCTGAAGAAAATCCAATTCTACAGGTGTTGACCGGCCGAATATGCTTACCATGACTTTCAGCTTGTTTTTCTCAAAATTTATTTCATCTACATAACCTGTGAAATCCGTGAATGGTCCGTCAATGATCCGGATATGATCTCCTACTCGGAAGGGTACGACAAATACGGTCACATCGCGTTTTTCATGCATGCGACCAAGCATACGATCAACTTCCTCAGGACGTAAAGGCTGGGGAAAATTTTTAGGCCCCACAAAACTTACTACACCCGTCGTATTTGTTATAACATGCTGAACCATTTTATCATCGATCATTTCAATGATAAGATAACCCGGAAGGAATGAGCGGTTTTTCTCCTTTTTCTTTCCGTTTTTCATTTCAATGATCGTTTCGGAAGGAACCAGGATACGGAATACCTTATCAGCAAGCCCCTGAAGCTCAAGTTCACGCTGAATATAATTCTTTACCTTGGCCTCCTGACCGGAATACACTCGCAAGGTATACCACTTGGTGTTATCAGGACGGACTATGTCGTCTTTGATTTCGGATTGTTCGGTTATGTTTTCGGATTTTTCCACTTTGCTTTTTCTTTCAAGATTCGGATTCGTCAGGACAGACTATACCAGAAACTGTTTCACAACGTACTGTAAAATACGGTCGGATGTGAATACATAAATCGAGAGCATGATCCATAAAATGACAACGATAATTGTTGATCCAATCAGCTGATCTTTTGTCGGCCAGCTGACCTTTTTCATTTCGGACCGGACATTCATTATAAATTCTTTGGTTTTTGCAATCATGTCAGTATCATTCGTTTAAGTTAAGCAGGGGAGACAGGACTTGAACCTGCAACCTACGGTTTTGGAGACCGCCGCTCTGCCAATTGAGCCACTCCCCTATCCATACGTTCATTACTTGTAGATTTTCGTGACGACGCCGGCGCCGACGGTGCGTCCGCCTTCGCG